>NZ_NEGH01000009.1 GCF_002135375.1 Acinetobacter sp. ANC 4558 | reverse complement strand
CCACAACAAACCAATCAAAACAACGGCGTAGATTTTTTAGTAGGCGATGTAATTGTTTCTTTATGTAATGCGATTAATCCCGTGCTTTTTGAAGTTCGGGAATTAGCACACGTAACATATCCAGAATTTATTAAATGCAGACCTATTCCAAATGGTGATTATTTTTGTTGGTTAGCTGTGAATGAGATCCGTACAGCAACACCATCTGAACTCCAAGCCAACCGCCGTCTATCTAAAACTGAATTAGCACTTGCGGAGGTTTCATGAATAGTCAATTTAGAAATCAACAAGAGTACAAAGATACGCAGAGTATTCAATCTTTTTATGAACCTGCCTTAGAAATCCTGACTCAGTTGATTAACCGTAATAAAGACAATCTTCGTAGCAAAGGCTATGACGAAAATAATGCTGCAATTACTAAAGAGGAATTCGCTCAAGAAATGGCACGGCGTTTCCGTATTACCCAATGGCTTGCACATCAAGTTGCAACAAGTCTAATCAATGCCAATTTGATTAAGTCATTTGGCGGTTATGTGAAGTTGATGGAAGGTGAGCAATGAGCCATATCTTATCTATTCGTGGCATTGGTCAGCCGATAGCGTATTTCCCGAAATTATCAAAATATCTTGGTTGTGTTAATGCTGGAATCTTCTTAGGCCAAATGGTTTTTTGGTCTGATAAGACTGATAACCCACTCGGTGTTTATAAGACTTCAGAAGAAATTACTGAAGAAACAGGCTTGTCATATAAACAACAAGTCAGTGCACGAAAAAAGCTAGTGAGTCTTGGTTTAATTTCAGAAACGTATAAGCGTTTAGATCATCGTTTGTTTTTTAAATTTAATACTGAACGCTTTGATGAGTGGTTTTCTGAGGTGATTTTCGCGGAAGAACAAAAGGTCAATTCCCCAAATGCTGAAACAGAATTTCCCGAACTTCCCAAAGGTCATTTCGGGAACACCTCAAAAGTATGTTCGGGAACAGACCAAATAGTCGATCGGGAGCAACCAAAAGGTCAGATCGTTATACAAGAGAATACTACAGAGATTACTACAGATATACACACTCAAGAAAACGCACCCGAAAAAAACGAAATTTGTGAGCAGTGGAATCCTGATCTCGAATTCTTAAAAAACATTCTTGTTCAGACAAAATTCAGTAACCGAGCAGAAGAAATTTTATCAATGACTGATTTCCAATTTCACTTAGGAAATTTCAATGCTCATTGGGAAAACAAAACTTACCTCACTGAAAACCAAAAAACTCGAAAGTTTGCATCTTGGTTAATTCAGGAGTTCGAGAAATCAGAGCGTAGCGCGAAAGCGAAAACTCGTAGTTTTGAAAAACCATCTCGTAACGTCAACGATGCTTGGGATTCAATTCCACAGTTTCAAGGTGAAGTGGCTCCAGTTGAAATACCAGAGGATTTTGTATGAACGCTAAATTTTCTATGAGTTTCCAACAAGCGAAATCATTCTGCACTGAACACAATGTTCAAAAGGTTCAAGCAGGTCCTAATCAAATTTGCCCTGAGTGTGCAAAAAACCTTGTGAATCAGAAAAACCAAGAGCACCAAAAAACCGTAGATCAAAAAGTACGTGAATTACATTTTGCAGGGGCCATGATTCCAAATCGCCATGCTGAAAGTGGATTTAAGAACTACATAGCAAAAATATCTGGTCAAAAGAATGCTTTAGCGGAATGTATTGGATTTTCAAAATCAATGATTGCAGGACAGAAGCGTAATTTAATCATGTCGGGTAAGACAGGTACTGGTAAGACGCATTTGAGCTGTGCAACGGCTAGAACACTTTTGAACAAGGGTATCTATGTTCGTTACATCACTTCAGAAGATATGGCGAATGATATTGCAAATGCATGGAAGAAAGCGGATGACAGCGAAGCAAATGCGATTCACCGATTCACTGATACGGATTTATTAATTCTTGATGAATATGGCTTGCATGATCGTCATGAGAACAGATTGCAGTTAGTTCACAAGGTTTTGTATGCACGTTATGACGCTAAAAAACCAACGATGCTTATTTCAAATTTAACAGTGCAGCAGCTTAAGGAAGATTTAGGTGATCGTCTTTGGTCTAGGTTTCAACATGACGGACTCACAGTGGTTGAGTGTAATTGGGCAGATTCGAGAGTTGGGGGTGGGGTGTGAGTTTAATTCAAAAAGTTGGTGGTCTTGGTCAAGCACAAATTATCACAAGTGAGATTCTAACCAGAGCTTCTTGCCCGAATTGTTATTTCCCTGAAAAGAAAGTCTATGGCTTTGCTGATGCACATGATGATCAGATTTATTTCTTTGATGAAGAATCTTGTCAATTTTTTAATGTTGAAAATGCAAGTGAGCCGCTTGGTGAGTATGTGTTGTTGATTGATCTAAAAGTTGAGATTTGCGAGGTGGTGTCGTGAAAGAACTCAATAAAGCTTTTCTTTTCGTGTTCATGTTGATTGGTGCGGTTGTAGTGAAAGTTGGGGGTGGGGCATGAGCGCAACACTGGAAGACGTAATTAATTTTATTGAGTCTGCAAGCGATTCTGACTTAAGCACAATTGTAAGTGAAATAACTGAAAAAGGTTATGAGTACGAGTGCTACGAATGTGAAACGCATGAATGTGAAGAGTGTAGTTGTGACGAGGATATGAATGAAGAAAAGGAAAATTTCATCCGTCACTTGGCGCAGCGTCTCAATCAATTTGGCTTAGATGACATGCTTTCTGAGTTAGAAGAAGAGGCTCGTAGTTTTGGTATGTATATCAAGTTGAGGGCGGTGGCATGAGCATACTCAGTAAACAAATAACCTCCCAAGCACTCAGCATTGAGATTGATAAATTTTTAGATTCTGGCGGCCGTATTGAAGTGCTGCCTTTGGGATATTCATGTGAATTTTCAAATAATACTCAAGCATTAAAACCGACAGCAAAAATGCGAGCAATTATGTCTGCCTCTGTAGCTAGTGCTCATGCAAGAAAGGATCGCCCAGATGTTTTTGCTAGAGAGAAAGCAAGGGTTAGTGGACTTCTGCATTATCACGGAAAGCCGTGCAAGGTGTGTGGTGCAACATTACGTTATGTAAGTACAAATAATTGCTTTAGCTGTAACAAGGCGAGCGCATACAAACGCAGTCAAAGAATAAAAAAGGGAATCACTCATGATCAATGATGATTTTAAAACGCTTCGTGACAAGTTGAATGGCTCTATTGCTCACAGTGATGACGAGATGGAATTACAAGAACAATGGAATGAATTACATCGCCGTGCTGAAGAAGATGCGCTGAATGATGATGAGAATTGGGAGGTGTGCGGTGAATAAAAGACAAATAAAAAAACTTAATAAAAAATCTATGGATTTATTAATTGGATGCGGTTTGTGCCCCGAAGAAGATTTTGATCTCTTCTCAAATGATTGGATTATTTATGTAACTCATGAAGCTAGAGAGGAGTGTTGGACTGATGAAGTAGAGCCATTTGCTTATCTCACAGGTCTAGTTCAAGACACTTTGGTGGAATATATCGAAGTTGAAGATGATTCTGAATATGGCTTTCATATTGAGGAGTCTTGGACAAGAAATTCAAATCTTAGTGTGATTGATGTGTTTGCTATTTTCCGCAATACGTATGGATTGGAGGTGTGCGGTGGATTTAATTAATCGTTTGGGTGGGTATGAGCGAGCAAGCAAGATTGCTAAGTGCGAGTCGGGCGTAGTACATCCAACACAACAGTTACTTGACGCCTTGCTTCAATACCGCCGTGAGCACAATTTTTATGAGGCTGGGGATTTGATTGTTAAATGTGGAAGCATTCATCAAAAATCTAACTCCAAAAGTTTATGGGTCGTGGGTGCTGTTTTAAATACAACTATTCCATGTATTGAGGTTTCTCCGATTAATAAAAGTGGGAAGCCTATGCGTTGTAATTGTCAAATTGTTGTTTCGCAGCAATTTAGACATGCCACTCCTGAAGAAATCCAAGTAGGCAAAAGACTAGATCAAAATAAATGTTGGTCATGCGACAAACCATTCACTACCGAGCAACTCAAGTTGAATGATGGTTTCTGTATTTATTGTAATGCGGAGGTGTGTGGTGGGTGATTGTACGTTTTCAAGAGTCCAAAACGATTTAAGTGCGAATGTAGAGCATATTGTGGTCAATCAATACGGTAAAGTTCTACTAAGCAGATCATATTTTAAATGTAATGAAATATTATGCATTGTTGTATGGAAACAATGGTTAAACACTAGAACAATGGGGGGTGTTATGAGTTTAATTGAAAGCTTAGGAGGGTATGAAAATGCGCAAAAAGTTTATCTTAATAGACCTGAGCAAGATAATGATACCTATCCTAAATACTATTCAGTAACCAAAGATGAATACTTTGATGGCTGTGGGTATGGATGGTCAGTTAAGGAGAGTCGATGGATTGAGGTTATGGGATCATTACATGAAAAAGATCTAATCTCCATAAATACATTAGGAGAAGAGCTTGTTGAATATCGTAAGAGCAATAACTTTTATGAAATTAATGATTTTGTTGTCCTGGATCAGGGCGTTATTAATACATTGTTTCAAGTAGAAACAATTACATTAAAACAAAGTAGACCAAAAACATTGAAGTTTAATTCCATAAGTAATTATTCAGTAGGTAGGCAACTTATACGACATGCTACGGAGGAAGAAATTAAGGCAGGTAGGCGACTAGAAACGTTACATACTAAAAATAAAAATCATTTACTGAAACTTCAACATGAGTATAGAAGAGTGACTTTTGAAAAAAATCAACTAGAAAGAGATAAGAAAGAGCTTCAAATGGTTAGCGTTCAACAGTCTGAGTTGATTAAAGGTAATGAGCTTAAGATAAAAAAAATCAAAGATTTACTTCAAGTGTTGGTGGATGATAATTGCACAATTATGCGCCCAAGTATGGCTAATAAGATATTTGAAACCTTGCGAGGTGACAGTGACCAGCATCTCAATCACTGAATACAAAAAGAAGTATGCAAAACCACGGCGCAGTAAACGCCGTGTAGCTGTTAAGAAAGAACGTGTTGTTAGCGAAGGTGAAGCAACGCTTGCTCAGCAATTGAAGTCGTACAAGATCGAATTTGAGCAGGAATTTAAGTTTCATTCAACAAGACAGTGGAGAGCTGATTTTCACTTAGTAGACAAAAAGATTTTAGTTGAAGTAGAGGGCGGTATTTGGAGTAACGGACGGCATACCAGGGGAAAAGGTTATTTAGGAGATATGGAGAAGTATAACGCAGCAGTCATGTTGGGTTATCAGGTGATACGGTTTAGTACAGAGCAAGTGAAGTCAGGTTTAGCGATACAGCAGATTGAGAAGATGGTAGGGGATTTGGGGTGAATGCGATGTTGAAAACACAAACAATGGATTGGTCTAAATTTACAGCAGAAGAATGGCTTAAACAGTATGGTGCTTATATTCAAACCTGTCGCATGAAAAGCGGTAATGAACCTGATGATTTAAGTATTAATCAAATTTATTGGCTAGTATTAGAAAACAATAAAGATATGGCCAATAGAAGAAAGGATCAGTTGATTTGTGAAGTTAATGACTTTGAAGCTGAACAGGTGCGCAAGCTTATAGTTGATTTTCAAAAGTCTACAACTGTGTGTGATTCAGCTAAACGCGCCGTGATGTTATTTATTGAAAAGAATGTGCGTGGAATGTCTTTACGCCAGATGGGTGCTGAATTTTGCTTAGGAAAAACATCAATTGATGCGATGTTATATGCAGGTAAGTTTTATCTAGCTGGGCATGATAAAAGACTCAGAATTGATTAGGATTTGACTGTCCGGACAAGATATGGCATATTTCTGTTATAGTGGACGAAGTTATGGTAATTCACTAGTTATATTAAAGCCCATCGAAAGATGGGCTTTTTGCTTTGGGGAAAGCTATGTTTAAGTACTTTAAGTGTCTATTTGGTTTTCATGGGGCTACTGAAATCTACCACTGTAAGGATGGGGATATAGGAGTCTGTCAAAATTGCTTTAAGGTTAAGGAAATAGACCAGCATTAATTAAAAATATGGTAATCAAGGGAATTTGAGTTGTTTGTAAAACGCTATTAGTGACATATATCTTAGTAGGAATGGTAGATTTCTTTATTGGTTGTGATGCAATAAGTCGCATTCGACTATCTAGTCTTTTGTATCATTATTTTTCTAAATATAGGTTTTTATCTAATTTATAATTAAAATAATTAAATATTTTTTGAAAAGAAATAACACCAAGCATGAGTGGATATACCGCTTCTTTTACTGTTATTAGGCCTGATAATCAACGATATGAATTGAAGCAATGTCGAATGGATTATAGCAAGAGAGTTATTTATACAAAGGATTTGAGTATTAGTATTCAGCAAGGTGATAAATTATTTAAACAGAATAAGGATGGTTATATAGAATCTTATTTAGTGATACATGTACGTGCAAAAATAGCACTAAATGGGGTTGTTGCGATTCATATACTACAATTCTAATTTATATGAAAAATTATGTAATATATTGTCAGGTTTTTGTTTGTTTTTTGTGATATAAGATAGTCATAACTAATTAATTATAAACATTATTATGAATAAGTATGATGCAACTCTCACGGTTTTTGGGTTTAACGAGAATAAATATAAATTAAGCCAATGTAAAATTGATATTCGGAAAAAAATAATCTATACAAAGGATTTAAGTACAGAGGTTAAAAATGGTTATTGGCTTATTAGAGAATTTAATACGGGCTATTCTGAACGTTACTTGGTAATACATGTGTGTAAGAAAGCTTCACTGAAAGATGTTAATGTGATTCATATAATGAGATTTTAAAAAATATCTACAGAAAATATTGAAGCCACTCTGAGGTGGTTTTTTTCCTCTCTAGAGGAAATAGACTAATTTTTTCCACTGAAATTAATATTAAAAAGTAGTTTTTCTGTAAAAATATGAGATAAATTTGACTTCAGCTAATAACATTGCGTTTTTTTGTAAAAATGAAACAGTATCATGAGTAATTTTCAAATTTTGAGTGAATCTTTAGACAATGCTGAATTATTAAAAAAATTACATCATGCAATTGATGAGTATCGTCTTCCAATTACCTCAAAAGATGATCTAAATAGTCAAATAGTAGAGATTGAAAAGTATCTTGGTGGTAATGAATTTAGTAATCTCAATGCAAAAACAAAATTTGCAAACTTAGGAACGGGACTGTTAGGACTTCCTGTTTTAATTTACTGTTTATTTCTTTTCGGGAGTCGTTATGCAAACAGCTTTGGATTCAACATTGATGCGGCTGCATTTAATCATTCATTATTTATGTTGGTGATAAACTATTTGTGGATTTTGATTATTTATGCTTTGTTATTTATTGGGTTGGTTGCGTATTTCTATAAATTAAATAAGCAAGTTAAAGCGAAAATCTATTCAATAGTAAACAAGCTATTTACTATTTTGAATTAAAAATTATGAAAATCACCTTCGGGTGATTTTTTATGGGTGAAATATGGAAATTAACCAATACAAAGCCCTAACCAATAAGAAGCCACTCAAGCCAAAACTAAGAAATAGACCACTGCCTAAGGCAACTCAAAAATATTTAGAAGCTGAAGAAACCTTATTTCAAGAATTAGAAGAACATCTCATTGGTTATCGCAGAAAATTTCAATTTGAATCAACTCGAAATTGGCGCTTTGATTTTTATATTGTGAAACTAAATCTTCTTATTGAGATTGTGGGTAGTCCGTGGGCTGTAGGCCGTGGTGGAAAAAAGATAGCGAATTCATTTAATAAGTATGATCTTGCTGAAGATATGGGTTACAAGATTGAGCGGTTCCATCCTGATTCTATTTATTCGGGTTATGTGATTCAAAAGATATTAAGCAGAGTAGAAAAATAAAGCTTCACATCCACTATGTGAAACTTTATTAGTCTTTAAATTAAATCAGTTATATCTTACTTTTTGTTAGGCACATTTTGATTAGGTTGAACTCCTTTATCTTTTTGATCAGTGCTTGGTGGTGGCGTATTTGCCGGGGTGGGGTTTGGTTGGGAAGATGGTACGTGTTCTTTCACTTGTTCGTTAGTTTGAACATTTGATGCTTGATGACTAGCTTTAGTTGAAAAATTTTTAAAATCTGACATTTTAATTCTTCTTTACTTTGTGAAGGAGTATTCACCTTACGGATTTAATGACACTTACACTAAGGCAATTATGGGAGTCGTGAGTGGATATTTGTTGTGTAGTGAGTGTTTATATCGACATGATATTTCATTAATAAATTCAGCTATATATTAGTTATTGATTTAGATTGCTTTAACTGAGTTTTTATTGTCCTGTGAATTCAAGTATGGCTACATAATCTGCACAAAATATAATTATTTATAATATCTTGGTGAGAATTACTATGGACCAAATCAGACCATTTCCACCGACGGATCTCATTGATCAAGCTGAGGAAGAAGAAGCTATTCGTTTGGCTCCTGCAATCGATTTAAAAGAATGGGTTGTTACTAACTTTTTAACGGTTGGCGGTCACTTACATAATCCTGATCATGATCATATTGCTGAGCTCTTACATGACAATGAAGAGTTCTTAGCCTTTGCATGGGCATCATCTGCCGCCGTGGCTAAGAAACGCATGGTATTGGGTCAATGTGAAAAGGTGATGTTTAACCAAGGTGGGTGGAAAAAGGCACGACAAGAACAACAAATGCGTGATTGGTACGGCTTTGTACCTCAATACTTGGTTACGGTTGATGCTTCATTCTGCGAACAAGCCACTGATCATGATTTCTGTGCCTTGATCGAACATGAGTTGTATCACATCGGCGTTGAACGAGATGAAGACGGTGAAGCGATTTACAGTGAAATGACGGGCTTACCTAAACATTACTTAGCTGGTCACGATGTTGAAGAATTCTACGGCGTAGTGAGACGTTGGGGAGCGAGTGAGAATGTAAAACGCTTAGTCGAGATCGCCAAAAATCCGCCGTTTGTATCTGATTTTAATGTATCTGCGTGTTGTGGGACATGTGTAATAGGATAGTTTCAAATTTTTTTGCTCACTTTCCTTGATGTACCTTGATGGATGGTGGTTTATGGCAAGGCTTAAAAAACTAGAAAAAGTCTTTATTGTTCGGTCACTTGCACAGTTTATGACACCGACTGAGGTAGTAAAGGACATCAAGGAAAAATTCAACATTGATGTATCTCCACAACAAGTCGAAACATATGATCCAACAAAAGTTGCAGGTGCGGACTTATCACAAGAATTTATTGATTTATTTAGTGAGGCGCGTAAAGAGTATTTAGCTCAACCTATACATAACATTGTAGGGGCGAATGACATCACTCAATTGCAGATTCTCAGCGATCTCTTAATGTCTAAGAAAAGTAATACTGTATTGGCAATTAAGCTTATTGATCAGATTCAAAAAATAGTCAAAGGACATTACGAGAAAAAAATAGAAATCACAGGCAAAGATGGTGGACCACTTGAATCGATTCAAACAGCTGTATCTGTGCCTAAAGAAGATTATCTCAAAGCTCGGCAGGAGGTTGTGGATGACTACTGACCCTGCACGTGACTTGGCAATTGAAATTGAAGCTAAAGAAGATTTATATTTTTTCACACGCTATATGTTCAAAGAACGTCGTGGCTATAAATGGATGCATAACTGGCATCATCGTGAAGTGTGTGATGCTTTGATGAAAGTGTATAACGGCGAAATTAAACGACTGATTATTAATATTCCGCCACGTTATTCTAAAACTGAAATCGCCGTGATTAATTTTATGGCTTGGGCATTGGGTAAAAATCCAGACTGCGAGTTTATTCATATCAGCTACTCAGCTATGCTTGCTGCAAACAATGCATTCCAGACTCGCAACTTAGTACAAGAAGAAGCTTATTTAAAAGTCTTTCCCGATCTAAAGTTACGTGATGACAGTAAAGCCAAAGATAACTGGCGCACGGCGGCAGGTGGAGTGTGCTATGCCACAGGTACTGGCGGTACCATTACAGGTTTTGGTGCCGGTAAGATGCGACAAGGTTTTGGTGGATGCATCATTATCGATGACCCACACAAGGCAGATGAGGCATCATCTAAAACTATTCGTGAAGGTGTGATTGATTGGTTCCAAAATACACTTGAATCTCGTACCAATTCACCAGATACCCCAATCATTGTCATTATGCAGCGTTTGCATGAGGAAGACTTAGCAGGATGGTTGTTAGGTGATAGAAAGGACGGCGTAGCTGTTGCAGGGGGAAATGGCGAAGTATGGGAGCATATTTGCTTATCTGCGATTCAAGAAGATGGCTCAGCACTCTGGCCAGCCAAGCATAATATACAAAAACTCACACTAATGGAAAAAGCTGCGCCGTATGTTTTTGCAGGGCAATACAGACAGCGTCCAGCACCACCAGCAGGTGGTTTTTTTAAGCCTGATGAAATTGAAATTGTAGATGCATTACCGGTAGGGATTGTTAAAAAGACCCGTGCATGGGATTTAGCCAGTTCAGAAGGTGAGGGTGCTTATACCGCAGGTGTTGGTATGGCAAGTGCCAGTGATGGATTCACTTATATCTTTGGTATAGAGCGTGAACAGCTTGGTCCCGAGAATGTGAATAAACGTATTAAAAGTACTGCGGATTTAGACGGAACCTCTGTCACGGTGCGATTACCACAAGATCCTGGTCAAGCAGGGAAATCACAAGTCAAATCATTTACTAAGCTCTTGGCTGGTTACAACGTTGTTGCCCTGCCTGTATCAGGCGATAAGGTCACACGTGCACAGCCATTCGCAGCACAGGTCAATGTAGGCAATGTTCGAATGCTTCGTGGTGATTGGAACAAAGAATTTAAGGATGAGCTGAGAAACTTTCCAAATGGTAAATATAAAGACCAAGTGGATGCGGCTTCTGATGCTTTTAATGATTTATATGAAGGCTTTACGCCGTTCTTTCCAACAATGGGGTTTGCTCGATGAGTGATGTCACTTTTAAACATCCTGAATATGTAAAAAATCTCTTGTTGTGGGAACAAGTCGATGATGTCTGTAAAGGGCAGAAAGCTGTTAAAGACAAAAGAGAAAGTTATTTACCTCGCAATAATCCACAAGATACAAGTGCGGAAGCACGGGGCTTTTATGATTCATATCTTCAACGTGCAGTCTTTTACGGCGTGACAGGTAAAACCTTAGGCAGTTTGGTTGGTGCAGCCTTTGCCACCGATCCGACGTTTAAATATCCGACTGAATTGGAACATTTAGAGCGTAATGCCAATGGTTCAGGTGTCAGTCTGTATCAACTTTCACAATCCACGATACGTCATGTGTTGAAGCATTATCGCTGTGCGCTATATGTTGATTTCCCTGATGTTGGACCATCACGCAATCGTGCTGAGGAAAAGATCAGACAAGCCTATCCCATGATTCATTTGCTTAGTGCAAAAGCTGTGATTAATTGGGATACGATTACCATTGGCAATCAAACAAAACTCAATTTGGTTGTCATTAGTGAAAGTGTCTCTGAGCGTGGTCAAGATGGTTTCAGCATAGAATCAAAACAGCAGTATCGCGTGTTACGTTTAGAAGATGTTGGATTAGGTGAGTTTGTTTATACCATTGAGGTGTATACCAAGTCTGATAAAGGGATTTGGACTGGCAATGGTCGTAAAATCCCAACAGATTATAACGGCGATACATGGAGTTATATCCCATTTACCTTTGTCGGTGCGGTTGATAACTCAGCACAAATTGACAATGCGCCATTACTTGAACTTACAGACCTGAATCTTGCGCATTACCGTGATAGTGCTGACTTTCAGGAATCAGCGTATTACATGGGACAGCCTCAATATTATGTTACTGGCGTGGATTGGGCATGGTTTAAAGAGGCGCGAAACAACGGTGTTTATGTAGGCTCTAAGACATTGATGCCAATACCCATGAATGGAACATTAGGCATTGCACAAGTTCAACCCAATACACTTTCGCGTGAAGCCATGAAAGATAAATGGCAGCAGATGAAAGAAATGGGTGCACGCTTAGTTGAGAAAGGTTCAGCCAGTAAGACCGCAACTGAGGCAGATAATGATGACGCCATTCAACATTCAGTCTTGTCTTTATGTGTGGTGAATACTAACGAAGCTATATCGGTTGCATTACGTTGGTGTGCCAAGTTTGTCATGCCGAATGTGGATGTACTGACCAAGGATGATTCTATCTTTGAAATCAGCCAAGAATTCAGTAAGCAAGGTTATCTGGCTGATCTCTCCCGACAGCTCTTTGAAAGCGCCGTACAAGGTCATAGTTCATTTAAATCATGGTGGGAATATAACCAGTCTGGCATGTTCCCGAAACAGACCTATGAAGAAGAAAAATTGAACTTAGAAACTGAGCGTGAAGGAAAGCTTGATTTAACAGGTGAATGATATGGCCAAGAATAAAGATGATTCATTATTAGATTCAATTATTCGTCACCAAGCTTACCTGTATCGGCTTTCATCTCATGAAGTCATGGAAATCTTAAAACAGTTCAACCGTGAATCGAATGCAATGGTTTCACAGCTTCGTGATTTGCTTGATGAATTAAGTGAATCAGAAAAGACGGCGCTATCAGGAGCAAGATATACAACAGTAAAACTCAAGGAAGTTAAGCGTATTTTGGATGATTGGCAAGATGCGATTGTCACGGCGTTGCCTGAATCATTTGCGGTGTCTGGTGTTGCTTTATCTGTTTATGAAGCAAATTACCAAGCTAAAATCTTAGGAAAGAAAATCAAAGAACCTCAGGGCGAAAAAATATTTAATCAGGCATGTAAAAAGCCATTTTCTGGTGGGGCATTGATTGACCAGATGTTCACAGATATGGCTGAAAATACACGTCGCCGTGTTGAATATGCGATACGTGATGGGATTTCCCAAGGGCAAACGAATCAGCAGATTACCCAGCGAATCAAGGGGACTTCTAAGCTGAAGTATGAGGATGGAATTTTAAACCAGTCTCGGCAATCGATTGATATGGTTGTTCGAACAGCGCGAAGTCATGTGAGTAATACCGCGTATGATGAAACCTATCGGGCATTAGGCGTTAAAAAGCTCAAAGTATCAGCCACACTGGACGGAAGAACATGTAAGTTTTGTGCATCTGAAGACGGCAAGGTCTATGACATTGATGATCCGAGTCGTCCGCAGTTTCCAGTACATCCACGGAATCGAACGGTCTATGTTCCATATGTTGAAAATGAAGATGAAAAGTTCGTAGGAAAACGCCCTTATGTGATTAAACCAGGTGATGCTGGTCAAGTCAGTGCCAATACTGATTTTAAGGAATGGTTTGCTGTGCAGGATGAAAGCTTTCAGCGTGAATGGTTGGGTAAAAAGCGGTTTGAGCTTTATAAAAACGGCGATTACACAATTGAAAAGTTTCTAGATCCTGAAGGTAAGCTTTATACGCTTAAGGAGTTGGAAGCACTGGACAAGCAAACATTTAAGGGGTTGGGGTTGTGATAAAAATTTATGAAGTTGGAACCTATGAGCAATATGAGGAAGGATTTCATGCGTTTTATCGAACACAAGATGAATGTAAAGCTCTTAAGGTATTAGAACTCGCCCAAACATATTTAAAAAATGCACCACATGAATTGGGCTCTCATCATTCAGATGAAGAGTTTCAAGTATTCAAAGATCAATGTAGAAAGTTAGATTTAGACTTTCAGAGAGAATCTAAAGCTAAGGATTTTTTAATATCAAGATATTTTAATGACTTGTATACGATAGAAATACGGAGCTTTGAAACGAATGATTAAATTAACCACATCTGTTTTAGATATTAATGAGATTAGCTACATATTAAGCATGGATCTAATTCTTCCACCATTTCGAGCGAATGCGCTGCGCCGTCAAATGATGTTGCTTAGCTTAGGGCAAGAGAGACGAAAGGCAGTGGTGTTATGACAAAAGTTAAAACTCGACCACTGGTCGTTAAGCGTATTGGTAATGGGTTGGCTCTACACGATGAGCAAACAGGCGAACTATTGCAAGGACAGACATCTGTGGTGCTTGAGAGTCATTCAGGCATGCCACCAAAAGTCACAGTCACTTTTGATGCATGGGGAGCACACGGCGTTCGTTTTGAAGATGAACCACGATTAGAGCAGTAACTTATTGAATAAACCACGGAGCCAGTAGGCTCTTTTTTGTGAGTAAAGAAATGGAAAACCAACATCGTAAAATTACAGGTTATCGTGAGCTTAATGCTGACGAAATTGCATTAATGAATGAGATCAAAGAACTTGGTCCACAAATTGATGCAGTGATTCTTAAAGTACAGACACATGTGCATAAGCAGCGTATGAAGGCATTGTATGGTCAGGAAGATTTTAAGCCTTCACAAAATACAGCAGTTAACCCATTAGACCCTGAAACACTAAAACGATTAGAAGATGCTACCCCTGAGCGTTTTGCTGCTATGGCAAAAACTGAATTTCAAACTGGCTTAATGTATCTCGTGCGCGCCGTTGCACAACCTACAACATTTTAAATAAACAATCCAAATCACAGCACCTTCCGAGGTGCTTTTTTAATGCCTGTAATTTACCAAAAAGGTCAAAGGACTTATGAAACTCAAATTAGATGAAAACGGCAATGTCGTTCTTCAAGATGGAAAGCCTGTCTATGTGCATGACGATGGTAGCGAAGTCGCATTTGATGCACCGCAAACGGTCGCAACAATCTCTCGATTGAATGGCGAATTGAAGACCACACGTGAAGGCAAAGAAAAAGCTGAAACCGCTTTAAAAGCGTTTGATGGAATTGATGATCCAGCTGCTGCTAAAAAGGCGTTGGCCACAGTTAAAAATTACGATGATAAAGAGCTTGTTGATGCAGGTGAAGTCGAAAAAGTCAAAGCCGAAGCGATTAAAGCAGTAGAAGAAAAATATGCTCCGATCGTGCAACAGCGTGATGATCTTCAAAATCAGTTACACGGCGAACTTATCGGTGGTGGTTTTGCTCGATCACAAATGATCAAAGACAAAATCTCGGTACCAGCCGACATGATTCAAGCGCAGTTCGGACGTAACTTCAAAGTTGAAAACGGCAAAGTGGTTGCTTACGACAACAATGGCCAACAAATTTTCTCGCGTGCACGTCCTGGTGAATTAGCTGACTTTGATGAAGCACTTAACTTGCTTGTTGATGGCTATCAATTTAAAGACCAAATCTTGAAAGGCGGTCAAGGTAATGGAGGTGGTTTTGGGGGGCATGGCAATCCAAATACAGGATTAAAGCGTAGCGAAATGGATGCTAAAGCAAAAGCGGATTACATCCGATCTCATGGGCAAGAATCATATTTAAAACTTGAAAAATAAGGAGTCATCATGACTACAACTGTAAATAGCGACATGATTATCTATAATCAATTGGCGCAAACGGCGTATTTAGAACGCTTACAAGACAATTTAAATGTTTTTAACGAAGCATCTAATGGTGCAATTCGTTATGTAAATGAAGTGATTCAGGGTGATTTCAGTCAGAAGTCATTTTATCGTGTAGGCGGAAGCATTGAACATCGTAATGTAAATTCGACCGCAAAGGTAACCAATAAAAAGATTAGTGCAGGGGAATCTGTTGGTGTAAAAATTCCATTTAAATATGGTCCATATGCTTCTACAGAAGAGGCGTTTAAACGCCGTGCACGTTCTCCTGAGGAGTTTGCAGAAATTATCGGTTACGACTTGGCGGATGCATTGGTTGCTGGTCGCTTGCAATACAGCTTGACGGCGCTTAAAGCAGCAATCACAAGCAATCCTAGTATGGTTGCAAAAGGAAGTATTGCGACTGATGGTCGAAAAGCTCTTACTAAGGGGATGCGTAAATTTGGAGACAAGTTTGGGCGCATTTCACTGTGGGTTATGAATTCAGATACATATTTCGATATTGTTGATGAAGCACTAACTAATCAGATTTACGGTGAATCTGAAATTGTTATTTATGGTGGATTACCGGGGACATTAGGCAAGCCAGTTCTAGTAACTGACTTGATTGAAGATGATGATGCGTTTGGCTTACAAGCAGGTGCGGTCACAGTCACTGAGTCTCAAGCACCGGGTTTTCGTGCGTACGACATCAATGATGAGGAAAACTTGGCAATCGGTATGCGTGCTGAAGGTACGTTTAACCTTGATCTACTCGGTTATTCTTGGGATACATCCAAAGGTGCAAATCCAGAACTTGCATTGCTTGGTGCTGATGCAAATTGGAAGAAACATGCAACCAGCAACAAAATGACAGCTGGTACATTGCTTGATCTTTCTGGCAAATAATAATGATTAGGGCTTTATAGCCCTTTTTTTGTGAGAAAAAAATGAAAATTATTTATGCAAAGAAAAGCACTGGTATCAATGAAGATGGATTATTCATGAATCCCAAATACTTTGAGCGTCCAGATAGTAATGCCTCATCTGTCGTGATTTATGGTGATTATCCTGAAATTAAAGCAGCTTATGCAGAATTAGGGGTTACTGCTGAAGTGCGAGGTATTGTTGAAAAATCTTCAATTGCCAATATTTCAATAGCTGAAAAAGAACAATCTCATGCACAGCTTAAAGGCGTTGTGCCACAAGATGTTTACGATGAAGTATATAAGGATCGTACACGGCTAGAACAAGAAGTTGTTGGTATTAAAGCTGACTTGGAAAAAGTCACTGGTGAGCGTGATGCGTTGATCATTCAGGTGGGTGAATTGCAAGCCATTATTGATAGTGCTCAGTCTGCCAATGATGCACCTACCGCCGTTGAGACTGAACAAGCGGTACAGGAAAATCAAGTGACACCAATTGATTATTCAGCTTGGACCATTGAGCAAATCAAAGTATTTTTAGCTGATAAAAATATTGGCTTTAAAGCATCTTCAACTAAGCCTGAATTATTGGCACTCATTCCGAAGGGATAACATCATGAGCTTTATCACAATTGAACAAGCAGAAGCGATTTTAGGGGCAGATTTCGCCGATGATGGTGATAAAGCTCGTCTTGTTTTACTCGCAAATACATGGATGAAGAAAAATGCAGGTCAAAGTTTTGATCCAGTGCCATATGATCTTCAAGTAGCTGCATGTGAAATCATCAAAGGGATTCAAGCCAAAGCCATTTATAACGGTCAAAGCCAAGCCTTAAAGAAAGAAAAAGTTAAGGCAGACGGCGTAGAGTCCGAAGAAGAATATCAAGATGGTAGTGTGACCATATCAAGTTATGAGCAAATTGCACTGGATTTGATTGCATCCATTGAAGTGGATCAACCTAAAACGCCGTATGGCATTTATTTAACACGGGTGTGATATGGGACTGCGAGATAAGATTCAAGGTAAATTAGCCAAAGCTTTTGACAACAAGCTTTCTGACGCCGTGTATTCCTTTACCTGTGAACGAATTATCAATAGCGGTACGTACAATCGAATTACGGGTCAATACGAAAATAAAGATGCCTTAACGTATTCAGGTCGTGGTGTATTGTTTGGTAGTTATAACCAGTATGAAGTGCAGAATCTAGGTGTGTTGGCAACGGATAAAAAAGCCACTTTGCTACAAAATGAAGTCACGGCGGAACCATTAATCAATGATGAGTGGATAACGACAGAGGGCAGATTCAAAGTGATTTTTAAAGGACAAGATCCAGCCAAAACCATTTGGAAAGTACAGCTAAGAAAAGTGTAAGTGAGGGCTTTATGGCTTGGACAAATAACCCTGTCAATTTCATTAAAGAAATAGAAAAAGACTTATGCGATCGACAAAAGAAAATAGCCATTGATGCCTTACGGGGTGTGATTGAAGCATCACCAGTGGATTCAGGAGCATTTAAAGGAAATCACCGTTTAAGTATCAACACTGAAGATCATGGCTTTGATCCTAACATCAGCGATAAAGCTGGTTCGAGTGCATTATCAAAAGGCTTATCTGTTCTTGCTCAGCTTGTACCGTACTCAACAGTCTATATCCAAAACAATGCGCCGTATGGACCTACATTGGAATACGGCGGGTATTCTAATCCTGTGAAGAAAGGTAGTTGGGTGAAAGGCAAAGGCTTTGTCATTAAATCGGCAGATGGTTACTCCAAACAAGCACCTTTAGGTATTTACGGTGTTACCTTTACTTTAATCAAAGAGAAATACAAATGATGACACATGAGCAAGCTCGACAAGCTTTTATGACGTTGATCGATAGCTTTGATTACTTAGATCAGTCTCTAATTTTTACTCAAAATCAAAAGATGGGAAATGATCAGCCATTTGAACCACCAGAGCATGGCTTATGGTGTGAGGTTTCTATTCAAAATGCGCCGTCTTTTATCGCCAGTATTGGGAATAAACCATGCACAAGAACAGTTGGTAATTTAATTATTCAGTGTTTTGAGCGTTTAAATAACGACACGGTTGAATTAACTAAGCTTGCTGATGCATGGATCGAACACTTGCAATTTAAGCAAATCAGTCACCTAGAAATACTTCAAGGCTCCGTGATCAATGTGGGGAGGGTAGGAGATTTTCTTCAGGGTAAGTCTGGTGACTTTTATCAGTTTAATGTGATTTTTGAATATCGAATTAATTAATCAACTCTTTTTCTAAACCGTCCTCCTTGGGCGGTTTTTTTATGCCTGAAAAATGGCAAGCACTGGCTAGAACGACGGTTTGAAAAGCGTATTTTCATGTTCATACGCCTGCCAGTTTTTTATTTTGAACATGTGTATAAGAGGAAATCTTATGAACATGATGTCAACGTTAAATTTAAGAGCGGTAGTCACAGCCGATAATGGTGAACCTACAACAACCAGTTACGCAGTAGGGCAAGCTTTTAATAAGCGTCATTCCGATGTGCTTAGAGCAATTAAAAATATGAAGTGCTCTCAAAAGTTCCGTGAACGCAATTTTGCGTTTACCTTAGAAAACAAACAGATAGGTAACACAAAAAGAAATACTGGTTTTTATACAATGACTGAGCGTGGCTTTATGTTTCTTGTGATTGGTTTTAATGGCGAAAAAGCTGATGCAATTAAAGAATCATTTATTGATGCATGTCTGTGTGGTTTTCATACCCACAAAAAGCAAAAAGCCAAGAATTCGCAGTTCTTGGCTTGTGCTGTTTATATCCCAAAGGAATACAAACATAAATGAAGTTAAACAATAGTAACACTAAACCCGATATCAGTATAGAGGGAAAAATGAGCGAAAAAGATACAGGAAAGGTAGCCATTATCATGGCATGGGGTAAATCAATATCTCTTGTTGTTGGTAGCCTAGCAGGCGCAGTAGTAGCTATTTCAGCAGTTATTAAATTGATTACTTAATCAAGTAAGTCTAATCCCATCCACCTCCTTAAAGGAGGTTTTTTTACGTCTAAATTAAGGAGAGCTCAATGAGTTCTGGAGCTAAAATCCGCCTCTTTTATGCAGAGGAAAAAACACCCGAGGTCTTACCTGATACACCCATATGGAAAACCGTCCGCCGTGTGACAGATGGACTTTCAGAGTCTGTGACAACTGAGACTTCATCTAGTGTTGCTGATAATCGCTTTCGTCAAGGTGGACTTGCAACTGAAGCAGAAATTACAGGTAGCTTAGAGGTAGAACTATCAGTCGGTCTATTTGATGACTTTTGGTCAGCCGTTGCCATGAATGAATGGGATGATCAAGGCGTACTCTTATTTGGTGGAGATGTTCGCAAGACATTTACCCTGGTTAAAGTATTTGAAGATATCGGACAAATCTTTATTTATCGTGGTATCCGTATCGGTGAAGCCTCTTTATCCATTGCAACCACAGGAAAGATCACGGCGAACTTTGGAATGGTTGGGACTATTTTTGAAAGAAGTTCTACCAGTCCTGTAATTAACCCATTACCTGTACCCGAAGATGTCTTAATTTCAGCATTGAATGTCGGTGATTTAAAAGTAAATGGTGAAACGGTTATTGGGAAAGCATGTATGCAGACGCTTGAGCTTTCTATCAATAATAATCTTGAAGCGATCCGCTGTATTGGTTCTAAACGCCTCACAGCGACCACGTACCTTGAAAAGATCGTAGATATCACAGTCAACACGCAGTACATGTTCTCAGCGCAATCAGCATCGTACTTAGACTATGTTAAATCACGCGACACAATGCCATTAGAGTTTTCAATTGAAGATGAGGGTGGTGGTAATGGATATGCCTTTGAATTTCCGAAACTCGAAGTATCAGAAGCGAACCATCCAGACGGTGGCGGTGAAGACACTATTACATTGGATGTGAACTTTAACCATATTCGTGTATCACCAAAAATTACACGTTTGAAGCTGTAAAAACTTTATATGAAATACAGAAAAGCAAAAAGCCCGTGACTGCAATCATGGGCTTTTTTATTTCCAAAACTTAAATAAGGATCAGAAAAACATTTATGTCCGACAAAGATAACCGATTTACCTTTAAGTTTCTAGGAGTGTTTACTGTGGAAATTGTAAAAGTTACCCCTAAAGAGGTTCGTAAAACGATTTGGCATGCAGCATTAATTATTTTTATTTGCATCCTTTTAATTCGTTTTCCTTCATATATGGACGCTATTCGTTGGTGGTGAAAATGAGTGAGCAAGGTGTGGATCAAGCAGGAATTACACTTGCAAATGCAGCAAAAATTGCAGCGATTCTCTTTGGAACATCAGCACTAATCAGTGCATTAGGCTTTGCCTATAAAAGCATATTCAATTAATAGCCCGATAAAGGGCTTTATTTTTAGGATCAAAGAACCATGGCATTAAAAGTCGAAATTCAAAAGAGTGAAAATATTTCCCTTTGGAAAGAATATAAAGATGAAGAGGGTAATATTCTTGCCGAGTTTAAAATACGTGGACAGTCTTACAAGCCTTATCGTGTGGCCTTAGAGCGTGCGCAAAATCAAGTCGCGCATAAGGGTTATGATGTACCGATGGCACGTGCTGAAGATAAGCTTTATCACGAGTTACTATTAGAAGCCACAGCCTGTCATTTGATAGAAGACTGGAAAGGTGTTGTTTTCATTGAAGACGGTCAAGAGATTGAACAGACCTATTCAGCAGAGAATGCAACCAAGCTGTTAAATATGGGTGATATTGGTGTTGCGATTTGGGGCTTTGTGATGTCACATGCAGAGAAAATTCAAAACGAAGCAGATCAGGTTAAAGCTGATATCTTGGGAAAGTCACAGCCCTCTACCAATGGCACAGCTCAGACATCGGGAAGACGGAACACCAAAAGAAACAACTCCAAGCGTTAGGGGTAAAGATTCCTGAACCTCCTGAATATAGCTATGTGGCCAATGTGATTTTAAGCGCCTTTAATGTGATTGCTCGATCACGTACATATGAAACTGGTGTTGCTTTACCTTTAGACAGTAGCATGATTGAAGCTTACCTCAATCTTCATGATGCGCCGTGTGAAATGCATATTTTTGTTGAGAGTATTTTTGTCCTGGATAATCTGTTTTTAGACAAGGTTCATAATAGAAGCTAGCAATTAGTTGGTTTCTTTTTATATTCAAAATGTTACATTACAGTGATTTCTTTTAGCGTGAATATTCGATGATTAAGAAAGCTCTTTTAGTATTATGTGCGACCAGCACTTTTATGATTTCAAGTTCTGCCTTGGCGGAAATTTCATGTGAGGCTGAAGTTGAAAAAGTGAATCAATTATTAGGTCAGCAGGGTTTAACACCTATTAGAGATACATCAACTTTAATAAGAACTATAAGAACTTTTGATAAGACTGATCGACTACCAATTGATTACGTGACTAGTCAGGAGGCTAAAAAGATGGGTTGGTCTGGGGATCCAAAAGATTCGTTATGGTTTGTTTGGGCATTAAATAAGAAAATTATTGGTGGGGATGCTTACTCTAACGCAAACTTACCTTCTAGGTATTCATGGATATCAGTTGATTTGGATTCTGTTCGAGGTATGAGATCAGATAAAAAATTGATTTTATCTGAAACGACTAGAAAAAAATTCATCACCACCAATAATTATCGAAGTTTTGTTGAATTAGCACCATGTCGATAAATTATAAATAACCATGAAAAATACCATTCTTGGGAGAGTATTTTTGTCCTGGATAATTTGTTTTTAGACAAGGTTCATAAGAGAGACTAATGAGTGATTAGTTTCTTCTTTCTTGTTATATTCACAAAATATTAATATTTGAGAATATGTAATGCTGAAACTAATCGCTGAAGACTTTATTCAAGCTGATAAAATTGAAACTGTGTTACCTTTTTATAAAGAGTTGGTCGAAAAAACCAGAACAGAAGCTGGTTGTATATCTTATGAATTACATCAAGATATTAAGGACCAAGGACATTTCATATTTATTGAAGAATGGGTAGATCGAAATGCTTTAGATTTACACGTTGCATCAGAACACTTTCAACGATTAGTACCACAGATTGATCAATATAAAGTTAAAAATGGACGTTTTACCCATATGCGTAAATTGGAGATGTAGTCGCCTTAGGATAGCTTTATATATTCCTTTTTATTTTAATATTTAGAATGATTATTTTGGGGGAATTATTAACCACATATCTTGTATTATTAATGTTCTTCTATATACGGATTTAAGTGTTACACTGGGTGAAGTCCATCACTTTATATAAGGAGGGCTTTATGTGGTTATTATTTTTTGTTGTATTTGTTATAGGAATAACATTTTTTTTCATGGTTAACTCAAATGAAAAGTTTAAGTTATCTGGAAAATTTAGACATATTAAGAAAAATAAATTTCAGCATGAAATCAATGGCGGGAAAATCTATCAAGAATCTTTTATTCAACTTATTGGTCCTAAAATAAATAACTCTATAGAACAGATTGTTACAGCATTTTTGATCAGGGACTTCGATCAACAATATGCAGTAATGGTTTTGGTAAATGATCTAAAGCTCGGATACTTATTAGATGATGATGCTATTAAATTCATAAAGTTATTAAAGTTAAACAATTTATCGGATAACGCTGGAATCAATGTGCAAGCTTTAATATATGGTAATTGGAGAATAAATGGTGTAAATGACAGGTTTAGGATTAATTTAAATATTTGTAAGAATTTAAGTGATTCTGAAATCATATAATTACACCTACTTCGTAAGACTTTTTTTGTAGCTAATAATTCCAAAAAGTCTGTGGATGTTGTACATGAACTGGCTTATCGATTTATTTGGAAAATTTAAAAATAGTTTAAACTAATAGCGCCCTTTAGGCGCTTTTTTACGTCTAAAGGAAAGCGAAATGACAGAACAGAAAAGTCGTTTAGTTGTTGAGATTAGCTCAGAGCAAGCTAAGCGTAATGCTGAGCTTTTAAACCAAGAACTTGATAAATTATATGAAAAAGGTAATAAATCAAGCACTTCATCTGCTGCCCTAGGCAAAGAGTTAAAAACAACAGGCGAGTCAGCGAAATCACTAGGTGAATCCACTTCTAAAACCACCAAGGATTTAGCACAGCAAGAATCACAACTTAATAAGAATGGTTCTGCTGTGATGCAACTGGCGAAGTATGTAGCTGGTTATCTAACCATTAGTAAAGCGATTTCTATGGCAGACGGTTATACACAAACGGCTGCGCGTATCCGAAATGCAACCACAAGTACGCAAGAATATAACTTAGTTCAAGACCGCTTGTTGTCTACCGCAAATACAACCTTTCGTGCGCTCTCAGAGGCACAGGAGGTTTACTTGTCGATGTCAGGTGGAATGAAGTCATTGGGTTATAGCACAGCTCAAACACTGGATATGACAGATTCACTATCATTTGCCTTTACCGCGAATGCTACTCGTGCAGATCAAGCTCAATCTGCAATGGATGCGTTATCTAAATCGATGGCAAAAGGTAAAGTCGATGCAGATGCATGGATCTCAATTGTTACGGGTGCGGATAATGTCATTGCAGATATGGCAAAAACGACAGGGCGTTCTGAATCTGAAATTAGACAACTAGGTGCTACAGGAAAAATATCTTTAACTGAATTGATTAAAACACTCATTCAGACCAAGGATGCAAATGAAGCTTTGGCCAATAATATGGAAAACTCATTTGCGGATGGGATGCAAAAGTTATCTAACGCCGTAACTGAATATTTAGGTAAAGCAAATGAATCGACCAGTGCAACAGGGATGTTGGCAGCAGCACTCGGTACGCTGGCTGATAATTTAGATACCGTTTCCAATGTGGCCATGTTGGGTGGTGTTGCTTATTTAACCAAGGTTATTGCAACACAAACGCTTGCAGTTAGAGCATCTATATTGGCAAGCATCAATAAACGAAACGCTACGATTGCTGAGTTAGAATCGCAAGTTCGTTTATCTGCAGTAGAGGTGCAACGCACACGCCAAGTGACTGCCTTGGCTGCAACAGAGGTTAATCTTGCCCGTGCTGAATATAATTCTGCAACCACACGCAATGAAAGAGCAGCTGCAACGATACGTTTAACACAGGCTGAGATTGCTCATAACCTTGCAATGAAACAAACAACCATCGCAACGACTGCACAGACTGCAGCTCAAAATGCATTGAATACAAGCCAAGCAATAGGTTCCAGATTATTCAATTTAGTCGGTGGTGGTGTTGGCGTATTAACAATTGGTGTTGCTGCTTTAGCTGCTGGCTATATGTATATGCAAAGTCGGATTGCCCAAGCCAACAAAAAATTGGAAGAGCAAGCATCTGTTGCTAAAAAGGCGAAAGAGGAGTTATTAGCGCTTAAAGGGATTGAAAAAGACAATGCGATAGAGGATATGACAGCTTCATTTAAGCGTCAAAATGAAGCGTTAGCAGAATCAAGTACTCAGATAAATATTCAACTTACTGCAATTAAGCGTTTATATGCAGGAAATAAAGAAGTTGTTCAAGTGGTTGAGGATGCACAAAGTGGCACAATCAGCATGACGGAGGCATTAAAGAAGTTCAATGAACTGCGCATTAGTAAAGATATTTACAATGCATTAAAGGAAAATATTCCTCAGTTTATTAAATTTGCGAATGAAGCTAAAAACTCTAAAGAGAAATTAAGCCTCTTTGGAAAAGAAGCTGTATTGGCAGGACGTGATGCTCAAATTGGTGCTGTGGGCGTGGATGTTGGCAGTAAAAGCATGACTGAACATGAAAAAGCCACAAAAGCTGCTACACAAGCTCAGAAGGACTTTCGGGCATCATTGTATGATCAAGAATTTGATGCTGTTTTTACGAGGCAATTATTAGCGAAGAATGCCACTGAAGAGCAGATCAAAGTTATTTTAGAGGCTGCGAAATGGGCTCGAAAGAATAATGTGAAATTCACCAATGAATTGGCACAAGAAGCACTTCGAGTTCATGCAATTGAGCAAAAAAATAAAAATGTCATTGAGGGCAGGAATAAAGCTGAAAGGGACAGAACCAAAGAGTTAAAAGAGCAGGTAAGTATCTCAAAACGCTTGATCGGGATTTCTGGAAACTCTGGCATTGGTACAGGTGCTCATCTGGATGTCCGTTACGGTGGATCACGTGATGGGCAAAAGGTATCTAAAGAACATTTGGCAAGATTACAGGCAGGAGGAAAATCCTTATCATCGTATCGAGTCAGTTCGGATTATGGACAACGAAAAGCCCCAACAAAAGGGGCTTCTTCTTTTCATAAGGGAATTGATTTTGCGATGCCAGTAGGAACACCAATCACAACGAATGTCGCGGTGAAGGATGTTAAGACAGCTTACGATTCTAAAGGTGGTGGCTATTACAGCACTGTGACCTTTGAAGATGGTGTTGTATTAAAGCTTTTACATCAAGCACCATCCATGATGTCTAAAGTTAAAGGAGGAGCGAGCGAGGGAACACTTAAGGCTAATCAGGATATTGAGAAACAAGCTGAGGATGCTGCGAGAAATCAATTGCAATTAACACTTGCAGTTGCAGCTGAAAAGACTCGAATTGAAACTCAACTTGCAGAAGATATTAAAGACATTCGTAAAGCTGGATTCTCAACTGAAGAAGAGGGAAAACTCATTGCTCGATACAAAGAGCGTGCTGATAATGATATCGCCATTGCAAAATATGCTTTAAAAACCAAACTCGATGATTATGAGGATTTCCAAAAGTCAGAAGCTGAATTACTTGAAAAGAGTTTTGCACAGAAGAAATTTGCTGCAAGTCGTGATTTGGAATTGACTAAAGGTGAACGTAGTAAAGCGGTTGATCTTCTTAATCAGCAATTACTGCAAGAACAGGCTTATTTGGCTTTGGCAACTGAACAGCGTTTATTTCAGATCCAACAGGCTTATATGCATGAGGTTGATATCATGCAAGAGCGATATAGACTCGAACGCTTAGAAATTGCTAAAACAAAAGATCCAGAGCAACGAAGTAAATTATTGAATGCTTCATATCGTGCTGAAGATAACGACTATGAGACTAAGCGTAGAAATGTTCATAATGAATATCGAAGTATGAAAGCTCAACAAGATGGATCGAGTGAGTTTCTTCAATTGGACTTTGCAAAAGAAGATGCCCAAAAAACTATTGAAGAGAGCATTAAGTACAATTTAATCACTGAGGAACAGGCTAAAAGAGATCTTCTTCAAATTGAGGAGGATTATCAAAAAGCTAAGCTTCAGCTTCAATTAAATTATGGTGAACGTATTGCTGGATCGGTTACAGACAGTATGGCCACAATTTTTGGTGAGCAATCGGCTGCCTATAAAGCGATGTTTGCTGTACAAAAAGGCTTTGCAATCGCTCAATCTATGTTAGCGATCCAGCAAGGTATCGCAAATGCCATGTCGTTGCCGTTCCCAACAAATCTTGGTGCAGTTGCAATTGTTGCTGCTGAAACAGCCAGTATTTTATCTAACATTAAAGCAGTCACTATGACGGTTTCTGGTCGTAAGGAAGGCTATTTTAATGGAGGGTTTACTGGTGTAGGCGGCAAGTTTGATCCTGCTGGTATCGTGCATAGAGGTGAGGTTGTCTGGTCGCAGGACGATATCAAACGTTGGGGTGGTGTGAGTGTTGTCGAAGCCATGCGGACATCTAGACCATCGGGCTATTCAGATGGTGGTTTAGTCTCAACTAAGGATACACGCCGTGTGGGTTCTGGTGTTGCTGATGCGGTAAGTAGATCAGGAGATGAAAGTTTTGCATTAAAAGTGATCATCAATAATGCACCTGAAGGTACTACTGCAGAACGAGGAGCCGATGGTAATTTGTATGTCACGATTCCACAGGTTAAGCAGATGCTTAAAGAGTCTTGGGGAAATCTAGGTCAGGCAGGTTCTTTTGAATCCAAGCAAGTGTCTCGAAACTTCGATACTCGAAAGAGACTCGGATAAATATAAACCACCTTCGGGTGGTTTTTTTAATGGGTGCAAGTTATGCATAAATTACTTTATTGCTCCACCCAGTCGGGCTATTCAGCCCAATTGGGTGATGGTGTTATTTCACAAGAGTTAGATGGTGGTGCGCCAAGATATCGCCGTGCATTGAAAGGTAGTTATCACACCGCATCCGTGCAGTGGGTGGTTCAAGAAGAAGGCTATCAATATTTAATGGCTTTTTATCGAGTATGGGTTAGAAACCCAAGTCAGCGGTTCTTGGCAAAGCTGTGTATCGATAGTCCTGTTGTTGAAGATTATCAGTGTTATTTTTCAGGTAGTCCAAGGCTCACCAGTAAAGAAGCAGGGGTTTATACCGTTACTGCTGAATTTCGTGTGAAGCCGTTAAATATTGATCCAAGTTTAGATAATTCAATTGTTAATGCAGGTAGCGAAGGTGTGGATCTAAACGATCTTACAAACCCACTGGAAACACTGGTTAATGAAAGTTTGCCGAACGCTGTAGGAAAACTCTAATGGATTACACCTCATTCTTTTTAAACAGCTCAGGTGGCGTGGTTCAGCTTGAATGCATCGAAATATCTCATCCAAGTTTCACTAAAACCTTTCGGTATGTTCGAAATGATGAGGATGGGGTAAAAATTGGTAAAGATGTTTATCAATATCAACCAATGTCAATTAAACGTGCCAATGTTACCAATGATTTAGAACAGCGTTTATCAATCACCTTGGCAGATATGGAAGATGAATTCTCGGATGCCATTGATAATATTCTTCTATCGACCAGTTCGCGTGTGAAACCTAAACTGGTATTTAAGATGTATCGAGATGATGATTTATCCGCACCTATGAACGAAATACAAACCTTAGAAATCGCAACGATTTCAGGGGATAGCACTGGATTGGTGACGTTTGAAGCACAAGCACCTGAATTAAACGCTATTAAAACTGGTCGGCTGTTTACCTTTGAAGATTATCCGTTACTTAGGGGGATTTAGGCATAAAAAAACCTCGTTGTTGTGGAGACTCGTAACGAGGTGTGTCTTAAGAAACAAGGTGAATTAAGACTAGATTTTCATGATATTCCCAGTTTTTGTAAACGAATAGCAGATAATTTAACGTGAATTGTAAAGTATTCTATGAAATCTATACTTAATGATTCTCTATTGTAACTTTTATGTGAAATAGGTAGTAAATGAGTATCGATAATTTATTAGATCGTACATGGTCCAGAGATTACACCTGTAATGAATTTGCGTGTGAAGCATGGAAACAGATTACAGGCAAGGATTTAAGTAAGCGAATTTATAAAGTGTTAAGCGGTAAAGGTCGATTTAAACGATTAGAAGAACCTATTTCGCCGTGCATTGTCTATTTTAAAAATAGCGATACAAGCCCTACACATGTGGGGCTTTTTTATTGCAACAAACTTTTGCATTTAACCTCAAGAGGTGTGCAATTCGTACCGCTTGAAGTGGTGGCGATGCACTTTAGGGAAGTGAGATTTTACACATGAAAAAAGTCATCATCATAGAGCAATTCAAGGGTAAAGAGACTCAGATTGAAGCTTATGTTGATAATGTGCATGCTTATATCGCATGGAGTTTTGAAGAATTTACACCTGGCATTCGCATACACCATGGTGAAAATCCAACGCAAGACAATGATGTTACCCCAAGGACTAAAGAAGATGTTGAGCGGTTAAATCAGCTAGAGGGTGTGATTTGGGTGGTGGTTCATCCGACTTGGTTGCAAGTGGTATTTTGGGTGGTTACCGCAGTCATGGCAGCATATAGTGTTTATATGATTGCCACGATGCCAAAGCCGAATGCCAATTCAAGCATGGGTTCATCGAATAATGAGTTAGCAAGTCGGACTAATAAAGCACGTGTAAGAAGTCGTATAGCAGATATCTTTGGAACGGTGTTGTCTTTCCCTGACTTAATTGCTGAAATCTATACTTATTATGAAAATGGGATTGAAATTGAAGAGTGTTTAATGGTCATTGGTCGTGGCTATTATCAAATCCACAACTGTAAAGATGGTGATACAGCCATTGAAGGGATTGAAGGCACATCGGTCAGTATCTATGATCCAAATAAATCCATTACAGGCAATGAAACAATTTATCGAACAGGTAACGCATTTACTTCAGCACCTCGCGCTGTCAGAAAATCAGATGCCATTAATGGACAGTCTTTGGTCAAGCCAAATGATTTAAGTCTTGAATCGAAGGCCCTCTATTTCATGACAGGTGGTGTGATTCGAAATACAGCAAATATCGATTTCTCTCAGTCGTTTAAGGTGGGTGATGGTATCGCGATTACAGGCGCAGGCTTTGGGATTAATGATGCAGTTTTATCAGGTACCGCAGTATTAACACCGAGCTTTCAAGTGATTGTTCAAAGCCAGTTAGATATTGAAGCCTTTGCAGGATATAAAGGATTACTACTCAATGGTGCCTCATTTGAATATATCGTTGAAGAAACCACGGTTGATCCCGAAACAGGAGAATCAACAACAGTTGTGAAAGATCGTTTATTTCGTGATGTCTCTGGACAGTATGAAGTAAGTCGGGTCACACGCACATTGAGCCAAGATATTTACACCTATACGATCCAACTGGTGAATGCTAAGCAAGTGAACTTTAATTGGAATGATGTTGTAGAGGATCAAACAGTCAATGCAGGGATTACCCTGAATTTGAATGCAGATTCAATGACTTTAGATGGGATCTATTCAATCAGTGCTATTAGTACAACACAGATTACTTTAGCGAATGCCAGTACCGTCAATACGGAATGGTTGAAATTACCAAACATGTTTAATGGTAGCACTCAAGGTAAGTCAACCAATGTTGAACTTGAGATTGTGGCCAACAAGTGGGTGGGGTGGTTTAACCTTGAATTTGAGCAAGCAACACAAGCAGTTTTTAATGTTTATGCGCCACAAGGCATGTATGCAACAACAGATTCAGGTGGTGAGCGTCAAGCAGGTTGTACCGTCACAGTACAAATTCAAATGCTAGATGAGAATAAAAGACCTTATGGGCCAATCATTAATCATGACTGGAGCATATGGGCTCAAACCAAATCAAGTTTTGGTCGCACTTATCGTTACACCTTACCAGATAAAGGAAGCTTTCGATTTCGTCTTGCTAAGACCTATGCCAAGGAAAATAACCAACCTGTTACAGAAGTGAAGATTAAGAGTGTATATGCCACCTATGCTTCACAGAAGCGTAATTATCCCGATGTTACTGTAGTTCGATTAAAAACCACGGCAACGGATGGTGCTTTGTCCGTCAAAGATCGAAAGTTGAATTGCTTGGTCACACGTAGACTTCGTGTGGATGGAACAGGGGCGTATGTTGCAACACGTGATGCAGGACAAGCCCTAATTAACATGGCATTAGATCAATACATTGGTCGGCGTTCTGCGTCTGAGCTTGATATTGTTCAGATCAAAGCTGAAATTCAAAAGGTTAAAAACTATTTTGGGTCGGATGCTGCAACAGAATTTAATTACACCTTTGATGATGACAATCTGAGTTTTGAAGAACAGGCAGGCATGATTGCTTCGGCATGTTTTTGTGAAACACACCGTTATGGCAATAAACTTCGTTGGAAGTTTGAAGGGCCACAAGATCATTCTGTCTTGTTGTTTAATCACCGCAATAAGGTACCGGGTAGTGAGAAACGGACGATTAATATCGGCATCAATAAAGACTATGACGGTGTAGAAATTGAATATACCTCACCTGATGATGACATACGCACCACTTATTCCATTCCCGAAGATGGCTCAGCACGTAATCCGATGAAGATTACAACATCAGGAATTCGTAATCATGCTGTTGCTAAAACAAGGGCATGGCGAGAATGGAATAAACTGCAGTATCAAAATGTCAGTTGTGAGTTTATCGCTTTGGATGAATCTAATTTATTGATCAGAAATGATCGTATTTTAGTGGCTGATAATAGAAAGCTGAGAACTCAAGATGGACAAGTTGAAGAAGTAAACGGTTTGACTCTAACACTCTCTCAAAATGTTGAATTAAAACCAAAGACCGCATATTTCATATGCTTACAGATGGAAAATGCCACAGTCGATATGATTAGCTGTGTGATGGGAAATAATTCAAATGAGGTTATTTTAAGTCGTGCACCATTGAAGCAACTGGTAGTTGATGAGGATCGATACATCACGACTACTTATTTGATTGTTGAGGAACAAGATGCAAAAAAACAAGCATTTCTACTGACTGAATTAAGCCCGAATGATGAGCTGACAAATAACCTGACCTGTATTAATTACGATGCACGTTATTACGAAAAAGATCATTCATTTATCTAAAATTTAAACCTTATCAGGCACTCGAAAGAGTGCTTTTTTATGCCTGGGGAAAAGCATGGCGATTATTACGATGGAGAAGCTTGAGAATGCTGATAAAGATGCAGATTCTCTTGATGATTTTGTCAGTGGCAATGGCAAGAAAAAAGTAAAGACAAGACGTGGGATTGAATATTTAACCGCTCCTGGTGTTGAGCAAACATTACTGGATAATGGTCTAAAGCGTGGATTCGCTAATAAGGCTGCACTTGAAAAATACAAACCAAGTATTGAAGGCAGTCTTGCACAGGATATGGAAACCAAGAAGGTTTGGTTATGGGATGGTGCTAAGTGGAATGATACAGGGGCAAGTGATAAGGATTTAGCTATTGCTCATTCTGATGCTGAGATTGCTAAAACGAATGAAACCATCACAAATATATCAGCGACAACGACAGAGAAAATTAATGAAATCCAAGCTGTAGATTTTTATTCACAAGAAAAATCGAAAGAGACTAAGACGTTTCGACAAACAGATTCAGAAGGCAATATTTTAATTGCATTTGATGATGATGGTTTTTTACAGCAGAACTTCAAGTCGGATTTCCATTCAGAAGAAAAGTTGAGTAGTTTTTTAATTGTCGATCATCATCTAAATATCATTTTTGCAAATGAAGAAGATGAACAATTTTTAAAAGATTTTTTTAGAGATCAAAATCAACCTTCTTTTTCAGTTGTTGATAGTCAGTTTAATTTGCTTATTGGAGAAAATAAAAAAAGTGATGACGATGATCAACAAGATATCGACTTTTCAAAACTTCAAAATAATGCATTAAACCCAGAACCACTCAATACCACAAAAGATTTGTATTCAGATTTTGGTGTTATTAAGCGAATGCAGGATTACACCGATGATTTGTATAACCTGCCTATACGCACACTTATTGGAAATACAGCTAGTCTATATACGCTTTACGATGCGCTAGTTAATACGTATGCATCAATGTCATCACAAGAGATAGGAAGCGACGCTTTAGGGAATATTATTAAAGCATATACGTATAAGCCAATTCCGTTCGAGATGGGTATGGATTCAGAACTTCCATTTGATCTTAAGGAAATGATTAAGCCTAAACACATTGTTATTACTACTGGTGTTCATGGTAATGAAAAAGATGCAATGCTCCAAATGTATATTTTCTTAAAAGAAATTCTTGAAAGAAAAGAAGATATTCAGGAAGCAAGTCTGTTAAGTAACGCTCGTATTACAGTTGTACCTGTGATTAATCCGACGGGTACAAATGCGCATACAAGATTTAATCACAATCAAGTCAATTTAAATCGCAATGGTGAGTATAAGTGGGGAGCTTTTCCTGGTGAACAAGGTTCAGGGCCACTATCAGAAAAGGAAGCACAAATCGCATCAGCTTTGCCTGTAACTTTTCCAGATGCGACATGCTTTGTTGATTTTCACAATTTCTGGCCGAATATCACAGGTAATGGGGTTGGATGGTTAGGTGCATCAAGACAAGACACTGTGAAAGTGATTAGAAATGTAGCGATTGAAATTAATAGCGATATGCGTCGATACAAGCTTTTTTCAGATCAAAAACTAATGCGTGTTGGTCTCAATTATACAGGCACACTCTCACGAGATTGGATTGAGCTTTACAACAAGCGCGGTTATTTGCTTGAAACACCTGTCGAAACGGCAGGATTTAACCGCTACAAATTGCGTCAATACGGATTAGATGTTGTGAGAAAAACACTCGCAGCAGTTTACAAATATGAATTAACTTTTTAACCATTCAGGAAATAAAAAATGATCACGATTCAAAAACTATCAAATGTCAATGTCGGTACTACAAGTTTAGGCAAGTATGAAATTAGCGAAGCAGGGAAAGCCTTAGCCCATATTCCAGAGTTCAAAGCATTTTTTGATGCTGATTTCTACACAGACAAATCAATGGATATATTAAATCGGGCGAATGGCATTAACTCTAGATTACGAAGTGCAACCTATACACCTGTAGTGTTTCACAATGGTCAGCGTGGGTTAAGTAAAAGAATTAGCGGTGCAACGTATGTTGTAACTGATGGTGATTACGATATTAATCCTGATGCTTGGACATTTTTTGTTGTGATGAAGCCAGCAGTATCAACAAATGAATTTAGATTGATTCGTGCGATCAATGATACGACTGAACCATCTCCACATCTAATACTTTCAGCTTCGACCCGTACACTCGGTGTAAAGCCGCATGCAATCAATGGAGTGAGTAGTATTCTTTACTATGAAGCACCTGTTGGCGATGCGATGGCAAATAAGCCAACTCCACAACTTGCAATATTTAGTTTTTCAACGAAACGCGGAACAACAATTCGACTCAGTGGAAAAGAAGTCGCATTTAGTTCTACACTCAAAACCCCATTTATCGCAGGCTATAAGAAAGGAGAGTGGGATTGGATGAGAAATGCGCATGCAGACTTTGGTGCGTGGGGCGGCTTAAATATTGATTTAACATTAGACGAAAATAAGCAGTATTTAAATGATCTTGAAAGATATTTTATGAATAAATATGAAATCACAGCTTAATGCACATCAAGCCTCATACCCCGACATAGATCGGGGTTTTTTATTACCAAAAATTAGGAAAAATATGGAACCAGTCTCTACAGGTAGTCTTACTGCCTTCTTAAAATTTTATGGCGCAGCGCTTGCAGTCACACTTGCTATCGCACTTGTGGCAACAGTTGTCATTATGATGAGATTTCCACGTTCACCTCAAGAGTGGGCGGTAGGTTTGATTTGTACCATCGTTTCGAGTCTAGGTGGTGGAGCATTCATCATTGTTCGTTGGGGGTTGCATGAGTGGGTCACTGATATTTGGGGAATGATCGCACTTGGGGGCTTTTTTTTCGTCTGCGGTTTACCAGGTTGGGCAATTGTGCGGTGGACATTTAACTTTATTGATCGGCAGGAAGGTAAAACCATTGTGGAAGTCATTAAAGAAGTTAAAAAAGCCAGAAAAGATATTCAAGGGGAATGATCATGCAAAATATATTCGATCAGCTTCGTAAAATGTCAGGTGGCAAGCTCACACAAAAACAGGTCAATGCCACGGACAAATTAATTTCCTTTGACCAGCAAGCTGTAAATGACATGCTCGGTATTAAAGATCAAATGGCTGTGAGTGATTTCGGGATTAATCTTATCTGTGGTTTTGAAGGGAAGCGATTAACAGCCTATGACGATGGTGTAGGTGTTTGGACCATCGGTTTCGGTACCACGATTTATCCGAACGGCCAGAAAGTTAAAAAAGGTGACACTTGTACAGAAGCTCAAGCCAAACAGTTCATGCAGAATGATTTAAAGAAATTTGAACACGCTGTAAATGAAGCTGTCACTGTATCACTCAATCAAAACCAATTCGATGCGCTTGTTTCACTGACTTATAACATTGGATCGGGAGCTTTTGAGAAATCGACCTTACTTAAAAAACTGAATACTGGTGACTATCAAGGTGCAGCGAATCAATTTGATGCATGGGTCAATGCTGGTGGCAAGCGATTACAAGGATTAGTGAATCGTCGTGTTAAAGAGAAGGAGTTATTTTTAAAATGAAAATAGCTCTTCAGCAATTTATAGATAAGTTTTACCAAATCATCATTTTAGTTTTGTTGGCCATAATTTTAATTCTTTCAATTTTCAGTGGTACACAGACTTGGCGAGTACAAAGTCTAAAGACGAATTACTCATTGCTGAATGCTCAATACAAAACAGAAGTTGCCGAAACTAAAGCCTTAACCGAACAAGCTAAAGCTGAAGCAAGAACTAAAGAAAAACAATGGTCAGATAAACTTTTAGAAGCAGAGAGAAATCACAATGCGAAAATGCAAGAAATCATTATTGATGTTAATCATGCTAAGTCCGCTATTAATGGCATGTCAAAGCAAATCGATAAAGCCACAAGTCGTATGTCTACAGCTTCCAAAGAAACCATTATTGAGTACACCACTACCAATAGTGACGTACTCAAAGAGTGCATCGGACAATATCAATACGTGGCAGAACAAGCTGACAAACACGCAGCTGATGCACATCGATTGAGTGAAGCATGGCCTGAAAATTGAAAGAAAAATTAGGCTGCTTGCGTGAAATACATGAGCAGCTGCAAATTGAATTAATTTATTGTTAATATTAAATCTTTGTGAAATCAGAAAATCGTTAATCGAGATTTCCTAATTGGGGGAGTTTAGCTTATCAATCTCTTTAAGTGTTATATCTTGAAGACTTCTAATTCCTTCATGTGATACCGAAATAAAAGACTTAGATCTGCTTAGAATTTGGAATTGATCGTAGGTGCCTCGGTTAACTAAAATCTCTTTATACTTACTATCAACACCTTTGTTAAGTTCAGTATAAATTGGATTGATTTTTAAAAATGCCTCCATGGATATGTATTTAAGTGATAGAAGATCCGATTCAAGGTGCTGAATATCATGAGTGATTTTCCTGCAAGAACTTTTAATACTGGGAATCATATTGCGTATTTCATCCAAATGTTCAGGCTTTACTAATGCGATACTCAATCCACCCTTTAAAGAATCAGTGCTATCCAATATTATTTTTAAATCATATATCTCGCTATCAATACTTAAAATTGAGTTTTTAAGTCGTTCACACGTTGCGGATATGTAATTAGCTCTATGCATTTTCCTCCAATCATTAAATAGTAAAGATGCAATATACGCAGCAGCTAAGGTTGCTATAGCCCCTGCATAATTACCAACTAATGACAACGCTGCCACCAAAGGTCCTGAATTACCAATGCTTTTAAAATATAATGTGGCAGAAATAATTAATAATAAAATCCAACCAATAGCTGTAGTAATTACTTGAGACACTTTCTTTTTAATTGAGATTTCTTCTTCATTCATAATCTGCAAAACCCCATTATTTTTAATTTACCGTGCTTTTTAACTCGTCACAATAATTAGCCCATGCTTGCATCATTTCTCTTCGCTTTTTTAAGTGCTTCGTGCGGTTATATGCCCGACCATGCATGTCTCTAACTTGATGCCCTAATTGCATTTCAATAATCTCGACAGGGAACTGCAAAACTTCTTCAAGCATAGTTCGTGCTGATGCCCTAAAACCATGTCCAGATACTTTTTCCTTCTCATAACCAAGTCGCCTTAATGCTTGATTGATTGTATTTTCAGACATTGGTTTTAAGCTTGATGTCATTGCAGGAAAAACAAAATCACTTTGATTACTTGTTACAGGGTAAATTTTCTCAAATAAAATCAATACTTGGGTAGATAGCGGGACAATTAATTCAACCCCAGTTTTACTTTTTGTCTTAGGTGGGGTGTAGGCCCATATTTTTTCATCAAAATCGATATCTGACCATTTTGCATGTCGAAGTTCTCCTGGTCTAACAAAAACTAAAGGAGCAAGCTGTAATGCAATTTTTGTTATATATGTACCGTCATAGTGATCTATATCTGCTAAAAGAAGTGCAAATTCTTTTGGGTCTGTAATTGCAGACATATGCTCAACAACTGGTGTAGTCAATGCACCTCTTAAATCTTGAGTTACATCTCTTTCACACAATCCAGTAGCAACCCCATATCTTAAAACCTGACCACATTTAACCTTTACTTTTTTTGCGGTCTCAAACTTTCCTTGTCTTTCATAAATGCGACAAATATTTAAAACATCTACAGGTGTAATTTTGTTAATGGGTTTTTTTCCAATACTTTCAAAAATCACATCAAATAAGCTTTTGGATTTCTTAATTGTGGATTCGGCTAGACTCTGCTTAGACAGCCATTCACTTGCAACAAATTTAAAAGTATTTTTTAGCGCATCACCATGTTCCAAAGTTATGCGTTTTTTTTCTTCTTGAGGATCGATATTTTGAGCTAAAAGAGATCTAGCATCTTCTCGCCTCGATCTCGCATCAGCAAGTGAGACTTCAGGATAAATACCAAAACTAATAGTATTTCGTTTTTTTGAGTAGGGGCGATAATAGTCAAAACGCCAAAATTTATTATTGTTTTTATCAATGAGTAAATACAAACCCCCACCGTCTGACAACTTAATGTTAGAGCCTTGGGATTTAGCCTTTTTTATCTTTGTATCATTAAGAGGTACAACGGTTCTAGCCATTTTAGCGGTATCACTTTTAGCGGTATCCTGACGATACCGTTATAAATACCGTCATAAACACTGGATTAACTTAAACTATCTTAGACTATTAAATTACAAATGCGTTTATTTTTCAATGCTTAGAGGGTAGTCGATATACTATGTTATACGATGTTTAATTCTAAATTGGTGCGCTCTGCGGGACTCGAACCCACGTCGGTCGCTTAGGAGGCAACTGCTCTATCCAGTTAAGCTAAAAGCGCATGTGAGTTAACTTAGCATAAAAATAAAAAGTTATTACCGAAGTAATAACTTTTTTAATGAAATTAATCGTCTTTAGGCTTCAGATCACTTAAATCTTTTGGATTTAGACGATCAAATAGAATCAACATTAAGGTAATCCAAATTGGAATCATGATGACAGATTCTTGGAAGCCCTGTGTCCACATAATGAAGAGAACTACAGCAATAAAAGCCAAAACCAAATAATTACTTAATGGTGCCCATAGCGCAGGATAAGAGGTTTCAAATTTTAATGTTTGTTTTGCACGTCTAAATTGTAAATGAGTCAATGTAATCATTGCCCAGTTTAAAACTAAAGCACCAACTACAATGTAAATTAAATGACTTAAAGCTTCTTCAGGCACAAAATAGTTAAGAAGAACACAACCAAAAATCAGTAAAGCAGACATTAAAACAGCCTGAATAGGTACCCCTTGCTTATTTGTTTTTGCAAAGATTTTGGGTGCATTTCCTTGTTTGGCTAAACTATACAGCATTCGACTATTGGCATACATTCCACTGTTATAAACAGAGAGTGCAGCAGTTAGAATAATAAAGTTAAGTAAGTGAGCTGCCCAATTAATACCTAATTGGCTAAAGATCATGACGAATGGACTTTTATCTAAGCCGCCCAATTCTAGCTGGTTCCAAGGTACAAGTGACAATAGAACAGCAAGTGAACCGACATAGAACAAGAGGATTCTAAATACAACTTGATTGATTGCTTTTGGAATGGTCTTTTTAGGATTTTCTGCTTCAGCAGCAGCCATACCAATCAGTTCAATACCACCAAAAGCAAACATCAAAAAGGCTAACATGTAAAATAGACCATCAAAGCCATTGGGGAAGAATCCTCCATGACTCCAAAGGTTGCTAAAAGAAGCTGTTGAATTGGTATCGGCTGTAAATATTAAATACAAACCGAAAAGAATCATAGAAACTACAGCAATCACTTTGATGATAGAAAGCCAAAACTCAGACTCTCCGTATATTTTTACATTTCCAAGATTGAGAATTGTAATGATAATAAAGAAGAAAAGCACAGAAGACCATGCAGGAATATGTGGCCACCACCAGTTAATATATTTAGCGACAGCAGTCAGTTCGGTCATGGCTACTAAAATATAAAGGATCCAATAATTCCAGCCAGTTAAAAAGCCTGGGAATTTTCCCCAATATTTATAAGCAAAATGACTAAATGATCCAGCAACGGGTTCATGTACAATCATTTCACCTAATTGACGCATAATTAAAAAAACAATAAAGCCACCAATCGCATATCCTAAAATAATAGAAGGACCTGCTGATTGTATGACATGAGCGGAACCTAAAAATAAGCCTGTACCAATTGCACCACCCATGGCAATTAATTGGATATGACGATTCTTTAAGCCACGCTGAAGTTCAGTATTTTTATTCAAATTTTTCAGCCCGACGATGAATATGTATTGAGATTGTAATAGATTGATTTGTAATAGCCTAGTAGTCCGTTAAAAATGAAATTAATTTATGAAATTTATAAAGCAGTTTGAAGTTTATTTCTTTTATTAAATTTATATTTATCAGTTGGTTGTGAGTTTTTAATAAGGTTGGGTCTTAGTAAAAATGCCGTAAAATAAAATATTAGAAAGCTTCTTTTTTATACTTAAGTCAAGTCGTTGAGTAATCTGTAAAAAAAAGCAGTATGCTAAAAATAGAACGTAAGTCATCAAAATACCTCTTTAAAATAGGATTTACCCATGAGTTTTTTTGCTCCACAAATAAAAATTGCGGCAACTTATATGCGCGGTGGTACAAGTAAGGGTTTATTTTTTAAATTAGATGATCTACCTGAAGCTGCACAGCAACCAGGTGTAATTCGTGATCAAATTTTATTAAGAGCAATAGGTAGTCCAGATCCTTATGCTAAACAAATTGATGGTATGGGTGGGGCAACATCAAGTACAAGTAAAACGGTGATTGTTTCTAAGAGCTCAAAAGAAAATCATGATATCGATTATTTATTTGGTCAAGTGTCTATTGATCAGCCTTTTGTTGACTGGAGTGGAAATTGCGGGAATTTAACCGCTGCTGTTGGTGCATTTGCAATTCATCAGGGGCTTATTGATCCGATTAAGATTCCTGAAAATGGCTATTGTACTGTACATATATGGCAAAAAAATATTGAAAAAACCATCATTGCGCATATTCCTATTGTGAATGGACAAATACAAGAAACGGGTGATTTTGAATTAGATGGTGTGACATTCCCAGCAGCAGAAATTCCGCTCGAATTTTTAGACCCTGCTGATGATACGGGTAAGATGTTTCCTACAGGCAATGTGCTTGATATATTAGATGTACCTGATATAGGTTCATTTCAGGCAACGTTTATTAATGCAGGTATTCCAACTATTTTTTTAAAGGCAGAAGAATTAGGATATTTAGGGACAGAATTGCAAGATGAGATGAATAATGATGCTGTTGCTTTAGCACGAATGGAACTAATTCGTGCATATGGTGCAAAAAAAATGGGGTTAATCCAAGATGTATCTGAAATTAAGCATCGTCAGCATACACCTAAAATTGCATTTGTTTCTTCTCCAAAAAGTTATACCTCTTCCAGTGGTAAACAGGTTTCAATGCATGAGATAGATCTATTGGTTCGTGCTTTATCTATGGGGAAACTCCACCATGCAATGATGGGGACTGCTGCAGTAGCAATAGGTACAGCTGCGGCTATACCAGGAACGTTGGTCAATTTAGTGGCAGGTGGTGGGCGAAAAGATACCGTGAATTTTGGACATCCATCTGGCACGTTAAGAGTGGGGGCTTATGCTGAACTTGAAGATCAACAATGGAAAGTTAAAAAAGCACTGATGAGTCGCAGCGCTCGGATTTTAATGGAGGGGTGGATACGGATTCCATTTGTACTTTAGAGCTGAATATAAAAGATAGAATGAATGGTTAAAGGTGAATTTAGTTAATGCTTTTACTTTTAATTGAGATGTTAGACGAAAGTAAAGTCATTTAAACGTGGTAGAGATCGTATCAGAACATGCTTTTATCAATGTATAAAAGCATTATATTTGATTAGGTTGAATTGAATAGTGCTGATAAGAATGAAACCCAAAAAAATAAAAGGTACAATGTGCGCAGATGTGTTAGCTTGAAAAGTTAACTTTATTGAACTATAGCAACGTCCATTGAGGCCAATGTGTCATCATTAACTCATATGCAAACAGATGAACTTATTACTGCACAAAATCGTATTCAACAGGATTTACTCACGACTTTAGATGCATTTTCTCTTCCTGAACCATTAAAAGGGGCTGTACATCATGCAGTTATGCTGGGAGGAAAGCGTATACGCCCAGCATTGTGTTATGCGACTGCGGAAATACAATCGAATCTCAATTTTGCTGCTGTACGTCGTGCTGCTGTCGCAATTGAGCTTATTCATTGCTATTCATTGGTTCATGATGACTTACCCTGTATGGATAATGATTTATTACGTAGAGGACAACCAACATGTCATGTTGCTTTTGGTGAAAGAGCTGCATTGTTGGCTGGAGATATTTTACAATCAATGGCTTTTGAAGTGCTTGCTAGTCGCTTATTTGATCAAGCAGGTGCTGTCGACCAAGCCATTGTGGTTAAGCAAATGCAAATTTTAGCGACTGCTTCATCTAAGATGGTTTGTGGGCAAATGTTAGACCTTCAGTCTGAAGGGAAGTGCATAGACCAGATTACTTTAGAGAAAATTCATAAAAATAAAACAGGAGCCTTGATTTCTGCAGCGATTATGATGTCAGCAGTTGCTGTATTTGAAGGGGTTAATCCTGCAATTCCAAAATTAAGAGAGTTTGCTCAAGCCATTGGTTTAGCATTTCAAGTGCAAGACGATATTTTGGATGTAACGGCTAGTACAGAAGAGTTAGGTAAAACTGCTGGAAAAGATGAATTAGTAGAAAAGTCGACTTATCCTGCTTTAATGGGTTTAGATGATGCGATTCAATATGTTAAAGAATTACATGATGAAGCATTTAATGCCTTAAGTTTTTTTGATGGTAAAGCAGTTGCATTAGAAAATATTGCTTTATTTTTATTACATCGAAAACAGTAAAAAGAAAAAGCATGTATGAACATGCTTTTTCTAATCATTTAATAATCCATCGTGCTTGCGTCTGGTGGAGTGATTGATTTTCCATCTTTTAAGCTTTGTAGTGCTTCTGGATCAAAATCAATGAGTAACGCATTATTTTCAATATCAATTGCATATTTGCTAATTAATTTTTTGTCACCATCAATTGTTTCAACGGTATATCCATCTGCAATATTTAAAATGCCATCAAGATTTGTCGTAATGGATGCCTTGTCTTGGCGAAAAAGATCATAAATATCACGCATATCAAAGATTGCATTTTCTACATCTGGGTGTTTTTCAATGTAAGTCTCAATATGGCGAATAATTAATTGGGCATATAAAAAGTAATTTGGTTTGTGTGTATAATCTAAACTCATGTAAGAAACCCGTATTTATATTGAGTGTTATATAGGAATACCATAGAAATATAATAAAAATAAATATGTTATTTTTATTAATGATGTAAAAATTAACTAAAACAATATTTTACAAAAATATTGAGATGAAGAATACGAATATGTTTTTTGAGGTTTATTTCACTATTAAATTCATATAAAAAGTAACAATATGATATTTAAATTGAATTTTATTCTATTGCGTTATTAGAAAAAAGTAATCGTAATTTGCTTCTTAATTCAATAAAGCGATTTTAAGGTAAATAGAGAGACGAAAACTCAAGTTTTTATAAAATTGCTGAAAAAATCATCCGAAAGACTAAGACTTATAAACTAGCAAGTGAAAACAGAAATCAGGTACAATTGGCGGGATTAATTTTGTGTTTGGTGTATTTGAAGGCCAATACATACATTCTTTGTTAATAAATAGGCCTGCCAGGAGTTATCCCCGCATGAGTGCTATTACTCCATACGAATGGGCAATTATTGCCTTCGTGATCGGCGTTACATTTTTATGCGTCTTTATGCTCACAGTCCCGTTACTCCTTGGGGGTAAGTCATGGGGTCGTGCTAAGCAAGAGCAGTTTGAGTCCGGTGTAGTGGGTGCAGGTGGAGCACGTATTCGCTTCTCTGCAAAATTTTATTTAGTCGCAATTTTCTTTGTGGTGTTTGACTTAGAGGCATTGTATTTATATGCATGGTCAACATCTGTACGTGAAGTAGGTTGGGTCGGATTTACTACAGCGGCAGTATTTATTTTAGTTTTATTGATTGGTTTGATTTATGAATTATCGACTGGAGGATTAAATTGGTCTCCATCTGATAAGCGTAAAGCGGCAGGTATTAAAACTAAAATCGGTTCTCCAAATATGGATATTGCCGAAATTACGCGTTTTAACTCGATTGAAGAATTGGTGATCGACCCTACTGGTCAAATCCCAGCTCAATCATCTGGTCGTGTGAAAAATTCTACGACTGCACCATCTGATAAGGGGTAACTCGGGATGAAATATACATTAACCCGTGCGAATCCGGATGCTGATCAATATCCACTTCAAGAGCGTCAAATCGTTATAGATCCGCTTGATGAAGAAGTGAATAAGAATGTGTTTATGACTCGTTTAGAGGATTTAGCACATACAGCAGTAAACTGGGGACGTAAAAACTCAGTTTGGCCGTTTAACTTTGGTACATCTTGTTGCTACGTTGAGTACGCGACAACACTTACAGGCGTGCATGATTTATCACGTTTTGGTGCTGAGGTTATTCGTGCTTCACCACGTCAGGCTGACTTGATGATTGTTGCTGGTACTTGTTTTATGAAAATGGCACCAGTCATTCAACGTTTGTATGAGCAAATGCTAGAACCTAAATGGGTTATTTCCATGGGTGCATGTGCAAACTCTGGTGGTATGTACGATATTTATTCGGTTGTACAAGGTGTGGATAAAATCATTCCTGTTGACGTATATGTTCCAGGTTGTCCACCACGCCCAGAAGCATTAATTCAAGCATTAATGTTATTACAAGACCAAATTCAATTAGAACGCCGCCCACTTTCAGCGGTAATTGGTGATGATCTTAAGCCTGTATATAAGCCAAAGATGATGCCAGAACGTGATCGTAAGAAAGAGCAGCGAATTGCTGTGAAGAACTTGCGTTCTATGGATGAGATTAAATAATTTAACCGACTAAAAAATTGATGCACCCGATATGGGTGTAATTGTCGTTTAAGTTGACTGAATTTGTATTAAATAGGAAGCCAAGCCAATGGCTGAAACTGACGTTGCTATGCCAGAATCAACTCCAGTTGATTCACGCCCAGCATTTGCAATTGTAGAGGAGCTCAAAACCAAATTTGGTGAGAACTTCTATGTGCAAGCGACTTGTGAAGATTTTCCAACGGTCTGGGTTGAACGCGCACGCGTGCAAGACGTTTTAATGTTCTTGCGTACAGTATCACGTCCTTACGTGATGTTGTTTGACTTATCTGCGGTAGATGAACGTTTACGTACACACCGCCATGGTTTACCTGCGTCTGACTTTACAGTGTTTTATCACTTATTATCGTTAGAACGTAATACTGACATTCGTGTGAAAGTTGCATTGAATGAAAGTGATTTAAATATTCAAACCGCAACCAATATTTGGCCAAATGCAAACTGGTATGAACGTGAAGCGTATGACATGTTCGGGATCAACTTCGAAGGGCATCCAATGCTTCGTCGTATTTTGCTCCCAACCTATTGGGAAGGTCATCCACTTCGTAAAGAATATTCTGCACGTGCGACTGAATATACTCCGTATATGCAGAACAAAGCGAAGCAGGATTTTGAACAAGAGCATTTACGTTTTGTCCCTGAAGATTGGGGCTTAAAACGTGGTAATGCTGACGAAGACTTCATGTTCTTAAACTTAGGTCCTAACCATCCATCTGCACATGGTGCTTTCCGTGTTGTTTTGCAGTTAGATGGTGAAGAAGTTAAAGATTGTGTGCCTGATATTGGTTATCATCACCGCGGTGTGGAAAAAATGGCAGAGCGTCAAACATGGCATTCTTTCATTCCATATACTGATCGTGTTGATTACTTAGGTGGTTGTGCTCAAAATATGCCTTATGTATTGGGTGTCGAGCAACTTGCAGGAATAACTGTTCCAGATCGTGCACAATGTATTCGTGTCATGATGTCAGAGCTTTTCCGCATTAATAACCATTTATTGTTTATTGGTACTGCAATTCAAGATGCGGGTGGTATGACGCCTGTATTCTATATGTTCGCTGATCGTCAAAAAATCTATGATGCGATTGAGGCAATTACGGGATACCGTATGCACCCAGCATGGTTCCGTATTGGTGGAACAGCACATGATCTTCCAAATAACTGGCAACATCTAATCCGTGAAATTTTGGATTGGCTGCCTAAGCGTTTAAAGGAATACCATACTGCTGCACTAAAGAACTCAGTGTTCGAAGGTCGTACACGTAATGTTGCTCAATACGATGCAAAATCTGCATTGGCATGGGGTGTTACAGGTACAGGTTTACGTGCAACGGGTATTGATTTTGATGTGCGTAAATATCGTCCATATAGCGGTTATGAAAACTATGACTTTGAAGTACCATTAGAGTACGAAGGCGATGCCTATGCACGTGTCATTGTTCATTACCGTGAAATTGAACAATCATTAAAAATTATTAAACAGTGTTTAGATAACATGCCATCTGGTCCATATAAAGCGGATCACCCATTGGCAGTTCCACCACCAAAAGACAAGACATTACAAGATATTGAAACGTTAATTACGCATTTCTTAAGTGTATCTTGGGGTCCAGTTATGCCTGCTGGTGAAGCATCTGTAATGGCAGAAGTGGTAAAAGGTGCGTCTAACTATTATTTGACTTCAGATAAGTCAACCATGAGTTATCGTACGCGTATTCGTACACCAACTTTCACGCATTTACAGCAAATGCCTTCTGTGATTAATGGCAGTCTGATGTCTGACTTAATCATTTATTTAGCGACCATTGACGTCGTAATGGCTGACGTGGATCGCTAAGGGGTAAACGCATTATGATGATTTTGACAGATAAAAAACCGCGTGTGAGCGTTGAAGGAATTTTGACTGCGGACGAAATTCACGAAATTGAACATCACATTGGTCATTACCCATATCCACGCGCTGCATGTTTAGATGCTTTGAAACATGTACAACGTCGTAATGGTTGGGTTGATGATGCACAAATGCATGCAATTGCTCAAATGTTAAGTATGAGTGTTGCAGATTTAGAAGGTGTTGCAACTTTCTATAATCGAATTTACCGTCAACCAGTTGGACGCCATGTAATTTTATTATGCGATTCAATTGCGTGTTTTTTAATGGGTGCAGAAACCTTAGCAGAAGCATTTCAGCGTGAATTAGGAATTCAGTATGGTCAAACGACAGCAGATGGTCGTTTTACATTGCTTCCAATTTGCTGTTTAGGGAACTGTGACAAAGGTCCAACCTTAATGATTGATGAAGACACTCACGGCTTAGTTGAAGTGACGTCAATTCAACAGTTATTGGAGAAGTATGTATGAATACTGAACCAAAACCAATTTATGGTGAAGGCAATCCAGAAACTCATCCATTAACTTGGCGCTTGAGTAAGCAAGAACATGTTCGTAGTGCAGATGACTATGAAACGCTAGAGGGATATGCTGGCTTTAAAAAAGCAATTGGCATGCAACCCAAAGATGTTCTTGATGTAATTAAAGCTGCAACAGTGAAAGGTCGTGGCGGTGCGGGTTTCCCAGCAGGCATTAAATGGTCATTGATGGCACCTAATGATGGTGGTCCACGTTACCTCATTTGTAATGCTGATGAAATGGAACCAGGTACCTTTAAAGATCGTTTGTTGATGGAAAAACTTCCTCATCAATTGATTGAAGGAATGTTGATTGCAGGATATACCTTAGAAGCGACGCATGGTTATATTTTCATTCGTGGTGAATATATTGAAGCCGCTCAATATCTAAATGAAGCTTTAGAGCAAATTCGTGCCAAGGGTTATTTGGGCGAAAATATTTTAGATACAGGTTGGAGCTTTGATTTACATGTACACACGGGTGCAGGTCGTTATATTTGTGGTGAAGAAACCGCATTAATTAACTCTCTAGAAGGTCGTCGTGCAAATCCAAGAACGAAACCTCCATTCCCGCAAGTTGCTGGTGCATGGGGTCGTCCAACGATTGTAAATAACGTAGAAACATATAATAACTTACCTGCAATTATGCTCCGTGGCCCAGAGTGGTATATCGGCTTATCTGCTGGTAAATCTAAAGATCCAGGTACTAAAATTTACGGTGCATCAGGTAAGGTGAAATTCCCAGGTTTGTGGGAGCTTCCATTTGGTACAACTGCACGTGAAGTTATTGAAGATTATGCTGGTGGGATGCGTGATGGCTTAAAGCTAAAAGCATGGTTACCAGGTGGAGCATCAACTGACTTCTTGGCTGCAGAGCATATCGATATTCCTATGGATGCTGAAAGCATCATGAAAGCAGGTTCACGTTTAGGTACGTGTTTGCTTATGGTAGTTGATGAAACTCAATGTATGGTTTCAGCAACGCGTAACCTTGAAGAATTCTTTGCACGTGAGTCTTGCGGTTGGTGTACACCTTGCCGTGATGGTTTACCTTGGGCAGTTAAAGCGCTTAAATCACTTGAGAATGGTGAAGGCAAGAAAGAAGATATCGATCATTTACAAGAGCTTACGCGTAAGCTTTGGATTGGTAAAACTTTTTGTGCCCACGCTCCAGGTGCAATGGAACCACTCATGGGTGCACTCAAACATTTCCGTGGCGAATTTGAAGCAAAAGTAGTAAATGCTGCTGCTCAGACTAGCAACGTAGCACAAGCTTAAGGAATTCGACTATGGCTACAATTCATGTCGATGGACAATCGTATGAAGTCAACGGCTCAGAAAACTTGCTACAAGCGTGTTTGAGTCTTGGTATTGATATCCCGTACTTTTGTTGGCATCCATCCTTAGGTTCTGTTGGTTCTTGCCGTCAATGTGCTGTGACTCAATATGCGAATGCGGATGATACCCGTGGACGTTTAGTGATGTCATGTATGACGCCTGCATCTGACAATACCTACATTTCAATTGAAGATAAAGAAGCAAAAGATTTCCGCGCTTCAGTTGTTGAATTTTTAATGACGAATCACCCACATGACTGCCCAGTCTGTGAAGAGGGTGGTCATTGTCATTTACAAGATATGACGGTAATGACGCAGCATGATCGTCGTCGCTATCGTTTTACAAAACGTACACATTACAACCAAGAGCTAGGCTCATTCATTGCACATGAAATGAACCGTTGTATTGCGTGTTACCGTTGTGTGCGTTATTACAAAGACTATGCTGGTGGTACAGATTTTGGTGTGTATGCCAATGCATCACGTGTTTACTTTGGTCGTCCAGAATCAGGAACTTTAGAGTCTGAGTTTTCTGGAAACTTAACTGAAGTATGTCCAACTGGTGTATTCACAGACAAGACACATTCTGCACGTTATAACCGTAAATGGGATATGCAATATGCACCGAGCGTATGCCAAGGCTGTTCTTCAGGTTGTAATATTTCTCCAGGGGAACGTTATGGTGAATTACGTCGTGTAGAAAACCGTTTCAATGGTGATGTAAACCAATACTTCCTTTGTGATAAAGGACGTTTTGGAACAGGTTATGTGAATCGTGCAGATCGTCCACGTCAACCACAATTCCGTACTGGTGCGAATGTAGAAACTGTTTCAGTTGATGTTGCGCTAGATACTGTGATTGAAAAAATCCAAGGCAAAAAAGTTTTGGGAATTGGTTCACCACGTGCATCACTTGAATCTAACTTTGCACTTCGCGAACTGGTTGGACAAGAAAACTACACCACAGGTATTTCTCAAAAAGAGCAAAATCTTATTGAGCTTGCAGCTTCAATTATGCAGACCGAAGGTGTTTACAATCCAGGTATGCGTGAAATTGAAAGTTATGATGCTGTATTGATTTTAGGTGAAGACTTAACTCAAACTGCGCCACGTATGGCTTTATCGGTTCGTCAAGCAGCGAAAAATAAAGCAAAAGAAATGGCAGCAGAGCGTCGTACACAAGATTGGTTAGCAGAACCTGTGCAGCGTATTGCACAAGATGCAAAATCACCAATTTATATTTTAGCTGCAACTCAAACACGCTTAGCTGATGTTGCGACAGGTGAAGTTGTTGCTTCACCAAATGATATTGCCCGCTTAGGTTTTGCAATTGCTGCTGCTGTTCAAGGTGAGTTAATTACTGGTTTAGCAGAAGATGCAAAAGCATTTGCAGAAACGATTGCAAACACTTTAAAAGCTGCGAAAAAGCCTTTAATTATTTCTGGTACGAGTTTGCAAGATGCTGCAATCATTGAAGCAGCTGCGCAAGTTGCACAAAATCTAGGTGGAAATGCTGGCCTTACTTTGACTGTTCCAGAAGTGAACTCAATGGGCTTAGCAATTTTAGGCGGACAAAGCTTAGAACAAGCACTTGCTCAAGATTATGATGCAGTTATTGTTGTTGAGAATGACCTATATCGTCGTTTACCAGCAGCTCAAGTTGATGCTGCATTGGCAAAAGCGCAAGATGTTATTGTCGTTGATCATTCAGAAACAGAAACAGTGAAGAAAGCAAATATTGTTCTTTCTGCTGCAAGTTTTGCTGAAGGTGATGGTACTGTTGTTTCACAAGAAGGTCGTGCTCAACGTTTCTACCAAGTTTATGATCCGAGTTACCTTAAACCTGAATTCGCAATTAAAGAATCTTGGCGTTGGTTACATGCCATTGAAACAGGTGCGAAAGGTAAAGCGATTTCTTGGACATTGCTGGATGATGTCATTGAAGATGTTGTAAAAAATGTGCCAGCATTACAAGCAATCGAAGATGTTGCTCCAGATGCAGGTTATCGTGTACATGGCTTGAAAATTGCGCGTGAACCACGTCGTTATTCTGGTCGTACAGCAATGCGTGCACCACTTTCAATTCATGAACCAAAGCAACCTGTCGATATTGACTCAGCATTAACTTTCTCTATGGAAGGTTATGTTGGTCCACAAGAAGCATCATCTCTTGTACCATTTGCGTGGGCTGCGGGTTGGAACTCTCCACAAGCTTGGAATAAATTCCAAGATCAAGTGGGTGGGCATTTGAAAGGTGGTGACGCTGGTATTCGTCTGTTTGATCGTTTAGCGAAACGTCCTGTTCGTAGTTTTGTTGCACCAACTCCTCTTGCGGTAAATCCTGAAAGCTTCCGTTTAATTCCAATGCATCATATTTTTGGTTCTGGTGAATTTACGGTGAAAACCCCTGCTATGGAGTCGCGTATTCCTGTGCCAGTTTTTGCAGTTGGTGAGCAAGATGCAGAGCGACTAAATGTACAAGATGGTCAAATTATTACAGTGAAGGCTGGTGAGACAGAAGTTGTGTTACCAGTACAAATCATTGAATATTTACCTACAGGTTATATTGGTTACCCAATTGGTTTAGCGCCTACGGTATCACTTGCAGAACCTGTTTCTATTGCGGTAGGAGCATAATTCATGAATCAAGAATTAATCCGTTTAACACCGCTTTGGGCTGAGAATTGGCCGATTGCTTATGCTGTCATTCAAGCGATTATTATTTTATTGGTCGTGGTTTTATTTGCAGCATTAATGTCCTTTATTGAGCGTCGCTTGTTGGGATTATGGCAAGACCGTTATGGTCCGAACCGTGTGGGTCCAGGCGGGATGTTCCAGATTGTTGCTGACATGCTGAAAATCATGTTCAAAGAAGACTGGACGCCTAAGTTTGTCGATAAGTTGACTTTCCGTTTAGCGCCAGCAGTTGCAATGGCAACTGCAGTATTGTCATTCATGGTTATTCCTGTATCGCCACACTTAGGTGTTGCAGACATGAGCATTGGTTTATTGTTCTTTATGGCAATGGCGGGTATTGCTGTATATGCAGTTTTATTTGGTGGTTGGTCTTCAAACAATAAATATGCACTTCTTGGTGGCTTACGTTCAGCAGCGCAAACAATTTCGTATGAAGTTTTCTTGGGTATTTCATTAATGGGTGTGGTTGCAATTGCAGGCTCATTCAATATGCGTGAAATTGTAGAAGCACAAAAAGATGTTTGGTTTGTTGTTCCTCAATTCTTAGGCTTCATGATTTTCGTGGTTGCAGGTGTTGCAGTGACTCACCGTCATCCATTTGACCAACCTGAAGCAGAACAAGAATTAGCAGAAGGCTATCATGTAGAATATGGTGGAATGAAGTGGGGAATGTTCTTCGTTGCAGAATATGTCAACGTTGTACTCATTTCTGCACTCATTGTAACGTTATTTTTTGGTGGATGGCTTGCACCATTTAATTGGGAAATTTCGTTCATACCACCAGCGTTCTGGTTCATTATCAAAACATTATTCTTTGTAATGATGTTTGTATTGGCACGTGGTTCATTGATGCGTCCACGTTATGACCAAGTGATGAACTTTGGTTGGAAAATTTGCTTGCCACTGGCGTTAGTCAACTTACTTGTGACTGGTGCTGTAATTCTGATGAATCAGGCCTAAGACAGCAGGGAGAACAAAATGTATAAATTTCTAGCTGGAGTTGGGTCAATCGTTCGCTCGTTATGGATGGTGTTTAGCCATGTAACCCGCAAACGTGACACTATTCTTTATCCAGAAGTACCAGCCGAAGAAATCGTACCGCCACGTTTCCGTGGTCGTATTGTGTTGACGCGTGATCCAGATGGTGAAGAGCGTTGTGTTGCTTGTAACCTGTGTGCGGTTGCATGTCCAGTAGGTTGTATTTCTTTACAAAAAGCAGAACATGAAGATGGGCGTTGGTATCCGGAATTTTTCCGTATTAACTTCTCTCGTTGTATTTTCTGTGGAATGTGTGAAGAAGCTTGTCCAACGACTGCAATTCAAATGACACCAGATTTCGAATTAGGTGAATACGTTCGTCAAGACCTTGTGTATGAGAAAGAACACTTACTTATCTCAGGTCCTGGTAAATATCCAGACTACAACTTCTACCGTGTAACAGGTATGGCAGTGGCTGGTAAAGGCAAAGGTCAAGCACAACGTGAAAGTGCACCTGTTGATGTACGGAGTCTATTACCATGATGTGGCCGTTTTATTTAATGGCTTTAGTGGCCATTGTCTCTACGATTCGTGTTGTGACCAATACGAATCCAGTGCATGCTTTACTTAGTTTGATTGTGTCATTACTTGCTGTTGCAGGCATATTCATGATTGTGGGGGCACCATTTGCTGGAGCGCTTGAAATTATTGTTTATGCAGGTGCAATCATGGTGTTATTCGTGTTCGTGGTGATGATGCTGAATTTAGGTCATCAAACTATTGAACAAGAAAGTAAATGGTTGACTTCATCTGCTTGGGCATATCCTGCATTAATGAGCTTTTTAATGGGCTTAGTTTTAGTTTGGATGCTCGGTTCAGATTACACGACTTCTGGTGGCCTCATGGGTACAGAAATTGTCGGTCCAAAAGCAGTTGGTGAAGCACTCTTTACTCACTATATCTTATTGGTTGAAATTGCCGCGATGCTATTACTTGCAGCTCTTGTTGCAGCATTTCATCTTGGCAAACGTGAACCAAGTGCAGAAGAGGATAAAGAATAATGGGCAACATTCCTTTAGAACATGGTTTGATCGTTGCAACCATTCTCTTTGCACTCGGTTTTTACGGTGTAATGGTTCGACGTAATTTATTATTTATTTTGATGAGCCTTGAAATCATGATGAACGCAGCAGCACTTGCGTTTGTATTGGCAGGTAGTGTTTGGGCACAACCAGATGGTCAGGTCATGTTTATTCTAATTCTGACGCTTGCTGCGGCAGAGGCGTGTATCGGTCTTGCGATCGTTCTTCAGTACTATCATCGCTTCCACCATTTGGATGTAGATGCTGCTAGTGAGATGCGCGGATGAATTATTTATATTTAACAGTATTATTTCCGCTCATTGGGTTTATCCTTTTAGCGGCAGGTCGTCGACATCTTCCTGAAAAACTTGCTGCGGTGATTGGTGTTGGTGCAGTTGGACTTTCAGCATTATTTGCATTGATTGCAGGTTTAGATTTTGTTGCCAATGGCAAGCTTCCTTTTGTTCAACATCTTTGGACATGGTTTGATGTTGCTGGTTTAAATCCTGGAATTAGCCTGCACTTAGATGGTCTTTCTCTATTAATGATGGGAATGATTACGGGTGTTGGTTTCTTAATTCACATCTTTGCATCGTGGTATATGCGCGGTGAAGAAGACTTTGCTCGTTTCTTCTCTTACTTTAACCTATTCGTTGCAAGTATGTTGCTTCTCGTTTTAGGTGATAACTTAGCGTTATTATTCTTAGGTTGGGAAGGTGTAGGTCTTTGTTCTTATTTGCTGATTGGTTATTACTACCAGACGCCATCAAATGGTGTTGCAGCAATAAAAGCATTTACTGTGACACGTATTGGTGATGTATTTTTACTGATTGCATTGTTCTTGATTTATCAACAATTTGGTACATTGAACATTGCTGAAGTTGTTGCAGCTGCACCAACTGTATTAGCACAAAGCTCTTCAATTGCAATTTGGACAGCATTAATGTTGTTCTTGGGTGCTGCTGGTAAATCTGCTCAAATTCCATTACAAACATGGTTAGCAGATGCAATGGCAGGTCCAACACCTGTATCTGCATTAATTCATGCTGCAACAATGGTTACAGCGGGTGTTTATTTATGCTGCCGTATGTTTGCAGTAATTGAACAAGCACCAGAAGTTATGATGTTTATTTCAATTACAGGTGCGGTCACATTACTTGTCGCTGGTTTTGCAGCACTCGTACAGACAGATATCAAACGTATTCTTGCTTACTCAACGATGAGTCAGTTGGGTTATATGTTTATGGCTGTTGGTGCAGAAGCTTACCAAGCAGGTCTTTTCCACATGCTTTCACACGCATTCTTTAAGGCATTATTATTCTTGTCTTCAGGCGCGGTGATTTTAGCTTACCATCACGAACAAAATATTTTCAAAATGGGCGGTTTATTCTATAAGAACAAATTCCTATTTGCATGTTTTGCAATTGGTGGCGGTGCATTGGCTGCAGTTCCATTTATCACGATTGGTTTCTTCTCAAAAGATGCAATTCTTGGTGCAGTATGGGCAAAAGGTCAAGCAGTAGCGTTATATGATTGCTTATATTGGGCTGGCGTTGCTGGTGCATTTATTACTGCAATTTATACATTCCGCTTAATTTGGGTTGTCTTCTTCGGAAAAGAAAATACGCCTTATCATGAAATTAAGGGTGTTACGTATTGGTCTCCATTGGCAATTCTTGCAGTGCTTGCAACGGGTTTAGGTGCTTTATTAAAAGGACCTGTAGACAGTATTTTAAATGCTGCGAAAATTCCTGAATTTGCGGTTTCAGAAGCACTTGAACAAGGGATGCACAGTGCAGAACATATCGCATCAGCGATTGCTGTTGCAGGTATTGTGGTTGCAGTGGTGTTATTTGTCTTTGCGTACAATGCATTAAAGTCATTTGCTAAAACATGCTTGGGTGCAGGTCTAGCCAATATTTGTAGAAATGCACTTGGTTTTGATAAATTGTATGATTTGGTATTTGTTAAGCCATATCTTCTTATTGCGAAAATTTTAGGTCGCGACCCAATCGATGGTTTGTGGCTTGTTCTTCCTGCACTTGTTCGAGGTGGTAATCGCTTCACAAGTTCACGTCAAACAGGTTCATTACGTGAATACGCATCAAGTATGGCAGTAGGTACGATTGTCTTACTGATGATTTTGGTCGTGATTCAGGTCGTGGGGAAATAAAATGGATACTCCAAATAATTTAATTCTACCCGCTCTGATCCTTGTTCCGTTCATTGCAGGTTTTGCATGCTGGTTGGTCGATAAACTCGATCAACACCTACCACGCTATATTGCATTGGTAGGGATGTTAGTTACTTTTCTATTAACCGTTGTATTATGGCAAACGGGTACATATAGCTATGAACTTGGTGGTGCGACACCAACTTGGGCTGCTCAGTTTTATGTGCCTTGGATTCAAAGTTTAGGAATCAATATTCACCTTGCGGTGGATGGTCTTTCACTACTCATGGTTGGCTTGACTGCATTACTTGGTGTACTTGCAATTGGTTGTTCATGGGGTGAAATCCAAAAACACGTGGGATTCTTCCACCTGAATCTTTTGTGGTCTCTTGGTGGTGTCATTGGCGTATTCTTAGCAATTGATTTGTTCTTGTTCTTCTTCTTCTGGGAGATGATGCTTGTACCAATCTATTTCTTGATTGCGCTATGGGGACATAACACAGCAAATAAATCACGTGTATATGCGGCAAATAAATTTTTCATTTATACCCAAGTTGCTGGCTTGATTATGTTGATCGGTATTTTAGGTCTAGTGATCTATAATGCATTGGTTGTTCAGCATCAAATTAGCTTTGGATATAATGAGTTAATGATTGCAGCGCATCACTTAGAAGCAAATAACCCTGCAATTGCATATGCATTCATGGTGTGTTTGTTCATTGGTTTTGCGGTAAAACTTCCAGTTTTCCCACTACATGGTTGGTTGCCAGATGCACATGCTCAAGCACCTACAGCAGGTTCTGTAGACTTAGCGGGTATCTTAATTAAAACTGCTGCTTATGGTTTGTTGCGTTTCGTCATTCCATTCTTCCCATTGGCATCTGCTCAATTTGCCGATATTGCAATTATTTTTGGTTTAATTGGTATTTTCTACGGCGCGTGGTTAGCTTTCCAGCAAACCGATATGAAGCGTTTATTGGCATATACTTCAATTTCACACATGGGCTTTGTACTTCTAGCAATTTACGTCGGTGATTTGCTAACGTTCCAAGGTTTAATGATTATGATGTTAGCGCATGGTTTATCTTCAGCTGCATTATTCATTATGTGTGGACAAGTATACGAACGCCTACATACGCGTGATATGCGTTTGATGGGTGGATTACGTGGTCAATTCCAATACCTTTCATTCTTCTTAATGTTCTTTGTTGCCGCTCTTGTGGGTATTCCAGGCTTAGGTAACTTTATTGGTGAATTCTTGATCCTTATGGGTTCATTTGAAAAATTCCCAGTATTTACAATCTTAGCTGCGGTAAGTTTAGTCTTTGCAGGTCTTTATGGTCTTATTCTTATCCATAAAACATTGTTTGGTGTTCCAAGCGAAGAACAAAAACAACATCATACTAGCCCATTAAAAGATTTAAATGCGCGTGAGATTAGCTTACTTTTACTCTGTGCATTTGGTCTTTTATGGCTTGGTCTATACCCACAAAGCTTCCTTGATATTTCGCATTCAAGTATGGCGTGGTTAGTGAATAGCTACATTCCAGTAGAAGTAGTTGAAGTTGTTCAAGAAGTCACTACTCAAGTGCAAAGTGTGGAGATCCAATAAGTCATGAACTTCACAGTGTCTTTTTCTGATCTAATGCCTTTGGCGCCTGTCATGATCGTGGCTTTAACCGCAATTGTTGTCATGATTCTGATTGCAATTAAACGTAATCATAATTTAGTTGCGACGGTTTCGGTTATTGGCTTAAATCTAGCAGCGTTTTATATTGTTTTTGTACTTATTGCAGGGTTATATACGCCTGCAAATGTCATGAATTTATTCATCGTAGATCCATTTACGATGTTGTACCAGTTTGTGATTTTGATTGCAGCACTTGCATGTTGTACTCTTTCACACGCGTACATTGAAACTTATAAAGAAAATCGTGAAGAACTTTATATCTTAATGTTGTGCTCTGTTGCAGGCGCAATGTTAATGGTTGCAAGTTCAAACTATGCTTCTTTCTTTATCAGCCTTGAGTTAATGTCAATTCCTGTTTATGGTCTATTGGCATATACCTATCAACGTGGCCAATCACTTGAAGCAGGTTTAAAATACTTAGTGCTTTCAGCAACTGCATCTGCAATGTTACTGATGGGTATGGCGTATATTTATGCGTATACAGGTACATTAGATTTTGTAGCTGCACCAAGTAAACTATTCTCTGCATTTGAACAGCCTGCTGTTATTTTAGGTTTGGCACTGATTATTTTTGCTGTCGCATTTAAATTATCATTAGCACCATTCCATAAATGGACACCTGATGTTTATGAAGGAGCACCTGCTCCGATTGCAACATTCCTTGCAACTGCTGCAAAAGTTGCGATGATTGGTTTATTTATTCGTTACTTATTATCTTCTGGATTAATTTTAGCAGATAGTTTCGTTATTATTATTACCATCATTGCTGTGCTTTCAATTCTTGCAGGTAACTTGCTTGCGGTACGTCAAAATAATTTAAAACGTATTTTGGCATATTCATCAATTGCACATTTTGGTTATTTACTTGTTGCTATTATTTGTACAAATAAGAGCGATTTCCTACAAGTTCAAGGTTTTATAACTTTAGAAGCAGTCAATGTATATGTGATTACTTATGTGTTAACAACAATCGGTGCATTCGGTGTTGTGACATTAATGTCTAGTCCATATAACAATAAAGATGAAGCGGGAAGTTTAGACGAATATCGTGGTTTATTCTGGCGTCGTCCAATATTAACTGCAACATTGACCGTGATGATGCTTTCTCTTGCCGGTATTCCATTAACTGCGGGCTTTATTGGTAAGTTCTTAGTGATTAAAACAGCTGTTGCGAGTGGTTCTTGGTTCCTTGCAGCAATGGTTATTATTGGTTCAGGTATTGGCTTATACTACTACTTACGCGTCATGGTTGTGCTTTATATGACACCACCAGAGACACCACGTATTGATGCTGCTGACCATTGGGGTCAAAAAGTGGGTGGTATTATGGTGTTAGGTGCTGCCGCATTAGTTTTACTATTTGGTGTATATCCAGATCCAATGATTGTCATTTCAAAAGTGGCATATATTGCAATTTCATCTGAAATGCAAAGTTTTATCTGGACACTCGTACAAAACGGGTTCTAATTAATTCGTTTATTCATTGATCCTTTATAAAAAGCCTCCTTCTGGAGGCTTTTTATGTTTTTTCATCGGGTAAATGGCATTATACTACACATAGTTTTATCTTCCTTTTTAGGTGTTCTCCTGTGGCTATTCATGAAATTCGTCATCCGCTCATTCGACATAAACTAGGTTTACTTCGTCGTGCTGATATCAGTACTAAAAATTTTCGTGAGTTGGCGCAAGAAGTAACCATGTTGTTAACGTATGAAGCCACTAAAGATTTACCGATGGTTGATCATGAGATTACCGGCTGGAATGGTAAAGTGATCGTCGACAGAATTGCAGGGAAAAAAATTACTGTTGTACCTATTTTACGTGCTGGAATTGGCATGTTAGAAGGCTTTTTAAATCTGATTCCAAGTGCAAAAGTTTCAGTATTGGGCTTAGAGCGTGATGAGGAAACCTTACAAGCACGCACGTATTATAAAAAACTGGTTCCAGATGTACAAAATCGCTTGGCAATGATTATTGATCCAATGTTGGCAACAGGTGCATCTCTTGTTGCTGCAATTGATGTATTAAAAGCAAGTGGTTGTAAAGATATTCGCGTTATGGTTTTAGTTGCTGCACCTGAAGGAATCAAAAAAGTTGAAGAAGCACATCCTGATGTGATTATCTTTACAGCATCTGTAGATAATGGTCTAAATGAACATGGTTATATTGTGCCTGGATTAGGTGATGCAGGTGATAAGATTTTTGGTTCAGTTCAGAAAGATTAAGTTTAAATCATAGTAAGAAAGGAGGCTTTCTAGCCTCTTTTTTATATACTATATAGGATGAATAATAAGGTAGGAAAGGCAAATGAAACGAGATTATCAACAAGGCAAAATTAAACAATATAATGCTGATCAGGGGTTTGGTTTTATTTCAGTACCTGAACAAGAAGATATTTTTTTTCATATTTCAGATTTTCCAGCAGAAGCAGGTGAGCCTAAAAAAAATGAAAGAGTAAAATTTGTTATTGTCGAAAATGGTCATAAATTTAAAGCAATTCAGATCGAACGCGTTGAATCTAATTCTGCAAAAGCCAAAAAATCGAAAGTCTCTACGCATAACAAATCTATTACGTCAGCATTACTCAATAATTTTCGCAGTTAATGAGTCGACACAGTTTTTATGACATCACTTGGCTAAAAAAGATATTTCGCCTTTCTTAGGATCAAGATGAGGTAGATATGAATAAATAAAAAGCACCATTTGGTGCTTTTTTTGAGGTTTTATTTTCCACAAAAACTCATAAATGCTTTTAAACCTGGACCTTGATATTTTTGGCGATGGATTAACATATATAACGGTCGTGTTAACTGCCAAAATGGAGTATCAAGCATTACTAAATGACCTTTTTCAAGCAAAGGTTCTATGGCAAGTTTAGAAATACAAGACATTCCTAATCCTCCCGCGACAATTTTTAAAATTGCTTCATTGTGACCAAGGGTTAAGCGAATATTTGCATCAGGTAAGTTTTGTAAAATTGCATTATCAAATACCTCACGCGTGCCCGAACCCTCTTCACGCAGAATCCATTCGACGGATTTAAAATCGTCGAAGGTCAGTGGACGATTAAGTTGAGCAAGTGGATGTTCTGGTGAACAGCACACAGCTAACTCATCATCACGCCAATGAATACATTGTAGTTGAGGCAGATAACAAGAACCTTCAATAAGTGCTAAATCTAACTGGAACTGATTAACAGCTTCAATCATTTGGCGGGTATTACCCACTTGAAGTTGTAAATGAGCTTGAGGTTGAATTTGTAAAAAGTTTGCCATTAAGTCAGGCATTAAGTAGTCACTAATTGTGAGCGTTGCACCTAAACGAAGGTCAATGCTTTGTAACTCGCCTTTTGCAGCTTGTTCAAATGCTTCACATCGCCCTAAAATTTCAAGTGCTTGAGGAAGTAAAAAACGTCCTAGGTCATTCAGTTGTAAACGTTTACCTAAACGATCAAACAGTGGAGCACCTAAGCCATCTTCTAGATCGGCTAAGGCCATACTAGCTGCACTTTGGGTAAGCTTGACTGCATCACTTGCTTTAGTAACGGTTCCTTCCTGAGCGACTGCTACAAAAACAGCCAATTGGCGTAATGTCATGCGCATAAGCGTGGTGCCTTAACATTAAAATTGTTCATAAATTATGTTGCCATGCTAACATGAGCGCAGTCTTTCATGCCACGTTGAAATCATGTCAATTGAAAAATTTAGTTTAGAAAAAGTTTTATCTGTACATCGTTGGACGGATACCTTATTTAGTTTTACGATGACGCGACCAGCTCACTTTAAGTTTTCTGCGGGTCAATTTGCAAGAATTGGCATTAAAGTAAATGATGAATTGGTGGCGCGAGCATATTCAGTTGTATCTTCACCTTATGATGAAATCTTAGAGTTCTTTTCAATTGTAGTTCCACATGGCGCCTTCACTTCAAATTTACAGCATCTTAAAGAAGGCGATGAGATTTATCTCGAGAAAGTTCCTTATGGCTATCTTACTTTAGCACGTTATCAATTGCCATTACCTCAAGATTTATGGTTATTGGGTACAGGAACAGGGTTAGCCCCTTTTTTATCAATGCTACAAGATTTTGACACATGGCAAAATTACCAAAAAATATTTTTAGTCTATAGTGTGCGTACACAATCAGAATTAGCCTATGTAGATCGTATTCAGGAGATTGCTACAACTTTTGGCGAAGGTCATGAGGGGTTTAAGTTCATTGCAATTATTACACGAGATCCACATGCAGCTTTGCATGATCGGTTACCGAAATTGATTTCCAACGGTGAATTAGAAAAAGCAGTTGGTTCGACATTCAACCCTGCTACAAGCCATATTATGCTTTGCGGTAATCCAGAAATGGTCGAAGATACCAAGGAAGCGTTAAAAGCACGTGGTTTAACAATGAATCGACGGGGTGAGGGAAATATTGCGGTAGAAAATTACTGGTAAAATAAAAGAAAAATAGATGTATATAAAAACTCCAAGACGGAGTTTTTATATTTAAAAATTAATGAACAAACATATCCATAAATTCTCTTATTTCTAAAATCGCAGTATCTAAGTCGGTCGATAGCCAAGTAGGTTCAAAAAAACCTGCATAATGGTCTAAACGCTCCTGTGGCACAATTAAACGAATAGGGCATTCTTCTTCGAGCAAGCGCCATGGAATAATCGGAACTTCAGCATCTATAAACGCAGAAATATTACGAATATCAATGATCATTGCATTGATACATTCTGGAAATGGCATGACAGAAAATTCATCTGTACGACGACGAAAATATTCTAAATCACCCCATTTAAGTACATAGCTTGGTTTTGAAAACTCAATAATACCAATCAAATGTTGATCACGGGTATAGTGTAATGAACATTGATGTGTGACGTCAGTGTCAAGATCAAGCGATACACTTTGTTGACGATACGCCATAAAACTTCATATATTAAAAAGGGTGCATGATTATAGCTCAAATTTATGCATATGCTTTAAAATTTAATAAATGTGAAGCATGAATTCATAATTTCATGTATATATGAGAAGTGAAAACTTAAAAGTAATACAAATTATTAAAATAAATACAGTATAAAAATAGCAATACGTTTCAATATTGTTATATCAATGATGTGATTAATCGTGTTTATTGTATTTATACATTATGTCATAAAAATACGATCTATTTTTTTTAAATAGGCTTAAAAAGATGGATTAAAACACTGTAATAACAGGCTATACCAAAAGAATGTGTATAAAAATAGGGGTATATATATGAATGATAATTTAGCTAGAACAGATTTGAATCAACTGAGTTTGATCTATTACTGGGAGCAGTTTTATCCCATAATTAGTGCAGTTGCAATTTTATTCATTGGTTGGATTATTGCACTGCTGATTGCTTCAGGCGTGAAGCGAATCTTAGAAAAATGTGAAACAAATCGTAAGCTTTCTCATGCGACAGGTCATTCTTCTAATATTGAAAAAATTATCGCTAAAATTATATTTTGGATTATTTTAATTATTGCTGTTATTGGTGCGCTCAATGTTCTGAACTTAACCAGCATTAGTGGTCCATTTAGCAATATGATTCAACAGTTTTTATTATTCGTTCCAAAGTTACTTGCTGCAATAGCAATTGGTTTTATTGGTTGGATTTTAGCAAATTTAATTAAAGTGGGTGCGAAGAAACTACTGGATCAAACGACATTAGATGAAAAGTTAAGTACAGAAATTGGAGTTAGTCCAATTAGTCAAAGTATTAGTGATATTGTTTATTGGCTTATCTTATTGTTATTTTTACCTATTGTTCTTTCAATATTGGGGTTGAATGGTCTTTTATTTCCAGTCCAAAATATGGTGAATGAAATCGTTTCCTATTTACCTAATATTTTTATTGCTGCTGTTATTATTTTCATTGGATATATTCTTGCTAAAATTGTTCGTGGAATTTTACAAGGCTTAATCAATAGCTTGAATATTCAACAACATACTGAAAAATTAGGTATTTTAAAAAATCTTAATATTGCTCAATTTATCGGCTCTTTTATTTTTGCCGTTATTCTCATTACTGCTTTTATTATTGCATTTGAAGCATTAGGAATTTCTACAATTTCGCAACCTGCTACAGCTATGCTATATGAAATTATGAATGCAATACCTCATATTATTGCAGCACTTTTAATTCTAATTATTGCTTATGTCGTCGCAAAATTTGTTTCTAATTTAATTGTGGATATCATTGCAGGTTCAGGAATTGATGAAATCCCTGAAAAAATAGATGTACAACGTTTTATAGGCAACCATAAAGTTTCTCAAATTATTGGCTGCTTAATTGTATTTTTTACGATGTTGTTTGCTGTTTCTGAAGCTGCGAATCGATTGGAACTCAATCAAGTAAGTGATCTTATTGCAATATTTATCCAATTTGGTGCAAATGTATTACTGGGTGCTGTCATTTTAGCGGTTGGCTTTTGGTTTGCAAATGTTGTGGCAAATACAATTCAACGTGGTGAAAATAATTGTTCACGCTGGTTAAGCAATATTGTACGTATTTTAATTATAGGTCTCGTCATTGCGATGGGATTAAAAGCAATGGGTATTGCAGATTCCATTGTAAATTTGGCATTTGGTCTAACACTAGGTTCAGTCGCAGTTGCTTTTGCTCTTGCATTTGGTTTAGGTGGACGCAAGCCAGCAGAGCAAATACTCATTGATTTGATTGATAATGCAAAAAAAGAAGCATCTAAACTACAGACTACAGTTGCTCAGAACAATGATTCAAATGCGGAAACTTCACAAAAGCAACCGAATGATGACGAGGCAAAAGAACAATAGACAAGATGAAGATCAATTGATTTTTAGGTTGGTCTTATTTTCATAAGCTCTATGAGAAAGCAGAGGTTAATATGAAGAAAAAGACATCAAGTAGAATACTTACACCTTTTATTATTGCAGGCGTAACTGTTGGTTTTTTAGTTAGTGCTTATAAATTTGTATTTCGTAAGCCCAATGAAGAACAACCAGTTGAAATATCACCCTTATTAGAGGAGGAGAAAGAATAACAATTGTTAAGACTATTGAAATTTAAAGAAGTAGATTGAGTAGCATTAAGTACATCATCTTTGATGAGTCCATTGTAATGGAGAATCAACATTTAATGTTACGGTAATGAAGATGATGATCATGAGATGATTTTGTGTAAATTAAAAATCATCTCAAAATTATAGTGCTCATCATTGATTAAACATATTGAGCGGTGGCATGGGCAGATGACCATGCCCATTGAAAGTTGAATCCACCTAAATGTCCTGTAACATCTAGAATTTCGCCAATAAAAAATAAACCTTTTTGTTTTTTACTTTCCATTGTTTTAGATGAAACTTCTGTGGTATCTACGCCACCTAAAGTAACTTCTGCTGTTCTATAACCTTCTGTACCGGAAGGCTTAACACTAAACTCATGCAATTGTTGGGAAAGTGTCAATAATCTTTCATCACTAATATGACCGATGGCAATCTCCGCAATATCTGGCCAGATTAGATTTTGTAATTCTAAAACAATACTTTTAGGTAAAAACTCATTGAATAGTGTTCGAATGAATACTTTGGGTTGTGCTGTTTTTTTTGATTTTAAATATTCATTTAAGTCAATTTGTGGGAAAAAATTAATTTGAAAGCTTTGTCCTACATGCCAATAGTTTGAAAGCTGTAATGCACTTGGGCCACTTAAGCCACGGTGTGTAAATAAAAGTGCTTCAGTGAATGAATTTAAGTCATTTGATAGTGTTACGTCTATGGCATTACCACTTAAACGATGGGTAATCTCTTTAAAGCTGTCTGTGAAGGTAAATGGCACAAGACCAGCACGGGTAGGGAAAACATGATGTCCAAACTGTTTTGCAATTTCATAGCCAATTGCAGAACCACCTAGTGTTGGAATGGATAAGCCTCCAGATGCAATAACCACAGATTCTGCTTGAAAATATCCAATATTGGTTGCGACTTGAAAGTTACAATCATTAATAGAAGTCACTGCTTTAACATCACAATTGGTTTTAATCTCAACTAAACCTGTTTTTTCACATTCATTCAGTAACATTGTTAAGATGTCTTTTGAGCCATTTAATGTGAATAATTGCCCATGTTTGCGTTCTTCATATTGAATACCATGATCAGCCACTAAACCAATGAAATCCCAGTTGCTATAACGACTCAGAGCAGAAATAACAAAATGAGGATTGTGGGAAATGAAATTTTCCGGCTCAACATAGAGGTTGGTAAAATTACATTTTCCACCACCAGACATGAGAATTTTTTTTCCAACTTTATTGGCTTTTTCAACAACAACCACGCGACGACCACGTTGTGCTGCCATATATGCCGCCATTAAGCCAGAAGCACCAGCACCAATAATTAAAACATCATATTGATTTAAAGACATGCGCGTGCTTCCAAGGTTGAAAGCGAGCAATTATAGCCAATTTTAAACTAAATGTTGGAATTACTTTTAGTGCCGTAGAATCAATTTCGTACTGTAAAACCAAAGTATTATATTTTATAGTATGCAAAAATCAGGCTTTTACGATAAGTTTTCTATATAAACTAAAATTTAAAATGAACAGCGTGTATGAATGATTTCATACCCCACTCAAGTAGAAAAAACAATGTGTTTTGCGTGTCTGGGTGAAGGCATTCAACGTTTGAAAATTTATTTATTATTGAATGTAAAAGAAGCGCGATATAGGTTTGTAATTCGCGAATATAAAAATTATAGTGTTAAAGAAAGCAATAATATTATTCAATAATTAATGGGGGATCTAATGGGTTCAGATGAAGAAAAACTTAAAAAATATAATTTAATTACCTATATATTGTATCTAGTTGGATTTCTTGTCGGTATCACGGGCTTAATTGCCATTATTATGAACTATGTCAAGCGTAATGAAATGCGTGGAACATGGTTAGAAAGTCATGTTGACTGGCAAATCAAAACATTTTGGTGGTGCCTTGTCGGTTATATTGTTGGATTCCTTCTTGCCGTTGTCTTCATTGGTTATTTAGTTATTTTCTTGGTTATGGTCTGGCAAATTTATCGTTTAGTTGTTGGCATTAATGCACTGAATGATAATCAACCCATTGGTATGAAATAAATTATTTTTTAGGAGAAAGCTCTTAAATTTGGGGACTTCTTCCTTGTAAACCACCACTATGAATCGCTAGAATTTTAGATTGATTGTTTAACTTTCCTTGATCAATTAAATCAAAAATGCCCATAAACATTTTTCCTGTATAAATTTGTTCAAGCGGTATGCCATAAGTTTTTTCAAAATAGCGAATAAAATCAATAAGTTCTGATGTGATTTTTGCATAACCACCACAGCAATACTGATCTGTGATTTGCCAATTTTTTTTGGTTGTATATTGTTGAATTTCATGGTGAAGAAAGTGACCTTTGAGCGCAGAGAATCCCCAAATTTTTTGTTTTTCTGTACAGGATTCAATTATTCCAGCAAGTGTACCACCAGTACCAACTGCACAAGCAATGGTTTGATAATTTTGAAGATCAGACGTATTTAATATTTCTTGGCAGCCTAAAATAGCAAAACGATTGGTTCCACCTTCAGGAATAAGATAATATTCAGGATAATCTTTTTTTAATTTTTCCAAAAACTCTAGCGTTTGTTTGAGTTGATACTGTTGTCGAGATACAAACAGAAAAGACATCTCTTGCTGTTGAGCAAAGCTTAAAGTTGAGTTGAGAGGCTTATGTTGAAGTTCTTCACCACGAATAATACCAACACTTTTAAAATCAAATACTTTTGCTGCAAATGCTGTTGCAGCAATATGGTTGGAATAGGCACCACCAAATGTTATAACGCCTTGATACCCTAAAGATTTTGCGTGAATAAAATTATATTTCAGTTTGAAGAATTTATTTCCAGAAATTGCAGGATGAACTTGATCTAATCGCTTAATGGTAATTGCGATATTTTTATATTGAATTGTTTGATAGGGAATAGCTTGTTCAATACATTTAAAGTTATGTTGTGTTTCATGATGAATAGGATATTGGGACAAGGGACTTATCCTACATACAGGTGATAATTTTTTAGGATGATAACAAAGGAAAAATGTCAGGTAAAACGATTGTTGATTATTTGAACAATAATGCTATTCTAAATTTAAGCTAATACAAAAAGAAGGAAAGCAACATGGAAAAAGTGCCCTTCATATTGATAATACTACTCATGAGTGGATTAGTTGCCTGTGATTCGACAGAGAATTTTAATAAGCCTAAAACAGATCAAAGAACGATGATTATTGGTGGCGTACCTGCATTTGATCAAGATTATCAATTGCTAACAACAAAGCAAGTTGAAAAATAAAGAGATAAAGCATGATTGTGGAAATAAAATAATGTTATCTCTATCGAGATTTTTTTTGATAAATTGAGTAAAATCTCGTAATTATTTTGTTTCATTATTGAGATGATTATTGTGGAATCACTTTTGATTTTAGGTTCAATTGCATTTGCTTTAATGCTCGGTGCAATGAGCCCAGGTCCAACTTCTATTTATGTGGCAAAAAACTCAATTGCGATTTCGCGTAAGCATGGGCTATTTACGGCGTTAGGTACTGGTTTTGGAGCTGCTTTTTTTGGTCTACTGGCTGTTTTAGGTTTACAAGCATTCTTATTGGCAGTGCCCTCAGCTTATTTTATTTTGAAAATTTGCGGTGGTTTATATTTACTTTGGCTCGCTTATAAAATTATTAAACATGCGAAAGAACCTATAGATACAGATGAATCACGAATTCAACAAATGACCTTACGTCGTGCGTTTATGACTGGATTAATTACGCAATTATCTAATCCTAAAATTGCAATTGTTTTGGCAAGTATTTTTACTGCGCTATTACCTCAAGAGTTTCCAACATATTACTATTTTGTTTTACCGATTTTATGCTTTTTTATTGATGCAGGTTGGTGTTCTTTAGTCGCTGTTGCGTTATCGGCAGAAAAACCACGCCAAGCATATTTAAAATCTAAAGCTAAATTTGATCGTGCTGCTGGAACTGTGATGACCATATTAGGTTTGAAGTTAATTTTTGGAATGAAATAAATTTTATTCATTAAGCGAAAATCTTTGCGATGAATACTAAGCTTAAATCAATTCATTAAATTTCAAAAAATCAATGACGTCGTATTAAAGTTTAAAGTTATTTAATACATTGATCATAAAAGAGTAAAGTTTAAAAAAACTGGCATAGACCAGTTTTTTTGATTAATTTTATGCCTAAGCATCAACAGATGTAGTTTTTTAATTAAAATTTTCCTGAATGAATTGTAATAGTGCTTGTTCAGATTGATTGACAGCAATGACTTGTAAGCCAATTGGAAGACCATTTCTATTGAGTAAAGGAACACTGCAAACAGGAAATCTGAGTACATTCCATGGTGACGTGAGGCTAAGTAAGGCTTCTTTAACATTGATCTGATGATTATTTAAATGAATGCTTCTCTCATAGAGGTTTGGAGCTGAAATTGGAAGCGTTGGCATCAAAATAAAATCAACCTCTTGGCAAAGGGTTTTAAATTGATTGATACATTCGATTTGTTTCTTTTTAGCCAACAGGTATTGCCAACCCGCAATTTTTTTTGATGCTAACAGTCGCTCAAGCACTTCTTTTTGAAATAAATCAGGAGTGTGTTCAACATGTTCAGCATGGATCGCATAAGCTTCACTACTTTGAATGTGATTAAAGCATTGTTGAATATCTGAAAATAACTCATTTAAAGGATGAATTATCTGTAGATTCGGGTTAAATTTCGCAGAAATAAAATTTTTGATGTCACGATAAATATTTAAATCATAAGAAGATGTGATTTCACTATTGGGCAACCAAGCAATATTAAATTCAGATGATGTCTCAATATGGTCTGAATGAGTCAAAGATTTTTGCTGAAATAAATTCCATACAAGCTGTAAATCATGAATATCTTTAGTTAATATACCTAAATGATCTAAGGATTCAGATAACGGAAAAACACCCTGTAATGAAAGCTTTCCATAACTGGGTTTAAATCCAAATATTCCATTGAGAGAAGCGGGAATACGAATAGAGCCTCCAGTATCTGTTCCCAATGCAAGTGGAACCATACCCGTTGCAACTGCAACAGCACTTCCACAACTCGAACCTCCCGATATTTTTTCTAAATTCCAAGGATTTAACGTTGCACCATGCGCTGAGCAATCTCCAGTAGGTCCATAGGCAAATTCATTTGTATTTGTCTTTCCAATAATAATTGTACCTAAAGATTTTAAAACTTGAACGCAATCAGCATCATTCTTTGGAATAAAGTCTTTATAAAAATTTGATCCCATTGAAGTTATCAAATTTGCAGTGTCAATATTATCTTTGATTGCAACAGGTATTCCTTGTAATGGACTTAGAATAATATTTTGTTCAAAAAGTGCATCAATTTCCTGTGCTTGTGCTAAGGCATGCTGAACATCTACATGGCAGAAAGCATTAAGATTACGATCGAGCTGAGAAATCGAATCCAATGTATTTTGTATTAATTCTCGAACCGATATTTTTCTTGAATGTAGTAAATGAGCAGTATCTGCGATACTTAATTTAGAAAAATAACCTTGTATAGGGCAATCTTGCATATTCTTACTCTGTAGATGTTAGGAGACAGCAGACTTAATGCTATTCATCGTATTAATTGAAAAAGCGAATAACAGTAATGGCGATTAAAGAGACAATTGCCATTGAAATTACATTGCCAATATAAGGATGCTGGTAGTTTGGTAATCTAGTTGAAATCCAATGAGCCAATGGTGGAGCGATGATTGCACCGATGATTGCACCTCCAACAATTGAAATCTGACTACCGTTAAAAACAAGAACAGCAACAGGGGCAACTGAAGAAATAGGAATGTAAGTTGGATACCAACCATATTTTTCCCATTGCGACTGCCATGTTACAACTGCAATTGCAGCTGATAGGATTTGGCTAATAAGAATGGCTACAATTAAATCGCTTCCATAACTAATACTTAAAGGATTAATATAAATTGCGAGTAGCACACCAGCGATAAAGCCTAAACCTGCCCATTCATTTGCAAAAAATTGAGATTCAGAAAAATCTGCAATCATTCTTCTCATGACCCAAAATGGACCATGTTTTGGAAGAGTTGAATCTATTTCATTGATCACAGTTGTCTCGGAGTGAGACTCTTCAACTTGTTCTTGTTTCCCCATCATTGATGGAAATGCGTAAAAAAGTCTAAAGGCAATTAAACTACCAATCGCCATGGCACTTACATTTCCAATAATATTTGGTAAATCCAGTGGTCTACATATATAATTGACGAAGAGTAATGCCAATGGCGTGATGAGAAGGGCGCCCGAAATTGCACCAATGAATGCAACTCGATATCCTTTTCCATACATTAAAACCGTTGCTGCAGGTAATGAAACAAACGTTACAAAAGTTGGTTGCCATTGCTGAGTAGAGGCAATTGTCCAACTCCACAATAGATTACTTAAAATTAATCCCAAGCTAGAGCTAAGCAGAATCCATAGAAATAAACCAGTTCCATAACTAATTGCAAAGCCTTGTAGTTTTTGCTTTTTTCTATATAGAACATAAGCAAAAAAAGCGCCGAGCAATAAGCCTAAAGAGGCGAGATCATTTTTATAAAATTGTGCTTCACTAATATCTCCTATAATCCAGTTCATCCATGACATAAATGAAGAATATTGGGGAAGTCCATCATCCAATATTCTTAAGTTTAATGAATAAGATGAAGCTAAATGTGAACTATAAGAAACAATCAAAACCAGAAATGTTGCTGATAAAATGTTTGCAAATAAACGCTTACTTTTAGCCATTTTATATTCCCTCAAATTAACGAGGGAATACAGGATGATCTTTATATCCTAATATTTCATCATATACATCGGTTCTACGATCACGGATTAAGTCATTATGTTTATTCCAGATTGGAGCCCCACGTGCAGCCATAAGATCAATGTCAGCATATAAAATAGTTTCGCTTTCAGAATCTGCAATACCTGAAATTGGCCAACCATTTGTTCCCGTAATTAAAGAGCAACCTAGGAATTTTTCACCACGGTCAATACCAACTCGGTTTGCCGCAGCAATATAAACATTATTTACATGAGATGCTGTAATGGTTAAGTATGACGCCATACATTTACCACTTTCATCAAATAACGGAGGTGGTGTCCAAACCCAGTTATTCACACTACAGATAATATCTGCGCCTTGCTGCGCTAAAATTCGTGGCACTTCTGGGAACCAAACATCCCAACAAATCATCATGCCAATTCTGCCAATTGGCGTATCAAATACTGGAAAACCATGATCACCTGGAGTAAACCAAAGTTTTTCTAGATTCCATAAGTGAGCTTTACGGTATTTTCCAATAAAATCTTCTGGCCCAATTAAAACAGATGAGTCATAAAGCTTATCACCTTCTTTTTCTGCAACACCAGCAACGAGATAAATTGAATGCTTTTGTGCAAAATCTTGCCAAATTTGCACACTTGGACCATTTGGAACGTTTTCTGCATGATCAAAAGCTTCTTTTCGGCTCGTAAATAAATAACCTGTATTCGCAAGTTCAGGCATCACAATTAAGTTTGCACCTTGTTCTACCGCTTGCAGCGCAAGATCTAAACCATGGCGTAAGTTCCGATCTCTATTTTCCATACCAACTTGAGGATCAAACTGTATAACCGCAACTTTAACTGGACTAATTGGATTTCCTTCCATGATATATTTCCTAGGTGAATTAAATTAAACAACCCTAACGTTTGGGTTTGTGTTTTTTAATCAACCCAAACGTTAGGGTTATAAAAACATATCTAAAATAAAAATCAAGTATTTTTTTCAATCCTTAAACGTTACAATAAGGATTGACTTTAAAAACATGATAGAGAATGGCTAGATCTAACACTAAAAATGTGACCTTAAAATTTCTTTCTGAACAGTTAGGTTTACATGTTTCTACCGTTTCTAGAGTGCTTAATGGGGGAGTTCATGATGCTGAAACAGCAGCATCTCCAGAAACAATAAAAAAAATTCGAGAGTTAGCACAGTCTTTAAATTACACCCCGAATACGCTTGCCAAAAGTTTGAAATCACAAAAAAGTCAGGTGGTTGGAGTTTTAGTGCCTAAATTGTCAGATTTGGTTTTGGCCACCATTTATGAAGGAATTGATGCGGCAGCAACGAAGCATAATTATGTGACTTTTGTTTCAAATACAAACGATGTACCTAAAAATCAACGAAAGTTAGGTGAAATGGCGCTATCTCGTAGAGTCGATGGTTTAATCATTGCGGATGCACATTTAAATAATGCAGAAACAACAGAATTTTTTGATTTTTTAACACAACGAGATATTCCGTTTGTATTGGTAAGTCGAGGCGTTGATGGATTTCCTTCTGTAACTTGTGATGATTATTTAGGTGGGCGATTAGCTGCAGAACATTTTTTATCTTCTGGTAAGCATCAATGTATAGGAATACTCGCAGGGGAGCCATTTGCCAGTACAGGGTATCTTCGAGCTAAAGGCTTTAAAGATTATTGCTTCGAACATGGAGTTCAATTATTAGAAAAAAATATAATTCATAGTGGTTTTGATGTTGATTCAGGCTATCACGCAGGATTACAACTACTTTCGCAAGAAAATGCTCCAAGCGCAGTATTTGCAGTGAATGATTTTATTGCAATTGGGCTTATGGGAGCTGTAAAAAAACTCAATCTATTGTCAGGTAAAGATATTTCTATTATTGGATTTAATGATATTTCCTTAGCTAAACAACTACCAATTCCTTTATCGAGTATTAACTCCCCGATGTATGCGATGGGCTTTAATGCATTTGAACTATTATTAAAAATTATGAATGGTAGCGAGGCTGAATCATTAAAAATGAAGCCTACAATTATGTGTAGAGAAAGTTCATTAGATTATCAGCATCATTCTTAATCAGCTCTCCTATTTTAAATAGGGCGGTAGAAGCATTAAATTATGTAGCAGACATACCCTCAACTTAGACCTTAAAAATCTAAGTTAGGGGGATTACACAGATTGGTCAGTATCATCATATGTAAATCTAAGGATATACTTTTAAAAAAGTAACCCAACAGGTGATTGTGAAATTTAAAGCAATAACATCAAGAAATGTCATAATTTGTTCATTCAACTGTCATAATTTAATTGCACAATAATAATGAATAAAAAATCGTGCTATTTTTAATCAAAAGATTTTATTTATTACAAAAATGAAACTAAGGAATGATATTGAGATTTAAAAATAGATAATTGAAAAATATTAATTTTTTATAATATTTTGACTTTAAACGTACTTTCATCTGAGTTTATGCAGTATGAAGTGCTTTATTATGTCAGTAATTGTCATATAATTGTCATAATTAAATTGAACAATAAGGGGATTCTTTATCCTCTTTTTTTGCTTGCATGAATCCTAATCAAAATCCAGTTGATTCAATACATCAGTCGTCAAAAACGAAATCGACGAATGTTCATGTACCAACGCCGAAATTTTTTGTTCCCGTGTTTTTAACACTTATTATTTCAACACTTATTTATATTGGTTTTCAACTTTCGAGTGATTTAGCCCATGTACCTGCATTAAGTTTATATTCTTTAATTTTATTAGGTACCGCATTATTCATTGCACTTGGCTTTGAGTTTGTCAACGGTTTCCATGATACTGCAAATGCTGTTGCGACTGTTATTTATACCAATGCACTATCTGCGCCTGTTGCAGTAATGTGGGCAGGTTTTTGTAACTTTCTTGGTGTGATGGTTGCAAGTGGTGCGGTGGCATATGGCATTATTGCCTTGTTACCTGTCGAGCTTATTATGGGCGTAGGTACGGGGGATGGTGCAGGTTTTGCCATGGTTTTTGCCATGTTAATCGCTGCGATCTTGTGGAATTTAGGAACGTGGTTTTTTGGAATTCCTGCCTCTAGTTCACACACTTTAATTGGCTCAATTTTAGGTGTAGGTATAATGAATTATATTTTACACTCAGATCTTGGTGCTTCTGGTGCAGACGTAGAGCAAGTCATTAAGGTCGGTAAGGCACTTTTATTTTCTCCATTAATTGGTTTTGCCTTTGCAGCAATCTTATTTCTGTTAGTGAAAAAAGTTTTTAAGAAGCAGATGGAGTTGTTTCAGCCACCTGAAGGGAATAAACCACCACCACCATTAATTCGTGCAATTCTTATTTTTACATGCACTGGCGTAAGTTTTGCTCATGGTTCAAATGATGGTCAAAAAGGTATGGGATTAATCATGCTGATTTTGATTGGTATTGTTCCACTGGCATATTCATTGAATAAAAACTTAGATCAGCAACATTTACAATCATTTGAGAAACTATCTGCTCAAACAGCAAAGATTATACATGTCAAACAGGATGGAATTTCTGATGAAGCAGCACGTACTGTAATTACTAAATATGTTCAAACAAAAGAAATTACACCAGAAGTTGTTCCAGCTTTGGCAAGTTTGACCCAACATGTTGGGGAAAAAATTGGTCAATATGGCGACCTGAAAAATGTGCCTGAGCAAGAGGTTTCTAGCTTGCGTAACGATATGTATTTGAGTGTAACTGCTTTTAAACGATTAGATAAAGCAGAGCAACTGCCTGTAATGTCATCGGCCGATGCAAAAATTGTTAAAGATTACCGCAATAGCTTAGATTCATTTTTACAATATATTCCGACGTGGGTGAAAGTTGCAACTGCGTTGGCATTGGGCTTGGGAACAATGGTTGGTTGGAAACGCATTGTCGTAACTGTTGGTGAGCGTATCGGAAAACAGCATATGACATATGGTCAAGGAATGTCAGCAGAACTTGTTGCAATGTCAACGATTGCCGCAGCAGATGGTTTTGGGATGCCTGTTTCGACCACACACGTTTTAAACTCAGCTGTTGCTGGGACAATGGTTGCTAATAAATCTGGTTTAAACTTCCAAATGGTGAAGACAATTCTTTCAGCTTGGATTTTCACTTTACCTGTAACCATCTGTTTGTCAGGAACATTGTATTGGTTGTTACTTAAAGTATTTTAATGGTTCAATAAATAAAAAACGCTGCAATTGCAGCGTTTTTTATTTCAGGGTTTATTTTTTCGTAGACAATAATTTAATAAAGGGTAACTTTTCATTTGCAAAACCATATAGGGCAGCGAATGGTAAAGCTGTACGCGCTAAATAGGCAACCCGCCAAAGTCCACCATGGTTGGCACCACTCATCATCAGCTCTAATGGGTGATTTAAAGGGGTATTTGGATGAGCAACAGATTTAGTATTTTGTAAATCGTGAATCCATAATGCTGCCATTAAAGCATTGGTTGTTTCTGGTTTAAATGCTTCAACATCAAATAAAGTTGCACCATTAAATGCAGCCTTTAAAAGTGGGTTTTTGACCACAGAATGTGTGGTTGTTGATGGCGCAATGTTAATACTGACCACCTGACCTTCAGTACGTGCCAAAGTTGCACGCCATTGTTGTAGGCGCTTGGCAAGAGCATAGTTTGGACCTTGTTCAACGACGAGACAGTCTGCAATACCATATTGTTGTTGGTTGTCTGATTGAATCAGTTCATCATCATTTGGGTCGAAAAAATGCTTTAAACTTAATGCTGAAATTCCTTTGGTTAAGACTTTATGCAAAGTTGAACGCTGTTTGAATTTTTTATGTGTTGCTTCACTGACTTCTTTAGGAATTGCATAGACATCGGTAGGTGTACACATAAACATTAAACTGGTATTGGTTTTATGTTGGCTGATCTGTTGCATGATTGCATCCATTGCGAGAGCAACACGCACATGCTTTTCACCATCTAAATATGCAATAGCTGCAAGATCTAAGTCATTTGGATTTTGTAGTAACCATTGGGTAATTTCTGGGATCTGGGTCAGTAAATTAGCACCTAATTTATGTTTTAAAACTGAAATATCAGTTGAAGAGTCTAATTGTTCAAAGGACGGTGCATATAAGGTGGCATTGCCTTGTTGAATGGTATTTAAGATTTTGTCCCAGACATGTTCATTTTGCAGATCTACTGCAACAATATTGGCCTTCCATTTAGATAACCATGTCAGTGGACCAGCTTCAGAAGCAGCGCCAAATAGCACCATTGTTCGATCAGATAAATCAAACCATTCTGGGTGGGCGACTACTTTTCTTAAGGCATCAGCATGGCTGAGTTCTATGATCCCTTGATCTTGCCAAGTTTGAATTTGTGTTAAAAGTGCTGCACCTTGTAGTTTTTTCCCGTGATAAGGCACATACCATTCAGATGGATCATCACTTTCACCAGAAAATTTAAAGGTATTTAAAGTGTCCGCTTGAATTGACATCACGTCAGCGAGTTTATATTTATTTTGATCACGATAAAAATCAAAAGATTGATGCGCTTTTTCTAAGCCAAGCTTGGCAATTTCTAAAGTATTTTGTGTACTTTGAATACCATGTTTGACTAAGGCTTTAAAGTATTTAGGGTAATGTTTACGCCATTTTTTCTCATGTTGTATTTCTACACTCAGTTCTTTATCAATGGTAGATAATGCACTGGATAAAATTATTTTACCTGTATGAGAGGTACTTGCTTTATTGGTTTTGGAATGCAGTGGAAACTGTAAGCCTTCTAAAGATGATGTCATTGCAAAATAGCTCATTTACAAATGTAATTAATATACAATTGTATACAATATCATTGCAAAGTTAATAAAGGGTTGGCAATAAATACCAAGATGGTAACAAGCAGCGTGATTTTAAATTGTAAAATTCATATTGTTTGTAATATTTTTAAATGGATCGAAAAACTGAATTATTAAACCTAAAAAACAAGACAAAGCATATTCAATAAATAAAATAAAAATGGATGGGTCTTATTTACAGTAAAACGAGTATATAGAATTAACCAAAGTTAAATCTATATACTCAAATGACAGAAAATTAAAATTGATTTTAGTTGTCGGTAATTAGACTATTTTTCTTCGTGTCTTTCATGAATATATAAGTAATCAGTGATAAACCGATCATGAATGTAATGTAGTAGAAGAAATAATTTTCATGCCCTGCATTTTTAAAGCTCAGTGCAACGAGTTCTGCTGTTCCACCAAATAAAGTATTTGCAATTGCATAAGGTAATGCAACACCAAGTGCACGAATGTGAGCAGGGAATAATTCAGCTTTTACAACTGCATTAATTGCCGTATATCCCGTTACAATCATCATACCACTCATACATAGAAGGAAAGCAGTGGTAGGGCTTGTTGTATTGCCTAAACCATTAAAAATTGGAATCGTAAATAATACCCCTAAGATTCCGAATGTAATCATAATTGGTTTACGGCCAATTTTATCAGAAAGTGCGCCTACAGCTGGCTGTATTAACATGAAGATGAAAATAGCAGCCGTGGTAATTTCTGTTGCTGTTGTTTTTTCAAATCCTGAAGTATTAACCAAGTATTTTTGTAAATAGGTGGTAAAGGTATTAAATGCGAGGGTACCACCAGCCGTTAACATAATGACGGTGAAGGCAGCTTTCGGATGCTTAGTAAATAATTCGATCGCACCTGATTTCGGACCACCTTTTTTAGCTTGTTCTTGTGCTTCTTTCGCAGATTGAGTTTCAACGAGTCCACGACGAATCCAGAATACAACGACTGCGAGTAATGCTCCAATGAAGAATGGAATACGCCATCCCCATGCATATAACTGCTCTTCTGTTAAAACGTTTTGTAGAATAATAAGAACACAAAGTGCAAGGAGCTGACCAGAAATAAGCGTTACATACTGAAAGCTTGAGAAGAACCCACGATGGTTTTTTCCTGCCATTTCAGTTAAGTAGGTTGCACTAGAGCCGTATTCACCGCCAACACTTAAACCTTGTATTAAACGTGCAAAAAGTAAAATTGCAGGTGCAAGCATTCCTACAGAGTCGTAGGTCGGTGCAAAAGCAATGGCTAATGAGCCAATACACATCAATGAGACAGAAAGTGAAAGCCCAGCTTTACGTCCTTTACGATCGGCATAGATTCCCATAATCCAAGCACCAATAGGACGCATAAGAAAGCCGAGTGCAAAAACTGCTGCAGCTTGTAAAAGCTTGACGGTATCATCACCATCTGGGAAAAATTGATGAGCAAAATATAAGGTAAAAGCCGCGTATACGTACCAGTCAAACCATTCAACAAGGTTACCAGCAGATCCACCGAGGATAGATTTGAAACGAGTTTTTCTATCAAATTGCTCAGGGGCAACTTGAGGCGTTGAATTTGTCACAACAATTCTCCAAAAGAATGTTGGAAAAATATATACATTTAAATTTTGACATTAAGATGGCAAAACTAAAAAGATATATTTTAATGAAATGAGGGAGAGAGTTAATTTATGGACACGTTATACTCTTGTACGTATAGATGATTTATAAGACTTTAGTCTAATATTTTTTATTTATTTTAGAATATGTCATTAAAACAATAAGTTATTGTTGTTTAAAAACCCATCACTAGGGATGGGTTTTTAAAAGAGAGAATTTAATTATCCGTGATTAAAGAGTTTTTCTTGGTGTCTTTCATGAATATATAAGTAATCAGTGATAAACCAATCATGAATGTAATGTAATAGAAAAAGTAACTTTCATGTCCAGCATTTTTAAAGCTTAAAGCAACAAGCTCTGCTGTACCACCAAATAACGTATTTGCAATTGCGTAAGGTAATGCAACACCAAGTGCACGAATATGAGCAGGGAATAGTTCTGCTTTAACCACAGCATTAATAGCTGTGTAACCAGAGACAATAATCATACCGCTCATACAAAGCATAAATGCAGTCATCGCATTATTAGTCGCACCAATATGGTTAAATATTGGAATCGTGAATATAACGCCTAAAACCCCAAATGCAATCATAATGGGTTTACGGCCAATTTTATCTGAAAGTGCGCCAATTGCGGGTTGAATCAGCATAAAGATAAAAATTGCTGCAGTGGTAATCTCGGTTGCAGTTGTTTTTTCAAAACCTGAAGTATTGACTAAATATTTTTGTAAATAGGTTGTGAATGTATTGAATGCGAGTGTGCCACCTGCTGTCAGCATAATGACGGTGAAGGCCGCTTTAGGATGCTTGGTAAATAATTCAATCGCACCAGATTTAGGTCCACCTTCTTTTGCTTGTTTTTGTGCTAGTTTGGATGATTCACTTTCTACTAAGCCACGACGAATCCAGAAGACAACGACTGCAAGTACTGCACCAATAAAGAATGGAATACGCCAACCCCATTCACCTAATGCGTGTTCAGACATTGTACGTTGTAAGACAATCAAAGTGCATAGTGCAAGTAATTGCCCAGAAATAAGGGTCACATATTGGAAGCTTGAGAAAAATCCACGATGGTTTTTACCAGCCATTTCACTTAAATAAGTCGCACTTGAGCCATATTCTCCACCAACACTTAAACCTTGAAGTAGACGAGCGAATAAAAGCATGGCAGGAGCAAACATACCTATTGCTTCATAAGTTGGGGTACAAGCAATGATGAGCGATCCCACACACATCAGAGAGACTGAAAGCGATAAACCAGCTTTTCGCCCTTTACGATCTGCATATATACCCATTACCCATGCACCTATCGGGCGCATAAGAAAACCAAGTGCAAAAACTGCGGCAGCTTGTAAAAGTTTTACAGTACTATCGCCTTCGGGAAAAAATTTAGGTGCAAAATATAAGGTAAATGCTGCATAGACATACCAATCATACCATTCAACAAGATTACCCGCAGAACCGCCAATAATAGATTTTACACGTGTTTTACGATCAATAGGGGTGGACTCAGGTTGAGTCATGACATCATTTGTCATATTGTCCTCCATGGATGAAATATACTGATAAAAAACAGGAGATAATGATGGATAACAATTCTTATTTAAATATAAGTAATTGATTTTATTTATTAATTATTAATATTTATAGAAAGTCATAAACAAATATTAAAATTATGGCGGAGCCTAACAAGTTATATGTATTTTCATCAGTTTAAATATTGTATTAAATGTATCGAAAATATTAATTTATGTTAATTTGGTTGATATTTTAGTTGTTTTTGTAAGAAATTTTGATTTAAACGCTTAAATAAATATTTAATTCAACCAAATATAAAAAAGACCACATTTGTGGTCTTTTTTATATTAATTTACTAAATTAAGCAGATGTTTTTACTGCTTCTAAAAGTTCATTTTGACGTGCTTTTAAAGCTGTAGGTAAACGATCACCTAACTGATCAAATAACTCAGTATGGCTTTCAAGTTCTTTGATCCATTGATCTTTATCTTGAGACGTTATGAGCTCAAACTGTTCTTTAGAGAAATCTGTACCCGTCCAATTGAGTTGTTCATAAGTTGGAACACGTCCAATTGGTGTGTCTACCGCAGTAGCGCGACCTTCACAACGATCAATGATCCACTCAAGAACACGCATGTTCTGGCCGAAACCAGGCCATACAAAGTTGCCCGCAGCATCACGACGGAACCAGTTTACATTGTAGATGCCAGGCAGTTTGTTACCTGCTGCTTCAGCTTTAACAGCAACTTGTTCACCAAGCTCTAACCAGTGAGCGAAGTAATCTGCCATGTTGTAGCCTGCAAATGGTAGCATTGCAAATGGGTCACGACGAACAATACCTTGTTGTCCTACAGCGGCAGCTGTAGTTTCTGACCCCATGGTTGCCGCTTTATAAACACCATCTACCCAGTCAAATGCTTCAGAAACTAATGGCACTGTATCTGCGCGACGACCACCAAAAATAAAGGCAGAAATTGGAACACCCGCTGGATTTTCCCAATCAGCATCAATAGAAGGACATTGGCTTGCTGAAACAGTAAAGCGCGCATTTGGATGAGCTGCTTTTTCTTCACCTGTATGTAGATGACCTTTCCAGTTTGTTAGGTTTGCAGGAGCTTCTTTAGAAAGACCTTCCCACCATACTTCACCGTTGTCTGTTACAGCAACGTTGGTATAAATGACATCTTTATGTAAGGTTGCCATACAGTTCGGGTTTGTTTTGGTATTTGTACCCGGTGCAACACCGAAGAAACCAGCTTCTGGATTAATCGCATATAAGCGACCATCTTCACCAGGTTTGATCCAAGCAATATCATCACCAACAGTTTCAATTTTCCAACCTTCGTAACCGACTGGTGGAATAAGCATTGCAAAGTTAGTTTTACCACATGCAGAAGGGAATGCAGCTGCGATGTAGTGTTTTTCACCTTGAGGGTTAGTCACACCTAAAATAAGCATGTGTTCAGCTAACCAGCCTTGTTCACGACCCATTGCTGATGCAATACGTAAAGCAAGACATTTCTTACCAAGTAATGCATTACCGCCATAACCTGAACCATATGACCAAATTTCACGAGTTTCAGGATAGTGAACGATGTATTTTTCAGCATTGCAAGGCCATGCAACATCTTTTTGACCTTCTTCTAATGGCGCACCGACAGTATGCACACAAGGTACAAACTCACCATCAGTACCAAGAACGTCATAAACAGCTTTACCCATACGAGCCATTTTGCGCATGCTGACTGCAACATATGGAGAATCAGTTAATTCAATACCAATGTGTGCAATATGAGAACCTAGTGGTCCCATTGAAAATGGAACAACATATAAGGTACGACCTTTCATTGAGCCATCAAATAAACTGTTTAAGCGAACGCGCATTTCAGCTGGAGCTTCCCAGTTATTTGTTGCGCCAGCATCTTCTTGTTTTTCAGAACAGATAAAGGTACGACCTTCAACACGAGCAACGTCGGAAGGATCAGAATTGGCAAGATAAGAACCAGGATGTTTTTCTTGGCTAAGCGCTTGCATAGTGCCGTTAGCAATCATCAAATCGATATAACGCTGATTTTCTTCTTCGCTACCGTCACACCACTCAATTCTCGCTGGTTTCGTTAGTTTTGCAATTTCTTCCACCCAAGCAATAAGCTTAGGGTGGCGAACGAATTCTGGTGCGTTCACTTGGGTCATGTTGAGGCCTATCTCAAATATGTACAAATGTACAAAGTTGAATCTAAGTAAATGATTCGCATTAACTCAGATTAATGATGTAAAAAAAGTGGCTGTATTAAAGCATAATTTTCAGAAAAAAATAAGACCAAAGAATATGAACAGTTTTAAATAGGAGTAATGAAATTAATAAATATATTTACCTATATATCAAATAGTTAAATTTAATTAATGTGTGAGTTTTTCTATTTATCTGGGAAATATTAGGTATTTATTTTTATTATTATCAAATAAAACACATATTTAGTTGATTGATATTGTGATAATTCTTCCATTAGAAAAACAAATAAAGCCCATTCAATTTTTATATCACACAGTTTATCTTTATCACGATTTATAGATAAAGATATTTAAATAAATATTAACCCAACATATACATTTGGAGGAGTAATTTATCGGTTATAGGCATCTTTATTTTTAAAGTGTAAACTATTTATCGGAAAATTGCTTTTAATAGAACTAAAATAGATAAAAAATGAAAAAAAAATGCGATTAGCCCTTGAAGCATTTTTTTCCATCCCCACAAAAGTGTCATCTAAAAGAATTGATAATGACGTAAGGAAAATTAAGTCATTATCTGTAATTAAGAAGACTTAGTCTGATGGAGTAATTTTATGAGCAATATTCGTCCATTACATGATCGTGTAGTAATTCGTCGTGTAGAAGAAGAAACAAAAACTGCTGGCGGAATTTTATTGCCAGGATCTGCTGCAGAAAAACCTGCTCAAGGCGAAGTTATTGCTGTTGGTAATGGTCAGATTACTGACAACGGTGTTCGTGCTTTAGATGTGAAAGTAGGCGATAAAGTTTTATTCGGTACTTATGCAGGTACAACTGTAAAAGTTGATGGCGAAGAACTTTTAATCATGAAAGAGTCAGATATTTTAGCAGTATTAGAAGGTTAATCTGCTTATTTATCGCTTAATCTAAATCAGCTTTTGTGAAAATATTAAAATTATTCGGAGTCAAACATGTCAGCTAAAGACGTAAAATTTGGTGATTCAGCACGTACAAAAATGATTGCAGGTGTGAATACACTAGCAGATGCTGTAAAAGTAACTTTAGGTCCTAAAGGCCGTAATGTCGTTATAGATCGCTCATTTGGTGCTCCACATATCACTAAAGATGGTGTGACTGTAGCAAAAGAGATCACACTAAAAGACAAGTTTGAAAACATGGGTGCTCAACTTGTTCGTGAAGTGTCTAGCAAAACAAATGATATTGCTGGTGATGGTACAACAACTGCAACAGTGTTAGCTCAAGCAATCTTGAATGAAGGGATCAAATCAGTAACAGCGGGTATGAACCCGATGGATTTGAAACGTGGTATTGATATTGCTGTTAGAGCAGTTGTTAAAAATATTCAAGAAACAGCAAAACCTGCTTCAGATTTTAAAGCCATTGAACAAGTAGGTTCAATTTCTGCCAATTCTGATACGACTGTTGGTAAGCTTATTGCGCAAGCAATGGAAAAAGTTGGTAAAGAAGGCGTAATTACCGTTGAAGAAGGCTCAGGCTTTGAAGATTCTCTAGATGTTGTAGAGGGTATGCAGTTTGACCGTGGCTATATTTCTCCTTACTTTGCGAATAAACAAGATACTTTAACTGCAGAGCTTGAAAATCCATTCATTCTTCTTGTTGATAAAAAGATCAGCAACATCCGTGAACTCATTTCAGTATTAGAAGCAGTGGCTAAAACTGGTAAAGCACTTTTAATTATTGCTGAAGATGTTGAAGGCGAAGCTTTAGCAACATTAGTTGTGAATAATATGCGTGGAATTATCAAAGTTTGTGCTGTTAAAGCCCCTGGCTTTGGTGATCGTCGTAAAGCAATGCTTCAAGACATCGCAATTTTAACTGGTGGTACTGTTATTTCTGAAGAAATTGGTATGCAGTTAGACCAAACGACGCTTGAGCATTTAGGTACAGCACATAAAGTGACCATTTCAAAAGAAAATACGGTCATTGTTGATGGTGCTGGTGATGCTGCACAAATTTCTGATCGTGTTCAACAAATTCGTGCACAAATTGAAGAATCTACGTCTGAATATGACAAAGAAAAACTTCAAGAGCGTGTTGCTAAATTAGCTGGCGGTGTTGCGGTAATCAAAATTGGTGCTGCAACTGAAGTTGAAATGAAAGAGAAAAAAGATCGTGTGGATGATGCGCTTCATGCGACTCGTGCTGCGGTAGAAGAAGGTGTTGTTGCGGGTGGTGGTGTTGCACTTGTACGCGCTGCTAAAGCATTGGAAAATGTAACTGGTGCAAATGACGATCAAAACGTAGGTATTAATATCTTACGTCGTGCAATTGAAGCTCCACTTCGTCAAATTGTATCTAACTCGGGTGATGAACCATCTGTTGTGATTAATGCAGTTAAAAGCGGTGAAGGTAACTTCGGTTATAACGCTGCGACTTCAGAATATGGTGATATGTTAGAAATGGGTATTTTAGACCCTGCTAAAGTAACACGTTCAGCATTAGAGCACGCTGCATCTGTTGCTGGTCTGATGTTAACAACTGAATGTATGATTACTGACATTCCAGAAGAAAAACCTGCTATGCCTGATATGGGCGGTATGGGTGGCATGGGCGGCATGATGTAATCTGTCTATGTTTATAAAAAGGTCGCTTTGAGCGACCTTTTTATTTTTATCTTGATATGAAAAATTTAATGGTTAAAAAATACGAAGTCGCAATTAAAAAAATAAGTAAAATATAAAGAAGTGTAAAATAGGTGTGTATGTGCGTTAATAAATTTTTAATGAATGAATTGTGTTGGGGGGCTGCCCATTTTACGTTTAAACATGGCACTGAATGAATTTGGAGTGCTATAGCCAAGTTGTCGTGAAATTTCATCGATATTTTTTCCTTCCAGTAGCATTTTTATTGAAGCTCCAATATAAATTTGTTGTCGCCATTGGGTAAAACTTAATCCTGTTTCTTTTTTAAAATAGCGAATCAGTGTTCTGGAGCTTACCCCAACTCTATCTGCCCAGACTTCAATGGATGCTGTATTTGATGGATGACGCAATAAGCTTTCACAAATTTGAAGTATTTTTTTATTTTTAGGTAAAGGAACACAGCAATCTTTAAAAGTAATGCTTTTATTTAAAGATTTTAATAAAAGAGGAATAATCAGTTTTTGGCTGTCTATATCAGATGAACTATCAATTAATTCTAATATTAGTTCTTTGAGTAAAGGAGTTACTTTAAGTAGTTTTAATTGAGATAGATTAGGTGGAATTGCATCAGGTTTAATATATACAGATCGAAGAGAAACAGCGCCAATCATATGAAGTTCATGTGGTACTCGCGGTGGGACCCATAAAGCAGAGTTTGGAGGTAATAATCAAATTTTATGAGGTGTAATGACATGAATGACACCTGTTAATGAGTAAACAAGTTGTCCAGTAGAATGTGTATGCATTGTTTCAATATCACCAGATTGATATTCAAATGGTAATGCAACGATATTCAAATTTTGCATGCAATTCACTCTTCTAAATTTTAGTCTACTGTTTGTCCATAATTCATTGTTTTTTATTTGAGTCTTTATTTATGACAAATGCTGTCATAAATGAATCGTATGTTGTCAGATATGAGAAAAAAATTCAATTATTATTGATAATAAGAATCAACTTCATATGAGAATAATTCTATGTCTCAAAAAAATCTCCCATACTCAACTGCTTTTTTTGTCATTTTTTTTGGTAATTCATTGTTTATCCAAAGTATCTACTCAGAAACGACAGGAAATCAAATCGATCAAGCAGAATTTGTTGTGCTGCCAGCATTAAAATTACAAGCGTCTCAGGAAGATTTAACGGGTTATGCCAGTTCAAACATAACGCTTGGATTAGGGGGTGCAAAACACACGCAACGAGAAATTGCGAATTCAATTTCAGTGATAAATCGTGAGAAAATGGATGATGTAAATGCCATTGCACTGGAAGATGCATTGAAATATACACCAGGATTAAGCATTAAAAGTTATGGGATTAATTCAGCGGGAGTTGAATCTCGTGGGTATGGAATTGATCATTATCAAATTGATGGTGTATCTTCTTCCGCACGTGTTTATGAAAATAACTTTGCTTTGGCAATGTATGATCGAATGGAAGTAATGCGTGGTGCATCTGGCTTACTACAGGGAACTGGTGATCCTGGTGGGACAATCAATCTTGTACGTAAAAAAGCACAAAAAGAATTTGGATTTAATGCGAAAACGAGTATAGGTTCATGGAATCATTATTATGTAGATGCAGATGTTACGGGTTCTATCAATAAGGATGAATCACTTCGAGGACGATTGATTGCTTCTTATTTAGATCGTGATTATTTTACCAATATTGCATCTAAAAAGCAGCCAATGTTATATGGCACATTAGAATATGATTTGGATGATCAAACAACATTATCACTTGGGCATAGTTGGCAACGCACTGAAAGTCATCCGTTTTATGGTTTGCCTGCATATAACAATGGTACATATCCTAAAATTTCACGTTCGACCTATGTTGGAACAAGTTGGGATAATGCAACAAATGAAGTGAATCGCAGTTTTATTGAGTTAGAACATCATCTTGCAAAAGGTGGAAAAGTAAAGGTGAGTGGTTCTTATCTTTATCAGAATAACCATAGCGAATTTGAATGGGGTAATAGTAATGTTGATTTAAAAACTGGAAACTTTAATTTAATTCCCTATTTTTCGTATTCACGAAATCAGGAAGTTAATTATAATGCAGAAATTATACAACCCTTTAAATGGCATGATTTAGACCAAGAATTCGTACTGGGGACGAATTATCAAAAATATAAAAATAAAGGAGCATATAACGCAAGTACTTGGGGGAAAAATGGGAGTGTGCAAAATATCTTTCATCCTAATTATCATATTCCTAAACCTGATATTCAAATTGATGATCCGACCACCTCGACCCAAACTCAAAGTGCTGCCTATGGACAGACTCGAATTAAACCGATCAAACCTGTAACGGTTGTATTAGGGGCACGTATTGCATGGTATGAAAATGCAGTAGATACAGATGCAACACAAAAAATAAATGCGAAATTCGTACCTTATGTTGGTTTTATTTATGATTTGAATAAAAATTTATCTGCATATACCAGTTATAGTAATATTTTTTCCCCTCAATCTGATCAAACTTCAGATTTGGAATTCTTAAAACCGCGTGTGGGGCATCAATATGAAATTGGATTAAAGGGAGGCTATTTTGATGATCGTTTAACATCGAGCATATCAATTTATCAAATTGATGATGAAAATAGAGCGATGTCTGATCCGAATAATCCCAATTTTTCAATTGCTGCAGGAAAAGTTCGAAGTAAAGGTGTTGAAACAGAGTTAACAGGTCAATTGACTGAAGCTTGGAAGATCTCTGCTGGGTATAGCTATAATACAGCTATTCAAGTTAAAGCACCTATAGGGAGAGAAGGTTTACCTTTAAATTCACTATTTCCACGAAATAGTGCGACCTTATGGACGGATTATAAAATTAATCAAGGTATGCTCAGTGGATTTAGTTTCGGTGGCGGCTACCGTTACCGTGGTGCTATTTATAGTCGTCGGGCAGGAAATTCATGGGGAGAAGGTGGCTTAAGCTTATTCGATTTACAGATGGCATATCAAGTCTCTCCAAAGCTTAAAGCATCGTTCACAGTAAAAAATGTGTTTGATAAGCGTTATTATGATCGTCCAGATGCTTGGTCTAGACAGACCTATTTTGGTGACCCTCGTAATATGATGTTTACATTGAATTATAAATATTAAACAAGATCAGCGTGGCTAAAATTAAAAGCGTTTTAATTTTAGCCACCTTGATGGCTTATGTCGTAGATTGGATTTTGTTTTGTGGATTTATTTTATAGATTAGAACTCAAAATAATCTGTGCTAATTTTTTAATTGCTTGTTCCATAAGCTCAGGTTCAAAATCTCCAAGTCCAATAATCAAACCAGATTGTTTTCTTTCTTTAGAATAAGTCGGGGAAATCGCTTTAACCGAAATTCCTGCATGAAGTGCAGACATAGCAATATCTTGATCACATAATCCTTCAGCAAGCCATAAAACAATATGCATGCCTTGATCACCTGTTTGTAACCATGCTAAGTGTTTGGGAATATGCTGTTCAATGATTTTGATTAAAAATTGTCTTACTTCAGCATACACATGGCGAATGCGGCGAATATGCCTTTCCAAAAAGCCTTCTTGAATAAATGCAGCTAATACATGTTGATCGGCTGTAGGGCTGTGTCGATCAATGATCACTTTAAGCCCGCAAAATGGTGCAACTAAAGACTGAGGTAAAATAGCATAACCAATACGTAGCGAAGGGAATAGTACTTTGCTAAAAGTACCTAAATAAATCACTTGATCGGGTGCTAATCCTTGTAGCGCTGGAAAGGGTTGACCAATATAGCGTAGCTCACTGTCATAATCATCTTCAATAATCCAAGCTTTATGTTGTTTTGCCCAGTTCAAAAGTGCATTTCGTCGTGCCAAACTCATTGACATGCCTAATGGGTATTGATGTGAAGGCGTGACAAATACAGCACGTGCTTGTTTTGTTAATGTTTTGGCATAATCAATTTGAATTCCTTCTTCATCGACGGGAATACGCGTGATTTCAATTTGATGTACGCAGTGTTCTAGAATGCTTGTTGTACCACGATATGCAGGGTCTTCGACCCACACATGATCATGTGCTTCAAATAAAATTTGACTACAAATATATAAGGCTTGCTGAATTCCATTGGTAATTACAATTTGTTCAGGTTCACAATGAACTGAACGGGAACGTCGAACATAATCTGCAATTGCAATTCGAAGTGCCAGAACACCTTGCGGATCATCATAACCCGTTGGTATACCAACACCACGAGCTCTAAATCGATTACCAAATTTTCTCCAAGCATCTTGAGGCTGCGTACGTGCTATAGGAATTGAAATGGCAAAAGGTGCATGTGGTAGTGGGGTAAATTCTTGGAGTACGTTTGCATAGGCATGTGCGGATTTAGTTAAAGTGAGCGTTGGAGTTATTGCGACTTTATGGGATTTTACGGTGACATTTAAGGTGGACGAAATATAGGTTCCTCTTCGAGGGTGAGAACATATAACACCTTCGGCGATTAATTGATCGTAAGCGTCAATGACTGTACCTCGTGCCACCTTTAAAGTTTGAGCAAGCACTCGAGATGAAGGTAAGGGATCATCTGCTTTTAAATCACCATTTTGCACTGCTTGACGAATTGCTCGAGTGAGCTGTGAACTTATTTTCCCATCAGATTTATTGATATTTGCAATCAATGGGAGATCAATCACTTTTGCTAATCTTGCCATAATTCTGGTCTATATTATAAAGATAAAAGTGGTACTTTTTTATAAGCCATAAAAAATAGAAAATCTACAAGAGAAATATGAAAATACATAACTTTATCTAAAGGATTTTGATGATGTATATCCCAAAAGATTTTGAAGAAACACAACGAGATGCTCTCTACCAACTGATATCTGAATATCCATTAGGTATTTTAATCAATGCTGGAGAGGTTGGATTAGACGCCAATCATTTACCTTTTGAATTACAGCTGAATAAAGGACAATTTGGAACTTTATCTGCACATGTAGCAAGAAATAATCCAATTTGGCAGAACCTTCAACATGAAGAAGAGGTCTTAATCATTTTCCGCGCTGGTGATGCTTACATTTCCCCACAGTGGTATCCAAGTAAGCAGGTACATCATCAACAAGTACCTACTTGGAATTATAGGGTGGTGCATGTATATGGGAAAATTACGATTCATGATGATGAGAAATATGTACGAGGTCTTGTTGCACGCTTAACACGTCAGCACGAAGCAACACAGCCTATACCGTGGAAAATGACGGATGCACCTCAAGATTATATAGCAGGAATGTTGAAAAAAATTGTTGGGATTGAAATCGAAATTACACGCCTACAAGGCAAGTTAAAGCTGAGTCAAAATAAAGCATACCCAGATATTTTAGGGGTTGCACATGCACTCAATCAGTCAAATCAGCATGAACTTGCTAAGGCGATTTATCAGATTGCAGAATCTAAAAAATAAATCATTCAGTTATTTATATGGAAAATGTGAGGAAAACATAAATGTCGTGGACGAACCCAGTTGAGTTGATTGGTGAGCATGTTGTTTTAAAACCTTTAAATCTGGCACAAGAAAAGGCGTTGAGTGAAGCTGTCTGTGATGGAGAACTATGGACACTTTGGTATACAAAAGTTCCTACACCAGAACAAATGTATACGGAAATTGAAAGGCGCTTAACTTTACAAAAAGTTGGCAGTATGTTGCCTTTTTATATTGAAGATCGCAAAACGGGTCAAGTATTAGGCATGACGACTTTTATGAATATTGAGCAAATACATCGCCGTGTGGAAATTGGTTCGACATGGTATAGACAGTCTGTGCAACGTACTCATGTGAATACGGAATGTAAAAGATTACTGTTAACATATGCATTTGAGGTATTAAACTGCATTGCAGTTGAGTTTAGAACATCCTCTTTTAATGTTCGCAGTCAGGCAGCCATTGTTCGTTTAGGAGCAAAATTAGATGGTGTTTTACGAAGTCATCAAATTGTAGAGGATGATATTTTAAGAGATACGCATGTCTATAGTATTGTTAGAAGTGAGTGGCCAGCCATTCAACACAATTTATCTTGGCTCATGAGTAAACCAAGATAAGTTTGAAACTAGATGAAATTTAGAGTTTCTAATGTATAAACTAATGAGAAATTCTAAATTTCTTGAACTCATCAACTCGGCATTAATACGTCAGAGGACTGATTAACACGGAGTTTTCTTGCAATTTCATTTAAACTTTCAGTGAACTGTAAAAGCATTTCATTGAGCTGTTGCTGTTCTGCAATTAAGTCTGTTAGTTGTTGAGAACATTCAGAAGTAACATCAGTGAGATGATCGGTTAAAGCATTATGAAGTTGAGTGGAAAGTTCATTATATAATTGATCATGACCAATGATCAGATCTTCATTTTTATCATTTGCAATGATGTCATAACGAATATGTGGATTTAACTCTAGTTTAATGAGTGAAATCTCTGGCAATAAGTAGTCAGTTAAATGTTCTTGTAATTGTAAATGTAGTGTTTCATTCGTCCACACATTAACTGTTTCTAATACACGATGAATAGACTGTGTCTGAGCATGTTGCACTAAAAGTGTTGGTAATTGTGGAACAATATTACGCCAAGTTTGAGTGATAATTCTCTCTTTTTGTTGGCTTAAGTTAAGCTGCATTGTCTGAGTTTTTTGTTGAATTTGATTTAAAGCTGCATCAAAAATCAGGGTTAAAGGTTCGAGTATTTGTTCTTGTAAATAGTGTAAAAATATTTCAATAGATTTACGTTGCTTGTAACTGAGTGCTGGTTTAATTAAATCTAAAAGTGCATTAAAAAGTTGATTAATTCCTGCTTCGGTCATTGCGGAAGAATCAAAATTATTTTGACGAACCATTTGTGCAGAAATAGAGACTGGGTTTTTTAATAGTTTAGGATCTACATGCATTTCGATGAGTTTTTCGATAGAGCGCTCATGAACATCTGCTTCTTGTATTGCACGTTGAGCTACATTTTTATTGCAGAGAACAGCACAAATTTCACCATCAAGCTCATCTTCCTCAATTTGATCACTTCGTGTAATTACAGGCAATAAGGGTTTATGGCGACGCAATTCACGAGCTAAAGCTTCTAACTCTTGAACTTGACCAGGTGAAGATGAACTACTTAGCCAAAGTACACCATCCGCACTATCAATAAAACGTTGAGTCAATGCCGAATTTTTAGAAGTAACCGAGTGTAACCCTGGAGTATCAAGTAAAATGAGTTTTTCACCTAAACAAACACCTTGTAATTGTGCAGTTGTTTCAGTTGCACCTTCACTCAACGTATCTTGATGATAAACAATTTGACCATCAGAAAGATAAAAAGACTTAACTGATTGATTTTGTTGTTTAAATAATTCTGCAAGCAAGTTGCATAATGAACTTTTACCTGCATTAAACTTTCCAAAAATTAAAAACATGACGTTTTTATCAAATGTATCGGCAAGAGACTGTGCAGGAGTAAGTTCATGCCATAAATCATCCCATTGATGAATATCTGCAATGATTTGTTGATTAAAACTGATAAGTAATTCACTTAATGGGCTGATAGGAGAAAACCTATCAGCAGAAAGTAGATTTCTTTGTAGATTCTGCTTAAGCTCATCACGCCAAATTTGTAATTCATGTAATATGGGGGAAAAATCTAATTGTTCATGGTTAGACGTATTTAAGGTGTCAATAAACTTTTGGAGGGTCGTGTGCTGAGTCATTATGCAGCCTCCAAGATTCTGAGTGCATCTTGTGCCTGACAAATTAAAGCTTCTTCAGCTGAAACATCTATTATTTTTTGAACAAGTGTTTCTCTTTCTGCAGATAACTCATAATAGTGAGCGAATTCACGGCATAATCTTTCACGACCTGAATCTTCACAAAATATTTTTCGTAAATCTTCTCGATATTTAACCGATACCCCCATGACTGCTACCATCACAGTATCTAAACTACGGACATTGGTTTGTTGTGAACTTGGTAAACCAACCACACCATAGCGAACTAAATGGCTATTTAAATCAATACATGCACGCGAATATGCAACTTGAATACGTGCACGTTCTTGCTTTCCAGCGGTCATTTTGAACATATTCTCAAAAGAATCTGGCACTAAGGCATCATCATGACCTGTTACTTGAATGGTGGGTCGCAAGTCATCACGAACTTTATCAAGTACCGTATTTAAGTCTTGATCAAAAGAAATTCGTTGTTGTTTTTGAGTTTCCTGTAAGGTTAATAACTCATTATGTCGTTCAGTATATAGTGCTTGTAGCTGCTGAGACATCTCATTAAATAATAATTCTTTTTCAAAAAGGCGTGCTTTAGGTACTTGAGATAAAGCGTTATCTAATGCTGCACGTAATTCATTTATACCACTTTTTTGTAATAATAATTGCTTGTTATTTTCTATTGCTTGTCGATGACGAGTTGCAGACACTGGTAAGAGTGCAAGTTGTGGAATTTGTTGGGTAATTGATTGAATAATATGGCTTAATACCGTTTGATCAGGAACTTGATCAACTTGTGTTAACGTAACCAATGTTTTACGCTGGGTACGCTGTGAATCTTCATATAATTTTTGGAGTAAAGGATGTTCCGCGGAGTCTAATTCACCTTCTTTTACAGAGTGAACAAATAAGCGAATATCAGATTTACACCAGAGTGCTTGTTGAGCCAAATGGTCATCTTGTCCCATGACATCGGCATCTAGACCAGGTGCATCAAGCCAGCGAATATTTTGATGAACATGTTCTGTAAGTTCAACGGTTTCACGGCGATCTGCAACAGAAAAAATATCATGACCAATTAATTCATTGAGTAAGCGACTTTTGCCATGATTATATTTGCCAATCACAGTAATGGTTGGCGTTTGCATAGATTGGGCGATTGCGGTTAGGCGTGCTAGATCAATGGCTCTTGTTGGCAAAACACCTAATACAATAGCAACTGCTTCATTGAAATTTTGAGTATCCATACTTTTTCTCTGCTTATCGTTATGACAAATATGGCTGGTCAAAGCCAGCCATATTTAGAAGTTGATTAAACTCAGATTAAGCTTGTAAACGTGGACGTTCTACAAGTTGATTATCTACACCATCATGTAATTTACTTAATTTGAAATCGAATTCCATTTCAAGATAAGGACCATCAAATCCTTGTGTTTTGATATCTGCTTCATCATTGTGTTCAATGACTGGTACAACTAAGCCATCACGAGTTGCATAAGCGAAATCATCATATACTAATGGATCATTTGCCATATTTAACTGAGTGGTTAACTTACGATGACCATCTGCAGTAATAAAGAAGTGAATATGGGCAGGGCGGTTACCATGACGACCAAGTTGATTTAATAACTGTTGAGTAGGACCATCTGGTGGACAGCCATAGCCTTTAGGCATGATGCTTTGGAAACGATAGCGACCTTGGTCATCTGTGATAATTGTGCGACGCATGTTGAATGGAACTTGTTCACCAGTTGGGTCAAAGTGTGAATAAAATCCTTTAGTATTGGCATGCCATACTTCAACTTGTGCATTTGGAAATGGTTTTCCTTCTGCATCATAAATAACACCATGCATAATAAGGGTTTGACCATCTGGATCGCTACCGTCATCTAAACGTGCAAAACCTTGTTCAACTGGAGCACCAGCAACATATAATGGACCTTCAATTGTACGTGGTGTACCAATCTCAATACCTAGTGCAGCATCTTCAGCATCCATACGCATATCAAGGAAACGGTCTAAGCCTAAACCAGGGGACAACAATGCTGCTTCTTGACTTGTACCTAACTGATTTAAATATGCAACACCTTGCCAATATTCATCAGAAGTAATGTCTAAATCCTCGATCATTTTAAAAAGATCGGAAAGTACACGATGTACAATCAGTTTAACGCGTGGGTCTCCACCTTCTTGTTCTAAACCGCTAGCTAGACGTAAAAAATCTTGTACTTCCTGTGTATCGAAAATTTTAACATTCATGGCTATCTCCTTAATAATGCCAAAAAATTGAGCGTTTTATTTCAAATTCCAACATATCTGGTTTAGATGTTATAGTTTCTATTCATATTGTTGGGATAACCATTTGTGCTTCACGCTACAATTAGAATGATAGATTTAACATATGAAATAGAAATAATTTACCTATATAGATGTGGGTATTTATTTCATTTGATAGAAACGATTATAGGGCTTAAATGAGCAATAACAAGAACCCAAAAAGTTTATATAAATACCTTATAGGTATATTTATTGAAAATTAAATCAGACTAAAACACTCAGTTTTTTGAAAAAAAGTTGAATCTTTTATATAGTAATAGAAATATAAGCTTTATAAGATGATGGTCAAAATAATGAGCATTCTTATAACTCATCACATATTTTGATGATGAGGCATTAGCCAAATAGAATGGATTTTAAGGTTAAGTAGTAAATAATTTTAATTCAATAATTTATTGATAAATATGGTGATATTGTATTTTTTGGATTTACTTGTTTACTGTATTATTCATGATTATAAATGAGTTTAGTGACTTTAGATTGGAGTATTTTAATGAAAGTTTTGGCTTTATAAATTTAATAGCATGAGAAGAAAATATAAAATGAATTTGATTTTATCGCCCATTAAGTAGGTTTGAATCAATGTTTAGAAGAGGAATTTAGAAAAATTTGTGGCTGCTTTGAATTATACCCAAAAAAGTATATAAAACGCTAGAATTGTCTATCTAATGAGTATGAATGAGCTAAGTGTTAGAAGATTTTTCAAGATAATGCTTAAATGTCATGACCTCATATGCGAGTACTATAATACTATTGTCAAAAGAACTGCAAATTAAGATTTATTAAGGTGAAGAGGCTCAGTAATTTGAGTGCTTTTGTAATCATGAATCACGTCATATTTTCATTGAAAAATGGATCTAGAATAAATGACATCGTCTTTTACTATAATAAAACAAAATTACATGTAAAATTCAATAATTATTTTTATAAATTTAATCGACGTAGATATTCGTATGACTCAGCGTAGGAAGTAAGTTCTCATCATGTAATAGTTGTGTTATGTAAGTGTGCAATATAAATATAGACTGAGAAATAAAAATCAGTGTGTAATGATGAGGTTACACACTGAATGGGGGCGTGATTTAAATTGCAAATGTACGACGTAATGCCTGAGTAAAATCTTCTGGACATTCAATATTTGAAATATGTGAAGCATTAATTTCAAATAATTGACTATTTACAATTTGATCTACAATAAATTGACCATCAGCAACGGTAGTCACTGGGTCTTGTTGTCCAGCAATCACGAGTACGGGTACTGTAATTTGCTTGATATCATCACGTAAATCCGCCTTAGCCAAAGCTTCACAACAACTTGCATAACCTTCTGCGCTGCCAGCTGCTAAGTCGTTACTTAAAGATTGTACAGTTATTGCTTGGCTTTGGATAAAGCTTTCGGTAAACCATCGTGATGCTGCTGTTGCAGCGATGGGTTGTAAACCTTGTTGGCGTACTAATGAAGCACGCTCATTCCATGCGGATTCTTGTCCAACTTTTGCAGCTGTATTACAGACTACAACATGATTAAATCGTTCCGGATGATGAATTGCTAACCATTGTCCTGTTAAGCCGCCCATAGAAAGACCACAGAAATTTGCTTTTTGGATGTTTAAATGGTCAAGTAAATGAACAACATCTTGACCTAATTGTTCAATGGTGTAAGGACCTTGTGGTGCAGACGAACCGCCATGCCCACGTGTGTCATAGCAAATGATAAAGTAGTCATTTTGCAATGCATCAATTTGTGGTTGCCACATACTGTATTGAGTACCCAGCGAATTAGAAAAAATGATTGCAGGGTGATGAGCATCACCAAAAGTTTGATAATTAATTTCAGCGTTATTCGATGTAAATTTTGGCATTAAAACTCTCCGAATCTCTCTGCACATCTGGGTAAATTTAAATTTTAAACCGATAAGCAGAGAGAGCAGTTTCTATCTTTTTTAATATTTAAACACGTTCAATAATCAAGGCAATACCTTGCCCAACACCAATACACATAGAACATAAGGCATATCGCCCTTGAATATGTTCAAGTTGATTTAAGGCAGTAATCACTAAACGAGCACCTGATGCACCTAATGGATGCCCAATGGCAATCGCACCGCCATTTGGATTTACACGGGCATCTTGATCATCTAAACCTAAATCACGAGTAACTGCCAATGCCTGTGCTGCAAAAGCTTCATTTAATTCAATGACATCCATTTGATCTAAACTTAAGCCCGTTTGATCAAGAAGTTTTTTAATTGCAGGAGATGGTGCAAAGCCCATGATTCGTGGTTCAACCCCAATGGTCGTTGCCGCAATAATTTTAGCTCGTGCAGTTAAACCATATTGTTCAACTGCATGGTCTGATGCAATTAATACAGCCGCTGCACCATCATTAATGCCAGACGCATTACCTGCTGTAACAGTGCCATCCGCCTTAATCACACCTTTTAGTTTGCTCAAAGCTTCAAGGGTTGTAGATGCACGTGGATGCTCATCGGTATCAACGACAAGTGCATCACCTTTACGCAGTGGAATGGTCACAGGAATCATTTCTTTTTTGAAGAAACCGTTGGCTTGCGCTGTTGCAGTACGTTGCTGACTATTTAGTGCAAATTGATCTTGATCTGCACGGTTGATATTGAACTGTTCTGCTACATTTTCAGCAGTTTGTGGCATGGTATCGACACCATACAGTTCTTTTAATTTTGGATTGATAAAGCGCCAACCCATCGTCGTATCTTCAATTTTTTGGCTACGACCATATGCACTATCAGATTTTCCCATTACATATGGAGCACGTGACATTGATTCAACACCACCTGCAATAATTAAATCTGCTTCGCCTGCTTTAATTGCACGTGCAGCAATGGCAATTGCATCTAAAGATGAACCGCATAAACGATTGATGGTGGTTGCAGGAACTTGATATGGCACACCTGCTAACAGGGCTGACATACGTGCAACATTACGATTATCTTCACCTGCTTGGTTAGCACAGCCATAAATGACATCATCAACCAATTGCCAGTTGATGGAGGTGTTTCGCTCAATGAGTGCTTTTATGGGTAAAGCACCCAAATCATCGGCACGTACTGGTGCTAATCCACCTGCATAACGTCCAAAAGGCGTTCTTACTGCATCAATAATATATGCATTTTTTAAAGTTTGACTCATCTTCACTAATCCTTAAACCTGTGTTGCATCAATAAGTTGAGCACCAGTTAAGGACTGCAATTCCTCAAAACTTAAGTCTTCCACTTTTTCGATGACTTTTAAGCCTTCAGGGGTCACGTCAATTACACATAAATCTGTATAAATACGATCAACACATTTTAAGCCTGTGGCTGGATAAGAAAGTTCTTCAACAATCTTCGGTTCACCTTTTTTAGTGACATGGTCTGTGGTGACAAACACTTTTTTTGAACCTACAGCGAGATCCATTGCACCGCCTACGGCAGGAATCGCATCTGCTGCACCAGTGTGCCAGTTCGCTAAGTCACCATTTTGTGCAATTTGAAAGGCACCTAAAACACAGATATCTAAATGACCACCACGCATCATGGCAAAAGAATCACCATGGTGGAAAAAACTTCCGCCTGTGAGCATGGTCACGTATTCTTTACCTGCATTGATTAACTCTGAATCCTCTTCACCTAAAGCAGGCGGTGGACCAAAAGCCAATAAACCATTTTCAGAATGTAAGAAAACATCTTTATCACTAGGCAGATAACTGGCAATTTTAGTGGGTAAACCAATTCCTAAATTGACATAAGCACCATCTGGAATATCTTGGGCAACACGTTCAGCAATTTGGTCACGAGTAAGTTTGATATAGCTCATTAATTTTCTCCAATTACTGGGCTGGTGTTACAGCAACAACATGTTTCACAAAAATACCAGGCGTGACAATGTGTTCAGGATCTAAACTGCCTAGCTCTACAATTTCAGAAACTTGTGCAATGGTACAATCGGCAGCCATCGCCATGATTGGGCCAAAGTTTCGTGCTGCTTTACGGTAAATGAGATTTCCCCAACGATCACCTTGATATGCTTTAATTAAGGCAAAATCAGCTTTAATCGGATTTTCTAAAACGAAATCTTTGCCTTCATAATTTAAGGTTGGTTTGCCTTCAGCCAGTAACGTTCCAAAACCTGTTGGTGTATAAATTGGTCCTAAGCCCATACCTGCCGCCTGAATACGGCAAGCCAAATTACCTTGTGGAACCAGTTCGAGTTCAATTTTTCCAGAACGATATAAGTCATCAAAAATATAAGAATCAGATTGTCGTGGGAATGAACAAATGATTTTACGTACAGCACCAGACTTAAGTAACTTTGCTAATCCGTAGTCGCCATTGCCTGCATTATTGTTGACGATAACCAGATCTTTAATACCAAGTTCAATAAGACCATCAATTAGTTCTGCAGGTTGACCAGCAGTACCAAAACCGCCAATCATAATGGTTGAGCCATTTGGAATTTTTGATAAGACTTCCATCATGGAAGCTGTACTTTTATCAATCATGTTGTAAACCTTCACCAAGAATAGATAAATTTCTAGCATTAAAAATCACGTCATTGTTAAGGCTAGAAATCTTGAGATATGCGTTCAAAGATTCCGACTTTTAGTAGGAACAGAACATTAGTTTGACTTCCAACACCTCATTGAATGAGATGATTGGAAGGTGAGAAACTTAAAAAGATAACATCAATTCATGATTAGTATCTTTATATTGTCTATAATTACTGACGACGTAAGTGATCAATCTTATCTTCATCGACCTCTATACCAAGCCCTGAACCTGTTGGGATTTGTAATTCAAAGTTTTGGTATTGAAGTGGTGTTTTTAGAATTTCTTCAGTTAACAGCAAAGGGCCGAAGAGTTCAGTGCCATATGCTAAATTTTCGAAGGTTGAAAACACATGTGCAGATGCAATTGTCCCGACAGGACCTTCAAGCATCGTTCCACCATATAAATCAATTCCTGCAAGTTTGGCAATTTTTCCAACCTCACAACCTTCAACTAAACCACCAGACTGAGCGATTTTGACTGCAAATACAGAGGCTGCATTGGTTTTTGCCAGTTGATAGGCTGAATTGGGTCCCATTAAAGATTCATCGGCCATAATCGCAATATCGAACTTTTGAGTGAGACGTTGCATTGCATCGATGTTATCAATTGCACAAGGTTGTTCAATTAAATCGACACCACCATCTTGTAATAATTGAATTCCTTTAATTGCTTCAAGCTCTGACCAAGCACGGTTAACATCTACACGAATAGAAATGTCTTGTCCGAGTGCTTTTTTAATTGCAAGTACATGTTCAACATCGGCTTCTACAGGACGTGAACCAATTTTTAATTTGAAAATATTATGACGTTTTGTCGCAATCATTTTTTCCGCTTCAGCGATATCTTTTTCAGTATTGCCAGAAGCAAGTACCCATAGAACAGGAATACTATCGCGTAATCTACCACCTAGAATTTCACTTAAGGGTAAGTTTAAGCGTTGTGAAAAAATATCTAAAAGCGCAGTTTGAATTGCACATTTTGCAAATCGATTACCATTAATATTACGCTTAATGATTTGCATGGTTTGAGCAACATTCAAACCTTTTAATGATTTAAGCAACGGACTAAAATAAGTGTCGATATTGGTTCTAACGCTTTCAGGGCTTTCATCACCATAACCCAAACCACCAATTGTCGTTGCTTCCCCCCAACCGATAAAGCCATCATCGGTGGTGATTTTGATTAAAACTAAGGTTTGTGTCTGCATGGTCGCAACCGCCATCTTATGTGGACGGATGGTTGGGATCTCGACAAGTAGGGTTTCTATCGACTTATACATCTTTCATATTTCTTATGCATTAAACTATTTATATACCCTAAATTAATGTAATATCTTAAACTAGAGAGAAATTGGTATTTTTAGATACTTAAAAGGTATATAAATGGAATTAAGACACCTCCGATATTTCGTCACTGTTGTAGAAGAACAAAGTATAACCAAAGCTGCAGAAAAACTGTGTATTGCTCAACCACCGTTAAGCCGTCAAATTCAAAAACTTGAAGAAGAATTAGGAATCACCCTGTTTGAAAGAGGCTCTCGACCTGTTAAAACCACAGAAGCAGGGATGTTTTTTTATGAACATGCTGTACAAATTCTAACGCATACAGCACAAGCAACCTCAATGGCACAGCGCATCAATGCAGTAGATAAGACCATTCGTATTGGCTATGTAAGCTCTTTACTCTATGCTTTATTACCACAAATTATTTATTTATTTCGACAACGTCATCCAGATGTACATGTTGAATTGATTGAATGTGGGTCGCGGGATCAAATAGAAGCATTAAAAACAGGTAAAATAGATTTAGGTTTTGGGAGACTTCGTCTTTCAGATCCATCTATTAAGCGCTTATTAATTCGAAAAGAACGTTTAATGCTAGCAATTCATGAAAATCATCATTTAGCAGATCATATTGATTCAGGAATTTATTTATCACAAATTTTAGATGAAGTAATTTTTTCTTATCCAACAACGCCCAAACCCAATTTTTCAACGTTAATTCAATCTATTTTTACTGAGTTAGGCTTAGTGCCTAAAAAGTTAAGAGAAGCACGTGAAATACATATGGCGCTTGGGCTTGTTTCTTCTGGCGAAGGGATTTGTATTATCCCAGAAAGTGCAAGTGATATTGGAATGAAAAACTTGGCATATGTTCCAATTTTAGATTTAGAAGCCTATAGTCCAATATCTTTATCTGTTCGTAATATGGACAAGAGTAGTTATATTCCTAAAATATTGGCGTGTCTACAGGAAGTTTTCCGAGAAAAAAATATAGATATGAAAATAGAAGATGCGTAAGCCTACTTGGCAATATTAAAAATTTATTTATTAAATGTAGACGGCGATATTTCTATAGGGAATAAAATATTAAGATTATTTATACGAAATTAAACTGACAAGAGCATTGATTTTATATGATTTGATACTTTTGAAAAAAGTATATGATTAAGGGGAAACTTAATAAAACCCTCACTTCAGTGAGGATTTTTTGATATTTAAACTTTTTTGAGATAAAAGACTATTCTTCAAAAATCTCTTTAGGATTTTTCGTAACGCCTTGAGTTGATCTTAAGTTACCTTTTTGATCTTTCCAAATCATAGATGGTGTAGAGAAGAAACCATATTTTTCCATGAGTGATTGGTTGAAATCAATTTTATCGGCAATGTCTTTAGGAATTTGGGCTGTCTTTTCCAGATGGCTTTTACCATGATGATCATTAATTTCATTAAATAACTTTTCAGGATTTTTAGACATGAGTAAAGTTGCGACTTGTGCACGACTTTCTTCTCGAATAACACCCACTTGGATATGGCGTAATTGAACTTTACCAGATTTTATCCACGGACGAGCTTGTTGCCAAAATTGATAACAATATGGGCAGTTAGGGTCTGAAAAAACATAGATAATGCGAGGAGCACTTTTTTCACCATCTTGTATCCAGGTCGATTTTTCCAGTGATTTCCAAACCTCATCAAGCACAATATCTTTAACATGTGTATTAATGGCATCTATAGAGAGGTTTTCTCCTTTGGCATTATATAAATCACCAATAATATAATATTGTTGATCATTGGATATAAAGACTGTACCAGGATGTTGGTTCGTATGACCTGCCCAAGCCGTCATACCAGATGGTGCTGGAATTTGTTTAACAAATTCAAACCCTTCTTTTTTAATTTGTTCTTTGATATCTGCATGTGCTGTCATACTTAGAGTAAATAATATGCTAGTGAGAATACCGTGTTTGAAAGCGTTCATTATGACAACCTGTTTCATTGAATATTATTCAGAAATTTTATTTAAATACTGCTGGAGCATTGCAGGTGATAGCTCGCCCATATGGCGTTCTATGAGTTGACCTTTTGCATTGAAGAATAGCGTGCTAGGTAGACCAAACATATTCATTTGCAGTGGCATTTCGCCCTGCATATCAAGCAAAACATGCTTAAACTGGAAATGGTTTTTGTGTAAATACGACTGTACTGTCTGTTGGTCTTCACCTTGATTGAGCATGACAAAATTAATATTCGGATTTTTTTGCTGTGCTTGCTGTAATACTGGCATTTCACGGTGACAAGGAGGGCACCAACTCGCCCATAAATTGACTACAGTCGGTTGGCCTATAAATTGATTGATTGGCGTTTGAACTTGTGGCTGATTGAGCTGTGTAAAAGAGAGCGCTGGATAATAGATATCTTGTTTAGGATGAGGCTTTAATAAGATACCTACGCTAATAATCATACTAAAAATAAGAATAAAAATAGATTTGATTTTTATGGATAATGCCTTATTTTTCCATAAAAACCATACCATACCAATCAGTATACCACTGCTTAATTGAAATCCTTTGTCTTGAATTTTCAACATATCAATAGGGTTATCTAAGTACGCTTGCCAGTTTAATAAAACAAATACGACACGTGCACCGATGAGACCAAATAATAAACTTGTCCACAATGAATCACGAAATTGTTGTGTCATCTGTTCAGACCATTTTAATTTTTGGCCAAATGCTCGACTACAAAAAGAAAGGATGAATAATGCGAAAAAGATAAATAGTAAATTCCAAGGCAACATCAATGGGCCAATATGAAGGGCTTCAGCCGATATCATGACGAAGCTCCCATCTTTAATTGTGTCAACTTCTGAATCAACTGCTCAGCTTTAAATGCACCTGTTAAACGAAGTTCACGTTGTTCTTGATGTGAGGCATCTAAGAAAATGAAAGTAGGAGGACCTAAAATTTGCCAATCTTTTAACAACTGATCTTGGCTAGGGTGATAATGTGTGATATCGAGTTTAATGCGTGCAACATTTTGTAAAGCAGCTTGTACATCTTTACGTGGTAAAACCTCATGTTCAGTAGGTTGGCATGCTACACACCAGTCTGCATAAACATCAATGACGACAGCTTGATTGGCATGTTCTGCTAATGCAGCTTTTAGCTCATCTTCATTAGTCACGCGTTGCCAAGTTAAAGTTTGCTCTGCATGTTCAACATTGATGTGTGAAAAGAGTTGTCCAAGATGCCATATGCCTGAAAGACCTATTGCTAAACTCAAGATTACAATAAATATTTTAGAAATAATACGTTTTAAATCTGGCAACATTTTCCATAAGAAATATAGGGCAAGACTAAGTAAAACAAGTCCCATTAAAGTGGTATACAGTCCCAGTGAGATTAAAGGGCGAACAAAATAAATTGCTAAGGCTAACATGACAAAGCCAAAACTAATTTTTAAACGATCCATCCACAGTCCTGGTTTTGGTAAATATTGCGAACCAAAAACAGAAGCGACAAACAAAGGTAAGCCAATTCCTAAACCGAGTACAAATAAGTAAATGGAACCCATCACAGGTTGATTAAGCTGAGAAACAAACAATAATGCGCCAGCAAGAGGAGCACTCATACATGGGCCAACAATAAGTGCTGCAATCATACCCATCACGAGCGCACCTAATAATGTTCCCCCTTTTTGCTTATTTTGCCATTGATCTAACTTATGTAACATTTGCTGTGGAAGAGATAATTGAAATGCGCCAAAAAGATTAAGCGCAAATAAAACAAATAAAATAGCAAATAAGCCAATAAAAATAGGGCTTTGGAACCAGCGTTGAAAATTATATCCCAGTTGTGCTACAGCCCAACCAATAATGGCGTAAACCATTGCCATGCCCAACACAAAAACACCAGCAATCAATGCTGCTCGGTAACCTGTTTTGCGTTGCACAAGAATGCCAGACAGAATCGGAATTAATGGCAGTGAACAAGGTAAAAATGCCAATAACACCCCAAGCCCTAAAAAGACCAATAAATTGAGGACTAAATTATGATCAGATAAAAGATTAAAAAAGAATTGATCATTATTCCATTGAGCATCAATTGACGAAGATACAGGTGCTTCAGCGGAGGTTTGAATCTGACTTTGTTCGAAAGAGGTTGCTTCACTCGCTTCTAGTGGGAGCACGGTTAATTGTGATTGATCTTCTATTATTGCAGATTCATTTGGGATGATATTTTCATTTTTTTGTATCGTTTGAGCAGATAGCTTTTCTGTTGATGCAATTTGAGTTGTTGCTTGTAATTCCGTAATTTTAGATGCACTATTTTCAGCAGAGAATAACTTTTTATTTTCACTGATTCTCTTTTCCGGCAATAAACCATTTGCATCGGTTTGTATGCTGGTGCGTTGTACAGGATAACAGAGTCCATCCTCAGAACAACCTTGCCATTGAATTTTAAGCTGTTGATTGGGTTGAACAGGGATACTGAATTTAACCTGTTGATAATATACTTTCGTCATACCAAAGGTTGGATCATCTTTATCTTGAGCTATAGGTAGCTTAAGTTTTAGCGCAGCTTCATTTTCACTGACTTTAAATTGGTCTGCATAAAGGTAATAGCCATCGGCAATTTTCCAAGTCAGTTCTGCACGATCTTGGCTGGTTGATATTGCATTGAACTGAAAAGCCTGATTAGGCGGCAAAAAGTCAGCATGTGTTATATTGAATAACATTGCCATACAAATTATCAGTGTTCTTAAAAACCACGTCATCATTAATTTCAACATCTTATTTTGTTTTAGATACCCTATTATTCAAAAAGTATAATTAAGAGAGCATTAAATGGCTCAATTGTTTATAAAATGAAAAATAGCCGAAGAGGAGTCTGTATGTTTGTTGTACTGGTTGAAGATGATCCTTATATTGCACAAAGTATTTGTGCAGCATTAAACTTTTTAAATATTTCAGTAGAGCATGTCAGTACAGCACGTTCTGCTGACTATTTTATACGAAATAGTGCGGTTGATTTATGTTTACTTGATCTGGGGTTACCCGATCAAGATGGTTTAACATTATTACAAAAATGGCGACAAGATCAAATCCATGTTCCAGTTCTGGTACTTACAGCAAGACTTAAAACTGCACAATGTGTAGAAGCATTGAATATGGGAGCAGATGACTATTTAACAAAACCTTTTGAACTCGATGAATTGATTGCACGCGTATATGCTTTAACTCGACGACATCGAGGATTATCTTCAAATGTCGTGGAAATTGAAGATCTTATGCTCAATCGAGATACACAAGAAGTGTTTTTTCAAGATCAAGCAGTACAACTTTCAAGGCGTGAATATAGTTTACTCGAAACACTCATGAGTCACCCAAACCAAGTACTTAAAAATGAACAGCTTCTCGATAAATTATATGGATATCAAGACAGTATTGAAAGTAATGCATTGAATGTACATATTTATCATTTAAGACAGAAACTTAATGCAGATTATATTCAAACGATTCGTGGGGTTGGTTATATGTTTAAAGTTTCAGAGTAAATGCCAATGCGAAGCTATAGTTTAAAGTGGCGTCTCGTCATGAGTCTTTTAGTCCTTTTTATCAGCTTGTGGAGCCTCGTTTTTGTCTGGCTTTATGTTGATTTACATCAGCGTCTACAAGAGACTTTAGATCAACGTCTTTCAGCTTCTGCACAAATGGTTTCACGTTTAATTGAACAATTACCAATACAAACAGTAGATGATTTTTTACTTAATAATGTGCAAAAAACGAATGATTCAGATCCTTTAATTGCTTGTGAAGTTTCCTTATTTGGTTCGGATATTTCTGTCGGTCAGCAGGTGGTTGCGACAACACGTGGTGCCCCTCAGAATTTAAGCCAACAACATGTTGGCTTTAGTACATGGCAACAAGATGGAGTTGAATGGCGTAGCTATGTTCTACGTAAAGGTGAGATTCAAGTTGTCGCAGCAGAACGTTTGTTTTTAAGAGATTTTTTATTACAACAAATTTTACAATCTGTCTTGATTCCGTTGATACTCACATTACTAATTTGTATTGCAATTATTATTTTTATCATTCGAAAAGAGTTTAAAACATTAGATGAAATTTCATGTTATTTAAGCCGTGAAGATTTATCTTTACGTGAGGCTACTCAATATTTAGCAGAATTGGACCCAAAACAGATTCCGAAAGAAGTACAACCTTTTGTTGATAACTCAAGTCGATTAATTCAACGATTGCATCAAAGTTTAGAAAATGAAAAAGTATTTACCGCTTATGCTGCTCATGAATTACGGAGTCCATTGACTGCTATAAAAACACATGTTCAATTGGCTCAAATGATTGCTCAACAGCAAAATCAAAATGAACAACTACAAAATAGTTTGCAACAAGCCAATACCAGTATTCGTCGTTATGCTCAATTACTTGAACAGTTATTGGCTTTAACGCACATTGATCATGATGCTGCTGTGATTCATGAAACATGTGATATTTCAACAGTTTTAAAGCAGGTGATTATAGATTTGAATTTGATTTACCCTGAGTTGGAACATAAACTCTATGTAGAGTGGTCAAGTTTAAAAAGGATGGATTTGCCTAGCTTTGCTTTACATACAGTATTGAAAAATTTACTTGAAAATGCAGCTTTACATGCTCAAGCAAATAAAATTTCTATTTGTATGGAGCAAGATATTTTGGTGATTCGTGATGATGGGAAAAAACTTAATTTTAACGACTTAGCGATGCTTAATCAAAGATTTTGGCGTAAATCTTCTGAACAAGCTGGGCATGGTTTAGGTTTATCTTTAGTTAAAAATATTTTAGAAAAATATCATTATCAATTAAGTTTTAACTTAAATACACCTTATGGCTTTGAAATAAGATTTAATAAGCGTGAATAAAATAGATGCATATTTTAAATGAATATTGGTTTTATTTGAACTGATCAAGATTGATGAGCATAGCATTAAAAGTGTTGCTAATATGTTTGCTCAGGGTATTCGATAGCCTTTAATTTTTTACTAAGTTGGCTAAATAGATCAGCAATGATGCTAAGAGGAAGTATCTCGATCGAATATTCAATATTGCATCGTTAAATTCTAAAAGCCAAAACCCATTATAAATTTTTTTATTAAATTACATCTTAAGAAATATAACATTTTTTCTTTGTCTTAAATGGATATACAAAATTCACTTTTAAGTCTCGAACTTTACTCATCTAAATCTATTTTAATATTTTTTATTGATTATTTTAAAAGAGTTATAAAACATATAACTATATATGTTTTATAGGTTTAATGCTTTTGATTATTTAATTTTTTGCAAATTACATCACATTATTATGTTGTAAAGAATTGACATAGCTTGGAAAACATAATACATATAATCTTATATGTTTTATATTTAAACCAAGGACAAGGATTTTTAAAATGGCTAAAACAAGACTGAAACACTTTATTAATGGTGAGTATGTAACAGGTCAGGATGATGATTATTTTGATTTAACCAGTCCAGTGACAGGTGAAGTATATGCTGAATCTCCAAATGCATCTGATGCGGATGTTAATGCAGCTTATCAAGCGGCAAAAGATGCTTTTAAAATATGGGGGCGCAGCACACCCTCTGTACGTCAAAAAGCATTGTTAAATTTAGCAGATGCCATTGAAGCGAATGCTGAGCGATTAATTGAAGCGCAAAGTCGTAATACAGGTCAGCTTAAACATTTAATTGCCTCTGAAGAAGTTGGTGCTTCTGCCGATCAAATTCGCTTTTTTGCAGGTGCTGCTCGTCTACTTGAAGGCACTGCAACTGGGGAATATCTTGAAGGTTTAACATCAAGTATTCGCCGTGAACCAGTTGGTGTTGTAGGACAGGTTACGCCTTGGAACTATCCGTTAATGATGGCTGTGTGGAAAATTGCACCAGCACTTGCAGCAGGAAATACAGTCGTATTAAAACCGAGTGATACCACACCCGAAAGTACTTTACTTTTAGCTGAGTTAGCAGCGCCATTTTTCCCTAAAGGCGCATTTAACGTTATCTTAGGACAAGCCAATGTTGGTTCTAAAGTTGTTTCGCATAAAACACCAGCATTAGTTTCAATTACTGGCTCTGTTCGTGCAGGTTTACAAGTTGCTGCTTCTGCTGCTGCTAACTTAGCGAAAGCTCATTTGGAGCTTGGTGGTAAAGCGCCAGTATTAGTTTTTGAGGATGCAGATATTGATAAAGCTGTTGAAATGATTGCATTAACTGGCTATTTCAATGCTGGGCAAGATTGTACAGCTGCTACTCGAGTTATTGTGTCTGAAGCGGTATATGATGAATTTGTTGCAAAACTTGTTGAGGCTGCAAAAAATACACGCTTTGGTAGTCCTGATGATGAAGAAGCACTCTATGGTCCACTTAACAATGCAAACCAATTAAAAAATGTTAGATCGTTTATTGAAAATTTACCGCCTCATGCAAAAATAGAAACAGGTGGTAAGCAGGCAGATCGTGCTGGTTTTTATTTCGAACCTACAGTTATTACCGGTTTAGAGCAGCATGACGATGCAATTCAAAAAGAAATTTTTGGTCCTGTAATTACTGTTCAAAAATTTAAAGACGAAGCTGATGCAATTGAAAAAGCGAATGATGTTGAATATGGGCTTGCATCTAGTGCTTGGACTAAAGATCATGCACGAGCAACACGCCTATCTCGTGAATTAGATTTTGGAACAGTATGGATTAATACCCATATTCCATTGACAGCAGAAATGCCTCATGGGGGGTTCAAAAAATCTGGTTATGGTAAAGACTTATCAGGTTATGGTTTTGAAGAATATACCCGTATTAAACATGTGATGAGCGCTAACGAATAATAAAGAACGGTGTTGTCTTCCATTTGGAGATGACACCTACTCATACAAAATATGCAAGGAATACGCAATGAATAAACAAGAAATGAAAGATTTTGTGAGCAAGGCTCATCACGAGTTATTCACACTTCATGATACAAGTGCATTAAAACGATATTTTTCAGACCATTTTATTGAGCACTCACCACTCGTTGCCGATGGACTTGCTGGTCTAAGTCAATTAGTACAAGACTGTCCAAATTTGAAACATGAAGCTATTCGTGTACTTGCTGATGGTGATTTAGTTGCCATACATGGTCGTTTTGTTGGATTGGATGAGCATGCTCTTATCGGTTTTGATATTTATCGTGTTGATGATGGGAAAATTGTTGAACATTGGGATGGTTTGGTTGCAGAAGCTGTGCCTAATACGAGTGGTCGTACACAATTAGATGGTATCGCTACGGTGGTCTCTAATGGGCAAGAAGAAAAAAATCGTAAAACTGTGACATCATTTTTTAAAAAAGCATTAATTGAAGGTCATTATGATGCTTTTAAAGAATATACTGAGGGTGGATTTTTTTTACAACACAGCCCAGACATTGGTGATGGTGTGACAGCTGTCATTGATTTTCTGAATAAAATCCGTAATGAAGGGCAGGGTTTGGTATACTTTAAAACACATCGTACCATTGCCGATGGACAATTTGTTCTTACTCATTCCGAAGGGAGTATTGCAGGTGAACGTCATGCATATTTTGAATTATGGCGTGTAGATCATGATAAAATTGTTGAACTTTGGGATGCTATTTTACCAGTACCTGAGGATCAACAAGCCGTTCATCCATATGGTATATTTTAACAATTACTTGCTTGATTATGGCTAGGTTTAAAGTCTAGCCTTTTAGAGAATTACGAATGTCAGCATATACGATAATTTTTGCACCCATTGGTCAAGCGACTCGCTCAGAACAAGTTGTTGAGCGTTTGGAAAATGCAATTATTTCTAGATTGCTAAAAAGTAATGAACAGCTTCCAAATGAAACAGATTTAGCACGTTTAATGGGCGTATCTCCGATTACCGTACGGGAGGCACTCAATACTTTACGTGTGAAAGGACTTATTGATACACGTCGTGGTCGAAATGGTGGGAGTTTTATTTGTGAATTGCCTGCCGATTTATTGTTAAATAAGCACCCATTACGTCAAGCTTCGAGTGAATATTTGGCAGATTTAGGTGAGTATCATAGTGCTATTTTAGGGCATAGTGCATTTTTAGCAGCACAACGAACAACACCAAATGATCTTGTTAAAATGCAAGAGTTACTTGATCAGTTTGAACAGGCAAAAGAACCAGATATACGTGCACAGTTTGATTTACGCTGTTTATTAACCCTTACCTCATTTGCGCAATCCTCAAGACTGGCGAATCAAGAGCTTACTATTCAAGCAGAGTGGGCACCACTAATTGCTTTTTTATATCAAGATCATGAATTTCATCAACGAATGGTAGATCAATATAAAAAGCTTTTAGCTTCTTTTCAAAATGGAAATGAAGGCGATGCCTTAGTGCAGGCGAAGAAAATTATTTCGATGCAAACCGATCAAATGCTTCACTTTAAGTTATATACACAATAAATATAAATGACTAATGTAGAGGTCGAACGCAAAGAAATATGGACGTTTAGGAGTTATAGGAATGACCCAAAATCTATATATAGAAGAGCTGCAAAATGTACTCAAACATGTTGTTAGTGAGACAACATCTATTGCTGAAGAGCTTGCGATAAAAGCAAGCCAAATTATGACAAAGAATACATTTAAAATAGAGAAAGGAATCAAACTTTCAAATACAGAGCGTATTGCATTACAACATGAAATTAAAACAGCGTTACAGCATAGTGCCTACTGTCAAGGTATGGGATTTGCAAGTTATAGTCCGAAAACACAAGAAGAACAAGATTATTGGACATTGGAATGGTGGTATAAAAAAGATGATCAATTGCAACAAGCAAAACTTGAAAATTATCAAAATGCGCAAAGATTTCTAGACTTTCGTTCTTTTGAGTGGTTTCAACAACCTGCCCAAAGTAAACAGCCTTATATACATGGTCCTTATGTTGATTATATCTGTAATGGGGCTTATACAATTACGATTGCTCATCCAGTGATCGTCGAATATCAATTTATTGGTGTCATTGCGATTGATATTTTTGTATCTGCATTGGAAAAAATACTCATGCCTAATTTAAAAAATATTAAACAAACCATGGTAATTACCAATGATAACGCAAGAGTAATCACATCTAATCATGTGACTATTCGAACAGGAACTTTGTTAAAAAATATGCCTGCAGCGTCTAGTATCACGCGACCTTGCCCATCATTTCAGATGGTATTTTTATAAAATTTAAATAATTAAACGAGTCACATTTAACACAAAAATATTGTGACATTTGAAGCTGATAAACATCGAATTTGAAGTTTAAGCTGTCTTTATTTTTAGAAGTTTCTTTTACTTTTTTGAGTGATATCAAAAAGGTCAAGGGCTTGTTTGTTCAAGAAACATCTCCCTTTTATAGATGAATAAGCAAAATAACAATATTCAAGGTTGAAATAGCATGGAAAATACAGCTACTCCCATAAAAAAATTATCGTTATGGCAAGTCACGATTATTGGCATTGCCTATATGACACCCATGACGGTTTTTGATACTTTTGGTATCGTTTCTGGAATGACCAATGGACATGTACCACTCGCATATTTATTTGCACTGTGTGCAATGCTTTTAACTGCATGGAGTTACGCTAGATTTAGTCGTAACTCAGAAAAATCTGGTTCAGCATATAGTTATACATCTGAAAGCTTAGGTGCAAACTGTGGTTTTTTTGTTGGCTGGTTATCATTACTTGATTATTTATTACTACCCTTAATTAATGTGCTATTGGCAGCAATTTATTTAGCAGCCTTGATTCCAAGTATTCCTTATTGGTTGTGGGTTTTATTTTTTGGCGCATTGGTTACACTCATTAATTGTTTCCGAATAAGACTTCTTGCAAACATTAGTTTAATTTTGGTTTTTGCACCGATTATTTTAATGATTTTTTTTGTATATCTAGTCATTACTGGTATCGGTTCAACACAAGGTTATGGTTATGTTTTAACTTTAAATCCATTATGGAAAGGGCAGCAAGATCTTTTTCCATTGGTTGCAGGTGCTTCAATTTTATGTTTTTCATTTCTTGGTTTTGATGCCGTTACTACACTTTCTAGTGAAACTCAAAATCCGAAGAAAACCATTCCTAAAGCAGTCATGTTAACCACATTGGCAGGAGGATTCATTTTTTTCACAGCTTCATGGTTCATTCAACTTTATTTTCCCACGAATATTGCGTTTCATAATCCAAGTGAAGCATTACCTGAAATTGTCTTATATGTTGGAGGCGTGTTCTTTCAATCTGTATTTTTATGCGGGCAAATCATGAATACAGCAGCATCTGGTCTTGCTTCTCATGCCAGTGCATCTCGTTTATTACATATTATGGGGAAAGATAATATTTTCCCGAGAAAATACTTTGGTACAATGCACCATTCACTTAATACGCCACTTTTTTCAGTTTTATTTGTGGGTCTTATTTCATTTTCAGCAATATTTTTAGACTTAGCTCAAGTCGTAAGTTTAATTAGTTTTGGTGCATTAATTGCTTTTACTGCAGTTAATTTTTCAGTTTTTGTTAAGTTTTATATTAAAGATCGACATCGTGTTGGATTAAAAAATAAATTTTTCAATCTTTTTTTACCATTTTTATCTGTTTTAAGCATTGTTTTTCTTTGGATCAATTTAGATTCATCTGCATTAATTTTTGGCGCACTCTGGTTCAGCTTAGGCCTCGCGCTATTTATTTATAAACGATTTAAAAAACAAAGTATTGCCATTGGTAATGTGTATTAATTTTTAAGGAATTCTATAATGAAATCAGTGACTAAACCTCAATTGTTAAAAGATGTGAAATTTAGATCGAGTATCGCAAAAAAGGTAGATAAAGAGTGGAGTTGGGTTAATCCAAAGCATCAACAGACTTCCACATCTGGTTTTGATAATCCTGCAAATTATTATGAAAGCTCATTAGATGATTGGCATATATTTGACTCATTAAAAACAGATTTAGAGTGCGATGTTGTAGTGATTGGTGCAGGTTTATTAGGTGCATCTACTGCTTTACATTTAGTTGAACAACATGTAGAGACTATTGTCGTTGAAAAAAATAGAATTGGTAGCGCAGCTTCGGGGCGAAATGGTGGTCAATTAACACCTGGACTTGCTCGTTGGGAAGCAGAAGAAATGATAGAAAAGTTAAGCTATGAGGATGCGAAAAAGTTATGGCACTTTACATCGACAGAAGCGATGCAATTAATAGATGATATATCAGATAAATATGATCTTAATTTAGATCGTCAAAAAGGGCATATTACTGCGGCTGTTCATGAGGGACATTTAGTTGGATTAACTCAAGGTGCTGATGCACGTAAGTTCTTGGGAGAAGACCATACGCGTATTGTTGGTAAGCATGAATTAATGGATTACATTAAATCAGATCACTATACAGGTGGGTTAATTGATGAACTTGGAGGGCAAATCCATCCATTAGCATTAAATCGAGGTTTAATTTATAGCTTTTGTCAAAATGGAGGAATTGTCTATGAACAAACAGAGGTGATTGCAATAGAAGAAAAATCCGATGGAATTTATGTTCAGACCGAAAATGCAATCATTAAAGCACGTAAATCAGTGGTCCTTGCGGTACATCATGCATCCTTTAAGTTGCTTCCTAATAAAACACAAACCACTATGCCATTTTATACCTATGTTGCTACAACGGCGCCATTAGAACTCGATATCAAAGAGTTACTACCTTTTAAACACCCTGTTTATGATACTCAATTTCAAATTGATTATTATCGTCCAGTTTCAGAAAACCGTCTGTTATTTGGTGGGCAAGGTACAGGAGCTTGTTGGTCTCCAAACAAAACCTTAAATTATTTAATGCATCGAGTTCATACGGTATTTCCCCATGCTAAAAATGTAGAAATGGATTTTGTGTGGAGTGGTTTGACAGATTTAACCGTGAATGGAGCAGTAGATAGTCGGAAATTTGGGCATAAATTTCCTATTTATGCAGTACATGGTTGGAGTGGGCATGGGGTTGCGCAAACGGTAAGAATTGGAAAAGCGATTGCAGATGATTTTATGGGTTTATCAGAAGATTTTGAAATGTTAAGTAAAATTGATCATCAAAATATTTTTCTTGGTCGGACTTTTGCACCTGTAATTATTCCAATTGCAAAAAGTGCTTATGGACTTGGTGCATTTATTCGTCCTGGTAAGATGGTTTCTTTTTAAGTGGGATAATTTAAAACTAATTAAATCAATCATGTATAAATATTATATAGCTGATGTATGGTATCGTTTTATTGATCAAAAATAATTGGTAATTTTAGTATGAGGATATCTATAATATTCTCATACTAAAAAACATTAAGCTTTGATGAAGCATTAAAAACTATGAAATCAAATGAATATTTAATTTTCTTTCACGGCTGCGGTTAGCATGATTTCAACCAGTATTTGTGAACGTGCTAAGTCTGCTTGTAGTGCAGCACGCGCTGGAGCAGTATGTTGTGGTAACCAAGCTTCCCAGCATTGATTAAATATATCAAAATCTGTCACGATATTTTTAATCCAAATTTGTGCTGTGAGTATGCGGCTTTTATCACTGCCAGATTGAGCCAGTAAGTGATCAATTTTTTCAAGTACTTCTAAGGTTTGTTGCTTTATATCTGCATCTAAAGATGTGGGCACTTGACCAGATAGATAAACTAGCCCGTTATGTATGACACAACCTGCTAAACGTGAATTAACTTGAATTCGTTGAATATCATTACTCATATTATCTCTCCAAAGATAAACCATCTAATGTAATAGGTGATACTGCTTGATTAATCAAGAGGGTAATGACCATTGCACATCCTGCTGCTAAGGTAAAACCGAGACTGCCTTGCCCAATATTTACCCATAAATTTGTATAAGGAGTACGTCCTAAAATTGGTGGGCCTTTGGGTGTAGAGGGACGTAACCCACTCCAAACCTCTGCTGTATCAATTTCACTTAATTGAGGGAATGTGTCACGAACAATCTCTTTTAATGCATTTATACGTTCTGGGCGGATATCAATATCTTGATAACCAATATCAACCATTGCTGCAATGCGCAATTGATCGCCTAATTTGGCATAGACAATTTTGTTTGCATAATCTGTGACGCTAATATTGGGAACAACGTTGGCCTGTTGAGGAAAAGGTAAACTCAGACTATAACCTTTCAACGGATAAACAGGGACTGAAATATTGAGTAGCCTTAAAATTTCGGTACTTCCATTTCCTGCAGCAATCACAAATTCATTTGCCTCAATAGACCCATGATTGGTTTCTAGTTGATGAATATGATTATTTTTAGTCACAAATCCAGTGACTTTATGCTCATACAAACATGTAAAATCTTTGTGATTATTGAGTTTTTTTAGTAATGCTAAGCAGAACTTATAACAATCTGCTGTTTCATCATCTGGCGTATAAATTGCACCGACTAATTGAGATTCAATGCTTTTTAATGCGGGTTCAATTTGAATCGTTTCTTGTGGTGTTAGAACTTTTTGTGCATTGGGGTCAATTTCTAGTGCTGCTTTTTTAAATGCTTTTAGTTGGCGATGAATGACCAATTTTCCAGATTTAACCCAGTGAAAATCATCAATTTCATTGCGCCATTGTGTCATTATTTCCTGACTATAAAGTGATAATCGCAAGATATGTGCACTATTTATGAGATGATCTTTACGATTACATGCCATTAAAAATTGTAATAACCACGACCATTGAGAAGGTGAAAAATTAAGTTTGAAATTAAGAGGAGAGTGTACTTTTCCAAGCCATTTCAAGGCTTGAAATGGAACACCTGCATCAGCCAATGGTGTAACATAACGATAGCTTAATTGCCCTCCATTTGCATAACTTGTCTGTAAAGCAGGACCATTTTTCTCTTCGATTAGGCTGACTTTATGACCTGCTTGTATGAGTGCATAGGCAGTACTTAAGCCAATAACACCACCACCAATGACAACGACATGCTTCTTCATTGTTGTATGCTTCTTTCCTTAAATTAAGGATATTAGAAAAGAAGAGGTAGAGATTAACAAATGAGTTTTTAATACTTGGTCATAACCTTTAGTTAATATCTGGTACTAGAAAGCGAATATCGGATTTAATTAATTCAATAAAGTCTTCTGTCGCTTTTGTGGTGATGACATTTGGATTTCTTAATATATAAATAGTGGTAGATAGTTTTTGTTTAATGGGGTGAATCATATTTTTAGGTAGAGAATTAGCAGCAGTAAAAATATCAGTAATACTGCATCCTAAACCTTGCCTCACCAATTCACTGGCCATGTAGTAGGTTTGTACATTGACGATGCTTCGATTAAAAATTCTATATTGTTGAACGACTTGCATTAAAGATTCAGCATTCGGTTGGATCCAACGACACTCATCAATAGCGTGAATATCTTGAGGGGCATGAACGGCATGAGAATCAATATATACCAAAGGGATATCTAAAATAGGTGTCGCAAGTATGCCGTGCTGTGTATGTGGTTGAAAAATAACAGCAATATCAATTTCTCGTTGAAGCAATTTTTGTTCTAAAGCCGCTGTATGATCAGTACCAATATTGACAAACACTTCTGGATATTTTTTTAAAAATTGAGCAGTTAGTTTAGGTATTAGACTTAAGCCTAAGCTAGGTAAGCAGCCCAAAGTGATTTTGCCTTGAGGGTTTTGGGCTAAATTATAAGTTAACTTATTTAATTCATTAATTTTTTCATAAATTGGTTGGATTTCTTTATATAAAATATAAGCTTCATTTGTCGGTTGTAATTTTCCTTTAACCCGTTTAAATAAAGCAAAACCAAGACGTTGTTCTGCATGTTTTAATAATTTACTGGCAGCTGGTTGGGAAATACACAGTGCAGATGCTGCTTCAGTTAGCGAGCCGAACAACATGACCAAATAAAACATTTCAATATGTCGAAGATTCATCATACATTACATAACCTATAGTTATATCTAATCTATTAGAATTCATTACTTAAAGTCAATAAAGCCTTGTAGATTGACTCACTTAAATAAAACAGTGGTCAAGGAGAGATTTTATGTCGGCTGCACAATTACCGTCATCTGTACCGAATATTTGGACAAAGAAAAATAGTGTATTAATACTGCTAATTGTATTGAGTTTTGTTATTGCATTCTATGCACGTGGTCTTCCTATCTCTGAAATTGGAATTATTGGATTTTTACCTATTGTTGCATTAGCACTTTTAACAGTTGTTGGTTTAGATATTGTTTTGGCAGTGATTATTGCTATTTTAATTAGTGTCGTGATGACATCTACCAGTGTTTTTGAACTTGGAGGCATTCTAGCGCATTCGACTGGTTCATTTATTGCAACTGTCGGTCTAATTATTATGCTAGGTGCTGGTGTTGGGGAGGTTGCGAATAGAACGGGAGCCGCCAAACAACTTGTTAGATTTATTGTCTATAAAGTTGGACTATCTAGTCAGAATAGAGTCAAGTTAGGCATTATGATGTCATCGGTCATTATCTGTGGCTCTTTAGGTACGATGGCAGGTGGAAATGCCATTATTGTTGCTGTGATTATCCCCATTGCAGCAGCAGTTGGCTTAACACCCCCTACTGTTGCACTACTTTTAATGGTTTCAGGTTCAGTTGGTCTTTTTATGGGACCTTTTACACCGAGTACGGTTACGATCTTAGAATTAGGCGGTTTAACCTACCCACAGTATTTGATAAGTTGTGGTATTCCAATGAGTATCGTCACTTTGTTGACGGGGTGGTTTATGTCAGGTCATATCCAAAAATGGACATCTGGTAAATATTCATATCATGAAAACTTTTTAAATGAAGCAGACGAAGCTGAAACAACTGAACAATTGAAAAGAAGTAAGCGAGCTGCGATGGTTTTTATTGGTACCATTCTTGTGATGGCTGTAATTGGGATCATTTTTAAGGCAGGATTTAGTTTTGCAATTATTGTGATGTTAACTGTCGCAGCACTCACTGGTCTGGCGGCTGGCTATAGTCCAAAACAGATTTTAGACGCACTTTATCAAGGCTGTGGCAAACTTGTGTGGATGTTCATTCTGTATTGGCTATATAACCCAATTTTAGAGTTGGTTGATAAACTTGATGCGTACCATACCCTACTTGAAAGTGCCACACCATACTTAGTGGACTTAACACCAGCAATGTTATGCTTTGGTATTTTTCTATTTAATATTGTTGGACATATTCCAGGTGCAGCAGTTGCTCAGATGACTTTTACACATAAAATTTTCGGTCCAATTTTAATGGCCAATGGCGTTCCTCCAGTTGCTGTTACTGCAGTTTTGCTTTCAAGTTCGCAAGTCGATTGGTTTGGGCCATTTCCATCTTCAGATATGTTTGGGCAAATGGGGCTTGCACGTTCGAATCAATTAAAATATATGCTGTATGGAGGATGGGCAATTGTGGTTGCAAATATTGCCTTGTTTGCAGTGATGTTCCAAGTGCTAACTTAATCAAGCTAGAAATACGTGATCAGCTGCTTTTGTTTCATTGAGAGCAGTTACATGAGAAATAACGAAACTTGATTTTTTCAACGTGATTTCTCAGGGTGATGATATTGAGATTGATTTTAAAACTTAAAACCTGCAGTTGCACTTTATCGGTAACTGCAGTTATTTGATGGAAGGATGTATATACTTGAATAAAGTCATACAGCATTTAAATTTTTAATTACAGACTAAAGCGTAAAAACTAAATATTGAAATCTCTTTATGATTAAAAACTGAGAAATAATTAATTGAATAAAGCGGTTTAAGACTTATTTACGAGACATTATTAAAAAAATCATCCTTTAGGATGAGTTCGCATTATCTAACTCTCGTTAGAATGTTGAATAATTAAACACAGTTGATAGGGACATATCAATGAATACAGATCTCATTATAAATGGTTCTAAAATTAAAGGATTAGCAGAAAAAGTTGGGGTCGTTAATCCTGCGAATGAAAACATTATTGTTGAGGTTCCCAGTGCATCTATTGAACAGATTGATGACGCCATAAATGCAGCTACAGTTGCATTTTCACAGTGGAAAGATGTTTCTGATGATACGATACGAGAGGCTTTCACAAAAATTGTAAAAGATATTCGCTCGGAAAAAGATGAAATTGCTGCACTGATTACTTTAGAGCAAGGCAAAACTATTGGCATGGCACAATTTGAGGTTGAAGCGGGTGCGAGCTGGATTGAGTATATTGCAAGCTTAGAAATTCCAGTAGAAACGATTCAAGATCCAAGCGGAAAAATTATTCAGATTTTTAATCGACCATTAGGTGTTGTTGCATCTATAACACCGTGGAATTGGCCATTTATGATTGCTATTTGGCATCTATTTCCTGCACTAAGAACAAAAAATTGTATTGTAAATAAACCGTCAGAATATACACCATTAAGCACGATTAAATTAGTTGAAATTATCAACCGCCACTTACCTAAAGGGGTATGTAGTGTTGTACTGGGTAAGGGGGCTGTTGGACAAGCATTAAGTGAACATCCACAAATTGCAAAGGTTACGTTTACTGGTTCAACTCGTACAGGACAAAGCATTTTAAGCCATTCTGTAAATACGTTAAAAGGTGTTGTTTTAGAATTAGGCGGCAATGATGTCGGGATTGTCCTTGATGATGCAGATATTGATGTAATTGCAGAAAGAATCTTTGGATCAGCTTTTTTAAATGTAGGACAGACGTGTGCAGCATTGAAACGGCTTTATGTCCATGAGAATGTTTATGATGCTTTGGTTGAAAGATTGGTCAAGATTGCTCATGCACAAGTGATCGGCAATGGTATGGATGCGGCTACAACATTTGGTCCTGTACAAAATAAAGCGCAGTATGAAAAAGTTAAAGCACTGATTGCTGATGCTGTATCACAAGGCGGTCAAATCATTACACAACATCAAACTGTTCCAGAGCAGGGTTATTTTATTGCACCAACTTTAATTACTCATGTACATGATGGTATTGCAGTGGTTGATGAAGAGCAATTTGGTCCAGTATTGCCCATTATGAAATTTAAAGATGTTGAAGACGTCCTACAACAAACGAATTTGAGTGAATATGGTCTAGGCGGGTCGGTTTGGAGCACAGATATTGAAAAGGCACAGCAAATCGCGAATCGAATGGAAACAGGAACCGTTTGGATAAACAGCCATTCTGATGTATCTCCAGCAGCACCATTTGGTGGTTGGAAATTATCAGGGCTAGGCTATTCATTTGGTTTAGATGGATTATTATTATTTACGCATAAACAAACAATTCATATTACTGCATAAAATAATCGGTCTCTTATAGGATGTAAGAGACCGTTATTGGCGTATCATTTGCTTATAAATTTCCAATAGGGATAGGGGGAATTTTATGTTAAATCATCATTTTTTAGCCGAGTTTAGCCAAAATTTTATATCGCAAGTCCATCGGGTTTTAGAGATTGATGCTTATTTAATATATTCGATTAATACAATTGATGCTGCAAATAACTATCATGCTCATAATATTCCTAAAGATGCAGTGAATGAGTATATTAATTATAAAATGAATAATGACCCAGTTTCATACCAGCATTTTTATCATCATACACATAGTCATGTCGAATTATTAAATCATTACGATAATAATATGGAATATTTTGATTTTATTCATCGTTGGAAAATAGGAGATACTGCAGAAATTTTTTTTAGAAAGCGAAATGGTGATCCAGTATTTGGATTAAGTTTGGTGAGAAAAAATAGTAATCGATTATTTAGTTTACAAGATAAAAATATATTAGAGTCATTTTATTCTTTATCAGAAAAATATTTTCATCATCATGCAGATACGATAGATAAAGAACTTTTGATTGATCAATATAGTTTAACAAAAAAAGAATTAATTGTTTTAGAACAGGTGTTTGACGGGCTTGATAATAACTTAATTGCACAACAATTGAATTGTAGTTTAGCAACAATAAAAACGCATATTCAGCATATTTATCAAAAAACAAATGTAAAAAATAGACATGAACTATTATGTCGATTTTTAAAATAAATCATCCCTAAGGATGATTTTTTGTCGTGTTAAATCATTTACTTTAAAGATATACGTTAATTTAAAATGGATTTTGGGGATGAAATATAATCGTATTACACAATCATTAAAAAAGTGGGCAGGACTTAATTTAACACTTGCTACTGTATTATTTGGCTTTAATCAACAAGCATTTGCACATGGCCAAGCGGCAGAAATGGTTCCACTTTATCAAAATATGGATGATTTTGGCGCACATGTTAAAAAAGACGATTTTACGAATACTTATACTATTTCAAAAGGCTCTTTAATTGTACGTGCTAAACCAAATTCTGATACTGTTTTAGTGAATGGGAAACCGCTTAAAGTCAGCGTACCGCTTATAGAGAAAAATGGTAAACCTGTGGTAAGTAAGGAATTTGCTGCTGAGATTTTCCAATCAGGTTTAGATCAGACCTTTAAAGTTGAAGCTGTTCCACATCCGTTAAATGGCTTGAATGCTCAAGAAATTACCCAAGCATTTGATGCAATTTCAAAATCAAAATATGCCTATAAAAATATGCGATTTTCTGAAATTAAATTAAAAGAGCCAGAAAAAGAAAAAGTGTGGGATTTTTTCATTCATCATAAAGATTATAAGGAAGATCGAGTTGCGAGTTTTACTTTACTCAAAGGGAAACAAGTCATTGAGGGTGAAGTTGATTTAAAAAATAACAAAGTTACTAAGTGGGATGTCTTAGAAAATACGCATGGAATGGTGCTCTATGATGATATGGTCACAGTACAGGAGGTTGTAACAAAAGATCCTAACTTTAAAAAAGCGGTTGCAAAACGAGGCATTACCGATATTACTAAAGTAGTGACCACACCTTTAACTGTTGGATATTTTGGCGGTAAAGATGGTTTAGATAAAGAGTTAAATGTACTTAAAGTCGTTTCATATCTCGATACAGGAGATGGTAATTATTGGGCTCATCCGATCGAAAATTTAGTAGCGGTTGTTGATTTAGATAAGAAAAAAATTATTAAACTTGAAGAGGGTGCAATTATCCCTGTACCAATGGCACCAAGACCAATTACAGCAAAGAATAAAATTAACCAATTTAAACCACTCAATACAGTCGAACCTGATGGTAAAAATTTTTCTATTACAGGTCAAACTGTGCATTGGGGACCATGGTGCTTCCATGTGGGGCTCGATTCTAGAGTCGGCTTACAACTTTCGACACTCACTTATAAAGATAAAGGTGTAAAACGTAAAGTCATGTACGAAGGTAACCTTGGTGGGATGGTTGTTCCATATGGCGATCCTGATATGGGATGGTACTTTAAGTCATATTTAGATTCTGGAGAATATGGCATGGGTACGCTAACATCTTCAATTGAAAGAGGAATAGATGCGCCTGACAATGCTGTTTTATTGGATGCTGTGCTCGCAGATTACACGGGGCAACCGACTGTTATTCCAAATGCAATTGCAATTTTTGAACGTTATGCAGGACCTGAATATAAACATCAAGAAATGAATCAACCCAATGTGAGTGCTGAACGCCGTGAATTAGTTGTGCGCTGGATTAGTACGGTGGGTAACTATGATTACATTTTTGATTGGGTATTAAATACGAATGGTGTCATTGGTATTAATGCAGGTGCGACTGGTATTGAGGCGGTGAAAGGTGTAAAAGCACGTACAATGCATGATGAAACTGCAAAAGAAGATACTCGTTTTGGAACATTAATTGACCATAACATTGTGGGAACGACGCATCAACATATCTATAACTTCCGCTTAGATTTAGATATTGATGGTCCAAAGAATAGCTTTATGGAAATTGATCCAGTTGTGGTTGAAAATACGCGTGGTGGACCACGTACAAGTGCAATGGAGACCAAAGAACGGATTATTAAAACAGAGCAACAAGCAGCACAAAAGTTTGATCCATCAACGATCCGCTTAATTACCAATACCAATGTGGAAAATAAAATGGGTAATCCTGTGTCTTATCAGATTATTCCATTTGCAGGCGGTACGCATCCAATTGCGAAAGGCGCAAATTTTGCACCAGATGAGTGGTTATTTAAGCGTCTAAGTTTTATGGATAAGCAAATTTGGGTTACAAAGCGTGATGCCAATGAGAAGTTTCCTGAGGGTAAATACTCAAATCGTTCAAGCAGTGATACGGGTCTAGGTCAATTTGTTAAAAATAATGACAATATTGAAAATACAGATTTAGTGGTATGGATGACAACAGGAACAACACATGTGGCACGTGCTGAAGAATGGCCAATTATGCCAACGGAATGGGTATATACATTGCTAAAACCATGGAACTTCTTTGATAGTACGCCAACTTTGGCATCAGATTCAGAGCAAGAGTCAGCGCATAAGCACTAAAATTTCTCCATTAGGATCAATACGATATTGATCCTAATTTTTTTTATTTTATAAAACATGAGAATGTACAGGATGAAAAGAAGACTAAAACAATCTTCAATGTTGGCAACATTGATACTTGTAGGGACGCAAGTACAAGCCCAAATATCCTTGCCAGAAGGATTGAGCATCAAACCCACGCTAGAGTTAACCTATGCCATGTTTCATAGCGACAAAAGCTATAATGATCCAGCAGCAACAGGATCTGCATCTTGGCAAGAGGGTTATATTAAATACGGCATTAAAAGTGAATATGAACTGACCAATTCAACTTTATTTGCAAATCTTGTTGGTATTAGCACAGCAACCTTTGGTGATGGTGATGCAGGTGGATTTACTTCAGGTAAAGAGCGTAAAACAGTATTAGATGAATGGAGTTTAGGTTGGAAGAATAAACATGAAAATTATCCAGCTATTGATGGAAGTATTGGGCGTCAAAAAATTGTCATTGCAGATGGATTCATTGTTGCAGGAGATGCATTAAATGTAGGTAAAGCGCTGGCAGATGGTGAACTTTATCGTGGTGGTGGTTATTATTTAGCTGCACAGCAAAGCTTTGATTTCACAACGAACGTCAATGTTCAATTGAACGAAAATTTTAAAACACATTGGTATTATTTGAAATCAAATAATAAAGCACAGAATAAAGCTAAGTTTTGGGCAACAGATTGGCAATATAAATATAATCAAAGTGATTTTGGTTTGATGTATTTGCAAATTTTAGATGTTGATGATCCGTTAAATAAATCAGATCGTAAGCATTTAAAGGATGTTTCCATACGAGCAAAACATCAACTAACAGAACAGTTTGATATAAAAGGTGAATACGTTCATCAGAAGAAAAAAAGTGAACGAGAAAATGCTTGGTATGTTGCGACAAACTACACTTTTGATCAAGTGAAGTATACACCTACTATAGGATATCGCTACTCATCATTCTCTGAACATTATGATCCACTTTTTTATGGGAATACCGATGCAGGATTTGGCACGTGGTTCCAAGGTGAAGTTGCAGGGAACTATGCTGGACCATTTAATAGCAATGCACGTATCCAACAAATTTCCTTACAAGCCTCTGTCATGGAAAATTTGCATCTAGGTGTATTAGCCTATCAATACAATACCATTAAGAAGCAGGAGAAAAATTTAAATGGGCATGAAATAGATCTGTTTGCCGTATGGGAACCATTCAAAAATATGAATGTTATTCCATTGATTGGTTTTTATAAACCCAAAAAGGATTTAGATAATTTAGGAACGCAAGTTTCGAATACGAAAACCAATACCTATGCTCAGCTCATTTTACAGTACAGTTTTTAATTCATTGATATGAACTTTATATGCATGAGATTTCAATGATTAAACGTGAAAGAAAATGAACAGTTATATGTATTGATTATTTTATACAAATCATAGAAGCATCGCTTTTATCGATGATGATGTTTTTAAGAATCGTACAAATATTGATAATTTGTACGATTTTTTTCACTTAAAATTATTTATAAATAAATTTTGAAATTTTCTGGGCAGCCAGAATGACTGATTCCGCCACTTTGCCATGAAATTCTGATTCATTATAGGTACTAATTGGGCAACTTACAGAGAGAACAGCGACCATTTCTTGGTTTGCTTGATTAAAAATAGGTGCCGCACAAGCAGCCATATCCGTATTATAGTGCCCCCAACTGACCATATAAGGTTGATTTTTAACAAAATCAAGACGCTCTAGTAGAGCATCTAAGTTTTTAGGGGTTCGTTCAGAAAAAACATCCCATTTTTGAAAATGAGCATATCGCTCTTGAATCTCAGTCTTAGATAATCGTGAAAGTAAAAGTTGTCCAATAACTGTGGCATGTGCTGGCCATCTTGTTCCAATATGAATGTTACTGGTAAATAATTCCGTTGATTGTAAGTTATGAATAAATAAGATGTTGGTGTCTTCAAGTATAGAGAGATGTACCGCAATTCTGACATGATCCCTCAATTCTTTTAGAATAGGCATTGCAAGCTCAATGAGTGACATTTCAGAAAGACTATTAAATCCTAACTTCATGACATTACTATCCAATGCATAAGTTTTTTGTGACATTTTTCTAAGATAGCCACAAGATTCTAATGTATAAATTAAGCGAAAAGCACTTGAACGATTAATCTCTAATTTTTCAGCAATTTCTGAAATTGTCATTTCTTGATGAACACGATCAAATAAATTTAATACAGCTAAACCTCGAACTAGGCCTGGAACGAGATAACGTTCTTCTTGATTTTTTTCTTGTTCTATATCCAGAGATAGTTCTGAGGAATATGAGCTCATATATTGCTCCCTTTTACTTAATTAAATTGGCTATGTCTTATAACAAGAACATGTATATCTCTTATTTTAACCATTTCATTAAAGCTAAACAATGTTTATATACAAAACAATATATTACATATAAAACGTAACATAATATTAAATATCATTAACTCATTCATATTAAATGAAAAATATAAGTTGACAAATCTTTGATCAAAATACTATTCTGGATATAAGTTTTAAATATTAAATAAAGTTTTGTATATGAAACATGGAGTGGGCTCATGAATTGGATTTCAGTATGTAAGGTAGAAGAGATTGCTGAGGAAGAGCCAAAGGCAATTGAAGTTGAGAATAAAAAAATAGGCGTTTTTTTAATCAATGAGCAATATTATGCGATTGAAAACGTCTGCCCACATGCTTTTGCCTTACTCACAGAAGGTTTTATAGAGGACTCAACGGTTGAATGTCCATTACATGAGGCAATTTTTGATATTCCAACAGGACGTTTAGAAAGTGGACCAGGATGTAGAGACTTATGTACATATCCAGTCCGAGTTGAAGATCATGAAATTCAGATTCAACTTTAATATGAATAATAAGGAATTTATCGCATGAAGCAATTTAATGAAAAGCTAGCAAGATGGATTAATTCGGTACCATCAAGTGAAGCTGGAATTAACAATATTCAGATTCCAGGACAAGTAGAGCATTTGGTATGGCAAAACCGTTATAAAGAGCCAAGCCTTTATGAACAGAATTTTGTTCAACAATTAATTCAGGCATTTACGAATGATGTAACGGAATTAAATGACTTGGTTGCAGCTTTAAATCAACAAGATTTTCGAAATGAGTCTGGCGACTTATGGACAGTTGAAAATTTTACCGCTGAAATGCAGCGCTTAGGATATTAACGGTTATAAGGACATATGATCATGACGATTGCAGAAATGAATGTTGAAAAATATTTAGACCTTGGTTTGCGTGACCAATGGTATCCAGTATTGGCAAGTTGGGAAGTGGCATCCAATCCAGTGGGAATTACACGTTTAGGCGAAAATATTGTGGTATGGCGTGATGATCAAGGTCAGGTACATGCTTTGGAAGATCGCTGTCCGCACCGAGGTGCCCGATTATCTTTAGGTTGGAATTTAGGAAATCGAGTCGCGTGTTGGTATCACGGTGTAGAAGTTAGGCATGATGGTATTGTTGAGGATGTGCCAGCAGTCCATGATTGCCCATTAAAAGGCAGTGATTGTGTTAAAAGTTATCAGGTTTTAGAACAGCATGATGCTATTTTTATTTGGTTTGGTCTCGATGATGCTGAAGCACCTGCAGAATTAATTTTACCTGATCAATTGGCAGATGAAGCATGGAGCTCATTTCTCTGCATGGCAGACTGGAAGGTCAATCATCAATATGCGGTAGATAATGTGATGGATCCAATGCATGGTACCTATTTACATTGCACCTCGCACTCAATGGCAGATGGTGAACGCACTGCTGAAATGAAACATCGTTCTACAAAGAATGGTTTTATTTTTGAAAAAGAAGGTCAAACAGGTGTGAATTTTGACTGGGTTGAATATGGTCAAACAGGCGCGGCTTGGTTGCGGTTATCAATTCCTTATCGTAAATCATTTGGTCCAGGTGGAGAGTTTTGGATCGTCGGATTTGCAACACCGATTGATGAAAAAAATACGCGTGTGTTCTTCTGGCGTTGTCGCAAAGTTTCTGGTTGGCAGCGTAATGTGTGGCGTTTCTTATATCGTAATCATTTAGAAAAACTACATTGGGATGTTTTAGAACAAGATCGAATTATTCTTGAGAATTTAGCACCGAATGCACGTCAACATGAATTCTTATATCAGCATGATGTGGGGCTATCTCGTTTACGTCGTTTAATGAAAAAAGAAGCTGAAAAACAAATTAAGAAAATTACTGCACTTCGAGAAACACAAGAAGAAAACCGGATTGAAATGAAGGAAGCTTCTAATGGTTAGTTCACCTATTTTGGCAGGTAAGCGTATTTTAGTCACTGGCGCGGCTCGTGGCTTAGGACGTGATTTTGCTCAAGCAATAGCTGAAGCTGGTGCATCGGTTGTGATGGCCGATATTTTAACTGAGCTTGTGCAACATGAAGCTTTAGCACTTTCAAGTCAAGGCTTGAAAGTTTCCGCTGTTACGATTGATTTGACACAAAAAGAATCAATTCAAACAGCAGTAAAAATAGCAGTTAAACAACTTTCTGGTTTGGATGGCTTAATCAATTGTGCAGCTTTAGCAACTGGGGTTGGTGGTGTTACGCTCATGGAGTATGACGAGTCACTTTGGGATCGTGTGATGACGGTGAATGTCAAAGGTACTTGGTTAGTGACGCAAGCTTGTGTTCCACATTTGAAAAAGTCAGGTGCAGGAAAAATTGTCAATATTGCCTCGGATACCGCAATGTGGGGAGCTGAGCGATTAATGGCTTATGTCGCAAGTAAAGGTGCATTAATTTCAATGACGCGCTCAATGGCGAGAGAGTTAGGCACTGACAATATTTGTGTCAATACCATTAGCCCAGGATTAACACTGGTAGAAGCTACAGAATATGTTCCACAAGCTCGACATGATTTATATGTTAATGGACGAGCAATACAGCGACAACAACTCCCACAGGATGTGAATGGCACAGCGATTTATCTGCTATCAGATTTATCTTCTTTTGTGACAGGACAAAATATTCCTGTAAACGGCGGCTTTGTATTTAATTAAGGAGTAACGGATGATTACAGGGATTGAGGTTCTTAAATTTGGGGTTGAAAATCGAAAAGAAACACAGACATTTTTGACCGATTTCGGTTTAACTGCAGTGACTTCAGATATTGATAATGCAGATTTATATCAAACTCAAAATGGCTGCAAAATTTATGTATTTGACCTAGAAGATCAGCGTTTACCTCAAGCAATAGAGGCAGGATCTACACTTCGTGAAGTGACATGGGGGGTGGAGAGTGAACAAGATTTAATCCATTTAAGTAAAAATTTACAGCATGAGCCTAGATTCACACATACCGCAGAGAAAGTGCAGTGTCTAGATCCGAATGGTATGACGATTGTTTTTGCAAAGACGATTACCAAAGAAATTTCTGAAGTAAAAACGGAGGGGATTAATCAATTTGGTCATATTCAACGGATTAATGCAGCGAGTCCTGTATATGAAAAAGCAGAACCAGTGGATATTGGACATGTTGTATTTTTCACACCAGATTTAGCAAAAACACAAGCATTTTATATTGAAAAGTTAGGTTTTTATTTATCTGATGCATATACCAACCGCGGTGCTTTTTTACGTTGTCGTGGTACAGGTTTCCATCATGATTTATTTCTTCTTTCAGTTCCGAACAAACCAGCTGGTTTAAATCATGTTGCATTTGTTGTTCGAGATATCCATGAAGTGATAGGTGGTGGTTTAAGTATGAATCGTCAAGCTTGGTCTACGTTTATTGGTCCAGGTCGACATCCTATTTCTTCTGCTTATTTTTGGTATGTTCATTCTCCTTTAGGCGGCGCATTTGAGTATTACACCAATGATGATTATTTGACAGAAGATTGGGTGCCACGCGAAGAAGAGCATCGTTTGGAATTATTCACTGAATGGGCAATTGAGGGTGGTTTAGACCATGAAACTCGTCGTCAAGTCAAACCTGCATAGCTACTCATGAAACTGGGGGAAAACAACATGAATCAAATCGTCATAGTTGGTGCAGGACAAGCGGCAGGGTGGGCAGTTCATACCTTGAGAAATCAAGGATATGATGGTGAAATTCATGTCATTTCAAATGAAAATCACGTGTTTTACGAACGTCCTCCATTATCTAAGCAAGTGCTTTCTAAAGAGGCACCTGTTGAAAGTTTAAATTTATTTACTTCAGATCAAATTAACGATTTTTCAGTGATTTGGCATAAACCAGATCATGCTGTGAAAATCGATAAAACGGCTAAAAATGTCTATTTAGAAAGTGGTAAGAAGTTAGCATATGACAAGCTCTTAATTGCCACGGGAAGTCGTGCACGTATTCCTGTGAATGCGTGGAGATCAATGGTTAATGTGTTTACCTTAAGAGATATTCAGGACTGTGAAAGTTTAGCTCAGAAGTTTCAACACGCAAAAAGAATTGCGGTTGTTGGCGGTGGCTGGATTGGTTTAGAAATTGCGGCAACAGCGCGTAAACAAGGCAAAGCTGTTGAAATTTTTGAGTATGGTTCTCGCTTATGTGCCAGAAGTGTCAGTCCAGAAGTTTCTGAATATTTAAAGAACTTACATGAGAATGCAGGCACAAAGGTACATTTGAATGCAACGGAATTACATCTCATTGAAACCTCAACTCAAAATATTGAAGTTTTTAATGCAACACTAAGTTTTGCTGAGTTTGATTGTGTTGTGGTCGGTGCTGGAGCTGAAATTGCAAATGAACTTGCTATAGAAGCAGAATTGCATGTCAAAGATGGAATTGTTGTGAATGAGTTTGGACAATCATCCGATCCTGATGTTTATGCAGCAGGTGATGTTGCGATACATCCTACGCTTGGTTACTGCATACAGTCTTGGGCAAATGCTCAAAATCAAGCCATTTCAGCAGCCAAATCGATGCTTGGTGAATTAACAAGTTACGAAGATATTCCCTGGTTATGGTCAGATCAATATCAATGCAATATTCAAATTTTAGGGGTGTATCAGCCTGATCAAACGGCTCAGGTCGTGATACGAGGAACAGATCCGAACCAACAAAGCTTTTTCTATTTAAATGAAAAAAATCAGCTCATTAATATGATTGCGGTGAATGAAGGAAAATTTGTGAAATTGGCCAAAAGATGGTTAGCAAATGCGAAAGAACTTGATCCACAACAATTAAAAGATCCTGATTTTAATTTAATGAAATTGAAATAGTCGAGTTAGGAAAACTCGCTTAATGCGTATTTAAAAGGATGTACCATGGAAAATGAAATAAAAACAGGTATAAAACATTGGACACCTGCAGTCATCTTAATGATTTGTGTGGTGCTGGCTTTTTTTGACAAGATCAGTATTGCCGTACTTTTTTCTGATTCAACCTTTCTCGATGTAATGGGAATTGGGCAAGATAAAGCCAAACTTGGTTGGTTGATGACAAGTTTTTTACTGGCTTATGGCTTTTCTTCAATGTTTTTAAGTTTTTTGGGTGATATTTTTTGCCCTAAAAAAATGTTGTTTTGGAGTGTCACCTCATGGGGTGTGCTCATGTTAATCATGGGATTCACAACTGACTTTACGACATTAATTATTTTACGCATCTTATTGGGTCTAGCAGAAGGTCCTTTATTTGCCTTAGCGTATACCATTGTGAAACAGACTTATACCGATCGTCAGCAAGCACGTGCATCGACGATGTTTTTACTTGGTACACCAATTGGAGCTTTTCTAGGGTTTCCAATTACCGCTTATGTTTTAGCGCATTATGAGTGGCATTCAACATTCTTTGTCATGGCTGCTTTAACGTTAATCGTCATGTTTATGGTTTCATTCGGCTTACGTGATTTAAAAATCAAACGAACTGTTGATTTAGAAGGTGTCGCTAAACGTGTCAATTTTAAAGAGCATGTGAGTAATACCAAAGCTTTATTCAAAAACAGCGCATTTTGGTTATTGTGTATTTTTAATATTGCATTAATGACTTATTTGTGGGGATTAAACAGCTGGGTACCATCTTATCTAATTCAAGACAAAGGCTTTAATTTAAAAGAATTTGGTATTTATTCAAGTTTCCCATTTATTGCCATGCTGATTGGTGAAATTGTTGGTGCCGTATTTTCAGATAAATTGGGTAAACGCGCTATTCAAGTCAGCGGTGGTTTATTCATCGCAGGTATTTTCATGTACCTCATGGTTATTGCTACAGATCCAATTATTGTAATTTTAGCAATGTCTTTAAGTGCAATGGCTTGGGGATTTGGTGTAGCCGCAGTATTTGCACTCCTTGCGCGTGTCACAACTGCAGATGTTGGTGCGACAGCAGGTGGTATTTTCAATGGTTTAGGTAATTTTGCGAGTGCAGCAGCACCCGTCATTATTGGTGCGATTGTAATGCAAACTGGCAGTTTCAATTTAGGAATCACCTTCCTTGCAGTGTTCTCTATCATTGGCGCATTTTTCTTAATTCCATTACTCAAACGCTATTAAAACAGCATTTCTATCCATAGGGCATGGTGCAGTATGGATAGGAAAAATCTAATAAACAGATTGAGTGTTTGTCATTAATCAACACAATTCAATCTAAATTGAAAAGGAGAAAATTTCATGACAACTCAACAATTTGAATCATGGAAACAGCCAGAAAATAAATCTTTAGAAGAGTGGATTGGTGGGCGGATTGCACGCTTTGAAACACGAAAATATGATTTCGATGCTTTGAAGTTTCAAGCAGATTACGACCCGAAATATCGCCGTGCTCAAATGCGTTACATGGGTACGGGTGCAACTGGTGTAGCAAGCGATAGTAATACTGTCTTAGCTGAAAACTTTACTTTTTCAACGATGGTATTACCACCGCAGTGTGAAGGACCTTTGCATATTCATCATGATGTTGAAGAAGTGTTTTTTATGCTTCGTGGTGAAATTGATCTCTTCATTGAACATGAAGGAGAAAAGTTTTCTACCCGTTTGAAAGAGCGTGATTTGATTTCAATTCCACCAGGTATTTATCGTGGTTTATTTAATCCAGGTCAAGATGATGCTCTGATGTGTGTGATGTTAGGAACAGGAAAACCAACGATTCCAAACTATCCACCTGAGCATCCACTTTCACAAATTAAACGTTAATTTTATTCAGGATATGAAGTGATGACTTTAATTGGGCAACTCGCACAATATGAATTAAAAACTATTCAGTTCAATGGTGTGCAACAGTCTTATCGTGAAGCAGGGAAAGGCAAGACCTTAGTGCTTTTGCATGGAATTAGCTCTGGATCTGGTTCTTGGGTAAAACAATTGCAAAATTTAAGTCCGTATTTTCATGTCATTGCTTGGGATGCACCAGGTTATGGAAAATCAGATGAATTAACAACGAAGCAACCCACTGCTCAGGATTATGCAAATCGATTGAAAGAGATGCTTGATGCATTGGCATTAAAAGATATTGTTTTGGTTGGACATTCACTTGGTGCATTACAAGCTGCTGCATTTTATGCTTTATATCCTGATGATGTGAGCGCCTTAGTTATTGCGAATGTTGCACAAGGTTATAAAGGCTTTGATGTTCAGCAACAGCAAGATGTATTTGAAAAAAGACCTAAAATGTTGACAGCATTAGGCGCAAAAGGGATGGCGAAATCCCGTGGTCCTTATTTGGTTGCTCACGCAACAACAGGTGTTTTGCAGTTTATTGAAGTCATTATGCAAAATATTCATCTGGTAGGTTTTACCCATGCATCATATTTACTGGCGTATGACTCCATTCAAAGTTATTTAAAGATTGGTCAAGCAAATACCATCGTCGTGATGGGAATGTCAGATAGCATTACCCCTGCAAAAGATATACAAGCATTGGCTGAACAATATCAACTCAACCCATGTTACCAAATTGAAGATGCTGGGCATTTGAGTTACCTCGATCAAGCCGAACAGTTTAATCAAATTTTATTGTCGCTTAACTAAACACAGATGTGAGAGATAAATATGAGCTTCCAATTAAATGGAAAAAATGCAGTAGTTACCGGTGGCTCGTCTGGTATCGGACTTGCAACTGTTGAACTTTTAGTTGCAGAAGGTGCGAATGTTGCATGGTGCGGCCGCAATGAAACACGTTTAAACGAGTCAAAAGCATTAATTTTATCTCGTTACCCCAATGCCAACATATTCACAGCAGTCTGTAATGTTTTAGATAAGGACGATGTACAGGCATTTGCAGATCAAGTACAGCATATTTTTGGTGGTGTGGATATTTTGATTAATAACGCAGGTCAAGGTCGAGTATCCAGTTTTGATACAACAGAAGATGAAGATTGGATGAATGAAATTCAATTGAAGTATTTTAGTGTATTACATCCAATTAAAGCGTTTTTACCTGTGTTAAAACAATCGTATTTTGCGTCTATTACCAATGTCAATTCATTGCTCGCTTTACAACCTGAGCCACATATGATTGCCACATCTTCTGCACGTGCAGCATTATTAAATTTAACCCATTCATTGGCACATGAGTTCTCACAATACAACATTCGAGTGAATTCAATTTTATTAGGTATGGTTGAGTCAGCACAGTGGAAACGTCGTTTTGAAACACGTTCAGATGAGAACCAAACTTGGGATGAATGGATTGGTAACATTGCAAAGAAACGTGGCATTCCAATGGCACGCTTAGGAAAGCCCGAAGAGCCAGCACGTGCTTTAGTTTTTTTGGCTTCCCCAATGGCCTCTTATACAACAGGTTCGACGATTGATGTCTCTGGTGGTTTTAATAAGCATTTATAAGGTGAACCTATGAAACAGTTAATGATGATTGGTTTTGGTGCAATGGCAAATGAAGTATGTGCTCATTTGCCGACAGATCTTGAATTGAAATGGATCGTGGTACCTGAACGCAGTGTTGAAAGTGTCATAAGCAAAGTTTCATCGGATGTGCATGTCATTTCAAATATTAATGAATGTTTTGGTGAACCTGATTATGTCATTGAAGTCGCAGGTCAAGCCGCAGTAAAAGAACATGCATTAAAAGTTTTGGAAAAAGGGTGGACGATTGGCCTGATTTCAGTAGGCACGCTGGCAGACACAGTATTTTTTGAGCAATTACAAAAAACTGCTGAGAAATCGGGAGCTCATTTACATCTATTGGCAGGGGCAATAGCAGGAATTGATGGTATTGCTGCCGCGAAAGAAGGTGGTTTAGAGAAAGTCACTTATAAAGGTTGTAAAAGTCCCAATAGTTGGCGTGGAAGTTATGCAGAACAATTAATTGATTTAGATCAAGTCAGTGAAGCCACTATTTTTTATACAGGAACTGCACGTGAAGCAGCCTTAAATTTTCCTGCAAATGCCAATGTTGCAGCAACCATTGCACTGGCAGGAATGGGAATGGATGAAACGAGGGTTGAACTGATGGTCGATCCTCATACTCATCAAAATAAACATACTATTGTCGCAGAAGGTCGTTTTGGGAAAATGACCATTGAAATGATGGGTGTTCCTTTGGAAGGAAATCCCAAGACTTCAACTTTAGCTGCATTGAGTGTTATTCGAGCATGTCGAAACAGTGTGGATGCAATTCAGATTTAAAAAGGAATAGGTAAATGCCATGGTAAAAGAAATTTATATTGCAGGTGAATGGCGCCTTGGTCGTGGAAATGTAATTCAAAGTTTATTTCCAGCAGATCATTCAGTCAACGCAGAGATTTCAACTGCAAGCTTAGAAGATGTTGAAGAAGCAATCATTAAAGCAGATCAAGCTTGGCGTAAACCTGAATGGCGTAATTCACTGCCACATGAACGTGCAAAAATTTTATATCGCGTAGCAGAGATTATTGAATCTCGTGTAGATGAATTATCTAAATTACAAACACGTGATAATGGTAAGCCACTCGCTGAAACTCGTGGATTGGTCATGAGTGCAGCAGCAACAGCCAGATTTAATGCTGCAGCATGTGAAACATTGAATGAAGAACTTACGACTCAACGAGCATCTGATTTTTTAACCATGAGTGTATATGAACCTGTAGGAGTTGTGGCTGCAATTACACCGTGGAATTCACCTATTGCTAGTGAAGTCCAAAAACTAGCGCCCGCTATTGCAGCAGGAAATGCAGTAATTTTAAAACCTGCAGAAGTGACCTCACTAATTGCACTAGAACTTGCCAAAATTTTTGAAGAAGCAGGTTTACCTAAAGGCATCCTAAGTGTTTTAGTTGGACGTGGTTCGGTGATCGGTGATGCCATTGCTCAGCATCCATTGGTACGTAAAATTTCATTTACAGGGGGAACATCAACGGGTCGTCATCTTGCACATATTGCCGCTGATAAACTGATTACTACATCGTTGGAGCTTGGGGGTAAATCCCCAACAATTGTATTCCCAGATGCAGATATTGAAATGGCTGCCAAAGGAATTGCTTACGGGATTTTCAGTTCAGCAGGTCAAGCTTGTATCGCAGGCTCTCGTTTATTTATCCACCAGTCAATTTATGACAGTTTCTTAAAGCGTTTAGTTGAAATTACTGAAGGCTTGCGTGTTGGGCATCCAGAAACACCAAATGTTCATATTGGATCGTTAATTAATCAAAAACACTTGGATTCGGTACATCGGTATGTCGAACTTGCTAAGTCAGAGGGTGGTACGGTTGTGACAGGTGGTGAAGCCATTACTGAAGGTGAGTTTGCAAAAGGGAGTTTCTATAAGCCAACTATTATTACTGGCTTAACCAATCGTGCTCAAACGTGCCAAGAAGAAATTTTTGGTCCAGTACTGGTAGTTTTACCGTACGAAAATGAACAAGATTTAATCGCTCAAGCGAATGATAGCTGTTTTGGTCTTGCTGCAGGAATTTGGACAGAAAATTATCGCAAGGCATGGAAAATCGCACGGACTTTAGAAGTCGGTACTGTTTGGATTAATACCTATAAAAAATTCTCTATTAGCGCACCTTTTGGTGGCTTTAAAGACAGTGGCATTGGTCGTGAAAAAGGACGTTTAGGAATATTGTCATATATGCAACAAAAAAGTATTTATTTAGGTCTAAACGAGCATGCCAATCCTTGGGCTGATTAACGTGATTTAGAAAGATAGTGTTGAGTAATAGAAAATTTAGGAATTTAAAGAAATAAGGAAGAATGAAATGACTGAAAGCGTAAATGTTGGTGAAGCAATTGCTCGTGTTTTAGAAGAACATCAAGTCGATAGCATTTATGGGGTAATCTCAATTCATAATTTACCTATTGCAGATGCAGTAGGTCGTCGTGAAAAAATTCGTTTTGTCGCTGCTCGCGGTGAAGCTGGTTCGGTAACCATGGCGGATGCACATGCTCGCTTTAAGGGGTTAGGTGTTGCATTAACCAGTACTGGTGCAGGTGCAGGTAATGCAGTCGGTTCATTAATTGAAGCGATGAATGCTGGTAGTCCAGTTTTACATTTAACAGGTCAAGTCGAACGCGAATATTTAGATCGCGATGCAAGTTTTATTCACGAGACAAAAGACCAACTGTCCTTTTTAAAAGCCTCAAGTAAAGCGGCATTTCGTATTACTAGTCCAGAAAATGCAGTTGGTGTAATTCGGGAAGCAATTCGTGTTGCAACGACTGTTCCGATGGGGCCAGTAAGTGTTGAAATCCCGATTGATGTACAAGCTGCAGAAATTGATTTACCTGCAAACTTAGGTCCAGTAAAAGCACTACAATTGCCTTTTGCCGAAGATACAGAAATTACTTTAATCGCAGAAGCAATCAAAAAAGCGAAACATCCAATCTTTTGGATTGGTGGGGGAACTTTAACTGCGGTTGATGAAATAAAAGCGATTGCAGATTTGGGTATCCCAGTGGTTTCCTCAACCCATGCACGAGGTGTACTTGCTGATGATCACCCAAGAACATTAGGTGCATTTCATAACTCAGCAACTGTAGAAACACTACTTAAAGAAGCAGACTTATTGGTGGTTGTCGGATCACGGTTACGCAGTAACGAAACAAAAACATATTCTGTAGCTTTTCCAGAAAATATCATTCAGATAGATGCAAACCCAGTTGCCCAGCAGCGTAATTATAAGATTTCTGAGTTTATTTGTGCAGATGCAAAAAATACGTTAGCGCGTGTTGTAGATGCTTTAAAAGATGTGAATAAAGTTGATGCTGAATATGATATAAAAATCAAAATTGCACGTGAAGGTGCAATTGAAGCCCTTCGTACTCAAATGGATCAATATGCTTTGATTTGTGACCATTTACGGAGTGCATTACCTGAAGATGGTATTTTTGTACGTGATATTACGATGTCAGGCAGTACTTGGGGCAGTCGTTTATTTCCAGTACAAACACCAAATAAAAATATTCATTCTTTGGCCGGAGCAATTGGTTTAGGTCTAGCACATGCAATTGGAACATCTATTGCCAATCCAAGCAAAAAAGTGGTGGGGCTTGTCGGTGATGGTGGGCTTATGCTCGGCATTGGTGAAATTGCCACCATGGTGCAAGAAAATACCGATATGGTACTGATGATTATGAATGATGGTGGTTATGGTGTAATGCGTGGCATTCAAAATAATTATTTTAATGGTCGTCAATATTTTAATGAACTTCATACGCCAGATTACAAGCTGTTGGGTGAATCTATGGGAGTTAAAAGCTGGAAAGTCGGGAGTGCAGAAGAGTTTAAAGTCGCGATCCAAGAAGCCGTTAATTTAAACGGCCCCGCAGTGATTGAATTAGATATGAATTCGATTGGCCCGTTGAAATTTGCAGGTCCTCCACAAAAGAAATTGTATTAATAATGTCATAAAAATCATGGCGTGGGTTTAATGCATAAGCCCACTAAAATTGAGTTGAAGGAAGAAGACAAATGCTCAAGAAACCTATTGTAAGCAAGATGAATTAATCACAATTTGGTAAAATTGTTATACCAGATGATCGCATCTTGATGTGAGGACATACATGAAAGACCCAAGGATTAAGGTGTATTTATGTATGGCATGATTAATTTTTTTTAAGTGAAAAATAAAATAAACATTGTTTTGTATATAAAACAATACAAACAAAGTTTAGCTAAAGGGGAAAAGGAATGAGAAAAACAGGATATGGAATAACATTTTTATTTGTCATGACAACCATTAGTTCACAGCTCTATGCGAAAGATGATCCATTAGAATGGAAAAGTGCTGATGGTGATAAATCCTTTAAAGTTGGTGGTCTTTTACGTTTTAATCACCGTTACGAACAATGGCCGGAAAGTGATAAACGGGGTGGAGGAAAACTAGATTTTGATATATTCCGCTTAGATTTAAAGGGAACTTATGGCGATTTTTATTTTAATGCCAGTCCGATTCTTCAAGATAAAGAAATGACGTCAATTGAGAAAGCTTATATTGGTTATAAGATCAATTCAAATCAGAATCTTGAAGCGGGTTTAGTCTATAAGCCATTTGCAATTTATCCATATCCACAAAACGGGTGGACCTATCATTTACCCTTCTTTTTAGGTTATGGAAATAATATTGCACCTGGGCTGAATTGGAGTTTTAACGATTCTGCTTGGGATATTAAATTAGGATACTATCCTCGAATGTTGGATACAAAACTTCGTTATTCACCTGAATCTGCGACTTATGATGAGTTATCAAAAAATCATTTACCTTTTCAAGCAGCCTATCAAAATGAAAAACGAAATCAGTTGAATACACGAGTAGTACATAAGTTTAAAACGGAAATTTTTGGGAAGCATGAAGTTGGTTTCTCAGGGGCCGTTTCTCAGTTATATAACACAACCACGAAAAAAGATGGTCATTATCATGCTGTTAGTATTCATACCGATAGCCATTATCAGCGTTGGAATTTACAGTCATCTATTATTCATTATGAATATGATGCAAAAAATCCGATTGGTGTAGATAATGATCGAACCCTCATGGGAGCTAATGGTTTAACACCAGCGTATTTTATTGCATCTGAGGGAACGGTATATAGTATGAATTTAGCTTATACCTTGCCCATTACAGAGATGGGAATGCTAAAGGCTATACGTTTTTATAATGATTATAGCTATTTAGATAAAGCGCGGAGTGGATGGAATGCATCACAAATGAATACAACAGGTGCCATGTTTATTGCAAAACCTTTTATGGTTTGGGCAGATTATACATGGGCTAAAAATGCAAATATATTGGGTGGAGCACAAAATGGAACAGGTTTAACATCTGGTCAAGATGCGAAATATTCCAACCAATGGTTATATCGAGTTAACCTTAATTTAGGTTTTACATTCTAAGTGTAAATAAACATTGATTATCTAGAACAATTGTTTAGCCTAAATAATCAAAATTAAATTTGGTCAAAAGTATGCTCATTTTATGCATTACTTTTGACCGATTAAGAAGAATATATAACCCTAAAATTGATCACGTTGATATACAACATAAAATGCTATTTATTCTTTTAAAAACAATATCTTGTGTTTTATTTCTAAAATAAATACAAGATTGGGTGAGCTTCAATTTGTTATATATGTTTAGCGTTCTAAACATCTCAAGTAAATAAAAAATGTTCAACCAATAAAAAATCGAGCTAATCACTTAGCCCGATTGAATAGGAAAACTATGAGTTAGACAGTAAATTAGTTTTCTTGTTGAATACCTGCAACTAACCAGTCTTGGCTAGAACCTGCGGGTTTAACAAAATGCCAAATTTCAGTGAATGGCTGAGGTAAACTATTTAAGTCTTCACTCACCGTACCTGTAAAGCGAACACTAATAATATATTGACCATTTTCCGTTGCAGAATCGGCAACCATTGCATTTAAATTTGAAAACTCAGCAACATCTTGATCTTGATTTGCCATGATGTCGTTATACATTGACTGATAAAGATCAGGTGTTAAATAACGTTGAATTTCAGACACATTACTTGCTGTATTCATGGATTGGATATGGTTGAAGCGTTGGCGTGCAATACGTAAAAATGCAGCAGGTTCGCTACCATCAGGTAATTGATTACCACTATTAGTTGATGCTGTTCCAAACGGGGCAGACGTTGCAGGAGTATTTGCAGAAGAACCACCAACATTTTGCCCAAAAATGTTGGTCGCATCATTTGATGGACGACTCGTTGGGGGAACTTGTCCAAATGGCGCCTGAGTAGGGCCACCATTTGGCGCATATGGATTAGAAGCTAGTTTTTTTTTTGCTCCGATTTTACGGAAGATAAAGAACGCAGCAGCAGCAAGAATGATCATCCAAATCCAACTTGGAATCCCGCCTTTTTCTTCTTGTTGCGCTTCTACTGGAGCAGCTTCTGCTTCGCTAGTCGCATGAGCTGGTTTATCATCAGCTAAAGCATTCGCTGCAACAGCACCAATTGCTGCACCAGCAACACCAGCTGCAACCATACCACCAACACCAGGACCTGATTTTTGTGCAGGAGCTGCGGTCGGTTGTTGTGCAGGAGCTGCTTGACGAGGTTGTTGGTAAGATTTTGAAGGTGCCGCTGAACGACTCATCCCTTGACTTTTACCACCACCAGCTCGCTTTGCTTCTGCAGCTAAAGGAGCAACCAATAATGCTGCAGTTAAAATACCAGCAAAAAAACCACGCTGTCGAACTTCCATTAAATTTTCCTGTCGAAATAAATCTAGTTTGAACTGTATATTTATATAGGCTTTGATTAAAATTTCAATAAAAAAATAGTTTTTTATTGAAATTCCCTTTACCAATAGAAAAATATATCAGTATCTCGGCTTATTCACTTAAGTTCATGGCTTCTGTGAGTGCTTCGTGTAGCCTTGCAACAGCAATAATTTGAACGCCTGCAATTTTATTTTGTGGAGCATTGGCACGAGGCACAATAATATATTTAAAACCATGTTTAATCGCTTCTTTTAATCGTTCTTGACCATTAGGAACTGGGCGAATTTCACCAGATAAACCGACCTCTCCAAAGACTGCAAGTTGTTGGGGGAGTGCTTTTCCACGTAAACTTGAGGCACAAGCTAAAAGTACAGCTAAATCAGAGCCAGTTTCTGTAATCTTTAAACCACCAACGACATTCACATAAACATCTTGTCCTGAAGTCTGTACGCCACCATGACGGTGCATAACTGCAAGCAGCATATTCAAGCGATTTTGTTCTAGCCCCAAAGCAACACGTCGCGGTTGACCATGTGCATCATCTACTAAAGCTTGAACTTCAACTAATAATGGACGAGTACCTTCACGGCTAATCATCACAATTGAGCCAGGAATAGCTTCATCATAGCGACTTAGGAAAATTGCGGATGGATTAGAGACTTCACGTAAACCTTTATCTGTCATGCCGAATACACCAAGCTCATTCACTGCACCAAATCGATTCTTTACAGCCCGAATCATACGATAACGCGAATCTGATTGACCTTCAAAATAGAGCACGCAATCTACCATATGCTCAAGAACACGTGGGCCTGCTAATGAGCCTTCCTTGGTTACATGACCAACAATAAATAAAGCAGTGCCACTATTTTTTGCAAATCGGGTAAGGAGTGCCGCTGACTCTCGAATTTGAGAAACACCACCGGGAGCAGATTGCAAGGTTTCTGTATAAAGCGTTTGAATCGAGTCAAGAATAGCGACAGCAGGACGTACTTGTGCCAATACTTCACAAATACGCTCTACACAGGTTTCAGCCATCACTTTTAAGTGGTCAGTGGGTAAATCAAGCCGTTGAGCACGTAAAGCAACTTGAGAAAGAGATTCTTCACCAGTGACATAAAGTGCTGCACTTTTGGCTGATGCCATATGAGTTGCCGTTTGAAGTAAAATAGTTGATTTTCCAATGCCAGGATCACCACCAATAAGTACAACAGAACCTGTGACTAGGCCACCACCTAATACCCGATCAAACTCACTAATGCCTGTTGCTAAACGGGTTTCATGTGACACAGAGATTTGATTTAAAGTTGTAATAGTTGACGCTTGACCTGCATACCCACCACCCATTTTAGGTTGAGCACGGTGGATAATTGCAGGCGCAATATTTACTTCGACGAGAGAATTCCATTCTCCACAATCTGTACATTGCCCAGACCACTTTGAATGATCAGCACCACATTGTTCACATCGATATACTGTTTTTACTTTAGCCATTTTTTTGAATAAACATAAAATTTAGATACAGCATACCTTTGAATGCGAAATAAAGAAAAGATGGTATGGAAAATGCTTAAACTGAGATAGTCGGCATGCGTATGAATGAAGAAATATGATGTCAGACATTTATGATGAGCAAAACTGAACCATTATTTCATATTCAAAATGGATAATATCAGTTGAAAAAATGTACGATGATATTACTATTGATGTCTTAAGAGAATAAGAATGCTTTGCATTAAATGGATGGATCCATAAAGTAGTATTTAAATTTTTTCGCTCTTTTATAAAAAAATGAATATGAAACTATCAAGTAATTCAAATTTTATTTGAATTTAGAATGTTTTGCGTTAAGTTGTCGAATTGGTGTAGTTATGGTGAATAAAAAAATGTCAGATCAAAAAATGAATTCGCCGGTAGAAAAAGGTGAACTAGAAAGAAGTTTATCGAATCGGCATTTACAATTAATCGCAATTGGAGGCGCAATAGGAACAGGACTGTTCATGGGATCTGGTAAAACGATTAGTTTGGCGGGACCTTCAATTCTTTTTATTTATATGATTATTGGTTTCATGATTTTTTTCGTGATGCGCGCACTTGGAGAATTATTATTATCGAATCTACAATATAAATCATTTATCGATTTTAGTTCAGATCTTATTGGTCCATGGGCTGGTTATTTTGTTGGTTGGACCTATTGGTTATGCTGGATCACTATTGGGATTGCAGATTTATCAGCAATTATTTATTACTTACAATTCTTTAATGGTGGTGCAGCATTTTCTCCTGGTGAAGGAGTAATGATTAGTATTGCATCCATTATTTTTATTATGGGATTGAATTTAGTTACGGTAAAATTATTTGGTGAACTCGAATTTTGGTTTGCCTTAATTAAAATTATTGCCATTATTGTATTAATTGCAGTTGGCTTATGGATGGTCGTTATTGGGTTTACCTCAGATTCAGGTCAAGTCGCATCATTTTCAAACTTATGGAAATATGATGGTTTATTCCCAACTGGTGCTCTAGGTTTTCTTGCAGGATTCCAAATTGCAATTTTTGCCTTTGTTGGGGTTGAGTTGGTTGGAACTACAGCAGCTGAAACCAAAGATCCTGAAAAGAACTTACCTAAAGCTGTAAACTCTATTCCAATTCGAATTATTATTTTCTATGTATTGGCATTGTTAGTGGTGATGTCTGTAACACCATGGAATGAAATTGATCCAACGATTTCCCCATTTGTAAATTTATTTAGTCAAGCAGGTATTGCAGCAGCCGCTATTATTATGAACTTGGTGGTACTTTCATCGGTAATGTCATCAATGAATAGTGGTGTCTTTTCTACAAGTCGCATGTTATTCGGTTTGTCTAGAGAGGAACAGGGTCCTAAAGTATTTGGTCGATTGAACTCACGTGCAGTTCCTGCCAATGCATTGTATTTTTCAGCATTATGTTTATTGTGTGGTGCAGCATTACAATACTTTATTCCTGATACCGTAAAAGCATTCACATTAGCAACAACACTTTCAACCATCTTTTTTATCTGTGTTTGGTTGATGATTATGTGGAGCTATATTGTATATTACAAAACACGACCTGAACTTCATGCGAAGTCGATATTTAAATTACCAGGTGGATTATTGACGTGTTGGGTCGTCATTATTTTCTTTATTGGTATCATTTATGTTTTATCATTAGAAGCAGATACCTTCCAAGCCCTTAAAATTAGTCCAATTTGGTTTGTTATTTTACTTATTGGTTATTTTTGCTTTTATAAAAAGAAATAAAATAAACAAGACTGATAAAAACGTCAGTTAATACTGGCGTTTTTTTATAACTAAAGCTAATCTTTTACGTTTAGGACTTTGGTCACGTTGGTGATCACGTTATACTTTATCGACAACATTATATTAGGTGGTCAGATGCGTCTCGTCATTTGCTGCATGAGTCTTCTCATTACAAGTAGTATGCTTGTCGCTTGTGGTCAAACAGGAGCATTACAGCTCCCAAATGATCCAAATTATGACAAGCGTGCAAAATATTTGATATATCCTGATGCAAAAGTTCCTACTTCCAAAGAGCAAAAATCAGTAGAATCTGTTCAACCACGGGTGAATACACCAGCATCAGAAGTTTTACCCTCTAAACCTTCAACTCAAACACCATAATCTTTCAACGAAAGGGATACATTCATGAGTTTCACCCGCATTAATGGGGTATTGCATGCAGAGCAATGTTCATTACAACAGCTTGCACAGCAATATGGCACACCACTTTATGTTTATTCAAAAACAACCTTTGAAAAACATTATTTAGATATGGATCGTGCATTTAACTTTATCGATCATCAAATTTGTTTTGCGGTAAAGTCCAACTCTAATCTTGCGGTATTGAATGTATTAGCCAAGCTTGGTTCAGGTTTTGATATTGTGACAGGTGGTGAGCTTGCACGTGTATTAAAAGCAGGCGGAGATCCTTCAAAAATTGTTTTTTCTGGCTTGGGAAAAACAGAGGCAGATATTCAAAAAGCATTAGAGGTTGGCATTGCTTGCTTTAATGTTGAATCTTATGCTGAATTAGATCGGATCCAGAAAGTCGCGAAAGCAATGCATAAAAAAGCACCGATTTCATTGCGTGTGAATCCTGATGTCGATGCCAAAACACATCCTTATATTTCGACAGGTTTAAAAGAAAATAAATTTGGTATTCCATCGGATGCTGTATTTGAAACATATCAATATGCAGCATCTTTATCACATTTAGATATTGTTGGAATAGATTGCCATATTGGTTCTCAATTGACAGAAACCCAACCATTTGTTGATGCACTTGATCGTGTCATGTTGATGATAGAACAATTAAAACAATTGGGCATTAAGCTAAAGCACGTTGATATTGGTGGTGGTTTAGGTGTCACTTATAAAGATGAAACACCGCCGTCTATTGAAGAGTATGCCAATGCACTCAAACCAGCACTTGAAAAACTCGGTCTGAAAGTTTATATGGAGCCGGGACGTAGTATTTCTGCAAATGCAGGTGTACTACTCACCAAAGTTGATTTACTTAAACCAACCAATCATCGTAACTTTGCGATTATTGATGCAGCAATGAACGACCTAATTCGCCCAGCGCTTTATGAAGCATGGATGGATATTCAAGAAGTGATACCACGTACAGATGTTGCAGCAAAAGAATGGGATGTGGTCGGTGCTATTTGTGAAACAGGTGATTTTCTAGGAAAAGAGCGTGTACTTGCACTGCAAGAAAATGATGTTTTGGCCGTTCTTGGTGCAGGTGCTTATGGTTTTGTCATGAGTTCAAACTACAATAGTCGAGGTCGAGCGGCTGAAGTGATGGTCGATGCGGATCAATCGTATGTCATTCGTGAGCGTGAAACCATTGAGTCATTATGGGATCGTGAACGTTTATTGCCTTAAGGAGTCATTCGAGATGTTGTTAGAATTTACCAAAATGCATGGTTTGGGCAATGACTTTATGGTGATTGATCTCATTAGCCAAAAAGCATTTTTAGATACTTTGACCATTCAGCGTTTAGCAGACCGTCATTTAGGGATTGGTTTTGATCAATTATTGATTGTAGAACCACCTGATGTACCAAGTGCAGATTTTAAATATCGAATTTTTAATGCTGATGGATCGGAAGTTGAACAATGTGGAAATGGAGTTCGTTGTTTTGCTCGCTTTGTTCATGAACGTCAATTGACTACAAAAACTAAAATTAAAGTTCAAACTAAATCAGGTATTGTAGAACCAGAGCTTGGACCAAATGGTTGGGTGAGGGTTAATATGGGCTATCCGAAGTTTCTTCCTCAAGACATTCCGTTTATTGCACAAGATGTTGAAAATCTTTATGACATTGATTTATCAAATCATGAGCAGTTAACAATTGATGTGGTGAATATGGGGAATCCTCATGCAGTGACCATTGTACCCAATGTGATTTCTGCAGATGTTGCTCGAATTGGTCCACAAGTTGAATCGCATGAGCGTTTTCCACAACGTGTGAATGTTGGTTTTATGCAAATTGTTGATGATAAACATGCGCGTTTACGTGTTTTTGAGCGAGGTGTTGGAGAAACATTGGCATGTGGTACAGGGGCATGTGCTGCTGCAGTTTCGGGAATACGTCGTGGATTATTATCAAATTCAGTAGAAATTGAATTGGCAGGTGGTCAGTTATTAATTGAGTGGCGTGAAGGAGAGGTTGTTTGGATGACTGGTCCAACAGCAACAGTTTATCACGGGCAATTAGACTTGCGTTATTTTCAAGCATAACGTTAAAAGCCCTAATAAGTTAGGGCTTTTTTTTAACCATAAAATAATAAGTATAGGAAAATAGAATGAATGATGAAGATGAAAAAGAACTTGAAAATATTTTTTTACATGCAGTACATGAGCCTGCATATCGTCCAGATTTTTTAGAAAAATTATTGACTGCAAATATTTATTGTATTCGTTATCAGCGTGTAAAAGACACCATCGAAACTCAGCTAAAAGAGGTGAGAGATGAAGATTATATTTCATTAAAAACGTGGGATGATCCAGAATATGGACATATAATTCCATTCTTTACATCATTAGAGAAATTAAGAAAAATTTCATCAGAAGATGATTTATTTATTTGCTTGCCCTGTCGCATTTTTTTTGAAATGACATTGGGATCACATCTTATTTTAAACCCTGAATCAAATGCGATTAAAGAGTTTTTCCCAGATGAAATTAAAAGTATTTTACAGGGGGATTTTGGTCAAATCGCTGAAAGTTACGAGTTAGAGACAGATGCTGAAATTTTCATTACCGAACCAGAACATTATCCAGAATTTATGGTGGAGCAATTAAAGCAATTTTTTTTATCGGAGTTACATATTGTCGCGGCCTATTTAGCAGAAATATATGACCCAGAAATAGATGAAGAACCTACGTTAATGATTGGTTTGCAATTTGATAAAATTTTATCAGATGATTATATTGAAACATTACACCGTAAAATTGGACAAGTTGCATATGCATGTTTAGAAAATAAAAAAACGATCAATTTAATACATATCGATAAACATGAAGGTGGAATCAATCGTTATTTTTATGAAGAAATAGCTCCTTTTTATATTCGTCTTCAAGAGAATAAAGATCATTTTTTTGTTAAACTCTTTTCATAATTTATTTGATCACCTATTTGAGTGATGGAGAATAGTAAAATGCAGTACACAACGATGCAATTACTGTCGATGTGGCTAAAGGAAAGAGAAATACAAAACCAATCAAAACATACAATTAGCGCCTATGAGCGTGACGTTTCTGATTTTTTAAATTATTGCGAAATGCAAAATATTGCACTGATGAGCATTGAAACTTCAGACTTGCGAAGTTATGTAGCTTATAAAGTTGAACAAAATCAATTGAGTTCAAGTAGTTTACAGCGCCTATTGTCTGCGATAAGGCAGTTTATGAAATGGGCGGAACAGGGACAATATTTATTATTTAATCCAACCGATGATTTTCAATTAAAACGGCAGCCGCGACCATTGCCGGGAATGATTGATATTGAAACGGTCAACCAAATTTTGGATCAGGCAGAACCAGAATTAGAAAATCAGAAACAATATTGGATTAGGGATAAAGCAATTTTAGAGTTACTTTATTCAAGTGGCTTACGGTTATCTGAAGTGCAAGGATTAAGAATTAAAGATATTGACTTCAAACGTCAATTACTCAGAATTACTGGTAAAGGAAATAAAACGAGAATCATTCCATTTGGTACAAAAGCAAAAGATGCAGTGATGGCATGGTTAGCAATTTACCCACAATGGCAAGGTGATTTTGTTGCAGATTCACAAGTTTTTATTACGCAAAAAGGTAATCCCTTGGGTGTGCGTCAAATTGAAAATCGAGTTAAGTTTCAAGCACAAAGAGCTGGAGTTGGCGTAGATTTACATCCCCATTTATTACGACATTGCTTTGCAAGCCATATGTTGTCAACTAGTCGTGATTTAAGAGTTGTGCAAGAAATGTTAGGGCACAGTAACTTAACGACTACTCAAATTTATACACATATTGATTTTGAACATTTAGCTAATGTATATGATCAAGCTCATCCAAGAGCAAATAAGCTTGAATAGAAAGAATGGTTAAAGACTAAAAGATGGTGTTCAGTTTAAGTAAAGTAAACTAATATTAAAAAGCGTCTTTTGAACTAATGTAGAATAAAATGATGGTCAATTTTCATGTATAAATGAAGAGATCAACTTAAAGTAAAGAAGATGATGCGTACAACGAGAAGATATTGTTTGAGATTACGGTACTGTAATCTTTAAAGATAAATTGAAAATAAGGTTAAAAAATGATTTCAAATATACAGCAAAAATATGACCAACTGACGCAAGCACAAAAAGATATTTTTGCAGGTTATGGACTTAGACAAGTAAAGCATTTTGTAGAAGTTAATCTTCCGACAATCACAGCAATTCTTCCTGATGGCGCTCATGTACAAGGAATTAATGCTGAAGGAAAATTACAAGCATTAAACTCAAAGAGCCGTAAAACTTATATTTGGATTTCTGATAAACAATGGCAAGAAAAACCTGCTTCGATACATCACATCGATTCAAAAGAAGATTTTCTAAAAGTGTGGGAAGTTTTTAATTTACAGAATCATGACTTAATTGATTTAAGCCATGTTCATCGTGATTTTTTAGAAAGTCAGACAGCGTAATTAAATCATCTATTAATTTATAGATAGGGCTGCTTTTATCTAAATTGGATGGATGAAAAGCCAAAGCATTGAAGTAGCCTATATTTTAACTATCAAAAATGATTTATAACAGGTCAAGCGGTAACTGAAAACTTTGTTTAATAATTTGGCTAGGTAAATCAGTTTTTACACTCGTAATACCATTTTTTTTGGTTAAATGGCTGGATTGAAATTTACGATAACTTTCTAAGTCTGGCACGACAACTTTAAGCATTGCATCGCATTCTCCTAAAATAATATAGCACTCCATGACTTGTGGAAGTTCTTTCATGGCTTCAATAAATGTATCAATGGTTTCTGCATCTTGGCCAATTAGCCAGATTCGTGAAAATAAAATCAATTGAAGGCCGATCTTTTGAGGATCAACGACAGTTGTATAATTTTGAATCACATTTGCTTCTTCTAATAATTTAACACGCCTCAAACATGATGACGGTGATAGCCCAATAATTTTAGCCAAGTCATTATTTTGAATACGACCATTACTTTGTAAGGTACGAATAATATTTTTATCAATTCGGTCTAACTTTACTGAAATAGATTTTGAAATAATCTTCATAATATAGAATTTAATTCTAAAAATAATAATTAAACTAGAATATTTGAAATCCTATTTTAAGTAAATTAGAAGATACTATTTTTGCTTCTTTCATACAGCAAGGAAACGAAAATGTCTGTATTTGTACTCTTCGCACTCACGGTGATTCCACTTATTTTAACACCAGGGCCAGATATGCTTTTTATTCTGTCTCAAGTGATGGGTAAGAATGCAAAAGCAGGTGTTATGGCAACCATAGGCGTATGTTTAGGTTATTTAATTCATTCAGTTTTAGTTGCTGTGGGTATCGCGGCGATTATTGTTTCATTTCCTATTTTGTTTGAAACCATTAAGTGGTTAGGTATTGCGTATTTGTTGTATTTAGCATTTGGTTTGTTTAAGTCAGTTTTGGGTAAAAAAACGATAAAAATTGAAGATCAAACAGCCGTCAATCCTGTGAGAAAAGGCTTTTTTACGGCTTTGTTAAATCCAAAAGGAATGTTGATTTATTTTGCGGTATTACCTCAATTTATAGATAAATCAGGGAATACAGTTAAACAAGGTCTTATCTTATCTTTTATATTTATTGGATTGTGTTTAGTTTTTTATAGTGTGCTCAGTATTTTATTTGCTCAGTTATCAAAGCGTGCGCATATAGATGAACGTCGTCAAAAATGGATAGATGGTTCTTCAGGTGGATTGCTGGCATTGGCAGCAAGTTGGCTCATTATTCAATAAAACAATGCAAGCTGGGGTGAATTAAAATCACTCCTTTTTATTGATGATTTATCTCATGGTTTAAAGGCTAATTTTTATATCAATATTGGTCATAAAATGTAAGGAAACGTATTTAATATGGAATCTTTATTTCTCTAGAATGACAAATTCAGTTGCATCATCTTGATCTTATTTAAGATCTATCTATAAAGGGTAACCGAGATAAATGATTTATAAATAAGTTCTTTTGATTTATTAAATAAAATAAAAAAATAATAAAAATCAATTATTAAATATGGTTAAAAAAAAATCTAAAATTGAATGTATTTTGTCAATATTAAATAAAGTGAACGTATAGTTCAGCTATTTTATGTTTTTTTATAGTGCTTTAAGTAATTGTGACTTGACCGAAATGCCATCTACATTGCAAGATAAGGCACCTAAAAAATTTTAAGTGAAGAGTTAGTATAATTCTTCTCCATATTTAATTTGCTAAAACAGCCGAGGATTACATGAAGGCTCTTGTTGCTGTAAAACGTGTGGTTGATGCCAACGTTAAAGTTCGCGTTAAACCGGACAATAGTGGGGTAGACCTGACTAACGTTAAAATGTCAATTAACCCATTCTGTGAAATCGCAGTGGAAGAAGCGGTTCGCTTAAAAGAAAAAGGAACTGTTTCAGAAATCGTTGTGGTTTCTATTGGTCCTAAAGAAGCTCAAGAACAAATTCGTTCAGCGATGGCACTGGGCGCAGATCGCGGTATTTTAGTTGAAGCTGATGAAAGTCAGTTAGGTGCTTTAGAAGTTGCTAAAATTTTAAAGGGCATCGTTGAATCGGAACAACCTCAGTTGATTCTTCTGGGTAAACAAGCCATTGATGAAGATTCAAACCAAGTGGGGCAAATGTTAGGTGCATTACTTGGCGCAGGTCAAGGTACGTTTGCTTCTGAAGTGAAAGTGGATGGTGATAAAGTTCAAGTAACACGTGAAATTGATGGCGGTTTACAAACAGTTGAACTTACTTTGCCTGCAATTATTACCACAGATTTACGTTTAAATGAACCACGCTATGCGGCGCTTCCAAATATTATGAAAGCACGTAAAAAGCCACTTGATAATAAAACTCCTGCAGACTATGGCGTTACTACTGCTACTCAACTTAAAACTGTAAAAGTTGAGCCACCTGCAGAGCGTAAAGCAGGCGTACAAGTAAAATCTGTAGATGAGCTTGTTGACAAGTTAAAAAATGAAGCAAAAGTGATCTAATACGGAAGGATAAAATCATGAGTATTTTAGTTATCGCTGAGCACGACAATAAAGCACTAAATGGTGCAACTTTAAATGTTATCGCTGCAGCTCAAAAAATTGGTGGTGATATCACTGTATTAGTTGCTGGTTCTGGTGCACAAGCGGTTGCAGATCAAGCAGCGAAAGTTGCAGGTGTAAGTAAAGTATTGCTTGCTGACGATGCATTATATGCAAATCAATTGGCTGAAAATGTAGCTAAATTAATTGCAGAAGCGGGTAAAGGTTATAGTCACATCCTTGCTGCATCGACAACAACAGGTAAAAATATTTTACCACGTGCAGCTGCATTATTAGATGTAAGTATGATTACGGACATTATTGCAGTTGAAGGTGCTAAAACTTTCAAACGCCCTATTTATGCAGGTAATGCGATTGCAACTGTAGAGTCTGGTGAAGCAATTGTTGTGGGTACTGTTCGTGGTACTGCATTTGATGCTGTTGCTGCTGAAGGTGGTTCTGCAACTGTTGAAGCTCTTGCTGCCGCAGGCGATGCAGGTGTATCTAAATTTGTTTCAGAAGAAATCGTAAAAACTGAACGTCCAGAATTAACAGCAGCGCGTATTGTTGTTTCTGGTGGGCGTGGTGTTGCATCTGGTGAAAATTACCATAAAGTACTTGATCCATTGGCAGATAAGCTGGGTGCTGCACAAGGTGCATCACGTGCTGCGGTAGATGCTGGCTTTGTACCAAATGATATGCAAGTAGGTCAAACAGGTAAAATTGTTGCACCAGACTTATATATTGCGGTAGGTATTTCAGGTGCAATTCAACACTTGGCAGGGATGAAGGATTCTAAAGTCATCGTTGCGATTAATAAAGATGAAGAAGCACCAATTAATGCGGTTGCAGATTACTGGCTCGTAGGTGATTTAAATACTGTCGTTCCAGAATTAGTGTCTAAGCTTTAATTCTTGTAGATAAAAAAGGCACTCATATTGAGTGCTTTTTTTATTGAAAAGCATACTAGGTTAAGATGAGTTTTTAATTAATATCTAAATATTGGTATTTTATGAGAAAATACATGAACGTTGTAAATATAAAAATCAAAAATACTAAAAAATATCGTCTCGGTTTTATTTAAAATTCGTATAAAAAATCATGATGCTAGCTTTGATTCAACAGCACAAATTCAGTCTTATTTGTGCTATACTTACCGACTGTGTTTTTGATTTTAGTTCTGACAAATTGAAGAACTTTTTCACTGATTTTACGATATAAAATGCGGGCAGAATTCTGCTTGTATAACAAGGAGTATGCATGAGCGTATCGGAAATTAGACCGATTGCCATTGAAGATGAACTCAAGCATTCGTATCTCGATTATGCAATGAGCGTGATCGTATCACGTGCTTTGCCAGATGTTCGAGATGGTCTCAAACCAGTTCATCGTCGTGTGCTTTTCGCAATGCACGAATTGGGCAATGACTATAATAAAGCGTACAAAAAGTCAGCTCGTGTAGTTGGTGACGTGATCGGTAAATATCACCCACATGGTGATTCAGCTGTCTACGAAACCATTGTTCGTATGGCACAAGATTTTAGTTTGCGTTATCAATTGGTTGACGGTCAAGGTAACTTCGGTTCTGTTGATGGCGATAGTGCAGCAGCAATGCGTTATACCGAAGTCCGTATGCGCAAAGTTACCCATGAAATTCTTGCAGACTTAGAAAAAGATACGGTTGAGTGGGAAGATAACTACGACGGTTCTGAACGCATTCCAAAGGTAATGCCAACTCGTGTACCTAATTTGTTGATTAATGGGGTAACAGGGATTGCTGTCGGTATGGCGACCAATATGGCGCCTCATAACATGACCGAAGTGGTGAATGCATGTTTGGCTTATGCAGAAAATCCGCAAATTTCAATTGAAGGATTAATGGAACATATTTCTGGTCCAGATTTCCCAACAGGCGGAATTATTTACGGTAAGTCAGGTATTGTAGATGCGTATCGCACAGGAAAAGGTCGCCTTCATATTCGTGGTAAATATCATTTTGAAGAAGATCAAAAAACAGGGCGTACGACCATTGTATTTACTGAAATTCCATATCAAGTTAATAAAGCAAAAACGATTGAACGTATTGCAGAGTTAGTCAAAGAGAAAAAGCTTGAAGGTATTTCAGAATTACGGGATGAGTCTGATAAAGATGGAATGCGTATTGCAATTGACTTAAAGCGTGGAGAAAATGCTGAAGTTATTGTGAATAACTTGTTTATGAATACGCAATTGGAAAATTCTTTTAGCATTAATATGGTTTGCCTCGATAATGGTCAACCTAAGTTAATGAACTTAAAAGATATCATTGCTGCATTTATACGTCATCGTCAAGAAGTTGTTACACGTCGTACGATGTATGAACTACGTAAAGCACGTGAACGTGGTCATATTTTAGAAGGCTTGACAGTCGCTCTGGCTAATATTGACACGATTATTGAAACCATTAAAACTTCAGCGAATCCAGCAGAAGCGCGTGAGCGTTTACAGGCGGGTGAGTGGGCTGCTGGAAGTGTTGCCGCTTTACTTGAAAAAGCTGGCTCAGTTTCAGTCCGCCCTGATGAAATTGAAGGTGAAGATTTAAGTCGTCCTTTTGGTATTGATGGTGACATTTATCGTCTTTCTCCAACGCAAGTTGCTGCAATTCTTGAATTACGTTTGCATCGTTTAACAGGTCTTGAACAAGATAAGTTACATGCTGAATATACAGATATCTTAGGTCAAATTGCTGAATATACAGCAATTTTAAATGACTTTAATTTATTGATGAACGTTATTAAAGAAGAACTTGCATTAATTTTGCAACAATATGGCGATGCGCGTAAAACTGAAATTATTGAATCTCGTGTTGATTTTTCACGTGAGGATTTAATTCCTGAAGAGCAAGTGGTATTCACTGTTTCAAATTCAGGTTATGCAAAAACTCAACCGCTTTCAGATTATGCGGCGCAGCGTCGTGGTGGTCGTGGTAAATCTGCGACATCAATGAAAGAAGATGATTATATTCAGCATTTAATTGTCACTTCAAATCATGCTACGGTACTTTGCTTTACGAACGTTGGTAAGGTCTATCGCTTAAGAGTTTTTGAAGTACCGCAAGCATCACGTGGCTCCAAAGGTCGTCCGATGGTAAATTTATTGCCATTAGATGCGAATGAATCGATTACAGCGATTCTGCCTGTCATTGATGTACCGAAGAAATTCAAAGAACGTATTGTTGAATTTAAAGAATATGTTCGAGCACATTTAACGCAATTACAAGAAAATGATATTTTTGTTGCACATTATGATGCACTTAAAGCATCGTTTGATGAGTTAGATGAACAAGCAGATGAATTGACGGATGCTTTACGTAAGCAGTTAAAAGCGTTGGCTGTTGATTTTGCAACGACAGATTTTGAAGATGAAGTTATTGCTGAATTCGCAAACCTTGCTGAAAAAGTTCGTAAAAACTTTTATGCCTTTATGGCAACAGCGTACGGCACAATTAAACGTGTTGAATTAGAACAATTTAGTAATGTTCGTTCAAATGGTTTACGTGCAATCGAACTCAATGGTGATGATACCTTAATTGGCGTTGCAATTACGGATGGGGAACAGCAAATTATGTTGTTCTCTAATGAAGGTAAAGCAATTCGTTTCGCTGAAACCGATGTTCGTGCGATGGGACGTTCTGCGAAAGGTGTACGCGGTATGCGTGTAACTATTGGTGCAACACAAGTTGAAGATGCGGATGAAGTTGATGTAGATTCAGATGATGAAGATTCAACTGAAACCAATTTTGTCAGCCGTATTGTGTCATTGGTGGTGGTACCAGAAACAGGTGAAGTATTATGTGCTTCAGCGCATGGTTATGGTAAACGGACACCAGTCGATGATTTCCCAACGAAAAAACGTGGTGGTAAAGGTGTAATTGCACTGAAAACCTCTGAACGTAATGGTGAGTTAGTTGGTGCAGTTGCAATTGATGCGTCTAAAGAGTTGATGTTAATTTCTAATGGCGGTACTTTGGTACGTACTCGTGCATCTGAGATTGCACAAACAGGTCGAAATGCTCAAGGTGTACGCCTCATTCGTTTAGGTAATGACGAATTACTTGTTGGCGTTGAAGCGATTGAAGCTGTAGAAGATGAGGAAGAAATTCTAGCCTCTGTTGAAACTTCAGAGAACCCTGTAGATGATGACATCATGATTGCTGAACCTGAAAGTGAATCAGCGTCAAAACCATCTGAGGATGATGATTAAGTTCTCATTTTAAAAAAGGGCGCTAAGGCGTCCTTTTTTAACTTTTCAATATAAATGAATAGGGTAATAATCATGAAAATAAAGTTAGTTGCATTAAGTACTGTTATATTTTTAGCATCTTGTGATCAAATAGGAAAAAACGCATTAAATTCTGTGCCAGATCCAAGTGTAGAACAAGAACAGGTTGCACAAACAGCATATGATCATTTACGCCATTCAGAATTTGAGTTATTAACAGAGAATTTTGCGCCTGAATTAAAAGTGAAGTTTAATGAAAATGGGAAAGAACTGAAAAAATTTGCACGTGCATTGCCGAAAGAAAATTATAAATCTAAGAAAATTGTTGCAAAGCATTTTGAAGAAGGGAAAAGTCAACCAAGTCAATATAAGGTAAGTTATGAATATGCTTACCCAAAAAATTTGGTTCAGTATGATGTTAGTTTTGATCAAGCAGGCGGAAGTACTAAAATTCAAGATATTAATGTACAAATTTTTGGTGAGTAATCAGTATGATATTTTACTCAAATATTTTTAAAGGATTGAAGGTTGAATCCCTACATTGATTTATGCAGGGATCCAGTTGATATTAAGAAACAGAATCATCTAAATTAGGTGCTAACCAACGTTTGGCTTCATCTAATGTCCAGTTTTTACGTTTAGCATAATCTTCAAGCTGATCTTGCGCTATTTTCCCGACATTAAAATATTCACTTTGTGGCAAGCTATAGTAAAATCCACTGACACTAGAAGGTGGCCACATTGCAAAACTGGTTGTTAGTTGTGTTCCAATTTTATTGGTAGAATCTAACCAATCAAATAATACCGCTTTTTCCGAATGTTCAGGACAAGCTGGGTAACCAGGTGCAGGGCGAATGCCAACATATTTTTCTTTGATTAAATCTTCATTTGAAAGTTCTTCATGCGCTTGATAGCCCCAAAACTCTTTACGAACTCTTTCATGTAAATGTTCAGCAAACGCTTCAGCAAAACGATCACCTAATGATTGAACTAAAATAGCTGAATAATCATCGCCTTTTGCTTTAAATTCATGTGCCATTTCCTCAGCACCGAAAATAGAAACAGTGAAACCACCTAAATAATCGGTATGTTGAGCAGATGGACTAATAAAATCAGCTAAAGATAAATTAGGTTTACCCGTTACTTTATCTGATTGTTGTCTTACATGTTCAAAGTTATGGGTGATATGACCTTGATCATTATAAATACTAACCGTATCTGCACCTGTGCGCTGAGCTGGTTGAATGGAAAAAACTGCGCGTGCATCGAAACGCTTATTGGTAATAATATCTTCTAGTATAGTTTGAGCTTGATGATATAAATCTGTTGCAGCTTCACCAACGACACTATCTTGTAAAATCTTAGGAAACTTTCCTGCCAAACTCCAAGAAATAAAGAATGGAGTCCAGTCGAAATATTCAACCAATATCTCGAGTGGATAATTGGTGATGACATGTGAGCCAATTAAATTTGGTTTTGGTGGAATATAAGTATTCCAATCTATTTTAAAACCATTTTCAATGGATTCTACATAAGAGAGTTTTGCCGCTTTAGGTTGTTTATTGGCAATACGCTCACGAATTTTTGCATATTCAGCACGATGTTCTTCAATAAAAGTACCACGCATTTCTTTAGACAGTAAAGTCGTTGCAACACCAACAGCACGAGACGCATCAGCCACATAAATGACGGCATCATTTTGATATTGTGGCTCAATTTTAACCGCTGTATGGGCTTTAGAAGTTGTTGCACCGCCAATAAGTAAGGGAATATTAAAACCTTTGCGCTGCATTTCTTTGGCAACAAATACCATTTCATCTAGACTTGGTGTAATGAGTCCAGATAATCCAATAATATCGCATTTTTCATCAATTGCTGTTTGTAGAATTTTTTCAGCAGGCACCATAACGCCTAAATCGACAATATCATAACCATTACATCCGAGAACAACCCCCACAATATTTTTACCAATATCATGAACATCGCCCTTGACTGTTGCCATCAGAATACGACCTTTAGACTCACTTGCTCCTTTTTCTGCTTCGATGTACGGGTTAAGCCATGCAACTGCTTGTTTCATCACACGGGCAGATTTTACCACTTGAGGAAGGAACATTTTTCCTGAACCAAATAAGTCTCCTACGACGTTCATTCCATCCATGAGCGCACCTTCAATCACGTCAAGAGGGCGTTTGGATTTTAAACGAGCTTCTTCTGTATCTTGATCAATAAAGGTCGTAATCCCTTTAACGAGTGCATATTCAAGACGTTTTTCGACAGATTCATTACGCCACTCTAAATTTTCTACGGTTTTTTGCGCAGAACTTTGACCACGATATTGTTCGGCAACTTCGAGTAATTTTTCAGTAGCATCTTGACCGCTTGAACCTTGATTTAAGTTTAAAATGACATCTTCGACAGCATTTTTAAGTTCAGTTGGAATATCATCATAAATTGCCATTTGACCTGCATTGACGATACCCATGGTCATGCCTTGTTGAATAGCATGGTATAAAAAGACCGAATGAATTGCTTCACGAACGGGTTCATTCCCGCGGAAAGAGAAAGATACGTTAGAAACACCTCCTGAAATCATGGCATGGGGTAGGTTTTGCTTAATCCAGCCTGTAGCTTCAATAAAATCGACAGCGTAGTTATTATGTTCTTCAATGCCCGTTGCAACTGCAAAAACGTTCGGGTCAAAAATAATATCTTCAGCAGGATAACCTACGTCATTGACTAAAATTTCATAAGAGCGCTGACAAATTTCGCGTTTACGTGCGGCAGTATCTGCCTGTCCAACCTCATCAAATGCCATGACAATAATAGCAGCGCCATATTGACGACATAAGTGAGCTTTTGCAACAAATTCGTCATAACCTTCTTTTAATGAAATGGAGTTAACAATAGATTTACCCTGTACGCATTTCAATCCTGCTTCAATGATTTCCCATTTTGATGAGTCAATCATGATGGGCACTTTTGAAATTTCAGGTTCAGATGCAATCAGATTAAGAAAATGGACCATCGCATTTTGCGAATCGAGCATTCCTTCATCCATATTAATATCAATGACTTGAGCACCAGACTCAACCTGCTGCTGGGCAACTTCTAAGGCTTCTGAAAATTTTTCTTCACGAATTAATCGTAAGAATTTTTTTGAACCTGTGACGTTCGTACGCTCACCAACGTTGACAAATAAAGAATCTGAATAAATATTGAAAGATTCAAGTCCACTTAAACGACAAGCAGGAATAGTTTCTGGAACTGATCGTGGTGCAATATCTTTAACGGCTTCATAAATGGCACGAATATGATCAGGTGTTGTACCACAACATCCACCAGTGATATTAATCAAACCACTTTCTGCAAATTCTTTAATCAATGCAGCAGTTTGTTCAGGCGTTTCATCATATTCACCAAAAGCATTCGGTAAACCCGCATTGGGATGTGCTGAAACGAATGTGTCGGCAATATCTGCAATGGTTTTAATATGTGGGCGCATTGCATCTGCACCCAAAGCGCAGTTAAAACCAATGGAAAGTAAATCACCATGACGAACAGAGTTCCAGAAAGCCTCAGCCGTTTGCCCTGTGAGCGTACGTCCAGATGCATCTGTAATTGTTCCTGAAATCATGAGGGGTAATTCACGCCCAATTTCTTTGAAGACTTCTTTTACTGCAAAAATTGCAGCTTTACAGTTTAAAGTATCAAAGACTGTTTCGATTAAGATAATATCTGATCCACCGCGAATTAATGCATGTGTAGCTTCTATATAGTTTTCTTTTAGTGCATCAAAGCTAATATTTCGAAAAGCTGGATTGTTGACATCAGGTGAAATTGAGCAAGTACGAGATGTTGGTCCAAGTACACCAGCAACAAAACGTGGTTTGTCTGGCGTTGAGTATTTTTCACATGCAGCTTTAGCAAGTCTTGCTGCTTCGTAATTAATTTCGCTGACGAATTCTTCCATGTGATAATCAGACATTGAAACTTGAGTTCCATTGAAACTATTGGTCTCAATAATGTCTGCACCAGCTTCTAAATAAGCTTCATGAATCCCTTGAATAATTTGAGGTTGAGTTAAAACCAATAAGTCATTATTGCCTTTTAAATCATATGCCCAATCAATAAAACGCTCACCACGATAGTCTGCTTCCTCTAATTTATGGCGTTGGATCATGGTCCCCATTGCACCATCAATAATGAGAATTTTCTTAGTAAGAAGCGCTTTTAGAGTGGTCAGTGTAGACATTCAAACATTCTCAGCAGGAATTAAAAACGCCTATAATTTTAGCAGATTTAGTAATTAATTTCTGTTTAGATTGCTCAATATCATGGATATAGCTGATATGAAAAATTTATAAGCCATGCCTGAGCAAGATGTTTCTCTTTTTCTTCGATAAATAAAAATATAACTGTCGCTTATTTTATTTAAGGAGAATGATTGCCCATGTCATAAAAATAATCACCAAGGATACAAGTTGCGCTGCACTGCCCATATCTTTAGCATTTTTAGAAAGCTCATGTTTTTCTAACGAAACTCGATCTACAATGGCTTCTATTGCAGAATTAAAAAGTTCTACAATAATAGAAAGCAAACAAACGATAATCATGATGGCCTGTTCTGCTGGAGAAATCCTGAAGAAAAAAGTCAGCGGAATTAAAATAATATTGAGAAAAATAATTTGACGAAAAGCAGCTTCATTTTGGAAAGCCGCCCTAAATCCAGCAAATGAATAACCTGCTGCATTTAGAATTCGTTTTAGCCCCGTTTTACCTTTAAAAGGTGAATATTGATCCATTTTAAGTATCCGAAATTGAGAGAGAATAAGCCAAATATCTTAAAATAATATTAATTGTTAAGATGTTTAAACTAAAATTGAAGTGTGAATCAAAAAGTAATAAATCGAGATTCAGACAAAAAATACAATTTTAGTTACATTGATATTTTATACTTTTTCCCGATGTCATAAATGCGTAATGAGAATATTCTACATATTTTCTTCATATTTGAAATATAAGGCATTAATTCTGTAATCTATGATTGTATTTTTAAGTTTTGTCACAGATGATCGTGGTGAATAAATAAAACTTTCAGTTTCATCAATTTCTGATGTCACTTTTTTCTACAAATGGATATGCGAATAAGACATTATGCTGTCTAAATATTTTATTGAACGGCCTATTTTTGCCGGCGTATTAGCAATTTTTGTAATGGCGCTAGGTATTTTTTCTATATTTAATTTATCTGTTGAGCGATATCCTGATATAGCACCACCAAGAGTTGTGGTTGTAACAACATACTCAGGCGCTGATGCTGAAACTGTTGAAGAAAGTGTAACCCAAGTTTTAGAAAAACAAATTAAAGGTTTGGATCATCTTTTATACTTTAGCTCAAGTAGTGACTCAACAGGTCGCAGTAGGATTAGTTTAAGTTTTGAAAATGGAACAGATCCAGATACTGCGCAAGTACAAGTACAAAACTCAATTAATAGTGTGATTAGTCGTTTACCAGATGAAGTTCAACGCCAAGGAGTGAATGTATTTAAATCACTCGGTGATACGCATTTGGTGATTGGTTTATATGACGAAACTAAAAAGAGTAGCAATATTGAATTATCTGATTATTTATTAAGTTATTTAGAATCTGAAATTGCACGTGTGGATGGTGTTGGTGAGGTTGATGTTTTTGGTTCCCAAATCGCAATGCGAATTTGGTTAGATCCAATAAAATTAAAAGAATATAAACTCATGCCGAGTGATATTCAAAGAGCAGTAGAAGCGCAAAATACTCAAGTTGCTGCTGGAGGGGTTGGAGAATTACCTGTTGCACAAGAACAATATTTAAATGCAAAAGTAACGTCTGGATCAAAATTAAAAACGGTGGATGAGTTTAATCATATAATTTTAAAAGCCTCGCAAGAAGGCAGTTATGTTTATTTAAAAGATGTTGCGCAGGTTGAACTTGGTGCTGAAAACTATCAATCATATAGTTCGATTAATGGTTATCCATCTGCTGCCATGGCAATTTCTTTGGCCTCTGGTGCGAATGCAATTGAAACATCAAAACGTATTCAAGAAACAGTCAATCACGTTTCAAAGCAACTGCCGAAAGGGTATACACTGGTTTATCCGAGAGATAATACCCCATTTATTCAAGAATCATTAAAAGAAGTCATCAAAACCCTTTTTGAAGCCATCTTGTTGGTTATTGTGGTGATTTTCTTATTTTTACAAAATTGGCGAGCGACGCTTATTCCAACTATCACGGTTCCTGTTGTTATTTTAGGTACAATGGCCGTGTTGCTTGCGATTGGAATGAGCATTAATACCTTAACTTTATTTGCTTTAGTGCTTGCGATTGGCTTATTGGTGGATGATGCGATTGTCGTTGTAGAGAATGTTGAGCGTTTAATGCATGAAAAAGGCTTAAGCGCAAAAGATGCTTCTATTGAATCGATGCATGAAATTAGTGGTGCATTGGTGGGTATTACGTTAGTACTGACTGCTGTATTTATACCAATGGCTTTTTTCGGTGGTTCTACAGGTGTTATTTATCGTCAGTTTTCAATTACACTTGTGACAGCAATGTCTATTTCATTACTTGCTGCGCTTGTATTAACCCCCGCTTTGAGTGCGATTATTTTAAAACCTAATCCGACACCTTATCGATGGGCAATTAAATTTAATCGATGTTTAGATCAGATGAAAAGTCTTTATTTGAAAGCATCACTAAAGACGATTCAACACAAGTTAATCACGTTGACTTTAACATTCGCTTTATTTGCCATATTTGCATTATTTTATCGTGCACTACCTACCAGTTTTTTACCGAATGAAGATCAAGGCTCATTAGGAATTCAAATTGCACTTCAAGATAATGCACCAATGTCTAAAACGAGAGAAATTGGTGATGCTGTTGAAAAGTATTTTCTGGAACATGAAAAAGCCAATGTGAACTTAGTGATGCTTCGTTATGGACGTAATTTCTCTGGTACTGGGCAAAATTTAGCACAAGGCTTTATTCAGCTAAAACATTGGGATGATCGCACGAGTAAAGAGAACACAGCCGCTGCAATTCGAGAACGTGCGGCACAATATTTTAGAAAAAATCCAAATGCTCGGATTGTTTTTACGATGCCACCTGTCGTGAATGGTTTAGGAGATACAAATGGTGTTAATCTTTGGTTAAGAGATTTAAATGGTGATGGTCGAAAAGCCCTGACTGAAAAATTTGAACAAATCAAAGAGGAAGCAAAAGAATATTCTACTTTTGAAAATTTAAATAAAAAAACTGCACCAGATAAAGCCAATGTTAACGTGACAATTAATCAAAAAGCAGCAATGGCTTCTGGCTTAGCATTATCTGATGTAAATAATACTTTATCTGCGGCATTAGGTGGACGATATATTAATGACTTTATTGATCGCGGAAGAATTAAAAGAGTCATGATGCAAAGTGACGCTGCTTATCGGGCTAAGCCAGAAGATTTACAATATTGGAGTGTACGCAATAGTTCAGGTGAAATGGTTCCCTTTGCGAATTTTTCAACAATTCGTTGGTCTGGCGGTCCAGAAGTCGTTAATCGTTTTAATGGTTATACTGCAATAGAACTAGAAGCAGATAAAACAGCAAATGCCAGTACAGGTCAAGCCATGAAGGACTTGGAAAAGTTGGTTAGTACTCAGTCTGGTGTCGATTTGGCATGGAGTGGTTTATCATTTGAAGAGAAGAAATCAAGTAATCAAGCACTGCTTTTATATTTAATTTCAATCGGCTTTATTTTCCTATGTTTGGCGGCGCTTTATGAAAGCTGGTCGATTCCTACAGCTGTGATGACCGCGATTCCGTTAGGCATTGGTGGCAATATTTTATTCAGTTATTTTGCAGGTTTCCCTAATGATATTTATTTTCAAATTGCATTACTCACCACAATAGGATTGTCATGTAAGAATGCTATTTTGATTGTGGAATTTGCTTCAGCGGCACAGCAACAAGGCAAAAATGCGATTGATGCGGCCATGGAAGCAGCAAGTTTACGTTTACGCCCAATTTTAATGACATCATTGGCTTTTGGAGCAGGCATCATCCCCTTGGTATTTGCTTTTGGAGCAGGGGCAGCAAGCCGTCAAGAAATTGGGGTGAGTGTGCTTGGTGGCGTGATCTTTGGAACAGTTTTAGTGCTCATTTTCATTCCATTTATGTACGTCATTATACGAAGTATTTTTAAATTAAAGGATGAGCAAGCATAAAAATGTAACGTGATTTGTAGATTTTTTGTTGTATCTCTTGAGGTGTGCGGATCTTCTCTGTACTATTCGCACGCCGGATAAACGGTATATAGAGGATCAATTCCCTAAATGGACAGGTGTAGTTGTCGTTTACTTTATTTTTCAGAATATTATCTTCATTTCACGCACTGTGAAGGTCAGTTGTTGGCTTAAATAATTTGCCATGTTGCCTTTATTGTTGCAGAAATGACAATAAGGGGTTAACACATGGGTTACAATAACTTTTTATATCTATTAAATGACGCTTTAGAAAAAAACCATCTAGAGCTTGCTTTGGCATCTGTAAAAACTTTTCGTGCTGCCGATATTGCTGATGCTTTAGTTCAGCTTCCTTTAGAAAATAGCAAAACGTTATTAATCAATCTTCCAGACCGTGTAGAGGTTTTCTCCTTTCTCACACCCGAATATCAAGCAGAACTTGCGAAAATTATTCCACGAAATGTCTTGGCTCAAATTATTGGAGAAATGTCATCCGATAAGCGAGTGGATGTTTATAAACGCTTAGATAAAAATCAACAAAATGCGCTTTTACCTGCATTGGCTCAAGCAGAACGTGAAGATATTCGTCAGCTCGCTTCTTATTCAGAAGGTACTGCTGGCGCGATTATGAGCTCGGAATATGCAACATTAAAGTCTAATATGACAGTATCCGATGCAATCACCATGTTACGTAGAGAAGCGCCAGATACTGAAACAATTTATTTTGCTTATGTTTTAGATGAAAATCGTAAACTTTTAGGGGTGGTTTCTTTAAAAGAATTAATTTTAGCAGATGAGGAAGAAAATATTGGAAAGTTAATGACGACCAATATTGTCTTTGCCAAAGTTGATGATGATCAAGATGAAGTTGCAAAAATTATTGCACGTTATGATTTGCTTGCACTTCCAATTGTAGATATTCATGGGGTGATGGTCGGAATTGTCACCTACGATGATGCGATGGATGTTGCAAGTGAAGAAGCAACCGAAGACTTTTTAAAAGTTGGTGCCGTAAATGGTTCATCAAAGTTTAGTTTAAAATCTGCACCTTTATTACAACTCTATAAAAAACGTGTGTATTGGTTGGTTATTTTAGTTTTTGGCAGCTTATTGTCTGGAATTGGCATTGCGCATTATGAAGATATTATTGCTGAACATATTGTATTGGTATTCTTTTTACCATTATTAGTTGGGAGCGGTGGGAATGCTGGTTCACAATCCTCAACGTTAATGGTACGTGCATTGGCAACAGGAGATGTACAATTTAAAGATTGGTTTTACTTATTAGGCCGTGAAAGTCTTGTTGCTTTAGGTTTAGGTTTAACGATGGCAGCGGCGGTCTCGATATTGGGCTTTTACCGCGGTGATGAATATATTGCTTTAGTTTTGGCATTGAGTATGACAGGTATCGTTTTATTGGGCTGTTTAATTGGTATGAGTTTACCGTTTATTTTGAATAAAATGGGTTTAGATCCTGCAAGTGCATCTGCACCGCTGGTAACTTCTATTTGTGATGCGATGGGTGTTTTGGTTTATCTCTTTATTGCATCAATTATTTTGTTTTAAAACTTTGTAATTTAGATAAAAGTAATCATCTTGGGCTTCGTTTTATGATAAAAAGTTTATCTAAACGATGAGTTAAGAAAAATGTGGCAACAAAAAAACTAACAAAAGAAGAGGTGATTCGATTAGAGCGTGATCTGACTAAATATGCCAATATGATGGACTCTCTGATTCGAATTCCATTTACGAAACAAGGAATTGGTGCAGATGCTGCATTAAGTACAATTCCTATTGCGGGTGACATGGCAGGTTTTGTATTGACCTGCTATGCAATCTATAAAGCCAAGCAGATTGGTGTACCTCAAGCTAAACTCAATATTGTTTTGAAGATGGCGCTGCTAGATGCGGTGCTGGGTTGTTTGCCATTTTTAGGTACAATATTTGATATTTTTATTCGTCCGAGTCGTAAAGCATTAAAGATTGTACATACGCATATTCAAGAAGAATATGAAATTAAAACAGATCACCATCTCGTACATCCATTTTTACATGAAAAGCTTGAACATATGCAAAGACGATCTAGATTTTGGAAAAATCCAATTGTATCTTGGCTATGGCTACATATTCCTGATCTTTTAGGATTAATATTTATAACCATTTTTGTTTTTTTAATTTGGATCAGTGGAACATTAATGTGGCAATGGATGTAAGGGTTAAATAGGTAAAAGTAATGAAACAGGATTTTATTAGTGCTAACTTACCTGCAATTAATTTTGAAGAAACTCGGAAATTCTATACATTTTTAGGATTTCAGTGTACCTATCAATCTTCAGAATGGATGATTTTAAGGAGAGATCAATTAATTTTAGAGTTTTTTCTATATCCGCAATTAGATATTCAACAGTCTTGGCATAGTGCCAGTATTCGCGTACAGGATTTACAAAATTATTATCAACAGTGGATTGCTTTAGATTGGAATAAGTTTTCAGCAGCAAAAATCACAGCAATACAGCAAAACCATGAAATTAAAATTTTTAATATTGTTGATATTAATGGCAGTTTATTACGCTGTATTCAAAGCGAATAAAATATATCCTCTAAGAGAAGTTCAAAACAATAAGTATAAAAAAAACCTCTACACAGTAGAGGTTTTTAATACAAAAGATTTACGCTTTTAAATTAAGGTAAATTCAATTGGTGTAATGCAGCAACACGTTGCTCAATACTTGGGTGAGTTTGGAATAATGCCGCTAAGCTGAAGCCTTGTTCTTTACCTTCCGCAATTGCAAATGCTTTCATTTCTTTAGGCATTGCATCGGGTAGTTCAGATTCTGCTTGTAAGCGTAGTAATGCAGAAATCATGGCTTGCTTTCCTGCTAAACGTGCACCTGCCTCATCTGCACGATATTCACGTTGACGAGAAAACCAAAGTACAATCGCTGAGGCTAAGATTCCAAACACAATATCAAGTGCAATGGTAATTGCAAAATAACTTAGACCAGGTGCTTCACCATCTGCACGACCAAAGACATTACGGTCAATAAAGTCACCGACGATACGCGCAAAGAACATTACAAAAGCATTGACTACCCCTTGAATCAGCGCAAGGGTAACCATATCACCATTCGCAACATGACCAATTTCATGCGCTAAAACAGCACGCAACTCATCTTTGTTCATCCGCTCTAAAAGACCAGTTGACACTGAAACAAGCGCATCATTTTTATTCCAACCAGTTGCAAAAGCATTTGATTGATAAGATGGAAAGATACCCACTTCTGGCATTTGAATACCAGCACGTTGAGAGAGTTGAGCTACTTCTTGCAGTAACCAAACTTCTGCTTGATTGCGAGGAGCATTAGGGTCAATTATTTCAGTACCAGTGGTTTTTTTCGCCATCCATTTTGACATGAATAATGAAATAAGAGAGCCCACCATACCAAATACGAAACAGATGACTAAAAGGTTGCCTAAATTTAAGCCGCCTGCACCATGGTAACTACCGACACCGAAGAGTGACAAAATTATGCCAGCTACAACCAGTACCGCGAGGTTGGTAAGCAAAAACAAACCAATCCGCATCATCGATAAAATCCTCTTAATGTGAAAAGTTAAACTAATTTATGAATCATAAATGATTGAGTTCAATATGAGGTGAAAATAAGAAAAATTCAAGAAAAAATGACAAAAACTTTATCAAAACTCAACACTAATTATCTGAAATGGTAATACGTGCAGAAGCAACCGCATTTTGTGTGACGTAACTGCGGGAAGGTGCATCTGTATATGTACCATCGGATGCAATAATGATGGGTCGAGATGAATAACGATCAGGTGTATTTTTATTTATATCATGACTTGTTGCGGCTGTTGGCGCATTTTGAGTAAATTGATTATGGGCCTCATAAATCGTATTTGAGGTATTTTGTGCATATAGATTGTTTAAGCGACTGGTCACACGGTGTACATAATCTTGAGTTTCTTTGAAAGGGGGAATCCCACCATATTTAGTCACATTACCTTCACCAGCATTATAGCCTGCTAAGGCAAGTTGAGTATTGCCATTGAAACGTCGAAGTAACCATGCCAAATATTTGGCACCCGCCATAATATTTTGCTGCGGATCATAAGCATTATCAACATTAAAACGTTTTGCAGTTGCTGGCATAAGTTGCATTAAGCCTTGAGCACCGACTGGCGAACGTGCATGGACATTAAAACCCGACTCTGTGTGCATCACTGCTTTGATTAAACCCTCAGAAACGCCATGTGTTTGAGCCGCTTGACGGATAATATGATTAAATGCATCTTTATTTTTATTATAACTGGGTAAGACGGCAGCCTCTGATGCACCCCAATTTTTATATTGATGAATATTACTTTCTGGATAATAGGTGACTTTAATCGTTGTTAAAGATTGATCATTATTTTTTTTATTGGTCAGTAGGGTCGTGCCATTATTTTGGTCTTTATAAACATAAATTTTCCCTGCAAAAGATGTCGAAAACATCAGCGGGATACTGATCAACCCTAAAAAGTAATCGATATGTTTCTTTATTTTCATTTTGGTCAATAGCGTATTATTCATAAGTCAATAAGAGTTTAACAAAAAAAACCATCCTGCCAAGTAAAACTTTAATAACAAGAAGTTTTAAAAATGCAAGCACGTTTGGTTATAACTTAATTAAAAAAAATATTTATTTTTTTTTCAATGCATAAGTATTGACAACATAACACATTGAAAAATAAAAATAAATAATTTGATCAAATAATGATCAATTTAAATGAAAGCCTTAAATTGGGGCGGAAAAAGCTGTCAAGCCTTTTTAAATCCACAAAGTTATCCACAACTTTTGTGGACAACTGTGGAAAAGTCCAAAATATAAGCATCGGGCATAAACTTTGAACGATGTAGTTCAAAAATACAGCAAAATTATGACAAAGAAATGAAGTTGTTTTTAATTACATTATTTTGATGCGTGGTACTACTATTTCAGATAAAATCGTGCGGTATTTTTTTTATGGGTAAATCTCGTCTATGTACTCGCCAGTTGAGTCCAATCAAGGATTTAATTTCAAACCAGAACTTCCAACAAGCTCTGCGTATTATCGTTTGTTGAAAAAGCTTCGTCGCCAAGTTGGACATGCGATTCGTGATTTTAATATGATCGAAGAAGGTGACAAAGTCATGGTGTGTATTTCTGGTGGTAAAGACAGTTATACCTTATTAGACATCATGCTTCAGTTTAAACGGATTGCTCCAATTAATTTTGATGTTGTTGCTGTCAACTTAGATCAGAAACAACCTGGTTTTCCCGAAGATGTTTTGCCACGTTATTTAGAAGAAAATAATATTCCCTATTATATTTTGGAAAAAGATACGTACAGTATTACAAAACGATTGACCCCTGAAGGTAAAACGTACTGTGCCGTTTGTTCACGCTTACGTCGTGGTTCGCTCTACGGTTTTGCACAAGAAATTGGGGCCACTAAAGTTGCATTAGGTCATCATCGAGATGATATTTTAGCCACATTCTTCTTAAACCTATTTCATGGTGGAAGCTTAAAAGCGATGCCACCGAAACTTTTGTCTTCGGATAAAAAGAATATCTTGATTCGTCCATTGGCTTATGTTGAAGAGAAGGACATTATTAAATACGCTGAGATGCGTAAATTTCCAATCATTCCATGTAACTTATGTGGTTCGCAAGAAAATTTACAACGTGCGATACTCAATGACATGCTGCGTAGTTGGGATAAAGATTATCCTAAGCGATTACATAGCATCTTTGGCGCAATTCAGAATGTATCTCCATCTCAATTGGCTGATCGAGAGTTATTTGATTTTGAAGCATTAGATTCCCAAAGAGAGTTTGATTTTAAAGATTCATGCTCAACAGATCAAACGGACGATGGCGAAAGCAAACGTATTAATATGGTAAATTTGGGTTTTGTCGCAGACTAAATTCATATTTAGATACCATTATGCAAAAGATAATATCTTTTTGAATAATGGTATTTTTTTTATCAAAAATAGAAAAATGAACGCTTGGGCTAAAATTTATTAGCCCAAAAGAAAAATTACGTGCTATAACAACTAGCAAGCTTAATGCTAGCAATGTTATCTGGATAGATGACATAACAATGAACAAATAAATTGAGGAAAGATGATGCCTGCTTTTTTATCTGAAGATTGGTTTTCAACTGTTGAATCTTTAACTGCTGAAGCTGGTAGTTTAAATTTGCCACCTGCATTGGCAAATCTCGCGATAAATTTAGTTGTAGCTAACGATTCTGGTAATACTGAATTATCATTTGATGGTGGTGCAATTAAAAAAGGGTTGTCTTCGAAAGCAAAAACAACTTTAAATATGGATGGAGAAACTCTACGTAAAGTATTTTTAGAGTTTGATATGGCTGCGGCAATGCAAGCGTTTATGACTGGAAAAATAAAAGTACAAGGGGATATGTCACAGCTTATGGCTTTACAAACAGCAAAACCAAGTCAAGAACAAAAGAGTTTATTTAAACGTATCCTTGAGCATACGGCTTAAATTTTACCTTAAAAGCTTAGCTCTTTAGACAGCTAAGCTTTTTTATACGCTAGAGATTAACCAACTGCGGTGTAGATTTAATATGTTCAAGATAAGCACGAATACGTGTAACATATTGCGCTGCTTGCCCGTATCGGCTATTAGATGCTTTATTACGATCTAAATAACTATATAGATTAATCCAACTATTTGGATCTTTTCCTTGTGACTTTAAACGTTTCTGAATTTGGCTAACCGCACCTGGCCCCATATTATAAGCAACCAATGCATACCAATTTCGATCAGGATAGGGAATATTAGAATACTTACTTAGCATCAAGTCGTAGTATTTCGCACCACCTTCAATACTTTGAGAAGGATTCGTGCGATCGTTAACTCCCATCGCTTTAGCTGTACTTGATGTCAACATCATTAAACCACGAACCCCTGTAGGTGATACAGAGCTCGGCTTTAGATAAGATTCTTGGTAGCCAATTGCAGCCAATAAGTGCCAATCAATATCATAAGTACGTGCCGTTGACTTAAAGCTTGCCTTATAGATTGGCATACGTTTGCTTAAATCACGTTGAATAACATTCCATGATTCATCTTTAACAACGTTTCTATTGTAGAACGATGCTAATTGCGAAGTTACACCACTGCGTTTGGTTTGACAAATATATGCGCTTGCATTTTGACTCAGCGGATCACTTGCATGTTTAAACGCCCAATTTAAGCCAGCATTTAAACCATTTTTTTTCAAAATATCTAAATCACCGCAGGTTGCAGAAAATGCGGTTAAATCTTTACTTTCAACAGTCTTAAAATTGGCAGTTGTCATGGCAAAATTCGCTTTGCCAGATTTGACCATATTGAGTGCTGTTGCATTGTCTGGAACAGTTTTGAACTCAAGTTTAACATTTAAGCTATTGGCATAATTACGAACTAGATCATAACCAAAACCGTGAAGATGTGTACTTTTATCGAATACAGTCGTTGGGTTTTCAACAGATACGACAATCAGTTTATTTTGATTGATAACAGTATCAAATTGAAAGACGGCTTTACTTGCATTGAGGCTATGAAATGGAAAAAAAGCCGTACAGAGTGCAAATGTTTTAACTGGGAGAGAGGATATAATCGAGTTAAGGCAAAGCCTTGACCCAAAAACTGAACTACTGTGCATGTTGTCTCCGCTACAAGTAATTTATGCCCAAAAAAAGCAAAAAGGAATACACCTCAAACTTTTTAAGTCTGATAAATTGGATTGGGGGTGGGCACTCATGACGTCATTCAAAATGACAAGGGGTTAAAGGGAAATACGTAGTAAAACTACATTGTTTGAAAAATAGCCTTGATGAAATGTTGGGCGAATAATAATAGAAGTTGAAATTAGATGTCAAATTATATGTAATAAATAATTTATAAACAAAAAATAACATATTGAAAACAAAAAGTATTTTTTTTTATTTTTAGATAAAGTATGGAATTGCCAATTATTATACACTTTTAATTTGAAAATGAGACATGAAATAATATTTATATTGTGAAATATAACTTAATTTTAAAGTTGAAAATTAAATAATCCACTTGAAAGAACTGGAGAAAAAGTATGTTCCCTAATGCTAAGTTTTTTTAAGAAAATGGATGTCTTTCTCGATTTGCATGAATATAAAAGTAATATATCTTTTACATATTGCGGTTCGTACTTTGAGAAAAATTTATAGTAATTTTAATCAATATAATTTAATAAAGAATATTGTATACGATAGAAGGTTATTGGCTCGATGAGCAAACGAATATTATCTAAGTTTAGACACTGAAAAGAAGCTCGTGCTAGTTTGATAATAAAAGAGTTCTTTTATAAGTCATTTATTCTTCAATTCCATGTTGTAAATTCCAGCAATTAAATTGAATCTCAAACCAAGTCTTTTGCCTCGGTTTCGATAACGCTCCGAAAGGATTTTAAAGATTTTCAAACTGCCAAATACATGCTCAATGCCTATTCTTTTTCTATTAATTTATTGATTATAGACTTTTAGTGCAGGATCCAATTTATATCGTTTTTTGCTTTTAGTGGTAATAGGCTATTTGGATGCATTTTATAAATACCCTAATCAGCTTTATCTGCAAGAATAAAGGCCCCGAATGGAATTTGATTCAAATTACGTTTGAATCGCTCGAAATCATGTACAACACTACGATTCGTGCATAGAGTCAGGATTTTTTGAGTTTTATAATGAATGATAGCTTGTACTTTGATAGTATGCGCTTTCTTCTTACTACTATCGCTTTTTTTCTGTTTATAGGTCTTTGTATTGCAATTTTCGTAGCATCTACGATCCCTGTATTCCAGCCTATGTCTTCACCTTTTGGTAAATTAAATAGATTAAGAGATGTTCTAGAAAGCTTTTTTGAGCCAATATATTTCATCTGTAGATTATGTATAAATACACAGGTTTACAAAGCAAAAAGATTAACCCAGTGATTGGTCCTTTTTATTTTATGAGGTAGGGGGAATCATTTATATATTGATTGAACTAGACAAATCGGTATTTGAAATTTAATGTATACTTTATTTAACTTTTATTAGTTGGATTCTAATAATATGAAAAATATTATTAAATTAAAATATTGTTCATGAATATTGAGTTCTGTAAAAATCATAAGAAAATAAATTTATTTTGTTTAAATTCAGCATATTATTTAATTTATAGTGTTAATTTTATTGAAATTAAAGACATGATATAAATTATATGAGTGTTTGATTTTTTTGTTTTTAAAATAAATATTTTATGTTTTTTAATTATTATTAGAACAATAAATCACATAAAGTAAATAATTTTAATGGATTAAATTAGACTATACATATACGTTATATTTAATGTAGCGATGATGTCAAAATAATTTTATCATTCACTAATACAGAATTAAATCATCAGTAAACTATCAATAATTGAAATTAATAGTGTGTAACCAGTCGGTATAATTACTCTCTTATTAAAAAGCCTCTAGAGATATAGAGGCTTTCTAGATATTTAAAAACTAAATTTTAAGATACTTTATCGCCAGGTTTAGCGCCAGTTTCTGGTGAAATCACCCAAACACCTTCACCATTTCCAGCGGCAAGAACCATACCATTTGAAATGCCAAAACGCATTTTACGTGGTGCAAGATTGGCTACAAAAACAACCAATTTACCTTGTAAATCTTCAGGTTGATAGAATTCACGTATTCCACTAAATACATTACGTGTTTCTGTTTCGCCAGCATCTAAAGTAAGTTGAAGAAGCTTGTCAGAACCTTCTACAATTGATGCATTTAATATTTTTGCAACTCGGAGATCAACTTTTATAAAATCTTCAATCCCAATAATATCCGCATCTCCAATTTTAGGTTCTGCTTTTTTATTTATATTTTTTACTTTTGTCTTTTCAGTGGTGACAGGCGTTGCAGTCGCTTTTAAAGACTCTTTAGATGCTTCAACCATTGCGGTCACTGCTTTCGGGTCTACACGTTGCATTAAAGGTTGAAATAATGCAATTTCATGATGAATAAGTACATGTTTACGTGATTCAAAATCAAAACTTTCAAGTTTTAAGAAGTCTTGAACTTGCGTTGCTAAAACTGGCAGCACAGGCGCTAAGTAAATGGCCAATTGACGGAATAAATTGATACCGACAGAACACACATCATGTACATGCTGTTCTTCACCTTCAATTTTTGCTAAAGCCCATGGTTTTTTCTCATCAATGTATTGATTTGCTTTATCTGCAAGCGCCATGATTTCACGAACAGCTGTTGAAAACTCACGAGCTTCATAGGCTTTTGCAATTGAATCACCAGCATCGATAAAGCTTTGAACAAGTTGGGGCTCAGCACATGTTACTGATAATTTATTGTCATAGTTAGTATTGATAAATTTTGCACAGCGACTCGCAATATTTACCACTTTCCCAACTAAATCAGAGTTAACTTTTTGTACAAAGTCTTCTAAATTTAAGTCAGAATCTTCAACTTTATCTGAAAGTTTTGATGCAAAGTAGTAACGTAAATATTCAGGATTTAAATGCTGTAAATACGTTTCAGCTTTAATAAATGTACCACGTGATTTAGACATCTTTTGTCCATTCACCGTTAAGAAGCCATTGACGAATAAACCTGTAGGTGTGCGGTAGTTTGCACCTTCAAGCATTGCTGGCCAAAACAAGGCATGGAAGTAAACAATGTCTTTTCCAATAAAGTGATAGACTTCATTTTTAGAGTCTTTTTCCCAATAGTCATTAAAACTTAAATCAGGACGTTTTGTTTTAATGTAATTTTCAAAACTCGACATATAGCCAATTGGTGCATCTACCCAAACATAGAAGTATTTATTGGGTGCATCTGGAATTTCAAAACCAAAATATGGGGCATCACGAGAAATATCCCAATCTGCTAAACCTGCTTCAAACCATTCATCTAATTTATTTGCAATAGATACGGGTAAACGACCTTCATCACGTGTCCATTTTTGTAAATATTCTGCAAAGTTTGGTAATTTGAAGAAATAATGATCTGAAGATTTTTCAATCGGGGTTGCACCACTTAGGGTTGAACGAGGGTTTAATAATTCAGTTGCATTATAGGTTGTTGCACAGACTTCACAGGCATCACCATATTGATCTTCAGCTTTACACTTAGGGCAAGTACCTTTAATGAAGCGATCAGATAAGAACATCCCTTTTTCTGGATCGAATAATTGGGTAACAGGGCGAATAGCAATATTACCCGCTTCACGATTTTTAATATAAATTTCTTCTGAGCGCGCCTTATTCTCATGGCTATGAGTTGAGTCATAATGATCAAACAAGACATTAAATCCGTCAAAATCACGAATGTGCTCTTTTTGAACATTGGCAATTTGTTGTTCTGCGGAAATACCATTTGCTTCAGCACGCAACATAATTGCGGTACCATGAGCATCATCTGCGCATACATAAGTCACATTATGACCCATTGCACGCATGGCACGAACCCAAATATCAGCTTGGATATAACCGAGTAGGTGACCCATATGAATTGGGCCATTCGCGTATGGTAGGGCATTAGTGACTAAAATATTACGCACGGATGTAACTCTCTCATTCGTATTTTATGTAGGATTTACGATTTTACCTTAGATATAGAAAAGTTGCACAAGGGAATCGTTGAAATCTTTTCAAACAAAGAAGTTTATTGAATTTAACAAGTGATTTATAGCTTATTTATTTTATTACGTTATTTTAAAAGAATGATGATGATTTATTTTATGATTTAAGTTGATTCGAATCACCTAAGATTTGATGAAAGAGCAAGAAAGTGACAATTGAGTGAAGGTGCTATAAGGATTAGGAATTTTTAGCGTGTTTAAGTAAAAAACTTATTTTGAGTTTTTTATTCTTAATATACGTTGATATAAACTTTATTCGTTCATTTAATGTTAGGCATTTCTATTCACTTCATTTCAACCAATATTTGTTATTATTTTAGAACTGAAAACAAGTGTTTAGAGTTTGTAGATATTCGATCATTTGTAAGTTAAAAAAATTGTAGGATAAAATTCATGATAGATGGTTTTAACGATGAGCAATCGATTCTTCGCATTCCTCAAAATAGCCCAAATAATCAAATGGGAAAGCGCATTTTAGATGATGCAATTCAGTATTTAGAACAAATATCAGAAAAGGAACATCGTTATTTGATTCAAAGTTTAAGTACATTATCTGTTGAAGAATCTTATTTTGAAGTGCTGTCAGATGAGCTTGATCAGCCTATTGATGCAAAGATTGCAAATGATGCATTAAACTTAATCCATTTTTGGAAATTTTTTCAGCATGATGAAGACCTTGCTACATTTAAATTATTAGATATTGTTCAGCATACAATTTTTGAAAAAGATTTATTCATGGCTTTTGATGCAATGGATATTGGGGCGCTAAAATCACAACGTAGAAAAGTCATTGCTGAAGCATTAAAACTATATAAATTAGAATGTTATGCAGGATGTATTGCAATTTTATATGCACAAATTGAAGGATTACTTACCGATATCTTAGTTCAATATGGTTATTTACAGCCCAATCAAAGTAAATTTATTGATGTTTATAAAATTGTACCTGGTTTAAAAGCACATGAAGTGAAAAGCTTATGGCATAAGGTTAAAATTGCGTGTGAATTAAATCCTTACTTTTTAGAACTGGCTGCCTTTAAAATGGACAATAGTTCGATTATCACAATGACACGACATAATATTTTACATGGAACAGATCTCACCCATTTTAATCAAGGGCGAAGTTTTATTCTATTTTTGTGGTTATTTTCTGTGATTAGTTTTATGAGTACCTTGAAGAGATAAACAAGTATTCGATTAATGATGTTTTTTTTGACAGTTAAACTTTTAAGATAGGCAATCTTATTTCTCATCTAAAATGAGTTGCTTAATTTTATGTGCTTTTTCAAAATGATCGAGTTGATGGGTTTTAATCCACCACTGCGCAACTTGCATCAATAATTCAGGATTGTCATTTTTATTGGAAAAGAAGGCGTAAAAGGATAAGCCAACATTTGGTCCTTTCTTTGCAATTTTATCGTTACAAATAGTGATCATTTTTTCTCTAAAATCTTGGTTCATCATTCAATCCTGAGTTGGGAATAAGTTTTGTTAATGCAATTTTATAATGTTAAATGAAGGATAATCATTATTATTGGTTCAAATTAAGCTCTTTCCTTTTGCTCAAGATCAGTATAGTTAATTTTTGATTTTATTGCAGATGATTAATTTTTTTGTTTCAAATTGATGCATTTTATATTTTTGGATGAATTTATATGTATAAATAATGAAAAACATGTAAATAAATCAGAGGTAAAAAATGGTGACCAATAAAAGTTTAAATGATTTAAAAGAACAAGCATCTCAAGCAGTTGACGATGCAAAATCTAAAGCAAGTGAATTACAGTCACAAGCAGAGGCAGCAGTAGATGAGTTAAAAAGTACAGCCCAAGATGCCAAAAAAGAGGGAGAAAAAACAGTTGCTGACTTAAAAGCAACCGTAGGTCAAACGTTGACAGAGGGTAAGGCACACTTAGAAAGTCATGTCGCAGACTTAAAAACTAAAGCCTCTGAAGCACAAACCAATGTGCAGGAAAAGTTTGATCAATTGAAAGCGGATGCTGGGCAAAAAATTGAAGATGTTAAAGCGAAGGCTGAGGCATTAAAGCATGATGCATCATCTAAATTTGACGACTTGAAAGAGCAGGCAACGGGTAAGATAGATGAGTTAAAGAAAAAAGCTTCGGATACTTTAAGCAAATTTAAAAATGATGATAAAGCTTAGTGACAATCTTACTTACATAATTTTAATCATCGCAAGATGATCATATAGAAATAAAGCCGACGTATTTACTCTGAATTTGCTAAACAATCAGAATCTGACTTAACCTATCGTAAATTTACAGTTAAACTATGGTGTCAGTATTGTGCTGTATACCCAAGTTTGGAGTAAATATATGTCGTGGCTTTCTTCTCTTAAATCAGTTTTTTCACCGTCAAAAGAAGTGAGTGAAGAGGAGATTCAGCAGATACTCGAAACGTATATTTTGCCAAACTCAACGCATCTGTTAAAAGATCGCATTACACAAATTAATATAGAAAATCAAACCCTTCAAATTACAATTAACACATTTCCATCTGAAGCAGAGGATTTACAAACGATTCATGATGAATTGGCAGATGCTTTAGAGAAGTGTGGAATTACTGAATTGAATATGCATGTGATTCAACAAAAAAGCAGTTCAGGAAATCATGATCATCAGCATAAAGCGGGCGAAAGTTGCTCAGCTCAACCTCAAGAAAAAAAACAAAAGCTTCCACCTGTCGTTGATGCATCAGCTGGAGTACCTAAAGAAACTAAATCAGAAGTAGATCCTAATAATCCACCTATTACGAAAGCTGCACCGCAGCAGCGTGATGTACCTAAACATCCCCGCATTCAGAATGTAATTTTGGTATCGTCGGGTAAGGGTGGGGTTGGTAAATCAACAACGACGGTCAATTTAGCCTTAGCTTTACAAGCATTAGGCTTAAAAGTTGGGGTATTAGACGCAGATATTTATGGCCCAAGTATTCCAACCATGTTGGGGAATGCAGGTCGTACGCCAATGATTGAGTCTGAAAATTTTGTTCCTATTGATGCATATGGAATGGCTGTATTGTCAATAGGGCATCTTACGGGCGATCACAATACACCTGTAGCTTGGCGCGGACCGAAAGCAACAGGTGCATTGATGCAGTTATTTAATCAAACGCTTTGGCCTGACTTAGATGTTCTTATGATTGACATGCCACCAGGGACTGGGGATATTCAATTGACACTTGCCCAACGTATTCCGGTTACGGGTGCTGTGATTGTAACGACTCCACAAAATGTGGCATTAATGGATGCAACAAAAGGGATTGAATTATTTAATCGCGTTCATATTCCTGTTATGGGCGTGATTGAAAATATGTCGACACATATATGTTCAAATTGTGGCTATGAAGAACCAATTTTTGGTACAGGTGGTGGAGATCAACTAGCCGAACAATATGATATTCCATTATTGGGTCGTTTGCCTTTAAATGTTCAAATCCGTGAAAATACTGATGCAGGTAAACCTTCGGTGATTGCGCAAGATGATGCAGCAGAAAGTTATATGGCGATAGCGAAAAAAATTATAGATAAATTACCAAAAGTTGAAAAAAGTAAATCACGCATTTTTTAAAATGCTGTAATGGATTTATCAAAATAAAAGCCCAACATAATGTTGGGCTTTTTTCTTTAAGTAATTGTTTTTAACGTTGAGCGCTGTATTTTGACTGATCGGAGGTTTACAGTGATTGCAATTATTACCATCGCTATGCCAATAATATCTGTGATGGTTTCAGGAATAATCATAAATAGTGCGCCTGTACCTAAGAAAAGTCGCCAAAACCAAGATAATGTAGTTTTAAAATATCCTTCAACGGCAGCTCCCAAAGCTAGAATACCGATAATAGACGTAACACATATGCTGATTACGGTTGTCCACGCAGGGAATGCAAATTCACGTGCATTCACTGCAACGTTTGTCGTATCAATCATGAGCATGGCAGGGTTATAGACAAACAAGAATGGGACAATAAAACCTGCTAAAGATAATTTTAATGCTTGGAAACCTGTCCGCATTGGATCACCTCCTGCAATTCCTGCTCCTGCAAAGGCGGCTAAAGCTACGGGTGGGGTGATATTCGCGAATAATCCAAAATAGAATACAAACATATGCGCAACTAACGTTGGAATATCAAAGTTTGCTAAAGCTGGTGCTGCCATGGTTGCTGTAATGATATAAGCAGGAATAGAAGGTAGTCCCATTCCTAAAATCATAGAAGCAATCATGGTAAAGAATAGCGTTAAGAATAAACTTCCAGCACCAATACTCATAATAGATGAGGTCATGACCGTGCCAAAGCTTGTTAAGCTGACAACTCCAATAATGATCCCAACTAATGCACAGGCAGCCATGACGGATAGAGATTGTTTCGCACCATCCTCTAGGGCTTCAAGTATTTCTTTAATTCCCATACGGGTAGATTTTTTAAAGGCAGCAACAATAATTGTCAGAATAATGGTATAAACCGCTGCATAGCCGACTGGAATAGATTGGAAGAGAAATATCACCAAAGCAATAATTGGAATAAGCAAGTGACCACGTTCTTTTAGCACCTCTTTCACACGTGGTAAATCGGCTTTAGGTACACCTTTAAGATCATCTCTTCCAGCACGGAAATGGACTTGAGCCATTACGCCTAAATAATATAGTAGCGCAGGTAAAGCCGCAGCAAGCGCAATTGTACCGTAACTTACACCTGTCGTTTCAGCCATAATAAACGCACTGGCACCCATGACAGGAGGTAAAATTTGACCACCGACAGATGCACTTGCTTCAACAGCACCTGCAAAGTTTTTGTGATATCCAATTTTTTTCATGAGAGGAATGGTAAATGAACCTGTACCGACAACATTGGCGACTGCCGTACCATTAATACTGCCCATAAACCCACTAGAAATAACGGCAACTTTCGCAGGTCCTCCTTGCTTATGGCCTGCTAACGCCATGGCTAAATCATTAAAAAGTTTTCCCATTCCAGATTTAGCAAGAAAAGCACCAAATAAAATAAATAAAAAGATAAATGTAACGGATGCACCAATAGCAGAAGAATAAAGACCTTCTGTTTTTAAGTACATTTGTCCAAAAATATCACTAATGGTATAAGATCGAGTGAGTAGTCTGTCTGGTATCCAACCGAAGTGACTTATAAAGGGATAAGTTAAGAAAATTAGTCCTAATATGGGTAACATCCATCCCATAACACGCCGTGATGCTTCAACAACCAAAATAACCGTGATGATAGAAAATATAACGTCTAAAGTATTTGGAATTCCTCCACGAGTCGTAACAATATCTTGATATTCAAACCACAAATATAAAAAAGTAGATAAAGAAATTAATGCCAACCCCCAGTCTGACCATGAAACTTTTTGTCGTGAGGTCGAGCTACGTGCAGGATAAAGCAAAAAAACGAGCATTAAACCAATTGCAACATGTGCTGCACGTTGAAGAAGTTCGGGTAATGGATTAAACGTAATAAATAAGTGAAAAAGAGAATAACTAATTGCAATGGCAGCAATGAACCATTTCACAGATTTATTGGTCGGATGGCGAGTCACCGATTCTCGATCAAATTTCTCTAAAATGGCTTGTTGTTCTTTTTCATTTAATTGTTCAATGGCATTATTTTGAGTATTTGTCATAAACATTGTCCTAATCGCAGAACACGCCAAAGAGGTTGTTGCTGAATAGAAATATGAACAATACTGTAATCAGGGTAGTCTTTATAAATGGACCATTGCTGATGCTGAAATATAATAATCCCTTGCATATGATTCGAAATAGTCCAATAAATATCTTTAACTGACAGATTGACATCCATTCGTATCCAACCATTTTTCTGGAATATAATGGGATAGTGTGTTGGCGTACCTGCACCAAATGAAACAAAATCGGTATATTGCAGGACGAATTTTTTATGTTTTATTTGATAGTGCTCAAGCCAAGTCGTTTTTTCTACCGAGTGTATCCATTGCAATTCAAGATGATTAGAAAAAATCCTACAATGATCTTGATTAACTTGAATTTGAATGAAATATATTGGATAAAATCCAATAATACTTGAGCACCCAATAAGTAAAAGTAAGGCAATTAAAATTCTGGTATTGCTCACATTATTTCGATGCTATTTCATCGTAATAACGTTTTGCACCTGGGTGTAGGGGAGCGACTAAACCATGTTGAGCGCTTTTTAATGTAATATCTTGAGCGGCTTGATGGGCAGTCGTTAAGCTTTTTAAACTATTAAAAAATGTTTTTGTCAGTTTATATACATCATCTTCAGAAAGGTCTGACCTGACAACAAGTGCATTCATAATTGCTGCAGTCGGAATATCTTCTGTATTCCCGTAAGTCCCTTTAGGAATGTTTAAAGAGAGAAAATAAGATTGATCTTTTGCTATTTTTTTCATTTTTTCAGGATCAATACGAACAAGTTGTAGGTCATACCCTTGTTGCAGTTCCATTAATGATGAATTAGGAATGCCGCTAGTCAAAAATGCAGCATCAATTTTTCCACTTTTTAAGGCATCTGCTGCTTCAGCATAACCGAGATAATCGACTTTGACATCATCATAGCTGATACCAAATCCTTTCAATAAAGAACGGGCATTTGCTTCTACGCCAGAGTTTTGTGCACCAACAGCGATACGTTTTCCTCTCAAATCTTCAATGTTTTGAATACCCGATTTTTTGGAGGTAACGATTTGCACGTAGTTGGGGTAAAGTGCTGCAATTTGTCGAACATTGTCCAGTTTTTTTTGATTAAACACACCAGATCCCTTGATGGCTTCTGTCAAGCTGTCGCTCATGACAAATGCCATCTCAACTTTATTTTGTTTCAGTAAGTTAAGGTTTTCTACAGAAGCACCAGTGGTTTGGGTTTTTGCATTGACACCATAAGTTTTGTTATAGATTTCTGCTAAATTAGTGCCAATAACATTATATGGACCTGACGCTCCTCCTGTTGCAATATTGATAAATTTACTGGAGAGTTTATCTTTAGCCAAAGCTGTTTCAGAGGAGCTTGAGACATTTGAAGCAGTATTGTTTTCTTTTGTACAACCATAGCTTGCAAATAAAGCAAGAATAGTGACCGTCTTAAGTGCCAATTTATACATTGATTTTTCCTTTGTTTTGGTTCTTCACTCAATTCATTTGAGTTAAATTATTCACTTATAAAATTTAAGCTTTAAGCATGAAGTTGTATGAAACTAACGTATTTACGCTTTAAGAAATATTGTCTTTCTATGAATTTTGTATGACAAAATCCATCTATTTGTTAAGTTATGATTAATAGTGTTTTAAAGATGTTAATGTGAATAGAAAAGTGTATAAACGACCATCAAACGACCATCAAACGACCATCAAACGACCATCAAACGACCATCAAACGACCATCAAACGACCATCAAACGACCATCAAACGACTATCGTGTGACTGGTGAGTCTAATGTTTTTGATTTATAAGTTGTTGAAAAATAATATTTTAATTTATTTCATTGTGAGTTTTATACTTCCTCTTACAATTTTTACTTTGCTAAATGAATTCAAGCTCCTTTATCCTAAATAGATTCATTGTTGAGGTTGAATGAATGATTTCATTGTTATTTATTGGCTTGGTTATCTCCATTCTTTTGACACCAGGTCCTACAAATACATTACTCGCCTCATCCGGTATTCAGGTTGGCATTAAAAAATCATTCCGTTTAATACCTTCAGAGGCTTTTGGCTATTTAATTGCGATTTCATTGTGGGGACTTCTCATTGGTAAAGTTTCAGCACAATTTCCTTTGTTACCCGTAATTTTAAAATTATTTAGTGCGAGTTATATTATTTTTTTAGCCATTAAGCTTTGGCGTACAGCTGATGTTGAAGTCAGTTATTCACAGCCGACCATTCGTGCACGCGAGCTTTTTTTAGCGACGGTTTTAAACCCTAAAGCATTGTTATTTGCATCTGCTATTTTTCCAGCAATTGTATGGAAAAATATGAATTATTATGTCAGTCATATGTTGGTATTTTTAATCTTATTGGTTCCAATTGCATTTTTATGGACATGTATTGGGTCTTATTTAGCATCGAATAAAATTAAATGGTTAAATCAATGTAATTTACAAAAGACGGCTTCAATTGTGCTGTTGAGTTTTTCAGTACCTTTAAGTTATTCCGCCTTGTTGAGTTTTTAATGAAAAGAAAATCAATTTTTTCTTTGTCATGAATGATAGATAATTCGAAGGCTTATTTTCATTAGGCGTGATTTCAGTTAAAGTACATCGTAGTAAATTATTTTAGTATGATTTGGATAAAACAATGGCAATAAAGTCTGATCGCTGGATTCGTGAAATGAGCGAAAAGCACGGTATGATTGAACCGTATGCAGAAAACCAAGTTCGTTTAGATGAAAATGGTCAAAAGCTCATTTCGTATGGCGTATCAAGTTACGGCTATGATGTGCGCTGCGCACGAGAATTTAAAGTTTTTACAAATGTTCATTCAGCAATTGTTGATCCTAAAAACTTTGATGAAAACAGCTTTATTGATATTGAAGCTGATGTATGTATTATTCCACCAAACTCATTTGCTTTAGCACGTACTGTTGAATATTTCCGTATTCCACGTAATGTTCTAACGGTATGTTTAGGTAAATCAACTTATGCACGTTGTGGCATTATTGTGAACGTTACGCCATTAGAACCTGAATGGGAAGGGCACGTCACTTTAGAATTTTCAAATACAACAAATTTACCTGCACGTATTTACGCAGGTGAGGGTGTTGCGCAGATGTTATTTTTTGAATCTGACGAAGTATGTGAAGTATCTTATAAAGACCGTGGTGGAAAATATCAAGGTCAAACAGGTGTAACTTTACCTAAAGCTTAATCTCATCATAAAGAATTGATGATTCTATAAAATATTGATTTAAAATAAAGAATCCCGCATTAAGCGGGATTTTTGATCAAGTATGTTATATTGAAAAATTACTTTGCAATTTTTGCAAGCAAATCTTCTTTACTCAAGTTGACTGATTCTGCATCAGTACGCCCTTTATATTCAAATGTTCCTGCATCGAGTCCTTTTTCACCAATCACAATGCGGTGTGGAATACCTGTTAATTCTAAATCAGAGAATTTAACACCAGGGCGTTCATTACGATCATCTAAGAGGACATCATAGCCTGCTGCTTGTAACTCTGCATAAAGCGTTTCAGCAGCTTCGAGCGTACGTGGTGATTTATGTGCATTCATTGGAACAATTGCAACTTCAAATGGAGCAATGCTCAGAGGCCAAATAATTCCTTTATCATCATAGTTTTGTTCAATTGCTGACGCCACTACACGCGTTACTCCAATACCGTAACAACCCATCGTCACAACCAACGGCTTACCATCTTCACCAAGTACTTTACAGCCTAATGCTTCAGAGTACTTTTGACCGAGTTGGAAAATATGACCAACTTCGATACCACGTTTAATTTGCAACGTACCATGACCATCTGGAGATGCATCACCTTCAACAACATTACGCAAATCAAATATTTCAGTAAATTGAGCATCACGTTCCCAGTTTACACCGACTGCATGTTTGTCAATTTCATTTGCACCGGCAACAAAGTCAGACAATACCGATGCTGCACGATCAATAATGACAGTTAAACCTTTTTCAACTAAACCTTGTGGACCACAGAAACCAGGGGTTAAGCCTGAAGTCGCAATTTGTTCTTCAGTGGCAAAAGTAAGTGGTGCAGCAATTAATGGATGTTTTTCAGCTTTAATTTCATTGAGCTCATGATCACCACGTAAGAATAAGGCAACAACAGGTGTTGTTTGATTTTCTTGTGTTGGAATTCCTTGAACCAATAATGCTTTTACTGATTGTGCAGGATCTGATTTTAAGAACGTAGAAACATCAGCAATTGTTTTTTGATTAGGTGTGTCTACGATTTCTAAGGCTTTATTTGGCGCTGCACGTTCACCAACAAGAATAGCCTCAGCCATTTCAACATTTGCTGCATAATCAGATTCTGTAGAGAAGGCAATATCATCTTCGCCACTTGAAGCAAGAACGTGAAACTCATGAGAACCTGACCCACCAATTGAGCCTGTATCTGCTTGTACTGGACGGAAATTAAGACCTAAACGGGTAAAAATCTTACAATAAGCATCATACATCGCATCGTAAGTTTCTTGTAAAGACACTTGATTAACATGGAAAGAATAAGCATCTTTCATAATAAATTCACGAGAACGCATAACACCAAAACGAGGGCGAATCTCATCACGAAACTTTGTTTGAACTTGATAAAAGTTAGCTGGAAGTTGTTTGTAACTATGTAGTTCATTGCGCGCAAGATCTGTAATGACTTCTTCATGCGTTGGACCAAGTACAAAGTCATTTTGATGGCGGTCTTTAAAGCGCAATAATTCTGGACCATATTGTACATAACGACCAGATTCTTCCCATAAAGATGCAGGTTGTGTTACGGGCATTAAAACTTCAAGAGACCCTGCACGGTTCATTTCTTCACGCACAATCGCTGCAACTTTATTTAATACGCGAACGCCCATTGGTAGCCAAGTATATAAACCTGAAGCTAGTTTACGAATCATTCCCGCACGTAACATAAGTTGGTGAGAGATGACTTCAGCATCATTTGGCGTTTCTCTTAACGTTGCAAATAAAAAGCGACTCGCGCGCATGGAAAATGTCCTAAAAAGTATTTCGTTAAAGTCGATGAGTATACAATAAAAAGCACTTCAACATGGCAGATCTATTTATCTGTTAAATGAAAGTGTATTAAGGTTTTAATTTCAAACGGTCGATGATTTTGTTGAACTGGATTTCTGTTTGCATATAGTTCTGTTGTAGCATTTGAATATTATTAATGGTTTGTTCAATATTTTTTGAATTAAATTCAAGCTTGTCTATTGATTCATGAGGAATCAGTTGATTTTTCCGAATATACTCCATCTCTATTTTTTTTAAATGTATTCGGTTTTGTTGCAAATTTTTTAATTGATTGAGTTGAAAATTAATTTGATTATTAATAGTGTCTAAACTCATTTTCTTTTTTTCTTTCGCGACTTCACTGGTGCTATAAGCCTTTTTTAATAGCAGATCATCTTTAATTTCTTGTGCATCAGTGTTGAGTAAGATGTTTGACTTTTGGTTTTTCTCTGCATTGAAGGCATCATTTTTTTTAATAATTTGCATATTCTGATCTAGTGTTTCATATCCATATTGAATATGACTTTGTGTAATGCTACTACTGATGTTGGCGACACCTTTGTGATCATAATAACGATACCATCGTTGATCTTTTAAGGAAGTATTATTTATATTTTTAGAAAAAACAGGATTAGTTTGAACTAATAATAACGTGAGTGCTATAAAAGAATATATCGAAAATCTTAGCCATTTTTTTTTAATATTATTGTCATTTTGCACTTAATCTATCCCCATATGTTAAGTGGTGTTATTTGCTTATATGGTCTTGAATTTTATCTTAAGATAATTTTCTTGAGAATAGAAGAAGATTTTTAAAACGAAAAACGATTTGAAATTAAATATAAATGGGACAATTTTTGAAAATAAATTGAAATATTTCAGTTAAAACGGCATGTTCACGTAGATATTATTTGGTTACGATTATCTCGAGATCATAACTTTTCTAAAACAATAAACAGATGTAAAGTGATGCAGTTAAAACCAATGACAAACTTTAGATTTTCAAAAAAGATATCGGATGATACTGGCATTTTTATCGGTGCAGGGTTTTTTTGATTATTGAGGAAAAGTTTGGTTGCTTGGGTTTAGATGAAATTATTTTGAGAAATAAATGATTGAAATACAATTAATAATCTTATGTTTGTATAATTGAAAGATTAATTTTTTGGAAAACAGAATGGCACGAATTTTAATTGTAGATGATTCACCAGCAGAAACCTTTCGATTCAGAGAGATATTAAGTCATCATGGTTATGATGTGATTGAAGCTTCTAATGGTGCTGATGGCGTTACAATCGCACAGGCAGAATTACCTGATTTAGTGCTTATGGATGTTGTGATGCCAGGGGTGAATGGTTTTCAAGCAACCCGTCAGTTGACACGCGCAGAAACAACAAAACATATTCCGATTATTATTGTGAGTACTAAAGATCAAGAAACAGATCGCTCTTGGGGGATGCTACAAGGTGCAAGTGATTATTTAACGAAACCTATTGATGAAGCATTATTACTTCAAACGGTTAAACGTTACCTGAAGAGTAGTATTGAATAAAATAAATAAAAATATGAATCAACATCATAAAAAAGGAACTCATTGAGTTCCTTTTATTCTAAGTGAGAATTAAGCTAAGAGGTTTTCTAAAATTAGTTCATAAATTTCAGATAGAGGCTCTAAATCTGCCACATTTACATGTTCATTGATTTGATGAATGGTTTCATTTAAAACACCAAGTTCAAGAACTTGAGCACCTGTTGGTGCGATGAAACGTCCATCTGATGTTCCACCACTAGTTGAAAGCGTTGTTTCATTCCCAGTAATTTGCTGAATTGCATGACGAGCAGCATTGACTAATTCACCAACTGGGGTAAGAAAAGGTAAGCCAGATAACGTCCAATGAATTTCATAGTCAACTTGATGGCGATCTAAAATCTCCATGGTGCGCTGTTTAAGTTCTTCAGCAGTCACTTCAGTTGAATATCTGAAATTAAAAAGCAGATTCATACTTCCTGGAATAACATTGGTTGCTCCAGTGCCTGCTTGAATATTTGAAATTTGAAAAGTAGTTGCTGGGAAGTATTCATTTCCATGATCCCATACAGTTTCACATAATTCACTGATTGCTTTAGATGCAGTATGGATCGGATTAATGGCAAGATGTGGATATGCAACGTGACCTTGTTTGCCTTTAATGGTGATATTTGCATTTAAAGAGCCACGACGACCATTTTTGATAATATCACCAAGTTGATTGGTACTAGACGGTTCACCAACAAGGCACCAATCCATTTTTTCGTTACGTGCTTCTAAAGTTTCAATCACTTTGACCGTACCGTTAATCGAAGGACCTTCTTCATCTGACGTGATTAAAAATGCAATTGAACCTTTATGATTCGGATGTTTTGCGATAAAACGCTCAGATGCGACTACCATTGCGGCCAATGCAGTTTTCATATCAGCACTGCCACGTCCATAGAGTTTTCCATCACGAATTTCTGGTTTGAATGGATCAGAGTTCCAAGCATCTAGATGTCCTGTAGGTACAACATCTGTATGACCTGCAAAACAAAAAACTGGTGCTTCAGTACCTTTTCTTGCCCATAAGTTGTCAACATCTTCAAAACGCATATCTTCAATTTGAAAGCCAACTTTGGCTAAACGTTCTGCCATAATTTCTTGGCAAGTATGATCAATAGGGGTTACAGAGGGTTGTCTTAATAACTGTAAGCTAAGCTCAAGAGTTTCTGAGTGAGTCATACCAATAAATCATGTTAAAAAATTTTATCTATGATAGGCGAAACCTTGTAATAAAGGGAATTTAAAATATAAAAAAACCCGATCTAGATACTAAATCGGGTTTTGAAAAAGTAAAAACTTACTTTTTCTTAATTTCATTCGAAGTTTTTTCAGCAGTATCTGTTACCACAGAACCAACTTTAGAGACATCTTGACCAACTCCTTTAACCGTATTACATCCAACTAGAACTACGCTCATCGCTAATGCAGTAAATAAAACTTTTTTCATCATTCATACCCTTGTTTGTGATTTTAAATATCAGTTTTTTATACCATATTATTGAGATTAAAAGGAATAGAAAATGAAATGTGTTTTTTTTTGTATAAATAAGTTATGAATTGTATTTAAATATTTATTTTTAACTTAATGTTTAATTAAGAAAATTTATTTTTGAGACTGATCGTACTTCTATACATGTAATATTCATTTTTATGACGAGAAAAATATAAACCATTTGTCCACCATGAATTAAACGCATGCTCTATAAATTGATTTGGGCATAACCACTCATGTCTATTTAAACGATAATATTGAGCGTGGTGTGATGGGAAGTTATTTCCCCAAAAACCAAGTCGACGATTTGTATTGACCCATGGAGGTATTTTAGCAGTATATCGATGGTAGGGAAGATAAAGCTGTCCTTTCATTACAGCAAAGCGTTGATCTATTTGATGTTCATGCACATTAGAAAATTGAAACTGCTTTTCAGTGAAGTGCATCAGTTTTGTTAAAAGTGTATCTTCTCGATTTAAACCGTACCAATGTTTTAAAGATAGATTTTGTTCACCTAAATAATATTTTAAAGCGACCTCCCAATGCTCAACTTGGCGAGTTTCCGTATTTTGAATTAAAAAATCTAGTTCGCCAATTGTTCTAGCACCATCAATTATTTGAAGGCTATGTGCTATAAGATGATAAGGATGATAGTGGTGGTCTAACAGCCAAAACCAAATATACCTTTCGAAACGTAGACCTAAACGCGTACTTTTAAGTTTGTTTAAAAACTGATGTAATTCATCAGGATAGAGATCTAGTTGCTGAAGTCGTGGCGTATAACATTTATACATATCTTGCCAGTGTTGATCTGTATGTAAATCAAATTTATGTTGAATAGGAAGTTGATTTGGAATTTCTCGAATAATATTTGGGCTCAGAAGAGAAAAAGCCAATTGCTGGACTTCTGGTGTTTTATAAGTTAACCAAGCTTCATGAAATTGATGTGAATTAAGTTCAGGCATTGAGAAATACATTCGAGTTGGAATTTTAAGGGATTGCGATGAAAAACAATTTATACTACAAGCAGCGTGCTTGTAGAGTAAATAAATGAAAACGTTGTTTTGGCGGACCTTGGTGGTGATTTTTATCATATTGGGTTTTATTGGCGCATTATTACCTGGTATGCCAACCACCGTATTTCTCATTTTAGCCGCGTGGGCAGCTTCTAAAGGTTGGCCTCAAATGGATGCTTGGTTATTGCAACATCCTAAGTATGGTCCGACCTTAAAAGCATGGCGTGAAAATGGAACGGTGCCACGTAAAGCAAAGTGGTTGGCCAGTATTATGATGCTTATTAGTGGAATAATAATGTTATTTACAAATGCACCATTTGCCGTCAAAATTTTTACAGATGTGACCATGCTGATAGTTGCAATTTGGCTTTGGTTTAGACCCGAACCTAAACATCATTAGAAGGGAAAGCAATGAAATATACGTTGGATCAAGCTGATGTACTTATAGACTTAGCAGAACAGACTTTATACCTCCCTAAACATAATAAAGTTTATGTCATTTCAACGGGGAAAAATGGAATTGGGGAGCAGGAAAATAGTGGGAAAACGCCACGAGGCTGGCATAAAATTGCTTTAAAGTTTGGTCAAGATGTTCCAATCAATACCGTATTTATTGCTCGCCAAGAAACGGGTGAAGTTTATTCACAAGATTTAGCAGATGCTTTTCCAGAGCGTGATTGGATACTCTCAAGAATTTTATGGTTAAGCGGCTTAGAAGAGCATTTTAATTTAGGAAATGGTTGCGATACCTTTAATCGTTACATTTATATTCATGGCACACCAGATACTGAACCGATGGGAATTCCAATGTCACATGGTTGTATTCGCATGAAAAATACTGAGATTATTGAGTTATTTGATCTTATTCCAGAAGAGGCATTGGTGTACATTTCAGAAATGAGCATTATTGAAAACATTTAATTACATATGTCATTAAAGGATTAAACTTCAATAGAAATGAATTAAAGTTGCAACGTTGTGAAGGTTAAAATGTTTCATTAAGTTTTTAAAACATATTTATTTTTTTAATTTATCCTTGAGTAAATTTATAAAATTTGTATATTTTTATAGCAAATAACCTATTTTTTAATCACTCAATAGGGAAAAACTGAAAACAAGTGGAAAAGCGTTTGACAGGTTCACAGGATTCTCTATAATGCACCACACAAACGATGAAGTCGTAAAGGGCGCTTAGCTCAGTTGGTAGAGCGTCTGCCTTACAAGCAGAATGTCGGCGGTTCGATCCCGTCAGCGCCCACCATGTCTTTTACGTTAAGAATATATAGTGCAGCGGTAGTTCAGTTGGTTAGAATATCGGCCTGTCACGCCGAGGGTCGCGGGTTCGAGTCCCGTCCGCTGCGCCACTTAATTCTTAATATTGTTTGTGCCAAAAAAGTAAAGTTATGTAAGTGCAGCGGTAGTTCAGTTGGTTAGAATATCGGCCTGTCACGCCGAGGGTCGCGGGTTCGAGTCCCGTCCGCTGCGCCATTTACATAGTAGAACTTTTGAGGGCGCTTAGCTCAGTTGGTAGAGCGTCTGCCTTACAAGCAGAATGTCGGCGGTTCGATCCCGTCAGCGCCCACCAGATTTTTAATGCAGCGGTAGTTCAGTTGGTTAGAATATCGGCCTGTCACGCCGAGGGTCGCGGGTTCGAGTCCCGTCCGCTGCGCCATTAAAAATCAAAGTTTCACCCTTATAAGGGCGCTTAGCTCAGTTGGTAGAGCGTCTGCCTTACAAGCAGAATGTCGGCGGTTCGATCCCGTCAGCGCCCACCATATCTTTGGATATGTGTAGCACCTATGCAGCGGTAGTTCAGTTGGTTAGAATATCGGCCTGTCACGCCGAGGGTCGCGGGTTCGAGTCCCGTCCGCTGCGCCATTAAAAATTAAAGTTTCACTCTTATAAGGGCGCTTAGCTCAGTTGGTAGAGCGTCTGCCTTACAAGCAGAATGTCGGCGG
>NZ_NEGH01000008.1 GCF_002135375.1 Acinetobacter sp. ANC 4558 | reverse complement strand
GTTACCGTCCACAGTTCTACTTCCGTACAACTGACGTAACTGGCGCGATCTCACTTAAAGATGGCGTAGAAATGGTTATGCCGGGTGACAACGTAGAAATGTCAGTAGAGCTTATTCACCCAATCGCAATGGACCCAGGTCTACGTTTTGCGATCCGTGAAGGTGGTCGTACAGTTGGTGCTGGTGTAGTTGCTAAAGTAATTGCATAATAATATAGTATGATAAATATAAGTCGAAAATTTAGGTTTTCGACTTACTTGTAGGTCAGTAGTTCAATTGGTAGAGCGTCGGTCTCCAAAACCGAATGTTGGGGGTTCGAGTCCCTCCTGGCCTGCCATTTTTTAAAAAAAGCTTGATGCTTGCCAAATTGATCATATAATAAATCGCGAATTCTACGACGAGTACAAAAATGTCGAATGATAAATCGCGTGACGCACAAAGCGACGCGCCAATCCCTCAAAGAAATAATTCAGCAGAAGTTGTGAATTCTGGTTCCCCATTTGACTATGTTTTATGGATTGTTGCCTTAATTTTATTAACAGGTGCAATGTTTACGAATCAGTATTTACCAGCATATTGGGCACCAGCAAATGATGTGTGGGTCCGAATTGGGGTAATTTTGGCTTGTATCGTCGTTGCTTTAGGTATATTATACGCCACCCATCAAGGTAAAAGCTTTGTACGGTTGCTAAAGGATTCACGTATCGAATTACGTCGAGTAACTTGGCCAACGAAGCAAGAGACAGTATCTACATCATGGCAAGTTCTTGTTGTCGTCGTGATTGCATCATTGCTTTTATGGTGTTTTGATTCTGTTTTGGGCTGGGCAATTAAGTTGATTATTGGATAAGAGAGCTATGAAACGTTGGTACATTATTCATGCCTATTCAGGTTATGAAAAACAAGTAATGCGCTCACTTAATGATCGAATCCAGCGTAGCGCTGTTGCTGATAGTTTTGGTGAAGTCCTTGTTCCTACTGAAGAAGTAGTTGAAATGAAGGATGGGAAAAAGCGTAAATCAGAACGTAAATTCTTTCCTGGCTATGTATTAGTTGAAATGGAAATGAATGATGAAACTTGGCATATCGTAAAAGAATGTCCAAAAGTTTTAGGATTCATTGGTGGTACGGCTGAAAAACCTGCACCAATTACGCAAAAAGAAGCAGATGCAATTCTTGCGCGTGTACACAATAAAGGTGAAGCACCTCGTCCTAAGACGATGTTTGAGCCTGGTGAAGAATTACTCGTAATTGACGGGCCATTTACAGACTTTAAAGGTGTGGTGGAAGAAGTTCAATACGAAAAGTCGCGTTTAACGTTGACGATTAACGTGTTTAATAGACCAACCCAAGTTGAATTGGAATTTCGTCAAGTCGAAAAAACAATATAATTGGAATTGGTTGATAAGGCCTGACTTTATACAAAGTCGGGCATTGTTGTTGTAACGATATCGTTACTTGTAAATATGGGGAGCCTTCATCGGCGTTTGAACCCAGAGGTAATTAAAATGGCTAAGAAGATTGACGGCTATATTAAGCTGCAAGTCCCAGCTGGTAAAGCGAATCCATCTCCACCGATTGGTCCTGCACTAGGTCAACGTGGTGTTAACATCATGGCGTTCTGTAAAGAATTCAATGCTGCGACACAAAAACTTGAAGCGGGTCTTCCAATTCCAGTTGTGATCACTGTGTATAATGATAAATCTTTCACATTTATCATGAAAACTCCACCTGCTGCTGTTCTTCTTAAGAAAGCTGCTGGTATTCAAAAGGGTTCTGCTGTACCAAATAAAACTAAAGTTGGTAAGTTGACTCGTGCTCAAGTTGAAGAAATTGCGACGACTAAAGAACCAGATTTAACTGGTGCTGATTTAGAAGCGCGTGTTCGTACCATTGCTGGTTCTGCACGTTCTATGGGCTTGGAAGTGGAGTTATAAGACATGGCAAAGTTAACTAAACGTCAAAAAGCCATTGCTGCTGCGATTGAAGCGCATAAAGTTTATACTTTAGAAGAAGCAGTTCAAGTTCTTAACAGCCTTCCTGCTGCTAAATTCAAAGAATCTTTGGATGTAGCTGTAAACCTAGGTGTTGATCCACGTAAATCTGATCAAGTTGTTCGCGGCGCAACGACACTTCCTGCAGGTACTGGTAAAACTGTACGTGTTGCTGTGTTTGCACAAGGCGCTGCTGCTGAAGCTGCTAAAGCAGAAGGCGCAGATGTTGTTGGATTTGATGATCTTGCTGAAAGCATTCAAGCGGGTAACCTAGACTTTGATGTTGTTATTGCTGCTCCAGATGCAATGCGCGTTGTTGGTAAGTTAGGTACGATCCTTGGTCCACGTGGTTTAATGCCAAACCCTAAAGTGGGCACGGTAACTCCAGATGTTGCGACTGCGGTTAAAAATGCGAAAGCTGGTCAAGCACGTTACCGTGTAGACAAAGCAGGTATTATTCATGCAGGTATTGGCCAAGTAGGCTTTACTGCAGAAGCGATTCGTCAAAACGTTGAAGCACTTGTAGCTGACCTTAAGAAAGCAAAACCTGCAACCTCTAAAGGGATCTATATCCAAAAGATCACTTTGAGCTCGACTATGGGTCCTGGTCTTATCGTTGATGTTGCAAACGTTTCTAAATAAGTCTTGACTTAGTTACAGAATTTTAAAGCCCTGAGTGGTTTTAAGGCATTGCTTTGAAATCGCGCAAAATCTAGCAATAGTAATTTTGCACCTTAGGCGAACTTTGAATTGATAAATTTATTTTATCAGCGTCAAAGACCTCAGGCGAAAATCATTTCGATGATTTTCTTAATTATCCAGCCTGAGTAGACGCGGTGGTGTGATTTGTTCATCCTCCGCGTGTAAGTTCAGAAATGGACTTGCGAATTGGGAGTGTACTTCGCGTAAGTACATAAATCACCGTTAGGAGGTTTTACAATGGCTCTTCTTATCGAAGGCAAAAAACAGATTGTTGCAGAAGTAAATGAAATTGCTTCTACAGCGTTTGCTGCTGTTGTTGCTGACTACCAAGGTTTAACTGTTGAGCAATTAACTGCTCTTCGTGTTGAAGCTCGTAAGTTAGGTGTTGCTACACGTGTTGTACGTAATACTTTGGCTAAACGTGCTCTTCAAGATACTGCATTCAATATCTTGAACGATGACCTTGTTGGCCCAACAATCTTAGCTTTCTCGACTTCTGCAGACGACATGGGTGCTGCTGCACGCTTGTTTGAAGAATTCGCGAAAACAAATAAAGCATTTGAACTTAAAGCAGCTGCATTTGAAGGCAAACTTTATCAAGGTGCTGAAGTTAGCGTTATCGCGAATCTTCCAAACCAAGAAAAAGCGCTTACGATGCTTGCATCTGTTCTTCAAGCTCCTATTTCGAAATTGGGTCGCTTACTTACAGCGCTTCAAGAGAAAAACGAGCAAGAAGCTGCATAAGCTTAAACAAATTTACACACCATTCAATTTCCATTTGGAGTTATTCTCATGGCTTTAACAAACGAAGAAATCCTAAACGCAGTTGCTGAAAAAACTGTTCTTGAACTTGTTGAACTTATTTCTGCTTTCGAAGAAAAATTCAATGTATCTGCTGCTGCAGTTGCAGTTGCTGCAGGTCCTGCTGCTGCTGTTGCTGAAGAGCAAACTGAATTCAATGTTGAATTGACTTCTTTTGGTGCAAACAAAGTTGCAGTAATTAAAGCTGTTCGTGAAGCTACTGGTCTTGGCCTTAAAGAAGCTAAAGATATGGTTGAAAGCGCTCCAGCGGTTCTTAAGGAAGGCGTTTCTAAAGAAGAAGGCGAAGAACTTAAGAAAAAACTTGAAGCTGCTGGTGCAGAAGTTAAACTTAAGTAATCTTAAGCGGAGTCGGTTTTTTTATAATCGGCTCCAAAAAATGGCTGATGGCTCTTGGGTCATCAGCCTTTTTGCGTTACAATAATCGGCTCGATTTTTGTTTGTCTGATATTGAAATCAACAAATTAAAAATAATGATAAAAATCAAACGCTTACCAATATTTTTTAAAATTAAAAATATTGGTAAGCGTTTTGATACCACTATAAATTGCAGCATTTGTAAAAGTGGTGGCCATATCGGCCTGCGTAATTCCTTCTGAGCCCGTTCTGCAGGCGGGCTTGGTTTATACTTTTCGAGGACTCCAGATGGCATACTCATATACCGAAAAGAAACGGATCCGTAAGAATTTTGGTAAATTGCCTAGCGTAATGCATGCTCCGTACTTGCTTTCGATTCAAGTCGACTCGTATAGAACATTTTTACAAGGTGGCAAAACACCAAAAAATCGCGAAGATATCGGTCTCCAAGCCGCATTTCGTTCAGTTTTTCCTATTGAAAGTTATTCTGGCAATGCTGCTTTAGAATTTGTTGAGTATAGTCTTGGTAAGCCAGAGTTTGATGTGCGCGAATGTATTCTTCGTGGCTCAACTTATGCTGCGCCAATGCGTGTGAAAATTCGTTTGATTCTTAAGGATCGCGAAACGAAGTCAATTAAAGACGTTCGTGAACAAGAAGTATATATGGGCGAAATGCCTTTAATGACAGATAACGGTACATTTGTCATCAATGGTACTGAGCGTGTAATTGTTTCTCAATTACATCGTTCACCAGGCGTGTTCTTCGACCACGATAAAGGTAAAACTCACTCAAGTGGTAAAGTGCTTTATTCTGCTCGAATCATTCCTTACCGCGGTTCATGGTTAGATTTTGAGTTTGATGCAAAAGATTTAGTTTATGTGCGTATTGACCGTCGTCGTAAATTGTTAGCGACTGTTATTTTGCGTGCATTAGGTTATAACGATGAACAAGTTTTAGATTTGTTCTACGAAAAAGTCCCTGTATATTTAGATATGGGTAGTTATCAAATTGACCTTGTTCCTGAACGCCTACGTGGTGAGATGGCACAATTTGATATCGCTGACAATGACGGTAAGGTGATTGTTGAGCAAGGTAAACGTATCAATGCGCGTCATGTGCGTCAAATGGAAGCTTCAGGTTTAACTAAGCTTTCAGTACCTGATGAATATTTATATGAACGTATTACAGCTGAAAATATTACGTTACGTGATGGGGAAATCATTTCTGCGAATACACCACTAACTCATGAAGTGATGGTGAAATTAGCTGAAGGCGGTGTTAAACAGTTTAATATCTTATTTACGAATGATATTGATCGTGGTTCATTTATCGCAGATTCATTACGTGCAGATTCAACAACTGGTCGCGAAGAAGCATTGGTTGAAATTTACAAAGTAATGCGCCCAGGTGAGCCACCTACAAAAGAAGCTGCTGAAAATTTATTTAACAACTTATTCTTCTCTTCTGAACGCTATGACTTGTCTCCAGTTGGTCGTATGAAGTTCAATCGTCGTTTGGGTCGTCCTTACGAAGTAGGTACTGATCAGAAGTCACGTGAAGTTGAAGGTATTTTATCAAACGAAGATATTACTGATGTATTAAGAACATTGGTTGAAATTCGTAACGGTAAAGGTGAAGTCGACGATATTGACCATTTAGGTAACCGTCGTGTTCGTTCTGTTGGTGAAATGACAGAAAATCAATTCCGTGTTGGTTTAGTTCGTGTTGAACGTGCTGTTAAAGAACGTTTAAGTCAAGCTGAAGCGGATAACTTATCTCCACAAGATTTGATAAATGCAAAACCAGTTGCTGCTGCAATCAAAGAATTCTTTGGTTCTAGCCAATTGTCTCAGTTCATGGATCAAAACAATCCATTATCTGAAATCACGCATAAACGTCGTGTATCAGCACTTGGGCCAGGTGGCTTAACACGTGAACGTGCAGGCTTTGAAGTACGTGACGTACATCAAACGCATTACGGTCGTGTTTGTCCAATTGAGACACCTGAAGGTCCAAACATTGGTTTGATCAACTCGCTTTCTGTATATGCTAAATGTAATAACTTTGGTTTCTTGGAAACACCATACCGTAAAGTTGTTGATGGACGTGTAACGGATGAAGTTGAATATTTATCTGCAATTGAAGAAGTTGGTACTGTCATTGCACAGGCCGATTCTGGTGTGGATAAAGATGGTAATTTAATTGAAGAAGTGGTTTCTGTTCGTCACCAAGGCGAATTTGTACGTATGCCACCAGAAAAAGTAACGCATATGGATGTATCTGCTCAGCAGGTTGTATCTGTAGCAGCATCACTGATTCCATTCCTTGAACACGATGATGCTAACCGTGCATTGATGGGTTCAAACATGCAACGTCAGGCTGTTCCGACGTTAATTGCTGACAAGCCTCTTGTTGGTACAGGCATGGAAGCGAACGTAGCACATGACTCGGGTGTATGTGTTATTGCGAAACGTGGTGGTCGTATTGAGTTTGTTGATGCTTCTCGTGTCGTTATTCGTGTTAACGAAGATGAGATGATTGCAGGTGAGGCAGGCGTAGATATTTATAACTTGATCAAATATACCCGTTCTAACCAAAACACCTGTATTAACCAAAAAGTGTTGGTGAATTTGGGTGATAAGGTTGGTCGTGGTGATGTGCTTGCTGATGGTCCATCGACAGATGGTGGTGAATTAGCACTTGGTCAAAATATGCGCGTCGCATTCATGACGTGGAATGGTTATAACTACGAAGACTCAATTCTTTTATCTGAACGTGTACTTCAAGAAGATCGCTTAACGTCAATTCATATTCAAGAGTTATCATGTGTTGCGCGTGATACGAAGTTAGGTGCAGAAGAAATTACTGCCGATATTCCTAACGTTGGTGAAGCGGCATTATCTAAGCTTGATGAATCAGGTATTGTTTATATTGGTGCTGAAGTTACTGCAGGAGATATTCTTGTTGGTAAAGTTACACCTAAAGGTGAAACGCAGTTGACACCAGAAGAAAAATTGTTACGTGCAATTTTTGGTGAAAAAGCTGCTGATGTTAAAGATTCATCATTACGCGTATCTTCCGGTGTAAAAGGTACAGTAATTGACGTTCAAGTGTTTACACGTGACGGTATTGAAAAAGATGACCGTGCGAAAGCAATTGAAAAAGCACAATTAGATGCCTACCGTAAAGATTTGAAAGAAGAGTTCAAAATCTTTGAAGAAGCTGCTCGCGAACGTATTATCCGCTTATTGAAAGGTCAAGAATCTAACGGTGGCGGTACAACGAAACGTGGCGATAAGCTTTCTGAGGAAACTTTATCTGGTTTAGAACTTGTAGATTTACTTGATATTCAACCAAGTGATGAAGCGATTGCTGAGCGTTTGACTCAAATTCAAGTATTCTTAAAAGAAAAGAGTGCTGAAATTGATGAGAAGTTTGCTGAGAAAAAACGTAAGCTTTCTACAGGTGATGAGTTAACAACGGGTGTTTTAAAAGTTGTTAAAGTTTACCTTGCAGTAAAACGTCGTATTCAGCCTGGTGATAAGATGGCAGGTCGTCATGGTAACAAAGGTGTTGTATCAAACATCTTACCTGTAGAAGACATGCCGCACGATGCGAATGGTGTACCAGTTGATGTGGTTCTTAACCCATTGGGCGTACCATCACGTATGAACGTTGGTCAGATTCTTGAAACGCATTTAGGGATGGCTTCTAAAGGTCTTGGCGATCAAATCGACAAGATGATGAAAGAACAACGTACGATTATTGAACTTCGTGAATTCTTAGACAAAATCTATAACAAAGTCGGTGGTGAGCAAGAAGATCTTGATAGCTTAACAGATCAAGAAATTCTAACGCTTTCTGGCAACTTGCGTGCTGGTGTTCCATTAGCGACGCCTGTATTTGATGGTGCTGAAGAAGGTCAAATCAAAGAATTACTTGATTTAGCTGGTCTATCACGTACAGGTCAAACGACGTTGTATGATGGACGTACGGGTGAGCAATTTGATCGTCCAGTGACTGTTGGTTATATGTACATGCTTAAACTTAACCATTTGGTTGATGATAAAATGCATGCACGTTCTACAGGTTCTTACTCACTTGTTACTCAACAACCGCTTGGTGGTAAAGCACAGTTCGGTGGTCAGCGTTTTGGTGAGATGGAGGTCTGGGCACTTGAAGCATACGGTGCAGCTTATACTCTACAAGAAATGCTCACTGTTAAATCGGATGATGTTGAAGGTCGTACTCGTATCTATAAGAATATTGTAGATGGTAACCATTATATGGATCCAGGTATGCCTGAATCGTTCAACGTATTGACTAAAGAAATCCGTTCTTTAGGTATCAACATTGAATTGAAAAATGGTGACTAAGAAATTTCTTTAATCCCCCTCAAATGAGGGGAGATCACCTCTCATAATCTAAGAGAGGTTAAAAGAAATTGCCAAATTTCAGTCAAAAACAATATTTGTGACCCAGTCGAGAAATGAAAATTTTCTCGACACACGGAGAAAAAAATTGAAAGACTTGCTCGATATCATGCGCAAAAAAACGGATTCTGATGGTCATGCTCCAGTTGAGTTCGACCGCATCCGTATTGGTCTTGCGTCACCAGAAATGATTAAGTCATGGTCTCATGGTGAAGTGAAAAAGCCTGAGACAATTAACTATCGTACGTTTAAACCTGAACGTGATGGTTTATTCTGTGCAAAAATCTTTGGTCCAACAAAAGATTATGAATGCTTGTGTGGTAAATACAAGCGTATGAAGTACAAAGGCGTCATTTGTGAAAAATGTGGCGTTGAAGTCACGACTGCAAAAGTTCGTCGTGAGCGTATGGGTCACATTGACCTTGCATCTCCTGTTGCGCATATTTGGTTCTTAAAATCATTACCAAGCCGCATTGGTTTGTTACTTGATATGACGCTTCGTGATATCGAACGTGTATTGTATTTCGAATCTTATGTTGTTACCGATCCCGGTATGACACCATTTGAGAAATATCAGCTTTTGAATGATGAAGAATATTTCAATGCATTAGAAGAGCATGGTGACGAATTTGTTGCGAAAATGGGTGCAGAAGCAGTTCAAGATTTATTGAAAGATATCGATCTTGAAAATGAAATTTCACGTCTTCGTGAAGAAATTCCAAACACAACTTCAGAAACTAAGCTTAAAAAAGCGTCTAAGCGTTTGAAGTTAATGGAAGCGTTCAAAGAATCTAACAACAAGCCTGAGTGGATGGTATTAACTGTATTGCCAGTACTTCCACCAGATCTTCGTCCGTTAGTTCCGCTTGAGGGTGGTCGTTTTGCGACTTCTGATTTGAACGATCTTTACCGTCGTGTGATTAACCGTAACAACCGTTTGAAACGTCTTCTTGACCTTGCAGCGCCAGATATTATCGTACGTAATGAAAAACGTATGTTACAAGAATCTGTCGATGCACTCTTAGATAACGGTCGTCGTGGTCGTGCGATTACAGGCTCGAATAAACGTCCGCTTAAATCTTTGGCAGATATGATCAAAGGTAAGCAAGGTCGTTTCCGTCAAAACTTACTTGGTAAGCGTGTTGACTATTCTGGTCGTTCGGTAATTACAGTTGGTCCAAACTTACGTTTACACCAATGTGGTCTTCCGAAGAAGATGGCACTTGAATTATTCAAACCATTCATTTTCGCTAAACTACAAGCATCTGGTCAAGCTACAACTATTAAAGCTGCGAAGAAAATGGTTGAGCGTGAAACGCCAGAAGTTTGGGACGTTCTTGCTTCTGTTATTCGTCAACATCCAGTTATGTTGAACCGTGCGCCAACACTTCACCGTTTAGGTCTTCAAGCATTTGAACCTACTTTAATTGAAGGTAAAGCGATTCGTCTTCACCCACTCGTTTGTGCTGCGTTCAACGCTGACTTCGATGGTGACCAAATGGCGGTACACGTACCATTAACACTCGAAGCTCAATTAGAAGCTCGTGCGTTAATGATGTCTACAAATAACATTTTGTCTCCAGCAAATGGTGAGCCAATCATCGTTCCATCTCAGGACGTTGTTTTAGGTTTGTATTACATCACACGTGATGCAGTCAATGCCAAAGGCGAAGGCATGGTGTTTGCAGATACTGATGAAGTAAACCGTGCACTCGCTACTGGTCAAGTGAATTTGCATGCACGTGTTAAAGCACGTGTACATCAAACAGTAATCAATGAAAATGGTGAACGTGAACAACAAACGATTATTGTTGACACAACACCAGGACGTTGTTTGCTTTGGGAAGTTGTACCTGAAGGTATGGATTTCCAACAAATTAACGTAGAAATGACGAAGAAAAATATTTCTAAGATCATTAACTCTTGCTACCGTAAGTTAGGTCTTAAAGATACAGTTATCTTTGCCGATCAATTAATGTACTTGGGTTTCCGTCAAGCAACACGTTCAGGTGTGTCTGTAGGTATGGAAGACATGCTTATTCCACCTACAAAGCAAGCAATTATTGAAAAAGCTGAAACTGAAGTTCGTGAAATTGAACATCAATTTGAGCAAGGTTTCGTAACTGCAGGTGAGCGTTATAACAAAGTTGTCGATATTTGGGCGCGTACAAACGACCAAGTGGCGAAGGCAATGATGGATAACTTGTCTTATACCACGGTTAAAAACAAACAGGGTGAAGATGAGAAGCAAAAATCATTTAACTCTATCTACATGATGTCAGACTCTGGTGCCCGTGGTTCGGCAGCACAGATTCGTCAGCTTGCAGGTATGCGTGGTTTGATGGCAAAACCAGATGGTTCGATCATTGAAACACCAATTAAAGCTAACTTCCGTGAAGGCTTAACAGTACTTCAGTACTTTATTTCAACACACGGTGCACGTAAAGGTTTGGCCGATACAGCACTTAAAACAGCAAACTCTGGTTACTTGACTCGTCGTCTTGTAGACGTTGCACAAGACTTGGTAATTACTGAGCCTGATTGTGGCACTTTAGGCGGTCTTGTAATGACTCCATTCATTCAGGGTGGTGATGTCATTGAGAACTTAGGTACTCGAGTACTAGGACGCGTTGTTGCTGAAGATGTGAAGAAAGCAGGTTCTGATGATGTTATTCTTCCACGTAACACACTGATTGACGAAAAAATTGCAGCATATTTAGAAGATGCTGGTGTTGATGAAGTGAAGGTACGTTCAGTTGTTGCTTGTGAGTCAACATTTGGTGTATGTGCGAAATGTTATGGTCGTGACCTCGCACGTGGTCACTTGGTAAATCCAGGTGAATCTGTTGGTGTTATGGCTGCTCAATCTATTGGTGAGCCTGGCACCCAGTTAACCATGCGTACATTCCACGTTGGTGGTGCTGCAAGCAGAACTTCAGCTGCAAACAGTGTACAAGTACGTAATAATGGTACAGTACGCTTCCATAATGTAAAAACTGTTCAGCACGCAAAAGGTCACTTAGTTTCAGTTTCACGTTCTGGTGAAATTGGTATTGCGGATGATTTAGGCCGTGAGCGTGAGCGTTATAAACTTCCTTATGGTGCAAGCATCTTATTGAAAGATGGTCAAACTGTGGAAGCTGGTGGAATTGTAGCAACTTGGGATCCACATACACATCCATTGGTTACAGAAGTTGCTGGTAAAGCACGCTTCAGCCAAATTGCGGATGGTGTGACTGCAACATCTAAAACAGATGATGCAACAGGTATGACTACAGTTGAAATTTTACCTGTAACAGCTCGCCCTGCTTCTGGTAAAGACTTACGTCCAGCTGTTGTGTTAGATACAGTGGATGGTGGTGAGCAATTCTATTTCTTACCACAAAATACCATTCTGACTGTCCGTGATGGCGAAACGATTGGTGTGGGTGACGTTATTGGTCGTGTGCCACAAGAAACTTCACGTACACGTGATATTACGGGTGGTTTACCGCGTGTTGCTGACTTGTTTGAAGCGCGTAAACCAAAAGAGCATGCGATTCTTGCAGAAGTATCGGGTATCGTTAGTTTCGGTAAAGAAACCAAAGGTAAGAACCGTCTAGTCATTACTCCTGATGATGGTTCAGAAATTTACGAAGAATTGATCCCGAAATGGCGTACTATGAACGTCTTCGAGGGAGAGCATGTAAACCGTGGTGAAACAGTTTCTGATGGTCCACAGAACCCGCATGACATCTTACGATTGAAAGGTGAAGTGGCATTGACGAATTACATCGTGAACGAAGTTCAAGACGTTTACCGTCTACAAGGTGTAAAAATCAATGACAAACACATTGAAGTCATTGTGCGTCAAATGTTACGTAAAGTTGATATTGTTGATGGTGGTGATACAAGCTTTATCAAAGGTGAACAAGTCGATTACATCCGTGTTGTTGGTGAGAACCAAGCTGTACTTGCACAAAACAAGTTCCCAGCGAAGTATGAACGTCAATTAATGGGTATCACGAAAGCATCACTTTCTACAGATTCATTTATCTCTGCTGCATCATTCCAGGAAACAACACGTGTGTTAACTGAAGCTGCTGTTACAGGTAAAGAAGATGATTTACGTGGCTTGAAAGAGAACGTGGTAGTGGGTCGTCTAATTCCAGCGGGTACAGGATTGGCATACCATCTAGAGCGTCGTCGTCAAGAAGCGGAAGCTGCTGAAATTGAGCTTCAAAATGACTTTACTGATGTAGATCAGGCGTTAAGTCAAGCATTTAACGAAGAGTTTAATAACGGTTTATAATTGAAACTGTAATAAAAAAGGCACCTTAGGGTGTCTTTTTTATTTGTTCTATTTTGATAGAAGATAAATATAAAAAAAAATTTATTCAAAATATAGGGTTAAATTTTTATCAGCTAATTATTTTAATTTAAATAAGAATTTAATTATATAAATAGTGTATTAGAAAAATCATATAATTTTATTTTAAATGAATAGATGGTTTATACCTTACTATTTATCTAGGTTTTTAGTATTTCAAATATATTATTCATATTCATGGATTAATTTTTTCATCAAAAGTTAGAATGTTGAACTTCATCACACTTTGTGGTAAAAATAGATGCTTAGATAAAATAGAATTAAAAATAATATGATTTTTAAGAATCAAGGAATTATTGCTATAGGAGCACATCCTGATGATATTGAATTAGGATGTGGGGCTAGTTTAGCAAAGTTAGCGAATGATGGTTTTAATATATATGCAATTGTATTATCTCTAGGTGATAAGGGTAACCCGCAAAATAAAAATAGAATGATTGAAACAAGATATGCATTAAATGCATTAGGTGTTAAAGAATCATTTTTTTTTGATTTTGAAGATACAAAGTTAGCACTTAACCTATCTGAAATAATTACAGTATTAGAAAATATTTTTAAGGAAGTATCTTTATCTTCAACAATTAAAAGAATCTATACGATGTATGTAGAAGATCGTCATCAAGATCATCGAGCTATTTACGATGCATCTATTGTAGCTTTTAGAGCAGTTAAACAAATTTTATGTTATGAAACGCCAAGTTCTACAACTTATTTTAATCCTAAAGTTTTTGAAAACTTTGATGAAATATTTTTAGAAAAAAAAATCACCGCTTTAAAATATCATGAAAGTCAAATGCATCGTACATATATGGATGAAAATTTTATTCGTTCAATTGCAAGATTTAGAGGCCAACAAGCGGGCTATTTGTTAAGTGAAGGCTTTGTTCCTTATAAAATGGTATTATAAAAATGAAAACTATAATTTTTTTTATAATGTGTATTGTTGTTGGTTTCTATTTTATTTTGAATATACGAAAAAAACCAAGCTCAAATATAAATTCAATAGATGCTATTGTTCCAGCTTATAATGAAGAGTTATGTATAGAACAATCATTAAAAAGTTTAGTTAATAATATATATATTCATAAAGTTATTTGTGTAAATGATGGTTCAACAGATAATACTCAAATTTTGCTGAATCGATTAGCGTTAGAGTTACCACATAAACTCATTGTTGTGCACCAAGAAAATACAGGAAAGGGTGGTGCATTGATGAATGGATTAAATTATGTAACGACAGCCCAAGTATTTTTAACCGATGCAGATACTTATGTCCCACCTGATAAACCAGGTTTGGGTTATATGCTTGTAGAAATTGAAAAAGGTGCAGATGCAGTTGGTGGAATACCTTCATCAAATTTGAATCATGCCAAATTACTTCCATATATTCGGGCAACGGTAAAAATGCCTATGATTATTATGAAAAGAACATTTCAACAATGGTTAGGAGGCGCACCTTTTATTATAAGTGGTTCATGTGGCATGTTTAAAACAGATGTTTTACGTCAGTATGGGCTTTCAGATCGCACTAAGGTTGAAGACTTAGATCTAACTTGGACTCTAGTTTCGAAAGGTTACAAAATAAGACAAGCGAATAGATGTATTGTTTTTCCACAAGAATGTAACTCCATTAAAGATGAGTGGAAACGATGGCGTCGTTGGATTTCAGGTTATGCAGTATGTATGAAGTTACATAAAAAATTATTATTCAGTCGCTATGGTATTTTTAGTATTTTACCAATGTTTCTTGTCATTGTTTATGCATTATATATTTATATTACCTTGCTAATTAATACAGTAGCTTCAGATCATTATTTTATAAATTTACTTCTCGTTTTATTTCCATTCTTATGGGTCATTGTCGTTTTTGTTATTGGAATTATTAGCGCAATTTATCATAAATCATGGCGATTAATTATTTTAGCTCCTTTTGCATTATTTTATGTGGTTTTAGCTTATTTAATGTGGCTAATCTACGGTATAAAAGCATTATTTACTGGAGTAGAACCTGAAAGGGATAAACCAAAGAGATATAAAAATGTGGTGGAATGAATTAGATTTATTGGAATCGAAAATACAATATTTAAATAAATTACATCAGTCGATTATGAATAAAATATATAATAAAAATGAAAAAATTAAAAAAAATATTGTTATTGATGAAACATATGGACCTGTTTTTATTGGAATAGGAACAGTTATTAGTGAAAATGTAATTATTAAAGGACCAGTTTTTATTGGAGAAAATAGTTTAATTGGTAATAGTGTTTTGATTCGAGGAAATACTTATATTGGTAATAATGTGAGATTAGGGTTTTCTACTGAAGTTAAAAATTCAATTATTGAAGATAATGTCAGTGTTGGACCACAATCTTTTGTTGCAGATTCAAAAATAGAAAAAAACACATATTTGGCTGCACAAGTCAGAACAAGTAATCATCGTTTAGATAAAAAAAATATTCATGTGTTTGTTAATGGTTCTTTAGTAGATACTCAAAAACAAAAATTAGGCTGTTTGATTGGAAAAGGATCAACTTTAGGTGTTCAAGTAGTCATTTTACCTGGTCGAATCATTGCTGAAAATACAGTAATTGGCCCTAAAGTATTAGTCGAAAAAAATTTAGCTTCAGGAAAATATTTTCTTAAACAAGAAATAATTAAAAACATTTAGGATTTAATATGAATAAAAAAATTATATTAATAATAAGTTCTTTATTAACACAAATTACTTATTCAGCACCGATTAGTCAGTTTGTAACGGTTGATTATGAACATAGAAATTATACTCATAATAGGGGTAATAATAATTTAAGTTCAATATTATATGGTGCTAAATATCAACAAGCTTCTATTGTTGCAAAAGTAACGAATGGAATTCGGAATGTTGACAATGAGCGAGACACAGGTACTGAAGGAAAAATTGATTTTTATTATAATTGGAACAAAAATTTTTCTACAAAAACGGGTTTTTCTTTATCTGATGGTAATTCCACTTTTTTGCATAATGAGTTGCGCCAAGATTTTAATTTTAAACCAATTAAAAATTTAATATTAACTTTAGGTGGTAAGCATACTGAATATGCGAAAGATATTAAGGTAGACTCAGTTTCTACTGGTCTAACTTATTATTATGATAGAGCAATTATTTCATATAAATATAGTTACTTTACTTCAAAAGAGAAAAAGAATAGCCATGGAAATATATTATCTATCAAGTTGAAAGATGGTACAGGCAGCGGGAATACCCAGTTGTGGTTAGGACTTGGTACAGGCGCATATAGTTATGAATGGGATGACGATTTATCCAATCGAAATACGAACTTTAAAAGTGTTACTTTAAGAAGGGAACAACCTATTTCAAAACACTGGAGTGTTGGTTTAGCATTGGGTAGGAATTGGTATGATTCGCCTATTGATCAATATACTGCGATTAATGCAAAAATTGATGCGACATATAAGTGGTGATTTTATATATCTTGTATTATATAAAAATTATTTTTCACTTTTTAGTATCATTAGTGAAGCTGATCAATATTGCATATAAAAATAATATCTAAATATTTATTATAAATATGTATAAAAAGTGAATGTTAAGATACAAAAATAAAAATTAATTTTGCATTCACTCACAATCAATCACGCATATTTATTTTCTTTAGGTTTATGCTATTCATAAATATTACGGAGATGAAATCATGTATAAAAAGTTAAAAATAATGGCAGTATTACTTTTATCCACAGGGTTTATTTTGACTGGTTGTCAAAATATGTCTACAAATGATAAACGTATTGGTGCAGCAGCAGCAGGTGGAGCGCTAGGTGGCGTTGCTGGTAATAAGGTGGGTGGTGGTCTCGGGGCAGCAGCAGGAGCGGGCGCAGGTGCTGCTATAGGAAGCAAAACTCAAAATGGATCTAATCGTAATGCGACATATAGTGGTGTAGGCGGTGCAATAGGTTCAATTGTAGGTAAAGAAATAATAGGTGGTGATGCTGGAGCTGCAATTGGAGGGGCTGTTGGTGGTGGTGCTGGAGCCGCGATTGAAAGTAAACGTTGAAACCTTTAGGTTTTTTGGTCCAGTAAGTACAAATTACACAAAAGCTCAAATTTATTGATATGAGTCAACACATATCAATCTTTTATCGCGCATAAGGTTATTATTGTATTGTAGCTTTATGCCTCTTATTACAAAAAAACTAAAATTTTAATACGAATTAGAAGCATTGATTTTAGCTTTGCTGCATTTATTATAATGACATGTAAATCAAATTAATGACTTATTCGTTATTGCATTTGAATAATAACTCCTTCAATTAAATGCTTAGATTTTAAGTTAAATTAAATTTAAAACAGAATAAATTTACTGTTTTATTTCTAATGAAACTTATTGTTTTGTCAAAAAGAAGCTTATATACGTATAAAGAGATTCATCCAATCATTCTGTGCCATAGAAGATGAGTCGTTATTTTGAATTGTAGTGTATTTAGTAAAAGGAAAGAGCTATGACGAAATTAATCAAGATGTTAAGTGTTGTGAGTTTATCTACCTCGCTTTTAGCAGGCTGTGCAAATATGTCTGCAAATGAACAAAAAATTGGTACTGCTGCCTTGGGTGGTGCAGTAGGTGGTGCAGCTGGAAATAGAGTAGGGGGTGGGCTTGGTGCAGCTATTGGTGCAGGTGCTGGTGGCGCAGTTGGAAGTAAAGTTGAAAATGGTTCAAACGCAAATGCTGCTTATAGTGGAATAGGTGGTGCAATTGGATCGATACTTGGCAAAGAGCTAATTGGGGGAAGTGCTGGAGCTGCAATTGGTGGTGCAGTAGGTGCAGGTGCAGGTGCTGCAATCGAAGATAAAAAGTAAATTTTATGCCAATAAAAAGCACTTATTTAAAGTGCTTTTTATTTTACATGGCACTGAGATATTACTCCTTTAATTAACAAATAAGTTGGCCATTTAATATTCTAAACTTATGGATAGTTAATGTATTTTAAGAAATTAAATAAAGATTTTTATTGCTTTTATTGTTTATAAAACAGATACGGTAATTAAGTGGATAATAGGAAAATAAACAGAAGAAATTTGATAAAATGGCTTCTTTTCTATGTCTGCTTAATCTATGTTCGCAATTCTTACTGCTATTGGAGTTATGTTTGGCTTATCTTTAGCAAGGGTTCCTGTTGTATTTGCATTAATCGTGGGTGCTGTAACAGGTGGTTTATTATCAGGTTTAGGACTGCAAGGGACGTTAGATGCATTTAATGGAGGGCTAGGAAAAGGTGCTCAAATTGCATTGGCTTATGGCGTTTTAGGTGCATTTGCACTCGCTTTAGCCCGTTCAGGATTACCTGATTTATTGGCATATAAGTTAATTACATCATTGAAAGGTTCTTCAAATCAAAAAGCGCAAAATAAAGTAAAGTATTTTATATTTTTAGCGATTGGCGTTGCTGCTATTTTTTCTCAAAATGTAATTCCAGTTCATATTGCCTTTATTCCTGTTCTAATTCCACCATTATTAATTGTATTTAATCATCTGAAATTGGATCGACGCTTAATTGCATGTATTTTAACATTTGGATTAGTTGCAACTTATATGCTGATTCCTGTTGGGTTTGGCGCAATTTTTTTAAATGATATCTTAGGACAAAATATTAATACTTTTGGTAAGACCCATGGATTCCAAATTACGTATGATCAAATTCCAACAGCCATGGCACTACCCGTATTTGGCATGTTTCTTGGTTTATTGATTGCAATTTTTTATAGCTATCGCAAGCCTCGTGAATATAGAGATATTCACATCGAAGATTCTTCCATTCAAAATATTTCTGGGAAAGTGGTAAAACATAATGAAAAGCCAGAGATTGCAACATTTACAATCGTCATGGCGATCGTCGCAATTATATTAACACTGATTGTACAGCTTTATTCTGGTTCTATGATTCTTGCTGGTTTGGTCGGAGTTGCTGTTTTAAGCTGCGCAGGTATTTTTAAATGGAATGAGGCAGATGATGTCATTATTACGGGGATGCGTATGATGGCACTTATTGGTTTTATTATGATTTCAGCTCAAGGCTTTGCTGCTGTTATTGATGCGACAAATCAAGTTCCAACCTTAGTCGATGCCTCTGTAGAATGGATTGGGGACAGTAAAGGTCTGGCTGCATTTTTAATGTTATTAATAGGGTTATTAATTACTTTAGGCATTGGTTCTTCATTTTCTACGGTTCCTATCTTAGCAATCATTTATGTACCATTATGTTTACAATTTGGCTTTAGTCCTGCAGCAACAATTGCAATTATTGGTACAGCCGCTGCATTGGGTGATGCGGGTTCTCCAGCATCTGATTCGACATTAGGTCCAACATCGGGGCTTAATATGGATGGGCAACATGACCATATGAGGGACAGTGTAGTTCCAACATTTATTCACTACAATATTCCTTTAATGATTTTTGGTTGGATTGCCGCAATGACGCTTTAAATTTTTAATAAAAATATAATATTTTTTTATTAAATAAAATAAAATAAATAATTATTCAGCACCAATAAGGTTATTTTTAAAACCAACCTTATTGGTCGAATTAAAATAAATAACATTAAAAAACAATATATTGCAAAATAACTACATTTTTATTAATTAATGGCTCTTGCATATTAATAATACTCATGCCTATCATAATTTAAATACTTCAAAGGGTTTTTAAAATGCTAAAGAAATTAGCTCTAATAACATTAATGGGTGTATCTGCTTCTGCAATGGCGGGTGGTTGGCAAGTAAAACTTGCAGGCTCTCTTATTGATCCAACGGGAAGCACAAATGTTAATGGTCTTGGCAAAGTAGAGGCTGACTATCAATATGCTTTCACACCTTCAGTAGAGTATTTTTTTAATGATAATTTTTCTACCGAATTATTATTAGCAAATCCAATTAAGCATAACATCAAACTTGATGGTAGTGATATTGAAGGTACAAGCATTAAACAGCTTCCTCCAACGCTTACTTTCAAATATAACTATGTTAACTCAAGTGCATTTACGCCATATATCGGTGTAGGTGCGACAGGTTTCTTCGCTTGGGATGAGAAGGGTGTAGTTAAAAAAGTGAAGAATACTGCTGGTGTTGCGGGGCAAATTGGTGTGAATTTCAAACCTGCTGATGCAAAAAACTGGGGTGTTTTCGTTGATGTACGTTATGCTGATTTAGATCCTAAAGTGACTCTAAATGATGATAATAATACAAAATTTAAATTGAATATCGATCCAGTAGTTTATACTTTGGGTTATAGCTATAAATTCTAAGTATTTAGCCGTTATAAAAAGCCCAGTCTAAAAGACTGGGCTTTTTATATGACGAATAGAATGTATAAGAATATAAATAAATTGGAATTAAAATCATTGTTTTACGATATAGTTTTAAAAAAATAATATACAAGCATTGAAAAAATAAAAAATTACTCCATTCATATAACAACGATAGAAACTACCGATTAAATAAAAGGAGTAACAGGTGACTGAGCAAAGCACACAAAAACATAGTTTCCAAGCTGAAGTATCTCAATTATTACATTTAGTAACGCATTCTCTTTATTCTAATCCAGAGATTTTTTTACGTGAGTTAATTTCTAATGCTTCAGATGCTTGCGATAAATTGCGCTTTGAAGGAATCAATCATCCAGAATATTATGAAAATGACTCAGAGTTACATGTTCGCGTTACGTTAGATAAAGACAATAAAACCATTACAATTTCAGATAATGGGATTGGTTTAACTGAGCAAGAAGCGATTGATAATCTAGGTACCATCGCAAAATCTGGCACAAAAGATTTTATGTCAAAGTTGACTGGAGATCAAAAATCAGATGCACAATTGATTGGTCAATTTGGTGTTGGTTTTTATTCAGGATTTATTGTTGCAGACAAAATTACTGTTGAATCTCGCCGAGCTGGTTCAGATGTTACGCAGGCTGTGCGCTGGACGAGTGGTGGAACGGGCGATTTTGAAGTTGAAGGGATCACTAAGGAAAGCCGAGGTACAGATATCATTCTTCATTTACGTGATGATGCGCTTGATTACTTAGAAAGTTATAAAGTTAAGCAAATTATTAATAAATATTCAGATCACATTAGCTTGCCAATTGAAATGCAAAAAGAAGTTTGGCAAGAAGAAGAGGTTGCTGAAGGTGAAGAACCTAAAGCAGGTCAATATGTGAAAACTGATGAATGGGAAGCGATTAATTCTGCAAGTGCATTATGGACTCGAAATAAATCAGAGATTACGGAAGAGCAATATATTGAGTTCTATAAAAATCTTTCGCACGATTTTCAAGAACCATTGGCATGGGCGCATAATCGTGTAGAAGGAAGTACGGAATATACACAATTACTTTATATTCCAAGTAAAGCAGCAAGCAATATTTTTACACGTGAAGCAAAAGCTGGCATTAAGCTCTATGTAAAACGTGTATTTATTATGGATGATGCAGATAACCTTATTCCGAATTATTTACGTTTTGTGCAAGGTGTGGTTGATAGTGCAGATTTACCATTAAATGTAAGCCGAGAGTTGCTACAAGAAAGCCGCGATGTAAAAACAATTCGTGAAGGAAATACTCGTCGAGTTTTAACGGTATTGGATGGTTTGGCAAAGTCGGAAGATGAAAAAGATCAAGAAAAATTTAAAACCTTCTATGCAGAGTTTGGTTCTGTACTAAAAGAAGGATTAGGTGAAGATCTTGGTAATCGGGAACGTATTTTAAAACTTTTACGTTTTGCAACCTCGACAAATGATGATATTTCAACATCATTAGCAGACTATAAAGCACGCATGCAAGAAGGGCAAAAAGCAATTTACTATGTGACTGCTGATAGTTTGAATGCTGCAAAAAATTCACCACAACTCGAACTCTTCAAGAAAAAGGGCATTGAAGTTTTATTGATGAGTGAACGTGTGGATGAATGGGCAATGGAGTTTGTTCATGAATTTGACGGCACACCACTGCAAAACGTGGCAAAGGGTGCGGTAGATTTAGGTGATTTACAAGACGCAGAAGAGAAAAAAGCACTTGAAGCTGCGGCAGAACAATTTAAACCAGTGGTTGATAAATTGTCTGACTCATTAAAAGCGAAAACGAAAGAAGTTCGTGTGACGACGCGCTTGGTTGATTCACCAGCATGTTTAGTGACCAGTGATGGCGAACTTTCTCCGCAATTGGTGCGTATGCTCAAACAAGCAGGTCAACCTGTACCTGAAAGTAAGCCGATTTTAGAAATTAATCCAGAACATCCTTTGGTGAAAAAGCTTGAAAGTTCAGCACAGTTTGATGATTTGGCTAACGTAATTTTTGATCAAGCGCTTATTGCAGAAGGTGGATTACCTGAAGATCCAGCAGAATATATTAAGCGTATTAATAATTTGTTAGTGAAGTAATCGCTAAAAACTTTAGATAGACGTGATTAAAAAAGCCTCCTAATAGGAGGCTTTTTTAATATTAATTCAAGAGTTCTCTTGGTTTAAGAAAATTTTATTCTTTAGGAATTTCACATTGATCATCGGTGCACGTTTGAGCAGTAGGTGCTATTGTTTCTCTTGCTTTTTCTAAAACCTGAATAAAAACTTCTTTTGGTTGAGCACCTGCAAGTGCAACACGTTGATCAAATACAAAGAAAGGAACGCCAGTAACTTTTAATTGATCACGTGCGACTTCTTCATCAAATTGAACAAAATCTGCATATTCATTTGAATCTAAAAGATCATCAACTTCAACAGGATTTAGTCCAATTCTAGACGCAACATCTTCTAAGGTTTCTCTTTCACCAATCGGTAAGCCTTGGGTCATATAACTAAAGAATAAAGCTTCTTCTGCTTCAGAACCGAGTCCTTTACTTTGTGCTAGATGAATAAGGCGATGCGCATTCAACGTATTTCCTGAATTGGCATTTTCCCAGTTAAATTCAATCCCTTCAGCTTTTGCCATTTCTGCAATATTGCGCTGCATATCTTCAACTTCTGCAATGGTCCGCCCATATTTTTGTGCTAAACGTTCTGAATTTGAAATTTCTTGTCGTGGCGGTGCCTCTGGATCAAGTTGGAAACTATGCCAATGTACTTCAAGTTCTACACCCGCTTCAGCAGCGGCAGCCTCTAAACGCTTTTTACCAATATAGCAAAATGGGCAGACGACATCAGACCAAATATCTACACGCATAAACTTTCTCAATATTCTGTTTGAATTAGAAATGGGGGTCAAAAATGAGAATAAAAGGAATAAATAAAAAATTATAATGATTCATTGTGAATAACAAGGGGGTAATTGTGGAAAATAATTTTAAATTGAATAGAGGGGATCAGTAATAGTAGTATATAAAATAGACGATGTTAAAAAGTTTATACAACTATATAGAGGGCTTGTGAGATGCGTAAAATTGTAATCGTTATTGCGATGATCACTTTTGCTATCTTCGGCTTGATGATGTATCAATATCGAGAGCAAGCGCGAGAAGTTACTCAGTTTGAAATTTATCAAAATGTACTTGATGAAAAGTCAGATACTCTTTATGAGCAAGCAAAAGATTGGACAAAACCAATAGCGATTGATACACGAGATGTGCGATTAAAGCCCGATTTTCAAATTATGGCAGATTTCATGTTGAATATGATGGTTCAAAATGCGGAATTAAGAAACTCATATTTACGTGAACTTAAAGATGCGCAGTGGGATAAGTTTTTAGATATTGATCGATTAGAAAAAGATCAACAATATGCGTATATTGAAACAGAAACAATGCTCGCTCGAGTGGGAGAAATGATTAATTTATATCAACAAAATTTAGATGAGCATCAGCATGAGATTCAGAAAGAAATATCTGTATTACCCATTAAGACAAGATTTCGTCGATATTTAACAGAAGTGTTAGTTCAACGTAATGATCAAGGTCAAGATCATTTATTATTTCAATTAGAAAAACAAAGATATGCTAAAGCACAGCAATTATTTAAAATTTTAAAATCTCAAAAATGGAAAAATAAAAATAATACCTTTATGTTCGAGGATCAACGCGTTGTGAACGAGTTTAATCAAGGCTATGCTGAAATTGTGGCATTGGATAAACAAATGAGACAAGTGAGTCAATTAACTCAAAAAGAATTAGAAAAACGTGTTGAATAAAGTGATTAAAATATGATCTAAAACTTTAATGTCATGATATTTATGGATGTATTAGAATAAAAAAGGATGTAATAACATCCTTTTTCTTAAGTTAATTTCAATTAAGATGCTTTCTTTTTAAAAATAGAGAAAATACTTTTTTTCTCGGCAGCTTTTGGGTCTTTGCACTCATGAGCACAGATTTGTTGTTCAATTTTTTGCTCTGCACGTTTTTCATCAGCACTGAGTAATTTATTCTCAACTTTAGCTTGAGCTTCGATCGCTTTTATTTCACTTTTAGCATCAGCTTTAACAGTAGCATCATCTGTTTTTGCAACTTCTTTTAACGTGATTACAGTCGCATTTGTATCAGCTTTTAATGCTACTTTTTCAGCTTGAGTTTTTTCTTTAATTTCTGCTTTGGCCTTTTTTGCTTCTAATTTTGATTCAGTTTTACCTGCATCCACGGTTTGTGTAACAGTTGTTTTAACATCAGTTACATCTTGCTTAATGGTGTTTTTTGCAGCATCAGCAGTCACGTCAATTGCTGTTTTAATGGCAGTTTCTGGTGTTGGTTGAATCGCTTGTGCTGCCATAACCGATGTTGTACTTGCTAATAATGCAATAGATAAAGTGGTTTTTAAGGCGTTCATGCATGAATTCCAATGAAATAAAAGAATAGAAGTTTTCGATATGGATTCTAAACCTGAAGAGACTAAAAATATGATTTATGATCTTTTTAATCTCTTCATATGATTGAATATTCAACAAAAATTACAGAGTGATAACATAAAGTTTCTATTGAATTACATGCTTTTCTCTCAGGGAGAAATACCATTTGGAAACCGATACCAACTTTCTATCAGTAATGCAGCTGCAAGACTATCTGCAGAAACTTTTTTACCACGCCCTTGGGTTTGATAATGTTCTAATTCATCACGAGCTTCACGTGTTGTTAAGCGTTCATCAACCATGAAGGTTTCAATATGAGTCTGATGGCGTAGGCGCCGTGCAAACTTACGCGCACGTGTTGATAGTTCAGATTCAGAATCATCCATATTCAGGGGCAAACCGACTAAAAATAAATCAGGTTGATGCTGCTTTACAATTTTCAGTAATTCCTCCCAATGAGGAATGCCATCACGCATAGGAAATAATGCAAGTGGATGTGCACTTTCAATCAGGGATTGGCCGACAGCCATTCCCATTTTTTGTGTACCAAAGTCAAATGCCATAACCATTTGAGCTAAATTTGAATCAGGCATGTCCGATCTCAGAAGAAAGCCAAGTACGATCTATGCCTATTTTTTTATAGGCTGCATCCCATCGATCGTCATAAGGAAGATTAAAAATTAAATCCATGTCAGAGTCACAAACCAACCAATCTCCATGAGATATTTCTTGCTCTAATTGGTTTTTTGACCAACTGGCATAGCCTAACGCAATTTGATATCGACCAACACCTTCATTATGTGCAATTGCATCTAAAATATCTTTTGATGTTGTAATGCAAACATTTTCACCAACAGCAATAGATGAATGCCAAGTCGGTTGCCCCGTATGAAGGACGAAACCTGCTTCGGGTCTTAAAGGACCACCTTGTAAAACTTCGTGTGGATTAACATTGTCAGCAACAATATCTAAATCATGTAATAATTCTTTTACTTGTATACCTGCTGGTCGATTAATAATGATTCCTTGAGCACCATCTTCATCATGGCGTGCTAAATAAATGACTGTATTTGCAAAGAAATCATCATCCATATTAGGCGGAGCAATGAGACACCGATGTGTCAGATATTGTTTGGGCACCTAATGGTTTCTCCTTATTGCTATGGGTTTCGTTTAAATTGTATGTTTATATCAAAATACAAGACTAATTCAGCTTCAACAATGGATTTTTGTGAGAATATAGAAGAATTATGAATAAATATAAAATTTAATGTGTTCTATTTATCTATATGTATATAAAAAGGTAATTTTCATTTTTTGTATTAATAATTATATAATTGATTGATGTTATCCCCCATTTATAAAATCATAGGTTAAATTTAAAATAACATTATTTTATAGGAAAGAGCAATGCTAAAAATAATGACGAGATTGTTCATTGGAATGAGCGCAATGAGTTGGATACCAACCAGTTATGCAGATCATGCTGCTTTAAATGTCTTTGAAAAAAGTGTAATTCAAAAGTATAAAGATGCTGATTTTTATGAAGTTAATGCAGATATTGCCAGTGATATTTCAAAACAAATTTCTAGTGATGTTACAAGCTATAGCTATGATTTTCCTTATTTACAGAAAGCGGGATATGTACAAATTCATTATTCACCTGATAAAAAATTAAAATTTTATACATTTGATGTTTCTGGTGGTGGAACAATGGGAGAGTGGTATACCGATGTCCAATATACAATTGGTGACAAGACATTGGTTGATGAGTTTAAAGCAGGGTATATATCGAAAGTTTCTCAATCGAATATTAAAAATAAACCAGTATATTTAGTTCAAAATTATTATAAAGGAGACAGTTGTCATGGTGCATATGATGTACGAGCTGTCGAAATTGGTGCTCAGCAATTATTAAAAGCCTATGTATTTGAAGGTAAAAATAAAACGAATCATGAAATTACCGTTGAGTTTGATTGTCACAAAGTCCCTGATCGTAGTGAAGCATTAGATTATATTCGTGTGACACCAAAAACCGTGGATATCATGCTATTAAATACAGATCTTGTTCCACAGAATAAATACTTACGTTATCGTTTGGAAAAGAATGCTTATAAATATATCGGCATCGTAAAATAAAAATGACATATTTTATGATATGTCATTTTTAATACAGCATTATTTTAAAACCTAGTGAAATTTTAAATTGAGCTGGGTTGGAATTTTAGTTGTCTAAGTTGTTTGGCATGTTGCAAAGTGGTTTCATTGATGTCTATCCCCCCCGTCATGCGTGCGAGTTCTTGAATTCTATCACTTTCTTCTAGCTCAATAATAATGCTGCTCGCAGGATCTGTTTGGCGCTTTTTAACCAATAAATGTTGGTCAGATTGAGCAGCGACTTGAGCTTGGTGTGTGATACAGAGAATTTGCACATGTTGCGCTAAGCCAGCTAATAAACGACCGACGATTTCAGCTGTTCCACCACTGATACCAACATCAATTTCATCAAATACTAAAACCTCAGATTCTGTTTTTTCAGCATTCATGACTTGCATGACTAACGCGATACGAGATAACTCACCACCTGATGCAACACGTGCTAAAGGCTGTGCGGGAATTCCTTTATTGGCAGTAAAGAGTAATTGAATAAAACTTAAACCTTCACTAGAAACTTGCTCGAGTGGTTCAAATTTGAACTCAAAATGTGCCTCTGGTAATGCCAGCTGTTTAACCTGTTCTGTCAGTTTTTTTGCTAGAGGTATCGCGGCATCGCGACGAATTTGATCTAGGTGTTCTGCTTTGACGATAAAATCTTGATAAGAAATATCGACTTGTCCAGCTAAGGTTTCTGGATCTTCTAATTGATGTAATTGTTCTAATTCATTTTGCCAGCTTTCAAACTCTTGCTGAAGCTCTTCAGGCTGAGTACGATATTTACGCGCTAAACGATGGAAAGTTTCAAGTGAATTGTTGAGTTCTTCCATACGTTCAGGATCAAAGCTTTGTCTGTCAATGAATTGACGCAAATTTGCAGTTGCATCTTCAAGTTCACTTTGTGCATTCAGGAGTGATGTATAAATTTCTAAAAGCTGTTCACTTCGACCTGAATGAGATTCAAGACGCCTAAGAATAGATGAAAGTTCCTGATTTATATTTTGTTCAGCATCATCTAAAGCAGTTAAACCATAGCCACAGTCTTGCATAATATGTTCATGATGACTTAAACGATCAAATTCTTGTTCAGTTTCTAGATAATTGATTTGAATAATACTTTCTAATTCTTCGAGTTGAAGTTCTAGCGTTTCAATACGTTGTTTACGTGTTGCTTGAGCATCAAGTGCAGCTTGATGTTGACGAATATCTTTTTGCCATTTGCTGTAACGCTCTCGGACTGCTTGAGCAGATTCATAAAAATTACTATATCGATCAAGCCAATGTTTAGGATAGGGTGGTTCGAGAAGCTGCTGTTGGCTATGTTGGCTATATAATTGAACCAATAACCGCCCGATCTCTTTAAGTTCGGTTAAACTGCTGGGTCTACCATTAATCCATGCTTTACTGCGGCCAGTGGCAAAAATAACACGACGTAAATGAATTTCACCAGATTCATCATCTAATTCATGTTCTTTTAGCCATCGCGCTTCGGCAGAGCTATTTTGATAACTAAATGTTGCTGTCACATCTGCTTTGTCTGAACCAAAACGGACATAATTGGTATCCGTTCTTTCACCTAAACATGCGGAAAGGGCATCGAGTAAAAGTGATTTTCCTGCACCAGTTTCACCTGTTAAGACATTGAAGCCTTCTTCAATATCAATAGCTAAATGATCAGCTAATGCAAAATTAATTAGAGTTAAATGTGTCAGCATAAACGCATCCGCACTGCGAAAAGTTTGAGTTAATGATAATTCAGTTTTGTTATTACAAATTAACTTATATTCGAAATTGACTGAAAACCCAATAATTTTATCGTAAATTTAAAGTTCAGGATAAAATTATGATCAATATTTATTCTACAAAAGTGATGTTCATTCTTTTGAAATGGTTATGGGTTATAAAGTACTTTAACTATGTCATAAATTTTATACTATGTGGGCATGTTAGGTATAGCGATTATGAGTGAAAATGTTTTTTATCGGATGATCGAAAAAGTTATTTGTGATTCAGATAAACTTGATTTAGACTCTCGAAAAATTGCGATAAATTAGCTTGCCGTTGATAGTATATTTATCTTGTTGCATAAAGCAATAAGACGTATTTGTTGGGTATAGACGTAATTGATTTATAGGCATGGATGGGCAAGTGTTAGAGATGTTAAATCTGACGAGCTTTTTCAGTCGTACAAATATAAAGTGTTATCTGGAGAATAGGCATGTCAGCTCAGTTTGATCATGTATCAGTTGTAAAAAAGTCTAATGTTTATTTTGGTGGCTTATGTATTAGTCATACGGTGCAATTTGAAGATGGTACGAAGAAAACACTAGGTGTAATTTTACCAACTGAAAGTGCGTTAACTTTTGAAACACATGTTCCTGAAAGAATGGAAATTATTTCTGGTGAATGTCGAGTGCTTATCGCAGAGAGCGAAGAAAGCGAATTATTTCGTGCAGGTCAATCTTTCTATGTACCAGGAAATAGCCGTTTTAAAATTGAAACGGATGATGTTTTAGACTATGTATGCCACTTAGAAGGCTAATATCTAGTTGAAGTAAACAAAGAATTTTTAACCCGAATCGGGTAAACTATTCATAAGCATAAATCCTGCGAAGTTGGCTTTGCAGGATTTTTCTATTTTTATCCGTATGACTAGGGGTCGTTCATGGCTAAACCTGAATATTATTATGGCGTTCACTCAGTGGAGTCATTATTAGAGCTTGAGCCAGAACGTGTACTCACGTTATTTACTTTGAAAGGTCGTGATGATCACCGATTAAAGCGTGTATTAGAGTTGGCTGAACCTTTTGGTGTGAGTGTTCAACAAGCAAGTAGAGATAAACTAGAAAAGTTAGCAGGATTACCTTTTCATCAAGGTGTGGTTGCTGCTGTACGCCCATATCCCACGTTAAATGAAAAAGATTTAGAAAGCTTATTACAAAGTTCACATCAACCATTATTGTTGGCTTTAGACCAAGTCACTGATCCACATAATTTAGGTGCTTGTATTCGAACAGCAGCAGCAATGGGGGTGGAAGCTGTGATTGTGCCACGAGATCGTTCTGCAAGCTTAACGCCAACTGCGCGTAAAGTTGCAGCAGGCGGTGCTGAAAAAGTAAAATTTATTCAAGTGACAAATTTGGCCCGTACATTGGGTCAGATTAAAGACGAATTTAATGTTCGTGTGGTTGGAACAATGTTAGATGAGAAAGCACTCCCTGTTCAGCAATATGACTTTACCGATTCAACGGTTTGTATTGTGATGGGCGCTGAAGACACAGGGTTGCGTCCAATTACACAGTCTCAATGTGATCAAACAGTTTTCATTCCAATGGCAGGAAATTTACAGAGTTTAAATGTAAGTGTTGCAACAGGAATGGCTTTATATGAAGCATGCCGTCAACGCAATGTTTAAGACTGACCTCCTTTGATATTCTTTTAATTTTATGATGTCATCAAGAACGCAGGGATATATTTATGTCCTGATTACGATGTGTATTTGGGGCGGTTTTACATTAAGCACCAGACTAAGCGTTAAATGGCATATCGAATCATGGGATTTAGCTGCCCTTCGTTTTCTTTTGGCATTTTGTATTTTAATACCAATTTTAATTTGGAAAAAAGATACGGCTTTTTTATGGAAAAAAGAGCCCATTATTTTAGCAGTAATCGGTGGTCTGCTTTATTGTTTGACTTGTTATAGTGCATTTTATTACGTTCCTGCTGCACATGCTGCTATTTTCTTAAATGGTTGCCTACCTCTTTGTACGGCTTTGGCAGGTTTTATATTATTTCGGCATCCTTTTGATCGACATACATGGCTAAGTTTAGCCATTATGTTGAGTGCGATTACAACAATGAGTGTTTTGATGTATCAAGAAACAGGGACAGCCTTTGGATTTGGTGATTTCCTATTTTTTATGAGTGCAATATGGTGGGGGATTTTTACTGTTTTGCTACGTCATTGGAAACTTTCGGCTTGGCATACCATGTGTGGGGTCGCGATTTGGTCTGCAATCATTTATATTCCCATTTATTTACTATTTTTGCCTAAAAACTTATCGGCACCAGAACCCACGCACTTATTTGTTCAGGTACTTTTTCATGGCATCTTTGTCGTGATTGTTGCCACATTAACATATGTAGAAGCAATTAAAAGATTAGGTGCATTTAAAGCGGGAAGCATTGTGACATTAGCACCTTTTATTGCTGCCATCTTGGCTGTTCCTTTGCTGGATGAGCCCTTAAGTTTTGCGATCATTTGCGGTCTTATTGGTATTGGTATTGGTGCATTACAACCTTGGCGCTGGTTTGGACGTAAAGATGCACTAGCACAGCAATTAGAACAACACAAAGCAGTAAAATAATCGTTATTTTTTTTCTAATGCAAGTTTTAAATATTTATGATGCAATGGCTGTAGTTTTTCGTATAAATGCTCAAGATGCCCATCATTAAGCACAATATCATTTGCGAAATCACGCTTTTTTTGACGTGACATTTGTGTTTGAATAATTTTTTGAATTTGTTCTATATTCTGATCATCACGTTGAGAAGCGCGTTGAATTTGAAGTTCTTCAGAAGCATCAATAAGTAAATTGTGCTGTGTGAGTTGATGTTGATTGGTCTCAAATAATAAAGGAGAAACTAAGATAACATAAGGGCTTTGTGCTCGTTGTAATTGCTCAATAATAGAAGTACGAATAGCAGGATGAGTAATATTTTCTAAAGTCTTACGTGCAAGAGGATTTTTAAAAATATGCTCACGTAAGGCACGTCGATTTAACGCACCATTTTCAAGTAAAACCCAATCGCCAAATGCTTGATGAATTTGTTGCAAAGCAGGTTGACCAATTTCCACAATTTCACGTGCAACAACATCTGCATCTACGACTACAATATTTTGAGATTCAAACCATTGGCTTGCAGCTGATTTACCACTCCCAATTCCACCTGTTAATCCCAAAATAAAGCTCATATTTTCCCTTAATAACCTAAATAAAAATTCATGATGGGTTTACCCCAAAGTAAGGCAACCCATCCTGCAATCGCAATATAAGGACCGAATGCAAAAGCTTGGTTTTCTTTGCGAATTTTTAATAGAATAATACCAATAATTGCCCCAAGCAATGATGAAAATAAAATAATCAACGGTAAAAAGAAAGGGCCTAACCATGCGCCTAGAGCAGCCAGTAATTTAAAATCACCATAGCCCATGCCTTCTTTGCCTGTGATGAGCTTAAATAGATAATAAACAATCCAAAGACAAAGAAAGCCAATGATATAACCCCAAATTGCAGAACTTGGTGATGTAAAAATAGCAAAGCTATTGAACCCTAAGCCAAGTGCAGCAAGTGTTAAGGTAAAGCGGTCTGGTAAGAGTTGTGTATCAAAATCGATGAAAGTGAGCGTGATTAGAAGATAGGTGACGATAAGTCCACCGAGCATCTGTATGGTAGGTCCTAACACAAAAGCAACCGTGAGCGCGCATCCAGCAGTTAATAGTTCTATAAATGGATAGCGAACACTAATGGGATTTTGACACGATGCACATTTTCCAGCGAGGAAAAGCCAACTCAGCACGGGAATATTATGATACCAGAGAATAGGCGAATGGCATTTGGGGCAAGTCGAGTTTGGCTGACTTAAGCTTAATGGTTGTGTCTCTAAGGTTGTCGTAGGTTGATCAGGATTGATAAGAAGTTGACATTCATGATGCCATTCTTGTTGCATTATTTTGGGTGTTCGGTAAATCACAACATTTAAAAAACTGCCGATACACAGGCTAAAAATACCGACTGCAAGATAAAGTGCAATTGGATTTTCGATAAAGTAATTGATTAAATTTTCCATTAAATTACAGATCCCATTTGGAAAATTGGAAGGTACATTGCAATGACTAAGCCACCAATTAAAACACCTAATATCGCCATAATTAGAGGTTCCATCATTGAGGTAAGGCCATCAACAGCATGATCAACTTCATTCTCATAATGTGTGGCAACTTTATCTAACATATCGTCTAAAGCACCAGATTCTTCACCAATAGCAACCATTTGAATTGACATTGATGGAAATTTTTCAGCCATACGCATTGCAAACTGTAATTGTTGTCCGCTAGCAACATCATCACGTATTTTTAATACCGCTTTTTCATAGACGGTATTATTGGTTGCACCTGCTGTTGACTCTAGTGCATCAATTAAGGGAACGCCTGCAGCAAACGTAGTTGATAACGTACGACTATAACGAGCGATAATGGCTTTATAAACTAAGTTACCAAAGATGGGAACTTTAAAGATAAGACGGTCTAAAAAATTTCTAAATTTTTGACTTCGCTTTTTGACTTGGGTAAATAATATAATCGCAATAATGAGCCCAATGATTAAAAAGAGCCAATATTGTTGTAGCCAGCGTGAAATATTCACCACGAACTGAGTAAATGCGGGTAATTCTGCACCGAATGATGAAAATAAGTCTTCAAAAACTGGAATAACTTTCACCATTAAAATAATGGTGACAATAATGGCAACAATGAGAACAGTTGCAGGATATTTCATTGCTTTTTTTATTTTTTGTTTCAATAGTTCACTTTTTTCTTTATAGATCGCAACACGTTCTAACATCGTTTCAAGTGAACCTGATTGCTCACCAGATTCAATGAGTGAACAAAAGAGCTGATCAAAATATTGTGGATGCTTTTTTAAGGCTTCTGCAAAGGTATTGCCACTTTCGACATCACCTTTAATTCCTAACACGACTTCTCGCATTGATGGATTGTCTAAGCCTTCTGCAACGATTTCAAAGCTTTGTACTAATGGAACACCTGCTTTCATCATGGTTGCAAGCTGGCGTGTAAAGATTGTGATATCTAAAGTCGAAACTCTTTTTTTCATCATTCCTTCAAGAATATTCTTCTTCTTTTCTCGAATTGATTTAATGCTAATTCCTTGTTTACGTAGTGTGACTTTTGCTAAGGCCAGATTGCGTGCAGGAATTTCACCTTTAAGTCGTATGCCCTTACGGTCAAACCCTTCATATAAAAAGAGCGGCATCATTTGTGAGTTTTTATTCGCCATAATTTATTATCCTTATTTATTCTAAATTATTTGCTGGTAATTCGATTGATTTCTTGTAATGAAGTAATTCCTTGCATTGCTTTTAATAGACCTGAGCGCCTTAAGTTTTGAAATCCTAAATGTTGAGATGCTTCGGCAATTTGAATTGCATTGCGATCTTCCATGATTAATCTAGCAATTTCAGGCGTCATTTTCATGACTTCGTAAATACCAATTTGTCCCTTGTAGCCATCATGACAGGCCGAGCAGTGACTGGGTTTATAAAGTTGAAAGGTTGCATTGAGCAGATCACTTTCCAAAAATCCCATTTCAATCAAACTTTGTGGAGGAACATCAATGGGTACTTTACATTGATTACACAGTTTTCTCGCAAGACGTTGTGCGACGACGAGATTAATCGAGGTTGCAATATTGAAAGAGGGAATTCCCATATTTTTTAAGCGAGTTAAGGTTTCTGATGCACTATTGGTATGTAGTGTAGACATCACCATATGACCAGTTTGTGCAGCTTTTATGGCAATTTCGGCAGTTTCTAAATCTCGAATTTCCCCAACCATAATAATGTCAGGATCTTGACGTAAAAATGCACGTAAGGCAGTTGCAAAAGTTAATCCTACTTTTGAGTTAACATTAACTTGATTAATTCCTTCCAGGTTAATTTCAATAGGGTCTTCTACCGTAGAAATATTTATTTCTTCATGATTGAGGATGTTTAATCCTGTATATAAAGAGACTGTTTTACCAGAGCCCGTTGGACCTGTAATGAGTAATAAACCTTGTGGTTTCGTTAAAGCTTCCATAAATAAAGCTTTCTGATCAGGTTCATAACCTAAAGTATCAATTCCAACCATTGTGCTTGAAGAGTCTAAAATTCGAAGTACGAGTTTTTCGCCAAATAAGGTTGGGAGTGAATTTACTCGAAAATCAATGGCTTTCTGTTTAGATAATTTCAATTTCACACGACCATCTTGTGGTAGTCGTCTTTCAGATATATCCATTTGGGACATAATTTTAATGCGCGAAGCTAAGCGACTGGCAAGATGCAGGGGCGGGGTGGCTATTTGTCTTAAAACACCGTCAATACGGTATCGGACACGATAATAATGTTCATATGGTTCAAAGTGTAAGTCGGATGCTCCCATGCGAATAGCATCAATAAGTAACTTATTAATATATTTAACAATAGGAGATTCATCTTTAAAAAAATCTTCTTCTTGAGGTGTATCATTAGGATCAGAGTGATCGATTTCTAGTTCAAAATCTTCATCAAAATTAAAAGTTTCTTCATTGGTAAAATGCTGCTCAATAAGTTTTTTTAATTTGTCATATTCAACAATCGCGATTTCAATGTTCATTTTACTGCTAAAACGAATCGCTTCAATCGCATCTAAATTGGTTGGATTTGATGTTGCAATATAAAGCAAGTTACCCCGAATAAAAATGGGTAAAACTTTATGCTGAATAATAATGTTTTCATGAACTATATCTTTGATAATTAAAGATGAATCATACGCATTTAAGTCAAAAAGAGGATCACCAAATTCTATGGAAATTGCTTTGGCGACAACCAAGGCAGGAATATTATAATGCTGTATCAAATAAGGTACGATGTCTTGCTCGGTTTGCTTAGAAGACTCAATGGCCAAATGCATTCGATCAGCATCGACGATATCATTTTCAACAAGTTGTCGAATAAAACCGGTAAATTTTGGCATCACTTGCATGGGTGCCCCTTCTAATTATCTAATTTAATTTTTATACTTTTGGTGTAACAAAATTATACGATTGTTTAACAAAAATACTATATATAAGTTTGTTTATACTTAGTATATCTGCGCTTTTAATGTGGTATAGTTAACAAAAATGTCTCGAAATATATGAAAAAATTAAAATACTTTTGTAATTTATAATTTCTAAAGCGTATGAGATATTTTTTTAGCAGAGTCATGATTTACGTGTAGAATGTGCACGATTAAAAAATAGTTTTTGTGAGTTATGTATGTCGGGGTCGACGATTACACCTTGGGTTATTGGTAATTGGAAAATGAATCCAGTCAAAGCCGATGCTCTACAACTTGTTGAAAATTTCAAACAATTATTGCAAGTTCAGCCCATTGATGAAAATAAATGTTATTTAGGGTTTGCGCCAATTTCAATTGCATTGACCAGTATTCAATCTGAACTCGCGTCCTTGAATCGTGTGGTTTATACCGTTGCTCAGGATGTATCTCGTGTGGCAGGTATGGGTGCATATACTGGTGAAGTGAGTGCAGAATTACTGAAAGATCATGGCATTCAATATGTATTGATTGGTCATTCAGAACGTCGTGAAATTTTTGCTGAAGATGCGCATATTTTAAAGAAAAAAATAAGTAATGCACTCAATGCAGAAATGACGATCATTTATTGTGTTGGGGAAAGTTTAGAACAGCGAGAAGCAGGACAGGCAGAGGCCGTTGTTTTACAACAAATCTGTGATATCGCTTCAGTGGTTAGTGCGGAACAGTGGCAGAATCTTGTCATTGCGTATGAACCAATTTGGGCAATTGGAACGGGTAAAACAGCATCTCCTGAAGATGCTCAAGCAATGCATGCTAAAATTAGAGAAGGTTTAAACCAAATCACAGCATTAGGTTCGAAAATTGCAATCTTATATGGTGGTAGTGTTAAGCCTGAAAATGCAGTAGAGTTGGCGGCCTGCCCAGATATTAATGGTGCTCTCGTTGGTGGCGCATCACTGAATGCAGAGTCTTTTTATCAAATTGCACAAGCATTTGCGAATACAAAATAATTAGGAGTACAGCATGCAAACATTTGTGCTGGTCGTACATATTATCTTAGCAATCTTAATGATTGTGTTGATTTTAATCCAACATGGAAAAGGCGCTGATGCTGGTGCCTCTTTTGGTGGTGGGGGCGCTGCTACGGTATTTGGTGCCGATGGTTCTGCAAGCTTTTTAACCAGAGCAACTGCAATTTTAACTGCATTGTTTTTTGTTACAAGTTTGACTTTAGCCATTTTTGCAAAAAAGCAAACAACGAATGCTTATAGCTTAAATACAGCACCTGTGACAACAACTGTGCCTGCAAAAACGACTGAAACTTCACCAACTGCGCCAAAAACAGGTGAATAATTCTATTTAGCCCTTTCTTTTTTAGATTGATACGACTAGAATGCGACACAGCTGCGGTGGTGGTGGAATTGGTAGACACGCTACCTTGAGGTGGTAGTGCTTTCGGGCGTGGGGGTTCAAGTCCCCCCTTCCGCACCAACAAAATAATCCAGAAGTTATTGTTGGTGAAGCAGCTAAATCTATTGATGCGGGATGGAGCAGTCTGGTAGCTCGTCGGGCTCATAACCCGAAGGTCGTTGGTTCAAATCCAGCTCCCGCTACCAATCAATTTTATTGATAAGTGCAATCTTACAATAAACAATTTAAAGTTATTTTAAATTGAGATAAAACTTGTATGTTGATGCGGGATGGAGCAGTCTGGTAGCTCGTCGGGCTCATAACCCGAAGGTCGTTGGTTCAAATCCAGCTCCCGCTACCAATCAACTTTATTGATAAGCGTAATCTTACAATAAACAATTTAAAGTTATTTAAATTGAAATAAAACTAGTATGTTGATGCGGGATGGAGCAGTCTGGTAGCTCGTCGGGCTCATAACCCGAAGGTCGTTGGTTCAAATCCAGCTCCCGCTACCAATCCAATTAGGGTGCAACTTAATTGGGCAAAATTTAGAGTTTTGATTGAAAAGATTCTATATTTTGTATATAATTTTTGCACGTTGATGCGGGATGGAGCAGTCTGGTAGCTCGTCGGGCTCATAACCCGAAGGTCGTTGGTTCAAATCCAGCTCCCGCTACCAAGTTTCTAAAGAGGCTCACAACAAAGTGGGCCTTTTTGCACATTGGATTTTTAAAAAACAATGTGTAGTATTGGGGCGATTACGCCCTTTTTTATTGGCTATCGTGTAGTGTCGATATAAGCTGTATACGGCTTACGGTCAAATATGCTTCACTATAGTAAAGTATTATGGTTAATCAGACCAAGTTTTCGCACAAATTTGACGAGAGTAAATGAAGCTATCAAACAAAACACAAGCACTTCAGGACTTAATTGAGCCAGCAGTGCAAGCATGTAACGTAGATCTTTGGGGAATTGAGTTTATTCCACAAGGCAAGCGATCATTGTTGCGTATCTATATTGACAAAGCTGTTAATGAAGTTGCTGAGCCTGTTCTTAATGAGGATGGCGAAGTTGAGGAAGGTCGTGGTATTGGCGTTCAAGATTGCGTTCGTGTAACACAGCAAGTCGGTGCTATGCTTGATGTTCATGATCCGATATCGGGTGAGTATGCACTTGAGGTTTCATCTCCAGGATGGGATCGACCATTTTTTCAACTAGAACAAATGTCTGCCTATACTGGTCAACAAGTTGCATTACGTCTTATTAGTGCAGTAGATAACCGTCGTAAATTTCAGGCAAAACTGGTATCAGTTGATCTGGAAAATGAAATGATTCAGGTTGAAGTTGAAAAGCAACAGGTATTGGAGATTGATAGTCACAATATCGATAAAGCTAACTTAATCTATCAAGATTAATTTAACAAATAAGAATCTAACGAATAGGTGGCTTATGGCGCGCGAAATTCTTACCGTAGTTGAAACGGTCAGTAATGAAAAAGGTGTAAGTCGTGAAGCAATTTTTGAAGCGCTTGAACAAGCTCTCGTTGCAGCGACTAAAAAGAAATTTTACGAAGGAACTCGTTCTGAAGAAGCACGTTTACGTGTAGAGATTGATCGTAAAACTGGTGACTATAGTACTTTTCGTCAATGGGAAGTTGTTGCTGATGAAGATCATGAAATGCCGGCATGCCAAGATGCAATTTCTGATGTAGATCCTGCACAATGGGCAATTGGTGATATTCGTGAATTAGAAGTTGAGTCGATTGATTTCGGTCGTATTGCTGCGCAAATTGCAAAGCAAGTGATTGTTCAAAAGATTCGTGAAGCGGAGCGCGCTTTAGTTGCCGATGCATATGAAGCAAAAGTTGGTGAGTTAATTTACGGTGAAGTGAAGAAGCAAACTAAAGATGGCTTTATTATCGATTTAGGGGATAATGCAGAAGCTTATTTAGCGCGTGAAGAAATGATTGCTAGAGAAATTCTACGTCCAAAACAACGTATAAATGCTATTCTTTATAGTGTGAATCGTGAAGGCCGCGGTGCTCAATTATTATTATCACGTTCTAAACCAGAAATGCTTATGGCATTGATGAAGAAAGAAATTCCAGAAATTTCTGAAGAAATTATCGAAATTAAAGCTGCTGCACGTCATCCTGGTGTTCGTGCTAAAATTGCTGTTAAAACCAATGATCATCGTATAGATCCAGTAGGTGCGTGTATTGGTATGCGTGGTACACGTATCCAAGCAGTACAACAGGAATTAAATGGTGAACGTATTGATGTTGTTGTGTGGTCTGATGATCCAGCACAATATATCGCAAGTGCTTTAGAGCCTGCAGATGTATCGAGCATTGTGATTGATGAAGATGCACGTACAGCAGATATTATTTTTGCAGCGAGTGATCAATTAGCTCGTGCTATTGGTTCACAGGGTCAAAACGTTCGTTTAGCATCTGAGTTAACTGGCTATAAGCTAGATATGATGTTAGAGGAAGAGTATTACGCTCGTCAGCAAAATGAAGCACAACAATATTTAGATATGTTTGTTACACGTCTAGATATTGAAGAAGATCTTGCTATGGCATTGGTTGAAATGGGCTTTACTTCGTTAGAAGAAATTGCTTATGTACCAGTAGAAACATTCGATGAAATCGAATTAGACGCTGAAGTTGTGGAAATGTTGCAAAGTCGTGCAAAAGAAGTGACTTTAGCAGATGCATTAAAACAACAAGAAAATATTCAAGATCCGAGTGAAGAACTTCTAGCAATGGAAGGTATGACACAAGAGATCGCTTACTCGCTTGCTGCTCGTGGAGTTGTAACGATTGATGATCTTGCTGATCAAGCAACCGATGATATTGAAGATATTGAAGGTTTAGGTGCTGAAAAAGCAGGTCAACTCATCATGAAAGCGCGCGAATCATGGTTTAACTAGGAGGTAATATATGACGGACAAGTCAATAAAAGAGTTAGCTCTAAATGTGGGTCGTTCCGTTGAGAAGCTCCTAGAGCAGGTTCGTGATGCAGGTTTACCACAACGTAAAGCTGACGATATTATTTCTACTGAACAACAAAATGCCCTTGTAAACCATTTGAAGAAAATTCATGGTCAAGAAGCAGGTAATGCAGGACAAATCACGTTGAAACGTAAAACGACCAGTACGGCTAAAGTAGCAAGTACATCAGGTAAGGCAAAAACAATTAATGTAGAAGTTCGTAAGAAGCATACATTTGTTAAGCCTGATCCAGAACAAATTAAAGCAGAAGCTTTAGCGAAAGCACAAGCAGAGCAAGAAGCAAAAGTTGCATCTGAGAAAGTTACTGATATAAAAGCAGCACCTTCTCAATCATCAGGTGCTAGTAAGGCATTAGAAGCAATGCGTGCAGCTGCAAAGCAAGAAACGGCTAAGCAAGAAGTTCCTAAAGCTGCGGTTGTTGTGAAGAAAAAATCAACCAATAAACCAATTACTAAACCACAAGTGAAAGTAGTTGAAACAGCAGAACAAAAACGTGCCCGTGAAGCTCAAGCAGCGCAATTAAAAGCAACTGAAGAAACAGTACGTCGTAAGGCTGCTGAAGAAGCTCAGCAACGTACGCTTGAACAAATGCGTCAAATGGCATCTAAATATTCTTCTGATGATGCGACAGCAACTATTCGTGTTGTTGATGATTCTCCACTTGCGGCTGGACTTGTTGGTCAAGCATATGAAGATTCATTTGCAAAAGAAGACCGTGAAATTAAACGTGGTACAAACACGAATAATACTCGCTCACCGAAAAAAGGTGGTCGTCGTGGTCAAGAAGAGCAATCATTTAATCAAAACCAACATAAACGTGGTTTAAAAACGAGTCAGGCGAACAAGCATGGCTTTGAAAAACCAGTTAAAAAACAAGTTTATGATGTTGAAATCGGTACAACAATTGTCGTTGCAGATTTGGCTGCAAAAATGGCAATTAAAGTTCGTGAAGTTATTAAATCACTGATGAAAATGGGTGAGTTAGTGACTCAAGATCAAGCAATTGATCAAGAGGTTGCTGCACTAATTGTTGAAGAAATGGGGCATAACCCAGTATTGGTTTCAGATACACAAGCAGAAGATAATTTACTTGAAGCAGCAGAAGAAGCGCGTGGTGCACAATCTACACGTCCACCTGTTGTGACAATTATGGGTCACGTTGACCATGGTAAAACTTCACTTCTTGACCGTATCCGTCGTGCTAAAGTTGCTCAAGGTGAGGCTGGTGGTATTACGCAGCACATTGGTGCATATCATGTTAAAACTGAGAAAGGCATTATTACTTTCTTAGATACACCAGGACATGCAGCTTTCACAGCAATGCGTTCACGTGGTGCGAAAGCAACGGATATTGTAGTTCTAGTTGTTGCTGCAGATGATGGTGTTATGCCACAAACTGCTGAAGCAATTGATCACGCACGTGCGGCTGGTACACCAATTATTGTTGCAATCAACAAGATGGATAAAGAGTCAGCTGATCCAGATCGCGTATTGAATGAATTAACTACAAAAGAAATCGTTCCTGAGCAATGGGGCGGTGATGTACCAGTTGCCATGGTTTCTGCACATTCAGGCGCAGGAATTGATGAACTTCTAGATCTTATTTCAATTCAAGCTGAAATGTTAGAATTGAAAGCTTCTGAAGAAGGTGCAGCGCAAGGTGTTGTTATTGAAGCTCGAGTTGATAAAGGCCGTGGTGCGGTAACATCAATTCTTGTTCAAAATGGTACATTAAAAGTAGGTGATCTTGTTCTTGCAGGCGCATCTTATGGCCGTGTTCGTGCAATGACTGATGAAAATGGTCAACGTATTCAATCTGCGGGACCTTCAATTCCAGTTGAAATTTTAGGTTTACCTGAAGCTCCTATGGCGGGTGATGAAGTTCTTGTTGTGAACGATGAGAAAAAGGCACGTGAAGTTGCCGATGCTCGTATGGATCGTGAACGTCAAAAACGTCTTGAACGTCAAAGTGCAATGCGTTTAGAAAACATCATGGCTTCTATGGGCAAAAAAGATGTGCCTATTGTGAATGTGGTGCTTAAAACTGATGTACGTGGTACCTTGGAAGCATTACATGTTGCACTTGCTGATTTAGCAACAGATGAAGTTGGTGTTCGTGTCATTGGTTCAGGTGTTGGAGCAATTACAGAATCTGATGTAACACTTGCAGAATCTTCTGAAGCTGTTCTTCTGGGCTTTAACGTTCGTGCAGATACTGCAGCACGTCAAAAAGCCGATGCAGACGGTATTGATATTCGTTACTACAGCATTATTTATCAATTAATTGATGATGTAAAAGCAGCAATGAGCGGTAAGCTTGCGCCAGAACATCGTGAAACAATTCTTGGTGTTGCTCAAGTCCGTGAAGTATTCCATTCAAGTAAGTTTGGTGCAGCAGCTGGTTGTATGGTACTTGAGGGTGTATTACATCGTAATAAGCCAATTCGTGTATTACGTGATGATGTGGTGGTATTCCAAGGTGAACTTGAATCTTTACGCCGCTATAAAGAAGTGGTTGAAGATGTTCGTGCTGGTATGGAATGTGGTCTTGCAGTTAAAGGTTATAATGACATCAAAGCACTTGATAAAATTGAAGTCTATGATGTTCAACTCATTAAACGGAGTCTTTAATGGCGGGTAGTCAACGTCTTAAGCGTATGGCCGATTCAGTTCAGAGAGAATTATCTGAACTGATTCGTCAAGAGCTGAAAGATCCTCGCTTAGGTGGTTTAGTCACCATTTCAGCAGTTAAAGTTAGCCCTGATTTAGGTTATGCTGACGTTTATGTAACTGTGATGGGGCGTGAATTAGGCGATGAACAAAGTGAAGTGGCAAATAAAGAAACTTTAGATGTATTAAATAAAGCTTCTGGTTTCTTACGTCATGAATTAAGTCGCAGTATTAAAACACGCATTACACCGCGCTTGCGGTTCCATTATGATAAAACCAATGCATATGGTAATTATATGTTTGGTTTAATTGCTGAAGCAGTCAAAGATTTACCTCCTAGTGAGGAAAAAACAGATCAAGAATAATGTTGATTATTCTTAAAAATGCCACCTTCGGGTGGCTTTTTTATTTTAAAAATTGCGATTGAACATATGAAATACAAAATGGATATTTAAATATGAAGATAAGGATAAAGCAGCTTTAAAAGAAATTAAGCAAAAAGTCTTATATTTACATCGCGGAGTTACGATTTTAGTCATGATATTTATATTGTATTTAAATACGAGATGATCTTCATTAAAGAAGATCATCTTTGGTTGATTTGCTTTTTGAGTAAAATGCACGTCGACGTGTGCGTTGCCATGGCAGTGGGCGATTTAATGCTTCAGGAACGTCTCCACTCATAGAACGTAAGCGTAAATGTAAAGCCGCTTGTGCAATTAAATTTGCAGATACAGGTGCTGTGATAAATGCAAAAAGTGTAATTAAAATTTCTGCAAAACCAAAGCGTCCGTGAAAAGCAGAATATATAATTGCAGCCAATAAAAAACTTCCTAAACCTAAAGTACTTGATTTAGTTGGCGCATGGAGTCGCATAAATAGGTCAGGTAAACGGATCATCCCAATACCACCGACCAGAATAAAGAATGAACCAATAATTAGGAAAATCGAAACTAAAATTTCCATGGTTATTTGCATTGCCTAACTCCTAATCAATCACATGACCAGTGGTGAAATAACGCGCTAATGCGGCTGTTGAAACAAAACCAAGCATTGCAACCAATAAAGCACTTTCAAACATTGAAGTACTTGCCCAATAAATTCCAAGCACCACGATCAAGCAAATTGCATTCAGAAATAAGGTATCTAGCGCCAATAGTCGATCAACAATTGAAGGTCCTATGATGAGTCGAATTAAGCACAGCAGCATTGAAATCGTAATCGCAAATGTACAAATACCTAATGCGTAAGGAAGTATGCTCATGACTGTGCTCCTGCTTTTACACCGAAAATATTCATTAAGGGTTTTTCATAGCGAACTTTGATCAATAGAATTTCTTCATTGATATCATTTGTATTTAACGCATGAACTAGAATATCACCACGATCTTGATCAATACCTGCAGATACTGTTCCTGGTGTTGTGGTAATGATCATTGCAAGAAGCGTATTCACTTCTTCATGTTGGGTTTCTAGTGGAACACGAAACCATTTGGGTTGTAATTTATGAGTAGGGCCGAGTACCAGTTTTGCAACGTTGATATTTGCAATAATGATATCCCAAAAAACCACGAAAAAAAGTTTAGAGGCTTCAATCCAGTTGATATTGGGAGTTCGATCAATAAATGGTTGAATGAGTTTTGGAATGAAAATAGCCAAGAACAATGCCATGGTTAAAGACGCTGCATCTGCACTATGAGCGAGCATTAACCAACTCAAGCCCACAAGTACAGAAACAAAAGGGTGGGGGAGCCATTTATCCCACAACGATTGTTTAGACATGTTATGGTCCCTCCGCTGGTTTTAGTTCAGTATTTTCTTCACTATCTGCATGCTGTTGCTGAATTTGTTGAAGTTTATAATCTGAAATATGTTCGCCAGATAAAGTATCTGGTGCAATCAGATAAGGAATAAGATGTGCATTTGGATCGACAGTTTCGCCACCATATTTTGTTTCTGGAAGATATTCTGGATCAAATGGTTGCACGCTAATGACATTGCCTTGTTCATCTGCTTTGAGCAAAATTTCATTATAAAGCGTATTGTTTTGCATTTGTTCAGCAGTCGCATATACATATTGATAGACAGGATTTGAACAAATAACATAAATAATCAAGCCACTTAAAAGAATATAAATAACTTTATCATTACGCTTTGGTGCATGTGCTGGAAGCATTTGATAGCGTTTATATTCTTCAGATTCTGGGTTTTCTTCAGGACGTGTTGCGCGCCAAAAAAGAATAAAACCTACACGGGTAAATGCAATGATACTGAGTAAGCTCACCAGCAATACAACAATAATGATCAGGATTTGATAAGGTGAATGGGCTGTCGCTTGAAGAATTAAAACTTTACCAAAGAAGCCACTAAATGGTGGCAGACCAGCCATCATGAGTGCAATTAGAAAGAAAACAATAGAAACGACAGTATGTTGTTTCATTTGTGGTGCAACTTGTAGCTGATCTTTAAATACACCTCGTTGAGAGGTAATCCAACCACATAGAATATAGAATGCTGCACCAATAATGGTACTATGAACTAAGTAATATAATGCCGCTGCCCATGCTTGAGTATTAAATAGTGAAATAGAAATTAAAATAGTACCAATGGAAGAAAGAATCATAAATCCGACAAAACGACGTAATCGTTCGGATCCCATTGCACCAATGACACCATATAAAGATGTGATGATTCCTAGTGGAAGTAGCCAGTTTTGTAGAATAGCTTTACTCATAGGATCATCAAAGACTGTACCATTGATGCGTAAAATAGAATAAATACCAACTTTGGTCATAATGGTAAAAATCGCAGCAATAGGTGTTGCTGCAACAGCATAGGTCTTGGGTAGCCAAAATCCAACGGGAAGCATTGCTGATTTAATGGCAAAAACAACAAATAATAAAAGTCCACCAGCAACTGCAAGTCGATGTTGATCTGCTTCAAGTAATGGAATTAAGCGGGCAACATCTGCCATGTTTAAACTGCCCACACTACCATAAATCATACCCAGCCCAATTAAGAATAGGGCAGAGGCAAATAAATTTATCGTAACGTAGTGAATGCCTAATTGAAAACGTGCTTTACCTTGACCATGCAGTAATAAAACATACGATGCCATCAATAAAATTTCAAAGAAGACAAATAAGTTAAATAAGTCTCCAGTGAGAAATGCACCGCAAAGTCCCATGAGTAAAAAATGCATCATGGCATGGAAATAGCGACCTCGTTCATCCCATTCTTTGCTGGCAAACCACATGACAGGTACGCTGAGCGTATAGGTTAAGACCAGCATAAATGCGGAGAGTCGGTCTAGAACTAGAACAATACCAAATGGCGCGGACCATTCACTTAAGCTATAGGTTGTGATTTGCCCACTACTCGCAAAAATTAAATAGATAATTGCGGTTGTTAAGCCTAAAAAAGAAGAGAGATAGCTAATTCCACGTCGCCAAGGTTGGCGCCAGTCATGTGCTAAAGAACCAGAGCCAGGATTGCCTAAAAGCACTAAAATAAATGCTGTAAATGCAGGAATTAAAATACTAAAAATAGGGGTATGTTGAATCCAAAAATGGAAGAAGTCATTCATTATGGCTCATCCTCACGTGGATCAATTGGAGGCATTTCTTCTTTTGAGTCAACATGATCTGTCCCTATTTCATAACGTGTACGTAGTGCAAGTTGGACAATAAATGCGGTTGTTGCAAAACCAATAACAATGGCAGTGAGTACTAAAGCTTGTGGGAGTGGATCAGTTGTTCTTGCTGTTTCTGTTAAAATAGCAGGAGCGTTAACATGAATTCTTCCCATTGCAAATAAGAATAAATTCACGGCATAACCAATCATCGCTAAGCCTAAAACAACAGGAAATGTACGTGCACGAAGGATCAAGTAAATTCCTGTTGCAACGAGCAATCCAATTGCCGAGGTGAGTAAAAATTCTAAACTAATCATGATTACTCCTTCGGTACTGGACCGGACATGGTTGAATGGCGTGAATCACCCAATACCGAAATCATTAACATAGCAGCACCGACCACCGTAATATAGACACCTGCATCAAAGAGTGCTGCTGAAGCTAAATGCATTTCTCCGAGAATTGGCGGTGAAACATAAATATGTGCACTGGTGAGGAATGGGCGACCCCAGAACCAAGATGCAACACCTGTGAGTCCTGCAATGACAAGTCCGACTCCAATCCATATTTCATAGAGGCGACCTGATTTTGCTTTAAGCATTCTTTCAGTTTGGTCTTGACCAATTGCGATATATTGGATAATTAACGCTGAAGAAGTAATTAAACCTGCAATAAACCCACCACCAGGTAAGTTATGTCCTCGTAAAAAGATATATAGGCTAACAACAAGAGCCAGAGGTAGAATCCAAGAAGATGTAATACGGAACATTAATGGAGAGGGATTAAAGCGATATGCAAGCCCTTGTGTCATGGTTGTGCCGTGTGCGCGCATACCATCCATTAAACAAAGTGCTCCAATAGCAGCAATGCCTAAAACAGTGATTTCACCAAAGGTATCAAAACCACGGAAGTCAACTAAGATCACGTTAACAACATTACTGCCACCACCTAAAGGAATGGCTTGCTGCATGAAGAACCAAGAGATTGAATTATGATCTCGGGTTAAAATTAACCATGTGATCCAAGCAATTCCTAAACCAGATCCAATCGCAATAATGGCATCTCGCCAACGACGTGTAACACTTGACTCATAAGGCGTGAGCTGAGGTAAAAGTGATAAGCTCATTAATAATAAGACTGTTGTTACAACATCTACTGTAATTTGGGTTAATGCTAAATCTGGTGCAGAGAAGCAAATAAAGACCATGGTAACAACAAGGCCTACAGCACCACTAATTAAGACTGCTTTGATTCGTTCATGATGGAACCAGAGCATCATCCAGCATGATGAAAATAACAGTAACCAAAGTACAATGGCAATGGCTGGGGCATGAGTCAGTTCTCGTGTACCTGTCGTGAGATCAGGGCTTGCTAATGGTACCGCTACAACAGCAATGCTAAATAAAATAATCCAAATTAAATAACTTTGAAGTTTTCCATTTTCTGTAAAGCGTTTGAATTTACGAGAGTGTATAAGCAAGCTTTTAAGCAGAGACTCAAATAATACTTTACCTTGTAGTTTTCCAAAATAAGGGTCTAAATCTATATGGCGAATTCGACCATTTTTGGCCAATGCAAAATAGAAGAGACCTCCACCGAATAGGGCAATCATGCTCATGATTAATGGTGCATTAAAACCATGCCAAATTGCGAGGTGTACACTTTCAAGATGCTTAATTTGTGTGCTTGATTGCATTCCTGCATTAATAATTGGTTCGATCAATAAAGCTGGAAATATACCGACTAAAATACATAAAATTGCCAATATAGTTGCAGGTGCACGCATACCGAAAACGGGTTCGTGAGCATTTTTATTTGGAACATTTTTGCCAACTGGGCCATCAAAAAATACCCCATGGACTAAGCGAATAGAGTACGTAACAGCAAATATACCAGCCAATGTCGCAACAATAGCTGAGAGCACCATGACAGGACCATAGAGATCTGCTAAAAGTTCTGTAAAGAACATTTCTTTAGATAAGAAACCATTTGTGAATGGAACACCCGCCATTGAGGCAGCGGTGATCATGGTCAGTGTTGCAGTAAATGGGAGTAATTGCCATAAGCCGCTGAGCTTTCGTAAATCTCGTGTGCCAGATTCATGATCGATAATGCCTGCAATCATGAATAAAGCAGCTTTAAAGGTTGCATGGTTGATAATATGAAAAATTGCAGCTGCGACAGCAAGTGGAGAACCTATGCCCAATAAACAAACAATTAAACCTAAATGGCTAATAGTTGAATAAGCTAAAAGTCCTTTTAAATCTTCTTTAAAGATGGCAAAAAAGGCAGCCATACATAAAGTAAATAACCCAATAAAAGTAACAAGATTATGGTAAACCATTGAGCCAACAAAAATAGGCAACAATCTTGCTAATAAGAAAATTCCTGCTTTGACCATGGTGGCTGAGTGTAAATAGGCAGAAACAGGTGTTGGCGCTGCCATCGCATTTGGAAGCCAAAAGTGGAATGGGAATTGAGCACTTTTGGTGAATGCACCAAGTAAAATCATGAGTAAAGCGGGAACAAATAATGGGCTATTTTGTATTTGGTCTGCCATTCCAGTGATTTGATCAATTTGGAATGTGCCCGTGATTTGTCCTAATAAAATAAAACCACCCAGCATGGATAACCCCCCCATACCTGTAATGGTTAAAGCCATACGAGAGCCCCGTTGGGCTGCATCGTAATTGCTCCAGTACCCTACAAGTAAAAATGAGGAAATACTGGTGAGCTCCCAAAAAACGAGCAAAATAATTAAGTTATTAGACAGGGAAATACCCAACATGGCTGCCATAAACAGCATGAGCAAAAAGTATAATTTACTTAATGAATTTTTGGGGCTTAAATAATAATAAGCGTAGATATAAATGAGTGTGCCAATTCCAGTAATTAGCAATGAGAATATTAAGCCTAATGCATCTAAGCGGAAACTTAAATCAATACCTAACTGCGGAAGCCAAGACCAGCTTTCTAAAAGCGTAGAGCCTTTAAATACGTCTGTTGCCTGAGTCAGTAACAAGATAAAACTTGTTAAGCTGACTCCAATAGCGCCAAAGGCGATTACCCCGCGTGAGAACTTTTTCAGCCACGAGATAAGTATTGTGCCAAGGACTAGCGGTAACAATATAATAATCGGTAGCACACTCGTATCCATTGTTGTAAATAGGTTTAAAACCTAAGTAAATCTAAATCTTTCAATAATTTAAGGACGGCAAAGAGGAGTCCAAAGATTCAATTTTGAAAGCGACTATATGTTCAGATTGCATGAAGATTAAATTACATTGCGTAATTTGTCATTCGATAGTAATTTCCGATTTTAATTAAAAAATCACAAATAAAATCGATCATATTACAGCATAGACTGAACATCAATCATTTTATGCATGTTTTATATATTATATGTTTTCTTTGAAGATCTTAGGATATTGAAATGCCTAAAAATTATTGAAATAACATCAAGATTGGTGTTAATAAATGTAACAAAAAAGCTACGAAGCATGTCGCTTCTTTTGTGAAAAGAACGTTGATGTTAATAAAGAAGTGTAATCTGTTCAGGTGATTGTACTGTGTTTAAATTATTTTAAACCGCTGTCAAGAGAGCTTCAACGCTAGTAATATTTAAAACTCTTTTTTGTGGAAATTCATGTTTTATGTGCATGAATGTGTAGATGTTTCATTGGTATGAACATGTTCGAAAAACAAAAAATCATTTAATAGGTTTTCTTAAAGAGACAGGCATTTTTTGTTTTAACTGTTGCATTAAATCATATATATGATGAATATTTAAACTTAACTTCGCACGCGTACAGGCTACATATAAGAGTCGTAACTCTTCATCGCTAATTTTAAAATCCTTTTCGTTTAATTTAAATTGGTAGTCATCTTCAATATGAACACGATTCCATTCTAAACCTTTGGCTTTATGTGCAGTTGAAATAATATAGTCGGCATGTTCGAGTGGTGTGATCTTTGCGAGTGCTTTTTTGAGTGGATCTGTACCATGATCATCAACCAATTTAACTAAAGGTTTAATATCACTTCCTTCATTGGTTTCACAGTATTCATGAACATCATGCCAAGAATTAAACCAAGCCAGTTCAGGAACATCGGTGACTCGCTTTCCTTGCTTGAGCATGCTTGCTGCATCGACAAAACGATTTAATCGAACATGGTCTGCTTGCAGGCTGACTTTGTCACCATGAACTAAACCTGCTAAAAGAAGCTCCATTGCGCGTGCATTGGTTCGACATAAAATCGCATCACGCAGTTTAGTGTGAGGTTTATTGACAACTTTTGAGTTTAAATCTGGGTTTCCGAGGAGTGGAACAGTCTCATGTAAAGCACCTAAAATGGCATTCGCATTGAGTGCAATTTCTTCACCAAACCGAAATGAAGTGGTTAATCTTGACTCAGGTAAGGGAAGTTGTTGCATGGCATTGATCGCTCCGCGCCACGCGTAAATTTGTTGATGGGCATCACCCACATAAATAACTTGAGCATTTTTTTGTTTGAGTAAGATGCCTAACATGAGGGGGTCAGCATCTTGAGCTTCATCAAATAAAATATAATCTGCTGGAATATTCGGTTCAGATAAAGCCCAAAGTTTTAAATAAATATCATGCCCAATTCCTGCTTGATGCTGAGGATCAATCGATTCTAACCAACGCCGTTCAATGGCAGGATATAGATGTGATTGTAATGCTGTAATATCATCTGGGTGTAGCCAATTGGGGGCTTGTAAATGTCTAGGTGCAGGATATTGTGAGCTTGTTGAACAGAAATAGCTCACAGAATTTGCAACTAAACTGGCTAACCGAGAAGGCATTAATACATATTTTTCATAGCGACCACCCATCATGCGTCTTAGCGTAATTGGTGTTAATCGATATTCTTTGGCAAGGAAACTTGGACTTAACCGTGGTAAGCGAAGTTTATCGGTTACTCCACGTGGAACACTTCTAAATGCGAGGGAATGGAACGTTCGACAATCGACCTGACGATGAAATTTACTTTGCGCTTCAGCAGCAATTGCTTTATTAAACGCAAGATACATGCCACGTCGCTGCGGCATGGCATCACTAATCATTTGCAGGGTGGTTGTTTTACCTGTACCTGCATAGGCAATCACTTTAAAGGATTGCCCTAAACGAGCATTATCTATTGCTGTTGCTTGTTCATAGGTTGCTTTAGGTTTTTGCATATCAGATACAGATGAGTTCATCATTTATTGTTGTTGTCGGTTTGCTTTTTCAATTAAGCCCGATAAACCTTGTCTACGCGCGAGTTCATTTAAAACCAGTTGTGGTTCTAAATCAAAATATCCAAGCATGACAATGGTATGGAACCAAAGATCACTGACTTCATAAATTAAATCATTTTTATGATCTTCAGTTATTTCAGATTTAAATTCTTTGGCAGCAAGAATCGTTTCGATGCTTTCTTCACCAATTTTTTCTAATATTTTATTTAAGCCTTGATGATACAACTTTGCCACATAAGATGAGTCTGGGTCGGCTTTTTTGCGTTCACTCATCATCTCGCCTAAATATGACAATACTTCAACTTGTTCAGATTGGGCGGTGGATGCATTCATGGCAATGGTGTGTGGGTTGTTGGATTTTTCGCCATAAATTTGATTTGGATCTTTCAATTGTACATCAACAATTTCCCAACCATGTGCAGTCAACTTACGATAAAAGCAAGACTCACGACCAGTATGACAAGCAATTCCACCATGTTGTTCAATTTGTAGAATGATGACATCAGCATCACAATCAAGGCGAATTTCATGGACAGTTTGAAAGTGACCAGATTCTTCACCTTTATGCCATAATTTATTACGAGAGCGAGAAAAGTATACTGCTTGATTTTTTTCTGCGGTGAGTGCTAATGCTTCTCGGTTCATCCAAGCAACCATTAAAACTCGACCTGTTTGATGATGTTGAGCAATGGCAGGAACTAAACCTTGTTCGTTAAATTTTACTTCATCGAGCCATTGCACATTATTCATGAGTATTTCACCAAAATTATTTAAAAAATTACCTATACGTAAATCGTATAGGTTCCATAGTGTACGGTATTCATCTCCTAAGAAGGAAATAAATCTTGATCTATTTTTATTATGATTTAAAACGGGATCTTACACCATCATTGGAGCACTATAATTAAATAAAGAAGATTTTCTTTTAACTTTTGTGCGATACAACAATTTGATGTGATTCAGTTTGAATCGTTATAGATCTTGCATATGTGCGGAAAAGTTTTGTTTTTCGACCATTTCTAAAAACTCATCTCCCATGCGATGGCTTTCAGAGACGCATTGATTCCATAATTTTATGCGCTGATTTTGGTCTAAACCTTTCAAGGTAAAATCTTTACGATCGGGTAAACGCCCTAATGGTAAATTTTGTAAATATTCTTGAGAAGGGGAAAGTAATAATGTTCGTGCTTGATTTTCAGGATTAGCTCGACGTTTTTTTAGTATTTTATCAAACCAGCCTGGTGTAATGTGATCTGTAAAATGGGGATATAACACAATACCTTTGCTTTTAAAGGGAAGGTCAATATGATAATCAATCAGACCACCATCACGATAACTGCCTTGTGGAGCATCTGGAATATCTTGTACAGCAGGCATGACAAGCGGAATAGATGCTGAAGCCATAAGCCACGGAATAATATTTTGTTCAGTCAGTGATTGATATAATGTGGTGAATTCATCATCAACTCTAAATTGTTGATGTGTATGAGGTTGACTAATAACACGTTGCATAAATAAGCGATTGTGTTTTCGTGCAATGGCATTACTGCCAACAATACCCATGACAGACGTTAGTAAAGGGAGCGTTTTATCACTTTGAAAAATATGATTTGCTTTTATGGAAAGTATCGTTAAATGATAGTCTGGGTGAGCAATTAATTGTTGTTCTTTTCCTTGTATTAAATCGGTCAACATATCTCGACAGATATTACCTACGTCATGACGTGTCATTTTTTTATGAAAATGTAGATGGGTATAAAGTTGAGCAAGTTTTTCAGTCCCTTCTTTGGCACCCCAAGCGAGAATGCTTGCAAAACGCCAACTTCCAATCGATGAACCAATTAACATACGACGTTGGTGTGCTTGAATAAAAAAATCACCGAAAATAGCTTGATCCAAACCTTGTATGCCTAAACCTTTGGGACCGCCTGCTGCACCAGGTACAATATCCACTTGAGCTGCATTTAATCCTTCTTTTTGAATGAGTTGTTTCGCTAAATGACCTGCGCGAATATTTAACGATGGAGCATGTTTTTTAAGAATTTGCGTCATAATAGTCTAAACGAATTTTAATGTATTTTTATTTTAAATCAGTCATTTCATACAACAATGGCGATAAGAACCATCACATGACTTATTGGTCATCTTATGGATATTTTATTTTGAGTGATTAAAAAAACCAGCAAGGTTGCTGGTTTTTGATTCAGAATAGCTTATTTCGAGATACGCCAAATTGCAAGAATGCCAGAAATTATGATGAGAATAATGGAAATATACCAAGGCGCAATCACTGCGATAGCAAGAAAAATGGCGATAAAACTACCAAAAATCCAACTACGTTTATGTTGATTTTCCATTTCAAGGCGAATACTTTGCAGTTCATTAATTTGTTTTGAATGCCAAAGTGATTGATTTTTTAATCCATTTAAACTATCAATCAGCAGACTTGGGAAATCTTGGGCACCTAAAAGTAAATCTGGAATTTTTTGACCTAATTCTTTTAGGTTCTTTTGAGGGTTCATTTGGGCTTTTATCCAATCAGTTAAGATTGGTTTTGCTAAGCTCCAAATATCAAGTTCTGGGTATAAATCTGTTCCTAATCCCTCAACATGTACTAAGGTTTTCAGTAGTAGCATGAGTTGAGGTGGTATTTCTAAATGGAAGCGACGAGCAATATCCATGACTTCAAGTAAAATACCTGCAAAGTCTAATTCGTGCATAGGCTTAGAAACCATTGGACCAACAGTTCTTCGCATTTCACGTGCAAGTGCATCTTGATCTGTTCCAGGTGGAATCCATCCTGCTTGATGCACAACTTGAATAAGTTGCATGAAATCACTATTCATAACAGACAATAACATACGTGCTACGGTCATTTGATCATGTTTAGAGAGTTCACCCATAATGGCGCAGTCAAGTGCGATAAAGCGGGGATTACTTGGATTAATGGTTTCTACAAAGACATTTCCAGGATGCATATCTGCATGGAAAAAGTTATCTCGAAATACTTGTGTAAAGAAGATCGTTAAACCTTTACGTGCAAGATCAGCACGATCCATCCCAAGACGATCAAACGTTTCTGTATCTGAAATAGGGACACCAGTAATACGTTCAGCAACCATCACATCTTTACTGTCCATATAGACTTCAGGCACATACATCATGCTTGAACCAGTAAAGTGATGACGCATTCGGCAGGTGTTATCTGCTTCTAGAGTTAAATCAAGTTCTTTAAGTATGATTTGGCGATAATCTTGAATAATTTCAGTGAGATGTAATGCTCTAGCTGCTTCTAAACGTTTTTCTAGTTTATGACCTAACCATTCTAAAATTTCAAAATCTTGTAAAATTTGAGCTCGTATATTTGGACGGGTAACTTTAACAATTACTTCACGACCATCATTTAATGCTGCAGTATGAACTTGAGCAATTGAGGCAGCAGCAAGAGGTTGTTCGTCAAAGCGAGAAAATAACGTCGAAATATCAGCTTTAAGAGATTCTTGAATTCTTGTTTTTGCAATTCCTGAGTCAAAAGGCTTTACACGATCTTGGAGTAGAACCAGTTGCTGTAATATTTCAGGTGGAATTAAATCTCGACGTGTAGAAAGTAATTGGCCAAGTTTAATAGCTAAAGGGCCCATATCCTCTAAAGCTTGTTTTAACTTTAGTGGATTTTTACGTTCTTTGCTCGACCATGCAGCAGGGTGCATTCGAATAATGCTTAAAGCATGGCGAGCTTTTTCAGGTAATTCTTCAGCAGGAAACAACGTGTCGAGTCTATAGTGCGCAGCAATACGCCAAAGTTCGAATAAACGTGAAACATGCGGAATCATATAAATATTTACCTAATTTTAAGTTATTTTTTGTCGTGCTTCAATTTTTGCTTTGATCTGCTGAATTTTAGCTTCAGCTCGATCTAAGTTTTGATTGAAAGTTCGAGTGTCTTGGATCAAATCATCCATCTGCCAGCGTGGTGCAAATATTCCAGTATCTTCTTTGAGTGCATCTTCAGCAAAAAAAAGATAACTGCGTATATTGCGCTTTATATGCTGTGGAGCATGTTGAATTTTACCAATTTCATGTGCAAGCGCTGGACCAATCCAAGGAGATAAGTGAGCAGCAAGATCTGGTTCAACTTGGTTCATAATACGTTGAATATCTTGCAATAAATGATAATCACCTTGAAGTGGAATATTGCCAACGTCTTGAGCAAATAAGAGTTTGATCAGTTCAATGATATTTTGAACATGTAATATTGTTGTTGCTTTGGTAGCTTGATTTTCTTGTTCGAAGGGTCGTTGTTCAAAAATAGATGAACTTTGAGATTGACCAGTTGCTGTTGCTTCAAGACGTAATTTTTGATCATCAAAAAATACGTCAACTGACAGCTGTGGTGAATCTATTACAACGCGAAGAAGTTTACCTTTCAATTCATTTAATTGAATACGAGTAACTGTATCTAAATCAATGAAATGATTAATTAATCGTTCAGCTACACCAAGCGCGAGAATCGACCACATGAGAATAACCTTAAAGTTTAAAACCACGGTGAACTGCGACAATACCACCGGTTAAGTTATGGTAATCACAATTTTGGAAACCCGCATGTTCCATCATCCCTTTTAATGTTCTTTGGTCTGGATGCATACGAATTGATTCTGCTAAATACTTATAACTTTCTGCATCATTGGCAATAATTTTCCCCATGATTGGTAATGCCGTAAATGAATATAAGTCATAAAGTTTAGAAAAAGGTTCAAAAACAGGTTTAGAAAATTCGAGTATAAGTAACCGACCGCCTGGTTTAAGAACGCGATACATGGCTTCAAGTGCGGCATCTTTATCGGTGACATTACGAAGACCAAAGCTAATTGTGACTAAGTCAAAACTATTATCTGCAAAAGGTTCCAAGGTTTCAGCATTTGCTAAAACATAATCAACATTGGTGCAGCCCGCATCAATCAGGCGATCTCTTCCAACATTAAGCATAGACTCATTGATATCGGACAGGACAACATGGCCAGTTGGTCCAACTTCACGGCTAAATACTTTTGCAAGATCACCTGTACCGCCAGCAATATCAAGAACATGCTGACCACGACGCACACCTGACATATTAATTGCAAAGCGTTTCCATAGACGGTGAATTCCGAAAGACATTAAGTCATTCATAATGTCGTATTTACTTGCAACTGAATGAAAAACTTCAGCAACTTTTTGTGCTTTTTCTTCGCTATTAATTGTTTTATAACCAAAGTGAGTCGTTGAACCCACATTTCCAGTATTGGCGCCACGAGGAAGGTTATATTTAGGTATTGAATGAGTGATAGGCGTATCTGTTAAAGGTTGTTCGAGTGATTGTTGTTGTCCTTGAGGGATGCCTTGAGGGAGAGGCTCGGTTAAGAAAGGGCTCACGTTGTCTGAGTTTTGTGCCGACGGGGTTGTTGTAGACGTCTGAATTTCATTCGACATGGGAGTCACTCCTAACAAAAAATAGGGTTAATCTTATAGTGCATGCATGATGACATATTATTTGTCGTTGTACAGCAATCATCATGCAATTGATGGGCATAATATACAGGAAAAACACATTTAATTTTTCTATTTTTTAAATATGACAATTCTCGTTTATTGAAAAGGTGTTGGAAAGCCAGAATGTACTTTATGAATAATTTGGCGTTCGCAAGCTGTAAATTCATGGACAAATTTTTCTGCAGACTTTAAGGGTTTAATGGCTAAAAAACCTTCCTGCATAAACTCATACATCACTTCAAAGTGGTGCTTTATGGCGATATTTTTACACATTTTAAAAGCAGTTTGCACCATAAATGAGCGTAAATATTTATCCAGATATCCGCCCAACTCATCTAGCATATCTAGTTGTTTATAACGCGCTTCACTTTGTTGAAGTTTCAAATAAGTGAGACGCATCATTTCATCATTAATAATTTCATGAGGATGATAGTCTTTGAGAAGTTGATCAGCCACATCTTCATCTAACTGTACTGCGAAAATAGCAAGAGAAATCCCTAAACTTCCTGTTTTAATGGCATTGTCAGGAATGAAACCTTCAGCTTTATGCGCATATTTTGTTAAACGTGAAATTTGTTCTGCCAAGGAATCAAAATCGGGACCACCGTATAAGCGATTCACAAAAAAATCAGCCATTAATATATTTTTTTTGTCAGTAAAAAGTTTGACATGAGTTCGTTGTAAACGCGCTTTTTTCCATGCTTGAACTTCTTGTAAACGCTGAAAAAGTTCAGAATTATTATGATATTTTAGTTGATAATACTGTTCTAATAGTTCATCTAGTACCGCAAGCTTAGACATGATTGCCCTAAAAATTAAAAGATGAGAGAAGTTTAAGACGAGTTGTTGAAACTCGCTATGGCTATTTTATTGAAATTAACGGGTCATAGGGTAAATTGGCATAAAAAATAGTCATTCGATGGTTTAAATTTGTGTAAAAAATAAATTTACGACCATGCATCACTTAGGCATACTCAAAAGTATAGATAAGAAATAGAGAGAAGACTTTGGCTAAAAGTGATTTTAAAATGATGGCGGTTGATCAACTATCGGTAGATTTAATACAGGCACAATATAACCTTTTACAATCACAGGGAAAGTCGAATGCAAAAAGCTTGGTTATTCTTGTAAGTGGCATAGAGTTGGCGGGTAAAGGAGAAGCGGTTAAGCAGTTACGAGAATGGGTTGATCCGCGTTACTTACGCGTAAAAGCAGATGCACCGAATATTGTGAATGATCGTAACTTATTTTGGCAACCTTATGCGAAATCAATTCCTGCGGAAGGGCAAATTGTCGTCATGTTTGGGAATTGGTACAGTGATTTGCTTTCTACAGCAATGCATGTTTCTTCGCCACTGGATGAAACATTATTCGATGAATACGTAGAAAGCATGCGTACATTTGAGCAAGATTTAAAAAATAATCATGTTGATGTGATTAAAATCTGGTTTGATTTATCTTGGAATTCATTACAAAAACGGTTAGACAGCATGGAGCCAAGTGAAGTTCGTTGGCATAAATTACATGGTTTAGACTGGCGTAATAAACGGCAATATGACAACTTACAAAAATTAAGACAACGTTTTACGAATGATTGGCAGATTATTGATTGTGAAGATGAAGCAGAACGTGATCAACAATTTGCGCAATACATTCTTCGAGCATTAAAACATTGTCCTGAACACTTATCGAAAGCAAAAGGGAAGTGGAAGCAGGCAAAAGTTCCTGAAGTTTTACTCAATTTCACAGCAGATAAAATAGAAAAAGCAAGTTATAAACAAGAATTAAAAAATCTGACAAAAAAGGTGGCGAATGCACTACGTTTAGATCGACGTAATGTGGTGATTTTATTTGAGGGAATGGATGCTGCTGGAAAAGGTGGGTCAATTAAACGAATTGTTAAAAAACTTGATCCGCGAGAATATGAAATTTACACCATTGCAGCGCCTGAAAAGCATGAGTTAGCACGTCCTTATTTGTGGCGGTTTTGGACGAAGTTGCAGCCTGATGAAAAGATTAATATCTTTGATCGAAGTTGGTATGGTCGAGTTCTGGTGGAACGAATTGAAGGTTTTGCAAGTGAAGTTGAATGGCAACGTGCATACGATGAAATCAATAATTTTGAAAAAAACTTAACTCAGCATGAAACGGTTGTCATTAAACTCTGGTTAGCTATTTCGAAAGATGAACAAGAACGACGTTTTAAAAAAAGAGAGATTACACCACATAAGCAATTCAAAATTACTGAAGAAGATTGGCGCAACAGAAGTCATTGGGATGAATATTTAAATGCCGCCGCAGATATGTTTGTTAGAACCAGTACGAATTATGCACCTTGGCATATTATCGCAACAGATGATAAACATGGTGCGAGACTGGAAGTTTTACGCGCAATTTTAAAACAATTAAAGGCAGAGTAATCTGCCTTTAATGGGTATACTTATAGCGAAATATTGGCATCTTGAGCATTCTGTTTGTTTTGAATGCTTTTAGCGAGTTTATAACAATCATTGACATGTGCTTCAGCCACTTTTTTCATCACAAAGTAGCCTAAACCTGCTGCAATCATCTGCCCCCCAATTGGGATAAACTTAGTCACTTGTTTAGTAATATATTTAGCAGCGGCATTGTTTATTGATTTCTTTACAGCAGTACGTGCAATAACTAACCCTGAAAACTCAAAACCGCGTTTGCGTAATTCTTCCCAATGCACTTGTTTAGTTGCGGGATCATATACACTAATATGTTCAGGCGCTAAGCCAAAACGAGCACTAATCTCAGGAATGAGTTGTGAAAGAATACCGACATCAATCACGACATCAAGAAATGGTACAGGAATAATTGCTGCGCCAGCAGAGACATATGCTCGTTTTTTTACCGTTTGAAGACATTCTTCCCGTACTTTTTCTAAATTTAACGTCGGATCAATGGATGTCGGAATATTGTCTATTTTCATAATATAAATACCATAATTACTGATCTGCGTTAGGCGTTAAAAGGATCTTTAAGTGAACATAATCTAAGCGTTTTATGCTTAAGCATCATATTAATGTGACATGGACAAGTATAGAAGTATAGTCAATAATCTTAATAAATTGTATGTGATAACTGAAAAAAGGAAAAATGTAGATGGGGATTCATGTGATTCAGAGTCAGCGCATTGATGTGCTTTTAGAAGCAATGTCAGCAACGATTCAAAAACCAACATCGAACCCATTTGACGTTTTAAAATCACAGCACTTTATTGTTCCATCGCCTGCGGTAGAAGCATGGCTGACACAGAAACTTTCTGAAAAGAAAGGGATTAGTGCCAATACCGTATTTCATCATCGTATTCGTGGCTTTCAATGGACAGCCTATCAGTGGGTTTTAGAGAAGCATAAAGATAAAGTTCGTAAAGCCAATATTCCTCGAATTATTATGAAATGGCGAATCTTTCAAACGCTGAAAGAATATATTCAAGAAGATGAAAATACCTTGTCATCAGATCATCCATTATTTCCAATTGTTCAACGTATTTATGACAGTGCTGATCGTTTAGATCAAAGTCTAGAAAAACAATTAAAAAAACAAGGAATGTTGTATTGGGTGGCAGAACAAGTTTCTAAATTATTCACCAATTACATGGTGTATAGAGGACATTGTCAAAAAGCATGTGAAGGCACGTGCCATTGCTCAACCAATTGGTTAGATCAATGGGGACATAATCAAGTATTAGATATTGAACAAATGTTTTTTAAAAGTGGAACTGATGTTTCAGCATTTGTTTTACAGCAAGCTTATGAATTAGAAGCTTGGCAAAGATGGTTATGGCAAGAAGGTTTTCACCAAGATTTTACAGAAATGGTCGAAATTGATGAACTTTTTTGGCAGACGCTAGGTGATCCGAAAAATCCAACAAGGGGGGTAAAAAAGTTACCGCAAAAACTTGTTGTTTTTACATTATTGGATCTTCCGTCAAGTCAATTAAATTTTCTGAGAAGACTTGGGCAATATATTGATATTTTTATTTTTCATTACAATCCATCTCAAGAATATTGGGCGGACAGTGTAGATCCGAAATGGAAAATTCGTTATGACGTCAGAGTAAAAGAAAGATTTATTGAAAAAAATCCAAAGGCAACAGATGCAGAGATTCAAAGATTCTTTGAAGAATTTACTCTTAATTTTAATGCACAGAACAGAGAGTCTCGTCATCCACTCTTAACCCGATTAGGCAAACAGGCGCGTGATCATTTTTCGTTGCTATCGGGTTTATCCTCTGGAGAGGAAGGGGTATGGGCAGATTTATTTGTAAATGATGATACAGATACGCTATTGGCTAAAGTTCAATCTGATATTTTATATTTGGTTGAACCAGAACCAAATGCTTACTTACTAAAACCAGAGGATGATTCAATACAAATTCATGTTTGTCATTCTTCACAGCGCCAACTTGAGGTGCTGAAAGATCAACTCATTCATTGGCTATCTAAAAGCACACCTGAGAATCCACGTAAACCGAGTGATATTTTAGTGCTTAGTCCAAACTTGAAAAGTTTAGAACCTTTAATTCGAAGTACATTTGCACCACCACCGAGAGAACGAAATTTACGATCTGAACAACCATTATTTAAACAGCGTTTAAGTCAAGATACCATTTACTTACCAGTTCAAATTGCGGGTGTGACACAACTCGATGCCAGTCATGCATGGCGAGCAGTTCTTGGTCGTATTCAGCTAATACAAGGTCGTTTTAATATAGAGGCTTTTGCAGATTGGCTAAGTCTCAGTGCAACTTTGATTCGTTATGATTTAGATATTAACAGTATTGGACGAATGATTGAGTTATTAACGAATGCAGGATTTAAACGAGGATTTGATGAAGCACATTTGCAAAGAAGTTTAAGTCAAGAAGATCAAGATTATCGTTTTAGTTTTAAGTTTGCTTTAGATCGTTTGGCGTTGGGAATTGCAATTCCAGAGCATAAATTATTTCATGATGTACTCAGTTTTGCACAAGTGATGCCAAGTGATTTTGAGTTAATTGCTAAATTAATTCAAATTTATCATGATTTTGATAATCGCCGTGATTGGATGATTGCGCATGAGTTAGGGCAAAATATTCATGTTGAGCAATGGTTGAAGTTGCTTATGAAAGATATTACTGAATTTATGGATGCTGGTGTCAGTGCTTTAAGTTCAGTTTTTAAAATTGTCAAAAAACAAGAAAGAATGCTGACCTTGGCAAACTTCTATGATGAAGATAACCTGCATGCTTTGGAGAAGTTAGATTTACCTTTACCTTATTTAATGGATGAAATAAATCAACTGATTGATGCGCAGTTAGAGCAAGCAGAACCAACAGGACAAATTACATTTAGCCAAATTGGACAGATCCGTCCGTTGCCTTACAAATTAGTGGTGATGTTGAATTTAGATAGCGGAAAGTTCCCAAATCGAAATGTAAATTTACCGTTTGATTTAATGGATATTCTGAAACCACAATTGGGCGATCGTTCTCGATTAGAAGATGACCAAGGTGCATTTTTGGATGTGTTGTTATTAGCACAAGAAAATCTATGGCTTTTTTATAATGGTTTTGATGTCAATGATGGTGAAGTACGTGAACCATCAAGCGTACTTCAAGAGCTCATTCAGCACTTAGCGTTGATTGTCTCGGTTCATGATGAATCAGTAAAAGCAATTGCTGAAATGGTGTCAGTGCATGGTTTATCTATACCGAAACATTTACAGCATTTATATCATGTACATTGCTTACAACCCTTTGATCCTATAGGTTTTGAATATCAGGAAGATATTCGTTATCCCGATCAATGGTTTAAAGTGGCAAATCAAATTCGTTCAAAAAAAGACAATCGTCATGGTTGGGTTAATACAGCATACCCAATAGTGGATCAAGAAATTCAAGTTCTAGATAGCCAGCAATGGATGAATGATATTACCTTTCCTGCACGGTTATATTTAAAAAGCCTTGGTATTCAAAACTTAAGTCCAAGTGATATTCCTACAGATTTTGAACCTTTATTATTAGATGGTTTAGGACGTTATGCTTTACGACACTTTTTGCATCATCATGATGGAGATTTATCACGAGAATTATTAATGGATCAGCTTCCAATTGGTAAAACTCAAGAAAGTGCATGGCAAAAGGGCATACTTGAACAAGAACAACTAAAACAACGATTACAGCAATATGCAAAAGAGGAAACGGCAACGACAAGACAAGTTTGGCGAGTAAATTCTCACTTACATATGAATGTTGTTTTACCGAAAAATAGCGTCGAACAGTGGGTGAGTATTCAGGCTTCAAGTGCACGAGCAAATAGACGGGCTAAAGTATGGTTAGAATATTTATTATGGTTGGCATATTCAAATTTAGGAGATGGTGGACGTAAGCATCAAAGGGTTGTAATTTTTAGCGATCAAACAATTTTATGTCACAAAGTGAGTTCAAATCAAGCAAGACAATGGCTTAATGATTGGTTTAATGCTTGGGATTTTGGGCAACAACAGCCTTTAGTATTGCCTGCGGCCTTAATATTAAAATGTATAGAAAAAGGCAAAGTACTTGAATGGCAAAGTAATGAAAATGGTCAGATGATTCTCCAGAATATGGATGACATTTTAAAAGTTTGGAATGAAAATGGTCAATTTTCAGGTTTTGATGTCCGATCAAATGAAGCCAGTAAATATCACCGAGATTGGCAATTTATTTTACAAGAGCAAGATGCCTTGGCATTATTAGAAAATGCATGTGATCAGTTTTCATTTTCCCTTTATCAGCCTATTTTTTTGCATCAGCAAGTACTTGAGGATTAAACCATGACGATTAATCATCAAGCTATTTCATTTGATCCTATTCAGGACATGCAATTTGAAGGTTTACACTGGATTGAAGCATCTGCAGGAACTGGGAAAACATATACACTTTCCAGTTTGATGATTCGAATTTTTTTAAGTCAATATTTACCCAGTCAGGTCATTGCTACCACTTTTACACGTGCGGCGGCTGCAGAATTGAAAGTTCGAATTCGCTTACGTTTAGTTGAAACGTTAAATTTTTTAGATGCTTTTCAAGATAAAACCGAAACTGATATTCAGCAACATATTGCACACGAAAAAGATCCATTATTCAAAAAAATATTGCATGATTATATTCATCGAGTTGACTATGCAAAAGAGCGATTAAAACTAGTTCTAGATCAGCTAGATGAATTGTTTGTTGGAACTTTAGATAGTTTTAGTCAGAAAATTTTACGTGAATTTAGTTTTGAAAGTGGGAAAATAGAACTCGCTGAAATTACAGATGATGCAAAAAGTTATACTTATCAGTTAATTCATGATGTATTAAGAGGCTGGATTCAGGCACAGCCACAAAATATAGTGAATTATTTATTGCTTCAACAAAAACTAAAATCGGTTGATCAATATATTGGTATTGTGGAAAATACGCTGAATTTCTCCTCTGCTCATTTTCAGGAGATTCAAACGCCTCAATTAAACTTAGATCAATTTGAGGCTGCAATTGATGAATTGCTAGAACTTGATTTAACTCATTTAGAAAGCTTGAGTGAATATTATTTAGAAAATGGACGTTATAACTCAATTATTGCTAAAAAGTGGCGATCAAATAATGTAATTCAACATGTTTTAACTCAAGATTTACCCCATTGGTTGAGTGCTTTAAAAACCCAGCGTAGTTATGCATTGTTCGCATCACATTTTGCCACAACACTGAAACAGCTCACGGAGATAAGCACGAAGAAAGTTTTAAATAAATGTGCTGATGATGTATTAAATCAGTTTAATCAAAATATAATCATTACGGCATTAAGAAACTTCTTTGAAAAGTTACAGCAGTTAGAAAATGATCTAGATTTACTTGATTCTTACTTAAAATTTTATTTGGGGCAACACGTCAAAAAACGCTTACCTCAATTATTACAACAAAAAGGTGAAACCACATTTTCACAACAAATTAGAACACTTTCAGAAGCGCTAAAAGGTACTCAAGGACAGCGCTTTGCTCAGTTTGTTCAGGCTAAATATCCACTGATTTTAGTTGATGAGTTTCAAGATACAAATCAAGATCAAGATGATATGTTGGCACGTATTTGGCGTGACCCCCTGCGCTATATGGCAGGTTGTATGATCATGGTCGGTGACCCCAAGCAAGCTATCTATGGTTTTCGTGGTGGTGATATGCTGACGTATAATAAAGCGAGAATAGATGTACTTGTAAAAAATGGGCAACAATATAGTTTAAAATATAATCATCGATCGACAGAAAAACTGGTTGAAGTTGTCGATGCTTTATTTCAACGGAAAGTCGATTTTGGTGAGGATGTTTTTTATCAACCTGTTGAAGCAGGACGACAACATGCACCATTAGTTGATGTGCAGGGAGAAAATCACCTGCCATTACGTTGGCTTATGTTGGAAAATAAATCGGATGAAGCACTTCAAGTTGCGTGGAAAATTCGTGATTTAATAAATCAAAGCATAGAGGGCACGTTATATCTAGAAAAAGAAGAGGTAAAACATGCAATTATTGAAGACGATATTGCTGTTTTATCTAAAAATCATGATGGTCTAGATAAAGTACAATATGAATTGGAACGCTTAGGGATTCGAGTCAATCGTCCTTCGAAAAAAAGTATTTTCGATAGTCAAATTGCAAAAGATATTGGTGCACTTTTAACAGCAATCATGAGTCCTTATGATGAAGCCAAAATTAAACGGGCATTATTAAGCCGATTATTAAATTTTGATTTAAAACAATTGATTGAATTAGAAAATAGAACAGAAGGATTAAGTCAATTTATTTCAGATTTTGATCAAATACGTGAAATATGGTTAGAAAAAGGATTTTTAACGGCATGGCAATTTGCATTAAATTTATTTCATGTTTGGGAAAATATAGTTGCAAATCAAAGTCGAGATAATGAGCGAGCAGTTGTCAATTTACGGCACTTAACTGAAGTCTTGAGTCAACATAGTGAACAATATCAAGGTGCGCAAACTTTATTTCATTGGTATTTAAAACAATTAGAATTTCCAAGTGAAAGAGAATGGGAATTAGAGCGGAAGCTATCTAATGAAGCTGGTATTCAATTGATGACAATTCATCAATCTAAAGGACTAGAATATAAAATTGTGTTTTTATTAGGTGCAGATAAAAGCTTTAAGGAAATAGGAAAAACATTAAATTTTTCTACAGAAGTAGCAATTAATCCTGTCACAAAGCAAGAAGAACAATATCGAGTGGTTGCAGTCAATGATAAAACACTCATATCAGATGTCGCACAGCAGCAACATCAACAACGTGCTGAAGCAGAACAGCATAGACTTTGGTATGTCGCGCTTACTCGTGCAAGCTATCGTGTATATGCAATGCTCAGTGATTTAGATGGAAAATCAGATACAGCTTTGGCTTTTTGGCGAGGGCAAGGAGATCAAGTTTTTCAGCATATATATAGTACTGATGAGGCTCCATTAAAAGAATGTCCAATGGCTTTGAAATTTAAACAAACGGAGTATCAACAACTTTATGTATTAGCATTTCCACAACAGCGATTTTATCCACGTTCAAAAACTAGCTTTAGTGCGCTTTCACAGCATTTAAGTCGTAAACAAGCCAGTGATGCTTTAACGGCTCAAATTGAAAAATTTGAAAGTGCAGAAGATGAGATACATCATGTGATTGTGCAAGATGACCAGCTTGATCAAGCTATAGATTGGATTAAATATAAGTTTCCAATGGGCACCGTTGCTGGAAATTTCTTACATGAAATTTTTGAGCATATTGATTTTCAAGACACATCATTGTGGCATCTGGAAATTCATCGTCGATTTAAAAATGATTATCCAAGTTTATGGGCAGAATTACTTGAAAAGTTTAATCAAGATTTTCCAGACCATAACGAAAAGCAGCTCATAGAATTGGTTATACATTGGTTACAAGAGATTTTAGCAACTCCTTTGCATAATAATTTCCAGTTAAAACAACTCAAAATAGAACAGCATTTGGTTGAGTTTCCATTCTATTTGTCTTTGGCTGATCATGTACTTTCAACGAAGCGAATTCAGCAGCTTTTTGCTGATTACGGAATACATATTCTTGATTTAAACGAAGCAAATTCTGCACGATATTTAACAGGCTCTATCGATTTGGTTTATTTTGATGGACAGCGTTATCACATTGCAGATTATAAAAGTAACTTTTTAGGAACAGATCATCGGCACTATCTTCCAGAAAAAATTAAAGAAAATATGTCTCAGTCGAGTTATTGGCTTCAAGCTGGGCTTTATTTAGTTGCTTTACATCGCTATTTAACGGTGCAACTAGAAAATTATGATATTTACACTAATTTAGGTGGAGCTTCATATCTATATTTAAGAGGAATGAATGGTCAAACATCTCATGGTTATCATTTTTGGAAACCTGAAGAGGAGTTTATTTTACGACTGGATGCACTTTTAGGGCATTTTGCTCTTGATCAAAAGATCGATAGAGCCTTATTAATCTAATTTCTATTAGAAATACAATCAATTAGTCTGTGGATAACTTTGAGGATAAATGTGTGGAAAAGCTGAGAACAACGTTAAAGCAACAACCTGAAAGCCTATCTACAGAATGGTTTGGTATTTGGAGTAATTATCTCAATCAAAAACCATATACGGCAGGAACATTAGATGAACAATCTGTAAATGTCATGCAACGAATTTTAGAAGCAACAACACGAGGTGATAGCTGTATTGATGCTGATTTAGAGGCTATTGATTATTTAGGGAATTTAGTTTTAGAAGAGAAACAGGTTTCACCTCAACAAGTTGCCCCTTTTGTTTATGATCAAAACTATCTTTATTTATATCGTTATTGGGCCTTAGAACGAGCCTTGGTTGAGCAGATTGTTCGTTTAAAGCAACAGAATATTCCTTCAATTCCTTTCATGGTCAGTGAAGAATTATTTTCTGATCATCATCAAAAACAAGCTTTAGATACGGTTGTTAAAAATAGTTTAAGCATTATTACAGGTGGACCTGGTACGGGTAAAACATATACATTGGCGCGCATTATTGCCGTGCTTAATCGCGCAGAGCCAAACTTACGGATTGCGATGGCTGCACCCACTGGTAAAGCTGCACAGCGAATGAAAGAAGCATTACAAAATTCTTTTAGTGATCCTAAATTAGAACCTTATTTGAATAAAGATTTAAAAGAAATCACTCCCATTACTATTCATCGTCTATTAGGTTTAGGGCATACATACACACCAAAATTTAGTGCAAAACAACCTTTGCCCTACGATTTGATTGTTGTGGATGAAGCATCAATGCTAGATTTAAATTTAGCAACAATGTTATTTTGCGCAATTCCAGATCAAGCACGCTTGATTTTATTGGGAGATGCGCAACAACTTGCATCTGTTGAAGTTGGTAACATTTTAGCTGATTTACAAAGTATGAATGTATTGAGTGCGAACCGAATGAATTTGGTGAAAAGTCGTCGATTTAAAGAAGGTGCTTTAATTGGTGAGATGGCTAAATTTATTCAAAAAGAACATGATCTCACCCATGTTTTAACTGATTTTGAACAAAATATTGTTTCTGCAAGTCAGTTACAAGATGTGTTGTTAAGTTCAGAGATGTCAGATGTACTACAGCTGGAATATTTACCTGAAGATATTTCATCTTTTATAGATTTAACCCATTATTATGATCAACTATTTTTAGGTTTTCAAAATTATACTCAAGTTATTCAACAATTTGAGGAAAGTGAATTTTCTCATGATTTAGTTTTAAATGTCGTATATGCCTTTGATCAATACCGAATTTTAACAGCGATACGTTATTCTTATTTTGGGTTAATCACTTTAAATGGTCAAATTGAACAGCGTTTTTTAAATAAAACTCGACAAATTAAGCAAGGTGATTGGTACATTGGACGCCCTGTAATGATGAGCTATAATGACTATCAATTAGGTTTGTCAAATGGTGATATTGGTATTTGTTTCAAGCGTGGTTTAAGTGATTTAATACCTTTCGAGGTTTACTTCCCAAGTTTAGAGAAATGGGTTTTAGCAAATCGACTTCCGAATAATATTGAAACGGCTTTTGTTTTGACCATACATAAATCTCAAGGGTCTGAGTTTAAGCATACTGCTGTTGTTCTAGATAAAATGGCAACTAACTTATTAAGTAAAGAGCTTATTTATACAGCAATCACACGTGCAAAATCAGTTGTCAGCTTATTGGTCGATAAAACTGCATTTGAACAAGCATTGACCATTAAAACTGTGAGAAAAAGTGGCTTATTAACTAAAATTACAAAATTATTATGATTTTAGAAGTTTATTTAAATAAATAGAGGTCTTTGTAGGAAATTGCTTACAAAGATTAAGGAAATTTGCGCATAGGCGAGGTGTTCTACATTTGAGAAGATAGATTTATAAAATAATCTGGCAAGGAATGCTGGGTATAATCGTATAATTATAAAATCAAGTTGTATGACAGCGAGCTTACAGTGACGTAAGTTATAGAGGAAATTACAGCCGCTAAGCCTTGTAGTTTTGGGAGAGACTACAAGGCTTTTTTATTGATTAAATTTTATTAAATATTGTGTTATTTGTATTGTTTCATTGTGTAAAAAGTCCTACAAGAAAGTACGAAAATGGTTGTTTTTAAAAGTAAAATACTATGTAAATATATGTATACAAGGACGTGAAATTAGATACATGGACTGTTGTATAATAATGAGCATATAAAATGCTAAATAATCATAATAATAAAATAATAAAAATAAACCAGCAGCGCATTCGGGCAACTTAAAATAATTTAAGTTGCCCTTATTTATGTTAGGTGAAAATTTTTAAAATTAATAAGAATTGAGATAAGAATGGATTAATTTTAAATATTCCATTCTCTCTAACGAGAATGACGTTAAATTATGAAACTGTTATTGGATTTCTTTTTTGCAATTCGTACTCTTTTCCCTTAAAATATTGAACTTGCTGTAGTGATGCACGGCAGTCAATTGTATTCCAATTGATCAATATCGCAATTTATATATAAGCATCTCGGAGAAATCGAATGGCTTTAACAAACGCAGATCGCGCAGAGATCATTGCTAAGTTCGCACGTGTTGAAAATGACACTGGTTCACCAGAAGTTCAAGTAGCACTTTTAACTGCTCAAATTAATGACTTACAAGGTCACTTTAAAGAGCATAAACACGACCATCATAGCCGTCGCGGTCTTATCCGTATGGTTAACCAACGTCGTAAATTATTAGACTACTTAAATGGTAAAGATCATGGCCGTTACACAGCATTGATCGGTGCATTAGGTTTACGTCGTTAATTCGATTAAAACTTTTATTTTCGAAGTATTGCATGCTGAATGCTATATTGCCGGAAAGAAAAGATTATCTAGTTTTCTTCACTAGATAATTGGAAGGGGCGATGATTCGCTCCTTCTTTGTGTTTATAAATCGTCTTTCTAGTGAGGTCGGCTTCTAAGTTTTGTCATTTATGCCCATCTATATGGGCTAGTGAATGCTAAACCTTAGGGGTCTCCACTAGAATATAATTAGGAAAAAAATATACATGTCAATGTTTAATATTATTCGTAAAGAATTTCAATATGGTCAGTATAATGTTGTATTAGAAACAGGTCGTGTTGCTCGTCAAGCGAAAACTGTTGTCGTGACGATGGGTGGCGTAACGGTATTGGTTGCTGTTGTTGCTCAACCTACTGCAAAAGCGGGTCAAGATTTTTTCCCTCTTACTGTTAATTATCAAGAAAAACAATATGCTGCAGGACGTATTCCAGGTGGTTATGGTAAGCGTGAAGGTCGTGCTTCAGAAGCTGAAACTTTAATTTCACGTTTAATTGATCGTCCTATTCGCCCATTATTCCCTGAAGGTTATTATAACGAAGTGCAAGTAACTGCATCAGTTGTATCCTCTGATAAAACCATGGATGCTGATATTGCTGCAATGCTTGGTACTTCAGCTGCACTTGCAATTTCAGGTACACCTTTCCGTGGACCTATTGGTGGCGCGCGTGTTGGTTTGATTAATGGTGAATATATTCTAAATCCAAGTCATGAACAGTTAGCAGCATCAGATCTTGATCTTGTTGTTGCTGGTACTGAAACTGCTGTGCTTATGGTTGAATCTGAAGCGAAAGAACTTTCAGAAGACCAAATGTTAGGTGCTGTGCTTTTCGGTCATGATGAAATGCAAATTGCAATTCAGGCGATTAAAGAATTTGCAACAGCTGCTGGTGCTGTTGAGTCTACTTGGGTTGCACCAACGAAAAACGAAGAGCTTCTTGGTAAGTTAAAAGACGTTTTCGAAGCAAAAATTTCTGAAGCGTATACTATTGCAGTGAAGCAAGATCGTTATGCAGCATTGGATGCACTTTATGCAGAAGCTGTTGCACAATTCGTTCCAGAAAATGATGAATCAGGTATTGCTGATGAAGTGAACGAATTATTTGAAGATCTTAAGTATCGTACAGTTCGCGATAATATTCTTTCAGGTAAACCACGTATTGATGGTCGTGATACGAAAACAGTTCGTGCACTTGATGTTCAAGTGGGCGTATTAGACCGTGCACATGGTTCTTCATTATTCACACGTGGTGAAACACAAGCGTTAGTAACAACAACGTTGGGTAATACTCGTGATGCGTTAATGGTTGATACATTAGCTGGAACGAAGACTGATAATTTCATGCTTCATTATAATTTCCCTGCGTATTCTGTAGGTGAAACTGGACGTGAATCTGGTCCTAAACGTCGTGAAATTGGTCATGGTCGTCTAGCGCGTCGTGGTGTTCAAGCGGTGTTACCCGCAGCAGATCGTTTCCCATATGTGATTCGTATCGTGTCTGACATTACTGAATCTAATGGTTCATCTTCAATGGCTTCTGTATGTGGCGCATCTTTGTCATTGATGGATGCAGGTGTTCCACTGAAAGCTCCAGTTGCAGGTATTGCAATGGGCTTAGTGAAAGAAGGTGAACGTTTTGCTGTGCTTTCAGATATCTTAGGTGATGAAGATCATTTAGGTGATATGGACTTTAAAGTTGCTGGTTCTGCAAATGGTATTACTGCACTTCAAATGGATATCAAAATTGAAGGTATCACTGAAGAAATTATGGAAGCTGCATTAAATCAAGCATATGCAGGTCGTATGCACATTTTAAATGCGATGAATCAAGTCATTTCACGTGCTCGTCCTGAAATTTCAATGCATGCACCGACATTCCAAGTCATTAATATTAATCCTGACAAAATTCGTGATGTTATTGGTAAAGGCGGTGCAACTATTCGTCAAATTACTGAAGAAACGAAAGCAGCAATTGATATTGAAGATAATGGTACAGTTCGTGTATTTGGCGAAACTAAAGCTGCAGCTCAGGCAGCCATTGCTAAAATTCAAGCATTAACTGCCGAAGTTGAACCTGGTAAAATTTATGAAGGTAAAGTTATTCGCATTGTTGAATTCGGTGCATTTGTAAATATTCTGCCTGGTACTGATGGTTTACTTCATATCTCTCAAATTTCAAATGAACGTATTGCAAACGTTACAGATGTATTGAAAGAAGGCCAAGAAGTGAAAGTACAGGTTGCAGATGTTGATAACCGCGGTCGTATTAAATTATCAATGAAAGATGTTGAACAAACATCATAATTAAATAAAAAAAGCCCGTTTAAAACGGGCTTTTTTCTCAAAGAAGATGCTTAAGAGGCATCTTCTGCTTGTTTTAACATCACATAAATTTCATCTTTCAGTTTTAACTTTTTCTTTTTGAGTAGCTCGATATCTGCAACATTACTGGTGACAGGATTTTGTTCTAAGCGAATGATTTCATGGTCAAGTTCATTATGTTCTTCAAAAATTTTGGAGAAATGGGCATTGTCTTGTTTAAGCTTACTGATGAGTGTGCGATATTCTGGAAACATGTGATCACCTATATTGATTATTAAAATAAATTTATAAATAAAAATGCGACTAATTAATGTGAAATCTACACAAATTAATCATATCGAATGAAAGACACTTTAATCTATAAAAAATATGTATTTATGTTGTATTTTATTGAGTTCATTGATTTGGATTTAAATGCATAATATTGTTTTAATTATATTTTTATACAGTTTAATAACCAACAATATCAAAAAGATTGATTATAATAAATACATTAGAAATACTATATCATGAATAACGTGTATCCCAATTATGCAAATTTATAAATTTTATCAACAGGTTGATTCTACACAATTATATGTGTTGGCTGATACGGAAATAAAAAGTACAGAAGAGTTTGAATTTATATGGGTTGATTATACTCGTGATGATGTGATGAATCGGATTGAGTCATGGCAACAAGAAATATATGACTTAACTGGATTAACATTAAACGAATATCATGTGAAAGATGTATTGAATCTAGAGCACCCTTGCGCATTTGATACATTAGATGATTATGACCTATTAATTTTTCGTAAACTTGTTACACCTGATGATCAAATTCAAGTCGAAGATAGGCTTTCAGAATATTATGAGCATATGTCTGGTCTGGCAACAACACCAATTAGTTTTATATTGACACCTCAAGTCCTTGTCACTGTACGAGAGAAGGGGAACTATGTTATTGAGAGTAATATTTCACGTTTAAATGCTGTAGCAACAAAAGCTTTAGATGAACAGAATAGACCTCGGAAATTATCAATTTCTCCTCTAGATTTAGCATTGCGTTTACTCAATGGAATGATTGATGGATATTTAGATTTACGCATGCCTTTAACACGTCGTGTTGAATTTTGGCAAAAAGAATTGTTACAGGGGCATGGTCGTTTTACAAAATGGCATCAGTTATTACAAGAAAATATGGCATTTCAACAGGTTGAAAACTTATGTGAAGAGCAAATTGGTGCATTACAAGAATTACGTGATGAAATTGTAGATAACTATCCTCATTTAAAGGGAAAAAAGAAAACTGAAAAGCAAGATATTATGCTGGTTCGGATGGATGACTTAAGTGGGCATATTGAAAGAATTCAAAAACATACCATACGCTTACGTAGTGCTATTCAGTCAGCAATTGATTTACATTTTTCAGCAATTGCGAACCAAACCAATGAGAACATGAGAATCTTGGCGATTATTACAGCTGTATTTGCCCCTTTGACCTTATTGACAGGAATATATGGAATGAATTTTGAGTTTATTCCAGGCTTAGGGTCGCCAACTGGTTTTTGGATGATGTTAGGCGTAATGCTCATTACAACATTACTCCTGATTTATTATTTTTATCGACGACATATGGTTGGACGAGGCGAAAAAAGTGTTATTGATATGTTGGCACAGCAGAACAAAGATCAACATTTAAATTTATTAAAATTTCTAGACTATGAACCAATAAAACATACAGTGAAAGATACTATAAAAGGATTAGGAAAATTGAAAAAATAAGACACGGATGAAATGCTGTGGATAAGTATGAAATTAAAATAATGGAACCTGAAAATACAATTAGATTGATGGTGTTATGGTATTTTCAGGTTATATTTGTTGGTTAATCGATTTCATTTTATTACTCAGTACGAACATCACTTTGTTTAAGTAACTTATACATTTCATCTTTTATTCTCAGTTTTTTCCGCTTTAATAGTTCAATATCATCATTAATTTTATTTACTAGATTCTGCTCTAAAAGACTAATTTCTTTATCTAAAGCAGCATGATCCTCAAACATTTTTGAAAAATGTGGGTTCTGTTCCCGAAGAGTAGCAATAACTTCTTTAAATTCAGGGAACATGTTTTTATATTTTTTATTACAATCTTTCATTTTCATTAGAGTAACTTTCCTCATAAAAAATGGACTATATTCATCAAATTTCACATGTTTAAGTACATATGAAATTTGATTTTTAATCTGCTTGAGTTAGAAATGCTTTACCTGACGGCGTAATTGTTGAACTTCATCAATTAAATCGAGCATCATTGCTACAGCTGTTAAGCTTGCATTGAAATCTCGTTGTAAGCGGTAAGCACGGCGCGCAAGTGTAATGTCATCGCCGAAAAATTGATGAACGCGTTCATCAGGGCGATGAGGTAAAATATCATATTCGAGAAGTTGTAAAATCCATTCAGGACTTTGTCCACAGGCTTCAGCAAAGTGGGTTAAATCGAAAGAAATATTTTCATCCACGATTTGAGCTTCTAAACAATCACCACAAACAATTTCACGATAATGAATGGTAGTCATGATTTGCTCCTTAAGATTGGCGAGGCTTAAATTGAGTGAATGCTTCTGCAAATGCTTGATAAGCCGCTTGTTCAGCATCTGTATGTGCAGGAGGATTCACAATATTTAGAATTAAATAAAGATTTCCTGGTATTTTATTTGGAATACCTTTGTCTTTAAGTCGAAGTTGCTGTCCAGTTTGACTATTTTTAGGTAAGTTAACTTGTAATTTACTTCCTGAAGGTGTGCTGATTTCAATACTTTGACCTAATGTAGCTTCCCAGGGCGTGACATCTAATGTCAAATAAATATCTGCACCATCAACACGAAGTTTTTCATTATTTTTATAATGAATTTTTATGTATAAATCACCATTTTCTCCACCATTTATACCAACTTGTCCTTGTCCAGATAGGCGAATTTGTTGCCCATCTTTCATTCCTTTAGGAATTTTAACTTCTAAGGTTTTACGCTGAACTTCTGCTTGACCATAAGCATTCATTGTTGGAATTTGTAAGGTAATTTGCTGCGTTTCTCCGTGGAAGGCAATATTTAAATCGACGTCTAAACTACCATGCTGATCTTCACCTTTATAGCTTTGATGATGATGTTGCCTTTGACCTCTTTGATACTCATAATTAGAACCACCAAAACCTGCGCCAAAACGCCCAAAAATATCTTCGAAACCTGAAAAATCATGATATTGACCATCATTTTGAGTGTTTTGAGAGTAATGTTGAGATCCTGTATTAAAGTTTTGAAATCCATTCGGATTTTCGAGTTCAAAGTCATATTGTGTTTTTTTTTCGTCATTGCTTAAAGTGTCATAAGCAACGTTAATTTCTTGCATTTTTCCTTCAGCATCAGCTTCTTTGCTAATATCTGGATGATATTTTCTTGCTAGCTTGCGGTAAGCTTTTTTAATTTGATCTGGTGTCGCTTTTTTATCGATACCTAGAATTTCATAAAAATTTTTTGCCATTTCCACATCATAATTTTATAAAGTATTCCTTTATTATTACCATATTGATTGTATAAAAAAGTAGCATTATGTAAGTTATTTTTTCGAATCATAACAATGTAACATTTATTCATGATTTTATTTATAGAATATGCAGGCTAGAGTATCAGTCATAAAGTAAATGATAAAAATGAAAGTTAATTCTTTTATTTTTAAAATATAAGGTAAATAAGATATTTAAGCATCAAAGTTTTTAATTATAAAATGGTTTAAACATCAGAATATAAATAAAAAGGATGGGATAACCATCCCTTTTTAGAGCACTATTTAACTTAAATGCTCGCCAAATAAGCCTAAAGCTTGTTCAGCAGTAAACAGATATTGTGTATTACAGAATTGGCAGTCCATAGAAATAGGATTTTGATGTTCTAAGGTTTCGCGAACAGCTGAAACACCAATCTGTTTAAGAGCAGCTTCACAGCGTTCTTTCGAACATGTACAACCAAATGATAATTTTTCAATTTCTGGTAAGCGAACTTCTTCTTCATTATATAAACGATATAAAAGTTCATTTGCATCTAATTGTGTTAATTCATCGGCTTTTAGTGTTTCAGTTAGCATGGTCAATCTTGGCCATAAGTCTTCATCAACACGTTGCTGTTCCTCTTCATTATTACGTGGTAATAATTGAATTAATAGGCCACCAGCTGTTTTTTCATTGCTTGCTAAAACAATACGTGTTGGAATTTGTGCTGATAAATCATAATATTGCATTAAGCAGCGAGCAAGGTTAGGTTGATCTAAGGGAACGATTCCTTGATAACGTTCACCAAACTCTGGTTCAATATTAATAAATAATACTGGACTAAGTAGCGTAGATAAAATCGTGCTACTGTCTTGTGCTTCATTAAAGCGTGTATCTAATTCATAGTCTGCTAGAGCACGAACTTCGCCTAAGTGGTTACATTCTGCCATTGCCCATTTAAAGCTGCCAGAGGCTTGAATTTGTAAACTAATTCGACCTTTAATTTTAAGTGTACTTGCAAGCAAGGCTGTCGCGCTCAGCATTTCACCTAATAGAATTTTTACAGCAGGAACATAATCTCGTTGTGCTAAAATAGTTTGTAAAGCTTCTTCTAAATGAACGACTTCACCACGAATAGGGCTATCTTCGATAAAAAAGCGTTGGCGTAAATCAGACATAAAATTCTCCATAACCCTGTATAAATGGTGGTAGTTTAATAAAACACAAGTTATTTTATTTCATCTTGTGCGATATCAACTCGTTGCGAGTTTAAATGACGTTTTAAATCTACTTCAGGGAGTATATCGCGTCGCTGGGCATCACTTTCAAAAAGATGTTCAAGTTCTGCGAGTGAATTGCGGTACGTGGTATAAACTTTTTGTTCATCTGTATAAACAAGCTGCTGTTCTGCCAGGAGTTTCTCATCATAATCTCGAAATAACTCAATACTTTTGTAGACATCTTCTGGGCTTATGCCTAACTGGCAAAGAGTTTGATATGCCATACCTAAAGATGATAGATAAGTTTCGCGCCAAATATATTCTATGCCAAGATCACGTAATAAGTGTACATGATGACGATCACGTGCTCGAACCAAAAGTTTGAGTTCTGGATAATTGAGTTTGATATGACGTGCAACATTCATACAATCTTCTATATCATCTATGGCTAGTACAAATAATTTAGCCTGTTGAATTCCAGCAGAACGTAGAATATCGGGATGTGTTGCATCACCATAGTAGACTTTCCCCCCATAATTTCGTACAAAATCGATTTTTTCTAAATTGTTATCTATTGCCGTAAATTTAAGATGTTGTAAATATGCAACGCGTGCGATAATTTGTCCAAAACGACCAAATCCTGCAATAATGAGCGGATAATGTGCTTCAGATTCGGGAATATCATCGTTATTTTTAGTTTTTTCTTGATTGAAAAAAATATGAATAAGTTTTGTGCTTATCCAATAGAGTAATGGAGTAAGCACCATGGAAAGTGTCACAATGAGAACCAATGGTTCAAGCATTGTTTGGCTAAGAATATTTTCACTTTTAGCAACGGCTAGAACGATAAAAGCGAATTCACCACCTTGAGCTAGACACGCGCCTAACAATAAGCTATTACGCCAAGAAAACTGCATATAGCGTGCAATAGCCGTCAGCACAAGCATTTTGATGGTGAGTAAAGCAAGTGTTCCTCCAATAATCAACCACGGTATTTCAATCAATAAATTCAATTGTGTGGTCATGCCCACAGCCATGAAAAATAAACCTAGTAATAAGCCTTTAAAGGGCGCAATGCTGGCTTCAAGTTCATGTCTAAATTCAGAATCAGCAAGAAGTACGCCTGTTAAAAATGCGCCAAGAGTTGTACTAATGCCAAGAATATCCATCAGCATGACAACACCAAGAACAATAAAGAGCCCAACGGCTGTAATAAGTTCATGCGCCCCACTTTTTGCGACAAAGCGAAAAAAAGGTCGTATCAGATAACGACTGAATAGAAAGAGCCCCGTAAATGCAGCGATAATTGCAGCAAAGTAAGCAATACCATGATGAGCAGATGCACCTCCAGCAAGTAAGGGGAGCATGGCAATGAGTGGGATAGCGGCAATGTCTTGGAACAGTAAAATAGAAAAAGACTGTTGCCCATAGTGCGTATTGAGTTCTTGTTTTTCGGTCAGTAGTTGTAATACAAATGCAGTGGAGGAAAGGGCCAGTGCACTTCCAATAACAATACTAGATGCAATGCTTTGTTGTAAGAGAATGAACACTAAAATAATGAGTAATAATGCTGTAATACCAACTTGTAGGCTACCCATTAGAAATATAGATTTTCGCATTTCCCATAAACGCTGTGGTCTGAGCTCTAAACCAATGAGAAACATTAATAAGATGACACCTAGTTCGGAAATTTTTTGAATTTCTATCGGATTGCTTGCAAAATTAAATACACTGGGACCCAGTAATATACCTGTGAATAAATAGCCTAATACTGTAGCAATTCCAAACCGCTTGAGTAGAGGAACAAGAAGCAAAGCAGCACCAAGAAAAATTGTGATTTGCAACAGTAAAGGCATGTACGGAGTCCTTAAAAATTTCCTTGTTATTTTGGAATATCAATTATTCAACTTAATTCTTGTGGATCTATGTCTAAACTTAGTTTCATATTAGATGGCTTTTGATGCAACATATTTAACCACCATTGTCGAATATAAAAATGTAATTTAGCTCTATCTTGTGATAATAAAACCATATGTGCTTGATATCGACCTGCTTTGCGTTCCATAGGTGCTGGAATTGGTCCCCAAATATCAATTAAATTTTCAGAGGAAAGACGTAAAGCATGTGCATGATGTTGTAAAAAATCTTGGTTTAATTGCTGATTTTTAGATTCACAACGAATCAGTGCAGTATAACGATAAGGGGGCAATAATGCTTCTTTGCGCTCTTTCAGTGTTTGTTTCGCAAAGGCACGATAATCATGATTGACTAAGGTGGTTAATAAGGGGTGATCTGGGCGTAATGTTTGCAGGTAGACATCCCCTTTTTTTTCACCACGACCTGCTCGTCCAGAGACTTGTACAATGAGCTGTGCTGTTCGTTCTGGTGCTCTGAAATCTACACTCAGTAAACCTGCATCTATATCTAAAATTGCGACTAAGGTGACATAAGGAAAATGATGCCCTTTGGCTAGCATTTGTGTACCAAGTAAAATAATTGGTTTGCTCGTTTGGATGCGATCATAAATTTTTTGCCAACTCCCCACTCGGCTTGTTGAATCTCGATCAACACGAACGATATCTACATTCGGAAATAATTCATTGAGATGTTCTTCGACTTTAGCTGTTCCCATTCCAATCGGTTTGAGTTCATGATGATGACACTGCGGGCAAGTTTCTGGTTTACGATGAATTGTTCCACAATGATGACAATTTAAATGAGGATAAGGTTGCTGATGCAGGGTAAAATTAGCATCACAATTTGGGCACTTTGCCTGCCATGCACAACTTTCACAGATCAAAACTGGTGAATAACCACGTCGATTTAAGAAAATTAAAACTTGTTCTTGATGTTCTAATCGTTTTTTAATCTCATTAATAAGCAGTTGACTGATTCCATATTGTTTTTGATTGGTTTTTAAATCTAAAACATGCATCTTCGGCATAACAGCTGAACCAGCGCGCTGATTGAGTTCCAAGCGGGTTAATTTTCCTTGTTCTACAAGCGCATAACAATCAATACTTGGGGTTGCTGAGCCTAGAATAATCGGACATTGCTCTAAATGTGCTCGATAAAGCGCAACATCTCGCGCATGATAACGAAAGCCTTCTTGTTGTTTAAACGAAAGATCATGTTCCTCATCTAAGATAATTAAACCTAGATGTGGAAGTGGTGTGTAAATTGCAGAACGCGTGCCTAAAATAATTGAAGCCTTACCAGATTTTGCATACTGCCAAGCTTGTAAACGCTTTGAATCATTCAAGCCAGAATGGAGCAGCACAATGTTGCAATGAAAGCGAGATTGAAATCGACTAATCGTTTGGGGGGTTAAGCCAATTTCAGGCACGAGAACCAAAACTTGTTTACCTTGTTTTAGTACCTGTTCCATCACTTGTAAATAGACTTCAGTTTTTCCACTGCCAGTTAATCCATCAAGTAGAAATGCTTGATATTTATTTCGAGCTTTTAAAATATGTTCAATGGCTTTTTTCTGATCTGTATTTGCTGTTAAGGGCATTTGAGCCAAAGTTACAGGGATGGGGGAAAGATCTTGTTTTTCTTGAACACATTTACAGATTTCTTTTTTTGCTAACGCTTTTAATGTTGCAGTTTCTATACCAGCTAAATTCAAAATATTTTCCGCTGTACCTTGAGGATGTAATTTTAAAATTTTATAGGCTTCTTGTTGTTTTTCAGATCTTGTGATTTTATTTTCAGCATGCTCATCAAGAAGAACCCACATTCTGGTGAGTAAATCTGCGGGCTTTCCTTGGCGCAGCAATGTGGGTAGGGCACTTTGCATGACTTCGCCAATTGGAAATTGGTAATACGAAGATGACCATGTCAACAAACTTAAAACTTTATGATCTAGAATCGCCTCGTGGTCTAACAACTCAGTAATATATTTGAGTTTAAAAGTACTATTAATGGGTGAGTGAAGCGAGAGTTTCTCGGCAACAATTCCCACTAAGTTCTGTCGACCAAAAGAGATCGCAACACGCGCACCAACATGAATTTGAGGATATTGATCTTCAGTGACTAAATAATCGAAGGTATCAAATAAATGTACAGGAACTGCAACACGAATGCGAAAATTTGTAGTGGGGAGTTCTTGGGTAGTTTGCATAGCGATGTGGGAACTCCTCGGCCTGTCTAAATATCGTCGTGCAATAGAATGCATTATGTTAGAGTGAGTAATATGAATGATTTTAGTGCTGCAGTGCAACTGTACTAAAATAATAATGAGGATGAAAAGAGCATAACAATGCCAGCATATCAATTTACAGCAATCAATGGATTAGGTAAGCAACAAAAAGGCGTACTTGAGGGAGATTCTGCACGTCAAATTCGACAACAATTGCGTGATCAAGAGTTAATTCCCATTTCCGTTGAACCAGTTGAGCAAAAAAATAGTCAGGCTTCACATGCATGGTTTCAAAAGAAACTGACTGCTTATGATTTGGCATTAATGACTCGACAGTTATCTGTGTTGATTGCAGCTGCTATTCCTTTAGAAGAGGCGGTGAAAGCTGTCGCAAAGCAAAGCGAAAAAGCACATGTACAAAAGATATTACTGTCTATTCGTTCTAAAGTGTTAGAAGGATATTCATTTGCCAATGCATTACAGCATTCGGGGCGGTTTCCAGATTTATATATTGCGACCATTGCAGCGGGAGAGCGTTCTGGACATTTAGATTTAATTTTAGATCAGCTTGCTGAATATACAGAAAATCGATTTGCCATGCAGAAAAAAATTCAAGGCGCAATGATTTATCCAATGATTTTATTGTTGATGTCATTTGCAATTGTGATGGGGCTCATGACCTATGTTGTACCAGATATTGTGAAAACGTTTGATCAAAATAAAGATGCATTGCCGTGGATTACAGTTGCCTTAATGAAGATGAGTGATTTTATTCGAGCAGCATGGCCTTACATGGCAGTCGGAGGAGTGTTGGGTATTATCCTCTTGATTAAGTTTTTAAGAACAACTGCTGGACATTACACATTTGATCGTTTAACACTCAAACTGCCATTATTTGGTAAACTATCACGTGGTATAAATGCAGCACGTTTTGCCAGTACTTTATCTATTTTGACGCAATCAGGTGTTCCTTTAGTCGATGCTTTGAAAATAGGTGCGGCTGTAAGTAACAATTGGGTTATTCGAGATGCTGTTAATCTTTCTGCTGAAAAAGTCATGGAAGGTGGCAACTTGTCTACTCAGTTAGAACGAAGTGGTTATTTTCCAGCAATGATGGTACAAATGATAAAAAGTGGAGAAGCTTCTGGTGAGCTAGATCGGATGCTGGATCGAGCATCGACAATGCAAGACAGAGAAGTAACAACCTTGATCTCAACATTATTGGCTCTTTTAGAACCATTAATGTTAGTTTTCATGGCAGGGATTGTTCTGGTTATTGTGATGGCTGTCATGCTACCAATTGTAAATATGAACAATATGATCTGATGATAAAAATAGGCGAGAAAGTGGAATGGAAATGAAAAGGCTACAGCAATCAGGTTTCACCCTCATTGAAGTCATGGTTGTGATTGTCATTTTAGGTGTGTTAGCGGCGTTAGTTGTTCCAAATGTGATGGGGAAAGTAGACTCATCTAAAATTAAAACAACAGAAATTACCTTAAATAGTGTGGCAAAAGAACTAGATGCATTTAAGATGGATAATAATCGATATCCGACTACTCAGGATGGTGGTTTAGAAGCTTTAGTTACTCAACCTGCGAATGTAAAAAATTATCCTATTGGTGGGTATTTAAAGAAATATCCGAAAGACAGTTGGGACAATGATTTACAGTATGTGAACCCAGGTTCAGAAGGTCGACCATTTGACTTATATTCATTGGGTGCAAATGGTAAAGAAGGCGGTGAAGGTGCAGATGCTGATATTTTTTATAAGCCATAATTTAACATAGATAAAAATGAAGATGACCAGTTTTTTAGAAACTGGTTTTTTTATATATTTGGGTTGATTTATGCTTGAAATAAAACTTTAAAATATGAAGAAGAAAATATTGTCATACATGAATTTAATAACCTTTCGCGATATTCTAGTGTAGTATTTAGCGATGAATTATTGATGTAATATTGAACTGATGTCTGAAATTAAGCCTACTTTATCTTTACGATATATTTTAACGCTTGAGGAATCTCAAGATGGTTTTGCTTTAGCAACATTTGGAAAAAAGCAATTTACACGTTTTATCACTCCCGTCATTAGTATTGGTATTATTATTTGGGGCTTTTATCTCGGCTTCGATGGTGTGGGGCGTTATTACATTGCGTTAGGAACATTTTTCTTTATTTTACAAATTTTAATGCGTTATTGGTTTTTACCACTCATGTTTAAACGCCAATTTGTCAAATACCAAATTGGAAAAAGTGAGCAAGGAATTGATTTATATCAGGCACATGCTGAAATTTTTAGCAATGGTCATAAAAAAGTATTTCAATATACAGATGTTCAAAAGTTTGCCATTGGTCGTGTAAGTTATATGCTGGAATTGAAGGTTGGACCAGCAAAAAGTCCAACAGCAGTGATTGTGCCTAAAAGTGCATTTAAAGATGTGGCAGATCAAACACTATTTGAAAATACATTTAAAAAGTAATGATTTAAATTATTTCGATCACAAAAGGAAATATGATGAGTACTCGTCCATCTAAAATAGTTTGCGTCGGTCGTAGTTATGCAGATCATGCAAAAGAATTGGGTAATGCTGTTCCTGATAGTCCTGTTCTTTTTATTAAACCGCCCAGTAGTTTAGTTTCTTTGACGGATGGGGTTTCTTGGAATGCAGATTGGGGAAATTGCCATTATGAATGTGAACTTACCTTACGAATTGATCAAACGCTAAAAGCAGAAACTGATCCACAGAAAGCGTTGGCAGCGATCGGTGCAGTGACTTTAGGTTTAGATTTAACACTTCGCGATTTACAAGATCAGTTAAAGACCAAAGGGCATCCGTGGGAGCGTGCAAAAGCATTTGATGGTTCTTGTATTATTGCGGACTGGGTTGATGTATCTGAAGTGCAAGCTTGGAACAAAATTAACTACACATTGCATGTAAATGATGAATTACGTCAACAGGGTGATACGGCATTTTTAATTTTCGAAATTGGTGCTTTATTAGCTGATATTAGTCAGGTTTTTACTTTAGAACCAGGTGATGTAGTCATGACAGGAACACCTGCTGGCGTTGCTGCACTTCATGCAGGTGATCAGTTGAAAATGACATTGCAAGGTCAGACAAAAGAACATATTTGGACGACATTTGTTAAAGCATAAATCCAAATAAAAAGGACTGCTTGTGCAGTCCTTTTTATTAATCTTTAAGAAGATGTTGAAATTTACTATGTAATTTTAACAACTTTGGCGGAATTGCAAAATTGCAATATCCTTGGGTTGGGTTTTTCGCAAAGAAGTTTTGATGATATTCTTCAGCAGGGAAAAAAGTAGGTACTGCTGATAGCTCAGTTACAATATTTAAATCATCTGCTTTTAGCGTATTAATGGTATTTTGAGCAGCTTGTTTCTGTTCATCATTAAAATAATAAATCACAGAACGGTACTGCGTTCCAATATCATTACCTTGGCGATTCAGTGTTGTAGGATCATGGGTTGCAAAGAAAATATCTAATAAATGCTCATATTGAATTTGTGATTCATCAAATTCAATTGCAATCACTTCCGCATGATTCGTTTCACCTTTACAAACTTCTTCGTAACTTGGATTAAGTGTATTTCCACCGGCATAACCACAAGTCACCTTTTGAACACCAATTAAACGTGAAAATATCGCTTCTGTACACCAGAAACATCCTCCACCAAATAGTGCTTGTTGCATGGCTATATCCTAAAAAATACTGGACCCTATATATATTGTAATTTAGCTTAAATTACAATTATCATGAACAAAAAGCTGACCTAAGTTTAGGCTGCTAAAAGCTTAACGTGGTTGAATGACGCTCTCAAACTCAATGACAGGGTTTCCTTGGCGATCAAGAAGTTTTAATGTTCGACCAAAAACTTGGTAATTTGTTACTTTTGCTAATGCTGTATTAAATTTTTGATCTAAATTGTCATTATTCATACACGCCATTCGTGTAGATGCAAGTTGATCAAGAACTAAAGTATCTTTACCTGCTTTATATGCACCTGTAAGTCGATTACAACCATCAGTTCCTGTTACACGTTGATTGGCTTCATCAAATTGAAGGCTTGCACGATTCGCTGCATCATTATTATAAACAATCGTTGAGTTTCCAATTTTTGTTGCAACCCACGTTGTATTTTGTAAAAGTGTTAAATTTGTTGTTGTCATATTTGTCGATGTACTAGGAGTAGATTGACAACCCACAATTGCCAATGTTGAGCTTAGAATTGAAATAGCGAATAATTTTTTTAACATTTTTAGGTCACTTTTAAGTTGATATATATCTAATATAAACAGAAAAATAGAAAACAGATAGCACTATTTGTATCGATAGATTATTGAATGATGAGTTTATTGTAGTTCGGCTTGAAATTATGGAAGTGGTATGAGTCCTTGACGAATTAAAGTTGAATATTCGTGACTATTTAAGTTCGTTTGATTTTCCATTTTGGGATTAATGTGAGCATGTTCATACCATTGTTGGATGGTCCACTGGTGACTGAATGCATGAAGATCATAAAGATAATTAGGTAAATATCCAGATAAAAGTAATCTATAATCAGATGGATATTGGTTTTGGCTAATGGCTTGTGCCATGTCAAATACGATGGTGGTACAGTTACTGGTCAATGTATTGTACCACTTTGGTTTTGTTTGTAAGTCTTTGGCTGTTAATAAATATTGTTCAAATAATGCACGTATTTCTGTTTTAGGCATATTGATTGGGAAAAAGTAGACTTGTTCCTTACGAATATTACTTCGAGTAAAAATAATATCTTTTTCATCTGCTGCAATGAGGCTTAATTCAAATTTTCTAAAAAAACCGCCTAATGCTGAAAATGATTCGCCTTTTTCTTTGCGAATTTCTATTGAAAATGTAATGGGCGAACTATTTTCAAAGTCAAAACTGACCAGCGTATGTGCAATTTGAGGACCCATCCAATAGGATGTGATGACATTCACACCCGTAATTTTACTTAAATCGACAGTCCGTGTTTCCCACTTTTCGTCATAGTCACTTTCGGTGCGCCAATTAAAATTTCGTACATTATATAAAGTGACTAAACTTCCATGCTGTTTATAGGTGAGGACATGGGAAACATCAGGTTCCCATTCACGGTCTTGCCGTGCTTCGATATTAAAATACCAAATGAGACTGCATACAAAAGCAAGACTATAGATTAGGCAGCTTTTATTAGAACTAAGAAAATGTTGGGTGAGATAAGTACATATGCATATAATTGAAAAGATCACCCACAGCGCGATAAACAGAATAGTTAAGCTATCGTTGATAGGTTGTTGAAACCATATAGCTAAGCATGCCCAAATAGAAGAGCAAACAACAAAAAAAACGAAAAGAAAAGGCTGAAGCTTTTTCCCCAATAAACGTATTTTAGCTGTTAATTTCTGCTTCACTGGCGCCATTATTAGCCTATGCCTATTGTCTTTTATTTTGTATAGGTTGCGAATTCAAACGCAATTCCTGTTTTTTCATCAACCTGTTGTTCAGATGCAACCTTTTTAAATGTATTTGGAATTTGAGGATAATAAGCATCTCCTTGGACATCAAGTTCTACGTGAGTGAGTTCAAGTCGATCTGCAATATCAAGGGTTTGCTTGAAGATTTCGCCACCACCAATAATAAAAATTGAAGTTGGTTTTTCGGATATCTCTACATCTACAATCGCTTGATTTAATGCATCTTCTATACTATATGCAACTTTAGTACCTTCAAATGTCCAGTTGGAATCACGTGTAATGACCCAATTGACACGTTTAGGTAAAGTTCTACCCATAGATTCAAGTGTTTTACGTCCCATAATGACCACACCGCCTTGGGTAATTTCTTTAAAATGTTTGAGGTCAGCAGAAATATGCCAGGGTAAATCATTCGCTTTACCAATACAGTGTTGTTGATCCATCGCAACAACGTGCACAACTTCTAAATTTTGAAAGGTCATAAAAAACTCAAATTACTTATTTTTGCATATTTAATTTTACTCATCTCTTGCTTATTTGAAAGGAGATGAGCAAAACGCTTTAAAATTAAATTGCTACAGGGGCTTTAATAGCAGGATGAGATTCATAATTTACAATTTCAATATCTTCAAATTTAAAAGCGAAAATATCTTTGACCTCTGGGTTTAATTTTAATTGGCAAAGTGATAATGGATTGCGTGTCAATTGTAGCTGTGCTTGTTCAAAATGATTGGCATATAAGTGTGTATCACCACCCGTCCAAACAAAATCTCCAACTTCTAAATTGCAAACTTGAGCGATCATATGTGTTAATAATGCATAGCTGGCAATATTAAATGGCACACCGAGAAATACATCTGCACTACGTTGATAGAGCTGACATGATAATTTTCCATTTTGTACAAAGAATTGGAATAATGTGTGACAAGGAGGGAGTGCAACTTGCCCAGCTTCTTGAGGATTCCAACCCGATACAATGAGTCGACGTGAGTTGGGATTGGTTTTAATTTCATTAATCAGCCATTGAATTTGATCAAAACCATCTTGTTCATATAAACCATTTTCTTTTTTAGTCGCACCAAAGTTTCGCCATTGATGTCCATAAACGGGTCCAAGTTCACCTTCAGGACGACCAAAACGAGCAGTTTGTTCAGCCGTTGCCCATTCATCCCAAATAGTGACTTTATTGTCTTGAAGGTATTTTACATTTGTGTCACCTTTTAAAAACCATAAAAGTTCGACTACAATTGAGCGAAAATGTACTTTTTTAGTGGTTAAAATTGGAAAACCTTTGGATAGGTCAAAACGCATTTGATGACCAAATACAGACCGAGTACCAGTTCCCGTACGGTCACCTTTATCTCCGCCGTGATCAAGAATGTGTTGTAAAAGGTCTAAATACGCTTTCATAAATATCCTATTATTTTTCCATATCGCAAATTGATTTTTCTATCAATGTGGGAAATGAAGTAAATTAACTAATGACGATGAGTTTATACCAAACTGACGTTATATTTAAGTGAAAGGCAAGGAAAAGTTATGGGGGAAATACAGCATCGTATCTTAAAAACATTGTATTATTTAATATAAAACAAAGTTTTATGTTTTTGTTTTGTAGGCATTATCATTTGCTTTGACTAAAAATAAATTAGTCTTTGTTCAATGCATTGTGAGAAAGGAAATTTTAAATATTAACTTATTCTATAAAGTTACTTATTTTATAAAAATGATAAATTAGATTTATATGATATTGGCGGTATAATGAATCAATGAAATAGAAATTACCCAGTCCAGTGGAGCAAATCGACATGGCAGGCGAAACCCAAAAAGCAAAAACATTGTATGATAAATTATGGGATGACCATTTAGTAAAACAACGAGATGATGGTTCTGCATTACTTTATATTGATCGTCATTTATTACATGAAGTGACTTCACCACAAGCCTTTGAAGGATTACAACTTGCGGGTCGCAAGCCTTGGCGCTTAAGTGCAAATATAGCCACACCTGATCATAACGTACCGACGTCTAAAAATGAACGTGCACAGGGTGTTGCAGGTATTGAAGATGATGTATCTCGTATCCAAGTACAAACTTTAGATGATAATTGTAAAACATTTAATGTTGTACAGTTTGATATTAATGATATTCGTCAAGGTATTGCACATGTTGTCGGGCCTGAGCAAGGCTTAACATTACCAGGTATGACAGTGGTTTGTGGTGATTCTCATACCGCGACACATGGTGCTTTTGGTTGTTTAGCGCATGGTATTGGTACGTCTGAAGTTGAACATGTATTGGCAACACAATGCTTAGTACAAAAGAAAATGAAAAACATGTTGGTACGTGTCGATGGTCAATTAGGTCAAGGCGTAACCCCTAAAGATGTTGTTTTAGCAATTATTGGTAAAATTGGAACCGCAGGGGGAACAGGTCACGCCATTGAGTTTGGCGGTCAGGTATTCCGTGATATGTCAATTGAAGGTCGTATGACTGTATGTAATATGGCAATTGAAGGCGGTGCACGTGTAGGAATGGTTGCTGTTGATGATAAGACCATTGAGTATGTTAAAAATCGCCCATATGCACCAACTGGCGAGCAGTGGGATGCTGCAGTAGCGTATTGGAATACTTTGCATTCAGATGATGATGCACATTTTGATACGGTTGTTGTATTACAAGGTGAAGAAATTGAGCCACAAGTTTCTTGGGGAACTTCGCCAGAAATGGTGATTCCAGTGTCTCAAGCTGTTCCAACATTAGAACAAGCAAAAGATGATGTACAACGTAATGATTGGACGCGTGCGTATCATTATATGGGTTTAACGGGCGGTCAAGCATTGGCTGATATTCAATTAGACCGTGTATTTATTGGTTCGTGCACAAACTCTCGTATTGAAGATATTCGTGCTGCTGCTGAAATTGCCAAAGGCAAAAAAGTAGCAAGTACCATTAAACAAGCAATGGTGGTTCCTGGTTCTGGTTTAGTCAAAGCACAAGCTGAAGCTGAAGGTTTGGATAAGGTTTTGATTGACGCAGGTTTTGAATGGCGTGAACCTGGTTGTTCAATGTGTTTAGCAATGAATGCTGATAAATTACAACCTGGTGAGCATTGTGCATCAACCTCAAATCGTAATTTTGAAGGGCGACAAGGTAATGGTGGACGTACGCATTTAGTTAGTCCAGCGATGGCTGCTGCTGCTGCAATTGCAGGTCATTTTGTTGACGTACGTTCATTTTAATGGGAGCAAGAAGATGAAAAAATATACCACTGAACAAGGTATCGTTGCGCCATTAGATCGTGCCAATGTGGATACAGATTTAATTATTCCAAAACAATTTTTGAAATCGATTAAGCGTACAGGTTTTGGTGATAACTTATTTGATGAATTGCGTTATTTAGATGAAGGTTATCCTGGTCAAGATAATTCTATTCGACCTAAAAATCCTGACTTTGTTTTAAATCAAGAGCGTTATCAAGGTGCGACAGTACTAATTTCACGTGCGAATTTCGGTTGTGGATCTAGTCGTGAACATGCGCCATGGGCATTAAGTGAGTATGGTTTTCGCACAGTAATTGCACCAAGTTATGCTGATATTTTCTTTAATAATAGTTTTAAAAATGGCATGTTACCTGTCATTTTATCTGAAGAAATTGTGGATCAACTATTTAAAGAATGTACTGAGACTGAGGGTTATCAATTAACCATTGATCTTGAGGCTCAGGAAGTCAAAACACCTTCTGGTGAGCGGTTTAAATTTGAAGTTGATCCATTTCGTAAACATTGTCTATTAAATGGTTTTGATGATATTGGATTAACTTTGGAAGTTGCAGAAGATATTCATGCTTTTGAAGAACGAACCAAGCAAACTCGTCCTTGGGTATTTAGTGAAATAAAAGCATAAGTTCTGCACGATTCAGTCATAGATATACGACTAATCTCCTGATAATATCAAAGCATAATAATATTGATTGCTCTGTAAAGTCTAAGGTTGGGCTGCTCCATGACTAAATCTGTGTATAAAATCGGGATTTTTAGTCTGGTTGTATCTGTATTGACGGGTTGTCAAGTATGGGATACAGCCCGAATTAAAAATGTAAAAGAAACTGAAAGCACTCAACAGAATGCTTTAGTTTTTTGTACAGGAACTGAGACTTGTGAATTTGAGCGTTTAGATTTAATCAAAATTGTTGATGAAAATCGGCATCAGATTGGTCACGAAGCAATTGAACAAGGCGTTGTTCGATTAAAAGGGACTTCATTAAATAAGCCAAATACACTATATCTTTCGGTTTCTCCTCAACAACATGAAATTGTTATTCGCTTTTATCCAATTTCTAAAGAACGCGCAGAAAAGCTGTTTGTCATTCATAAGTTTGAAGCCAAACGAAATTATACCTTTAAAATGTATCGCAACCGTGGAGTGGGTACAGGCTCATTATTAAATGTGTCAGCGCCAGAACCATTATGTGTCGATTTAATAGAAGGTCAAAAGACAATACGTCGTTTTTGCAAACCCTATAATGTCCTCAATGGTTTGGGTGAGTTTGTGGAAATGAAACTTAACAAACGTCAGTAATGTTACTGATTTAAAAATGGAAAAATTCATGTCTAAGCATATTTTGATTTTACCTGGTGATGGTATTGGCCCTGAAATTATTAAAGCAGCGGAACAAGTGCTAACACGAGTAAACGAAAAATTTAATTTAGGCTTGACGTGGGAACATGGCTTATTAGGTGGCGCAGCAATTGATACACATGGTGAGCCGTATCCTGCAGTGACTGCCGCTCAAGCACAAAAGGCAGATGCAATATTATTGGGCGCAGTTGGTGGTCCTAAATGGGATTCCATTGAGCGTTCAATTCGACCAGAGCGTGGTTTGTTAAAAATTCGTAGTGAACTAAATTTATTCGCTAATTTACGCCCTGCAATCCTTTACCCTCAGTTGGCAGATGCATCTAGTTTGAAACCAGAAGTAGTCGCTGGCTTAGATATTCTCATTGTACGTGAACTCACTGGGGGGATTTATTTTGGTCAACCACGTGGTATTCGTGAACTTGAGAATGGTGAAAAGCAAGGCTTTAATACAGATGTTTATGCTGAATCTGAAATTAAACGTATTGCAAAAGTTGCATTTGAATTGGCAAGCTTACGTGGCTCTAAGGTGTGTTCAGTGGATAAAGCCAATGTCTTAGAAGTGACAGAGCTTTGGAAACAAACGGTCACTGCACTAAAAGAAGAACAATATCCGAATATTCAGTTATCACATATGTATGTCGATAATGCAGCAATGCAATTGGTGCGTGCGCCAAAACAATTTGATGTGATTGTTACGGGTAATTTGTTTGGCGACATTTTATCGGATGAAGCAGCAATGCTTACAGGTTCTATTGGCATGTTACCTTCTGCATCTTTAGATGAAAATGGTAAAGGAATGTATGAGCCATGTCATGGTTCAGCACCAGATATTGCAGGGCAGAATATAGCAAACCCATTAGCAACAATTCTTTCGGTTGCCATGATGCTCCGTTATACATTCCGTGAAGAAGTTGCTGCAAAAACAATTGAAGATGCAGTTGGTATTGTACTTGATCAAGGTTTACGTACAGCAGATATTTTCTCTACAGACTTAACTCGAGTTGGTACGATTGAAATGGGACAAGCGGTTGTCGCTGCATTGAACTAAAAATACTTCACGCTAGACTGGAAAACGCAGCAATTATGCTGCGTTTTTTAATTTTGTTTGAAAAGATCAGTTCATGTATAAAATTCAATATAATAATATTACCGTAATATAATATGAAGAGGGCTAAAATGAAAAAATGGTCAATGATTTGTTTGTTGGGTTTATGGACGACAATGAGTTATGCGGGTAGTTGTGAAAACCCAAGAAATACATATGATGATATTTATTGTACAAATAAAGTTTTTGAAAGTGCTGATCGTGATTTAAATAAGAGTTATGGCGAACTTCGAAAGTATCTCAATAGTGAACAAAAAACGATATTGAAACGCTCCCAAATTGCATGGATTAAGTCACGTGACGAAAGTTGTTCTAGCGAAGAGCGAGGTACAGTCTACGTAAATTGTAATACGCAGAAGACAATTGAGCGTAATTTTTGGTTAGGTGAGCGTATCCGCGAATGTAAAACAATCGGATGTAAAACGAACAGTCTAAGATAGTAATGAGCAGAAAAGCCACTTATTTAGTGGCTTTTGCTTACTAACACTTAGCGTGCACGATAAGTAATACGACCTTTAGTCAAGTCATAAGGTGTCATTTCTACTTTTACACTATCGCCTGTTAAAATACGAATATAGTGTTTACGCATTTTACCAGAAATGTGTGCAATAACTTCGTGACCGTTTTCTAAACGTACACGGAACATAGTATTAGGAAGCGTTTCGGTGACAACGCCTTCGAACTCGATGAGTTCCTCTTTATTGGCCATAGCCTACCTGAGTATCAAATTGGAAAGGCGCAAATTATAGTCAATTTTTTTGTAAATTACAAGATTAGAGGGCTTCTCTAATGATCATCTGTCAGTCAAATAGGCAGATTTAAGCGTTAAATAATTTAAACAAATAAATGATGTATTTTGTTGTCAGTTCGGTCAATCGCAGTTAATCTAAATTTGGAATATAAATTCAATTGCGCAAGGAAGGTTTTGAGTGGGTCAGCTAACAGATGCATCCGTTGTTTTACGACTTGGTTATCAAGCTATTCGACGTTCAGGCTTGCCGACAGAAGAAATTCTAACTAAAGCAGGCGTTGCCTTGACTCAAGTTGAAACCAATGATCGAACTCCATTGAGTGCACAATACGCATTTTGGATTGCTGCCGAAGAAGTGAGTAAAGACCCAGATATTGGCCTGCATTTAGGTGAGTATTTACCTCTTTTTAGAGGACAGGTCATCGAGCATTTATTTGTATCTTCTGAAAACTTTGGTGAAGGATTAAAAAGAGCGCTAGCATATCAACGTTTAATTAGTGATGCTTTTTCAGCTAAATTGGTGATTGAAGATGATCGTTGCTATTTAACAAATGGTCTTCAACATGCATCAGAAAATATTGTGAATCGACATTTTTCTGAATGTGCAATGTCCGGCATTATTCGTTTTTTTAAGTTTATTACAGAAGGTCATTTTCAACCGCTTTATATTGATTTTAATTTTAATATAGGTGCGCCAGATGAAGAATATCTTCGTATTTATGAATGTCCAGTGAGTTTAGGGCAAAAAGAAACGCGCTTATATTTCGAGCCTGCAATTTTAGAACACCCACTTTGGCAAGCTGAACCAGAGTTATTGCATTTGCACGAACAATTGGCATTAGAGAAGCTCCAAGAGCTTGCTCGCTATGATTTGGTCGGAGAGGTGCGTCGAGCAATTGGAGCAACGCTAGAGAGCGGAGAAACGACTCTTGATACAGTTGCATCACAGTTGAATATCACACCTAGGCGTCTGAGAACACAATTGAGTGAAGCACATACGAGCTTTCAACAAATTCTATCAGACTATCGTTGTCGATTAGCCAAACGATTACTTGCCAGTACCACAGAAAGTGTAGAACGAGTCGTATATTTAACTGGATTTTCTGAACCAAGTACCTTTTATCGTGCATTCAGACGTTGGACAAATGAAACACCAGTCGAATATAGAAAAAGAAAACAGCGCTAAGATGATTCTTTTAAATATTTCTATTTAATTCATCAACGTTGTCATTATGATGAAAAGATAATTACTCCGGCATGTTCAACCAATGTGGGCCAAGTGGTACTTGTGGTAAATTAAAGTGCTCTGGATAGTGTGCTTGAATAAAATATAAACCATCTGGTGGGGCAGTGATTCCTGCAGCTTTTCGGTCTTCGGCTGCAAAAATTTTGTCAATATGATCAATTTCATACATTCCTTGACCAATTTCAAGTAAGCATCCCACAATATTCCTCACCATATGGTGTAAAAAGCCATCTGCTTGAATATCTAAAACCAAATAACAACCATGTTGAATTAATCGACAATGACTCACATGACGCACAGGCTGATTCGACTGGCATGCAGCAGCTCGGAAACTTTCAAAATTATGTGTTCCTTCAAATTTTTGTGCTGCAGCAATCATTTTATCGATATCGAGCGGATAGAAGGCATGTGTCACTTGCTTATGTAAAAGCGCTGGGCGTTGAGGGTTACTATAAATTACATAGCGATAACGTCGTGCTTGGGCTTTAAAGCGAGCATGAAACTCCGAGCTTGTTTCTTTGATCCATTGAATTGAAATGTCTTTAGGTAGTGTACTATTCGATCCCATTAGCCATCCTCGTATAGGACGAACGGCATGTGTGTCGAAATGAGCGACCATATTGGTTGCATGGACTCCTGCATCTGTTCGACCTGCACCATGTAAAATAATAGGTTCATCTGCAATTTTTGAGAGAACTCTTTCAATGGTTTCTTGCACGCTTGGCACGCCATGTTGTTGAGTTTGCCAACCTTTATAGCGAATACCACAGAACTCAATGCCGACTGCAAAACGTTGCATATTCACCTCAAATTAAAAATCACTGCCCCAATGTGTATGCCATTGGTCTATAGCATCGTATTTTAAATACATTTTAAGGGTTTTTGCATAAAGATCAGCATGACTTTTGGTATTACTGACTAAAATTTTTGCGGTCTGTACCCAATCACTAATCGCATATCGCTGATCGATTTCTCCAAAAGGCACTTGTGTGGTGAGAATGACGGCACAATTCTTAGCTTGTAAACTGTGTATTATTGAAAGTATTTCGGAATTAATTGCAAGATTCCCGATACCAAAGCCTTGAAGAATTAAACAGTGTGGAGGTGCTTCTAATATATTTTTTAAATTCAACGAGAGTAAGTATTGTTCAATGGGTTGCATCATCCAGTTGACACAGTTAAATTGTGCAGCTTTTTCAATATGTATGTTTTCAATGAGAAATGCGTTTGAAGCTTGTTGGATATCTTGTGATACAGAAATGCCATGAAAAGCATTTAAATCTGTTGTATGTATTTTTAAGGCTGTTTGTGCGTGAATAAGTTGATAATGAAATGCGAGATAAACTCCAGCAGAACACTGATTAATCGCATTGAGTGCAAAATTTAAATTTTCTAAAGCATCTGTGAATTCACGAGTATCCCCTCCAGTTACTGTGAGTAAAGGATATTGGCTGCCTGTTAAAATAACATGGGCAGATTTTGCCATAAATTGAGCAAGTACAGCACTTGCATAGCTGAGAGTATCTGTACCATGAATAATCACAAAGTGTTGAAAACCATCGCGTTGTAATACTTGCAAATATTGAACGAGTTTTAGCCAGTCTTTGGCGGTACAGGCACTACTATCTTTAATTACAGGTGCGATAAAACATTCAATATTTAGGTGAAGAGGTAAAACTTTTTTGAGCTGTGGAATAAATGCTTCTGCGGGCATTGGGCTTAAAGAATCACCAATACATCCGAATGTTCCTCCCATATAAATGAGTCCAATTTTTTTCATGATTGCGCTTATCCTTAAAATCATTCGATAATGGTTAAATCATAGATCTAAAAAAGTTAAGAAGCGATTTTTTTTAAAATTTGATCAGCGCGTAAACGCTGTTCAGTTGTATATATTTTTTCGAATTCTGTCAGTAATTCCCTGACTTTATCATAAGTGCCTAATTCGATATATTTTTCAGCAAGTTCAAAATTCAAAGTAATTTCATCTGTTTGAATGTCATCAGCATCAGGGGGGGGAATGATGGGGTGCGTGGAAGTAGAAAGAAATACCTCAAGATGATCCATTGTTTCTTCTGGGGTATCAAAATTTATTGAATATTCATCTAAATTGACAGTCGTCTCTGATGTTGTTGGTTGATGTACTGAATTTGTGGGTCGGTTGATAGCATGTGAAGATTGTTGGGGGGTAAACTCAATGGTATCTACATGATTGAGATGCTCTTGGAGTTTACTCTTTACTTGATTTAAAATTTCTTCTTGGTCTAATGTACGTAGCAGTTGAAGTAACTGATCACTTGCAAATGTATCATTTTTAAAGATATAAATGTCTAATAGAAGAAGATAGAGCTCATGCTGCGATTTATCTTGTTTGAGGGCATGATGAATTTGTGCTTCAGCAGCAAAAAAATTGCGATCATTAATTAATGCAGTAATATTTTGATAAATTTCACGTGTAGATGATCGATTATTTTCTTGTTTTAGTGTTTTGTATGTACGATTAAATTTACGTGATTTTAAATGGTTTTTTTTAAATTTGATGAAATAGATTAAAACCATGGTTAATATCAGAATAAGTAGAAAAATATACTTCAACATAGTGGCATTCACTCCGAGATTTTATGATGGCTTTTTTTTGTTTAGCAAATTAACTCGATTTTAAAAATTACGAATCTCATTCATTCATTTAATTTTTTGCAGAGCTGTCATGTTGAATATGTCTCTTGTGTCAACATTTGAAAATGATAAGAAGCATTTCGAGTCATTAAATTAAGTTGAGATAAATGCCCTGAATATTTGATTTCACTTTTTAAGTAGTTTTTAATATTTTTTTGTGCAAGTACATTATTTTCAGTAGTTTTTATATTTTGATATGACGTATTAATCGCCAAAATAGCACCTTTTTTAAGTTTATGAATATCTCCATGAATGAACGCATGTTGATTATCCACTTTAATTTGGGTCATGATTTTATGAATCGAGTGATTTTTTTTCGTTAAGATTTGAGATGCTATTTTCCACAGAGAGTCATTTTTTTGAACCGTATATTGTACTGTTGTGTGGGTTAAAGGGCTTTCTACATTGAGATGTGTCAAAGAAGTTTGTATGTGACTGGAAATAGAAGGATTACTCGTGAGTAGGTCAAAAGGATCGATGATTGGCTCAATATACGGTACTGTCGAAATATTATTTAAGGTAGGTGGTGGATTATTCGAGATTTTCAATGAGCGTTCAGTTGTTAATTGAGTTAAGAGCATTTGATTTTGTAACTGAGAAATGCGTGGTATGGTTTGTTGGTCTTTAGATGAAGAGAATTTGAGTGGTTGAGATGGATTTCTATTTCCTATCGCTAGAATTTTTATCTGATTTGTCTTTGGTTCTGTAGGTTCTCTTTGTAACTCACTGTTGAGTACGGGTGGGAGAGCCTTTGAAATAACTAAACTTTGTTCTGGAAAATGTACAGATGCTATTTCATGATTAGAGGTGGTTGAGAGTTCATTATTTTGATTTGATCTCGGTAGATTTAGGGCAATGTCTTGTTCATTAATCACAAACATCGGAGAGAGTAGTTTTTCCTGATTAGACTGAGTAAGTTGATTCTTGTTTTCAAGAGAATACTTTGATAGAGCGAGTAAGAGGTGTTGTAAGCGTATATTTGAGCCCTCTTTAATTTTAATGACGATGTTAAGATGAGAAGATGTCATCGGTTTAGAAGAGGTGATGGTAATCACACCAGTGCCATCATTAAGTTTGCGTACAAAAAAATTTAAATCATTGAGTGGAGCATGTTGTATTCCAATAAATTGTAAATCTTCAGGTTGGGCTAGACTGACATTAATGGGCATATTGATATTGGCTTGTTGGAAATTAATTTCCGCATACAAAAGCTCTCCTATGGAAGAATGTAATTGTATTGGCTCTATAGAGATAGAGTGCGAGTGCTGTGTACAGATTACAGTCATGATTGCAAAGTAAAGTTTATTATATAATTTCATTTTACTTTTTCTCTGAATTTTAAATTATTATTAATCTAGAGAGTATCTTTTTGTTAGTTATTTGTAAATATATTGTAATTAATCAAAATAAAAAAAACCGATCAAATTTGATCGGTTTTAATTTTAAAAATAAGGACTAGCTATTTTTAAATTCAATCAGAATGCGTAACATGCGACGTAAAGGTTCTGCTGCACCCCATAATAACTGGTCACCTACGGTAAATGCACCTAAGTACTCTTTACCCATGTTTAACTTACGTAAACGACCAACAGGAACCGTTAATGTACCAGTGACTGCAACAGGTGTTAAATCAGTCATTGATGCTTCACGTGTATTTGGAATTACTTTTGCCCATGGATTTGCATTTCTAAGCAAATCTTCAATCTCATCAAGCGGTATATCTTTTTTCAATTTCAAGGTTAATGCTTGAGAGTGGCAACGCATTGCACCAATACGGACACAATGCCCATCAATAGGTACAATTTGCTGATTACCTAAGATTTTATTGGTTTCAACTTGACCTTTCCATTCTTCTTTAGACTGACCACTGTCCAATTGTTTATCAATATAAGGAATTAAAGAGCCTGCTAAAGGAACACCAAAGTTTGCAGAAGGAAAGCCTTCGCTACGCTGTAATGCAGCAATTTGAGCATCAATATCTAAGATCGGAGATTTAGGATCATCAAGTAAATCTTTGGTATTGTTATATAAATAACCCATTCCATTGATGAGTTCACGCATATTCTGCGCGCCAGCGCCAGACGCTGCTTGATAGGTCATCGATGTTGCCCATTCCACTAAATTATTTTGGAATAAACCACCTAAGCCCATCAGCATGAGTGAAACTGTACAGTTACCGCCAACGTATGTTTTAGTACCTTTGACTAAGCCATCTTTGATCACATTCATGTTGACTGGATCAAGTACAATGATTGCTTCATCATCCATACGTAATGTAGATGCTGCATCAATCCAGTAACCATTCCAATTTTCAGCTTTTAACTTAGGAAAAACATCAGATGTGTAATCGCCACCTTGACAGGTAATAATGACATCCATTTGCTTCAGACTGGTAATGTCTGTTGCATCCATAAGTGCTGGGGCAGTTTTACCGCCAAATACAGGAGATTCACCGCCTGCATTACTGGTAGAAAAATAAAATGGCTCAAAGTGAGCAAAATCATTTTCTTCAACCATTCGTTGCATAAGGACGGAACCGACCATCCCGCGCCAACCGACCAGACCTACTTTCATGTCATTTTGCCTCGGTGCGTAAAATAAAAAGGGGACTTGAGTGTATCAAAAGGGTAATTATCTGCAAGTATTACACGATGAAAACATCAAGAATATTATGCAATATATCTTGTTTGCCTTAGATACAAAACTGATATAAATTTATGAGTAGATAAAAAAATAAGAATATAAAGAGCTATATGTAGCTAGCGTGAATATAAAAATGATTATTTAAGCAGTTGTAGTTTAATGCTTACAACATAATCAGTTTACGGAACTATATCGATACAAAAATGTAATGTACATTGATTTAGTCAGCTTTGAAGGTGGAAAGGAGTTCTACGCCAGAGTTGGTCAAAAGAAAAAAGGAAAGGAAGGTCCGAGAAAAAAAGTTTGAAAAGCACAACCATATAAGCCCGATTTATGTAGGATGCAAATTTCGGGCTTAGCTTTTTTATGATCACTTGTGATGTATTTAATAAATGCTATTCCAGCCATTTGGACGTGTTTTAAATCGTCTGTGAAACCACATATATTGAGTCGGTGCAATACGTAATTGACGTTCAATAATGAGGTTCGTTAATGTGGCATCTGCTAATTCATCATCACTTGGGAAGCTTTGGAGTACAGGTTCGATTAAAATTTTATATTTTGGATTACGAATATCACCATCACGATAAAAATAAAGTGGAATAGCATCCGCTTTTGTCATTTTGAGCAAACGTCTATGTGCGGTTACCGTGGCAGCAGGAACACCAAAAAATGGAGCCATTACTCCTTGTTTTAAGCCGAAGTCTTGATCTGGACTATACCAAATCGCACGACCATTTTTTAAATGACGAATCAAACCTCGCATATCATCATGATCGATTTGATGAGTATAAATTGTTGCACGACAACGATAGATAAGCATATCGAGTAAAGGGTTGTTTTGCGGACGATAGACAACATCTGGATCAAAATATTGTGCGCAGGCATATCCTCCAGCATCAAGTAATGTGGAATGTGTACCTAATAGTAAGACACCTTTACCTTGCGCTTGTGCTTTTTGAAGATGTGCTAAGCCTTCAATTTCCACACGTCCTTTAAACCACTTTGGGCAATACCATGCATTTAATGTTTCAAATACACCCAGTATTTGATCAATAAATACGTGTTCGGCATTTTGATAGATTTGTTCTTGAGACCATTCAGGAAAACAAACTTCTAAATTACGTAATGTTGTTTTTCGTCGAGACTTTAAACGTTTAAAAGAGAAACGACCCAATGATGTTGCAAGACGATATTGAACGCACCAAGGTAATATTGCCAGAATCATCAGGAAGATAATGCCAATCCAGATCCCCCAGTATTGAGGTAGCAAAAAAGACCATTGAAACTCACCGGGTTGATATTCTGGTTTTTGACTCATAGGGTTTGTTCATTCCTTAATTATTATCAGTTTATCAGTATTTTTTATGAAATAAAAAGCATCTACATATGAGTATGTAGATGCTTTTTAAAAGGTTTATGCTTTTGTTAGATTCTCTAAGGTATCCCAACGATCTAACTTTTCAAGTAAAAGCTCTTCAATTTCTAAAAGGCGTTCGGATGCTTTTGTCGCTGCATCCGCATTTTGAATAAACCATGAACCATCAGCAAGTTTGTTGGTTAGCTCAGTTTGTTCAGCTTCTAAAGATTCAATTTCAGCAGGTAAACTATCTAACTCACGTTGATCTTTATAACTTAACTTGGCTTTTTTTGGCACAATAGCAGCCTCAGCTTTCGCGAGTGCTTTTTTAACATCACTTTTTTGATCTACAACAGTTTGGTCTGGACGTTGTTCTAAATAGTCTTGGTATCCACCAATATATTCATCAATATTGCCTTTTCCATCAAAGACCCAAGTTGATGTGACGACATTATCCATAAATGCACGGTCATGTGAAATCAAAAGTAATGTACCTTTGTAGCCGCCAAGCATCTCTTCAAGTAACTCTAAGGTCACCATATCTAGATCATTCGTTGGCTCATCCATGACAATTAAGTTAGATGGTTTCAGTAATAGTTTTGCCAATAGAATACGATTACGTTCACCACCAGATAATGCTTTTACAGGTGTTCGAGCACGTTCTGGTGAAAACAAGAAATCTTGTAAATAGCTATAAATATGACGACGGTGACCATTTACATCAACATGATCTGAACCTTCTGAAACGTTATCTTTTACCGTTTTTTCAAGATCAAGTGCATTGCGCAACTGATCAAAATAGGCAACTTCGAGTTGTGTTCCTGTTTTGACTGAACCAGTATGTTCAAGTTCACCAAGAATAGCTTTAATTAGGGTAGTTTTTCCTACGCCATTATCACCGACTAAACCAATACGGTCACCACGAAGGACTAAGGCAGAGAAATCTTTAATGATTGGTGCATTGTCACCAAAAGCAACACTGAGGTTTTCAATGTCAAAGACTAATTTGCCTGAGCGATTGGCATCTTGAGTTGCCATGCTTACTTTACCTTGTTGTGAACGACGTGCTTTAGATTGTTCACGTAACTCTTTAAGTGCTCGAACTCGTCCTTCATTACGGGTACGACGCGCTTTAATTCCTTGGCGAATCCAGACTTCTTCCTCAGCTAAACGCTTATCGAATAAAGCATTTTGCTTTTCTTCAGCTTCCATTTGTTGTGCTTTAAGGTCTAAATAGCGTGAATAGTTACCCTCGTAACTTCGTAAAGTTCCACGATCTAGTTCAACAATACGAGTGGCAATGCTATCTACAAATGAACGGTCATGAGAAATAAATAAAAGTGTTAAATTATTTTGATCGAGCAAGAACTTTTCAAGCCATTCAATACTTTCAACATCTAAGTGGTTAGTTGGTTCATCCAGAAGTAATACATCAGGTTGAGTAAGAAGCGCACGAGCCAAAAGTACACGGCGTTTACGACCACCAGATAAGTCGGCTAAATCTGCATCTGGATCTAAGCTCATTTTACTAAGAATAGAGTTAACTTTGGTTTCTAATGCCCAACCATCAAACTGATCCATTTTATGCTGCAAGTGACCCATACGATCACATGCTTCCATATCACCAAGCACACAGGCATCGCTTGCTTCATGATAAGCGCGTAATACTTCAGCTGCTTCTCCCGCACCATCTGCTACAATATCAGAAACTTTTCCTGAATCCATGGGTACATCTTGTGCAAGCATGGAGATTGTGATGCCATTTTGTAGTGAAACTTCACCTGCATCTGGCAGTAAACTACCGTCAATGAGTTTAAGTAAGGTAGACTTACCTTCACCATTTCGGCCGATTAAACACACTCTTTCGCCACGTTCTAAGTTAAAATTCGCGCCGTCGAGTAAGGCAGGTCCGCCAAAAGCAAGTTGGACATCCCTTAACGTAATATAGGCCATATTGGTTTCCTAAAATCTCAAGTGAGGACTTAAAATGACTAAACAAAATATAAATGATCAGGCGTCATTTTCCGCACCTATTGAAGATTTGCAAGTGCGAATTGCTTTTTTAGATGAATTAGTTGATCAATTAAATATACAAGTGGTTCAGCAAAGTGTGGAAATAGCTGATTTAAAAAGACAAATGCAGTTTTTGTATCAACGCGTAGATTCTGCAGATTTATCGGAGGGAATTGAAGTATTTGATCCGTTGACAAATATTCCACCACATTATTAAAAGTTAAATACCCCAAACCTAGCTGTTTAATGTATTTTTACTGCCACTTTATTGAAATAGTCATTCTATGTATCCCAAAGTTATTTTATTTGATTTAGAAAAAAATGTTCCAACGGCTCAATTTTTTCGAGAAATATTGGAACATTATTCAGTTATTTATTTATTTAATTGTTCTGGAAAGTTTGAATATAACTTAGAAGATTTAACTGAGTTTTCGAGTTGGATGAGTAGTGGACAAATCACTATTTTGGAAACACCTAAAATTGCTCAAAAAGAATATGAGTATGCGATGCTTGTAGGTCAATTATTGGCTTTACTTGAGCCAACTACGCATGTTGAAGTTATTTCTGCGATGGAAAGTAGTTTGATGCTTGTTTCTATGTTACAGGAGTCAAATATTTCGAGTCACTTAATTCAAACAGATATTTTAAGTGAAAAGCGATCAGCGAAAATTAAAATTCCAAATGTTGAAAAAATTATAAATAGTCCAGACTTACGACATGTTAAGCAGTATTGTGATACTTTGATTCATATGAAAGGAAAGCCTAATAAGCTAGAAAAATTAAAAAACTCTATCGGGAATATTTTAAAATTAGATGCAAGAGAAGTACAAAAAATTGTTGGGATGTTAATTAATTTAGGAATAATTAAAAAACTTGATCAGCAAATTATCATCCGTAAAAAAGTATTGAAACAATGGCAGGAACTTGATTTAACGCATCCAAAACAACTTGATAACAAAACGCCCTATTTTTCAATACATGAAAGTTTAAAAATACAAAGCCATAATAGTGAAAAAATAGTACAGCAAAATGATCATGACGATGCATTATTAAAAAATTTTGCGTTAATTGATCCAGTTCAAATGGAAGTGATTAAAAAGCTCCATAGCTTAAAGTCTGAAAAACCCAAAGATATTTATGCTTTGCGAGATTTATTAGAGCAAATGTTTCCTAAATCAGATGTGCGTTTATTACTCAAAGAATTGATCGAAAAAGGATATATTTATTGGAATGGACATGAAATTTTGTATAGTCATGAAATGTTTTTGAATTAATTTTATTATTCAAACTTGCGTTTTATATTCAGCTTATGCAACTCTAATATAAGAAAAGATAGGTTGTACTATGGAAAATACTGGAATTTGGGTTGCAGTCATCATTGTAATTTTTGTTTTAGGCTCAATCTTTGGTTTGCGTGTCAGTCCAAGAGAAAAAGCGTTAGGACTTATGCGTGATAAAGCAAGAAAGATTGGATTGCATCCAAGATTGGTAAAAGCACCAGATTGGACAAAAATTCCAATGGCATCTGAAGACCGTGCCAGTATGGTTGCGTATTATAGTATTTTATTGCCAAATGCTCAGCTTCCATTAATGCGAACGCTGGTCATCGATCAAAAACTACAATTGGTACATGGTAATGAGAAATTTAACAATTTGCCGATTGAGTTAAAAGGTATATATGCTATTGATATGCAAGCAAACTGTGTTGGGCTTTATTGGGATGAAGGGGTAGATTTAAGAGCATCTCAGTTAGACGACATGAAAGCATTTTTGAATTCATTGGCTAAAATTTAATTTACACAGGATTAATAGTTAATTATGGCGAACGCTCCTCGATCCACATCCAAAAGCACTACAGCAAATTCCTCAGATGCTGGAAATAAGCGTGCCCTAGTGATTGTGGAGTCGCCTGCAAAAGCGAAAACGATCAACAAATATCTAGGTTCGCAGTATATTGTAAAATCTTCGGTGGGTCATGTTCGTGATTTACCAACAGGTGGCTCCAAGAATGCAGAAAAAAAACCTGCAACTCGTACTAAACTGACGGAAGAACAAAAAGCAGAAAAAGCACAATCGGCACTAATTAATCGGATGGGCGTTGATCCAGAACATGATTGGAAAGCAAAGTACGAAGTGCTACCTGGTAAAGAAAACGTTGTTGCAGAACTGAAAAAGCTTGCTTCGCAGGTAGATGAAGTCTATCTCGCAACGGATTTAGACCGTGAAGGAGAAGCGATTGCTTGGCACTTAAAAGAAGTGATTGGTGGTGATGATTCACGCTATCAACGCGTTGTTTTTAATGAAATTACTAAAAATGCAATTCAAGAAGCATTTAAACATCCTGCACGTTTAGATACCAATAAAGTTAATGCACAACAAGCACGTCGATTTTTAGATCGTGTGGTTGGGTTTATGATTTCCCCTTTGCTGTGGGAAAAAATTGCACGAGGCTTATCGGCAGGGCGTGTCCAGTCTGTTGCCGTTAAACTTGTGGTAGAGCGTGAACGTGACATTCGTGCCTTTGTTCCTGAAGAATATTGGCAGGTTTTTGCAGATACTCAAGCCACAAAAGAAGAAATTCGCTTAGAGGCAGTCAAGCAAAATGGTAAGACGTTAAAGCTTCGGAATAAAGCGGAAACAGATGCTTTATTAAAACTGATTCAAGATACTGAATATAAAGTTTCAGCACGTGAAGATAAGCCCACAAAGGTCAATCCAAGTGCTCCGTACATTACTTCAACCTTGCAACAAGCAGCCAGTACACGATTGGGTTTTTCTGTAAAGAAAACAATGATGTTGGCACAGCGACTGTATGAAGCAGGTTATATTACCTATATGCGTACAGACTCAACTTTTTTAAGTGATGATGCAGTCAATATGGTACGTCATCATATTGAAGAAGAATTTGGTTCAAAATATTTACCTGCAAAACCAAATCGTTATGGAAATAAAGCTGGTGCACAAGAAGCCCATGAAGCGATTCGCCCATCTAATGTTGCATTAAAAGGCGATAGCTTGGTTGGAGCGGAACGTGATGCACAGCGTTTATATGATCTTATTTGGCGTCAATTTGTCGCATGTCAAATGACCTCTGCAGAATATTTATCTTCAACAATTTTAGTAAATGCTAATGGGGTAGAGCTAAAAGCAAAAGGTCGAACGTTAGTTTTTGATGGTTTTACACGTGTACGTGGACAAAATAAGTCTGATGATGATGTATTATTACCTGCAGTCAAAGTTGGTGAAGTGCTTCAGTTGATCAAATTAGATCCATCTCAACATTTTACTAAGCCGCCAGCACGTTTTACCGAAGCATCGTTAGTGAAAGAATTAGAAAAGCGTGGAATTGGTCGACCATCTACCTATGCAGCTATTATTTCAACGATTCAAGATCGAGGTTATGTAAAGCTTGAAAACCGTCGTCTTTTTGCAGAAAAGATGGGCGAAATTGTGACCGATCGATTAGATGAAAGTTTCAGTAATCTCATGAATTATGATTTTACTGCAGATCTTGAAGGACAGTTAGATAAAGTTGCAGAAGGTGAGCGAAACTGGAAAGAATTACTCGATAGTTTCTATGGTGATTTTAAAAAACGTTTAACAAATGCACAAGGCGAACACGGCATGCGTCGTAATCAGCCAGTGGAAGTTGATGCTGTACATTGTAAAGAATGTGAGCGTCCAATGCAGATTAGAACAGGGACAACAGGCGTATTTTTAGGATGTTCAGGTTATAACTTGCCACCGAAAGAACGCTGTAAAGGCACGTTAAACTTAACACCAGTAGAATCACTGGCAGTATTATCGGATGATGATGGTGCAGAAACAGCTGATTTGATGTCGAAAAAACGTTGTCCAATTTGTGAAACTGCAATGGATAGCTATGTCATTGATGGTGGACGTAAATTACATATTTGTGGAAATAACCCAGATTGTCATGGTTTTGAATTAGAAGAAGGTGAGTTCAAAATCAAAGGGTATGATGGGCCAACCATTCCATGTGATAAATGTGATGGTGAAATGCAACTAAAAACAGGTCGTTTTGGTCCATATTTCGCTTGTTCAAATTGTGATAATACTCGTAAAGTTTTGAAAAATGGTCAACCTGCGCCGCCACGAGTAGAACCTATTAAAATGGAACATTTACGCTCTACTAAGCATGATGACTTCTTTGTACTTCGTGATGGTGCTGCTGGTTTATTTTTAGCTGCAAGTAAATTTCCTAAAGTCCGTGAGACACGTGCACCTAAAGTTGCCGAACTACGTTCTGTTGCAGATCAAATTGATCCGAAATATCAATTTATTTTGCAAGCACCAGATGCCGATCCAGAAGGAAATCCAACCTTAGTGAAGTTTAGTCGCAAGAATCAAACTCAATATATTGGCTCTGAAACACCTGAAGGTAAGCAAACAAAATGGAGTTTGCATTATCAAGATGGAAAATGGACTGATGCGTAAATAATGTAATTTCATACTTTAAAAAATGCTCACTTTGGTGAGCATTTTTTATATGATGAGCTATTATTTCTTATTCATATAAATCGAAATTTTATGCATGATTACTATTCTCTCTGTGGTTGTCCCTTGTGTTTTCCTGTTTAAAATAAATGCTTGAAAATCAAGCAGTCATTTTAAATCATGAATATACTGAATTTAAATGGTGTTGTTTGGTGTGGAGGTCAATAAGTTGGTTATTTTTTCGAATCAGAGACAAGTTTATGATTTTGTTTCGAAAAACTTTATTATGCATAAGCCTGAGAGTTTATTAATTGTAAATAAATATAGAGAAATATCTAGTTGGGAAAACTGTGAAATATATTTTTATTTAAATTTAAGATATTAAATTCCCCTAATTGAGTTATGCTTAAGATAGAGTAAAGCTTCAACTCAATAATATATAAATAAAGCAACATAAAATTTTGATTTATATATTAATATGAAAGAAATAGCGAGATAAAGTGAGAACAAAATGAAAACTGTGGGGAATGATTTAGTTCGTCATCAATTACATGAAAATCGTAAATGGTACTTAGCATTAGGAATATTATTAACGTTATTTGGTATCATTTTACTGGTTTCATTACCTTTAGCTACATTATCAGCCATTCTTATTTTTGGTGTGTTAATGATGGTTGGTGGTGTAATACATGTCATCGCAGGCTTTAAAATATTTTCAGGTGGCTTCCGATTATTATGGTTACTTTTTGGTATTTTATATTTTATCGCAGGTTATTATGCCTTTGCTACGCCAGTTAAAACGGCTGTGGTATTAACGGATATCTTGGCGATATTTTTAGTGATTGCTGGTTTTGTTAGAATTATTAATGCTGTGATGTTTAGAGCTATACAAGGCTGGGGTTGGACTTTATTTTCTGGAATTTTGACTTTAATTGCAGGGATTGTCATTTTGCAAACACCAGATGCGCCTTTTTGGGTGTTGGGTCTATTTCTGGCAATGGATATTTTATTTCAGGGTATTAACTATTTATCTTTAGCATCATATATTAAACGTGATGTTCCAAAAAGTTCTGCAGATTAAGAGCAATTAAAAAGGGGCTATTTAGCCTCTTTTTTATGTAAAAAATAAGTGAAAACATTGAAAAGTACGATGAATAAAATATTTATACTTGCGCCAGATTCCTTTAAAGAAAGTATGAGTGCTGAACAAGCCTGTTTTGCTATGCAGCGCGGTATACAGCGAGTTTTTCCAACAGCAATGTGTATGCATGTTCCAATGGCTGACGGGGGAGAGGGAACAGTCGATGCTTTGGTTCATATATTAGATGGAAAAAAAATAGCATGTGTGGTTGAAGGACCATTACCCGATCAAAGCGTTAAAACTTATTTTGGTTTATTTGATAATGGGCGAACCGCAGTTATTGAGATGGCAAAAGCCAATGGCATTCATTTGATTGAAAAATCTCAAAGAAATCCATTGCATACCTCAACCTATGGCACAGGGCAAATGATCAAAGCTGCCTTAGACTTGGGGGTAGATAAAATTATCATGGGTTTGGGTGGGAGTGTAACGAATGATGCGGGTAGTGGGATGGCGCAAGCATTAGGTGTTAAGTTTTTAAATGCTAATGGTTCTGAACTTAAAGTGTGCGGTGGAAATTTAAATCACATTCAGCGGATTGACATGTCGGGTTTAGATGTGCGTTTAAATGACGTAGAAATTTTAGTTGCATCTGATGTCATAAATCCTTTATGTGGTAAAAATGGGGCTTCGGCCATTTTTGGACCTCAAAAAGGGGCAACCCCTGAAATGGTTAAACTGCTAGATGACAACTTAAGTTATTTTGCAAACTTAGTTCACAATATAATCAATATTGATTATCAAAATAGGATGGGTGCTGGCGCTGCAGGTGGTTTGGGCTTTGCTTTAATGGCATTTATTCATGCAACAATTCAATCAGGCGCAAAATTAATGATTGAATTAACACAGTTGAATCAAAAAGTGTCCCAAGCTGATTATGTATTTACAGGAGAAGGTTGTATTGATTTTCAAACAAAATTGGGTAAGACTCCATGGGCTGTAGCACAAGTGGCAAAACAATTTAATAAGCCTGTCATTGCTTTTGCAGGACATATTGGAAATGAGATTGAGCCTTTATATGATGAGGGATTTACTCAAATTATTTCGATTAATGAAGGGTTTTATGATTTAGAAAAAGCACTTAAAAATGCTGAAGAAAACTTGGAAAAAAGCGTGTATTCTTTTTTAAGAACAATTAAATAAAAATGAGAACAGGTTTATGGAAGATGCAATTCATTTTAATGGTCTTTTTATTTTTCTAAGTATTTTAATCCTCTTATTCTGTGCTTTTTGTTTATTTATCTTTATAACATTTAAAAATAAAAAAATAGACAATTTTGAAATCACCAAACATAAAAAAATGATGGTGCAATTTGGATTCTGATCATGCTGATTGGTGGAATGGTGTACTGTTTATATAAAATAGCAGAATATTCATCATAGAAAAATTCAACGCTACGAAAGAATGGTAGCTCTGTTAAAATAGTTCTTCCATATGAATGATGAGATGTTATGAGTTTAGCCAGCCTAATTGATGAATTGAACCCTCAACAACAACAAGCAGCCACAACAGAAGTAAAACATAGTTTGGTACTTGCTGGGGCAGGCTGTGGTAAAACAAAAACCATTGTGGCGCGTGCCGCATATTTAATTGAACAAGGCATTCCTGCCAATCAAATACAAATTTTAACTTTCACTCGCCGTGCTGCAAGTGAAATTGTGGCACGTGTTGAGCTTGCATTGGGTGAACAAGCCAAAGGTTTACGTGCATCTACTTTTCATACATTTTGTATGTATTTGCTACGTCGTATTCCAAAGGCATTCGGTTTGGAACAATTTTCAATTATTGATCGAGACGACCAACTCATGATGTTTCGTCTGATACGTGGTAAGGACGATAAAAAGAACCCAAGTCAATTACCAAAGCCACAAGAATTATGTGATTTATATTCTTTTGCAAGAAATACACGACAAAATTTGAGTCGTGCTTTAGAAAAACAAATGCCAGAATTTTTAGCAATGAAAGATCTTATTGCTGAGATGATGAAAGAATATGAAGTACGAAAAAAAGCACGTAGTTTTTTAGATTATGATGATATTTTGGCAATTGTTGCTCAGGCTTTAGCGGAGTCTGAAGGGCTAGTTGACTACGTAGCAGGTATTTGTCAACATATGTTGGTGGATGAAATGCAAGATACTAATCCGCTACAATGGGCATTATTAGAGCCATTGAAAGATCGAATTCATTTATTTTGTGTTGGCGATGATGCGCAATCGATTTATGGATTTCGTGGTGCAGATTTTGAGAATATTCATCATTTTAAAGAGCGTGTACCAGAGGCTCAGATCTTTAAATTAGAAAAAAATTATCGCTCTACGCAAGAAATTTTAGATTTATCGAATTGGTTGTTAGATGAAAGTGAAATTAAATACGATAAAAAATTAGAAGCTTATCGTGGTGAAGGAATTAAACCTAAGCTTCATATTTTTCCAAATGAATTTGATGAAGCAAAGTGGATTGCCATTGATATTAAGGAGCGACATTTTCTAGCAGGAGACAAATGGAATGATCATATGGTGCTAGTACGCTCAAGCTTTGCAGCACGACATATTGAAGCTGCATTTATTCAGGCAAGCGTCCCTTATCGGTTTATTGGTGGCTTAAAATTGCTTGAAACTGCTCATGTAAAGGATTTAGTGAGCTTATTACGTGTGATTGCCAATCCGCTCGATGATATTGCTTGGATGCGCTTTCTAACACTATGGAATGGTGTAGGTGATGTCGGTGCAAGTCGCTTAGCACAGCAATTATTACTTGAATCGGATATGGACAAAATTGCAGAAAAGTTGGAACAATTTGGTAAAATTCCACAACAAGCAATTTTAATGATGAAACAGATGATGGTTATTCGTCATGAAGTTAAAGCATGTGTAAGCTTGGCAATTCAGTCGATTTCAGACCAGTTGGCTGAAAATTACAAAAAAGATTGGCATAGACGTCAGCATGATTTTGAGTTGGTCAAACAATTGGCAAGTAAACATGATCAGCTTAGTGAGTTTTTGGAAGCATATGTATTAGATCCTGTATCTATTTCGGAAATAGAACGTCAGACCGATACAGACATTGTAACAATTATTACCATTCATTCAGCGAAAGGCACAGAGCAAAAAGTATGTTATGTGGCGAATGTTTCAGCAGGACAATATCCACATGCACGTGCACAGGGTAATTTTGACGAAGTTGAGGAAGAGCGGCGCGTTTTATATGTTGCTCTTACTCGTGCGAAGAATGAACTTATTTTAACCAAGCAAAACCTAAACATTTGGGCACAAAATATTGTTGATGAGCAAGGTCGTAAGGTAGAGAGTTATTTTTTGAATCATCTCACACGTGATTTATGTACATCAGAAACGCATTATAAAACTCGACAACAAACAGTCAAAAGCGCTTTAATTGAACGGAAGTCGATAAATTTAGATTTTGGTATCGATCTCGATTAAACTAGCCACTAAGATGTTGATGTGCAAAAAGTAGTGTAGGCAAGTGCTTTTTGATGTGTTTTGCCTATTTTAAGGTTAGAAAATGAAAATTTTAGTTCGTAATTTAGAACGTACAGTGACTGAAGCTGAATTACTGGAATTATTTAAGCAATATGGAACAGTCGAGTCATGCACTTTGGTGTTAGATGTAGAAACTGGAAAATCGAAAGGTTTTTGCTTTGTAGAAATGCCACATGGGCGTGAAGCAGTAAAGGCGATTAAAGGTTTAAATACACTTCGTTTGCATGGTACTGGTATTCGTGTCAAGCAGGTTGAAAATAAACCAGAAGCATAATAAAAAGGAGCATTTGCTCCTTTTTATTTTTTAAATTGATGCAGTTTATGATGATGGCACTATTCAGATAGTGTTTATTGGCTTATTGGTATGATCGCAAGAAGAAAAATTTATATTATTGATCCTGATTATTTATAAATATGATTGCGTATTCAAAGGGAATCAGTTTACGCTGTAGAGATTCATGCTGAGGAAATTTTTCATGTCACGTGTTGCACGCTTTCATGCAGATCGCACCAATCAAAAATTATATTTTGCACGCTTATCTTGTCAACAAGCTGAGCAAGCAGAGCATCTTCAACAAGTGCAAGCACACCGTGAGGCAGCAGTATTTCATCTGAATGGTGCTATATTGGCTTTTTTACAGGAATTAGTGCGTTATTATCGTTTAAATGACAGTACTCCAACCTTAAAGTCGATTGAAGAATTAATGACACAAAAGGGACAGGTTTCTCCTGAAATTTCAATTTTACAACAATTGGCGAAAGAGGGGTTTATTGCAGAACTAAAGCGTGCATATCGACTGTGTCAATATACACCAGAACCAAGTTCGCCCGAACCAGAAGATGAAACTTCATCTCATTTAATTATTAAAGTGACCCAAACTCCACAGGCATGGTTGCCTGACGTGAAAATAATACGTGAGTGGCACCATGATTTAACGCAATTGATTGATGGTTTTAGAAATGAAATGGTTGAGTTTTAACCATTATGTTTGAAGGCTTGAAATTTTTATTTTAAACCTCATTTACTTAAAGGTAAGCAATACAAAGTGCAAAAGCCTTTGTTATCATGTTTGACATGGAGGACTTATGTCAATCGAGCGGTTAAAAGAACTATTTGGTAATCAAGAAGCAATTTTAGAATTGGTTCAACTTGAAAGTGGAGAACTGGCTTTGCGTAATGCTGGGTCTGAAACAGAACCTTTAGTTACTATCCAGTTTAATGAGGAAGTTCGTACCTTACTCGGTGAAAATACACCTCTAGTTGCGCAAAGTATGATTCAAGCAGCACTTGTTGGATTGCTAGAAAAACAAGTGAATGAGTGGCAAGCGGAAGTTGTAGATGAAAAGCCAAAATTTATGAGTTGATTCTTTAGAATTTAATAAAAAACGCACCTAATGTGCGTTTTTTATTTTTAAATAGTTTGTTTGAAACCATTAGTGAGTTGGTGATTGGTGATGTGCAATTTGAATTTGGTTCAAAATATGATTTGACATATTTTTTGCCATTTCTTCTTTGGCGTAATAAACATCACCCACTTGTTCACTGCGAATAATTTCAGCCTCTTCTTTGCTTTCAGCACAGACAAGCACTTGAATTTCTGGATTTAAAGTTTTTGCAGTATCGACAATCTTGTGAATATCTAGAATATCCATAGGTGATAATACCAATAAGCGTGCATGTTGTATGTGAGCTTGAATGAGAACACCAGGTTCAGTTGCAATTCCAGACACTGCGGCAATACCATTTTCACGAAGACGTTCTACAATTTCACGATTTTCTTCAGCAATAACCACCTTAATGCCATCAGCCATGAGCGCATTTGTAATGCGACGTCCGACTTCACCATGCCCGACAATAACAACCTGATCACGTAAATAATCTTGTGACACTTCATCAGGTAACATAGCAAGAGGGTCGCCACTACGTTCCAGTAAGCGAGCCAAGTAAGAGCGTTCTCTAATCCAGACTTGAATAGGTTCAATCGCTGAGAAAATGAAAGTATTGAGTGTGATTGATATTAAAGCACCCGCGAGAATGAGATTTTGACCTTCAATAGAAAGAAGATTCAACGACACACCAAGTGTTGCGAGAATAAAGGAAAATTCTCCAATTTGTGCCAAACTCGCACCCACTGTTAATGCAGTATTGAGTGGATATCGGAAGAAAAGTACCAATGCGATAGCAGCAAGTGTTTTACCAATCATAATAATGGCGACAACTGCCAAGACATGTAAAGGTTCTTCAATCAATATAATTGGATCAAAGAGCATCCCGACAGCGACGAAAAATAAGATTGAAAAAATTTCGCGTAAAGGAAGGGTTTCTTCTTCTGCTCGATGACTAAAATCAGATTCTTTGACCACCATGCCAGCAAAGAATGCACCTAAAGCCATCGATACGCCAAAAACTTTATAGGCGCCAAAAGCAATAGAAACAGCCGCAGCAACAACCGTTAGTGTGAAAAGCTCACGAGAACCTAAGCGAGCAACAATCTGCATAATTTTTGGAACTAAGCGTTTTCCAATAATAAGCATAAATGCAATGAAGCCTGCTACTTTGAGTAGTGTCATACCTAAAGTCAGCCAGATATTTTCATCCCCACTACTGTCACTCAGTGCTGTACCACCGAGTAACACTGCGGTGGCAGGTAGTAAGACTAGAACCAAGACCATAACAAGATCTTCAACAAGCAACCAACCTACAGCAATTTTACCGTTAACTGAGTCAAGTAACCCTCGGTCACCTAAAGCTTTGAGTAAGACAACAGTACTAGCACAAGAAAGGCTTAAACCAAAAACCAGCGCTGAACCAAAACTCCAGCCCCACATCATCGTGACACCAACCCCGAGTAAGGTTGCTACAGCAATTTGTAGAATAGCGCCAGGTAACGCAATGCGGCGAACTTGCATTAAATCACCTAGTGAAAAATGCATCCCCACGCCAAACATTAAGAACATAACACCTAATTCAGCAAGTTGATTGGCAAGATGAATATCTCCAACAACACCTGGGGTATTAGGGCTAATGAGCATGCCTGCAACTAAATAACCAATTAAGGGGGGGAGACGTAAGCGTGCAGCAATATAGCCAAAAATAAGGGCTAATCCGAAACCAACAGCAAGCAATATAATGAGTTCTACATCATGCGGCACTAAAAACTCCTTAAGCATGAGTTAAGGGTGAAAATAAGCACAGAACGTGCTAAGAAAAGAGAAAATGGGTCATAAAAATCTACCCTTATATGATTTAAATAGATAAGGGATAAAAATGACTGTTTGATGACCTGTAATTAGAGATTTTAACAAGTCATCAAAAAAAATGTAAAAAAAAACGACCAAAAGGTCGTGTTTTTTCAAAAAACTAAAATTATTTAATTTTAGCTTCTTTAAAGATTACGTGCTGGCGAATTTTTGGATCAAATTTTTTGATTTCCATTTTTTCCGGCATAGTACGTTTGTTCTTAGTAGTGGTATAGAAATAACCTGTACCAGCTGAAGAAACTAAGCGAATCTTATCACGCATTGTCCTGACTCCTTACTTAGATCTTTTGACCTTGAGCACGAAGGTCAGCAACAACCTTTTCAATGCCCAATTTGTCAATAATACGCATACCTTTAGTGGTTAGGCGAAGACGTACGAAACGTTTTTCGCTTTCTAACCAGAAACGGTGGTGATGCAGGTTCGGCTCGAACCGGCGCTTAGTTTTGTTGTTGGCGTGTGAGACGTTGTTACCAACGACTGGACGCTTGCCGGTAACTTGGCAAACCTTAGACATGGTGTAACTCCATTGATTTAGCCAACAGCAAATCTGTATGGCCAGTCAAAAATAAACGGATTGAATTCATTCAAGGGGCGTTTTATATCAAAAATACGCTTAAAAGACAAGCGATTTTACATAAAACAAGACATGAAGCTGTGCGATAGATCATGCCTTGATCAGTTATCGAAGTAGAGTCTTAGAAATGAATCGATGTATTGGCTTATCAAACGGTGGGAGAATGAACTTTAGGCTATATAGCTTAGGATTCGACATCATAGACCGTTCATGAGACAAACTAAAGAAACCTTCTGGACCATGGTATTTCCCCATGCCTGATGCTCCAATGCCACCAAAAGGTAAATCATCTTGAGCGACATGCGTCAATACTGTATTTATTCCGAAATGTCCTGAATGGGTACGCTGTGCAATATAATCTGCACGCGCCTGATCAAAGTCGAAGTAGTATAATGCAAGTGGACGTGGACGGCTATTAATAAAGTCGATGACATCGTCTATTTGATTATATTCTATTATCGGCAGGAGAGGACCAAAGATCTCATTTTGCATAATATCCATATCAGGTGTTATGCCTGTTAAGACTGTTGGTGCAATTTTACGATTCAAAGAGACATCTTCATTGAGTGGATTAAACTCAATAATTTTTGCACCTTGTTCTCTTGCATTATCGAGATAACCTTGTAAACGACGATATTGTTTGTCATTAACAATAGACGTGTAATCTTGATTATTTAAGAGGCTTGGATACATTTCATGCACAAAGAAATCGTAATGTTCTAAAAATTCTTGTGTGCGACCTTTGGGCAAGAACATGTAGTCAGGAGCCACACAGGTTTGACCAGCATTCCATAATTTGCCGACAGCAATACGCTGGGCAACATCTTGCATATCACTTGATTCATGAACCAGCACTGGAGATTTACCTCCCAATTCTAAAATCACAGGAACCAAGTTTTCTGCTGCCGCAGCCATGACTGTCTTGCCAACATTTGTTGACCCAGTGAAAATCATTTTATCAAAAGCTAAATGCGAAAAGTCATCTGAAATTTTACCGCCACCATTAATCACAGTGACTAATTCTTGTGGGAAGGCTTCTGCAATGACATTTTCAAGGACACGACCAAAATGAGCAGATGCACTTGATATTTTAATCATGGCATGGTTTCCTGCCGCAAGTGCACAAATCAATGGCCCCACTGAAAGTAATAGTGGATAATTCCATGGAGCAATAATACCAATCACGCCTAAAGGTTGATATTCGACCCATCCTTTAGCAGGTTGATGAATCATACCAATATGACGTTTAGAGGGTTTCATCCAGTTGGTAATATTTTTACTATAATATTTGATATGCTCAAGGCAGGTGAGTAGTTCACCTATTTTAGTTTCACTGATCGAACGATTTCCATAATCTTGATTAATTGCTTCGGCCATTTCATCTTGATATTTAACTAAAACACGTTTTAATCGTGCTAATCGGTCAATACGTTCTTTTGCAGTGGGTGTTGGATAGCGTTGGTAGGCAAATTTTTGTAATGTTAAAATTTCGTGCAACCGTTGCTCATTTGTCGAAGCGAAAGTCATAGAATTCATATTTGTTTGAATATTCATGGCATATTACCATTTAATACATGCTAATATATCTTTTTTTAGAGTATTTACTCTAACTAGTCAAGTTGCTTTATTTATTCGGTGTGCTAACACTTTTAAAGAATGGTTCATTCATGTCACATTCAAAGACGGTTAAAACGAAAGAGCGAATCTTACAGTTGAGTTTGCAATTGTTTAATGAACGGGGGGAGCGTGCCGTAACCACCAATCATATTGCAGCAGAACTTGGGATGAGTCCTGGAAACCTATATTATCATTTTCGCAATAAAAATGAGATCATTAAAGAGCTCATGGAGCAGTACCAGCATGAAACGTTAAACATGCTTGAATTGCCAGAAGATCGGTCACTCGATGCTAATGATAAAATTCGATATTTTCAGGTACTGAGTAGTCAACTATGGGCATATCGGTTTTTACATAGAGATGTGTATCATTTGGTTGAAAATAATGAAGATTTTCGGAAAATGTACCCAAAGTTTTCTGCTCAGGTAATGAAGCAAGGGCAAAAAATTTATAAAGCATTTGTCAATGCTGGCTTAATGCAAATGACCGATTCAGAAATTGAAGCCTTAACAATTAATTTATGGATTGTATTAACCAATTGGACCAACTTTCTATATATGTCGGGGCATATTACAGACTCGAACACTTTAGAAGATAAATGGTTGTGGCAAGCTTTACGTCAAATGGTGTTTTTAGAAGGGGCTTATTTACGAGGTACGAGTCGACAGACTTACGAAGAATTATTAGCGAGTTTTGGTCCGTCCGAATTATTTACTCGAATTTCTCCATCGAAAATCAATAGTTCTGAATAAGACTATTTAGAAAGCGAATAAAACCAGTTAGAATGTTCGGCTTATTTTAAATGAATAGATTAGTGACATTAACAAAATGAATATGACGACTGCAAATACTGCGCGCTTACTCATTACTTGTGAAGATCGACCAGGTATTGTGCAAGCTGTATCGAGCTTTTTGTATCATCAAGGGGCAAATATTACTGCACTTGATCAATATGCAACGGAAGCTCAGGGCGGGCGTTATTTCATGCGTGTTGAGTTTGAGTTAGATAACCTTCAAAGCCGCAAAGAAAACTTAACGCAAACATTTTCTTCGAATGTTGCTGAGCGCTATGAGATGACTTGGCGTTTGGCGTTAGTGAGTGACGTTAAAAAAGTTGGAATTTTAGTTTCTAAGGTGGATCATGCACTTTTGGAGCTCTTGTGGCGTCATGCACGGGGTGGATTGCCATGTGAAATTACCAAAGTGATTTCTAATCATGAGACATTGCGTGAATCTGTAGAAAACTTTGGCATTCCATTTGAAGTGGTTGCGGTCAATAAAGACAATAAACGTGAAGCTTATGCAAAAATTGATGAAATGATGCAAGGAAGCGATTTGTTGGTACTTGCTCGTTATATGCAAATTCTAGATGAAGAGTTTGTCGCAAAATGGGAAATGAAAGTCATCAATATTCATCATTCCTTCTTACCTGCTTTTGTTGGTGCAAATCCTTATAAGCAAGCGTATGAAAAAGGCGTTAAATTGATTGGTGCCACTGCACATTATGTCACCGCAGATTTAGACCAAGGGCCAATTATTGAGCAAGATGTAGAGCGTGTAAATCATGATTTCACGGTTGATCAATTAAGAGAGTTGGGTCAAGACGTAGAAAGAAATGTTTTAGCTCGTGCTGTAAAATGGCATTTAGAAGACCGTATTATTGTGGATGGCAATAAAACAGTAGTCTTTCAGTAAATTTATTGACTAAAGAAAAAGCATACTTCAAGTATGCTTTTTTTATGTTCATTCAAAAAAGCCATAAAAATATCATAATTAATAGTTGCAAATGAAAACACTTCTCATTTATCATTGCGCATACTTTAATAGTACGAACCGATGCATTTAATTGTTTATTCTATACGAGCGTAGACGATAAATTTATCAAGGTAATAGATTTTAATGAGCATATCTTCAGCCCCAATGATGCCGAATTTTACACCAATGAAAAAGAAAGTTATTGCCGTCATTGCCGCAGTAATCATTGGGCATACTGGTGTGATGTGGGCGCTTAATCATATGAAAGCTCCCGAATTAAGACCTATTGAAAAAGAACCGCTTAAAGTTCGGTTTGTAAAAATTCAGGAGCCACCTAAACCTGCGCCACCTGAACCTAAGGCTGAACCAAAGAAAGAAAAGCCAAAACCGAAAGAAGTTCAGATTGTAGAAAAACCATTACCGCCACCCCCTAAAAAGGTTGAAAAGGTTCAGCAAGTTAAAAAAGCTGAGGCGCCAAAACCTGTGGTGAAACCGGTCGATACTCCTGTTCAAACACCTGTAGTGACCACAACAGTATCTGAAACTAAAGTTCCAAAAGTAGAACCAACACCAGTAGCGGCACCTCCTGCACCAGAAGTACCTGCTGCACCTGCATCGCCTAAGACAGTTTCAGTTGGCGGTTCTGGTGTGCAATGGAGTCGTTCACCAAAACCAACATATACCAATAATGACTTACAAGGTCAGAACCGTACAGTTGTTATTTTGATAGAAGCAGATGAAAAAGGTTCGATTACAAGTGCTCGAATTACACGTTCGAGTGGTGTATCTACTTTAGATGAAAAGATTTTACGCGCAGTGCGTAGTGCAAAATTCAAACCATATAAAGAAAATGGCATTGCTTACGCTATTAAAGCAGAACAACCATTTGATTTAACGTTGAATAAATAACGGCTAATTTTTATTTAGGAGTTCGAGTATGAACTTTTCAGTTTATTGGCAACATGCTGATGCAGTCAGTAAAACACTGTATTTCGTGTTATTAGCAATGTCGATTGCAACTTGGACAATCGTAATCTTGCGATTAATAGGCACACGCCAACTGAAACAACAAGCTTATGCTCAATTATCAACAGCATTGCAAACTTTAAAAGCAAAATTAACCCCTTTGTCTTTTGAACAACGTAAGGCTGTTGCTGAGCAGGCACTTTTGCGTCAAATTGCGCTTGAAAAATCTTCAGCAGAAAAAGGTGTATCTGTTCTGGGTACAATTGCATCTCTTGCACCTTTTGTGGGTTTATTTGGTACGGTCTGGGGGATTTTCCATGCACTGGTTGCTGTTGGGAAGAGTGGACAAGCTGGTTTAGCACAAGTTGCAACACCTGTTGGTGAAGCACTTATCATGACAGGGTTTGGTTTGGCGGTCGCAATTCCTGCGGTTATTGCTTATAACATTTGTATGCGTTATAACCGAACTTTATCAAATGAACTGCAAGATCATGCGCATAGCTTGTTAATTGATACGATGTTACAGCAAGATTCATCTGTTCAAAAATCGGATGTTAAATCGACTCAAGAAGGTTTAGTTGGAGGTCAAGCTTAATGGCTTTTCAATTGGGTGAAGACAACGATAGTGGTATGAATGAGATGAATCTCATTCCTCTTATCGACATTATGTTGGTATTGATGATCATCTTTTTGGTGACTGCAACCGTTGCCAACCCATCGATTCCATTAACATTGCCACAAACTGCTGCTGAAATTATTGACCAACCACCCAAGGTGATTACTGTCAGTATCAATGCGAATAATGAAGTCGCTTGGGATGATAAAATGATTACTCTTGATGAGTTAAGAACTCAGCTTAAAGAAGCGGGTCAAGAATCACAAAAACCAACCATACAGCTTCGTGCAGATAAAGAAGCAAAATATGATACTGTTGCACAAGTGATGTCACATGCGAGTGAAGCCGGACTCAGTGATATTGCATTTGTGAGCGATAATTAAAATTTAAAAAATATTAAAGCGACTCAAAAGAGTCGCTTTTTTTCGCTCATTTTTTAGTGTTTGCGAAATTGATCAGGGGTCATATGCATCCAACGTTTAAACATATTAATAAATGCCGAAGCATTTGCATAACCTAAATCGAGTGCAATACTTTCAATTTTTCGACCTTCATTGAGCATCGAAATTGCCTTGATGACTTTTAAACGCTGACGCCATTCATGTAAAGACATGCCGAGTTCCTTTTGGCAATACCTTGCTAAGGTGCGCTCTGTCATATTGTTGAGAAATGCCAATTGAGCTAAAGAGCTTTGATCTGCGGGATATTGATGTAGATAATCTAATATTTTTTTAAGTCTTTCATGATTGGAATGCGGTAAATAGCTACGGATCAATGGTGCTGTATGTAATTGATCAAGTAATACCTGTAGGAGACGTAGATATTCAGGTTCATTTGTTGACTCTAAGTCACGCTTAAGGTGGATTAATATGGCATTTACTAGAGGGGAAGTGAGGAGAGTGCCTGCGTGTTGAGGAAGTCGAGTGCATAAGCTTTCATGTACATAAAAAGTGACGGATGAAACGCAAGTTCGGTTAAATCCACTATGTTTTAAGTGAGGCGGTAACCAAATGCCATAGGGCGGAGGTGTGAGGTAATTATGCTGCTCTATATTAATTTCCATTACGCCATTAAAGGCGTAAATAAACTCACCCCATGCATGTCCATGTATTGGATAAAGGGAAAGTGCGGGTGCATCTCTGAAGGTAATGTGTAGAGGTGCAACCAACTGATTTGTCGTAGGAAGCTGTTGGAGCTGGCTTTGATCGTAACTGCGGTTTTTCCCCATCGTGAAAATGCCTGAATTTAATCATGATTTGTCTGTTTTGAAGTATATATTTTATTTATGCCACTATTATAGTAAATATTAAATTAATGATTGAGTAAATAGTGTGGAATTACGCAAACCGCTGGATATACAAGCATCAAGTTTGATGATTGTATTGTGCATGATTTGGGGAATACAGCAGGTCGTGATTAAAATAGCGGCCACGGATATTTCTCCAATGATGCAAATTGCAATACGTTCAGGCTTGGCGGCTCTATTGGTATTTCCACTAATACAAAGAAATCAATGGAAAAACTTATATGCGAAAGAATATTTATTACCAGGAATGGGCTTAGCCACTTTTTTTGCCATTGAATATGTGTTTGTGGCGGAAGCATTGCGTTATACATCAGCCGCTCATACCGTAGTTTTACTTTACACCGCACCTATTTTTGTTGCTTTAGGGCTAAACTGGAAATTACCTTCAGAAAAATTAACATATATTCAGTGGGGTGGAATTTTTATTGCCTTTTTAGGGATAGTTTTGTCTTTTGTACGGTCAGATCATGTATCTAATGCTGGATTTGATCAAATGCTCCTCGGTGATTTTTTCGCACTTTTGGGCGGTGTGATGTGGGCATTTACCACCATTACGTTACGTCTAACTCGGCTTTCGGAAGTTGCACCGACTCAAATTCTATTTTATCAATTATTGGGTGCATTTATTATTTTACTTCCAATGACTTATGTTTTAGAGCAAACCGTGATTCATTGGTCAAATACGGCAATTTGGAGTATGGTTTTTCAGGTTGTTGTAATCTCATTGTTGAGTTTGATGGCATGGTTCTGGTTGCTAAAAAACTATTTGGCTAATTCTCTGGGAGTATTTTCATTTCTTACCCCAGTTTTTGGTGTACTTTTCGGTATTATATTTTTGGGTGAGAAAATTGAACTTAACTTTATTTTTGGCTCTATGATGGTGATGTTGGGGATTTTGATTATGAGTTTACATAAATGGATTAGACGAATATTTCGTTTTTCTAAGCCTGTATGTTAGGTCTAATAGATGGTGATACGTAAAAAATATACAGGACTGGGGCTCTTATCAATTTTAATTTGGGCAAGCTTGGTTTCTATTGTCAAACTTGTGACTGATATGCTGACACCATTATCGGGTATTGCACTTATTTATAGTTTTAGTGCCTTTACAATACTGGTAATTAATCAATTTCCCACGATTTCAGAAATCCCTAAAGCATATTTATACGGCTGTGGTGCTTTATTTGTTGCATATGAAGTTTTATTTTTAATTGCTATCGCACTTTCGCATAACTATGAAGATGTACTGATCATTGCCATGATTAATTATCTTTGGCCACCAATTACCATTTTATTTGCAATTTTAGCAAGACAATTGACCTTTCATTGGATGGTTATTTTAGGATTCTTTATCTCGGTAGTGGGCTTATTGCTGGTTGTAAATCCAAGAATTTTAGAAATAAGTACATTTATTGATATTCTTTTACGTAATCCAAAAGCCTATGGTTTTGCTTTTTTAGGCGCATTGCTTTGGCCTTGTTATAGTGTATTAACAAAGAAATATGCTCAGGGTTTTAATGCAGTTCCCTTATTTTTTCTTATTACAGCACTTACTCTATGGTGTTTGCATTTTATTTTTGATGATGTCTTTATTATGCCAAGTTGGCGTTTATGGATCGTAATTATTGTAGTAGGAGGGTTAATTGGAATTGCCTACAATAATTGGAATCAGAGTATTCAATTTGGGAATATACAAATACTTATTTTAGCAACGTATTTTATGCCCATTTTGTCATCATTTATGACGATGTTAATTTTAAATGTAATACCTTCCGTCTATTTTTGGTTCGGTAGTCTTTTGGTATCAATTGGAGCACTTATTTGTTGGAAGTTTACGCGTGTAAATAATCAAGCCCTATAAGAAGGGCTTGAAATTTATTTTCTTTCAAAAATAGTCGAAAGCGGAATGGACAATTTAGCAGCAAGATATTGGTCTGATTCCACAAGATTGGGAATGATCTTTTCCATCCACTCTTCACGCAAAATAATATTTTCAATATCATTTTGATTTGGAAGTGGATAAGGGAGTTGTTCGTAAAACGACCAAAAATTCACTTGGGATAAATTACGAATCAGTGCATATTTATTATCATCTGTTCGTCTGATTAAGTTTTGCTGTTCTAGGGTTAAAATATAGGTTGGTAGGGCACCTGCTTCATCACAACCTAAAACATTCAGTGCTTCTAATTCCGTTACACCTTCTCCTGTTTGTTGTCTTTGGTAAAATAACTCTAGGAGACTCAGTAGCATAATAACAGGATGGCGCTTGGTATTTTTACCAGCATGAAAGGCTGTAATGGCATAACTAATTTCGACACCAAGTAAAATAATATTCCAAGTGAGGAATACCCACAATAAGAAAATGGGAATGGCTGCAAAAGCACCATAGATGATTTGATAACTGGTAAAATTTGTCATGATATTGCCGAACAAATTTTTCAACAATTCAAAAATAACGGATGCGAAAATTCCTGAAATAAATGCAGCCTTAATGGGAACATTACGATTAGGAATAGTCCAATATAAAATAAAAAAGCCTAAAACGGTTAAAGCAAATGAAATACTCCATAACACGAAAGCACCATCAAGCTCATATCCTGCAAAGTTATTGCTGAGTACATTGAGTGAAGCGAGTGTAGATGAAATAACAAAAGCACTTCCTAGTAGAATTGGACCTAAAGAAATGATTGTCCAGTAGCGCATAAAGCCTAAAATACCGCCTCGTGTTTCTTTGACACGCCAAATGCGATTAAACACAGTTTCAATACTGGTGAGCATCATGACCGTTGTAAAGAATAAAAAAAGTACCCCTATAATGGTCAAATTACTAGATTTATCTGTAAATGCACTCAAAGCTTTATCAAAAGCAATAGTTGTTTTTGGTAGAAAGTTACTATAAATCAATTGCTGTAATTGTTGTCTAGCAGGCTCTAATGCTTTTATGGAAGAGATAATGACCAAAAAAACGGTTAGCATTGGAACTACTGCAAAAAGTGTCGTATAGGTTAAAGACCCCGACATTTCTCTACAACGGTCAGCCTCAAAACGTCGTAAGACAAATAAAACAAACTGAAACCAAGTTTGATTATAAAATGGAAGTTTTTTTAAATACTCAGCGATCATGCTTTATTTCATCTCAATTGTTTTCATGATGTTTCTATAAATTACTTATAAAGTTTAGCAAAAAAATCAAAATGCCGTATAGTTTTGATTTTTAGACCTGTTTATATCAATATGCAACCTTATATTTTAGTTCTATATTACAGCAAATATGGTTCAACAAAAGAAATGGCACATTTAGTTGCAAATGGTGTTGAGTCAACTGGAATGGCAGTGAAAATTCGCACCGTCCCACATCTTTCTACTGCCGTTCAGCAAGCGGAGGCAAGTATTCCGAAAGAAGGTGATATTTATTGTACCTTAGAGGACTTGGCAAATTGCGCTGGTTTGGCATTAGGTTCACCAACTCGATTTGGTAATATGGCTTCTGAGATGAAGTATTTTTTAGATCAAACAACAAGTTTGTGGCTTAATGGGGCATTACATAATAAACCAGCTTGTGTTTTCACTTCCTCGGGCTCTATGCATGGTGGACAAGAAAGTACATTATTAACGATGTTTCCACCCTTGTTACATCATGGCATGATTATTTTAGGATTGAATAATGCTCATCCCGCTTTATCTAATACTAAGACCGGTGGTACACCATATGGAGCAAGTCATGTGAGTGGCGCTAAGCATGATCATGTAGTAAGCCAAGATGAGCGTTTATTGTGTGAGGTACAAGGAAAGCGATTGGCACAGGTTGCTGCTCAATTATTAAAGTGATGGTATATGTTTAATAAATTTAAATTCTGAATAAAAAATGCTGCAATATTGGGGGGATTGCAGCAAAAGAGATAATTCGGTGTTCGAAATCAAAATTAGTTATGATGTTTATTTTAAAGCATCATCATTTACAGTCCGTATAGGGTGTTGATAGTCTTGAGTTATTTTTGGAGTAGTCTTGTGTTTAGGGATGATGAGCCATAGGATCAAATAAACTAAAATTCCAGGAAAACCAGAAAATAAGCACGATACCAGTATAAAAATAATACGTAGTAAGTTTGCATTCCAGCCAAAGCGTTCAGCAATACCACCCATGACTCCAGCAATCATTTTTGAGTGATTAGAGCGATATAAGCCAGTATTGCTCATGAAGATCTCCTTTATTCTTGCTATTCATCAATGTTGATCAATATAAATAAAATGGTGTTTAACGCTAAAATTTAAAGTGTTTAAAGTTATGAATACGTTACGATATGTAAAAATGTGAATAATGGAACTTTATTCTGAATATTGGATTAAAGTATAGTGCAGTATGTATTTGAAATTTTAAAAAATCATTTATTAAGGCAATGATAAGCTTGTAAAATATCATGATGTAAATATCTCAATTACAGCTGTATATAGGGTGCTTAAATGCAAAATCGAATGTCATATAGCTTGATTTTTATTATAGGTAGTTTATTAACTTTAACTGCTTGTGATGATAAATCTCCCCTTGAAGAGGTAGAAACAGCTAAAGAAAGTATTTCAGTGCAGATGGAAGATGGTGTTCCTGCAGCAAAAAGATTGAGGGATGTTGTTGGTCATGTCAATCATACACATTTTTCACATGATGACCATTCAAAAGAAGTCACACTTTCAGACGATGCTAAACCGTATATAGGAAGATATCTCATTAAGGTTGATTGTACGGATAAAATAGTCAATTGTGAGGGCGGGAGTGCAGATATTATTTTAAATTTATTGGCGGATGGTACTGCACACAGAACTATTATTCATTTGGGGAAAATTACCTACGCATCAAATCTACAATATAGTGAAGATAAATGGTTTTTTGATTCAAAAACGAAGGAGGTCGTTTTAGAAAGAGCTAATGGGGTGACATTCTTCTTTAATACAGATCATCCTAATCAATTGATTATGAATGCTAAAAAAGTGATATCTGGTACAGAGAAAAATCGAAAATATTTTGCGAATGGTTATCCAAAACCATTGCGTAATTATGTTTTAACGAAAGAAGATGATAAATAATGATTTAGAATGAAAGAAAATTAGAAGATTAGTAAAAGTTAAGATAATAAGAAAAAATAATATTAATAATTTAAATTATATGATGAAATATAAAGGTTTATATGAGGAATGGTGGGTCGTCCGCGACTCGAACGCGGGACCAACGGATTAAAAGTCCGCTGCTCTACCAACTGAGCTAACGACCCATTCAAAGAGATGTTTATTCTTTTGCAGCGAAGCGCTTAAGAATGATGGTGGGTCGTCCGCGACTCGAACGCGGGACCAACGGATTAAAAGTCCGCTGCTCTACCAACTGAGCTAACGACCCATCAAAGTGGTCAAATAAATGGTGGGTCGTCCGCGACTCGAACGCGGGACCAACGGATTAAAAGTCCGCTGCTCTACCAACTGAGCTAACGACCCATATCATTTGATGGAGCGTATTGTAGCAAGTTATCAGTCAAGCGCAAGTAAAAATTAAAAAAGTTGTTTATGTTTGATTATAAATGAAACAATTTAATATTATATACTCAAAAAATAAACAACTTTAGGCATTAAAAGCGATATTGATACGTTTGAATATTATTATAAATTTCAAGGGTGAGTGGGCGATAGCTATTTTCACCTGGAAGGAGAATTAAAATAGGCTCATCTGTTTCACTTAAATTAAAAGCTTGTGCTTTTAATTTATTTTTTTGGGGTTTAAATGTTCCTGTCATTTCAACTTGTTGCTGAATTCTTAAAAAAACTGGAATGGCGTATGACGGTAAAGACTTTTGAAATAAGTCATACATATTTTTAAAATCGACATGATCGAGTTGCATATTATGAATAAGCGTAATTGCTGCCATACCTGCACGGCCATTGGTATGTGGAATTTCAACACCATAAACTACTGCAGCTGCAATTTTGAAATATTCACCCATGATATTTTCAACTTGGGTGGTCGAAACATTTTCGCCTTTCCAGCGAAATGTATCACCTAGGCGATCAACAAACTGCGTATGTCGATAGCCAAGATCACGCATTAAGTCGCCTGTATTGAAATATGCATCTCCTTGTTTAAAAACATGATGCATCATGACCGCTTGATTTTTTTCAGCGTCTGTATAGCCATCAAAAGGAGATCTGCGCGTTATTTTACCAATGAGTAGACCGATCTCCCCTTTTTTTACTTTTTTACACCGGCCATGTTCATCCAAAATAGGTAAATTACGTTCTTTGTCAAATTCAATCACGGCATAAGGAGTAGGTGAAAAGCCGACGGTATTATCAAAATTAAAAATATTGCTGAAACCCACATTACCTTCACTTGAAGCATAAAGTTCGAGTATTTCTTTTACACCAAAACGGGCTTTAAATTTATTCCAAATATTCGGTCGCATACCATTACCAATCATTTTGGTAACACGGTGGGTTTTTTCTAATGCAGAGGGAGGTACATCCATTAAATATCGGCAAAGCTCTCCAACATAAGCGATAGCAGAAGCATCAAACTTTTGAACATCTTTCCAGAATGAAGTCGTTGAATATTTTCGTCTCAAAGCGAGCGTTGCATTACCTGCAATCACACCACACCAACATACAACAATACCAGTGGCATGATAAAGCGGAAGGGTGCAATACATCACATCGGTTTGATTTAAGTCTAAAACGTGCCCATATGTCCCATATGCGAGCATCCAGCGACTATTGGTAAAAATAACGGCTTTGGGAAGACCTGTCGTTCCAGAGGTATAGATATAAAATAAGCCATCTTTTCCTTGCACAGAGTTTGTGGTTGCAGGATTAAAGTGAGGAAAACTTTGTATGCAATGTGCAAGATTGATAAAGCGATCTGGTACATTTCCTGAAAATTTGAGTGTTTCTAAATTGGCAAACCAAAAAAAATGATGCGCCTGAATATTTATGTCATCTTGGATTTCAGCAATCGCATCTTGACACTCCTCACCAATAATAACTGCAAATGGTTTGACCAGATTGATACTGTGACTCAGTACTTGACCTGTTTGTGAGGTATTGACAAGTGCGGAGCTAACTCCAATTTTTGCAAGTGCAATGATCGTAACAATCAGCTCAGGACGGTTTTCCATCATGACTGCAATCACATCTCCTTTTTTCACCCCTAAGGAGAGATAGTAGTGTGCAATTTGATTGGCCCATTCATTGATTTCTTTATAGGTAAATTGTTGATCTTCAAATTTTAAAGCACAACCTTCAGGATGGCGTCTAACGGCTTTTTCAAAGGCAATGCCTAAACCTGTTGGTGTACGAGCAGTACGCAAATAAGCTTGCTTTAATCCCCCAAGTAAGTGGAGTAGTTTAGGCATTAGCTGAGGAAGTTTCGTCATCACTTGAGTAAAACTAATGACGTTCTTATCTTGTGCTTGATTCATAAGATTCCTATTTGGGTACTGTCATACACTTTTGAGTAGATGAAAATTTACAGATATCTTTTAATCTTTTAAATCTAGTGCAATCAACCTAATTTGCAGAAATAAAAAAACCAGTCATCGAAATGACTGGTTTTTTATGCAAATTAAAGTTGTATTTAATCTGTTGATGGATCTACTTTTTTAGGTGGACGACCACGAGGGCGACGAGGTCTAACTGCTTTATCTTTAGTTTGCTTCTCTGCTGTTTCTGTTGTTGTTGCTTCTTGAGTTGCATCAACATTTAATTCAGCTTGAACAGGTGTTTCAGAAGTAATTTCTGGAACAGTTTGTTCTAATTCCGTAGGCACTTCTGCTTGCGTTTCTACGTGTGAGTCACTTGTTGCAGCCGTTGCTTCTATTAAAACCTCAGCAGCAGGTGTTTCCACAATTTCACTCGCTACAGCCTCTGTTGTTACAGCTACTTCAACAAGCTCAGGTTCAACATTGTTAACGACAGGTTCTTGTACATTAGTTTCAACTGGTGAATCTACATGTTGTACTTTTTCCGCATCAAGATGTGCTTGTTTTGCTTGAACAAGTGCTTGTTCAGCTGAGAGTTTAGCCAAACGACGACGTTCACGAGGGTCATTTGCGACACGTTTCTCTGACTCTGGTTTTGGTGGCGTAAGGTCTAAAACAGGAGCAGGCTCTGCCTCTACTGCTGCTTTAGAGATTTTTACATCTCTGGTTACTGGTTTTTTATCATCATTCTCTACAACAGGTTGAGCAGAGGTTTGTGACAAACTATATTGTTCTACAAACTTTTGTAGAGCACGATTGAAGGTTGGAATTAAACCAAATTGTTCAATCAGCACAGCACAGTCATCACCATAGATATGGCGAATTAAGCTACCAATCGTATATTGACCTAAATTCGGTACTTGCGATGCACTTAACTTAGGAGGACGAGGAGCTTGCTGTACTTTTGTGTCACGTTGTTGGCGACGACGTTGACGAGGATCATTACTTGCTCGTTTTGCAGGCTGTTGTTGAGCAACAGCAGATGGTTCTTCTTTTTCAGAAAGAGCTTGATCTGCGATAGATGTTTCTACAACAGCAGGAGTATGAACATTTTCAACAATTGGTGCAGCCTCAGCGGTTGGGCGTGCATGATTATTGAGCGCAATGATTTCAGTTTGAGCATGATCTACATTCACCACTAATGCAGTTGGAATAACTTCTGCTTTAGGTGCATTGATCAGTTCAACGTGTGGTTGCTTGATTGATGTTTCATTTTTCACTTCAGCAGCGATTGCTTCAGGAACAACATTTTGTTCATTTAACACACTTGCATCGCGTTGGCGATTTGGTCTGTTTGGTCGCTGTTGATTGTTACGATCACGACGAGGCACAGCATTTTGCTCAGTATTTTGAGCATCTTGATGTTGATCCTGTTGATGTGGTTGGCGACGAGAGGTACGTTTATTTTCACGTGCTTCTTGGCGCTGTTCTTGACGCGTGACTTGAATAATCTCTTCATGCACTTGATTTTGTTGAGTGTCATGTAGAGTATTTTGTTCACGTTGCTCTTTGTTTTTGTTGTTATTGTTATTGCGTTTCTTATTTGGACGCTTTTCTTCACGTTCAGCTCTTTCTAGGCTATCACGATCAGACTTTAAAGTGACCGTTGAAGGTGCTAAATAAGCGTTGTTATGGTCACTTGAATACGTTGGTGCAGCTGCTGTTGCTGGGGCAGCAGTATGAAGTTGTCCAAATTGACCACGGCTTACAGCACCCCCATTGACCATTTGTTCAATTGACGCAGCAGCATTGTTTGCAGTGCGAGACTGATCAATTGTTGCAGCTTGTTTTTGAACAAAGAGATTTTCTAACCAAGCACACGGGCTATTAGATGGTGTTGCAACAGCAGCTTGAGTTGCTGTTTGATTTTGCGGACGAGGTTTTTTAGCTGCTTTATCCTGCGATTGCTGTGCAGGTTGAGAGGCGACTTGATGTTCTTCATCTAAATGCCATTCAGATGATTCATAACCTAATTCTTTTTCACTATTACGCGTTGCTTCCGTACGCTCATAACTTGTTGGTGCAAAACCTTCAGGGTTATACGAAATTTCGTAATGAGGTGTTTCTAAATGTGGGTGAGGAAGAACAGTTACACGAACATTTGAAGTCTGTTCTAAGTATACCAAGCTATGACGCTTCTCATTCAATAAGAATGCCGCAATTTCAACTGGAACTTGTACCTGTACTTCACCATGACGTTCACGAAGAGCAATTTCTTCAACTTTACGCATAATTGAAAGTGAAAGAGAGCGAAGATCACGGACCATACCTGTACCGTGACAGCGTGGACAAACATAACCGGTAGCTTCTTCTAAAGAAGGGCGTAAACGCTGACGGCTCATTTCCATGAGTCCAAAGCGAGACAATTGACCGAACTGAATTCGCGCACGATCACTTTGGGTCGCTTCACGTAGTTTCGCTTCAACCATGCGTTGATTACGGTCTTTGGTCATATCAATGAAATCAATAACGACTAAGCCACCAATATCACGTAGACGAAGTTGACGAGCAATCTCTTCAGCTGCTTCTAAATTTGTATTTAAAGCAGTTTCCTCAACATCATGACCTCGAGTTGATTTTGCAGAGTTGATATCGATAGAAACTAAAGCTTCCGTTTGATCAATGACAATTGATCCGCCTGAAGGTAGTTTAACTTCACGTTCATATGCGGTTTGAATCTGGCTTTCAATACCAAAGTGAGCAAAAAGAGGCTCATTTAAGGTATATGTTTTGAGTTTTTCAAGTTGGCGTGGCATAACGGCTTTTACAAAATTGTAAGCTTCGTTATACGCTTGTTCGGAATCGATTAAAATTTCAGAAACATCATCACGCAGATAATCGCGAATTGCACGTGTCACAACGCCAGCTTCTTGATGAACAAGCATGGGTGAAGGACCAGAGCTTGCAGTATTTTGTATTTGAGCCCAAAGATCAAGTAAGTGTTGTAAATCGAGTTGTAATTCTTCTTGAGAGCGCCCAATACCAGCAGTACGTACAATGACACTCATACCACGAGGAACATTTAATGATGCTAATGTTTCTTTAAGTTCTTCACGTACAGCACCTGAAATTTGACGACTGATACCGCCACCTTTAGGGTTGTTCGGCATAAGAACTAAATAACGACCTGCTAACGAAATAAAAGTAGAAAGCGCAGCCCCTTTATTGCCGCGTTCTTCTTTTTCGACTTGAACTAATAGCTCTGTTCCTTCAGAAATCAACTCTCTAATATTTGAGGTTTGACGTGGATCAGCTTGGTAATAAGAATTTGCGATTTCGCGCATGGATAAAAAGCCTTGGCGACCTGCTCCATATTCAACGAATACAGCTTCTAAAGAAGGTTCAACGCGAGTGACGTGACCTTTGTATATATTAGACTTTTTTTGCTCACGAGTGCGGTTTTCTAAGTCAAAATCGTAAAGACGCTGACCAGTGACAAGTGCAACGCGAATCTCTTCTGCATGTGTTGCATTAATCAACATACGTTTCATGGGTGTAACACCTTATTGTGATACACAGCAAACATCGCAATACGTATAACGAACATCAAACATTACGGATCAATGCTCAGATCTCAAATAAACCGATTGTGGTCTGAGTTTTACTACCGGCCTTTTATCATAGGCTACGGTGTTGATTTACGTATTGATGATAGCAATACGGCTTCAATCTCCAAACGATTAAAGTCACCTGAGTCATTCACTGGTCGATAAGCGGTGTATTGGATGTATGTCACTTTAACTGTTTTATTGCTCAAGATCATCTCTTCATACATGAGAGGATGTCTATGCGGAATTCATCATCGCACTGCAATTTATACAGATCCAATACATCAACGCTGTAGCCTGAATTTTCAATCAGGGAGCGATTAATCTGATGTGTATCAGTTAATATTTAAAAACCAACGGATATGTTGGCGACATATTTTTTGAGCAAACGGTTTGTACCTAAAGTACAATTAAATGTAACAGTCTGCAGTTTTGCCGATATAATAAGCCTTCGGCGTCGGCATAATTCTTTTAGGACCTGTGCGCTGAAAGAGTTTTCATTGCTTCTTTAAGCCTAGTATAAACTGACTTAAATCAATTTTTACTCTTTTACGATGGTTTCCGTGCGCTGACTATATCAAACCTTACATCATCTGCCTATGGGCTAAACTAATGTTTCTTGTGAAAAGTATAGCTCAACAGGTCGTTTTTTAATCATATATAATATTTTCTAGGTTATATAACAGTATGAATTCTACGCAACAATGGCAAAGTGTAACTTGGTTTGAAGTGGACGAACATCAATCAGGCCAGCGAATTGATAATTTTTTATTTAGTCGACTCAAAGGAGTGCCGAAAAGTCGAATTTATCGTTTAATTCGTGAAGGACAAGTTCGCGTAAATAAAAAACGAATCAAAGCTGAAACGAAGTTATCAATTGGGGATCAAATTCGAGTTGCTCCTATACGTTATGAGCAGAAAGATGAATCTGCGGTACCTGTATCAGATAAAGTTGCTCAAAGTCTTTTAAGCCGTGTGATTTATGAAGATGAAGGATTGCTGGTAATTAATAAACCGTCGGGAATTGCTGTGCATGGCGGCAGTGGTGTGGCATATGGTTTGATTGAAGGTTTACGTGCTGCTACTGGGAAGAAATATTTAGAACTGATTCATCGTATAGACCGAGATACTTCTGGTTTGGTGATGGTTAGTAAAAAGCGCAGTACATTAAAAACCTTACAAGATATGTTACGTGAACATAAGATTAAGAAAACATATGCAGCTGTTGTTAAAGGGCAAGTTAGTTTAGATAAACAATTGATTGATGCACCTTTACATCGCTATGAATTGGCAAATGGTGAGCGACGCGTGTGTGTATCTAAAGAAGGAAAAGAATCTAAGACGCAATGGAATGTTGCAGAACGGTTTATGCATGCTACATTGATATATGCTTCACCGCTTTCTGGACGAACACATCAAATTCGTGTGCATGGTTTAAGCATTGGACACCCATTGGTGGGAGATGAGAAGTATGGACATGAAACTGCCTATAATGGACCAAAACCACGTCGTTTATGTTTACATGCAATGCGTTTAGACATTCCAGGTTACCCAACAATTGAAGCCCCTTTGCCAGAAGATATGCAAAGTTTGGTGGCACAGTTGAGAGCACAAAAGAAAGATTGATTAAAAAGTATTCCTTTTCAAAAAAGGAAAGGAATACCGATGAATGACATACCAAGAGCAAGCCAATCTTAGGATTTATTATGAAAAAGCCTGTAGAACTCATCATTTTTGATTGGGATGGAACTTTATTTGATTCAGTAGGACAAATTGTAGACAGCCTTCTATACGCTGCAAAAGAGTTTGGTCAACCATTAACACATGATGCTGCAAAAAGCATTATTGGATTAGGTTTGCCAGAAGTCGCTCAAGTCTTATTTCCAACTGTTCCAGAATTACATACAGGTATTTTAAAAAGCTATGGTGATCATTATGTCGAACATTCGAAAGATGATCAGTGGTTTACTGGGGTTTCAGAAATGCTACATGATTTGAAAAACCAAAATATCAAACTTGCAGTTGCGACTGGGAAAAGTCGTCGTGGTTTAGATCGAGTTTTAGCTCAGACGAATAGCGTACATTTATTTGAAATTACGCGTGCTGCGAGTGAAACGAAATCAAAACCAGATCCTTTAATGCTGAGTGAAATTTTATCTCAAACTGGTGTAAACGCTGAAAATGCAATTATGGTTGGGGATACATCTTATGATTTAGAAATGGCACACAAGATTCAAATGCCGCGTGTGGGGGTGAGCTATGGTGTACATTCAATTGATACTTTACAGCGATTCAACCCATTGATGATTGCGGACAATGTTCAAGGCTTGCATCAATTTTTGAGTCAATAAATTGAAATATTTAAATGATCAGAATTTTTTGATATGAGTCGTTCAATTCGATTACTAAATTTACTGCAATACCTGCGAGAGCAACGCTATCCTGTAACTGCACAATGCCTAGCACATTATTTTGAAATTAGTGTGCGTAGTGTTTATCGGGATATTGATAGTTTACGTGATCAAGGTGTAAATATAGAAGGAAGTACAGGCTTAGGATTTCAGTTAAAAGAAAACTTTTTATTACCGCCAATGAGCTTAAACGAAACAGAAGTTGAGGCAATATATTTGGCGCTACAATGGGCTAAATCTATTCCTGATCAAGCATTGCAGCAATCTTCACATTCAGTGTTGGCTAAATTAAAAGCAGTATTGCCACATAGAAAGCAAGTATTTTTAAATGATACATATCTAAAATCTATTCATTCATGGATAGAGGTTGATCCAAACGTTGTTGAACAAGTTCGAATGGCGATACGCTTACAAGTTAAAATTAAAATTGAATATCAGGATGAACAACAGCAATGTTCACAAAGACAATTGTGGCCATTTGCTATGGGATATTTTAACGACAAAATGTTATTAGCTGCATGGTGTGAACTCCGTGAAGATTTTCGAAATTTTCGGTTAGATCGAGTACAGACCTTAACTTTGACAGAGCAATTATACCCTCAATTTAAACACCACTTATTTCAAGCATGGTGTCAAAAAGAATTTCCGCATTTAGATGCCGTAAAAACACTACTGACAAAAACTGACATTCTCACACACTACGCTTAAAGAATAATGAATAAACAGAGTAGAAAACGATGGCTTTAACTTTATATACAAATTCACAATCGCGTGGTGTTGTGGTTGATTGGCTTCTTTTAGATTTAGGTATTGAATGTGAAAGAAAAGAAATTGCTTTTGAGACAGAGATGAAATCATCTGAATTTTTAGCAATGAATCCCTTTGGTAAAGTGCCAGTTTTGGTGGATGGTGACATTGTTGTTTATGAATTAAATGCAATTTGTGCTTATTTAGCGGACAAATATTTTGAAAGAGGACTTGCTCCTGCATTGAATGATCCGCAACGAGGTATGTATTATCGTTGGTTATTTTTTGGAGCGGGTCCGTTTGCGGCAGCAATTGATAATTTGCATTTAAATGTAGTGATTCAACCTAATCAAAAAATGTTTATGGGTTATGGGGATTATGATGACACTTATCAAGCTTTAGTTCAGGGCTTAGAATACGCAAGTCCATATTTATGCGGAACACAATTTACAGCGGCAGATATTTGTTTAGGTGCGATGATTATGTGGCAGTTAAAAATGAATATATTACAGCCACATCCCGTGATTGAGCGTTATATTAATACAATAAAACAACGTGAGAGTTTAAGTAAAATATCTGCATTGTTTGCAGCATAAACGGTGTAGTGTGATGATCGTTGAAAAATAATCATTATCGGGTAGCAATAAGCTCAATTAAGTTTTCTACTCAAACGATATCAGACACATTAGTACGGTCATTTAAGCAAAATGATCGTACTTTAATGAAGTAAAAAATTAATGATTAAAATCTAAATAAAATACTTTGGTGAGCAGCTCAATAAATTTTTGAACAGCAATTGATTTTTTGTCTTTACGATAACTCACATATAAATCGACTTGAGGCATTTCAATACTGAGCGGGCGAATCGTGGAATTATTCGTAGACATCGGTGCAATATAGCCTGGTAATATGGTACAGCCCAATCCCATACCGATTGCATTAATATTAAAGAAAACATTATCTGCTTTATGTACAATGTTGAATTCAATATGATTTTTTTTCGCAAACTCTAAGATTGTATGATGTAAAATTGGCGATTGCTCAATTGCAGGAATAATGAAATCAATACCATTTAAGGCTTGAACTGGAATTTTTTCATATTTTGCTAACGGATGATCTTTTGGTAAAATAAAGATCAAAGGTTCTCTAAGTACAAATTGACTATTCACTTCATCACTTTGTAGATTTTGACGTGTGAAGGTAAGATCTAATTCATTGCGTTTTAATGCTTTGATCTGCTCACTATCATTCATACTCAGCAGTTCAATTTTAAGATCAGGACTTTGAACACGTATATTGGGCAATACGTAAGGGAAAACTTTCATTTCCGCAACGGGAACAAAACCAATACGTAACATTTGTTGTTTAGACAATAAAACCTGTCGAGCCATAGTGACAGCTTTATCTGCTTGTGCAAGAGTTAAACGCGCTTGTTCTAAAAATACAGCACCTTCTTCAGTCAATTCTACTTTACGTTTGGTACGATACAATAGTTGTACACCGACATCCTCTTCTAAGTCTTTAATTTGTTGACTAAGGGAGGGTTGAGCCGTGTAAAGTTTTAACGCTGCTTTACTGAAGTTAAGCTCTTCAGCAACGGTAATGAAGTATCTTAAATGCCGTAATTCCATATTGCTATGTCCAAAGATCTATTCGCAAAAAGTCATAGAAAAGGGGGAGCTGAGTATAATCTATAATCAACTAATAAGTGGGGATTATTCTCATATTTAGAGACGAAATGAATGGTTGCAAAACATAGAGAAGAAATCTGAGTTCGATTCATAAAATCATCATTAAATGATATTAGATCTTTATTTTATGCAAAATGTATCACATTTTTAATTGTAAATGATAATTTAATTGTAAAAAAATAATTTAGGCAATGACGTTTATTATGTGTATGTTCCAATTTGGATATTACACATTTTGTATCATCAGCGTCTATATAAGTGATATGACGAGTGATTTCTATATTATGCACTTTTCAGAGGTTCACAGAATATCTGAACCGAATGATTTGGAGTAATTTCATTTGAGTAATATGAAAATTATATTATTTTGTATCATTTGTTTTGCGATTAATACAACTTCTAATTCCTTTTTTAAGTCGAAAGATTATATAAAAACAAATACATAAATTATCTTGAGATCTGATTTTAGCTATGATCAATTAGAACGTAGATCTGTTGTACGTTCACCTAAAAGATAAGACTATTTGAATCTAAGTTATTTGGAAGATTTATGAAAGATGTTGTAGAGAAGACCTCTCTTTTTTTACCCACACAGAAAAGTCTGTCACATATCTGGAAAAAACCTAAATTTAAATTTGGAGATTCACTACATTTTAAAGGGACAAAATTTATTAATGTTGAACCCTCATATGATAATCGTACACGGACAGATTTATTGAAATGGCTGCTCACCAGAAAGTCCTTTACTTGGAATACCAACATAGAAAAAGAATATGAGGCGTTTCTAAAACAGCCTAGAAAGCAACCAGAAGCTCGACCTCATGCAGATTTAAATGATTGGCAAATCTGGTTTGTGGGTCATGCTACAGTGTTGATTCAGATTGGACCTTATAATTTTTTAACCGATCCTGTTTGGTGTGATTATGTAAGTCCTCTGCGTGGCTTAGGGCCTAGAAGGGTTTGCCCTGCTGGCATTCGTTTAGAGGATTTACCCCCTATTGATGCAGTTTTGCTGAGTCATAATCATTATGATCACATGGATTTGGTGACCTTAAATTGGTTGCATGATCAATTTGGAATGATGATTTATACGGGCTTAGGAAATGCATGGTATTTACCGAAACATTTTCATGTTACAGAAATGGATTGGTGGCAATCTATTGATTTCCATCAGCTTAAAATTTTTTATACACCTGCACAGCATGGTTCTGGTCGGGGCTTAAGAGATCAAAATTGTGCATTATGGGGAGGTTTCTCGATTCTTCACCATCATGATCATTGCTTCTTTGCAGGCGATACGGGCTATTCGACACATTTTAAAGAAATTAAAAACCGCCTTGGAAAACCTCGTATTGCATTATTGCCGATAGGAGCCTATGAGCCTCGTCAATTAATGCGTTATATGCATATGAATCCTGAGGATGCTTTTCAAGCTCATAAAGACTTAGAGAGTCGTTCATCGCTTGCTATTCATTATAGAACGTTTCAATTAACAGACGAAGGGCGTGATGACCCTGAGAGAGAGTTACATTATGTTATGCAACATTCATCTAAATTAGTGAATCCATTTTATTGCATCCGAGAGGGTCAAAAAATTATCGTTTGAGAAGAGCATCTGCGATAAAGTTAATCTAACGTAGTAAATCAGGAGAGTTTAGTTGGATATAGCACTTGATCATTCGATAAATTTTGAGATGTTGCATAATAAATGTCATAAATAAATGGTAAATATTGAAAGGTATTAGGCTTAAATAATTAGTGCATAGATAAAATAAAATGTGAGCGTAATTTACATCTTGTATACGAATTTTATTTTATGTAGTTTTTTTGAAAAAATATTTATAATTTATTGAGTTAAAGTTAAAAACCGATCGTTCTTATTCATAAAATCTGCTTTCTTTTTTATCAAAAGCCCTTATATTCATTATGAAGATAATTAAAAGTTGTTGATGTAATTTTAGTGATTTCATCGTTATAAAATAATATGGAGAGTCTCATGTCTACGAATACGCAAGCTACATCAGGTAAATGTCCATTCCATCAGGAAGGTGCAGTCACCAATGCTGCCAGCTCAAATACAGATTGGTGGCCAAATGCTCTAAACTTAGATATCTTATCTCAACACGATAAAAAAACCGATCCAATGGATCCTCATTTTGATTATGCGAAAGCATTTAACTCTTTAGATTTAGAGGCTGTAAAAAAAGATATCCGAACATTAATTAATACTAGTCAAGATTGGTGGCCAGCAGATTGGGGAAGTTATATTGGTATGTTTGTACGTACCGCATGGCATTTAGCAGGGTCTTACCGAAAACAAGATGGTCGTGGTGGCGCCAATACAGGTAACCAACGTTTTGCACCTTTAAATAGCTGGCCAGATAATGTGAACACGGATAAAGGTCGTCGTTTGCTTTGGCCAATTAAGAAAAAATATGGCAATAAGTTATCTTGGGGAGATTTAATTGTTCTAGCAGGCACTGTAGCTTACGATGTCGCAGGATTAAAAACGTTCGGTTTTGCTGGTGGGCGATTAGATATCTGGGCACCTGAAAAAGATATCTATTGGGGAGAGGAACGCCAATGGTTAGCACCCACTGAAAACCGCTATGGCAATGATAGTGATCGTCAATCGTTAGAGAATCCACTTGCTGCGGTACAAATGGGTTTAATCTACGTCAATCCAGAAGGGGTTGATGGTCAACCCAATCCACTAAGAACAGCCCAAGATATGCGTGTAACTTTTGATCGCATGGGAATGGATGATGAAGAAACGGTGGCTTTAACTGCTGGTGGTCATACTGTAGGAAAGGCCCATGGAAATGGTAAAGCTGAGCTTTTAGGAAAAGATGTTGAAGGTGCAGATGTTGAATTCCAAGGGTTAGGGTGGCATAACCCGGAAGGGACTGGTAATGGTACAAATACCATGGTCAGTGGGCTTGAAGGCGCTTGGACGACGCATCCAACAGAATGGGATAATGAGTTTTTCTATTTATTATTCACTTATGATTGGGCTTTAACAAAGAGTCCGGCAGGGGCGAATCAGTGGGAACCTACGAATATTAAAGAAGAGGATATGCCAGTTGATGCGCACAATCCAAATATTCGCCGTAAACCGATGATGACTGATGCTGATATGGCATTAAAAATTGACCCAGAATATCGGAAAATTTCTGAACATTTTTATAAAGATCCTGCGCATTTTGCAGATGTTTTTGCACGAGCATGGTTTAAGTTAACGCATCGTGATATGGGACCAAAATCGCGTTATTTAGGTACTGATGTTCCTGCTGAGGATTTAATCTGGCAAGATCCGATACCAACCGTTGATTACACACTGTCTGAAACTGAAATTGATGAATTAAAAACTACACTTTTAAATAGTGGACTCAGCTCAGCTGAACTTATTTCAACTGCATGGGATAGTGCACGTACATACCGTGGTTCAGACTTCCGAGGTGGGGCAAATGGTGCACGTATCCGTTTAGCTCCGCAAAATAGTTGGGAAGGGAATGAGCCTGTACGCTTAGCAAAAGTACTTGAAAAATTAATTGAAATTCAAGCAGGCCTTACAAAAAAAGTCAGTATTGCAGATTTAATTGTACTGGGAGGCACAGCAGCAGTTGAACGAGCAGCACAAGCAGCGGGTGTGAATGTTAAAGTTCCATTTATTTCAGGGCGAGGAGATGCGATCCAGGCACAGACAGATGTATATTCATTTGAAGACTTAGAGCCTAAGCATGATGGTTTTCGCAATTGGGTTAAGGCTGACTATGTTGTCCAACCTGAGGAAATGTTATTGGATCGGGCACAATTATTAGGTCTAACAGCACCTGAAATGACGGTTTTAATTGGTGGAATGCGTGTATTAGGAACGAATTATGCAGGTACACCAGAAGGTGTTTTTACCGATCAAGTGGGGGTGCTAAGCAATGACTTTTTTGTCAACTTAACTGATATGAAGTATAGCTGGAAACCTGTTGCGAAAAATCGTTATGAAATTGTGGATCGTACTACAGGAATAACCAAATGGACTGCAACGCGTGTTGATTTAGTTTTTGGGTCAAACTCAATACTTCGGGCATATGCGGAGGTTTATGCGCAAGATGATAATAAAGAAAAATTTGTGAAAGACTTTATTGCGGCATGGACGAAGGTCATGAATGCAGACCGTTTTGATGTAAAGTAGTTATGATTTAAAAATGTTAAAACCGACGTTAATGTCGGTTTTTTCTTTCAGAAAATGAAGATTTTAAAGCTATTTGTTTTATTGATTAAGGTTAGATTTTTTCTTACTGATATTTTATACAGCATCATTTTAAAAATATTTAATGAAGAGTTTCTTGTAATCACCCACTGTTCTGCTTAAGCTTTATTCATATTATAACGTTGCAGGTTGAAATGAGAACGGATAGCCGCCTTTCTAGAATGTTACATGTTATTTTGCATCTTTCTCATGAAAAATCTCCTTTAACATCTGAACAAATTGCCCAGATGTTAGGAACAAATCCAGTGGTGATTAGAAGAACAATGGCAGGATTAAAAAAGCAGGGTTATGTAAGTTCTGAAAAAGGGCATCATGGAGGGTGGATATTAAGTTGTGATTTGACGAAAATAAGCCTTTTTGATATTTATCAATCAGTTGGTGAAGCAAATCTATTTACAATTGGTATAGATGAATCACATCCAAACTGTATTGTAGAACAAGTGGTTAATCATGCGGTTGTTGATATTTTGAAAGATGCTGAAATATTGATGATAAACCGACTTAAAAGCATTAAATTATCAGATCTTGCTGCTCAGTTTAATTCAAAACTTTACTCTTAAACGCTGTAAATTTTAAACAGCAATTGAAGCCGGTTTTAAAATGCCCCATCATGTAACAATGAAAGTTATATGATGAGGCATTTTATGATTTCATCTTTTCTTTATGCATTGATTATTTGCATGATCCTTGCAGTTGCTTCTGCCAGTATTTCAATGACACTGACACAAACAGAACTTTTTGCCCCGTTACGAAATTGGGCGAAGAGTACTGGTCATATGATTGGACATCTATTTCAGTGTTTTTATTGTATGAGTCATTGGGTTGTTATTTTAGGAATATTAATTTATCAATCAATATTGATACATAGTGGATATATATGGGTAGATTTGATTATTTCAGTATTTTTTACCATCACATTAACCACATTTATTTGTGGAATAATGTTTAAAGTCTTTTTAACAGGAATGAACAAGGCAGTGAAAGAACAAGAATTAAAAAAACATCATGTGAATGACACAATGAAGTAATACAAAAATCAGTATGTATCATACTGATTTTTGGTTGAGCTAAATCGGCAAGGTCTGCAATAATTTTGTAAAGTAAGTGGGTTAAGATGGAAGAAAAACACTTAAAAATTATACTGATATTTTATACTATGTGTTCGGAATTGCTTGTAAAATATCAGTTTCTAAAATTTCCCATTGTTGAAAATTTGGATTGATCAGTAAGGTTTGTGAGATAAAACCATAATAAATTCGTTGGATATTTAAACTTATATGTTGGCATTGTATTGAATCGAGGATAAAGGGACTTAATATACTTTCCCACATATGAACCATCATGTTGTAGCTTTTACAGTAGCTTTCAATATTAGAAATTTGGCGTTCTAATAGGAAAACTTGTGCCCATAAAAATTGCTGTATCTGAATTCGCTCTAATTGAAAGTGAATAATCTGTGCTAAATAATCTTTTATGCTGCTTACTGTGGATAAGTTAATCAGACTTTGTGCATAACTTTTTAGTGCCTCAGCATTGTTTTTAATGTGCATATGAATTGTTAAAGCGATTAAGTCTTCTTTTTTAGAAAAGTACTCATAAAAAGTACCTAATCCAACTCCGGCTAAATTTGTAATTTCACGAATGGTAATTTTATCTGCCGAATGTTCATGTAAAAGCCGAACAAAACTTTCTTGTAGTGCTTCTTGTGTGAGTTTTGCTCTGGATTGGTACGGTTTTCTGCGGACATGAACCTTGGGAGTTTTCATAGAATAAAGCCGAACACCTACTTGTGATTTATTGACTATACTGAAGGTATATCGAAAGAAGAACAAGTAGGTGTATTGAAATGGAAAATTCATGGGAAACACATCAAATATTTAATCAATATGATGAGTTGAATAATTATAATTTGTTCGAAAGCGATATGGTTTTAAAAGAAATTTTGCATCGTTATGGTAGTCAAGATCTAGAGACTTTTTCAACAATGGGAGAGGTCGTAGGTTCTAGTGAATATTACTTACATGCTGCTTTAGCAAATCGGCATAGTCCAATTTTACATAACTTTGATGCTAGAGGTCGTCGCATTGATTTTGTGGAGTTTCATCCATCTTGGCATAAATGGATGGCAATCAATCGTAAATATGCTACGCATGCTCACCCCTATCAAGCTGAAACAACCGCAAAATGGGTTGATTGGGCAACTCGTTTTTATCTTAGTGGACAAATTGAAAGCGGAAATTTATGTCCAAACTCCATGACACTAGGCAGTATTCCTTTAATTCAATGTGAGCCAGAGTTATGGGAGAAAATTGGAACGAAACTGCTATCAACAGAATATGATGAAAGAGATCTTCCGATTTCCCAAAAAAAATCGATATGGATTGGTATGGGAATGACTGAAAAACAGGGAGGTTCAGATGTACGAAGTAATGAAACATTGGCTGTTCCTGTTGCACAAAAGGGAAGAGGAAAAGCTTATTTACTCACTGGGCATAAATGGTTTTTTTCTGCACCGATGTGTGATGCACATTTGGTGGTTGCGAAAACGGAGCAAGATGGCTTAGTGTGTTTTTTTGTGCCACGATGGTTAGAAAATGGAACTAAAAACAATATTCATGTTCAACGTTTAAAAGATAAGGTTGGAAATAGAAGCAATTCCAGTACCGAAGTTGAGTTTAAAAATGCTTGGGGGATCATGATTGGTGAAGAAGGGCGTGGGATTCCAACAATTATTGAAATGGCAAACTATACACGCCTGACATGTTCTGTCGGCAGTACAGCAATGCTTAGGCAAGCATTGGTTCAGTGTTTAGCTTATACCCGACAGAGAAAAGCATTTGGAAAACCTTTAATTGAGCATGTCTTAATGAAATCAGTTTTAGTTGATCTGGCACTAGAAACTGAAGCAGCGATGCAACTGAGTTTCCATTTGGCACATTGTTATGCATTAAGTGATGATTTATCTTCTGTATGGAAGCGACTTTTAACCCCAGCAGCGAAATTTTGGATTTGCAAAAGAACAGTTGAGTTAACAGGTGAGATGATGGAGGTTTTTGGTGGAAATGGCTATGTAGATCAAGGTATTATGGCGCGTATATTTAAAGAGGCTCCAGTTAATACCATTTGGGAGGGCTCTGGTAATGTGATGTGTCTAGATGTACTTCGAGCAATTACACGTAGTCCAGAAACCTTAGAAATATTTTTCCAAGATTTGGCTTTAACCACTCAAAAACATGAAATTTTATATGCAGAAATGAGTGATTTATTGCTTTTATTTCAACAGTCTGCAGAAGATGTCATATTCATGGGGAGAAGCCTTGTTGGGCGTTTGGTTATTTTAACGCAAGCAGTATTATTACAACGTTATGCCCCTAAATTTGTTGCTGATGCATTTATTCAATCACGGTATTCAAAATTTCACGGAGGAGTTGTGGGAATGCTTGACTCGAACATTATGAACATTGATGACATTTTAAATAGAGCTTATCCAGCAAATGTTTAAAATTCATTTGCTGTACATGTTAGAGAAAAGATTCTTTCTTATTTATATTCCATAGATCATGAATTATATTTAATTTTTATACGACATTATATGGGTAATTATTAAGAATAAGTTTAATTAGTATGCGCGTAATTATATTTACGTATGTGATTGAAGGGTAAATTTGCATATATTAATTTTATATGTAATGAATAAACTCATGATGATTTAAATCTTTTAGAGGGGAGATTTACGTGATGAATATCAAATAGATTAGATGAGTTGAGGGATATTTTTGATTGGGCGGTATATTGATTTAAAATGTTTCTTATGGTTATATATTTTGTGCGGTTAGCAATAGTTAAACTATTATTAATCATAAAGTCAATTATTGTTAATATATACTTTATAATATGAAATATAGAATGATTTACGTAATTTCAAGGAATGAAAATGAGCAATTTTTATAAAAAAACAGGTTTAGCATTACTCATAGCATCATCATTACTGTTGAGTGCATGTAATGATGATAATTCAAGTGGCACTAAAACGGGTCAAGTTGAAAATCCAGTTAAATATGCAACTTATATTTCAGAAGCGAAATATGTTGATCAACAAAATAAGCCAAGAGATACCTTAGAAAACGCAGTAGATATTTCTGTAATGCGCTATACCATGCCAAATGTATTGGGTAAAAATAGCGAAGCAACCGCAGTGGTCATGTATCCTAAAACTGTTACACCAAGTGATGGTTGGCGAGTTGTTGTGTGGGAACATGGAACTTTGGGTGTTGGTGATGCTTGTGCCCCAAGTAATACAGAATTAGGTGTACGATTTAAGCCACTGGCTGACGAGCTTTTAGCTTTAGGATATGTAGTGATTGCGGTAGATTATGAAGGACTTGGCACACCAGGGATCCATCCATATTTACATTTAGAAAGTGAAGCAAACTCTGCTATTTATGCGGTGAAAGCATTTAAAGAAAAATATGGCGCTCGAGTCAAAGGTGAATGGATGTCAGTAGGTCAGTCACAAGGTGGACAAGCCTCTTTAGGAACAGCAGAATATGCTTATAATGATCCAACCTATAAAGGTGCTGTTGCAGGTGCGCCAGCATCGAGTCTAGGTCATATCATTACTGAAGTTGCGCCAGGAGCATTAACTAATATTGAAAAAAGTGAAATTTTAGCAAATATACCACTAGAAAAACGAGCTTCTATTCAAGCATATGCCACTTTATTAGGATATGGCGCATTGGCAGGTGCGGGTATTAAAGCATATGAGCCAAACTTTAATTATTTAGCCATGTTTGAACCAGAGTCGCAAGAAACGGCAAAACTGGCAGCAGGCACCAATGGTGAAGATGGGAAATGTTTAGCAGAGATTGTCAGTGCTTATCAGGATGATATTCTTAATTTTATGCGAGCTGATTCAACACGTAAAGTCATGGATTTCCCAGGTATATCTACTAATGAGTTGGCAAAAAATCCAATTATTCAAAATTTTATGAATGTGTTAAGTCAACCTGGTTTAAACCCAGTGAACAAGCCTATTTTAATCATTCAAGGCACTGCTGATACCAGTGTACCATTCCCAGTTACAGAGGGTTTATTTAATAGGTTAAAAGCAGCTAATCCAGCAACCAGTATCACGTTCCTTCCAGTGGTTGGTGCAACACATACTCAAGCGATCGTTCAAAAACAACCAGAATTGGTGAAATTTATTCAAGAACATATGTCAAGTGGTTTGAAATAATCAGAATAAGCCCAAATATGATATTTGGGCTTTTCTTTTATTAAAGTAAGAGCAGTAATTTTAATTGGACTCGATTCATGAGGATTTCCTACATGTATAAATGAAATTAAAATGTGTATTCAAAATAGACAAAGAGGCGTAATATTACAGTTTCAAATATAGATATCTATGGTAAAAGGCAATCCAATGACAAAGAAGAAAAATGTACCCCAAGTGGTCATTCATAATTTTGTAGCAAAACATATGCATGAGATAAACAAAAGCCAAGTTTTTGTAGATCGGAAGAAAAATGAAAAACGTGGCTATAACAAGCACAGAAAAGGGAGATATTCAGATGATTATCTCCCTTTTTCTTTGGGTGGTTTAAGTACTTTTTATATTACGCACTGACAATTCGTGTGCTTGCTTTGACCATATCTTCTAAACCATGGGTTTTAAAATAATATTCCATCATACTTTTTACAATCAGTGGATTGTTCATTGATAAGGCACGCGTTAATAGTGCTTTCGCATCGCTCATTGGAACATGGCAAATTGCTTTTCTCACACGTAAAATATTACTTGAACTCATTGATAGCGTATTAAATCCGATTGCCATTAAAAGAACTGCAGAAAGTGGATCACCTGCCATTTCTCCGCATAAGCTAATAGGTTTGTTGTTTTTATGACATTCTTGTACTAAACGAGATAAAGCACGTAAAACAGCAGGGTGAAAATTAGAATAAACATTGGCGACACGTGGATTATTTCGATCAACTGCTAATAAATACTGAGTTAAGTCATTTGATCCAACCGAAAAGAAATCAACAAGTTCTGAAAATTCATCAATTTGTAAAAGCACACTTGGTACTTCAACCATGATACCAATTTTAGGTTTAATAATTTTCACTTGTTCTTCTTCTTGTACAGCATGCCAATCACGGTCAAGCAAATACAATGCTTCTTCTACTTCACTGACACTGGTAATCATAGGAAGTAAAATATGTAAATTGTTTAGACCAATACTGGCTTTTAACATGGCACGAATTTGTGAAGAGAAAATTTCTGGATGGTCTAAGGTAAAGCGAATTCCCCTCCAACCTAATGCTGAATTTTCTTCTTCAATTGAAAAATAAGGTAAATCTTTATCTGCACCAATATCCAGCGTTCGCATGACAACAGGTTTATTGGCAAAGTGACTGAGTTGTTGGCGATATATAGCGCGTTGTTCTTCTTCGCCTGGGAAGCGATCACGTAACATAAATGGAATTTCAGAGCGATATAGACCGACGCCTTTAGCACCACGTTGTACTCCGCGTACTACATCAATCATTAAACCTGTATTTACATATAAATGAACAGACACGCCATCGGGTGTAATGGCATCTTTGGTTTCGTATTGTTTTAAATCTTTGGCAATTTGTTCTTCTTCTTTTTGAATTTCTTTATAACGTGCTCTTAATCGACGTGGAGGATTGATAAAAACACGCCCTTGATGGGCATCTACAATCATCTCTACATCATCAAGTGTATTAATCGGTAATTCGGTTACACCAACAACAGTCGGAATACCTAAAGCGCGAGAGACAATGACCATGTGCGAATTCATTGCACCTTCAGTGGTGACAATGGCTGCAATTTTATCGACAGGCAATTCAACCAATGCCGCAGTTGAAATTTCATCTCCAATTAAAATACTTTCATCGGTTAATTCTCTGTGGCTCGAATCAGCTTCTTGCAAAAACGCTAAAATACGTCGTCCTAAATCTTTTAAATCTGATACACGTTCTCGTAAATAGTCATCTTCCATTTGGGCAAATAGTGCAATATGTTTATCAATCACATTACGCACTGCACCTTGCGCCCAATTACCTTCACGAATTTCTTCTTTGATTTCAGCAGGCAATGCATTTTCATCTAACATACGTAAAAACACACTAAATAAAGCACGTTCTTCGGCCATTAATGCATCTTGCATTTTGTCATCAAGTGATTCAATTTCAGCACGGACTGCTTCGATTGATCGATCAAGAAGTTCAAGTTCTTCGCTAATATCTTCAGCTTCACGATCTGGAACAGATGCTAAGTCTGCAGGCGGATACAGGACGACGGCACGTCCTAGAGCAATGCCGCCTGAACCAGAAAGACCTTGGAAGGTTTTATAAGACGATATGTTATTTGCTTTACGAAATACATCAATATTACTGACCGCATGTGCATGTGCAATCACCCCCGAAAGTTGGGCACAAAGCGTAACTAAAAACGATTCAGCAGCTTCACTAAAGTCTTGGGATTCAGTATTTTGTACAACCAGTACACCCATCACTTTTCGTCGGTACATGACTGGAACACCGAGAAAAGAGTTATAAAGCTCTTCACCTGTTTCTGGAAAGTACATAAAACGTTCGTGTTTTGGGGCATGATCTAAGTTAACGATTTCTTCTCGTTGCCCCACTAAGCCGACTAGACCTTCACTGGTATGTAGTGAAACATGACCAACAGCTTCAGGATTTAAGCCTTTAGACGCCATCAGTAAATAACGTTGATTACGTTCATCGAGTAGATAAATAGAGCAAACATCAACATGCATGGCTTCAGCAACTTGGTTGACCATGATATCTAATGATTCATGCAAACTGGCTGACGCATTGATCTCTTGAACAATACGTCTTAATGTGTCCAGTTGCATATTTGACATAGAATTTGCTCCACCAATTATCATTAACTTATTTATATCAAGAGTAATCTAGAAAATCTGCTTTTAAATGAGATTTTTTTATTTTATCTCATGGTAGCTGATTACATAGTTCTATCATGGCTTTTCTGTATACATCTCGTTTGAAATTCACAACCTGTCCCAATGGGTACCAATAACTTACCCATTGCCATTGATCAAACTCGGGTGGCTCTGACAAATCGAGTTGAATATGTTGTACGGAAGCTTTCAACCGAAGTAAAAACCACTTTTGTTTTTGACCAATACATACAGGATCGGAATCCGTGCGTATATACCGATGTGGCAAACGATAACGCAACCAACCTTTGGTCTGCGCTATAATTTCGACATGTTCGGGCAATAAGCCAACCTCTTCTCTCAGCTCACGGTAAAGTGCCTGTTCAGGGGTTTCTCCATATTGGATACCTCCTTGTGGAAATTGCCATGCATTGTGACCAATGCGTTTTGCCCATAGAACCTGTCCAAATTCATTTGCCAAAATGATCCCGACATTGGGTCGGAAACCTTCAGAATCGATCATTTGGCTACCTAAAATATCTGTAATTAAAATCTTTACCTTCGGGGATTGTTTATTTCTTTATCCAACTCGAAAAAAGCAAAGTTTAAAAATGTTAAAATTGCTATGATCTTAACGAATTTCTATCGACTAGCGGAGATAGATTTACATTTTTTTTCTTAAATTGTAGCTTTGACGAGTATTTTAATGAAATTAGCGCTATTTGACCTTGATCATACCTTGTTAAATATAGATTCAGATCACTCTTGGGGTGAATTTTTAATCAATGAAGGTTTGGTTGATCCAGTTCATCATCGTGCTATGAACGATAAATTTTATGAAGATTATAAAGCAGGGCAATTAGACCCGATTGCTTATAATGAATTTGTATTTGAATTTCTCACACAGCATGACAATGAATATTTAACCCAATTGCACTCACTCTTTATGGAGAAAATTATTCGACCACAAATGCGTCCAGATGGTTTTGACGCTATTCAACGACATAAAGATGCAGGTCATCAATTAGTCGGCATTACTGCAACTTCAGACTTTATCACTGTACCTATTTTTCAGGAATTTGGAATTTCTGAAATTATTGCAACCAATGCAGAAGTGATTGATGGGAAATATTCAGGAAAAGTCATTAATGTGCCAAGTTTTCAAAAAGGGAAGCTTGTTCGTTTAGATCAGTGGTTACAAGGAAGAGAAGTAACAGAATCTTGGGCTTATTCAGACTCCATTAATGATCGATTTTTATTGGAATATGCAGATCATGCGATCGCCGTAAGCCCTGATGATCGTCTTACAACACTTGCAAAAGAACAGGATTGGGATATACAAGATTGGTCTATTTCATCTTAATTCATTTTAGATAAAAGAGAAGTCAGTCATTAAAATGCTGGCTTCTCAAAAAACTAAAAGATTGATAACAAAGATATTACTTTATGTGAAATTGCATGATTGAAGTGTTATATTTATTAAAAATAAGTAGAGATATTTCTGAATTTATGATTTATTTCAGTCATAAGTATGAATAAAGTAGGAGTGAGAAATGACCGTTCGTCCACGTATGACATATCTTTTTGAACAACTTGGTTTAGATGCTTCTGAAGATGGCATTGCATTATTTATTGTGACGCATCAATTAAGTGCAAATATTCAAATTGCTGATGCAGATTTTTGGACTGCGGCACAAAAACAATTTTTAGAAGAAAAAATAAAATCTGATGGAGAATGGGCAATTATTGTGGATCAATTGAATGAATCATTACATGAGGATTCTGTTCAAAAATAATCATGCTGCATGACAAAATTAGAAGCCAGTTTAAATGGCTTCTAATGATTAAAAGAATAAATAGAACAATAAATTTAGGATAAAAATAATGAATGAGAACCTTTCACCCATATCATCTGAAGCGCAAGATAATTCAGCGAAACCTCTAGATTTTAATTCACTAGAAAACCAATATAGAGCGTGGTTTATTGGTGATAAATTTCAGAAATACTATGCAAAACATTTTTCTCATATTGAGCTGAAAAAAAGCATTTCAGGATTTAATTTTGGTGCATTTTTCTTCGGTCCAATCTGGATGATTTATCGGAAGATGTATGTATATGGTTTGGCTTATTTTATTTTAATCACAGTATTCAATATCGTATTATCTTTCTTGGAGATTTCTGCTGCTTTGGATCGTGGTATTTCAATTGGAATATCTGTAGCATTGGCAATGAGTGGAAATACTTTATATAGGTATTATGTTGATCAAAAAGTTAAGCATCTAATTCAAAGTACAGAACCTTTTAATTTAGAAAATATGTTGAAACAACAGGGCGGTACAGCTTTTTGGGTTGCTCTATGCGTATTGATTATTACACTAGTATTATTAGCTTTAGGTCTTTATTTAGAAGAATAAAAAGCATGGTTGAATAAGCTAAAGATGAGATGGATGCTAAATCAGCATAGACTATTATTTTTAGCGTATCGATAAGAGATGCTAAATGTTTATAATAAGATAGATTGACTTAATTAAGTGATAAAAATCAGATGAGCGTAAAAATTAAAGGTTATATTGCAACAAGTGCAGATGGCTACATTGCAACTCAAGATGGTTCAGTTGATTTTTTAACACCGTTTCAACACATTGATTGTGGTTATGATGATTTTATCGCTGACATCGATATGGTGGTTATGGGGCGTAAAACTTATGAGACAATTTGTTCTTTTGGCGAGAAATGGCCTTATCCTAACCAAAAAGGCATTATTATTACTTCTCAGGAAAATTTACCTTTAATTGATTCATCATTGTCTATTTGGACGCAAGGAGTTGAGGCGTTAGTCACGCACTTAAATCAAAACTATGATGCGAATGTATGGCTTGTGGGTGGGGCACAATTACAACAGTCATTTATTGACGCTCATCTGCTCGATTCATTGGAAAATTATGTAATGCCTGTTTTACTTGGGAGCGGTATTCCATTGTTTCCTCAACGAGCGGCGAATGAATATCCATTAAAATCGATGCATGCTGAAATGATTGAGAATACCGTGATGAAAATTACGTACCAATTTAAATGATGGCAATTTAATCATTTTATATTGTTATTTTTAGTATTAAAAAACCACCTTGAGGGTGGTTTTTATTTATTTCATCATTTGAATGAGTTCTTGTACCGCTCGTGATTGTGTACGACCAGGATGCCAAACCATACCTAATTGTCGATTCATTTCAATTGGGATATCTAATGGTTTTAAATCATGATTCAATAATGTTTTTGGTAAAACAGACCATCCTAAACCAATGGAAGCTAACATCCGAATTGATTCCAGAGGATTATTACTCATTGTCGTTTTTGGTTTTAAGCCTTTCTTTTCAAACTCAGCTAAGGTAATTTGACTGGTAAAGGTTTGTGCCGCTGGTAAAAGACTTGGATACTCAATTAAATCTTCAAGTGTTAAGTTCTTGCGTTGCGCTAAAGGATGAAAAGGGGCTGCAATAAATACCAAAGGGTCATTCCAAATAGTAACATAGCTTAAGCGTTCATCTCCTTGTGGTGGGAGAGTTAAGAAAGCCAATTCTAAATCACCTGCTAATACTTGTTCATGTGCTTGCTCTGAGTCAACAAAATGAACATCAAGTTTTACATTTGGAAAACATTGAACGTAATTTTTTAAGTGATTTGGTAGGTGGTGCAAACCAATATGATGACTGGTTCCTATTTTAAGCCGACCTTGAACCTGATCTTGTTCATGGCTAAGCGTATGATGAATATCACCGAGTTCATTGAGCCAATTCTTTACTTTTGGAAGTAAGGAATGCGCTGCATGTGTTGCTTGAACACCGCGTCCTGCAGATTCAAAAAGTTTCACCCCGAAGTAATCTTCTAAACTATGAATTCGCTTAGTCACAGCAGGTTGGGTAATAAATAACTGATCTGCCGCTAATGAAATAGAACCAGTTTCCATGACCTTTACAAAGGCCTCAAATGCTGCAAGATTCATAATAAAGTTCGAGTTATGAAAATTTAGATTTAGTATAAAATAAAATTATAATAATTGCGATGATTTAAATATATTTGTTGATCAGCCTCATTATTTATTGATTATTAGATTTTAAGTATGAAAAGGTCACTTTTTGTGACCTTTATGGAATATCAATTGAGTCAAATTTTTATCAATGTTTTTGAGGGCTGAACGTTTTACGCTCCCAAATACGCTCGTGAATGAAAAATGCAAATGCTTGAACAGTGGGTTCAAGTAAACTCAGCGTTGCAGCAATCAAAAGATTACCTGTAACTACATAAGCGACAATCATTGCAACCGTAATATGCATAATATAGTAGCTGAGGGTTTTCTTTAACATACGTTGGTTATTGTTAATAAATTTTTGAACATGAGCCATTGCGATATTCCTAATTTAAACTTTAGTTATGTAAATAATAACCATTATCATCTAAATAGTAAAAGTGATTTTTTGTTTCTTCTATATCGGAAATCTCGAATGCTTTAATTTTTTAGTGATTTATAGATAATACACAATAATTTAAAAATAGTTACATTTTAGTTATATTATAACATAACTAAAAATATCTAATATTTTCAATAAGTTATTATTTGGTAGAGTATGATTATTAGTGAATTTATGTGTGATATTTAATCAAAAGCATAACAAATTACATTTTCTTCATAAAAAAATGAACGTAAAGAGTTATTATTTTTTGCCTGAAAAGTAGTAACAGCTCTTCAGTTGAATTTTACATTAGTTTTAAAGGTTGTTGTTTTAAATGGTTGCCGATGCAAATTATGCGAATTATCAAGATGTGAATGCTCCAGCCATTCATTTTGTGATTCGTAGTGATAAAAGTGCAAATACCCCGAATAAGGGTAATACGAGTAATGATCCTTCTGATACGCAGTCTTCTGAAAAAACGAAACCATTTTTTAGTCGAAGTTCAATTGATGTAGGTAAATTTACACAACGTTTAAACAGTATTACGAGTCAAGTAAGTTCACAACGATGCGCACGTAGTATTCGTATAGCGCTTCAGTCTGCTGGCGCTAATGTTGAAAATCATCCTGTTGCTGCCGCTGATTGGGGAAATACATTGTTAAAAATTGGGTACAGAAAAATAGCTCCAGAATTTTCTAATCCTAAACAAGGTGATATTTATATTATTCAGCGTACAGGCAAACATAGCTATGGTCATATCGCGGGTTTTTCTGGTTCTCAATGGGTTTCAGACTTTAAACAGCGCAGTCATGATATTTATCGAGATGCAGCGGTAAAGTATGAATATTACAGATTAGCACAGCGTTAAATTATGTCAGATTTCTTTGATCGATAGGCATAAATTGAGACCAAGAAAAACCCAATGAGTGTAAATCCAACGGTTTGAATCATTAAATACAATCGTCCTATTGAGGGCAGTGAAATGACTAAAGCAATCAAAGCCGCTAGAGGTAGCATAAAAAATAGCATATTCATTCCAGTTTTGTAGGAGTGATTGAGGCTTAATTTTTGTTTCAATTGATATATAAAGTGATAACTGCTACCTAAACAGAGTGCAAATATAATGTGTAAAGAAGATAGATTAAACTCTTTAGAACTTAAAAAAATCATGCTACAGACAACAATACAGACGATGAATTTGATTTGTCTTGTGCAACGCTCAGAATACCAATAATTCATGATCATTTTGAGTGACTTTGGTTTGAATGATTTGGGAATAAGGAAAATGGTGAAAATATACAAATAGCCAGTGCCATAAAGCCAATCCCTTGAGCTCCTGAAATTAAAATTTCACCATTTTGCATCTGCATGAAAATCAGAGCCAGTAAAAGTGCAATAGGAATCCAGGTGAGTAGGCGATAAAGTAAACCCGTTGGATTTTTCATTGCAAACTTGAGTTTACTGTATCTACAAATTAAAAAAAGGATGCCAGTTCCTGCAAACATAAAAATTGTATTAAGAGGCAATGCTTGCTTGAGATAAAGTGCTATAGTGACAACCAAAATTAAGCTCAAAAGCATTAATTTCTTTAATAAAGTAATTTGAGGATTGAACCAAAACTCTAGCATTTTTTCGTAGATCTAAGAAAATGAATAATAGAAACTTTAACATAATTTACGAATAAAAAAGCGAGACATCTATCTCGCTTTAAAATGAATAATCCAGCCTGTGATTTAACTATTCTTCATTGGACCCCAATCATAGATTTTTTTATGATAGGCATACCACATCATCCATAAACCAACCAAAATCATTGGAAGTGAAAGGAATTGTCCTTTACTCATCCATGAAATAAACAACTCACCATTGTCTGGCTCACGGAAGAACTCGACAACAAAACGAGCAAGACCATAGCCAATTAAAAATAATGCAGATACTGCATAACGTGGGCGCGGTTTAGAACTGAACCACCACAAGACAATAAATAGAATTAAACCTTCACCTAATGCTTGGTAAAGTTGAGATGGATGGCGTACAAGCTGTAGTGGATCTGTAGGAAAAATCATCCCTAAAGCAAAATTAGGATCAGTTACAGGACGACCATAAAGTTCGCCACCAATAAAGTTTCCTATTCGACCAAACATGAGTCCTGTGGGAACACATGGCGCAATAAAGTCTAACGTTTGGAACCAAGTTTTCTGATACTTTTTACACCAAAATAACATGGCAACGATAACGCCAAGAAAGCCACCATGAAAACTCATGCCGCCAGTCCAGACTTGGAATAACCAGAGTGGATTTTCAAGAAATTGATCAAATCCATAAAAGAAGACATAGCCAATACGGCCGCCAACAACGACACCTAAAGCACCATAAAAAATTAAGTCAGACACCATTTCTGAGGTCCAACCCTCTCGTTTTTTGGTTCTATAAGTTGCTAAACCCCATGCAAATAAAAAAGCCAATAAGTACATGAGGCCATACCAGTGTACTTGCAATGGCCCTACCGCAAACGCGATAGGATCGATATTGGGATAGTTCAGCATTCCTGTTCCTTCCGATTATGTTTTGCATAGATTTTAGCTGAATATCATGAAAAATGTTGTACATTCGATGTGTAAAGATAAAGAGAGTGTTTTTATGTGCATTGTTGCGATTGCATGGCAGGTTATTGCGGATATGCCATTGTGTTTAATTTCCAACCGTGATGAGTTTTACCATAGGCCAACAAACGCATTACATATTTGGAAAAATAGTCCCATTATTGCGGGGCAAGACTTACAGTCTAGTGGTACATGGATGGGGATTACACCAGCAGGACGTTGGGCGGTAGTGACCAATTTTAGAGATGGAAATGATAAAAAACTATATCAAACATCGCGTGGACATTTAATTCAAGCCTTTTTAGAATCAGATTTAGCTCCTATTCGTTTTGCACATGAATTGGAAAAAACACAGTGTGAATATGCAGGTTTTAATCTTTTTATTGGAGATACTCAGCAAGCAGTTTATATGAGTAATCGAGGTGAAGCCCCTCAAGTTTTAGCAAAGGGTGTATATGTCACTTCAAATGGGCTAATGACTGAACATTGGGAAAAGACACGACATTTACGTAAACGTTTTACTCAAGAATTTTTACCATTATTACAACATCATCATGGTACTGAAATTGATTTAGATAGTGTAGTTTGGGATATTTTAGAAGATGAGCGAAAGGTAATTGTTGAATTATTGCCCAATACTGGAATTTCTCAGGAGATGGAAGCCTTATTATCTTCAACATTTATTCAAAGCCCGAATTATGGCACACGATGTTCAAACTTTTTAAGATTACAAAACCAGCAATGGCTATGGAAAGAAAAAATACAACAGGGTGAGCTGAAAAATCATATTGAATTTATACAATTACCCTTAACTTAAAAATGCCAACATAAGTTGGCACTGATTTATGCAAAGTTTAACTTGCGATGACTCCACCATCTTTACGAGTAATCACCACCGTTGCTGAACGAGGGCGTGCTGTAGACGATGGGTTGGTCTGTGAAGCTGGCCAATGGCTTGTTGGAGCATTATAAGTACGTGAGCCCTCACCAGGATGTTGTACATTAATAAAAATAGCCTTGTAGTCAGGTGTCATGGTGACGCCTGTTATTTCACATTCTTTGGGGCCAGTTAAAAAACGTCTTAAATTTTCATCTGTGACTTTTGCTCCAACTCTTGTTTCTTGATTGGCTGAGGTCATAGCTTTCGCACCATCACCAACTTTGCCTGGTAAGGCGGCAAGCATCATACAGTTTGTGACATCGGTATAGGCACTATCATCTGTCTGAATCCATAAGACGCCACGAGGGTCAAACCACATGCCATCTGGAGAGGAAAGATCATTGTGATCATTCAAACCTGAGAGATTAATATTGCTTGCCATTGCCGCCTCAGCACCGAATAAGTAAATATCCCAATGAAAACTTTCAGCAGTCGTGGTATCACCTGTTTCACGGAAACGAATAATATGACCATTTACATTGCCTTTTTTTCTATTGGTATTTGAATAGTGACGTGGATTTGCAGCATTAACAGGATAAGCTATTCCACGGTTCGAGTTATTGGTTAGAGTGACATAGATTTCTCCATTTTCAGGATTGACGGCAACCCATTCTGGACGATCCATTTTTGTTGCTCCGACACTATCAGCAGCTAAACGAGCAAAGGTCACAACATCTGCTTGTGATTTAAAAGGATATGTTGAGTTGTTGTCGGTGAGTCCATTTTTCCCATGAGTAAGTTCAAGCCATTGACCTGAACCATCATCGTTAAATTTAGCAACATAGAGTTTTCCATGATTCATGTACTTATCACCAGCAGCATAGCCACCATTTAGATCACGTTTATTCCATTTGTAATCTGAAACAAACTTATAGATATATTCACCACGTGAATCATCTCCCATATAAAATGCCAGATGATCATCTTCTTTTACGCGACTTGCGCGACAATCTTCGTGGGCGAAACGACCAAGTGCAGTTCGTTTTACGGGGTTTTGTCGGCGATCAAATGGATCAATTTCAACAATCCAACCAAAGGTATTGGGTCCATTGCGATAATCCTCATTTGGGGTATTCCCAGATGCATTGGCTAACCAGCGATCATATAAGTCTTGTGATTCAATAGCACCAATTACAGTTTCCCAGCCATAACGAGAATGAGCACCATCTTTTAGACCATAACGATTTAATGCCACAATTTCAGCAGCAGTTCTTCTTACGTTATCTCCCCGATGGCGAGCAAAATAACCCATGAAATTTTCTTCAGTGGTTAAGTAAGTTCCCCAAGGTGTATAACCATTTCCACAATTGTTATGTGTACCACGTGTTTGTTGGGCTGAAGGAGAATATTTTGTTGTTAATAAACTAGAACCTGATGCAGGACCTGCTAAATCCATAACCGTTGATGCTGTAATACGTCGATTAAAAATTGAATTTTTAACCACATGAACAGATTGGGTTTTCGAGTCTTTTTTAATTTGAATAATAGAAACACCATGTGCATTCATTTCACGAATAACTTCATCTTCAGGGCGACGAAGATTGACTCTGGTTGGTCCGACAGGATGTAGAAAAGTTGGATTAATATATTCATGATTCATGACCAACAAGCCTTGATCTGAGATTGTTGCATCATAATGATTTGTAGTAGGGTTTAATCCAAAATAACTCATTCCATCATGACAGTCGCCTGCACGAAATTGGAAGCTTGGACCACTTGGAATATTGTGATCATCCCACTCAGTAAAAGTAGGATGAATGGAATCTCCTAAAGCATAAAGGACATGTGCTTGATATCCTTCAGGAACAGTGACCAGATCATTGATATTTTTGGCAACGAGTTTAAATGTGAGCTTTTCTGGCTTTTTGATGGGTTGAGAGGGAGTTTCTGGAATATTCTGATTATTGGAAGAAGGATCATTATGACCACATCCGATTAAGGATGATACAACGGTCAGTGCAACAGCCCCACTTGCAGTTTTACCAATCAGGCTGCGACGGGTGATATGCTGATCTAAAATATCTCGAAAATGAATATTATTTGAGTGGTTATTATCTAATTCTTGATTTTCATTATATGGTGTATTGGTCATATGATTTGTCCTAAAACCTCTAGTAATGTGAAGAGCGCTTGAACAAAATAGTGGGGGAATATGACAATAGTTTTAAAGTCATGTAGTGATATAGTGACATATAGCACACATAAAATAAGTTTTAAACGTTAATGATTTGATCAATTCTCATGCAAAATTGATTTGTAAATCTAAAGTTTAGGTTTGCTATAAAAAGGTGCTATGCATGTTTTGAATACGTTGAATGAATCAGCTTTGTCTGAGCTTAAATGTATTAAAAGTGTTTTTGACTTTTCATTTTTGAGCATTTGTTAAATTTTCACGTGTCTGAATATGGTCAGCTAATGTTGAAAGGTGCACATTTTCTAGCGTTTTAATAAATTCAGTTTCAGCATTTTGCATTGCATTACTTAATAAATGATTAACAGAACGTTCAACAGGGCAATCAGGATGATCATTGGAGAGTCCTAAAGCGAAGAGCCCCTTGTAGTCAAGTGCAATGTAAATATCTTTGGCAGTGACCTCAGATAACTTGCAACAGAGTGTCCATCCACCACCTGGTCCTCGTTCCGATTTAATATATCCAGCTCTTCTCAGGGGTGCCATTGTTCTTCGAACTAATGCGGGATTGGTATGTAGCATTTGTGCAATGGTTTCAGATGTAGTAGATCCACCTCTTAATTGCATATGAATTAAGACATGTAATAGTCTCGAAAATTTAGTATCTAAGTGCATTACGTTGATGTTGTTAAATCGTTACTTATGATGTTACGATATTGTTCACACGAATGCAAATCTCGGAGAAAGGCAATGGTAAATCTGCTTCAATCAGTAGTTGAAACAAATACTATTCGTCTACATGTTACAGAAAAGGGAAGTGGGGCTTCAGTTTTACTTCTACATGGTTTTCCTGAAACGTCATACTCATGGCGTCATCAAATAGAGGCTTTATCTGAAGCGGGTTATCGTGTAATTGCACCTGATTTAAGAGGATATGGCTTAAGTGATCGACCTATAGATGTGGGCCATTATTGTATTTTAGATATTGTAAGTGATTTAGTCGGGCTATTGGATGCACTGAATATCGATCAAACAGTCGTGATTGGTAATGATTGGGGGGCAAATATTGCTTGGCAATGTGCACAAGTTAGACCCGATCGTTTTCATGCTGTCGTTGCTTTAGGTGTTCCATTTATGCGACGTGCACCCATGTTACCTAGCCTGTTATTCCCTCAAAATGATCAAGCATGGTTTTATACAATTTATTTCTCTCAGCCTAAACTTGCCGAACAAGAACTCGAACAAGATGTCGCTGTGAGCCTTCGAAAAATTTATTATTGGGCATCATCAGCGCAAAATCATAATCAAGAAGAATCACACAATCCATTTAGCATGCTTTCGAAAAAAGATGGGTTATTGGGCGCACTGCCTATTCCAGACAATTTACCTCAGTGGTTAACACAAGAAGATTTTAACGTATTTGTTCAGTCATTTAAGCAGTCGGGATTTCGTGGTGGTTTAAATTATTATCGAAATTTAGATCGAAATTGGGAGTTGCAAGGTGCATTTAATGATGTATTGATTAAAGTTCCTGCACTTTATATGGTGGGGGAGCATGACACAGGTTTGTCTATGCCGGGTATGCAACAGATGATTGATGAAATGCCTAAACTCGTTCCGCAATTATATGCGTCACATGTTATTCCTAACGCAGGACATTGGTTACAACAAGAAGCACCTGAACAGATAAATCAAAACATCATTCAATTTTTAGAAACAGTCAATCACTTAAAAAGCGATTAGAGTTATTGCTGTTCGATGGTATTTCAAAAGAGAGACAAGATAAACGAATTGAATGATGTTTTAGAAAATGAACGCTATATATGATGGTTTGACCATCATATATAGGCGATGAAATATAAATACCAAGCATTCTCATGTCAGAGGAAACCTTGCAGGGTTCCCATGTTCTAGATCAATTCAAAACTTAATATGAGCCTGTAAATAATTTTAAAATTTATAATTTAGGGCTAATACAGCAGATCGTCCATCTCCCATATATCCTGTTTTATAACTTGCAATAATTCGAGTATAGTATTTCTCATTAAATAAATTATTGATATTTAGTGAAATACGAGTTTTGTCATTGATATCATAAGCACCATATAAACCTGCTACAACATAATTTTTCTGTTCAGCTTTAAGTAGATTTTGTGTTGTGCGTGTCCCCATATTAATATAATCATAGCTTGAACCATACCAATTAATGCTACCACCAACTCTTAATCCAGAAAGCTGACCATTCAGTTGATAATTAGTATTTAATTTAGCGATCTGTTTTGGATTCGCTGTATTAATTATTTCACCCTTTGCATCTTTGGTTTGATTATATGTATATCCAAAAGTAAGCGTCCAAGCATCAGTCAGTTGACCTAATACTTCAAAATCTATTCCCTTTGTTCTTGCACCGCTTACTGCTCTATAGCGAGCTTCAATACCATTGACTCCAGTACCCGCAACTTGTTCAGCAACATTATTTTTCTTAGTATAAAAAACAGCGATATTTACATCGAAGAGATGATCAAAAAAACTATTTTTTAATCCTAATTCTGTATTACTCCCCGTAACAGGATCTAAAAAATTATTATTAATATCTAAATTAGACTGGGGTTTAAAAATTTCTGTATAACTCGTATAAACGGTACTATTTGGAAGAATATTATAAGTTGCAGCAACATAGGGCACGACAATACTAGTTTGCTGTTGATCCGCTGTAATATTTACAAACTTACCTTGGTTATAGTTCTTGGTTTTGGTTTTCCAATCAGATAAACGTGCACCCGTGAAAAACTTAAAATTATCTGTAATATTCCAACGTGTATTAATAAAAGTACCAAACATTTTTGTATCTGTGGTTTTATCTACCCCAGTACGTTCAGGGTGAAAATCAGGAGAAGCATTGCCATAAAAATGCTCTAAATCCTTAACGACATTTGATGCTGAATAAGCAGGAAAACTTAATCCATATTCATTTGCTTCTCTATCCCAGCCATTAAATCCAAAGACCAACTGATGCTCTCGATTGAATAAATCAAATAGCCCATTGATTGTTAAATCATAGGTATTTTGTTTTAAATCTCCCTCCGATGCCCAATGTGAATAACTTAATCCTGTACCATCTTTATTTAAGTTTCCATTATATGCATATGACGTTTTAGAAAAGGCATCTAAATCTTGTCGATTAAATGAAAGTTTTGCTTTCCATTTTTCATTAAAGTTATGTTCTAAATAAATATAATTATTCTGTAATTTACGTTGCCATCTCACCCAGTTCATTGAACCAAAGTTATCTTTGGGTGAAAAATTAGTTTTACTTCCATCACTATAAAAAATAGGGACCCCGCCACCAAGGCCATGAGGGTTATCATCTTGATAATCTATACCTAATGTTAGGTTAGTTTTATCAGTAAGCGCTGAAGTTAAAGAACCAGAAATTAATTTTGTATTTTTATCATAATAGTCTTTTCCCGTTCCGCCATCAGATTTTGCCACAATGAGACGACCATTGAGTTTATCATTTGCTAAAAGACCTCCTGATATATCACCTGTAAATCTTCGACCATCAAATGTATCGTAACTTGCACCAACTTCTGCTTTGAATTCCTGCGTAGGTCTTTTATGGATCATATTGATTGCTGCTGATGGTTCTCCAAGCCCCGTATTTAAACCATTTACCCCTCTTAATACTTCAATACGATCATAAATATCGGTATCAAATACAGGCATAGCAATGACAGAGCCACTGACACCAGAATAAGAGGATGAAATACCATCAATTTGAATATTATCGACAGAAAAACCTCTAATATTATAATTAGGGCGCGCACTGTCATTATATCCAACGCTAACACCAGGAACTTGTTGCATGACTTCAGCAATCGTGTTTAATCCTTGGTCTTGCATTCTTTGTTGCGTAATCACAGTAACGGTTTGAGGCGTTTCTTGTAAGCTAATATTCATTTTCGTTGCTTGAGATGATTTGTTACTTTTATATTTCTTACTATTTTCAGTGATATCATTGTCATCTTCGGCCTGTACTATAATTGGCGCTAAACTCGTTACAGTGTCAGATGATACCGCATAGCTATATGAACAAAATAAAGGCGTGGAGATCAGAAATAAAGTTTTATTCGAAGGGAAAGATTTCATAAAATATACATTTTAAATGAGAATCATTATATATTGCGTTATTGTTATCATTTGTTCTGAGTTGACATTTTTCTTTATAAAAGCATATTTATTTATCGTTTTGATTAAAAATAATTCAGATCTTATGGAATAATTCTTCTCTTCAAAGCCAAAATTATTTATCGACTAAGACCTAGAATAATCGAAACATTTCATTCCATATCAATTGTAGGTTTGATTTTGGGCTTTTGTATCGATCTTGATCATGTGTTCTCTAAGTTTTTTTGAATCATAGTCTATATTTAAAGATGTATTTTCTATGGTATTTAGATTTAAGGTGTGTTCATTATTAAATTCAACAAGATTGGGTCATTGCACATCATCTAGAGATTAAGATTAGGTGCGGTTGTTCCTAAAAATATGTAACTTTAGCCTTAAGATGATTTGAGTTGTATACGTTTTTCAATGATTTTTGAGAGCAGTAAGCCAAATTCAAAGAGCATCCACATGGGAATAGCGAGCATTATCATCGAGAGGGCATCGGGTGGGGTTACAAACATGGCAATAAAAAAACAACCCACAATAATAAAGCGACGTTTTGCAACCAATTGTTGAGTGGTCACTATTCCAATTAGGACGGATAAAAGGGTAATCATTGGAATTTCAAAGGTAAATCCAAAAACTAGAAAAAGCTTTAAGCAAAAACTTAAATAGCTATTGATATCGGTCATTGGTGCTACGGTTTCAGGTGAAATATGAATAAAAAAATGAAGTATTGAAGGTAGAGCAACACAATAAGCAAAAGCAATACCAATATAAAAAAGTGCAATACTTCCAATGAGCATTGGAAGGGCGAATGCTTTTTCTTTTTGATATAGGGCAGGTTGTACATATGACCATAATTGATAAAGAATAAAAGGCATTGCTAAGAGTAAAGCAACAAAGAAGTTGAGTTTAAAGGGGGCCATAAATGTTGCTGTAACATCTGTGGCGATCATGGTTGAATGGATAGGAAGCTGTGCACGAAGTGGTTCAGATAATAATTGATAGGTCGTATTTGCAAAGGGCAACAAGCAAAAAAATAGCAATAACAAAACCACGACAATTCTGAAAACATGTTTTCTTAAAATAATCAAATGTTGAGTGATAGGCATTTGCGTTAATAATTCTGACTCTTTTTCTATATTTTTGACAGAGTGAGGTGATGTTATTGATTTCATACTACAACCTGATTGTCGAGGAAACTTATTTAGTTAATTGATTTTAAAAGGTTGGTGTTATCTGAGTATAAGGACAACGCGGTATTTCACGATGAGCATTCGTTATGAATTGATATTGAATAGGACATTGTGGGTAGAGGTTAAAATCCATTCGTTTTTTAGTCATTTCTAGGCTAGAAATCGGCTTTGATATTGCTTGATTATTTAGTTGCTTTTGCATTTTGATTTCTAATTCTTGGATTTTTTTCATTTCATCTTGTATTTGTTCACGTAATTCAGAAAGGCGCAATTCACGATCTAAATCATATTGTACATTGTGAATAGTTCTTTTAATGTGATGATACCACTTTGCAATAAAGCGTATAGCTTCGGGTAGTTTTTCAGGCCCTAAAACTAATAAAGCAATAATGCTAAAGACCAAAATTTCGGTCATTCCTATATTGAGCATGAACGATTACTCTTAGCTTTTTATTGATGTATCTATATGATTTACATCTATTTGAGTTGGCTTAGGATGTTCTAATTGATTTTGAGTTGAAACATCATCTTCACGAATTGACTTTTTAAAGTCTTTAACAGCACCACCAATATCTTTTCCTAAATTTTTGAGCTTTGTTGTACCAAAGAGTAAAATGACAACAATTGCAAAAATTACAACATGCCAAACTGATAAACCAGCCATTTGAAAGTCCTTGTTTGAATTGTGAGCACATCTCAACAGGAATTTATGACATTGATGTGACAGTTTTTAGACGGCATAAAGAAATTGATTCTCATGTTGAGAATAAGTGTTAGCATATTCACATGATGTAAAAAGGATAAATTCGTGAGTTTAATACTTCCATTATGTGCATTTTTATGTGGCTTATTGATTGCACAAATCATGGATTTAGCAACAATAACACTTAAAAAAGTTTTATCGAGCGTATTGGCTAAATTTTTTATTCCTGTTGTTATTGTGTATAACTTGGTTTTTTATCAAGCTGGCAGCTTAAGTCTCATTATATTTAGTTTTTTTGTTTCTATTATTTTATTTTATCTCTACAAACTGCTTACTCAAAAACCATTAGAAGCGTTGTGCTTTAGTTATGTCAATATGGCATGGTTAGGTTTTCCATTTGCAATTGCTTTATTTGGTCCATCAGTCAGTGCACCTATTGTTGCAATTTATATTGGAGGGTCGATCTTTGGTAATATTTGGGCAGTTACAGCATTAAGTTCTGAGCAAGAGTCAATATGGAAGCTTTTAAATAAAGTATTGAAATCTCCACCAATTATCGCAATTATCATTGCCTTGAGTTGTCGGATGATTGGATTACAAAATTATCCAAACCATGTTTGGATTGACTTACTTTATAGCTGTGCAAAAGTGGGGATGAGTTTTTCTGGAATGTGTATTTTGGGTATTTGGCTACGCCGTACCAAAGTCTATTTAGATGACTTTATAAATAGTCTTTATATGGCAATTTACAAAATAGGATGTGGTATTGTCATTTGCACATTAACCTATTTTTGGTTACCTATTCCAAATATTGAACATTATATTGGGGTGATGTTCTTATTATTTTGTTTACCGCCTGCTGCGAATATTGTCGCTTTGGAAACGTATTATCATGGAACAGGTGACTCAGCGAAGATGATTGCTTCTGGAACCATTGTAAGCTGTGTCATTGTATTGTTATATGGTGTAATTTTACATTTATTTTAAGTTGTTAATATCATCCTTTTTTACTTAAAAGTAGATAAAAAAGGATGATATATTTATTTTCATGAGGCGTTTTTAAATAAGATTATTTTTGTAAACTTGCTCTGAATAGTTGCATAGCTTGTCCACGATGGCTAATTTTATTTTTTTCATCTTTAGTCATTTCTGCACTAGAAAGTCCAAGTTCTGGTAATAAAAATAGAGGGTCATACCCGAAACCATTTTCACCACGTGCTTGTTCCAAAACCTCACCAACCCAAATCCCTTGGAAAATTTGAGGTAATGGATCATCTGCATGCTGAACTAAAGCAAGAACACAGACAAACATTCCTTCAATGGCTTGCTGGTCTTTGCGAAATGGTTTTAAATTCGTTAATAACTTTTCATTATTTTCAGCATCATTGCCATGTTCACCAGCATAACGAGCCGAATAAATACCTGGTGCACCACCTAATATTGGAACGCAAATGCCAGAATCATCTGCAATGGCTGGGTTTCCTGAAATTCGAGATGCATGTCGCGCCTTAATAATGGCATTTTCAATAAAACTTAAGCCATCTTCAATCGCATCTTCAATATTGAGTTGACCTTGTGGAATGACATCGACTGGTAAATCAAGCTCAGCAAATAATTTTTCAAACTCAGCAATTTTGCCTTTATTATTGCTTGCTAGTACCAATGTTCCTTGAGATAACCAATCTTGTGCAGACATTTCACTCATCCTCAGTTAAATAATGAAAGCTATTTTAGCCGATTTCTGATAAACGATTTTAATTAAATCTGTGTCTAAACAAGGTAAATGGTTTGCTTATACTCTATGAAATAAGCTTGATTTAAGCTTTATACATACTCAGTTTTTGTTTGAGTTCATCTATATTCTGAACAAACCAACAAGATGCTCCTAAGTTTGATTCATATACAAAATCCGTGAAAGCCTTGCTCTGATGCAAGAACTTATCGATATTGCCTAGAAATGCAAGCCTGATTTTATAATTTATAAATTTTTGAATAAACTCCCCAGCAATTTGAGTATTCAATTGAAAAAATGAGTCATCAAAATGTTCAATAGGCAATACCAATAACTCTGCTTGAGTACTAAAAGCGAGGTCCATTAAGTTATGGATATTATGAAGCGAATATTGGCTAGTATTCGACTTCGGCAGAATTAAGACACGAGTGTCGTGTATAAGATGAAGATACTGTATCATTTTGATTCCATAAGATATAAAAAAAGCACCTTAAGGTGCTTTTTAAAAAAACAGCGATTATTGTGCTTGAATCCATTGATCCGCACGGTCACGCGCTTGACGAATCTGATCTTGCGTTAAGTTTGCTGCAAGTGCAGTTTTCTTACCTTCAGACAATGTAATGACCTTATTGTCTAACATGCCATCACGTGTAGAAAGTTCATACCACTGATATGCACCAATGAAGTTATTTTTCTTTTCTTCCATTACGGCAAGATTGAAGCTTGCACGGTTATCACCATGACTTGCTGCTTTTTCAAAGTATTTACGCGCTAGAACTTCATCTTTTTGAGTGCCAATGCCATCTGCAAGCATACGACCTACGTTCAGTTGTGCTGAAGATAATCCTTGATCTGCTGCAGCTTTGTAGAATGCAAAGGCTTTACGTAAATCTTGAGGGACATCTTTGCCTTGCTGATATTTGGTTGCTAAGTAAAATTGTGCACCAGGTTGTCCAGCTTGAGCAGCTTTTGCTAAATTCTGAAGATCCATTACGGCATATTTTGCTGCTTGACTCGAAACAGATGAAGATGGTTGAACCAAATCTGCATGCGCCACACCAAAAAGGCTAAATAATATAGTTGTATTGAGTAGTAATTTTTTCATAGAGCGCTCACTCGATAAATTGCGACTTCACCAAACAGGTTAGGAATATATTTACTCAGTAAACTGTCTTGTTGGTTCCCATTTACGGCAAGTCGATTAATAATCCGAATATTATTTTCAGCACAAAGTGCTTCAAAATCACGGAAAGTACATAAATGAATATTGGGTGTATTGTACCACATATATGGTAATGCTTCGGAAACAGGCATTTTTCCTTTCAATGCTAAGAAAGAGCGTGTCTTCCAATGTGCAAAGTTTGGAAATGTAATAATCGCTTGTTTTCCAACACGAACCATATCACGTAATAATACATCTGGTGCATCAACGGCTTGTAAAGCTTGAGCCATGACAACATAGTCAAAAGACTGATCGGCAAAACGGCTCAAACCTAAATTCAAGTCTTGCTGGATAATATTTAACCCTTTACTGATTGCAATTGCAATCTTGTCTTGATCAATTTCTAATCCATATGCTCGAATATTATGCTTTTTGCTCATGTGAGTCAATAGTGTACCGTCACCACACCCTAAGTCTAGAACGCTGGAATCTGGCTTAATCCATGTTTCAGCAAGTTGATGGTCTATACGCATTAAACTGCCTCCAATGATGTAGATTTAAGATGGTCCTCACCCCCTAAAAATGCACGTAATGATTTAACATATAAAGGAATTGGGAACAGGAAAGAATCATGTCCTTGTTCGGCATCAATATCTAAATAACTGACAGATTTGTGATTTGTAATTAAAACATCAACAATTTCTTGTGATCGAGAAGGAGAAAAACGCCAATCGGTGGTAAAGGAAATCACTAAAAACTGACACTTTGTATGTGCCATTGCTTTCGTTAAAGATAAATCATATTCACGTGAAGGATCAAAATAATCGAGCGCTTTGGTCATAATGAGATAAGTATTGGCATCAAAATTACGACTAAATTGCTCACCTTGATAGCGTAAATAACTTTCTACTTGAAACTCCACATCAAAACCATACATAAACTTACCAGACTTTAGGTCTCGACCAAATTTTTGTTTCATAGCTTCTTCAGATAAATAGGTAATGTGTCCGACCATGCGTGCTAAAATTAATCCACGCTTTGGATAACTATCATTTTCTAAATAGCGACCATTATAAAAGTCAGGGTCAGATAAAATAGATTGACGAGCAACTTCGTTAAAAGCAATATTTTGTGCAGATAATTTTGGGGCACTGGCAATAATGACGCATTTTTGTAATCGATCTGGATAATCGACCGACCATTGTAATGCTTGCATTCCACCTAAAGAACCACCTATTACAGCATACCAAATCTCAATCCCTAAACGATCAGAAAGCATCGCTTGAGTTTTTACCCAATCACGAACAGTGACTAATGGGAAATCTGGGCCATATGGGCGATTTTCATTTTCAGGATTGGGAGAGGTTGGTCCAGTCGAGCCGCTACATCCACCAATATTATTTAGCGCAACAACAAAAAACTTTGAAGTATCAATTGCTTTTCCAGGGCCAATACATGCATCCCACCATCCTGGTTTCTTATCATCTTCGTGATGATAACCAGCAGCATGATGATGTCCAGAGAGTGCGTGACAAATCAATATGGCATTAGATTTATCTGCATTAAGTTGTCCATACGTTTCTACCATAAGTTCAAAACGTGGAAGAATACGATCACATTCAAGTGCTAATGCTTCTTCAAAGATGAACTTTTGTGGGCTAACTAGACCGACAGAATCAGTTGGAAAAGACACGAGAGTTATTCGCCTTAAAAATTTTTAGTATGAATGTGTGAAAGGATACCACTTGGGGTATCCTTTCTAAAGTCATTTTATTGGTAAAGCTAATTACGTTAGCTTATACCGCAGCAGCAACTACTTGACTGGTACTCAGTACGCCTTGGTCAATCAGACGGTTTGTACTTGCAATAATAGCTTCAATTGACGACGTGACAATATTGTCATGTACGCCTGCACCAAATGCAGATTTCCCCGTTCCTTTGACTTGTAATTCAACTAGGGCTAAAGCTTTGGCATGTGCGCCAGAGCTAATACTACGCTCTTCATAGTTCAAGACATCAATTGGTAATTGAAGTGCATTTAAAATTGCAGAAATTGGACCATTTCCTTCACCACGAAGTTGCTGTGTTTCACCGTTAACTTCAATATCTAATTCAATGACTTGATTTCCATTTTCATCAGATAAACGATAGTTTTTAGTGACATAATGCGTATCTTTTGCAGCAACATATGTATCTTTAAATAACGTCCAAATTTGTTGAGCAGAAACTTCTACGCCTTCTTCATCAGCAACGTGTTGAACAATTTGTGAGAATTCAATTTGTAAGCGACGAGGTAACACTACGTTGTAGTTGGATTCTAATAAATACGCAATACCACCTTTACCAGATTGTGAGTTTACACGAATCACAGCGTCATAATCACGACCTAAATCTTTTGGATCAATTGGTAAATATGGCATATCCCAGATATCTTCATTTTTCTGGAATTCAAAGCCTTTTTTAATCGCATCTTGGTGAGAACCTGAAAATGCAGTAAAGACTAAATCACCTGCATATGGATGGCGTGGATGTACGGGTAAACCAGTACATTCTTCAACCGTCGCAATGATCTCGTTAATATTAGAAAAATCTAATTCTGGTGCTACACCTTGAGTGTACATATTTAAGGCAATAGCAGCAACATCCACATTACCTGTACGCTCACCATTACCAAATACACAGCCTTCAACACGATCTGCACCTGCCATTATTGCGAGTTCAGATGCTGCAATGCCACAGCCACGGTCATTGTGACAATGTACGGAAATAATAACACCATCACGACGGGCTAAATTACGATGCATCCATTCGATTTGGTCTGCATAAACATTCGGTGAAGAGACTTCAACCGTTGCGGGTAAGTTTAAAATAACTTTGTTTTCAGGAGATGCTTCCCAAATTTCAGTGACTGCATCGCAGACATCTTTTGCAACATTTAATTCAGTTGCAGTAAAGCATTCTGGGCTGTATTGGAAAATCCAGTCTGTTTCAGGCTGTAATGCAGCTTGTTCTTTAATTTTTTGGGCTGCATGTATTGCAAGTTGTTTAGCACCTGCAACATCGACATTCAATACTTTTTGACGGAAGGTGGGTGAGTTTGAGTTATAAATATGAACAATTGCACGTTTTGCACCTTGCAAAGCTTCAAAAGTACGTGTGATTAAATGATCACGTGCTTGTACCAATACTTCAATATAAACATCATCTGGAATATGGCCGCCTTCAATTAAGAGACGAGTAAAGTCAAAATCCACTTGAGATGCTGAAGGGAACCCGATTTCAATATGTTTAAAACCAATTTTCACCAACATTTGGAACATTTTGAATTTTTTTTCGATGTCCATTGGTTCGAAAATTGCTTGGTTTCCATCACGCAGATCGGTACTCATCCAAATAGGCGCTTTATTGATTTCATTATTTGGCCATTGACGGTCGGGTAAATCGACACGTTGGTACATACGACGATATTTTTTACTTGGATCTGCCAACATCATGTGAAAACTCCTTATGCAGCATTGGTCGCTTTTGCGTGGGTAACGGTAGCATACTACATATATAGATTGTGTCTATTTGCGCAATTTACAAGCGTGTTCATGAAGATTAATAGTATTGAGTGGTAAATCTTCAGAAAGCTTATTTATTTTGCTTTACCAATAATGGTATTTATTCATTGTTAAATATTAATTGATATCTATTGGGAATAATTCTCTATATTTGCATCATAATTCATTTTATGGAAAAAAAATTCCATTATTTAGCTTACTTGTAAAAAATATAGTCTTTATTAATCTCTTTAAGCGTTGCTGTTCCCATTAAAGCCATTGTGATTTCTAATTCTTCTTTTAATATTCGAATAACATGTGCAACACCTAAGGCACCTGCTGTGGCTAGACCATAAATATATGGTCGACCAATTAAGACCGCAGATGCACCCAATGCCAATGCTTTAAATATATCTGAACCACGACGAATCCCACCATCATAAAGGAGTGGGAAGTTTTCAGGGACACATTCTTTAATTAATTGCAAGGCTGTGAGTGGTGAAATACAAGTATCTAAAACACGTCCGCCATGATTGGAAATAATTAACCCATGTACACCATGCTGGATGGCAAGCTGTGCGTCTTGAGGATGAACAATTCCTTTTAAAATGACAGGTAAATGTGTTTGCTGAACAATCCATGCAATATCCTGCCATGTGGGGGCAATTTTCATTAGACCTGCAAAAAGTGGATGTTCATCGGCTTGCCGTTGTGGCAAGGGAATATGTGTAGGGGTATGAGGATGTTGCATACCTTCTGGTAAATGGAAAAAAACTTGCCGTTCACGGTCTCGAATGCCTGTATGCGGTGAATCTACAGTAATGACCAGTGCTTTATAGTCATGAGCTTCTGCCATTTTTACTAAATCAAGTGATTTCTCTCGACTACCTTGCCAATAAAGTTGAAACCATTTATATGGGTTTTCTTGTTTTAATTGACGGAGATCTGTATTGGTAAAGGTGCTGAGAATAATGTTACTTTCTAAAACTTCAGCCGCAAGTGCGGAAGCCATTTCTGCTTCAGGGTGAAACTGTTGTTGATGACCAATTGGTGCTAAAAAAATAGGATGTGGAAATTTTTGACCTAAGATTTCACACGTTGTATTACCATGCGTTAACTCCCGAAGCATGCGAGGTAATAAGTGCAGTTCTTGAAATTGTTGGAGATTATTTTGAACACTTACTTCATTCATTGAGCCACCTTGTAAATAAGCCCAAACCATATCAGAAAGATGTTTTTCTGCTTCTATTTCATAATCGCGAATGGTTTGTAGATATGCTGGAATTTGTTTTAAAGGCGGAACAATCGTTTTTGAAGTCATGAGAATTTCATTTTCTATAATAGATTGAAGAAAATAGGGGGAAGCTTTAAAGCTCAGCCCATTTACGAATTAAATTATGATAAAGGCTGGTTAATTTCACCACTTCAGGATGTGAATCTCCCAATTGCATACGTAAGTTTTGAATTGTTTGGTCAAGATTAAATAAAGTATGTCGATCTGAATCGTCTCGAATCATGCTCTGTAACCAAAAAAATGAACTTATGCGGCAACCCGTTGTCACCGGTGTAACTTCATGAACACTGGTGGAAGGATATAAAATAAGATCACCCGCAGGTAATTTGATTTCATGGTAACCGTAAGTATCTTCTACCACCAATTCACCACCTTCATATTCTTCAGGTTCACTTAAAAATAAAGTACATGAGAGGTCAGTACGAATACGACTATTTGTTTCTCGATCCCATCGAATGGCATTATCAACATGAAATCCAAAGGTCTCACCATTTTCATAGCGATTAAAATAAGGCGATAAAATTTTTAGAGGGAGGGCAGCAGAAATAAATAATGCATTTTGATTAACCGTATCTAAAATAATTTTTCCCAGCTGCTGCGTAACAGGGTGATTTTCAGGGAGCTGTTGATTATTTTTCACAATTGCTGAAAGTGAGCCCGTGGTATTTTTGCCATCAATCCAGTCGATGCTTGCTATTTCTTGATGGAAATATTGAAGTTGTGTTTTGCTTAAAACATTCGGAATATGATGAATCATGGCAATACCTTTTTAAGAAACAGTCACTTTAAACGACATATTGATATAAAAATAGCCTCTAAGAAAGAGGCTATTAAAGATTCATTACGGTAATAATTTACAACATTACTGAATGACTTGATAACTGACTTAATATTTTAAATTTAATGACAAGACTGCATTACGACCATCGGCTTCAGTTGCATAGTGTGACGCATATGCTTTAGTAAAATAACGCTGATCTGTCACGTTATTAACATTCAATTGAAGATTAATATTTTGATTTACATTATAGCGTGCCATTAAATCATAACGGACATAGCCAGGAACAAATTTGGTATTTGCTGCATCACCATAAACTTGATCCATCGCGACAGCACCGCCACCAATCATTAATGCGGGTAATACTTGGTAAGTCGTCCAAAGTGTTGCAGAGTTTTTAGGAACATTAGGGAGTTGTTTACCTTCATTGGCAGTTGCATTGTAGGCTGCTTTATTTAACTTGCTGTCTAAATAGGTATAACCTGCAGAAATAGCCCAGTCTTTAGTAATGTTACCATTCACCCCAATTTCAAAACCATCAACTTTACTTTTACCACCATTAGTATAAGTTGTTGCATCAATTAAGATGCGTGTATTTTGCTTTTCTGTACGGAAAATGGATGTGGTTAAATTTAAACGTTCATTTAAGAAATCCCATTTTGTTCCTAATTCATATGTACGTGCTTTTTCTGGATCAAGATCTTGGTTATTTACATTGACAGCTGTTTCTGAACCGTCCCCAGCATCAATCCCTACAGGGTTGGCAGAGGTGGCATAACTAATATAAATTGCTCCATTTTTAGCAGGTTTATATGTTAATCCAGCATTCCAATTCCAGAAATCTGTATTATTTTTAAGTTTTACGCCTGTAGCGTTAGTTTTGAGTTCAGTATTAAACTTATCCCAACGAACGCCCAAATCTAATAACCATTGCGGTGTGATTTCAATATTATCTAAGAAGTAAAGTGACGTCGTTTTTGCAGTTGTGGTGGTAACAGCTCGATTCTCTGTGCTTGTTCCTAACCATTTATCATAAGGATTTGGATTGGTTAATGAGGTACACCATGCATTATTTTGTGCACAATTACTATTGAAGCCCCCAGTGGTGGTGCCTGCATAACCTGGATAAGTTGTAAGGTAATTACCTTTATCAGATTTTTGATGATTATATTCAGCGCCTGTATTAAAGCTATGTTGAAGTATACCAGTATTAAATTTTCCTCTTAAACTTAACTGATCGGTATAGGTTTCATTATCTGTAATACGAGAGTTGATTCGACGCCATACTTTATCATTTAGAATGTTACCTTTTGAGTCATCGGGCTGTGTCCAAATATAATTGTTTTTAGATTTACTATAAACAGCTGTATTGGCAAGCGTTAAATTTTCAGTGAGATCATGCTCTAATTTAATGGTGCCAATTTGATTTTCTTGTTTCTGGAAATCACGATTTTGTAAACCATAGAAAATTCCTTGTTTCACATTGACAGGTTTACCCGCAGATGCCTTTTTAATTGAATCATATTGATAAGGTACGCCTGAATCAGGCGTATCATCTGTTCTTAGATAATAATAACTTAAGGTTGCACGTGTTGCTGTATCTAGACCAAAGCTAATGCTAGGTGCAATACCAGCACGTTTGTATTCGGCACCATCTTGTTGCCCTGGTTTGTCATTTTTATGACCTAAAATGGCAACACGTGCAGCAATACCATTTCCAAAATCTTTGTTTCCATCAAGTGTAATACGTTGATAGTCATCAGTTCCAGATTCGATTGAGCCTTGTAAAAAGTTTCCTTTTTTTGCTTCTTTGGTAATTAAATTGATACTACCACCCACAGAACCAGCGCCCCCTAATGATGAGCCTGAACCTTTGGTAATTTCGATTTGTTCAATAGCGAACATATCTCGATTTTGTGATGATGCATTACGAATTCCATCAACATAAATTGAGCTTTCAGCGCTGTAGCCACGAATAAATGGGCGATCGCCATTTGGGTTACCACCTTCACCAGCACCTAAAGTGATACCAGGAACTAATCGTAAAGCATCACTGAGTGTTGTAACTTGAGTATCTTCAATAAATTGTTGTGAAATTACAGATACAGATTTTGGCGTATCTAATAATGATGTGACATATTTTTTATTGGCAGATTCATTAACCTTTAAACTTTTTTCAGCCAATGCTTGAGCATGAATAGTATCCAAGTGAGCAATTGATTCTTGGGCAACGGCATTCCCTGCCAGAATACTTAGCGAAGATGCAATCGCTGAAGAGACAATTTTTTTGCGTGTTTTTATAAAACCCATTTTTAATCCACGTATATCTTATTTGATTAATTGCGAATAGTAATGATTCTTGTTTTTCATTCCAAATGGTATTCAATTGCTTTTAGCGATAAGTTTAATTTTAAAAAGTGTAAATATGAATAAAGTAATGTGCAATTTATGAGCTAATACTTTGTTTTTTATTCATAATATTAAAATCGATTATTTTTTAACTTTATATTGGTAATTTTGATGAGAAATTAAATGTCAAGATTTATGCATATTAATAATTAGATTTTATAACTTTGATTAAAAACATGAGTGAGCTAGAAATTCATTATTTGATATATTTAAACCATAATGGATGCTTAAAAAAAATATAATTTCAATCAATTATATTTCATAGTTGGATTTGTTTAATATTTTTATTTCTAGATAAGGTTATGTGATATTTCAATTTTTATAATCGCTCAAATGATAATTTTTAGTTTGGTTATTTAATACATTTAATTTAGATCATGAATAAAACCGTACTTACCTGTATTTAAACAAGGTAGTACGGTTGATTAACTTAGCAGTGTGATAATGAGTTTATATTAGAAGTCATATGAAACAGAAAGCCAGTAATTACGACCTGGTAAATAGGTGCCAGTAACACTTGCGCCAACATCTAAGTATTTATAACCAGTGGCTTGTTGAACTGTTCCGTTATCGAGAAAGTTATAAGTTTGATTACCTTCAGTAAAGTCTTTATCTAATAGGTTATTAATTGCCATATTAAAACGCAGATTATCTGTGACACTATAACTTGCACCTAAATTAAATAAGTTATAACCCGCTAACTTATCGCCAAATAATTTATATTCTTCATAATCACTTGAACCTAAACCAGACGTTGGTGCAGTAGGCTTACTTAAGAAACGAGCACGACTTGATTTATATTCATGCTGTAACCAAATATCTAGTGCGCTGTTAATATGCCATGTAGAGGTGAGGTTAAATGCATTACGTGGGACGTTATTATAAAAACCGCCTTTATTTACCCCTTTGGTAATTTCCGTTTTCATATAGGTATAAGCTGCTTTAATATCCCATTCTGGAATAATGGTATATTGAAGAGATGTTTCTACACCTTGAACTTTGGCTTTATCCGCATTAAAACTTTGGCTATACGTTGTAGTTGTTGTTGAATTAGGGAAGGCTGCTAAACAGTTTGGAGATGATGAACATAGTCCATTTCTGGATACAATGGCATCTTTAATTTGATTGTAAAACGCAGTTGCCGTGAAATTAATTTGATCTGTTGGTTGTAAATTAAAACCAAGTTCATAGTTGGTTGATGTTTCTGGTTTTAAGTCTGAATTGCCAAGAGTTGGCTGCAAACCTTGTCTACCAAAATTAATTAAGCCATCGTAGAGTGCTTTTGGTGAAGGTGCTTTATAACCCGTACTGACACCACCTTTAATGGTTAAAATATCATTGGTATTCCACACTAAATATGCACGTGGGCTAAATTTCCCACCAAAACCATCGTGATTTTCATAGCGTGTGCCATAAGTAAAGGTTAAGTTTTCAATTAAATTCCATTCATCTTCTGCATAAAGTGCCCAAGAATTTTTACTGAATTTATGCGTGCCATTTTCAACAATATTGTCTTTAACGGTTAATTTTTTATATTCTGCACCTGTCGTGACTTTATGGCTTCCTAAAGTAGAGATGAGGGTTGTATCAGCAACTAAATCTGTATTTTTTAAAGTACGATCAGCCCCTGCTAATGGATTTTTATTACCACCAATCAGTGCAGCGCCTGGAATGGTTCGTCCTTTGGTTTCTGTATCTGTTTGGCTGACATAAGTACGCCATGTCCCAAAATCATAATCACCATCATGACCAATGGCATATTGAGATCGATTAAATTCCATTTTATCTTTATAGCCACTCGCAGCTGTTGGAGTATCTATTGTGCCCAAACGGCTGTCTTCATTTCTATAGTTTTGGCTTGAGTGAAAGCTATCTAACCAAACCGCATTTTTCTCATCAACTTTAAAGGTCAGTTTACCGCCAACATCATAATTATGTGCTTTGGTTGGACGTGGATCTCGACCTGTAGAACCTTCGATACGATCTGAATGACCACGATCGTAATAGCTTCCTCGAATTTGTAAACCTAGTTTGTCATGAATTAATGGACCATTCATTAAAAAACTCGTTTTCCATGAGTCTGCTTCTGAGCTATGTTCCATTGCATTACCACTGACAGTGATATTACCGCTCCATTCATTACTTATTTTTTTAGTAATAATATTAATGACACCACCCATGGCATCTGAACCATAAAGTGTTGACATTGGACCGCGAATGACTTCGATACGTTCAATAGAAGAAAGTGGGGGAATAAATCCTGTTGAAGTTTCACCAAAACCATTTGGTGTTACATCTGTTGAGGTGGTTTGTCTACGACCATCAATTAAAATAAGTGTATCAGATGCGTTCATGCCGCGAATGCTTACATTCAAGCCAGAAGTTTTACCTACGCCATTACGTACATCTACACCTGGAATATCAACGAGTAAATCTGCAATCGATGTTGCATTTTTCTTTTCTATATCTTCTTGAGTGACAACGCTAATACTTGCTGGTGCATTTTTTAGAGATTGTTCAAACCCACTTGCAGAGACAACGATTGTTGCGAGCTGTTGAACATTGGTACTTGGGTCGGAATTTGCAAAAGCTGCTGTGGTTAAAGGTGCCAATAGGGCTAAAGATAAAGGATGTAAGTTAAAACGACTCATATATAGAATTCCAAACGGACGAGAAAAATATAAATAATAAGACTTATCATTCGTATTAATAATACACAAATGATGCTAGAAAGTATCGACAAATTTACTTAAAAGTAATGTGGTGATAGAATTTTACTATTGGCTATAAACGTCGCGATTTTTCATATGATGATTATTGGGTAATAGTGTTGAACGAAGCCTCGTTTAATTTATCGATAGAAATTCAGAAAATCGAGATTAAATTTTTATTAAAATTGTGTGTTTTTTATCATGCAATGTTAAGTCTTGGTTAATCGCATGAATATATAAGAACTTAATACAATTTTTTGATTCAAGCTGTTTAATTTAAGATAGGATATTTCACCGGAATAAGAAGCCATTTTATTTCGGACAGGATGTCGTTGAAATATTTCGTATAAAAAATATACAATAGATGTATCTTTACAACAATTTTAACCTAGATGATGAGGTTATTTTGTATATCTTTAAATGTTGTCATATAATGTGGCACTTTTTATAAAACTGTATTTACTAAATATATAGAGGAAGCCATGCAAGTAACTTCTGAAGCGGTTTCGGGCATTGCCCGTCGTTTAAATGTTTCTGTACCGACGAGCCGTATTAATGAGCAATTTGAAGCTCGTTTAAAACGCACTGCCAAAACTGTGAAGATTAACGGCTTCCGTCAAGGTAAAGTGCCAGTAAACGTTGTGCGCCGTGAATATGGTGCGGGTATTTATCAAGAAGTTGTGAATGATATTATCCGTGACACAGTATTTGAAGCTATTCAGCAAGAGAAAATTAATGCTGTTGGTATGCCAAATATTGAAAAAACTGAAATGAAAGATGATGCTTTAGTTTATGAAGCAACTGTTGAAGTTTACCCAGAAGTAGAGGTTAAATTCGAAGGTCTGGATGTTGAACGTAAAACAACTGAAGTAAATGATAAAGATGTTGATCAAATGATCGAAAATCTTCAAAAACAACGTGCATCATGGACTGAAACAAAAGGTATGTCTAAAAAAGATATGCAAGTTACTTTTGATTTTGAAGGTTCAATTGATGGCGAAAAGTTTGAAGGTGGCGCAGCACAAGACTTTAAATTAGTGTTGGGTTCTGGTCGCATGATTCCTGGCTTTGAAGATGGCATCATTGGTTTGAAGAAAGGTGAAGAGAAAGTTATTGATGTTACTTTCCCTGAAGATTATCAAGCTGAGAACCTTGCTGGTAAAACTGCTCAATTTAACATTAATGTTAAATTGGTTGAAAAACAAAAGCTTCCTGAAATTGATGCAGAATTTTTGAAAATCTTTGGTTTAACTGAAGAAGAAGGCCTTGAGAAGTTAAAAGCAGACGTTCGTAAAAATATGGAACGTGAAGTGAAAAATGGTCTTCGTAACCAAGTTAAAGGTGCAGCTTTTGATGCGCTTGTTGCTGCAAATGAAGTCGAACTTCCATCTGCAATGGTTGCTCAAGAAGTTGATCGTCAACGTCAACAAATGATTCAACAATTCACTCAGCAATTTGGTGAACAAGGTGCGAAAGCATTTGATTCAAGCATGCTTCCAGATGATTTGTTTAAAGAGCAAGCTGAAAAATCAGTTAAATTAGGTGTGTTAGTTAGTAAAATCTTAGCTGATGCTAAAATTGAAGTTGATACTGCACTTGTTAATACTTATATTGAAGAAATGGCTTCATCATATGAAGATCCAACTGAAGTGATTGAGTATTTCAAAAATGATAAACAACAACGCGCTCAAATTGAAGGTGTTGTTTTAGAAGATCAAGTTGTAGATTATATCTTGAATTCTGCAAAAGTAACTGAAAAATTAGTAAGTTATGAAGAATTGTTGAAAGAGCAACAAGCTCGTCAACAAGGCTAATCGCAAGAAAAAATAAAAATGGCGCATTGAGCGCCATTTTTATTACTAACTCGTGAATAAAATTGCACTCAAGTTCACAAAGTTTATGCAAAAAATATCAAATATTTACTGGGGAAACTTTTGCAATTTTCATGATTATCCCTCATATTGTAATGATGAGTGAACTCACAAAAAATTAGGAATAGATAAGCATATGTATGTTCCAACAATTGACAACGCTTTAGTACCAGTAGTCGTAGAACAGTCTTCTCGTGGCGAACGCTCTTTTGATATTTATTCACGCTTATTAAGAGAACGTGTCATTTTTTTAACAGGTGAAGTCGAAGACAACATGGCGAACTTAATTGTTGCACAAATGTTGTTTTTAGAAGCAGAAAATCCTGAAAAAGATATTCATTTATATATTAATTCTCCTGGTGGCTCTGTCACTGCGGGGATGGCAATTTACGATACAATGCAATTTATTAAGCCCGATGTTGTTACCTATTGTATGGGACAGGCTGCATCTATGGGAGCATTCTTATTAAATGCGGGTGCTAAGGGTAAACGCTATTGTCTTGAAAATGCACGTGTCATGATTCATCAACCTTTAGGTGGTTTTCGCGGTCAAGCATCTGATATTGAAATTCATGCACGTGAAATTCTCTTTATTAAAGAGCGCCTAAATCGTTTGATGGCTGAACATAGTGGTCAAGAATATGAGCAAGTTGCTAAAGATACCGATCGTGATAACTTTATGACTGCTCAGCAAGCGAAAGAATATGGTTTAGTCGATGAAGTTTTAACAAAACGTCCATCAATTTAAAATTAATTTATTGGAGTAAGTATGTCCGAGCATCCTCAAGGACAAAAGCATTGTTCATTTTGCGGTAAGACGCAGTCTGAAGTCGGGAAACTGATTGCGGGCGAGGACGCATATATCTGCAATGAGTGTGTGGACGTATGCTTAGATTTAGTCCAAACCAGTCAACAAGTAGAAACAGGCGATTGGGCGACTAAACCATTACCAAAGCCACATGAAATTCGTGCTGCGCTAGATCAATATGTTATTGGTCAAGATGTTGCAAAGAAAACATTATCTGTCGCTGTTTATAACCATTATAAGCGCTTAAAAGTAAGCCAAGATGGTCATAAAAAGAAAGATGAGATTGAACTTGCAAAAAGTAATATTTTATTGGTTGGACCTACGGGCTCTGGTAAAACATTATTGGCACAGACTTTAGCACGCTTATTGGATGTTCCATTTGCAATGGCAGATGCGACAACATTAACAGAAGCAGGTTATGTGGGAGAAGATGTTGAGAATATTGTTCAAAAGCTTCTTCAAAAAGCAGATTATGATGTAGATAAGGCTCAGAAAGGTATTATTTATATCGATGAGATTGATAAAATCACGCGTAAATCTGAAAACCCTTCTATTACACGCGATGTATCGGGTGAAGGTGTCCAACAAGCATTATTAAAAATGATTGAAGGTACTGTTGCATCTATTCCACCTCAAGGTGGACGTAAGCATCCTCAACAAGAATTTATTCAAATTGATACTTCAAATATTCTCTTTATTTGTGGTGGTGCATTCTCTGGCCTAGAGAAAATTGTGCAGCAGCGTCAGGAAAAGGGCGGTATTGGTTTTACAGCAGATGTCCGAAATAAAGATGAAACTAAAAAGCTTTCAGAATTATTTAGACAAGTTGAAGCGACAGATTTAGTTAAATTTGGATTAATTCCTGAATTTATTGGTCGTTTACCTGTAATTGCGACCTTGGAAGAGTTAGATGAAGCTGCTTTAATGCAGATTCTAACGGAACCAAAAAATGCATTGACCCGTCAATATGAATATTTATTTGAGATGGAAAATGTAGATCTTGTATTTGAAGATAGTGCTTTACGTGCAGTAGCGAAAAAAGCATTAGAACGTAATACAGGTGCACGTGGCTTACGTTCTATTTTAGAAAATGTATTGCTTGAAACGATGTATGATTTACCAAGTCGTACAGATGTTGGTACCGTCATTGTGAATGAAGCGGTTATTAATGATCAAGCAAAACCAGAGTTTAAAGTTGAGCGTCAAGAAAAAGCTGAACAACCCAAAGAAGAAAAAGTAGATTTAAAAGTTTTAAACTCTAAATCTGCATAATCTTGCGATACTAAAAATGCGTAAAATTTATTTTTACGCATTTTTTATATCAAGTAAAAATAATAATATTTTATTGATGTTTTAGAGCTTCTAATTTTTTATTAATACTGGAAAACTCAGATTCAGCAGTTTGCATAGATTGCATCAATTGGCTATTGGTCAGCTCCATTGTTTTTTGTGCTAGCAAAGGCGTTTTTTTCAAAATAGATTGCCCTTCAGTCGATGAATAGAAGTTAATTTGTGCTTGAATTTCTTGTGAATTAAAAACTTCCGCATAAATTTTTTCTAATTGTGGTTGTAATTTTTTCCAATCAATTGATTTTAAAGAATAATCATAAAGTTTATCTGTAATTTCATTGGCAACATTTTGTTGTTCAGTGTTGAGTTGATCTTTTTGTAAATAATTTTTAACAATCGCATCTGCTTGTTGTTGAAAAACTGGTCGTAATTGTTTAAGTGTTTCTTGGCTAATTTGATCTACATGAGTGACTTTCATCAGTTGGCTAATTTGCTCATGAGTTGCTTGTGCTGCATGGACGGATATTGTTGGTAGAAATAAGCCACAAATGACTAAGTTTTTCAATATATTCATTTTCAGAATCCAAATAAAAAGCACCCTAATCATAGAGTGCTTTTAGTCTAAAAGGCGAGTGAATAAATGTTAATTTGCTGCATCCGTTACTGGAATTTTACCAATTTTTGCTTGCCAAATTTTTGGAGCGGTTGCATGCACTGAAGTACCATTGACATCTACTGCCACAGAGACTGGCATATCTTCAACAATAAATTTATAAATTGCTTCCATGCCTAAGTCCGCGAATGCAACAACTTCAGCTTCACGAATTGCCTTAGATACGAGATAAGCAGCACCGCCAACAGCCATTAAGTAAGTAGCTTGGTTGTCTTTGATTGCTTCAATGGCAGTAGGACCACGGTCTGCTTTACCAATCATGCCATATAAGCCAGTGGCTTCAAGTACTTGACGAGTAAACTTATCCATACGTGTTGCTGTTGTTGGACCCGCAGGGCCGACAACCTCATCACCAACTGGATCTACTGGACCAACGTAATAAATGAACTTTCCTTTAAGGTCTACAGGAAGCTCTTCACCGTTATTCAGCATATCGACCATACGTTTATGCGCTGCATCACGACCTGTATAGATGGTACCGTTAAGCAGTAATGTATCGCCTGGTTTCCAAGAGTTCATTTCTTCTTGGGTTAATGTATCTAAATTAACACGCTTAGATTTTGAAGAATCCCAAGTAACTGAAGGATAATCATCAAGTTTAGGTGCTTGAATATGCGCTGGACCCGTACCATCTAGTTGGAAATGTGCATGGCGAGTTGCTGCGCAGTTTGGAATCATACCAACAGGTTTTCCAGCAGCATGACATGGGTAATCTTTAATTTTAATATCAAGAACGGTTGTTAATCCACCAAGGCCTTGAGCACCAATTCCTAATGCATTTACTTTTTCGAAGATCTCAATACGTAGTTCTTCAAGCTTATTTTGTGGACCACGACGAAGAAGCTGATCCATGTCTAGCTCTTCCATTAATGCTTCTTTAGCAAGCATCATTGCTTTTTCAGCAGTACCACCAATCCCAATGCCAAGCATTCCAGGAGGACACCAACCAGCACCCATTGTTGGAACTGTTTTAAGAACCCAATCTACAATTGAATCGGATGGGTTTAACATTGCAAGTTTAGATTTATTTTCAGAACCACCGCCTTTCGCAGCGACAGTAATATCAACTTTATTGCCTGGCACTAATTTGTGATAAATGACCGCAGGTGTATTGTCTTTCGTATTTTTACGACCAAACGCTGGATCTGCAAGCACTGATGCACGAAGTACATTGGTATTTTCTAAATAACCTTGACGTACACCTTCGTTAATCGCATCGTCTAAGCCCATGGTTAAATCAAATTTAACATCCATGCCCACTTCAACGAATACGTTTACAATGCCAGTATCTTGGCAGATTGGGCGATGACCTTCTGCACACATACGAGAGTTAATTAAAATTTGTGCAATTGCATCCTTTGCGGCTTGATTTTCTTCACGGTCATACGCACGGCTCATTGCTTGAATGAAATCCTGCGGGTGATAGTAAGAAATGAACTGAAGCGCATCTTTTACTGATGTGATCAAGTCATCTTGCTTGATAATAGTTGTCATATCAAAAAATCTCTTGAGCGGGCTGTTAGCTAGCGGGCTAAATTATAAGACAAAAAGGGTAAGTTGTGGGTGTTTTGAGCGACTTTGTTCAAAAGTTTCATTTCATTAATGAAGCTGGAAATATATTCTGAAATGTATATTTGTCTTAATTCACGATAGAAGATGACAGATGCTATGATTTATTTTTGATATTTTTAGTAAGTTGTTGAAATTAAATATAAAATTATGAATTAATAAAAGTGTCACAATTGTCATAAATTTGTCATATTTATTTTGCATAATGGCGCTAACACAGTCTAAGTCTATATCTATGATTACGCCCATTCTTTCAGTTGTTGTTTTTTCTTTGTTTATTGCAATAACTTGGTTCTATGGTCAGCAAGAAGATTAAATCTTTCTTCGTTTTCATTTTTGTAATTAATACAATAAAAATACCTTAGTTTTTCATTCTTTTAAGATGGCTAGATTATCGTCCTTGTCTATGTATTCTGATAGATGTGATAATTGAAACTCGTATATATCAAAAATAATGCTATGACAACACATCAAGTATTGCCATAGTCATCATGTATGTTAAGCTAGTTTTCCAATTTTAGCTTCGACAGCATCAAGTATGACACCGTGATGAATTAGATCTTTAATGGTCATAATATGTGGATATAAATACATGTCATTGTCCATGACTGGAACCGTTTTTTGTATCTCGTTCAATACCACTTGAGTGGCACTGCCTGCGGTATATTCTTTTTCCATAAACTGATGTGCTTGATATACCGATAACAATTCAATAGCAAGAATATATTCTAATTTACTGACAATACTTGCAGCTTTTTTTGCAGCATTGTAGCCCATAGAAACATAATCTTCTTGTCCACCACAGGTTGAAATATTATCGACAACGGCTGGCATTGATAACATTTTCATTTCATTTAATAAGCCAGCCTGAGTATATTGTGGAATCATCAGACCAGAATTTAATCCTGGTTTTTTGACTAAAAACCATGGGTAACCCGATAAATTTCCATCAATAAGGCGAACATTTCGACGTTCTGACATTTTTGCCAGCATGGTGGTTGCAATGGATGCACTATCAATTTCTAAACCTACATAAGCTGCATCACAATTACAACTACTCATCGCATAACCATCATCACCATCTGGCATAATCACGGGATTATCTGAGCAAGAATTCATTTCATTTTCAATGGTCAGCTTAGCATCCGCTAAAGTTTTTTTCACAGCGCCATGTAGTTGTGCAATTGCACGTAGTGAGAGAGCATCTTGTAGGCGATGATCAATATGTGATTGGGCAATATTGGAGTCTGCTAATATTTTGCGAATATTGGCAGCAGTTTCACTTTGCTGCGTATGACGTTTTAGATTCATGACTTTTTCATCAAAAGCACGAAGTGTTCCTTTGAGAACTTCTAATGACATTGATGCAATAATATCGGCTGATTTTACAGCACGTAACATATCATATAATGATAATGCTGCTAAGGCAGTTGGGCTGGTTGCACCATTGAGAAGAGCTAAACCTTCTTTTGTGGCTAAAATAAGTGGTTGTAGTCCTGCTTGTTCTAAAGCGACTCTAGCATCTAACCATTCACCTTGGAATTTAATTTTTTCTTCACCAATTAAACTCACCGCAATGTGCCCTTCAACAGACAGATAGCCGACAGAGCCATCTCGAGGTACAAAGGGGGTTAATCCTAAATTTAAACATTGTCTGATTAATTCTAACGTTTCTAATCGAACGCCACTATAACCTAAACCTGTATTTTGAAGAATCATCAGCATAATTGCGCGGACTTCTTCTTCAGGCATGGGTTCACCCACAGATGTTGCATGTGTCAGAACAATATTGCGTTGTAACTCGACGGTATCCTCTTTGGATATCGCTTCTGTGCATAATACGCCAAAGCCTGTGGTGATACCGTACATTACACGTTCTTCTTCACTCCATTTTTCCACAAGTTTTCTAGAGGCTTGTACGCGATTGATATAGTTTTCTGAAAAAATTACTGGTGATGAATGTCGTGCAACAGCAACAAGATCATCGAGTGTAAGATGACTATTTTTTCCTAATTCAACGATCATACAAATTTTCCTTAACCTATGTATTTGATGAAATTCAAACTTGTCATGTAATGTATATACAAGTGTTGTGTTCTGTCAAATATCTTCGCATAGAAATTCAGGAGTTTTAATATTCCAATATGTAAACCTAAATTGAAATAGAACATGATTAACAGCTGAAACAATTAGAATGAGTATCTAGGGAGGTGAATGGGGGAGGTTGTAAAGTGAAATAACATGAGATTTTTTATAAAAAAGAGTAAACACTATTGCATCTAAATATAGAACGGACGTATTTTAAGAAAGCACAGATTTCGATGGCATAAAAAAATATAACATCATTATTATCATGGTTTAAAGTGAGAGACCGTATGATTGAAAGTACACAATTATTTGGCTTTATGGCAATTGCATTGTTGCTTGTACTGACACCAGGTCCCAATATGATTTATTTGATTTCCAGATCTATTTGTCAGGGGAAAAAAGCAGGACTTATTTCATTGGGGGGAGTTGTACTTGGCTTTGTATTTTATATGCTTGCTGCGGCATTAGGCATTACAGCGTTATTATTTGCAGTTCCTTATGCTTATGACGTAATTCGTATTTTAGGTGCTGTATATTTATTGTGGTTGGCATGGGGTGCAATTAAACCTAACGCAAAAACTTTGTTTGAACCACAATTATTACAACAAGATAGCGCTAAACGATTATTTTTAATGGGCTTTGCGACAAATCTATTGAATCCAAAAATTGCAATTATGTATTTGTCTTTATTGCCACAATTTATTCGTCCTGAACAAGGTCATGTTTTTGCTCAAACATTATTTTTAGGATTTAGCCAGATTCTCGTGAGTATAATTATTAATACTGCGATTGTCTTTACTGCGGGTTGGGTTGCAGTTTTATTGAGTCGAAAGCCACAGTGGGTGCAATTACAAAAGTGGATAATGGGAACAGTCTTAACAGGTTTGGCATTTAAACTACTTTTAGAAGGTAAGCGCTAAGATTGAATTAATCCTTTTATCAATCATGAATTGTCATTATGGAAAAAAATCACGTACATTTAGCCGATAATATTATTGAACTCTACCAAAAACATGCCAAAGCTTGGACTGCGCTTCGGGGAAAATATTTATATGAAAAAAAGTGGTTAGATTTGTTTTTGGCTCATTTGATTCCACAGTCTAATCTTCTTGATTTGGGCTGTGGTTCTGCACAGCCTATTGCTGAATATTTAATTCAGCACCACCATTCTGTTGTGGGCATTGATAGTGCTGATCAAATGATTCAAGATGCTCAAATAAATTTTCCACAACACATTTGGTTAAAAGCAGATATGCGTGAATTACAACTGAATGAGCAATTTGATGGGATTTTAGCATGGGATAGTTTTTTTCATTTAAAACCGAATGATCAAAGAGCGATGTTTAATCAGTTTGAAAAATTTTCAAAACAGGGTGGTTTGTTGATGTTTACTACTGGCCCATCTTATGGTGAAGCCATTGGAGAACTGTTTGGTGATGCTTTATATCACGCAAGCTTATCTCTAGAAGAATACCGATATCTACTTGCGAATTCTGGATTTGAAGTCATCACAATGATTGCAGAGGATCCTGAATGTACAAAACATACGGTATGGTTAGCACAAAAAATAGCGAATTAAAAAGCATGCTGAGTAGGTACTATTGTTTATATGAAAAGATTAAGCGTACGGCTGTATGATTTTAAATTTTTGTCGTCATTCTCATTCCGCCTACTCTTTGATATTGTCTTTAACCATGAGTTGATTTTTTCATACAATAATTTTTTATGTGCTACACATGAATAGATGATGTTTTAAGCACTGATGACTTTATTATTAATTAGTATATTTATGAGTTATCGTCGTATACCTGAGATTTCTAATTCAATGCGACGGTCAGGCTGTAAACATAATTTTTGTTTTGATAAGTTTTTAATATTCTGACAATCTTGTGTAACAGGCTGTGTCTTTCCAAAGCTTTGCACGGCAAGAATCTCATCGGGAACGCCTTGGCTGACTAAATATTGCTTCACGGTTTGTGCGCGTGCTAATCCCAATTTATAGTTATATTGCTCACTGCCCAGACGGTCGGTAAACCCAGTTATTGCAATTGAACTAATATGACTATAATTTTGTTCCAGGGTAGAAATGAGCTGCTGTAGATTTTGTTCACCTGTTGGTAATAAGCTACTTAAACTTGAACCATTGAATTTAAATAAGATATCACCGTTCAATAAAACTTTTTCTGTGTTTACTGTCGGTTGTGGTATTGGTTGCTCAGCTTCTACGATGTTATGCACGGTAGGTGGTTGAGCGACAATAAAAGTCTCACAGTCATTTCCTTTCCACGAAAGTCGTTCAGCGAGATATTGTTTATTAAAATCAATACGAAGTTGGCAACGCTTATATGTTTGTGTATTGGGAATACGAATATCTAAAACATAATTCCATGTTCTTTCAAACAGGAGTCCTTCATTAAAATGAGGATTTCCTAAGAGTTGACGAAATTGATCTTTGGTTAATCCCGTATCAAGTCGAGCGACATCATCATATTCATAGCGATGAACTTGTTTTAAGTAGCTTTTTTGAATGTCTGGAAAACGTGAATTATGGTCATTTGTTTTTGCCTCAGCGGCAAATATATTTCCCGACAAGGTGATGGCATAGCTAAATATTAAACTTGGAATCAAGATTCTTTTTTTCATAATAAATATCCCCAATAGAATTAAATTATTTTTATTGTATTAATTGATTATTGCATTAATTCCGAAACGGACACTCAGGTCGCCCTCAGTTGCTCCTGCAACGCCAAAGGTCGCAGACCAGCGTCCATTATCTGAGGTTTTTCTTAAGGTTGCACCGAAAGCAACTTCCGAAGCATGATATGCCGTTCCTAAAGCATAGGTCCATTTACCTGGAATATAAGGTGCAGTTTCTAAAGCCATTGCCGCCGCAATTCCTGCATTTGCACGTTTTGCTGTTTTATTGATGGCTTGTTGTAATCGTTTATCTTCGTTGTCTAAGGCAAGAATTGCATCACCTACGGTATAGTATGAATTTCCTGCGACATTGAATGTTGGACCTTTACCTGATTCGAAGTCTGAGCCTGCACCGATAATATTGTAAATAGTATCGCCTAAATGGTGGAGCTGAGAACCATTGACAGCATCTTGAGAGCTTGATGAAATTATTGCATTTGCAACATGAGTAATTTTATTGCCACCCATATTAATTCCATCTTGGTTAATGATGGTGTTACCCACATGAACCGAAGTAAACGTAATATCTTTACTGGTCGCAATTGCATAAGTGGTACTGCCATCGGCATTT
>NZ_NEGH01000007.1 GCF_002135375.1 Acinetobacter sp. ANC 4558 | reverse complement strand
TTTGACCAAGCAACGGCACGTAGTGTAGAAATACAACGAATAAGACCAAATGCAAAGTCATAACAGTTGTGCTGGCGACAATAGCAAGAGTGAACCACCTGATCCCTTCCCGAACTCAGAAGTGAAACCTCTTTGCGCTGATGGTAGTGTGGGGTTACCCATGTGAGAGTAAGTCATCGCCAGCTCATTAATCCTAACCCCCTTAATCAACAGATTAAGGGGGTTTGTTTATGCAAAAAATATAAATTAATAGTTCTGAAATTAAGTTTATTCATATAAAAATATGAAAACATTATCTATAACTTTTAAATGCGCTATGTATTTATTGTTCAGTAATTGTGATATAAAAAATAATAGGCATAAAAATTGCTTTGTAGATGACATAAATTAAAGGAGGGAATATGAAATTATCTGTAGGTATGAAAGTTACCAATTCCTTATTATTAACTCCACAATTACAACAAGCAATTCGACTTTTACAGCTGTCAAGCTTAGAGCTTGAGCAAGAAGTTCAAATACAATTGGACAGTAATCCCTTATTAGAAAAAATTGAAGAATATTCGGTTCTTGAGCATACGGCTAATATTGATGAGAATGAGCAAAATAAAAAGGATTTAACAAATGAATTAAATGCTGATTATTTACCAGAGCATTTGCCTGTAGATACAGAATGGGATGATATCTATACGCATCAACCTACAGCTTTGGGAGGAATGGAGTATGAAGAGCGTGAGGATAATAGGCAGGATAATCTAAGCTTAAAAACACATATGTTTGAACAAATTAATTTATTACATTTTTCAATGACAGATAAATTAATTGCACATTGTTTGGTAGATTCACTGGATGAGAAGGGATTTTTAGCATGTGAAATATCAGAGATCACGTCTTCGGTACAACATTTATTGGCTTCCATGGAATATGAAGAAGAAATTGAAGAAGATGAGGTTTTAGTTGTTCTCAAGTTGATTCAACGATTGGACCCAGTGGGCGTGGCTTCTCGGGGGTTAGCAGAATGTTTATTGATTCAATTGGAAAATATACAAGATAGTATTGCTTATAAGTCAGAAGCAAAACTATTATTAAATTATTATGAGTTATTGATTACCAATGATTTACCTAAACTCCTTAAACAAACCAATTTAAATTTAGATCAATTAAAGCAAGCAGTCAGTTTATTGAAGACACTTAAACCGTACCCTGGTGAAGAATTTGCACATAACGAGTTAGATTATCAAATTCCTGACGTAGTTGTAACAAAGAAAGAAAACCATTGGGTTGTTCAACTAAACCCAGATGTAATGCCAAAATTAAGAGTGAATTCTTTTTATGCAAATATGATACGTCGTGCAGATCAAAGTGATGATAATCAATATTTACGTCACCATATGTTAGAAGCAAAAAACTTTATAAAAAGCATAGATGAGCGACATAAAACATTACTCAAAGTTGCTACTTGTATTGTCGAGCATCAACGATTATTTTTTGAAATTGGTGCAGAAGGAATGCAACCATTAGTATTAAGAAATATTGCTGAAGAAGTTGAATTGCATGAGTCTACAGTTTCACGTGTAACAACCAATAAATTTATGTTAACGCCACGTGGTTTATTTGAGCTGAAATACTTTTTTTCTAGCCATGTGAGCACAACAAGTGGTGGAGAAGCTTCTGCTACTGCAATTCGTGCAAAAATTAAAAAACTAATTTTGGATGAAAACTCACGTAAACCGTTGTCAGATAATGCAATTTCAAATATTTTGAAAGATGATGGGATTGAGGTTGCGAGAAGAACTGTCGCAAAATATCGTGAATCGTTACATATTCCTTCTTCTTCCGAAAGAAAAGTCTTGATCTAGTTTTAAAAAACTGATTATTCTAGAGCTTCATTATGACAACATGATGAATCTCTTTTTTTACTTAAAGGACAGGCTGGAATGATTTAACCATGTAAATTATATGAATTGCACTTGATTGAATCATCTTAGTTATGTCCTTTCGAATCCTAAAAAGGTGAGGGATAGAACTATGCAAATAACAATTCGTGGGCATCATTTAACTATCACTCCTGCAATAGAAGAAAATATACGATCTAAATTTAGTCAAATGACAAAACACCTAGATCAAGTAAATAGTATGCAGGTAAAACTCAGTAAAGATCATCAAATAGATAAACATTCGAAAAAAGGTAGCTTAAATCATATTGCAGAAGCGATTATTCGATTACCTGGGGTTGAATTGTTTGCCCAAGCTTCAGCTGATGATATGTATACGTCTATCAAGAAATTATCAGAAAAATTAAGAAAACAATTGCTTAAACATCGGAAAATGCAAAATATATTCCAACCAATAGAAATTTAAATAATTTTATTAAAAAGAGGTTTTTTAACCTCTTTTTTTTATTGATATAATGTGTGTGACTAATGAATTATTTTATCAATATATAGTAGAATGACTGGTTTTACACCGTTGATCCTATAAGAGGTCGTTGTGATGAATAGTGAACAGCTCACTGAAATTTTAAAAGTTGCATTTCCAGCAGCTGAAGTTGTTGTTAGTGGGCAAGGCGGAAAGTTCGATCTGCGTATAGTCGATGATCAATTTGAAGGAAAGCGCCCAGTTGCTCGTCAACAAACTGTTTATGCACCATTGAACTCTTATATTTCAAGCGGTGAAGTGCATGCTGTTACAATTCGCGCAATGACTAAAGAAGAATGGCGCAAAGCAAGCTTATTCGGAGCTTAATAATTTAATGGATAAATTTCTGATCGAAGGTGGTGCTAAGCTTGAGGGCGAAGTGCGTATTTCTGGTGCAAAAAATGCAGCATTGCCACTATTAGCTGCAATGATTCTTGCTGATTCACCAATTACATTAACAAATGTTCCGAATTTAAAGGATGTGAATACATTAGTTAAGCTAATTGCTGGATTAGGTATCGATATTGTTTATGAGGATGGCGTTGTAAAAGCAGATACTTCATCTTTAAATAATCAATTTGCACCTTATGAGCTTGTAAAAACAATGCGTGCATCTATTTTGGTGCTTGGTCCGTTATTAGCGCGCTATGGTAGTGCAACCGTTTCATTGCCTGGTGGTTGTGCAATTGGCTCTCGTCCAGTAGATCAACATTTAAAAGCATTAGAAGCGCTAGGTGCAGAAATTGAAGTCGAAGCGGGTTATGTGAATGCCAAAATTGATGGTCGATTAAAAGGTGGCGAAGTCATCTTTGATATGGTCACTGTAGGCGGAACTGAAAATATTTTAATGGCTGCTGTATTAGCAGATGGCGTAACCACCATTCGTAATGCAGCACGTGAACCTGAAATTACTGATTTAGTTCAAATGCTCATTAAAATGGGGGCTAAAATTGAAGGTATTGATACAGATACCTTAGTTGTGACAGGTGTTGAAAGTTTACACGGTTGTGAATATGCAGTTGTTGCAGATCGTATTGAAACGGGTTCATATTTAGCTGCAGCTGCAATTACTGGCGGTAAAATCAAAACGACTCATACGGATCCGAATCTTCTAGAAGCAGTATTAGAAAAATTTGAAGAGATGGGTGCAGAAGTGACACGCGGTGATGACTGGATTGAGTTGGATATGTTGGGTAAGCGTCCGAAAGCCGTTAGCTTTCGTACACTCCCTCATCCTGATTTTCCAACCGATATGCAAGCGCAGTTAATGGCGGTTAATGTCATTGGTCGTGGATTTGCAACCATATCTGAAACGATATTTGAAAATCGGTTTATGCACGTTCCTGAATTAGCACGCATGGGTGCGAATATTCAAGTTGAAGGGAACGATGCAGTTGTTACTGGTGTAGAAATACTTTCTGCAGCACCCGTGATGGCAACAGATTTACGTGCTTCTTTCTCTTTAGTGTTGGCTGCATTGGCTGCTGAAGGTGAAACATTGATTGACCGTATTTATCATATAGATCGTGGTTATGAGGATGTTGAGGCAAAGTTACAAGGTTTAGGTGCGAAAATTAAGCGAGTAAGTTAATGAGTGATGTGAGAAACGATGATCCAAACTTTGATGTGATGGGTAATTTTGATCATGGTTTAACTTTGGCATTAAGCAAAGGTCGTATCTTAAAAGAAACTTTACCTTTGCTTGAAACAGCAGGTATTAACTTATTGGAAGACCCTGAAAAGTCACGTAAATTAATTTTTCCTACGACTCATAAATCTGTACGTATTTTAATTTTACGCGCATCTGATGTGCCGACTTATGTTGAGAATGGTGCAGCAGATATTGGTGTAGCTGGTAAAGATGTGCTTATGGAACATGGCGCACAAAATGTCTATGAGCCACTTGATCTTAAAATTGCTAATTGTAAATTGATGACCGCTGGTAAAGTGGGGATGGAGCGTCCAAAAGGGCGTTTAAAGATTGCGACTAAATATGTCAATTTAACTCGTCAATATTATGCAAGTCTTGGTGAGCAAGTTGATGTTATTAAGCTTTATGGTTCAATGGAGCTGGCACCCTTAGTTGGTTTGGGGGATTACATTGTTGATGTTGTTGATACAGGTAATACCTTACGTGCGAATGGGCTTGAACCACTTGAAGAGATTTGTACAGTATCTTCACGTTTAATTGTGAATAAAGCCAGTTTTAAGCGTAAGCAAGCTTTATTAAATCCAATTCTCTCCCAGCTTGAAAAAGCGGTAGAAGAACGTCAAAAATAAGTAGATAAATGATCATGCATTTAGCATGGTCGCAATAAATGACCGTCCATATAGGACGGTTTTTTTATTTGTTATAAAAACTTATTTTGTAAAATTTTCACATCATTGTATATTTAAAGAAGGCACTTTACGCTAAAAATAATGGATTTATACGAATGATTAAATGAAAATACTTCAGTTGCGTAAAGACAAGCTGTGAGTTCTGTGAAATCTTTCCATGAGTTTATGCAGAACGTTAAATTACGTGAAATGGAAGAAATTTTGGATTAAGCCGATTTTATTATCATTATGATTGGACTTGTGCTGATGTGATATTAAAATAACAACAAGCACTTAGATATTTAAATGCTTTAGTTATTGTAGAGTGACATGGTATTTTAAATTGGTTAATGCAATCAGATTGCAATTGGGATTTCCTGATGTAAATGCCTAATTCATTTTGAGTGATCAAGATAAACTTAATCCAGTTTTTTATTCAACGAAGTTGAATTGATGAGAGGTTCTTACCCACAAGATCGAGAAAACAAGGTAAACTAAATCTTTCCTAAACAACCTTGTGGGTAAATTGATGCGACGTTTATCGACTCAAGAGCTAAACTTTAAACAAGTCTTCGCTGACTTGCTAGCTTTTGAAACAGTGAGTGATCCTGAGCTTTTAAAAACAGTAGACCAAATTATTGCAGATGTATGTCAGCATGGCGATGCACATGTACTTAAACTCACTCAACAGTTCGATCGACATCCAGCGCATCAATTTTCAGATCTAGAACTGAGTCAAGCACAATTAAAAACGGCATTTGATGGGTTGAATGTAGAAGTGCGTGAGGCATTAGAGCTTGCTGCAAATCGTATTCGAGAGTTTCATCAAGCACAAAAACAAGATGGTTGGACTTATATCGATGCTTTAGGCAATACGCTCGGGCAAAAAGTCACGCCACTGGATCGTGTTGGAATCTATGTGCCAGGGGGATTGGCATCTTACCCATCATCAGTATTAATGAATGCTATTCCTGCACATGTGGCGGGTGTTCCTGAAATTATTATGGTGGTTCCTGCTCCGAATGGTGAGTTAAATCCGCTGGTTTTAGCAGCTGCCCATTTGGCAGGGGTACATCGTGTATTTACCGTTGGTGGTGCGCAAGCTGTAGCAGCACTGGCTTATGGAACAGAAACGATTCCATCTGTAGATAAAATTACAGGACCAGGTAACCGTTTTGTGGCAGCGGCTAAACGTGCTGTATTTGGACAAGTCGGCATTGATATGATCGCGGGTCCTTCTGAAATTTTAGTTTATGCTGAAGGTGAGAATAATGCGCAATGGTTAGCAATGGATATTTTATCTCAAGCTGAACATGATACCGTTGCTCAAGCGATTTTTATTACACCTGATGAACAACTTTTAAATGAAGTAGAAAGTGCAATTGAAATACATCTAGCCGCATTACCTAAAGCTGATATTGCGAGAACATCTATTGCGAATCGGGGTGCATTAGTGCTAGTAAAAGATCGCCAAGAGGCGATTGAGCTCATTAATCAAGTTGCACCAGAGCATTTAGAGTTATGTTTAGATGAAGCACAAGCAATGTCTGAACATATACGTCATGCAGGCGCTATTTTTATGGGTCGTTATACACCAGAAGCAATTGGTGATTATTGTGCTGGCCCGAATCATGTTTTACCAACGTCGGGAACAGCACGTTTTTCATCTCCATTAGGGGTTTATGATTTTCAAAAACGTTCTAGTTTGATTATGTGCTCACAAGACGGTGTAAAAACTTTAGCGAAAACTGCAGATATATTGGCTCAGCAAGAAAACTTGGATGCTCATGCTCGTTCTGCCCGTTATCGTTATCAATAAATAAAGTGCTAGAGGATTATTCTAGCCATTGCAGATAAAACCTCATCTCAACGCTTGCTGAAAAGAAAGATGAGCTCAAGGAAAAGAGATACTCTATAACGTTTCATGATGAATGAAATTAGAGCATTCCTTGGCTGATAAATAGCGGCTTGGGTGAGGGGAATTAGGAAATAAAATGTCAAATATTACAGCAACACAAATGCGATTTTGGAGCCCAGAAGTACGTGAATTAGAACCATACGTGCCAGGCGAGCAACCGAAAATCCAAAATTTATTAAAACTCAATACCAATGAGAATCCATATCCACCATCACCTAAAGTTGTGGAAGCGGTACAAAATGTATTAGTCGATTCAGCAGATATACTACGTTTATATCCTGATCCAGATGCGACTTTGCTGAAACAAGCAATTGCAAAACAGCAAAATGTGGCGGTCGAGCATGTTTTTGTTGGTAATGGTTCCGATGAAGTGCTTGCTCATATTTTCAAAGCGTTTTTCATACAAGACCTACCTGTTCTATACCCAGATATTACTTATAGTTTTTATCCTGTATATAGCCAGTTTTTTGGTATAGCAACGAAAACTAAAATTTTACCTTTAAATGAAAATTTTGAAATTGTAGTCGATGATTATAAACAGCCAAATGGCGGTATTATGATCACCAATCCAAACGCTCCGACCAGTATTGCATTGGGTTTATCTGCAATTGAAGAGGTATTACAAGCAAATCCTGATTCGGTGGTCGTTATTGACGAAGCTTATGTTGACTTTGGCGCTGAATCAGCAGTTAAGTTAGTTGAAAAGTATGACAATTTAGTGGTTTGTCAAACCACCTCTAAATCACGTTCATTGGCAGGTTTACGGGTTGGTTTTGCCATTGCACAGCCTCATTTAATTGCAGCACTTGAAGCGGTCAAAAATAGTTTTAATTCATATCCAATAGATCGTTTTGCCATTGCAGCAGCAGTTGCATCATTTGAAGATCAAACATACTTCGATGAACAAAATGCAAAAGTGATTGCGAGCCGTGAAAAATTAGTTGCTCAATTGACTGATATTGGTTTTAAAGTATTACCCTCAAGTGCAAACTTTATTTTTGCGACGTTACCTGCTAAAGATGCAGCTGAGTTAGCGGCTGAATTACGTCAACAAGGGATTATTGTACGTCATTTTAACAAGCCACGAATTAACCAGTTCTTGCGAATTACGATTGGTACAGATCAACAAAATCAGAGATTGGTTGATACCTTAAAAAATGGAATCCTCAAATAAGCATTCATTCATATTGAAAGATAAAGGGGTATGATCTAAAGATCGTGCCCTTTATTCATTTAAATGACGTGTTGATTAAGTAAATTCAGCATTGCTGAAACTTTATCAAAGCATTCTTGGTATTCTGATTCACACACGGATGCAATGGTAATCCCGCCACCAGCCCAGATTGAAATATTTTGCTGATGCTTTTGAATGGAACGAATTAAGATATTCCAAGATCCAGTACCATCGGCATTAAAATATCCCATTGAACCACAATATGCACCGCGTGGCGCTTCTTCAAGCTCATCAATGATTTGTATTGCACGAATTTTAGGTGCGCCTGTAATTGATCCACCTGGAAGGGCTGACATTAAGACATCAATTGATTTAATTTGTGGTTTTAATATAGCTTCAATTTCACTGACCATATGGTGAACTTGATTGAAACTTTCTATATTAAATAATTTAGGCGTTTTAACGGAGCCAATTTCAGCGTACACACTGAGATCATTTCTTAATAAATCTACAATCATGACATTCTCTGCCTGATCTTTTTGAGAATTTTGTAGTGTTAATTTGGATTGCTCATCTTTAATGGGATCTGTATAACGTGGCATAGTTCCTTTAATGGGCTTGGTTACCATTTTTTTGTTTTCTTCAAAATCAATAAATAATTCAGGTGAACAACTTAAAAGTTCAAAATTATTGATACGCAAATAGCCTGAATAGGGTGCATTGGTCAACGCCCAAAATTGATCTGCTGTGGCTAATAAAGAGCCTTGTCCATGTGCGTAAAACTCTTGGGTTAAATTAATTTGGTAACAATCACCTGCAACAATGTAATCTTGGACGTGTTGAAAAGCTGTTGCATATTCTTCTTTCGACCATCGTTGCTTGCACGCATGATCAAGTAATAAATGAGAAGGCGTATTTTTTGCTGTTAATTGATTAATATAGTCGAAAATATCATCTGAATTTGATTGATAGCTATTCAAAAACCAAGTGTCATTTTCAAAACTTAAGTAATGTGAAAAATGTCCTAAAAATAGACTTGGTTGGGACTTTGGTTGAATAGGAATATGCTGAGATGCTGCAAAATCGTAACTGATAAATCCCATAGTTAATACATTTGGGTGAAGCAGTGTAAATGCTAAAAAATCATCAAGTAGGGTAATGGTTGGGTGTGCTATATAGTGATTGAGTATTTGATGTTGGTGTATTTCAATCTGTTGAGATTGTATGCATACATATTGATCTGCTAATACCCCAAGAATGGGCATATGATTATTGTTTAAAAACACAACATGATTTAATTCATGCAAAGATTCAATCAGTTGCTGGGGGGAGATGCCTTGTGTAGATAAGGCTTTTTTAAAAAGAGGGGACTTCATCATTATACAAACAGCAATAAGATATCATTTGATTTCAGCTATATCTTACATGAAATGAAGAAAGAGAAGGATCAAACATTGTTTTCTTCGTTTAAAAATAGAATCAAATAAAAAGCTCATCCATTGGATAAGCTTTTAAACTTCAGTTTAACCTGTATGGTCTATTCGAGTACCTAAAGTTTCTAAATGTGTTGGATAATGATCTAATTTACGGTCTTCAAAATAATGTCGTAATGTTCTTTCAACACTTGGAAAAGCGAGGTCATTCCACGGAATTTCATCTTCCGAAAATAATTTAGACTCTAAAGTTTCATCGCCTGCACCAAATTGACCTTCAATAATATTTGCTTTGAACAGCACATAAATTTGCCCAATTCTTGGAATGTTATACATGCAATATAATTGTTCAATTTGAATTTCTGCTTCAGCTTCTTCACGGGTTTCGCGAGCAGCACCTTGTTCCATGGTTTCGAACAATTCCATATAACCAGCAGGTAATGTCCATAAACCATAACGTGGTTCAATTGCTCGTCTACAGAGTAAGACTTTATTTCCCCAAATCGCTAAAGCACCACAAATAACTTTAGGATTTACATAGTGAATACTGTTACATTTAGGACAGACGCGACGAATTTGATGATCGCCTAAAGGAATTTTTTCGACGGTCTCAGATCCACAATTACCACAGAAATTCATATTCATTATCACTGATCAAGGTGATCTCAGCATAACTTAAAAATTGAACTTTCGCATCTACTGTATTTCATCATGTAAAAAATCAGCTATGATAAAAAGTGTATAACAGAGGATAATTATATGGGTGGTGAGTTAACGCAGCTTTTACAACAAAGATTGAGGTTTGAAGAAAAAACAAAAGAAGCACAAGCAGCTGTTTTAATTGCAATTACACAGGAATCAGACCCTAAAGTATTGCTTACACGCAGATCAATTATGCTTAATAATCATGCAGGAGAAGTTTCTTTTCCTGGTGGGAAACGTGATCCTGAAGATACAACCGATATTGTCGTTGCATTAAGAGAAGCACAGGAAGAAACTGCTCTAAATCCAACAGACGTACAATTGATTGGGGATTTGCCTATACAGAAAGCAAAAAATGGAATGACCGTAAAGCCGATTGTTGGATTGATTTCTCCAGAAGTAAATTTAATTGCTCAGCCAACTGAAATTGATCGAATCTTTTTTGCATCGCTACAAAGTTTAATGGATGCACCGACCATTCCACATGAGGTTCTCTTTGCAGAGCAAAAATTATATTTTCCAAGTATGCATGTAGAAGATGAAGTTGTATGGGGGCTTACAGCCCGAATGTTGGTTTCTTTATTTGATCATGGCTTAGATTTTAGAAAAGATTGGCCATTTTTATTAAACTCACCAATGAAAGAATTCGAGTAATATCCTTGTTAAAATATGGAAGTTTAAATGTTATATAAATTTCAAGAATTTACACCAAAAGCAGCGTGCCAGCCATGGGATGGATGGGTTGCTCCAACTGCAATCGTTTTGGGTCAAGTCGAATTAGGTCGACAAGTGAGTGTCTGGTTTGGCGCAGTTGTACGCGCAGATAATGCAAAAATAAAGATTGGCCATTTTACCAATGTTCAAGAAAATGCAGTGCTACATACAGATGCTGGAATTGACATGGAGATTGGCGATTATGTAACCATTGGTCATCAAGCCATGTTACATGGCTGTACCATTGGGGAAAATAGTTTAATTGGTATTAATGCAGTCATTCTTAATCGTGCGGTTATTGGGAAAAATTGTATCATTGGCGCAAATGCTTTAATTCCTGAAGGAAAAATCATTCCAGATAATTCTGTTGTAATGGGGTCTCCAGGAAAAATTGTAAAAACACTCGATGAAACAGCAGTCATCTATTTAAAAAATAGTGCAATGCATTACGCGGAACATTTTAAAAAATTTCAAAATTTAGAAGAAATTCAATTGTAATTTGAAGTGCTGAATCGATGATGTCATTTTGATGAAATATTTAGATTGTAAAACTGCTATTGAACATCATTGTCGTGATTTTCTCTATTTATAATTCTCGCGCATCAGTAATGAGTGGAGTATTATAGCAAGCGTTTTAGATATTATTCTTTAAGGTTATGCATGAAGTTGCTGGCATTAGAAACTGCTAATGAGCAGTGTTCCATCTCTCTTGTAGATGAAACGCAAGAACTTTTTTTTCAACTAGATACAAGAGCTAAGGCGCAGACTCAAACGATTTTACCTATGATTGAGCAAGCTTTTATTCAGACGCAAACAAGTACTGAAGAATTAACGGCAATTGCATTTAGTCGAGGACCGGGTTCATTTAGCGGTGTTCGTATTAATGCAGCAGTGACGCAAGCTTTAGCTTGGTCTCATGATATTCCAGTCATTCCTGTATCAACTTTGCAAGCACTTGCCCAAGCTGCTTATCGAAATACAGGTTTGACAGAAGTAACTGCAGTTTTAGATGCAAGAATGAATGAAGTTTATTTAGCAAGTTTTAAACTAGATGAACAGAAAATTATGCAAGCTGTAGACGAAGAACAACTCTTAAATTATGAAGATGCAAAATTAGCAGTAAAATACGTATTGGTTGGCTCAGGTTCTACCTTCGTTAATGATGAGCAAATAGACTATAAAAGCATGATGGCAACAGCGCAAGATATTGCCTATATTGCACGTGAATTGGCAAAGAAAAAACAATGGCTAAGCGCAGAACTCGCATTACCTGTGTATTTACGAGATAACGCGTGGAAAAAAATCTCTGAACAGGGCAAGAAAAACTAGGATTGTTCTATGGATCTTTTACTGCTATTAAAAGCAGCGATTATGGGGATTGTGGAAGGTGTTACAGAATTCCTCCCTATTTCGAGCACAGGTCATTTAATTCTCGCTTCAGAATTAATGAACTTTTGGAGCAAAGAAAAAAGCGATGTATTTGTTGTTGCAATTCAAATGGGCGCTATTGCAGCGGTTATTTATGAATATTGGTCCCGCTTATGGGGCGCAGCAACAGGAATGTTTACAGGTGAAGAAAAAGGTCGTCGTTTAGGTTTCGGACTCATTTTCGCATCTATTCCAATTGTTTTGGTTGGTCTTACTTTCGGACAGGAAGTTAAAGATTTACTCTTTAATAATGTTGCCGTTGCGATGGGACTGATTATTGGTGGTTTTATTATTATGTGGATTGAAAAGCATCCACCACAAATAAAAGTCAAAGAAGTTGAAGATCTCACCTATAAGGATGCGATTTGGATTGGTTTAATTCAGGTGCTTTCATTAATTCCTGGGACTTCACGCTCAGGTGCAACCATTATTGGTGCAATGTTTTTGGGTGTTTCACGTAAAGCAGCTACAGAGTTTTCTTTCTTTTTAGGAATTCCAGTCATCATTGGTGCTGGATTGCTTGATCTATATCATAATTATAAAATTTTCACGACCACAAAAGATTGGATTATTCTCGGGTTTGGAACCTTAGTTGCCTTTATTTCTGCATTGATTCTAATTCGCGTATTAGTTGCCTATGTTGCACGTCGTAATTTTATGATTTTTGCATGGTACCGTATTTTTTCAGGTCTGCTTATTTTATTATTTGTCTACACAGGCTGGAAGATATGGTAGGCGAAATCCGCTTATATGTTGAAAAAAACTTTCAAGAGCAAGCACAGTACTATGCCGTTTTACTGACTTCTCGTGGCGTCAACACGTTTATTGAAGTGGTTGAAAAATTAAATGCACGTTTTTTTCGTTTAAATCCAAAACTTGCGCTGTGTGTCGATGCCGAAGGCTTGTGGTTGTGTGCAAATGGGATGCGTATGCAACCCGATTGGAAAGCAGAAGTTGGACGATTAAAACGCGCATCAATTAAGTCTGAAATGATAGCAAGAGCATGCAATCTAAGTGAAAAACCAGAGCTTGTTGATGCAACGGCTGGTTTAGGCCATGACAGTTTGTTAATGGCGCAACTAGGTGCTAACGTTACACTAATTGAACGACATCCTATTTTATTTACATTATTAGAAGATGCTAAAAAAGCGGCTGAAGCCGATCTGTTTTTAGCAAAAATAGTAACCCGTATTCATTTAGTTTTCTCTGACTCTGCTAAATATTTAAAACAGCAAGCAGATGAGCAAAAATTTACAGATGTTATATACTTAGATCCAATGTTTCCCCAGCGAGATCAAAATCATCAAGCTGAAAAGAAGCAAGCGCAAGTGAAAAAGCAAATGCAGCTATTACATTTGTTATTACCAGAAGATGGTGAAATGGATTTGGGTGATGAATTGTTAGATTTAGCGAAGACTATAGCCAAAAGGGTAATTGTGAAACGGCCTAGACATGCTGTATTTTTAGCAAATCAACAGCCTGATCATCAATGGTTGGGTGATGCGTGTCGTTTTGATGCATATTTTTCACATGAAATATGCATGTAGATATATTGATATTGAAACGCTATGCTAGCGTTAAAATATCATTGATAAAAATCATATTCAGCATACACTTAAGGCAATAAGAACACTGTCGATGGGAACGCATTTTATTCTATGATTCACTTTAAACCATCTATTAATTTTTGGCATGATTTTAAAAGTAACCAAATCGCTGGATTATGGTTGTTTTTAGGTTCTAGACGTTCTTTGCAAATTGTACGTCCTTCTATTATGCAATTAATTATTTGGGGAATCTTAGGGGGATCAGTCAATACACTCTTTAGTTGGTTAACGGGTGGAAGCGGAATTCGTGAGTTTAATCCACAAGGTTTAATTAGTTATTCGCTCTGGCCTTTTATTGCTTTAATTGTCGGAATTTTTCTTTCTCAGCGTGTCGATAATCCGAGAATTATGCTGGTTCCAGCATTGTTATGGTTGGTTTTAGACACCAATATTGCCCTTATTCAAAGTTTTATACAGTACTTAGGTATCTTAGATATTTTACCTTACGTATTTTATGATTTTATGCCAACCTTATTTATGGTGTTATTCGTTTGGCAAAGTTTAGCGGTTGTTTGGGTTTTTGCACGGGAATTACAATGGCCATGGTGGGAACGTGCGCTCATCATGATCGCAACGCTTGTTACTTTAGTGATTTGGCAATTTTCAGTTACAAGTCAGCCGATTTGGAAAGTTGAAGAAGTAGCGCCTACTTTTAGCGAAGAAGCATTTTATGCGCAGAGTAAGCTCCTTAATAAGTCTCTAGAAAGTATACAATTTGGTGAGTTTACTCAATCTCATTGGTATTTTTTAGGGGTGGCAGGTGCGAGTTATCAAGATGTATTCATGTCTGAGATTGAGCGTATTCATGAACAGTTCGATACGAGATTTGGCACATTTGGTCGTTCTGCGATCTTAATTAATAATCCAATGACACGAAATGTGATTCCAATTGCATCTGAAACCAGTATGGAAATGATGCTAAATCGAATTGGGCAACAAATGAATCGAGAGAGTGATGTATTATTTTTATATATGACATCACATGGTTTACCGAATCATTTTGAAATGGAAAATGCGCCATTAAGCTTAAAGCAGGTGAATCCAAAATGGTTAAAAGAGGCGCTTGATAAATCAGGGATTCGCTGGCGAGTCATTGTCATTTCTGCATGTTATTCGGGAAGTTTTATTCCAGCATTGCAAGATGATAATACCTTAATTATTACGGCATCTGCAGCAGATCGAACTTCATTTGGTTGCTCAAATGAAGCTGATTATACCTATTTTGGGCGAGCGTTTTTTGATCAGGCAATGCGAGATCAAAATTCAATACATGGCGCCTTTGAACAAGCAAAAGCGACTGTGACAAAATGGGAAAATGCCCAAGGTTTTGAACCATCAGAACCGCAATGGTCTTTGGGCAAAAATATGGAATTAATGTTACCTCAACTAGAGCAACGTTTATTTCCGACCACAAAAACAGCGCCTGTAGTAGAAGTCGATTTACAAGCTAATTTACCGTAAGAGGATAGATTTCAATGGAATTAGTTCAGCATAATAAAAGTTTTGATGGTGAACAACGAATTTATAAAATTCATTCGACTTCTTTAAATAGTGAAACAAAATTTGGGGTTTTTCTTCCAAAACAAGCATTAAGTGGGCAAGAATGTCCTGCATTATTTTTTTTAGCAGGACTCACATGCAATGAAGAAACATTTGCGATTAAAGCACATGCACAAAAAATAGCAGCTCAGTTGGGTATTATTTTAATTACCCCAGACACCTCACCGAAGGGCGAACAGGTTGCTCAAGGCGATCATTGGGATATTGGACAAGGTGCGGGTTTTTATATTAATGCGATACAGCAGCCTTGGGCGTCTCATTATCAAATGGAAACATTTATCATTGATGAACTTTATTCTTTAGTCTGTGAACAATTTTTAGTACAAAATGATCGAATCGGTATATTTGGACATTCCATGGGTGGACATGGTGCTTTAATTTTGGCTTTTAAATATCCTGATCAATTTAAATCAGTTTCAGCATTTGCACCAATTTGTGCCCCAAGTCAATGTCCTTGGGGCGAAAAAGCATTCTCCCATTATTTAGGTGATGATCAACAAGTCTGGTTGACCCATGATGCAACTGCATTAATTCGTAAAAAAGGAAAGCTATTTACGGATATTTTAATTGACCAAGGTTTAAATGATCAGTTTTATGCTCAACTCCATCCAAATGCATTTGAAGAAGCATGTTTAGCCGTGGATCAGAAAATTACACTGAGAGAACATGAAGGTTATGATCATGGATATTATTTTATTCAGACCTTTATTGAAGATCATCTTCATTTCCATAATCAACAGTTAAATGCAATAATTGCATAAAATATTGTGTACCAATTTCTATTAATTTATTTAATGTAAAATTTAAATTTTATGTCTGTTGAGAAGGAAAAAGTAATGGCTACAAAAAAATGTCGAAAGTGTCATTCTGAATTTAGTCATACTCATACAAATTGCCCCAATTGTGGTGAAAAAACACCAATATTTCAAAAAATTATGGCGTGGTTTTTTATTATTCTATTGTTGGCTGCTGGAATGCTTTGGGCGTTTACAGACTCAGAACCAGATGTCAGCATAGATCCAAGCTCCAATGTTGAATAATGATTTGCATGGATAATTTTTGATGAAAGTGAATATAAAAATTGCAATCAAGGATATTTAATAATCTAGGCAAGGGCTTATGTTCTTATTGAGTCATATTATACTTTCAAGCACTATAAACGTCATTCTTTATAGTGCTGCTTTTAAAATCTAGAAAAATAATATTAGGTGAATAATGCAAAATATAAATTTAGAAAGCCCATTTGGCTTCACACCATTACCGTCACAAAATGAAAATATGCAAATAGACCCGGTGCAGAAATTTCAATTTCATGGGACGGCTTCAGAATATTTTGGTATTTGGATTGTCAATATTTTATTGACGATTATTACCATTGGTTTTTATGCACCTTGGGCAAAAGTTCGTAGATTGCGTTATTTTTATGGTAATACTGAACTGATTGAGCGACGATTTGACTTTACGGGAATTCCAAGTCGAATACTCATTGGTCGATTAATTGCCATTGGAATTTACATTGGTATCGCGATTTTATCTAAATATTCAGTAACAATAGCCGTATTGGGTGGTTTATTTATTTATGCGGTCATTCCTTGGTTGGTCTGCGCAACGTTGAGATTTAGAGGAAGAAATAGTAAATTTGGAAATAGCCGTTTTTATTTTTCAGGGACGACTAAGCGTGCATATCTTGAGTTTTTTAAAGGACTTTTAATTACCATTTGTACTTTAGGTTTGTTTTTTCCTGTACTGATTTGGCTATTTAAACGTTACTATTTTAATCATTTATATATTGGTCAGCTTAAATTTAATCTTCGTGCAGATTGGCCTGTTTATATGGGCGCAGTTTATGTACCTTTTTTAGCATTTTTGGGTTTACTGAGTTGTTTAGGTCTGATCTCATTTTTAATGAGTGACTTTATTCCACGCCTAGGAATAGAAAATGTGATGATTATTGCATTTGTTTTTTACGTTACAAGTCTATTTATTATTTGGCCATGGATGTTTGCTCGCATATTTATTGCAACATGGAAAAATATAACATTGAGTGAAAGCTGCTTTCAAACATCATGTCGTGAATGGCGCTATACATGGATTATTTTTAGTAATTGGATTGTTAAAATCATGAGCATTGGGCTAATGACGCCATGGGCTGAAATTCGGCTGTATAAGTATCAAGTTGAGTCGTTGTCATTACAGTTAAATAATGATCCGGATACGATGTTCAATCGCTTGCAAAATAATCCGATTGGGGTTGCTGAAGAGATTGCAGATGTATTTGATTTTGATATTTCACTTTAAAGTGAAGGATTAAAAGATGAATCATAAACTTCAAGTTATATTTTATGATGGGAAAATTTCTAAACCTTATCAAGCGATCATACAAGCGCTTGATGATACGTCAATATCTGTCTGTTATGGTGACGCACCCTTCGTACAAAGACGAATTTATCTTTACTCGGAAATGCTACTTATTGGTGCTGTAGGAAAATTGAATCCAGTCATAGAATTAAAAGATGATGCTCGTTTAGAATTTCAAGGTCAATTACCAGAATGGTTTAATTTAAATCAAAAACAGACCCATCATTTGTTATGGAAACTTGAGCGAACACCCAGTCTAATTTTATTTGGAATCATCTTTGTCTTATCGTTAATTTTTATGACTGTAAAATGGGGAATTCCATCGGCAGCACACTATTTTGCGTTTCATTTGCCTGAAACAACATTAAAACAGTTGGGAGATGAGACCGAGCGTTATATTTATCAATTAACTGATGAAAGCCAACTTTCTAAAGCTAGGCAGAAAGAGATTGTTCAAGAATATCAGTCTTTATTTAGCAACGAACAGCCAGCAAAAGTTGTGTTTCGACAGGGGGGCGGTTTAGGTGCTAATGCGCTAGCGATTCCGAATAATACGATTATTTTAACCGATGAGTTGGTTGCTTTGGCGAAAGATGACCGTGAAATTATAGGAGTTTTGGCACATGAACAAGGTCATTTAGTTTTACGCCATAGTTTGCAACAAACATTATCTGGTTTAGGCTTTAGTATCATTTGGATGGCAATTACAGGAGATAGTTCAGATTTATTAACGTCGCTACCAGCCACTGCAATAGGCGCAAAATATTCAAGAGATTTTGAATCTGAAGCTGATTTATTTGCCATGCAAAATATGTCTAAGCATAAAATTTCAACGCTACATTTTGCAAATTTTCTTGAACGATTATCGGATGAGGCAGAGGAAAAGACGGATGAAAATAATAAAGTTGTTCAGTTATTTCAGAGTCATCCTGCGACCAAAGAACGCATAGAAGCTGTCAAGAAATTTGAAAAAATAGCGTCAAAAAAGGAGTAGAACCTCCTTTTTATGATGTCGTTTGCCATGATGCTGTCAGTTCTTCTTGTCCCATACGGATAAGGTGATCAAGAACGACTTGTTGTACACGTTCTAAATTCAAATCTTCAGATTGCACTTCAATATTGACCTGTAGATATTCTGTGGCAGGCGTGAGGGTAATCAGTGCCTCTGGGAAAAAAATTTGTAAGAATTGATCATTCTCTTTAACTTCAAACTTATGCTTCCAATGATTAAGCAACCTTTTTGCAATACGAGAAGCCTGTTGTGTGGCAATTTGCGCTGAGCTATTCATCTATTTGTAATCCTAAAAGCCTAATATAGCTCATTAATTTAACAGAAAAAAAAAGAATTATACTAGCCTTTGAAATAGATTGTGATGTTCGTTGAATAATCTAATAACGAGCAGAACAGTGAGTCTGCTATAATAACGTACTCTCAATTGTAAAGCATAGCCAGGTTCTATATGTCCAAGCCATTTTTGATTGCTCCTTCTATTTTATCTGCAGATTTCGCGCGTCTAGGTGAGGAAGTTGACAATGTACTAGAAGCTGGTGCAGATGTTGTACATTTTGATGTCATGGATAACCATTATGTACCCAATCTTACTTTTGGTGCGGGAGTGTGTAAGGCTTTAAAAAACTATGGAATTAAAGCTCCAATTGATGTTCATTTAATGGTTTCACCTGTAGATCGACTTATTGGTGATTTCTTGGAAGCTGGCGCAGATATTATTACATTTCATCCAGAAGCTTCAGACCATATTGATCGTTCATTGCAATTAATTAAGTCGGGTGGTGCAAAAGCAGGTTTGGTTTTTAATCCAGCAACGCCGTTGCATTATTTAGATTATGTTTTAGATAAAGTAGACCAAATTTTATTGATGAGTGTAAACCCTGGTTTTGGTGGGCAAAAATTTATTCCCATGACATTAGAAAAGTTGCGTGAAGCTCGGAAAATTATTGATGCATCTGGACGAGATATTCGTTTAGAGGTCGATGGTGGTGTATCTGCTGCAAATATTCGTGAAATTGCTGAAGCAGGAGCAGACATGTTTGTTGCAGGTTCAGCAATTTTTGGACAATCAGATTATAAAACTGTAATTAACAACATGCGCGATGAATTGGCAAAAGTAGGCCATATTTCAGTTTAAGTATTTAGCTCTAAAAAACCAATGACCTGTGGATAACTTTGTGGGTAATGTTATGGATATCTATGTTGATAACAGTATGGATATCTTGTTTAGTTTGTAAACATTGGTATATCAATGGTTTAATATTTAGACTTAATATGTATAAAAAGAGTCCATGTGATTCTTTTTTATTCTGATAAAAGGCTTTATTTTATTGAGCAAGCACTAATCGTTGATGTAAATTTCGTCTGCTTAATAAATAGCTTTATTGTTTTAGTTGGATTTAATAATCTGTTTAAAAGATGTTAAATTAAATTAAAAAAATTGTGCATTATTTATAATTACGTTATTCTTGGCGCGACTTGATTTGCGCAGCAACACAAGGTGAAAAGTGCGGACTATTCTTCATAAACAGACTTGGTTTGTTTTCCTCATGCTATTTATAGTGGGGTGGAGTAGTATTGCATTTGCATCTGTAAAAAGTATACATAGCAATTTAGGTCAACATGAAATGACGCATATGAGTATGCAACATACTCAGCAACACCCTCAAAATGTGAAATCTCATGTGCAAAGTATGTGTCATGATACTCAAATTGAACACTGTAAAATGACATTAGAGCATGGCTCAATACATACCAGTTGTGACAGCTGTTCGACTGTTCATTGTCAAAGCACATTTACCTCGCTCGATATTCATGCAACTTCAGCATTAGTTCAACTGACCGCTAGCCCATTTGATGCCATTTTAAATTTTTATTATTTGATGAATTCTTCTAAAGGCTATTTACAAGATTTACTTCGCCCTCCACAAGCTTAATCCTTCGTTTTTATTTTTATATTAAATTCAAAAGGATAAGTCATGTCTATTCAAAAAAATCAACTTGTATTGTTGATGATTACTTTATGTGTTTCCATGTTTTCTTGGTCAGCAGTACGAGAATATCATCTCAATATTGATGAAAAAATTGTCAATGTAACAGGAAAGCCAGTTAAGAAAATTACTGTAAATGGTCAGTTTCCTGCACCAATATTAGAATTTGAAGAAGGTGATGAAGCTGTTATTCATGTGCAGAATCATTTAAAAAATCAAGATACTTCAATTCATTGGCATGGATTGCTCTTGCCAGGGCTTATGGATGGTGTGCCAGGGTTTAATCAATTTAAAGGAATTAAGCCCAATGAAGAGTTTGTTTATCGATTCAAAGTGAGACAAAACGGAACATATTGGTACCATGCACACTCAAAAGGACAAGAACAAGATGGTTTATATGGCTCATTAATTATCTATCCGAAGAATAAGAAACCACTGGTCGAACATGAAATTACAGATCGAGACTACATTGTTATGTTGTCAGATTTTCATGAATCTGGAAGTGCCCAAATCTTCTCAAATTTGAAAAAATCTGCTGAATACTATCAAAATCAACGAGAAACAGTTTTTGATGTACTTAAACAGATTAAACAAAATGGGTTCAAAAATACATGGAAAGAACGTTCCATGTGGAACCAAATGCGAATGTTAAGAACTGATTTATCTGATGTAACAGGCTATACATTTTTGGTAAATGGAAAAACACCCGAACAGAATTGGATGGGAAGCTTTAAACATGGAGAAAAAGTTCGTTTACGCTTCATTAATGCATCTGCAATGTCTTTTTTTGATATCAGAATTCCAAATTTAAAAATGACGGTTGTGAGTGCTGATGGACAACCTGTAAAACCTGTTTCTGTAGATGAATTTAGAATTGGTACAGCAGAAACCTATGATGTGATTGTTGAGCCACAATTGGATGCCTATCAAATTCAAGCAGAATCAATTGATCGTAGTGGATTTGCATTAGCAACATTGCAAAATGAGCAAAAAGCGACTCAGCATTTTTCAGTGCCTCAAGCAAGACCACGTGCATTATTAACGATGGATGATATGGGGCATGGCAATATGTCTGATATGGATCATAGTCAAATGACGCACGATCAAATGGATCATAGCCAAGAGCAAATGGATCGTAGTCAAATGACACATGAACAAATGGGTCATGGTCAAATGAAGCATAAGCAAATGGATATGCCTACCCATGAGGCGAATAAAGATGTCATGTCTAATACACTCCAAACAGCACAAGTGGATGGGTGGGCAAATGCTTCAACACCCGTAGGCTTAAAAGCATTGCAATATTCAGATTTAAAATCACTTTATCAACAAAAAGATGTTCGAACCCCTGAGCGTGAAATGGTCATTCGTTTAGGGGGTTCTATGGAGCGTTATATTTGGACTATAAATGGTAAAAAATTTAATGAAGCTGACACATTGCAAGTTCAGTATGGCGAACGTATTCGTTTAACGTTTATTAATGACAGTATGATGGCTCACCCAATGCATCTTCATGGCATGTTTATGCAATTAGAAAATGGTCAAAATATAGCGGATATGCCAAATAAACATACGATTATTGTTCCCCCAGGGAAAACAGTGACAGCCTTATTAACAGCAGATGAACTTGGAGAGTGGGCAATTCATTGTCATCTGTTATATCACATGAGCGCTGGCATGATGAATAAACTGGTTGTTGCTAATGTTGAGAAAACAACAGCAACACCACCACTTCAACCTCAAGAAAGAACTCAAGGAGGTCAACATGAACATCACTAATATCATGAGTGTTCGTTTTTTATCTGCATCATTACTTTTAAGCGGTGTAGCAACATACACGCAAGCGAATGAAAATAATCATCGTACGCATAGTAATGACAATGCATTTAAAAATTCGGTCCCTTACGATCCTCCATCAGTTCATGACGATCACGCATCTGAGCATGGAGGACAAATCCATTTATCAACTGAAGTTGAAACGAAATGGGTTAAGGATGATGGGGACGGGAAATTTCAAAATCAGTTAGAAGTTTGGCTAGGAACTGATGAAAATAAGTTATTTTTACAATTAAATACAGATAAGAAGGAATCAGAAAAGACAGAGTTTGATACAAAATTAATGTATAGCCGTGCATTTAAAGAATTTTGGGATTTACAAACTGGAATACGTCATCGCTATTATCCAGAGCGTGAAGTAGATAAGAACCAAACTTATTTTTCAGTTGGTTTAAATGGTTTGGCACCTTATTTCTTTGATACAGATATTTATCTATATGCGGGTAAAGATAAGCAATATTTAATGAGTATTGAAACAGATCGTGATTTTTTGCTGACTCAAAAGCTCATTTTTCAACCTTATTTGCATACAGAAATTATTTTTAATGATGATTCCAAATATGCTAAAAAATCAGGTTTACACGAAATGAGTGTGGGGGCAAAAACCCGCTATGAGATTACGAAGCAAGTGATGCCTTTTATTGAAGTGGGCTATAAATATGAACATGGTGATAAGCAAACAGCTTGGCAAGAAAGTGAGTCATCATCCCATGGTTGGATTTATGGTGCTGGTGTTCAGTTTTTGTTTTAGGCACGACTTTAAATTAGTTTTTATGTGATTTTTAATATAAATATGCTATTTAGATGTTAATAAATAGCATATTTATTGGAAAAAAGAATCATCATATAGCAATGATTTTCCCACTTGTGCTAGACTAAATATCGAATAAAGATGGACGACCATCCTTTTTGCCTTCCTCAGGTAAAATGAAAATTTCGTCAGGACGGCCTGATTCTTATTGAACAGGAGCGATCTCATGGCGTGGGTTGTATTATTATTTGCAGGTCTTTTTGAAATTGTTTGGGCTTATACAATGAAGCTTTCAGATGGTTTTACCAAATTAACCCCAAGTGTTATTACCATTATTTTTATGTTGCTCAGCTTTGGCTTGTTGGCATATGCAATGAAGTCCTTACCTTTAGGGACAGCTTATGTTGTTTGGACAGGTATTGGTGCAATAGGTTCTTTTGTGATTGGAATATTAATCTTAGGTGAACCTGCCAGTGCGTTGAGAATGCTTGCTGCAGTGCTGATTATTTCAGGTCTTGTGTTAATGAAAATAGCTTCATAGTGTCATGTGAAAAATGATTTGAATAAGCATCAAATCATAAGAAATGACTTCTTATGATTTGATCAATATATTTAAAATTAGAATTGGAAAAGCTTACGTGCATTTTTTCCTAAAATCATTAATTGTTCTTCAGGGTCTGTGACGATTTGTTGAAAACTATGAAGTGTTTTTTCATATGAAATATCATGTTCATGTTGTGTATGTGGCCAATCACTTCCCCAAATTAATTGCGAAAACATGCCTTTTTCTTTCAGTAGCTGAAATGCTTTAAATTAAGCCTACTAAAGAGCTTGATTTGACTGGAAAAGAAGGGGAGAAAATTGTTGAGTATGAAACTAAGTTGCTTTTAATCCGCCATAAAAAAGCATTCGAGCGTTTGGCTGATTTATAGAGTACTCTTCAACTACTTATCTTATGAAGAAATACTTCATTTATTTAAAATTTTAGAGTTCCTTAATAGGTTTCTCTTCAAATAATAATTAGTATGATTGTTTTTTGATCTCTAGTGTTAAAACCATGAAAGATGGATGGGTAGTATTTTATTACAATTAAGTTAATGTAAATTATTAATTTTAAATGAAAACTTTATTTTTTAATGTATGCAGTGTTACATACTGTATTAAGCTTTTTATATCGAACTTTAGTCACTCAGCGTTAGAAACTATTGATAGTAAAAAGAAAATCTATATGATGAAAAAATAAGCTTTTTAAATATTTGATAATGTTATTTATAACTTAGAGATTAAAAATGTGGAGTGATAACGAAACAACAAGAGATTATTTAAATTTTGGAGTGGTTGCGAAAACTGTTGCTGAAATTATCGAACAATCTCAATCAAGACCTATATCGATTGGAGTATCTGGAGCATGGGGGATTGGAAAATCATCTATGATAAAATTAATTCAAAATGAATTAATTTTAAAACAAACAAATGCTGCCTCAGGTAATTCTAAATATATATTTGTTGAATTTAATGCATGGTTATATCAAGGTTATGATGATGCTAGAGCGGCTTTAATTGATGTCGTTGTAGCTAAAATTGCTGAAGAAGCTGCCAAGAGGCAAGGATTCTCAGAGAAAATTGGCGAGCTCTTTGAAAGGATTAAATGGTTTCGGTTAATGGCTATGACTGCAGCAACGGCAGCATCAGTCTTTACTGGTATTCCTCTGAATGGAGTAGTGGGTAAAACTTTAGAACTTTTTACTGATTCGGAGAGTGATTCTGAACCAGCATCTATCGATGCTGATCAGATTGAGCAAGAGGGTAAAAAGTATATTAAAGAGGCAAGGGATAAAACGCCCCCTAAACAAATTCAGGCTTTAAGAGATACTTTTGAAAATCTATTAGATGAAATGGGTGTAACTTTAGTTGTTTTAATCGATGACCTAGATCGTTGTCTGCCAGAAACAACAATCTCTACTTTAGAAGCTATACGTTTATTACTATTTTTACCGCATACAGCTTTTGTTATTGCTGCTGATGATCAAATGATTAAACATGCGGTCAAAAAGCATTTTTCAGGAATAGAAGATGAATTAGTTATTAATTATTTTGACAAGCTTATACAAGTGCCTATAAGAGTACCGCCTCTTGGAACTCATGAAGTTCGTGCTTATATGATGATGATGTTTATTGATAATAGTACTTTGCCTGATTCACATAAAGATCACCTCCAACAAAAAATTTGTGAACAATTAGGAAAGGCTTGGCAAGGTAATCGGGTCGATATTAATTTTGTAAAAAATCAAAATGCAACAATTAATTCAGAATTAGAGTTGAAATTAGAATTAGCAGATAGATTAGCAGTACTTATGACGCAGGCTACTGGTATTGCCGGAAATCCTCGTTTAATAAAAAGATTTATGAATGCATTATCAATTAGATTAGCAATGGCAAGAAGTCAAGGGATAACTTTAGATGAGGGGGCGTTAGTCAAAATATTATTGTTTGAGCGTTGTGCACATCCAAAAGCTTATACAGAGCTTTTAGCTTCTGTAATGAACCATGATAGTGGGAAACCTACTATTTTAAAACAATGGGAGAGTGAAGCTTTAGCTGGTAGAGATATTAATGTTAGTGATCATTGGGATGATTCATTTGTAAAAGATTGGTTAAAATTACAACCTATGCTTGCGGATGAAGATTTGCGAGGTGTTTTATATGTAAGCCGCGAACATGCACCATTTATTACTAAAGAAGATCGATTATCAACTGAAGCTATTGGATTGCTAGAGGCATTATTAAATCAATCATCCATGGCTGGCTCTTTATTAGATAGTTTGAGATTAATTGGTAGGCATGAACTTAATATCTTAATGGATAAAGTATTAATCAAAGCACAGCAAGAAACCGAATGGGGGGCTCCCGATATTTTGGAGTCGGCCTTAGTCCTTGCTAAAGTAGATGAGGTTTTAGGGCAAAGATTAGCTAATTTCTTCAAAGATCGACCACCAATACAAGTTAAAGCAAGCATAGTTCCAAAAATCTCTGATCAAAACTGGTCTAAGTCTGTCTTTGAGCAATGGAAAGATGGTGAATATATTTCTCGACCTGTGAAAAATGCAATTAGCTCAAGAAATAATAGGAGATCGTAAAATGGGAACATCACAATCAAGTAACGGATCTCCATCTAATGTTCCAATGGTACCGTCATGGGCTGCACCTAACTCACCAATAGCAGAACCTGGAAGATTTGGACCTGCTAGAAGAAATCTTGGTAACTTCATGGGAGGTGGTCAAGCTTCCAGTATGCGTAAGGGTATTGGCCAATACATAAAAAAAGGATATGGAGGTAGTAGAACGGCTACAAGCCGTCTGTCAGGAACAACACAGAAAGCGACAACATTATTTAATGCTTTAGGTTCGGAACAAAATCCTTTTACACAAAGTGGCGGAGCTCTTGATCCAATTCTTCTAACTGGAAAGTCCGCTGAAGAGGTTATGGATGCTATAGTTGAGGTTGTTGCACCTGTTGATGGTACTCAAGATACAGAGGCTAGTAGAGAGTCTGTTAAAAATGCATTATGTGAATTATTAGAAAAATTTCCTGAAGCTGATCTTAAAAATTTAGATGACTCACAGCGCTTATTCGCATTAGAAAGATTTGTTAGTGATGATGTATTTAGAAGGATAAATTTAGACTTAAGTAAAACTATCCTAAGTAAAGCTCCGAATGCAACTTTGGGACTAAGCCGATTAAAAGAAATAAGAGACTACGTAAGGCAAACTGTGGCTGAATCGTTTAGAAAAAATATTAATGAAAGAACTCCATTAGCTTCAGATCAGATAAAAAATATTGTGGATAATTCAATACGTGAAACATTTGAAGTTTTTGAGGGGTATGCCGAATGAAAATTACATGCGCATTAGAAGATTTTAATTTTTCTGAAATTAATAGCGACTTAGATGTAATACTATTTGAATATACACAAGATAAGTCTAAGGGGTGTATTGGGGCAAAAATTTTACGAGAAGTTTATGATAGTAAGCTTATTCCGCATGAAAAAGCATGGGATCTTGTATCTATTGCATTATCTGTGATTGCTGCAGATCAAGCCGGACATCGAAAAAAAAGCCCTGATGGTTGGACAAGACATTTTGAGTTAACAATTTCAGTAATAGATAGTATTTTTTGGAATGAACAAAAAAAATTATTAGAAGCCCTTTTAAGTTTTCTTACAACAGATAGATGGGAGTTAAATTTTGTTGGTGGTGGAGAATATCCCAAATTACATAAAGATGCCTTTTATCAATTAGAAGATTGCGTTTCCTTATTATCTGGTGGGCTTGATAGCTTCATTGGTGTTATAGACTTAGTTGAACAAAATTATAAACCATATGTAGTAACCCAAACTGTAAGAGGTGATGGTAAAAACCAACAAGATTTTGCTAAGAAATTAGGTAATTTAGCCCAATTTATGACAAATCATAATGTTAAAGTACCATTTCCAGAAACACCCGCCTCCCAGAGATCAAGATCTATGATCTTTTTAACATATGGCGTATTGATTGCATCATCATTAGATATGCATAGACAAAATGAAACAGTAACACTCTATGTTTGTGAGAATGGTTATATATCAATTAATCCTCCTATTACACTTGCTCGTGTGGGAAGTTTAAGTACGAGAACGACACATCCTGTAGTACTAAATTTATTTCAACAAATCTTAGATAATTGCGGATTAAATATATTGATATGCAATCCTTATAAATTCGTTACGAAAGGAGAAATGTTAGAACAATGTTTGGATCAATCTATTCTTGAAAATTTAGCTCATACTACAACTAGCTGTGGACGTTACGGGGTCTATAAAAATACTCATTGTGGCCGTTGTGTACCTTGCTTGGTACGAAGAGCATCATTTTTTCACTGGAAAGGCAAAGATTATGATCAAACTGAATACAAGTTTGATGATTTAAGTCAAGATAATGAAAATTATGCACGATTTGATGATGTGTTTTCTATGCGTATAGCAATTTTAAATAGGCAAGAGTTAGGCACTTCAAAGTGGATTGGTGCATCTTTGAGCTCTAATTTAATACCTGATCAAGATAAGCAAAAACATCAAGATACTGTAGAAAGAGGTTTGTTAGAAATGCAAAAATTTATTGGAGATTTAGGTTTAGTATGATTGATTTTCATGCACATTTAGACCTCTATCCTGATGTGGTTCATGTTATACAGAATATCGTAAACATGAATATGTATGTTCTATCTGTAACTACAACACCAAGTGCATGGGAGGGAACGAATGCACTTAGTATCAATTTTCCTCGTATAAAGACTGCATTAGGACTACATCCTCAAATTGCACATGAGCGATATTCAGAACTCCCTTTATTTGATCGATTGATTTCTAAAACTAGATATATTGGTGAAATTGGTTTGGATGGTGGAAAGGAATTTAAAGATCATTGGAATATACAAACGATGGTTTTTGAACATATTTTAAGAGCATGTACAAACGCTGGTGGAAAAATACTTAGTATTCATAGTCGTCATGCAACTAGCGAAGTTCTAAACTTTATTGAAAAGTATCCAAAAGCTGGAGTGCCAATTTTACATTGGTTTACAGGCAATAAGACTGAGTTGAGAAGAGCAATAAGTCTGGGCTGTTGGTTTAGTGTGGGACCTGCAATGTTAAAAAGTAAACGTGCTATAGAGCTCGTCAAGGAAATACCTATTGATAGGTTAATAACAGAAACGGATGGACCATTTGCTCAAGTTAATAAAGTATCTGCAATGCCGTGGGATGTTGCAATCGCACTCAAACAATTAAGTGAAATTTTAAAAATCCCATATAGCGAAATAGAAAGATTGATTCATAATAATTTTTCTAACTTATTATTAAGTTAGAAAAATTTAAGGATGTTGAGGAAATCATGGTTGAATAGCCACCAAAATTCTAAACACATATAACCATTTTTGACCTACTTTTCCTAATAGTTGATTAATATCTTGGTTTGGCATGAAGAGTCATAGGTAAAATGCCTTATCCCTTTGCATTAATTTCTAAATAATTGATAGGAATCTTATTGAATTTTCGATGTATCATATACCTATATAGTTGAATTAAATAATATAAGTTTCTATCTATTCGTTTAAATTTAGAGATTGTACTATGGCTGCAAATCATGTCGAGCATTCAAGGGATTGGTCGAAGATTAAATCTCTTTTGGAGCTATCCACACGAGCCCCATCTGATTCGCAGAAATTCTACAGTTTAGAACAACAAAAAGAAGCTGAGGATTTAGCAACATTTTTAATGTACTCTTCACTTACGACAGAACCTCTAGATAGAAACTGTGTAACTGGGCTTCTTGATGGTACTAAGTTATGGGAACGTAATGGCGAACTTGTACAGATTAACAAAGGCATTGAAATTGAATATTTAGAAAAATGCTGCCTTATAACATTTGAGGCTGATTTCCTTTTGCTTACTTGTAACTTAGAACACGACCTTGAGCGGCAAGTTGATGACTCTCTAGTTCCCATAATAGAAACTCTTAGAACTTTACAACATATCCAGCACGGTCAGGAAGGATATAAAAAAACTAACCTCTGTGTGTCGGAAGATATATGGGATAGAGAATTCCCTAGCACATCCATTTTATTCAACTATGTTAAAAAAGAAGATAATTTTTATGTATTTAACGGAAGAGAGCATAACCTTAACCAGTTAGTTAGTACCTTTTTATGGCAGATGTTACTTTCCAACTCCGCTAACGCTAATGAAGCCTTTGGAAAATGGCTACGTATCATGCGATTAACGTGTAGTTGTGCTCTCCCTATTCTTAATTATGTGACATCAGAAGAAGAGTACAAAGCTTATACAGTCGAGCTGACAAAACATTTACTAGAGCTACCTGTACCTAGAGATTTAACACGTTCAATATCAAATAGTAATTTTTTTTCAGACATTGTTCGCAACTATACTCCAGTGATAACCATGTCAATTGACCTTTTACCAACGAGCGGAACAACGAATAATACTGACAAATGTGTAAACCAGCCTAGAAAAAATGTGATTACAGAAAGCTCTCTGCCTTCCTTTAATTCTCATTTATCACGTCAGGTTAGTAAAAATGAATTTTCTCAGATACAGGAGCATTTAGAAAGCAGAACTTATCACCACAGGGTTGGATACTTTTATAGTTGGTTAGTTTCGGATTTTTTAGAGGAAAGCATTTGTATTGATAACCATTCGCTATTTTATCCTCATAAACTTATAGAACTGATTGAATTTTCTTTGGAACACCCTTTACTTAAACAATTACTCTTTAGTGATTTGTTTCGATTTCGATTATTACCTAAATATTTCTGCCTTCTCCTATCTAGAATAGATACATGTAACTTCGCAATATTTTGGTTTTCCTATTTCTATAATGACATTGCGAATCAGATTGAAAATCGCAGCATTTTAGAAGAATTAGAGATTTTTATTTCCCGAAAATATTCAGAAAAAAATTCTAACAACTTTCATTGTAGTGAAGACTTTATTGATATTGTTTTTGTATTAACTGATAACTTACAGTTGTTTAAAAATGACTTTAAAGATTCACATTACTACACATTATTTGACAACTTTTTAAAGCATCAACAGCCTAATCAAATACTATCAATGATTGATAGTATTAAAAAAGTGGATTTAAGCGAACACGCTTATCCGAATCCAGCGATTTTTAATCTCAGTAATAACAAATATTTTTTGTTATGGTGGCTATATGATTTCATCGATAGGAATTCTCTTGATACCGCTCAGGTGTATATAAGTGAATTAATTAACCTTATTACTAATGAGCTAGAGCAAGATCTGATATTAAATCTTGAAGGGAAAAAATCAAACCTAGATGCTTCAATCCTTATTAAACAGTTCCCTTGGTACAAATTAGTTATTGAAGATAATGTACAACGGATATTGTCAATTTCTAAAAGACATAAAACTGATTGGTCATCTGCTCTGCTATGCGCAAATGATTCTCCGTATGAAGCGAAAAGAGCTATAAGTTGTTACTTTCAAATACTGATGTCGGTTGCAAATCATGACTCTTGCCAACATTTAAATAAACTGCATAAAAGAAATATATCTATCGTTGACAATTTAGGCTTTGGTACTAATGAAAGAGTTGGATTATTTCACACTATTGGAGTAAATGCTTACGATCTATGGCCTGATTTTTGTGTCTACATAAACAAAATCGATGATTCAGACTTCGAAAGCTTTCTTGATTCAAATGACGAGATCCTAACAAACTCACAGCTTTTCCAATTGATGGAGGCTTGTATTCATCCTGCAAGAAAAGAGCTTATCAAATTAGCAATCACAAAACTCGCAGTAGACAATATTGATAAAAGCTCTTTAGATGTCTTAGAAAAAACATTCGTATCAGCATACAGTGCTTCTGAATTTGACCTAGCTCTGACCGTTCTCACTCAAGCTAGTCATGAGCTGAATGAAGGTAGGTTCAAAAATCAGCACCATCACCTCTTTGCTGAAAAACGCCAATTGATAAAGTGTTATCAATATAAATTAGACGTTACATTATTGGCTGTTAATCAAGATGAATACGACCCTGATTTTCAATCTCATATTAACGATATCCCTATTCCATTTACCTATAACGAGAAAAATCATTACAACGAATGTGAACATTTTAGACGCTACTATCTAGCATACTATTTAATCGATAAAGATACCAATAAGAGCATTCGTATTTTGGAAAGATTGGTCGAAGATACTAATAACCCAGAACATATTCTAATGCTATTACATACGTATCTTGCTAACCATCATGAAGCTTCAAATATTACTTTGATTCGAAAGGCTTTGTCAGAAGTAAAACAGTCGGCAAAAGCACAATGGTCTGATATCCCGAGTTATCCATTACCGTGGATATCAGGAGTAATGTATGCTTACTTAACGATTAATGACATCAGTTCAATGAGGGAAACATGGAAACTATTGAGCTCAGCTCAGAAATTTCTTCCTCAGTTACTTGCACCTTACTGTGAATTACTGCTCAAGCATAAATTCGTAAAAGAAGCAGATATAGCATTTTCAGCTTATATTAAATTCCTAGGTCAATACGAAGCTCTGTCAGATGAATTAGCCAAAATCAACGACTCTATAATGAATGCTTTAGCGAAGGAGTCATCTGCTACGCAATATATCGATCGTTTTGCAGAAAGGAATCAAAGAAGTCCTAAGCAACTAGCAAATAGCTTTAAACTGATTAACGGTAGTGATGTCGAAACATATGTGAAGATAACAAATAACAGCACTGTTGAAGAGTATTTAGTTGAAACAGTTTCTTCAGTCTCTAAAGAATTGCTTAGTCGCAGTAAAAATATTTACATACCTGTTAAAGATGAGGAATCCTCATCTGGATATTCTAGTAAGCCAGCAAACGAAGATCGAATTAATCAATGGTTTTGTAGTCTTTTTAACATGAGAGAAAAAAGCTCTCCACTTCATATTTCGGATCAAAGTCAAATAGGTAGTTCATCTTCAGGTAAAAGCTATGGTGAGGTGGATGGCGTTATAGTAGATAACAATCAAAGTAGACGTATTGCGTTATTTGAAGCGTTTCGCCTTCTTAAATGGGGTACTACCGAGATCAATGACCATATGGATAAGTTGGCGGGGTATGATCAAGAGGGCTTTAATACGATATTTGTTGTCGTATATGCATTCGATAAAGATTTTGTCACTCTCTTAGATAAGTATAAGAACCACATAAAACAACGTCAGCACAAAGGTTTTTCCAAAGTAAATGGTTATGTTCTTGAGACTGTAAATGGTGAAGATTCAGACACCTTTTGGATGGGGAAAGAAGAACTTCAACGTGGTAACATTACTGTTTCGATTTATCATGTCATCATTAACTTTTACTGTGAAAAAAGTATTGAACTATAAACTTGTTCAATGCGGTTGAATTTTTCCATACATTTTCTCATGCAAACTGGATTTGTTTTATTTCTATTCGTAATACGAAATTGTCCAAAAATGAGATAGAAATTCTTTAATTTCTTTATGAGATTAATAAATATTTCCAATATAGCTTATTTATATACATAAATAAAAAATAAGTAATTCATTGATAAGATTACTTATTTTGTTTTTTCTCTTCAATTTATACACTTTCAACTAGAAAGATCACATGAGGCTCTTTTTTATTTCTGTTGATAACATTAATGAATGATTTCACATTAACGTAACAATCTCGAAATATGTGTCAGAAATCTTGCATTATCTGTCATTCAGCGACCATTACCTGAAGGCTTTAAGATATCGAAATTCCGAAAGTTATCGCCTCCAATCAAGTAATAAAAAATAGAGCCTAATGGCTCTATTTTTTATTTCAAGGAAATTTCATTTGTCGCTAAGGAAAACTTATATGTCGTCTTACGGTGACGCGTATTGCTTACCAGCTTAACGCACCACCTGTTTGGTAATCGGTTACACGTGTTTCGAAGAAATTCTTCTCTTTACGTAAATCCATCATTTCTGACATCCACTGGAATGGATTGGTTGCACCAGCAAATTGTTCTGGTAAACCTAATTGACTTAAACGACGGTTGCAGATGAATTTCAAATATTCTTCCATCATGCCTGCATTCATACCCAATACGCCACGTGGCATTGTGTCACGTGCATATTCAATCTCAAGCATTGTCCCTTCAAGAATCATTTGAATAATTTCTTCTTGGAATTCAGCAGTCCAAAGATGAGGGTTCTCAATTTTGATTTGGTTAATCATATCGATACCAAAGTTCAAATGCATAGATTCATCACGTAAAATGTATTGGAATTGCTCTGCAACACCATTCATTTTATTACGACGACCCATCGATAAGATTTGAGTAAATCCACAGTAGAAGAAAATACCTTCAAGTACACAATAGAAAGCGATCAAGTTACGAAGTAAAATTTGATCAGTTTCTGGTGTGCCTGTTTTAAAGGTCGGATCACTTAAAGATTGCGTATATTTTAAGCCCCATGCTGCTTTACGTGCAACAGATGGAACTTCACGATACATATTGAAGACTTCGCCTTCATCCATACCTAAAGATTCAATACAATATTGATAGGCATGCGTATGAATAGCTTCTTCAAACGATTGACGAAGAATATATTGACGGCATTCAGGATTGGTAATATGACGATAAATTGCTAATACTAAGTTATTCGCAACCAAAGAATCGGCAGTGGAGAAAAACCCTAAAGAACGCATGACAATGGTACGTTCATCTTCAGTCAAGCCACTTTCAGATCTCCATAACGCAATGTCATGGGTCATGTTAATTTCTTGAGGCATCCAATGGTTTGCACAACCGTCTAGATATTTCTGCCAAGCCCATTCATATTTAAATGGTACCAATTGATTTAAGTCAGCACGGCAGTTGATCATTGCTTTATCATCAACTTGTACACGCTGTGCACCCATTTCTAATTCTTCAAGACCAGGTGCAACATCTAATTGGCTTAGGGAAGCAGATGCTCTTGCCAATGAATCGGTTGAATCTGTTGCTCGATTTCCACTGGTTGGAGTGGGTTGTGCAGTTGCCACATTCTTCTGTGACTGGTTTGTATCAGATACCACTTGCGTGTGAGTCGCTTTTTGCGGCTCGACGGGCGCAGACTGCTGTGATGGTGCAGCTGGTTTTTGCGAATCATCTTCGAAATCGTCCCAACTTAGGATAGACATAATAAATTCTCTCTACGTTGCTTTATATCTTTTATATCGACATCTAGCTTCGCTTAGATGTCTTACTATACGCTTAAATTGTGTAAGCAAAATTAAGTTTTACCGATGAAAGTTCTATTTTTGTTCAATAGAATTTTTTGATCCACAAGACTTATTTTGATTACGCTGTTGTTTATTTACTTTAATCCAAAAATAAGCAATTGGTACGTAGAATAATACAACAAAGGAAATGACCAAGGCTGCTAGTCCTAACATGTAGTTATGTGTCATATGCATCATGGTGATTATCCTTTGTTATCGATTTTTAAATTATTTCCATTTTTTCAAAAACGTTGAAGAATAACATCTTCAGATGGGAATAATTTTGAGAGGCTCACCAATTATTGGCAAGCTTCACAGTCTGGATTATCAATAGAACATGCTTCTGGTACAGGTGCTGCTTGTGAAAAACCTTCTTCTTCAATAGGTGCTGCTACTTTCACTTCAGGTACAATTGCCGTTGCTATAGGTGCAGCGACTGTCGTTGCTTTCACTGCATTTAAAGTGCCTGTGTTAATCGTTGATTTCTCAGCAGATGTTGCACCTAATGCACGAAGGTAATACGTTGTTTTAAGACCACGTAACCAAGCCATTTTATAGGTAATATCAAGCTTCTTACCATTTGCACCAGCAATGTATAAGTTCAGTGATTGTGCTTGATCAATCCATTTTTGACGACGTGATGCAGCATCAACAATCCAACGTGGTTCAACTTCAAAGGCTGTTGCGAAAATTGCTTTTAATTCTTCAGGAATACGCGCAATTTTTTGTACAGAACCTTCAAAGTGTTTTAGATCATTGACCATTACTGCATCCCAAAGACCACGTTCTTTTAATGCACGTACAAGGTATGGGTTAATTACAGTAAACTCACCAGACAGGTTTGATTTCACATACAAGTTTTGGAAGGTTGGCTCAATAGATTGAGATACACCACAAATATTTGAAATGGTTGCAGTCGGTGCAATTGCCATGACATTTGAGTTACGCATACCATCTTTTTGAACTTTAGCACGTAAAGTATCCCAGTCTAAACGTTGAGTACGATCCACTTCATACATACGTTCTGGACGTGTTTTCGCAACTAAATCTAAAGAGTCAATCGGTAAAATACCCTGATCCCACAGTGAGCCTTTAAATGTTTCATAAGCACCACGTTCAATTGCTAAATCACTTGACGTTTGAATCGCATAATAGCTAATCACTTCCATTGATTCATCTGCAAATTCAACAGCTGCATCTGAACCATAAGCCATGCCCATTTCATAAAGTGCATCTTGGAAGCCCATGATGCCCATCCCAACTGGACGATGCTTTAAGTTTGAGTGACGTGCTTGCGGAACAGCGTAATAGTTAATATCAATGACGTTGTCGAGCATACGAACAGCTGTTTTAACAGTACGTGCAAGTTTCTCACGATTAAGTACACCACCTTTAACATGTTGCACAAGGTTAATTGAACCCAAGTTACATACGGCAATCTCATCTTGATTGGTATTTAAGGTAATTTCTGTACATAGGTTAGAGGAGTGAACCACACCAACGTGTTGCTGTGGTGAACGTAAATTACAAACATCTTTGAAGGTAATCCAAGGATGACCTGTTTCGAATAACATAGAAAGCATTTTGCGCCATAAATCTTTAGCACGAACTTTCTTATGTAACATGTTTTGTTCTTTCGCCACACCTTCATAATATGCATAACGCTCAGCGAATTCTAAACCTATTAAGTCATGAAGATCTGGTGTTTCAGATGGTGTAAATAAGGTCCATTCAGCATCTTCAAATACACGTTGCATAAACAAATCTGGAACCCAGTTTGCTGTATTCATATCATGTGTACGACGACGGTCATCACCTGTGTTTTTACGAAGCTCAAGGAACTCTTCAACATCTAAGTGCCAAGTTTCTAAGTAAGCACAAACTGCACCTTTACGTTTACCACCTTGGTTAACTGCAACGGCTGTATCATTGGCAACTTTAAGAAAAGGAACAACCCCTTGAGATTTGCCATTTGTGCCTTTGATATAAGAGTTCAATGCACGAACAGGCGTCCAGTCATTACCTAAACCACCAGCCCATTTAGAAAGTAGGGCATTGTCACGCATAGAACCATAAATATTATATAGATCATCGGCAATGGTCGTTAAATAACAGCTTGATAACTGTGGACGTAATGTGCCTGCATTAAATAAAGTTGGCGTAGATGCCATGTAATCGAAACTAGATAATAAATTATAAAATTCAATTGCACGTTCTTCGCGGTTTTCTTCATTGAGCGAAAGACCCATAGAAACACGCATGAAGAAAAGCTGCGGTAATTCAAAACGGATACCATCCGAGTGGATAAAGTAACGATCGAATAATGTTTGTAGACCTAAGTATGTAAATTGATTAGAACGCTCTGGTTGAATTGCAGCTGCTAATTTAGCAAGATCAAAATTCAATAATTCAGGAGAAATGAGTTCTAATTCAATTCCTCTTTTTAAGAAGGTTTCTAAGGCATCGCCTTCATGCGTATCTTTCGCTAAACCTAAAAACTCTAAACCTGTTGTAACAAGGTCATTACAAAGTAAACGTGCAGTCACATAAGTATAATTTGGTTCTTGTTCAATACGTGTACGTGTTGCCATCGTCATGGTGGTCGAAATATCAGATTCTTTTACACCGTTATATAAGTTTTTAACGGTTTCATCGATAATCGCTTTAACATCAATACCTTCTAAGTCTTCAGCAGCTTTAGTAATGGTTGCTTCTAATTGACTTAGATCAAGTGGTTTGAGTTGACCATTAATGTCTGTAATTTGTAATGTTGGATGATGATTTGCACCAGTTTGTTTACGCGCTTCAGAACGTTGCTCACGGTAAATAACATAAGCACGAGCAACTTTTTGTTCGCCTGTGCGCATAAGTGCAAGTTCAACTTGATCTTGAATCTCTTCAATATGGATCGTTCCACCTGAAGGTAGACGACGATGAAATGTATTCAATACCATCTCGGTAAGTTGAGAAATACGATCATGAATGCGGCTAGAGTCTGCACTTTGTTGACCCTCAACAGCCAAAAATGCTTTTCCGATAGCCACAGAAATTTTTTCTGCATCGAAAATAGCAACGTCCCCAGTACGTTTGATCACCTGAATTTTACCAGGTGTGGATGTGATTAGGCTCATTGTCAGAATAGCTCCATTTTGTCGTCTATTATTATGTTAATCGACTATAAAACTGGGTGAAAAAAGAACCACAGAATTAGAAGACCAAAACACAAGACTTAGTGGTTTAATTAGGAATTAGGCACAAGATACGGGAAAATTTCGTGTATATCAATATTGACATTTTATTATTTTTCTTTCAAAAAAAAACAACTTTCGATAAATTTTGTAGAGACCTTATGCGGTAAGGATATAGCATAGCAAACTCAGAATTAAGTGCTTATAGATAAATATGTGGATAACTTAAAACAATGCATTTGATCTAACAGTTTCTAACCAAGTGCTAAGCTTTTCATATGTTTTATAAAATTGTAACGATATATTTAGAGAAAATAAGATAAGCTCCATCTAAATCATCAAGGTTTCGCCAAAATATTACAAAATACTACGATGGTGTATAACTTTAGATAATAGAATCTTGTTTACAATGTAAACCTGTGTATATTGGAATTATTATTTGGGTGTATCTTTTGGATTTTTAAAGAATACATAAAGATGAATATAAAGGGGCGTTTGAATGAGCCAAGAAGAAAAGTTACCTAAAATTTTAATTGTTGAGGATGATGAGCGTTTAGCACGTTTAACTCAAGAATATTTAATCCGTAATGGGCTTGAAGTGGGGGTTGAGCCAGACGGAAATCGTGCAATTCGCCGTATTATTGCAGAGCAACCTGACTTAGTCGTGTTAGATGTGATGCTTCCAGGTGCTGATGGTTTAACGATTTGTAGAGAAGTTAGACCACATTATCATCAACCTATTTTGATGTTAACAGCACGTACTGAAGATATGGATCAAGTACTAGGATTAGAAATGGGAGCAGATGATTACGTTGCGAAACCCGTTCAACCTCGTGTATTACTTGCCCGTATTCGAGCATTATTACGCCGTACAGACAAAGCACCAGATGATGAAGTATCTCAACGTATTGAATTTGATGATTTAGTGATTGATAACGGTGGTCGATCAGTCACATTAAATGGAGATTTAGTTGATTTTACCAGTGCTGAATATGATTTATTATGGCTTTTAGCCTCGAATGCGGGTCGTATTTTGTCACGAGAAGATATTTTTGAGCGTCTAAGAGGAATTGAATACGACGGGCAAGATCGCTCTATTGATGTTCGTATTTCACGAATTCGTCCAAAAATTGGCGATGATCCAGAAAATCCGAAACGTATTAAAACGGTACGTAGTAAAGGTTATTTATTTGTTAAAGAAACCAATGGTATCTAGTTTGCAATATAAAGCCTACTAATAAGGACGATTCGTGTTTAAGCAAAGCATATTCTTGCGTATTTATGGCGGCTTAGTCATATTAGTGGTGTTAGTGGCATTATTTGGATATCTATTTGTTCAAATTGTAAACTATAATCGTGTGCAGGAATATCGCCAATCTTTAACTGATGGTATTTCATATGTAATCAGTGAGGGGGTTGCTAGACAGCCCACTCATCAAGATAAACTGGATTGGATTTCTGATGCATCTGCATTAATAGATGCGCCTATTTATTATCTAGAAACTAGTAAAGTTGATTTAACCCGTACAGAAAAACAGCGATTGGCAAATTTGCAAGCTGTTATTCGATATGATGCCCAAAACCAAACGGCTTATATTGTGATGGGAATCAAAGGGGATCCCAATCACCTGTTGTATATGAGTGTTAAAGTCGAGGATTTGGATGAGCGTCAGATGCGTGCAATTCCAACCTTTATTTGGGATTATTTGGCTTATTATCCAGGGCAAGAAAAAGAAACATTAGCAAAAATTCAAAAATATTTTAGATATAAAGTTGATATAAAAAACATTCTAGAATTAAATTTAGATTCAGAACAAACCAGTCGTATTTTATTAGATCATAATAGTATTGTTTTATATCGAGATAGTACCAGTGAAAATGGTACGACTATTACGATTTTATCACCTAAACCTAAATTTCCACGTCAAGTTTTAGTTATAGGACCGATTCCAGTTTTTAATTGGATGCCATTTTCTCTTGCAGCAGGGGTAACCTTGCTGAGTTTATTTGTTTTGAGCTTGGGTATTTATGGTTTATTGGTACCAATTCAACGAAAATTACGTGAAGTAAATTATGCGTTAAATCGAATGAAATCTGGAGATTTAAGTCTAAGATTACCAGTCAGTGGTGCTGATGAAATGGCAGGATTAGCATCTAGCTATAATAGTATGTCTGATCATATACAGCGTTTGATTGAAGCACAAAGAGAATTGATGCGTGCAGTTTCGCATGAATTAAGAACACCTGTTGCACGTATTCGATTTGGCATGGAAATGCTGGCAGAAGAAGAGAATTATTTTGATCGATTACATCAAGTTGAGCAAATCGATAAAGATATTGAAGCACTGAATAATTTGATTGATGAAATTATGACGTATGCAAAACTGGAGCAAGGGACGCCATCATTTGATTTTGAACGCGTTGTATTGGCTGAAGTTCTAGATCAAGTTGTACATGAAACAGAAGCTTTAAAGACTCAAAAAGAAATTATTTTAGATGCACCTCCCGCTACTTTAGAGGTGGATGCGGAATATCGTTATTTACATCGTGTTGTACAAAATTTAGTGGGCAATGCGGTTCGTTATTGTGATCATAAAGTTCTGATTCGAGGTGGTATTAATGACCAAGGTTTAGCATATATTTGTGTTGAAGACGATGGTTGTGGTATTCCTGAAGAAGATAGAGGCCGTGTATTCGAAGCCTTTGCACGCTTAGATGGGAGCCGTACACGAGCATCGGGTGGTTATGGTCTAGGACTTTCTATTGTTAGCCGTATTGCTTATTGGTTTGGTGGAAACATTGCAGTAGATGAAAGTCCAGATTTAGGTGGCGCAAGATTTACGATGACTTGGCCTGCAAGACGATTCAAGAATAAAAAGAAAAGTACGTTTAAGTAATAAGATATAAATTGATAAAAAGGAGCATGTATGATGCTTCTTTTTATCAATTGAAACAGATTTTATTTTATGTGTTCTTTATACAATTGATCTGCTTGATGAAAACGTTCCGTCATATCTTGAGTTGGTGGTTTTCCTAATAAACTAATCACAATGATGCTAAGGAATGAAAGAATAAAGCCTGGAACAATCTCATAAAGTCCTGTATCTGCAAAGAAATTTTTCCAGAAAATCACAACGATAGCACCGACTAACATTCCAATAATTGCTCCATTCAATGTCATGCGTTTCCAAAATAATGAAAGGATAATTAAAGGACCAAATGCTGCACCAAATCCAGCCCATGCATAAGCGACTAAGCCAAGAACTTTAGAATTTGGATTGGAAGCTAAGAAAATTGCAAGTATAGAAATGAGCAAAACCATGAGTCTGCCAACCCAAACGAGTTCTTTTTGAGACGCATTTTTACGTAAAAAGGTTTTATAGAAATCTTCTGTTAATGTACTAGAGCAGACTAAAAGTTGACAGCTGAGTGTGCTCATTACGGCAGCTAAAATACCCGCGAGAACAATACCTGCAACCCAAGGATTAAACAGAACTTTTGTAAGTTCCATAAAGACAGTTTCAGGATTAGCATTGACAATGCCAGCGAGCTCTGGATGCTGTTGAAAATAGGCAATCCCAATAAAACCGGCAGCAACAGCACCGACTAAGCATAAAATCATCCAAGCCATACCAATACGACGCGCATTTGGAATAGATTTTACAGAATCTGCAGCCATAAATCGTACAAGAATATGAGGTTGACCAAAATAACCTAATCCCCATGCTAATAATGAGATAATAGCAATGAAACTTAAGTTTCCCATAAGTTCAGTGGCTTGTGGGCGAGCTACGTCTAAGGCAATTGAAAGCTGAGATAAGTCAGAAAATGATAGTAATGCAACAATCGGGGTTAATAATAAAGCAAAAATCATTAAACCCGCTTGAATGGTATCTGTCCAACTCACAGCTAAGAAGCCGCCAATAAAGACATAACTAATTGTTGCAATTGCACTGATCCAAAGCGCCGTGCTGTATGACATCTCGAACATGCTTTCAAAAAGTCGTGCGCCTGCGACCATACCTGAAGCACAATAAATTGCAAAGAAAATTAAAATAACGCATGACGATACAATACGTAATATTTTCTTATGGTCATTAAATCGATTAGAAAAATAGTCGGGTAAGGTGAGTGCATTATTTTGAACTTCAGTATGTACACGCAAACGGCCAGCAACAAGATACCAGTTAATCCATGCCCCAATAATCAACCCGATAGCAATCCATGACTCTGAAAGACCAGATAAGAAGATGGCGCCAGGAAGTCCCATAAGCAACCAACCACTCATATCTGATGCACCTGCTGAAAGTGCTGTCACAAAGCTTCCTAACCGACGACCGCCTAGAATGTAATCTGAAAAGTTGCTAGTTGCTCTATATGCCAGAAGACCAATCACGATCATGGCGACAATATAAAAGAAAAATGTAATTAAGGTTGGGTTTAGGAAGCTCATACGGTATCCGTGTGTGAGTAGATGGCACATAAACCCCTAAATTTTAATGTTTGTGAAGAAGAACAAACTTGATGAAGTGGTTTGAATAGCCAAAATAACATTGAAAGCAGAATTTAAGCACAATTTTAGAATAAATGCATAATTATAGGCATAAAATAAAATAGACAGTGAATATACTGTCTATTTTATAATAAATGGTATTTAGGTTTTATGGAGTTCAGTGACCGCCACGCCCCATGATGCCACGAATGGTATTTAATATATCTGCAGGTAAAACCACGGTTTTAGCATTATTTGATTTAGCCATATCATGCATGGCTTTCACATACTGTTCACCTAATAGATAAGCGACAGGGATTTCTTTGTCCCCCACAGCCGAAGTCACCATTTCAATTGCACGTTGTGAAGATTCAGCTAAGACCACTTGAGCTTCAGCATCACGACGAGAGGCTTCTAAACGTCCATCTGCTTCTAAAATCGCAGCTTGTTTTTCACCATCTGCTTTAGTTACAGTTGCACGTCGTTGACGTTCTGCTGCTGCTTGTTCTTCCATTGCAGCTTGCATGGTGTGAGATGGTTTAATATCTTGAATTTCAACTGTTTTAAGTGTAATTCCCCAGTCAGAAATATCATCAGAAATAGCAGCTTTTAGCTTTGCTTTGATATGATCACGTGAAGAAAGTGCATCATCTAAATCCATTTCACCCACGATTGAACGTAATGCGGTTTGAACTAGATTTTGAATTGCCCAAGAATAGTTTTCAATACCATAGACCGCCTTTTCAGGAGTCGTCAAATTGATATAGGCAACAGCATTCATGAGTAAAACCGCATTATCGCGGGTAATCACTTCTTGAGACGGAATATCTAATACAATATCTTTAGTAGTAACTTTATAAGCAACTTCATCAATATAAGGAATAACGAAATTTAGTCCAGGTTTAAGCGTTTGATGATATTTTCCTAAGCGTTGTACAATCCATGAGTAACCTTGGGGTACAAGACGAACTCCTTTAAAAATAGTCACACCAACAAAAACTAAAATGGCTAACAGAATAATTGCACCAGGTGTCATTTTATATACTCACTTTTCATTTTGTATGCTATTCAATTGAACAATTAAATCATTACCTAAAATATCGATGACACGAACACGATCACCAACCTGAACAATGGATTGTGTACGACAATTCCATTCATCAGAACCTAAAACGGGCATGGGAAAACGAACTTTAATTTGATCATGATCCAAATTAATTTGAATGACCATACCCACTTGCCCAATGGTTGCTTCACGAGATAACCCCGCTTTAGTTTTATCCACGGACAAGGGCTTAATAAATTTAAACCAAGAAATGGTGCAGCAAATTGCTAAAAAGATCCAAATAACCAATTGGGTGGTAAAACCCATTGTTGGAAATATTAAATTTAAAATACCCACCAAAATAGCGGCGATACCAAACCACAGTGCAGCAAAGGCAGGGAGTAATAATTCAGAAAGAATTAAAATAACGCCCAAAACAAACCAATGCCAAGGTTCTAAAACGAATTCCATAAATATTCTCTTTATGCTTGCGGTAGCCTAAACCACTGCATGAACTATGGATATTAATCTTCTATTAATGTAACAGATGAAAGGGGCGATGAATATAGTTCATTTTTATTGATATAGAAAATAATAAAATGATCATTAAATGATATAGAAATTTAATGATCATATAGTTGAATGATAAGTATTTATTTAGTTAATGTGCTGTGAAAAATGATGATATTGCGTTAAAACCGAGCTTTCGGTGCAGGCTTGAGTGCTGCAGGAGATTTTTTGAAATCTGTAATTGCTTTTTGAATGGCACGAATTTGTGCTTGAGCTGCTTTTTCCCCTTCTAGAATTGTTTCATTACTTGCTTTTAAGTCAAGTGTACCAATATGACCAACCTTTGGCTGAATCACAATATTGGCTTGATCCAATTCTTCATTAATACTTTGTTGCCCCATGATATTAATGGTTTGATCCAGTAATCCAAAAATATTTCCAGATTTTCCTGCTGCAGGTCGTGCAGAAATATCTACAGCAATCACAATATCAGCACCCATCGCTTTTGCAGTTTTTACTGGAATTGGGCTGACCAATCCACCATCAACATATTGAACACCGCCTATTGTTGCTGGAACAAATACATTAGGAATACTACAGGATGCGCGTACGGCTTGTCCCACGTTACCTTTAATAAACTCAGATTTCTTTCCATTATCTAAGCGAGTCGCAACTGCAGCAAAGCGAATAGGAAATTGTTCAATAGCTTTATTTCCGACATTTTTATTCACAAAATCTTGTAATTTCTGACCTTGTAAAATACCTTGACGACTGATGGTCAAATCTCGAATATCAGATTCTTTAAAATTTAATGCCAATTGTTGAAGTTGGTAAGGCGTTTTACCACTTGCGTATAAGCTACCAACAAAACTACCTGCACTTGTACCCGTGACAATTTGAGGCTTAATTCCATGAGATTCTAAAACTTTTAAAACGCCAATATGTGCAAATCCCTTTGCACCACCACCGCCAAGTGCAACAGCAATAACAGGTTCACGCGCATTAAAAGAGGTTATCGACGGAGGTGTTTTTACTGCTTTATCACAGCCAGCAAGGGCTAGACTAAATAAAGTTAAAAATGAGAGATAAATAAGTTTCATATATGTTTATTAAAACAATAAAAAGATAAATCAACTGCATATATCAACAAAAAAAAGTCATTTTGCCTAGTATTTTTTCATAGGCATTTGTAATGATTTACGGTGTTAAGAAATTTCAATGTAGATTTCCTGATAGGATGAAATCCATTATCTCCAAATATAGAAATAAGTTTATGCTGCATTAAAATAAGCTAGAGGGCTGTCATATAATTTGAAAATGTATTCAATTTTTCCTTGCTTGTAATTCATTATTGTATGGAATAAGATAATTTTTTGATTCAATATTTTTATTTTAGTAAAAATAATAGACTGAATATTAAAGTTATTTAAAATTTTTTATAGAAATATAATGGACTTTTATATGAATAAATAAAATTTAAGTATATTTTAAGTTTAACCCAATAAGCTGTAATCCTCCTAAATTGCTGTATGAGAAAGATGCTAAATTTAAAACCTAAACTGAAAGTATTCAAAGACAAAATACCGTCTTTAAGCTTAACAACTTTTAATTTGCTTTTAGCGATATGGATCGGTTTAGTGATTAATTTAAGCTTTTTTAATAAAATAAAAATGCTTACACCTTATGAGGGCTTTAAAGAACAATTATTTTTATTAGCAACGATTTGTATTGTCATTGCAATTTATAACTTTGCTTTGCAATTATTAACATGGAAATGGACAACAAAAGCCGTTGCCGTTTTTTTAGTGGTATTGGGTGGCTTTAGTTCTTATTTTGTTAGTAATTTTGGAATTATCATTAATTCTGATCAAATACAAAATATGATTCAGACAGATCTACGCGAAGTACGAGATCTTCTTTCAATAAAATATGCTTTATGGACATTATTCTTTGTTATTTTACCTGTATTAATCATTTCACTGGTGCGTATAAAATCTGAGCCAGTAATCACATTGTTGTGGAAAAAATTAACAATATCTGGAATTTCTCTTTTAGTCATTATCGGATTAGTATTTAGTTTTTATTTGGATTTATCTAGTATTTTTCGTGAAAATCGCGAATTAAAGGGGATGATTTCACCACAAAATGTGATAGCGTCTAGTCTTTCATATTATCGTAAAAAATTACCAAAAAATGATCTACCCCTTCTTCGTTATGGTGAAGATGCACATCAAGTTCAACCAATTGGTGTACAGGCCAATCAACCTAAGCTTATGGTGCTTGTTGTCGGAGAAACAGCTCGTGCAGAAAGCTTTTCTTTAAATGGTTATACGAAGAATACAAATCCTGAATTATCTAAACAGAATATTATTAATTTTTCACAAGTGAGTTCATGTGGAACAGCAACCGCAGTTTCGGTTCCTTGTATGTTCTCAGGTATGCCACGCAAAAATTATGATGAACAACTTGCAAGTCATAGAGAGGGCTTGCTTGATATTGCACAACGAGCTGGCTATAAAGTTACGTGGATTGAGAATAATTCAGGCTGTAAAGGTGCATGCGATCGTGTTGAAAATTATACGATTACTGATGAGATGAAAAAAAAGTGGTGTGATGCTAAAGGAGAATGTTTAGATGAAATATTACTTGATGCATTACAAGAATATATAGTAAATATTCCTGAAAATGATCAAACATCACGTTTAATTGTATTACATCAAATGGGAAGCCATGGGCCTGCTTATTTTAAAAGATCAACAAAGGACTTCCAAAAGTTCAAACCTACGTGCGAAACAAATGAAATTCAAGGATGTAGCGAGATAGAATTAGTAAATACATATGATAATTCTATTGTGTATACAGATTATGTGCTCAGCAGAATGATTGATACTTTAAAAGAAGTATCACGCTTTCAAACGGGTTTCTGGTATTTATCAGACCATGGCGAGTCTACGGGTGAAAAAGGGATGTATTTACATGGTGCACCTTACGCCATTGCACCAACACAGCAAACACATATTCCAATGTTAATGTGGTTTTCTCCAGCATGGGAGCAAAATCAACGCATACAAATTTCTTGCTTAATTGAGCAAAAACAAAAAAAGCTCAGCCAAGATAATTTATTTCCAACATTGTTGAGCTTGCTTGATGTAAAAACAGGTGTAATTGATCACCAGTTAAATATGTTGGAACAGTGTGAAAATAAAGTAAGTGCAGAGAAAAAAATATGAGTAAGATTCTCATTATAGAAGATGATTTTATGATTGCAGAGTCAACGATGACTTTATTGAAGTTTCATCAATTTGATGTGCAATGGGTCAACAATGGAATTGATGGTTTAAAACAACTTCAAAAAGAGCAGTTTGATATAGTTTTGTTAGATTTAGGCTTGCCGATGATGGATGGCATGCAAGTTTTAAAACAGGTTAGACAATATTTTGCTTCACTGCCAGTATTAATTATTTCTGCAAGAGATCAATTGCATAATCGAGTGGAAGGCTTAAATACAGGGGCGGATGATTATTTAGTTAAGCCTTATGAGTTTGATGAATTACTTGCTAGAATTCATGCATTATTACGTCGTAGTGGTTTATTGGCAAATACGCTAGAGCAAAGTAATATTTTACAGTATGGTGATTTAATTTTAGATATTGAACAATATTCTGCGAAATTTAAAGGAGAATTCATTGATTTATCTAAACGAGAATGGGCTATTTTAGTTCCATTGGTAAGCTATCCTAATAAAATATTTTCTAAAGCAAATTTAGAAGATAAGTTATATGATTTTGACTCTGAAATTAATAGTAATACCATCGAAGTTTATATTCATCATCTACGAACAAAATTAGGAAAGGATTTTATCAGAACAATTCGTGGCTTAGGTTATCGTTTGGGTTAATTAAAGAAATAGGATATTCATATGAATTCTGCCTATTCATTAAAAAAACGGCTCATCATTTATGTTTCAATTGTCAGTGTACTTTTGGGATGTATTTTAATATTTGCAGCTTATCGTATTGCTTTGGAAGAAATTAATGAAATATTAGATGCACAAATGCAAAATTTAGCTGAACGCGTTGCGCATCACGATCCGAAGCCGATACAGAGTCAAGTGGATATTCGAAAACGTTATCACGAAGAAGATTTGTTTGTTGATGTATGGTCTTATCATGAAAAAGAGCATTTATCACATCAATTAGGTTTATTAGTACAACCCGTTGCAAAAGCAGGTTTCTATAAACATAAGACGAAGCATGGTGTTTGGCATACTTATGTACTGCCACTAAAAGACTATCAAATTCAGGTAAGTCAGCAAAAGTCCGTTCGCCAACATTTAGCTTTAGAATTAGCTTCTAATATGTTTATTCCTTATGTTTTATTTTTGCCTATTATATTATTTGCATTAAGTTGGGGAATCAGTCGAAATTTAAAACCATTGAAAGACTTTAAAGAAGAACTGTCAAAACGTGGAGCAAATGAATTAGAACCGATTAAAATGGAAAGTTATCCAGAAGAAATATTACCAACAATTAAAGAAATGAATTATTTGTTTGATCGTATTTTATTGGCGCAAAATGAGCAGAAACAATTTGTTGCAGATGCGGCCCATGAGCTGAGAACCCCTCTTACAGCGCTCAATTTACAAATGCAAATTTTGTTACAGCAAAGACAGGATGATCCTGCAATTGCTAATCTAAGTAAAGGTCTAGATCGGGTTCAACATCTTGTCATACAACTTTTAAGTCTTGCAAAGCAAGATGCATCATTAAATGAATTAGAAAACTTTAAAGCGATTGATTTGAATGCTATTGCAATGAATTGTGTGGAGCAATTAATTCAATTTGCCTTGCAAAAAGAAATCGATTTAGGGGTCGTTCAACATCAAAATATTCAGTTATATGCATTAGAGTCGTCAATTCATTCTATTCTTTTTAATTTAATTGATAATTCAATTAAATACACACCAGTTGGAGGTATTATCAACGTAGTATTAAGACAAGATGACCATCATGTTACGATTATTGTGGAAGATAGTGGCGCGGGAATTGATGAACAATTATATGAAAAACTAACCCAAAGATTTTATCGAACGCAGAATCATGTAGAGGTTGGGAGTGGTTTAGGATTATCAATTGTTGCAAAAGCAGTAGAAAAGAATAGTGGTCAATTATATTTTTCTAAAAGTGAAAATTTAGGTGGTTTAAAAGTCACAATTACATTTTAAGTAAATTAAGTAGGATTAGCTTAGCCTACTTAATTTGTAGCGTTGAAGAATAGAAGATGAAGTTTATTTTTTATTTAATAAAGAAAGTAATAAAATACACTTTCTGAGCCGACGGCCATCCCCACCTAACTTTTCGGGCTTAAACTTTAATATCCATTGTACTTTTTTACCTACACGGCAAATAGAGTGATAAATTTCAGGCTGATGAGATAGGTGATTAATATAGAATTCACTGATCTGTTCTAACTCATTTTCTTGAAAGCAACTCGCTGTTGAAAAAATAAAACATAACCAGTCTCGTATATGGCATTCTTGCAATGATAAAACTTCTCTCGGGTCGGTTTCAAAATCAATAAATGAAAATTTTCGATTTTGATCAACTAAAATATTTCTAGAAAATGCTTCACTTAAATAACCATTCAAATCATGTATTTGCTGTATTTGTTGTATAGCCTCAAAATATAAAGAAAGGCGAGTTTCTGATGTTTGTTCACTTGCTATAGCCGTCTGTAATTGCAGTAGGGACGTGTGATTTTGTCCCAAGTCTTGTAATAAAACAGCTTCGGAAGAAAATGCTAAAATTGTTGGTACAGAAATGTTGAGTTGAGCAAGTTGTTTTATGCGTGAAACTTCACATTGTATTGCGCGTGCTCCACCATAATTAGGTACAGGTCTTAACATATTTAAGTTTAATAATTTAGATATCCAAGAAAGTGGTAAGTAAATCCACGTTGAATGGCGAGAAGATGCTTTCTTGAGCCAAACTTTTTGATTCTTAATATCATAAGATTGAATAGAGTTTTTTTGCTTTGGCGACATTTCATTTAAGAAATTAGAATAAATTTGAGTCATCTACATAATGTGTATTTAACAAAATGATTTATATATTAATCGATAATAGAGTTGTTGTAAAAATATCATAGGGTTAGATGCTTATCTAGAATTAATATTTGATGTTTTATTTGAGCGTGATGAATAATATTTAATTAGAACATTAAATTTAGGTATTATTAATATCACAATATAATTAATAAATAAAATAATCCAAAGTGTCCATAAATTGTGACTTAAAAAATGTGCGCCTCTCATCATTTGTGTCCATCCCATAATAAAGCCAAGAATAAGACCAATTATCAGCGAGAAATATGCATATTTAGGAAATTTTTTATGATAGACAAAGTAACCGGTAATTAATGCAAAACCAGATGAGGCATGGCCACCTGGAAAACAATGCCCATTTATTAAAGAAAAGTTCCAGATAAATCCTTGAGAGGATGGAAGAGTCATATTCCATGGACAGGCATGAGCTGAATGCGCTTTAAATATTCCGATTGTGATTGTACAGATCATGGAAACAAAGAAAAAGTAGCCGAAATTAACGCATTGTTTTTTTAGTAGTGAAAATCGGAAAGATGCAATCCAAAGGAAGAATATAATCGCATAAAATAAAATGATGATATTTTTCAGATAGTGATGGCTTAATTCTGCAAGGTACCAATTATCTTTTAAATAGAATATTCCAGATGAGGTGATCCAAGGTGAAATGAGGATCATATCAATGGTTCCTGCGATAGGGAAAAAGAACTGCAATAATAAGAACCCCAATAGTAGAATAATACTTTGATTGAGAATGAATTGTTTTTGACTTTGCATAAAATAAACACAATAAACTTTTTTTATATTGAACCAGTAAAGAATTAAATAAAACTTAAAATTGAGCTTATTCTGATGTATGAATATCGATATCGAAGAAAAATAAAATTGTAACATTCATTTGATGTTACTTTAACCGTACTTAATTAAAGATAAATTTAGATGAGTATTCGCGCAGTTTTATTTGATTTGGATAATACTTTAACGCATAGAGATCAAAGTATTCATCGCTATGCGATCTGCTTATTAGAATATTACCAAGAATATTTAATGAATAGTAATATTAATCAGATCATTGAGGTAATTCGTCGCATCGACAATGGTGGTTATCCTAAAAAGGAACTTTTGACATATCCTAGTATTGGGGAATCAATTGCGTATGTGCTTTTACAAGAATTAGAATGGCATAATGCACCTAGTTTAAAAGAATTAACGCAATTTTGGGCGGAACAGTTTGCAAAAAATGCGGTGAGCATGGCAGATGCAGAAGAATTACTGAAGAGATTGAAGGAACAAAAATATAAATTAGCAATTGTTTCTAATGGGGCACATTTATCACGAGTTGCGATTTTAAATAACTTAGGATTGAGTCATTATTTTGATGCGATTGTAAGTTCTGGACAAGTTGGCATAAGTAAACCAGCACCTGAAATTTTTTTACATACAAGTCAATTATTAAATGTTAAACCATCGGAGTGTTTATTTATTGGTGATCATCCAATCAATGATATACAAGGTGCAAAAAATGTTGGAATGAAAACATTGTACATGGATGGATTTCATGTTGCCGATATAGATATTAAAAATAAAATCACTCACTTAAATCAAGTGTTAGATTTTATCTCAAGTATTTGATTTGTTTTTTAAGTTTTATGTGATGTTATTCTTCTAATTAATTCGTTAAGAAATAAGACAAGGTAAATGATGATCTACCTTGTCTTATACTTGATGGTTAGTGCAAGATTTTATCTAAGAACTGTTGTGCACGATCACTACGCTGTGTGGTAAAGAATTCATCTTTACTACAATCTTCAACAATTTTTCCTTGATCCATAAAGATAATACGATTGGCAACTTGACGAGCAAATCCCATTTCATGTGTTACACACATCATGGTCATTCCTTCTTTAGCAAGCCCAACCATAACATCCAATACTTCATTAATCATTTCTGGATCTAGTGCAGAAGTGGGTTCATCAAATAACATGGCAATAGGATTCATGCTCAATGCACGTGCAATAGCAACACGTTGTTGCTGGCCACCAGAAAGTTGAGAAGGGAATTTAGTTGCATGTGCACTTAAACCTACACGGTCTAAATAGGCTAATCCTTTTTTCTTTGCTTCTTCTTCACTCCGACCAAGAACTTTAATTTGAGCAATCGTTAAATTTTCGGTAATACTCAAATGTGGGAAGAGCTCAAAATGTTGAAATACCATGCCTACACGGCTACGTAACTTATTTAGATCAGTTTTAGGATCTGTAATTGATGTACCATCTACAAAAATGTCGCCTTTTTGAAATGGTTCTAATGCATTGACTGTTTTAATGAGTGTTGATTTTCCTGAGCCAGAAGGTCCACAAACTACAACGACTTCGCCTTGTCTAATTTGGGCAGTACAGTCAGTCAAGACTTGAAAATCTTTGTTGTACCATTTGCTGACATTTTGGAGGTCGATCATAATGTTATTGTCGGTCATACAGTTAACCTCCGTTGTAATTTTTTAACAATGTATGTGGCGATGACGCTAATTGTAAAATAAACCAATCCAGCAAATAAAATATATTGAGTTAATAGTGACATTAAGTCACCTCGAATATAGTTGGTACGGAAAAAGTCTAATAAACCAATTGCATAAACCATAGTTGAGTCTTGGAATAAGATAATTGTTTGTTGCAATAATAATGGCGTCATTTTGCGAAATGCTTGAGGTAAAATAATCAAACGCATCGATTGGCCATAGGTCATACCGAGTGCATATGCAGCAGAGGTTTGTCCACGTGGAATAGATTGAATACCTGCACGTACAATTTCTGAAAAGTAAGCTGCTTCGAACAGCATAAAGGCAACAATACTAGAAACCAGTGCCGTATCAATTGCTAGATATTTTCCTGTAAATGCGGTATAGAAAAAGGGAACTGCAAAATAAAACCACATGAGTACAAGCAGCAAAGGTATCGAGCGGAATAAGTTTACATAGCTTTTTGCAATCCAATTGAATACAGAAATTGAGGACAATCGCATGAGTGCGAGAATTGTACCAATGAAAACACCGCCTATGGTTGAAATAACAAGCACTTTAAGTGTGACGCTAAAACCGTACCATAATGCAGGGGCTGAGAGTTGTAAGTCTGAAAAAAATGCAGTGAGCCATTCCATTATTTGTCTCCTGCGATTAGGCCTGGAATACGCAAGCGCTTCTCAAGCAATAACATGCCTTGAATGAGGCACACATTAATAATAATAAAAATTAAAGTAATAAAGGTGTAAATTTCAATGGTACTTTGCGTATATTCACTAATGGTTTTCATTTGAGTAATTATTTCTGCTACACCAACAAGAGATGCGACAGATGTATTTTTTACGCAGTTGGTTAACTCTGAACTTAATGGGGGTAAGATTGTACGGAATGATTGTGGGAGAACTACATAACGATAAAGCTGGAATGTGCTAAAGCCCATCGCATAGCCAGCATTGATCTGTCCTTGTGGTAAGGCTTCAATACCAGTTCTAACCTGTTCACATACACGCGCTGCGGTAAATAGACCTAAACCTACACTTGCTGAAATAAGGGCTGATGTATTTGCACTTAAATCATTGATCCACCAGTCTTTGATTGGACCTGGAAGAAAATTTGGTGCAACATAAAACCAAATAAATAATTGAATAAGTAATGGAACATTTCTAAAAATAGTAACGTAAGTTGTGCCAATTGCACGTGCAGTTTTATTTGGTAGGGTGCGCATAATGCCCAAGATACTTCCCAGTACCATAGCAATAGACCATGCGACGATGGCAATCACAAATAACCAACCGATTCCTATGAGAACCCAATCGAAGTAAGTTGTACTGCCAACACCTGTGGACTGAAATAAAACTCCCCAGTTCCAAGTATAATTCATAGTAACTCCGAATGATTTCAGGCAAAATCCCTTCTGCCTGAAATAAAATATTATTGTTTTGTATTATTGGTCACGGTCATGAGGCGAGCTGATGAGCGCCTTAACCTGATCAGACATTGTGAAGTCTAGATTAATATTTTTTGGTGGAATTGGTGATAAGAACCATTTCTTATACATCTCGTTAATTTCACCAGAGCTATATGCACCTTTAATTGCATCATCAACGACTTGCTTAAATTGAGTATCTCCTTTACGTAGCATACAACCATAAATTTCATGAATTGGCGCCGTTCCAACAATTACCCACTTATTTGGATCTTTTGCTTTAGATTTTTCACCCGCAAGTAAGATGTCATCCATCATAAATGCAGCAGCACGACCATTTTGAAGCATGAGGAATGATTCAGCATGATCTTTTGCAGAAATAATTTCACCAATTCCAAGTTCTTGTTGATGTTGGCGGATATATCGTTCAGATGTTGTGCCAGCAGTGGTCACTAGTTTTTTGCCTTTTAGATCAGCAAAATCTTTAACGCCTGAATCTTTTGCTGTTAATAGGCGTGAACCCACTTCAAAGAAACCAACAGAGAAGTCAACTTGTTGCTGACGTTCTTTGTTATTTGTTGTTGAACCACATTCAATATCGACCGTACCATTAGAAACAAGTGGAATACGGTTTTGACTGGTGACAAGATTGTAGCGGACTTTAAGGTCTGGCATATTGAGCTTTTGCTTAACTGCTTCTACGACTTTCATTTGAAGATCGTGTGCATAGCCAACTGGTTGATTTGGATTATCTGCAATATAAGAAAAAGGAATGGATGAATCACGATGACCTAGGACAATCGTTCCTGATTGTTTGATTTTGTCTAATGTTCCTGAAGTTGATGCTGCCTCAGACTTGGGTCCTTGTTCTGCTGTTTTTTTATTATCACTACATGCACTTAAACCTAGCATGAGAACACTAGCACAAAGAACTGATAGTGTGGTGCGTTGATATGTCATCTATAAAACTCCGTTTTAATATAATTATTTCTCTAATTAACTTTTTCGATTCTTGAAATTCTCTTTGTGTATAAAAGATGTATTCCCATTTACGAAAGAGTTACATCTCTTTTATATTATGCGACTTAAGAGTACTTCCTCAAGTAGAATAATTTTGTGATTTTGTTAAGCTAAAATGGTGACACAGTTTTCATTTTGATTTTCAAAAGTCTTTTATTTATAAGGGTTACAGCATTTTTTATTGACATGTTTTGTATTAAAAACAGGCAATAAAGTTAAAATATAAAATTTAGCCGTAACATTTTGTAACTAAAGTCATTGTGAATACATGAATTACTATATTTAATTTTATTCACATAAATAATATTTTATCTAAAGAATATAAAAATATATTTGTAACATGTGTATTATTGACACCATACTTTAACTTACATTTAAAATAAAGATCTTAAGTTTATTAAAATGAGAACATTCTATTAATATAACAAATTTTATTTTAAATATAGTGGGAGGAACGTAAATCATTTAGTTTTTTATTTATATTTTTATAGCTTATGTTATTTTATATAATAAATAAATTTAAATAGCGTTTAATAAGTATAGTGATTTATTTTAAATAATGCTATTAGATTAAAGTATTAATACGAACTTTATAAATAAATGAGCTTGAATAAAAAGTAACAATTGGTTCATATATTGTGAAGTCATTTTTTATGTAACGGTATTTTATATTGCTGATTTTACTGTTATGAATTGTTTTAGTGATTGAGTTAAACGGCAATCAACACAATACGGATGATGAAAAAGAATAGAGTATTAAATGGACTTAATTTTTTAAAGGTTTTGAGTTTTCAAGTGATGCTATTGGAATATTGTGAGATGTTGGAAAAATCACTGGTATTATAGTCGAATGTCACTTAGGTAGGCATAATAGCAACATGTTGTCATTGTTAATATAGATATGTCTTTTGCACTTAAACCGACTGATCGAATTGTTCTTGAAGTTTCACCGCAACATCAAAAGTTAAACCGTTTGATTGATGAAATTGAACAACAAAAATTGTTGTTAGGCGCTTGGCAACAGGCTCAAGAAGACATTCGTAATTATAGTCAAAACGCATTAATGCCAGCATATCGTGCCTTATATACTGTATGGTTTGAACAAATGCAGATGCTTTGGAAAGGTTTAAGTTGTTATCATTTAAATCAGTCTGATATTGCACAAGTAGACAATAAAATTGGGTCTTTAGCACGTCTTTTAAAAAATTCTAGAATGTTGAATCAAACTCAAGTAGATGAAGTGAATCAGTTATTTACATATTATGAACAAGCTGAAGAATATGCACAGAATAAGAAAAATAGAAAGAACATAGGGGAATGTATAGAAGATTCAACTCAAGCTCGCGCAGATGAAGTGTTTGAAGATTGGAATACTGATGAATATGTGCAAGCGAAAGCGCAGGCAAAGCAAAAACGTGAGCAAGATAAACAAATGAAAGCTGAAAAGTTAGTGGGGCAATCGCTTAAGACGGTATATTTAAAAATTGCTTCGATGATTCACCCAGACCGTGAGCTCGATGAAAATAAAAAGATAGAAAAAACTGAAATTTTACAACGTGTCAATGAAGCCTATGAACAGGAAGATTTATTCTTTTTACTCAAGCTTCAATTGGAAGTCGAGCAAAGTAAAAATGGCTCAAATAATGCTTTAAGTAACGAGAAAATCAAATTTTACCAACAGGCTTTGGAAGCACAAAGCCAAACGTTAAAAAAACAGATTCAAGAACTCATTGATTCTTTAGTCTGGTCAGAGAAAGCCAAAATTGCAGTGCAGAAGTCGAAAGGTCAATTGAATATTGAACAGTTATATAAGCAAATTGATGCAGATGTTTCTGTAGTGAAGCAGCAATTAAAAGCTGAAAAGCAACGCCTGCTGTATATGGGTAAAGAGAGTGGATTAGAGATGTTGTTGGAGCATCAGGTTTTGTAGTTTTTAAAAGCACCTCTCCCTAACCCTCTCCTGATAGGAGAAGGTGTTTTTATTGATTATTAACAATAGTAGGATTCACAAAGATTACTCTCTCCTAATGTGGAGGTAAACGTTAAACTTTATTTTTTCCAGACAAAAAATTTAGACCTAACAAAGAAATTTTGTCTTCTTCAGTACCTAGCTTTACCCCCCAACGTTTTTCCAAAAAATTTAATAATGTAATTCCACGATCTAAAATATTATCAGGAGTCCATATTGAAAATTTTGATACTTCATTTTCTGCATAGCAACCAAAACGATAGCCAATAAATGAACCCTCTTTGCCATTTATTTTGTCTTTAAATGGTTTGTTAGATAAAGATGAGTTTTTAGGTTGAGATAATGGAAGCAAATTACCTAAACTGTTTCTTAAAATTTTCTTTTCTTTTGCATGAAAATCTTTAAATATAGCCCATTCAGCTGATCTTGTATTTTGTGGGTAAATATGTTCAATAGTTATAAAGTCTTTTTCGAAATTTTCAGTGAATTCAGACCAATTAATCTTAGATCTTTCAGTTTTCGATTTATGTTGTAATGAAAGATTATATTCGAATAAAAAATGCCTTATCATATCCCACTCATAAAAATTATGGTTTTTAAGAGTTTGTTTTAAAATAGGCAGTAGACTTTCACTTTTTATTTTGCTAGAAATTTCGTTCAGATTTAAGGTTAATTGAGCCGCTTCAATATCTTCATTTTTAAAATCATTGCATAATTTTAATACTAGAGATTGTATGGTCCTAAATTTACTATAATTTTTTATAACGTACCGATCAGTTATATTTATGAGGAAAGAAAATCTCTCTATCGTTTTAAGGAATTCAATTCTAGTTAATTCATTTTGAACCTTTTGCATAAATAATAATACTAAAGGTCTAAAATAAATTGAGTCAATTCTATTGATCTTATCCAAATATATTTTTTCTTCGTCTGAATAGTTAGAATCCATAGGATTCCAAATATTATACCAAGTTTCTACACTTTCTTGTAGCGATTGGGTATATTCAAATATATAGTTTAAATCAATTTTATTTTCATCATTCAAATAAACATTTTCTGAAGTAAATTTTTGCTCCAATAATCCCTGAGTGTAAAAATCACCATGATGGCTATATTGGGGAGCTCGAATACCAATAAAACCTTCACTATCTGTTTTTAATAAGTTTGACCCAAAATGTATAAGGTAGTGATATTGAAGAAATAAATCATCAGCGAGTGGTTTATCCTTATTTCTTCCTAGGTTATGATAAATAGATTTCCAACAATCATTAATAGTTTTTCTAAGTTGTTTTTTATCATCTTCGTCATCATCTAACTTTAATGATAAAAAAATTAAACGATTTTTTAATAACTCCAAATAACTAAGTGGCTTACCACGATTATTCATTGTCTCAAAAGCAACACATACATCTACTTCTTGTGTAATTGTAAATGTATTAAATAACAATTGTTGAGTGATTTTCTTGTATAAATTCTCAAGTTTTTCTGTTCCATAATCTTTAATTTTTTCTATAAAGTAATTTTTTGCAAAAAGAAGATTTTGTGTATAAATAGTTTCTTTGAATGAATTATTTGATATTTTTTCACCAAAAATTTGAGTTATCAAAAATTCATAGCTTGGATTATCATGTTCGTAACCAAATATATAAGAGCGCGTTATTTTTTTATCTTTAGACTCATAAATAAATCTTTTTATAATATCATCTTTAGTTGTAAAATTTAAAAGCTCATCATCTGGTATCTTTTCTAAAATACATTGAATTAAGATTATAGAAGTAGTTAGCCTTTGTTACCCATCGACAATATAATATGGCGTATAACTTCTTGAATTTATTATCCAATAATCATTATCCCATTTCGTATAAATATTTTCAGGGACAATTTCTAATGTTACTACGCCTGTGTAATGATTTTCTCTTTCTTTAATTTGTTTTAAATCATTCCAGAAATCTTTAAGCTGCTTTTCTGTCCAAGCATATCCTCGTTGATAATCTGGAATACGAAAAATACAGTCGCTGAATATTTGTGCTAATGTTTGTAATTGATTTTGCATATTAAAAATAAAGAGCTGAATAATCAACTCTTTATACTTGTTATTTAATGAATAATCAATGAATTAAAGCGCTGAAATTTGCTCCATATTGGCTTTAATCTTCGCTAATTGGTCAGCAAACTCAGCAAGTTTCACTTTTTCGCCTTCAACCACAGCAGCAGGAGCTTTTGCGACAAAACCTTCATTCGAAAGTTTAGTTGCAATTTGGTCATGCTGTTTTTGAACCTTGTCGAAGTCTTTTTGTAGACGCCCCAATTCAGCTTTCGGATCAATTAAACCCTTCATTGGAACAAATACAGAGACATGACCCACTACAGAAGATGAAGACAATGGTGGTTGTTCAGCATTTGAGAGGAACGTAATACTTTCAACTTTAGCTAAAGCTTTAACTAATGGCTCGATACGTGCAATTTGTGCTTTTTCAGCATCTGTCGTGTTTTGAAGCAATACAGGTAATAAACGTGCATTGCCTAAGCCCATTTCACCACGAATATTACGTACAGCACCAATTAAACCTTGTAGCCATTGCATATCTGCTTCAGCTTGTTCATTGATTTTTTCTTGATCTGCAACTGGGTATTGCGCAAGCATAATAGTTTCGCCACCAAGTCCGATCATTGGTGCAAGTGTTTGCCAAATTTCTTCAGTCAAATACGGCATAATTGGGTGTGCAAGGCGTAAAGATGCTTCCATAACGGCCAATAACACACGACGAACTTCAGCTTTACGTTCTTCAGATACATGTTCATCGTTTAGAACGGGTTTAGTCAGTTCAACATACCAATCACAATATTCATTCCAAATGAATTCATAAATGGCTTGAGCTGCTAAGTCTAAACGATAAGTAGCAAATGCTTGTTGAACAGCAGCTTCTGCTTTTTGTAAACGACTGATAATCCACTGTTCAGGTAATTCCCATAAGTCAGGACGGGCAGTTTGACCAACAGTTTGACCTTCAACATTCATGAGGACAAAGCGTGTACCGTTCCAAATTTTATTGGCAAAGTTACGGTAACCTTCAATGCGTTTCATATCAAACTTGATATCACGCCCTGTCGTGGCTAGTGCACAATATGTAAAACGAAGTGCATCGGTACCGTAAGCTTGAATACCTTCAGGAAATTCTTTGCGTGTCGATTTTTCAATTTTTGTGGCTTGTTTTGGATTCATTAACCCTGTTGTACGTTTTTGTACTAAGGTTTCAAGATCAACACCATCAATTAAATCTAAGGGATCAAGTACGTTCCCTTTAGATTTTGACATTTTTTGACCTTCGCCATCACGAACTAAACCATGTACATAGACTGTTTTAAATGGAACTTGTGGTGTGCCATCTTCATTCTTCATAAAGTGCAACGTAAACATGATCATACGTGCAACCCAGAAGAAAATAATATCAAAACCAGTCACTAAAACATCTGTAGGATGGAAGGTATTTAAGAAATAGTTTTCTTTGTCTTTTGCTTCATCACCTGTCCAACCTAATGTTGAGAATGTCCAAAGTGCAGAAGAGAACCATGTATCTAAAACATCTTCATCTTGGCTGAGTGTAAGATTTTCAGGTAAATTGTGTTTCGCTCGAACTTCAGCTTCATCACGACCAACATAAATGTTGCCCTCAGCATCGTACCATGCAGGAATACGATGTCCCCACCATAATTGACGAGAGATACACCAGTCTTGAATGTTATTCATCCAAGACATATACATATTGCTGTATTGTTCTGGAACAAATTTAATATCACCTTCTTTGACTGCTTTAATTGCAGGTTCAGCAAGCGGTGCAATTTTAACGTACCATTGATCGGTCAGCAGCGGTTCAACAATAACACCAGAACGATCACCACGAGGGGGCTTTAGGGTATAAGGTTGAATTTGTTCTAACCAGCCTTCAGCTTCCGCTTGTTCAACTAATTTTTTACGTGCAGCAAAACGTTCTAAACCAATATAATCCGCAGGAGCAGGAATGGTTTTAGAAATTTGCTCACCTGCTTTGGTAATGTATTCAAATTCAGCTAAGATTTCTGCATTTTTGTTGAAGATGTTAATAATTTCAAGTTCACAACGCTTACCGACGTCGTAGTCATTAAAGTCATGGGCAGGAGTAATTTTCACACAACCTGTACCAAACTCTTTTTCAACATATTCATCTTGTACAATCGCAACGGCACGACCTGTAATTGGTAAAATAATATTTTTACCTACTAGATGTGTGTAACGTTCATCATCTGGTGCTACAGCAACCGCTGTATCGCCTAATAATGTTTCTGGACGCGTGGTTGCAACGACAATATAATCTTTACCATCGTGGGTACGAAGTGTTTTATCTTCAAAGAAATATTTAAAATGCCACAAAGAACCTTGTTCTTCTTTATCACTTTCTACTTCTAAATCTGAAAGGGCGGTTTGTAGTTTAGGATCCCAGTTTACTAAACGCTTGCCACGATAAATTAAGCCATCTTCATGAAGTTTTACAAAAACTTCTTTAACTGCATTAGATAAGCCTTCGTCCATGGTAAAACGTTCACGTGACCAATCTACAGAAGAACCTAAACGACGAATTTGATTGGTAATATTCCCGCCCGATTGTTCTTTCCATTCCCAGACTTTTTCTATAAATTTTTCGCGTCCTAGGTCATGACGACTAATGTTTTGAGCTCCTAATTGGCGCTCAACAATCATTTGCGTTGCAATACCAGCATGGTCAGTACCAGGCTGCCATAATGTATTTTTACCTGACATGCGGTTATAACGTGTTAGGGCATCCATAATGGCATTGTTAAAACCATGACCCATGTGCAAGTTACCAGTGACATTTGGTGGTGGAATCATGATACAAAATGAATCACCTTGGTTTGAAGGTTTAAAGTAACCTTTATCTTCCCAAGTTTTATACCATTTTTTTTCGATCTCAGTAGGATCGTAAGTCGTAGCAATATTTTGCGCAGAATTAGTCATAGTCGGAACAGATTAAAAGTGAATGAAAAATTAGAACTATTGTAGCAAAAAAAATGACATCTTAGTCATGTGTGCACGATGTTAAATATTGACAACGAAAAGTAGGAAAAAAGTGCGTTCTATGCCATAAAGAGTAAAGGAGATTTGAATTGATATTTATGATGGGAATTGGAGGGATGTAAGTGAGTTATTGGATTTATATAAAATTGCAGGATCAAACATTTCACAAATTTCAAGAAATATATCAGCAATTACATCAGGGTGAGGAAAGTAATTTAGCGAAGCCACTTGGCGATGTTTTAACAGAAATTTCCTGTGAAGTGATTGATCAAGTTTTTAGTGTGATTACCGCGCAAAACTTTAAAGGTGTGGGTGAAACAGAACATACACTGGAACAGATTACCAATAATTTAAAAAAATATATGCCTTGGTCAATTTCATTGTTTAGTAATGAACGTTTATTGCCAATGGTTACATATATTTATAAACAGATGGAAGAGCAAGAGGGAGATTGGTTTTTAACCTATCCTTTAGATGAGGCTTTGGCTTTAGATGCTTTAAATTGTGTCGCACAGTTAGACTTGGGTAACACACTTTTTATTCGTCAAACTTTTGATATATTTTTAAAAATTATTGATGAGGGCGTAACTTGTTTAATCCGTGAACCGAAAAAAATGTTGAAGTTTAATTTGGTGGTTGATAAAACGTTAAATGGGGTGATTAATTTAACCACTCAATTGGGATATAAGAGAATCGATAAAATAGCTGATCATTTTAATGTACAAACATCACAGGCATATTTTCATTATTTTATGGGTTTTTTAAAGAAAATATCTAAAAAATAAAGTTAAATTAAAGCATTGTTATTGATAAGGATAAAGCTATGCCAAAACTTCAGCATTTAGAAAAGAAAGTTGTGTGGATTACGGGTGCATCATCAGGTTTGGGAAAAGCACTTGCACAACAATGTGCAGCATTAGGTGCTGAAGTTATTTTAATGGCACGTCGATTTGAGGAGTTAGAAAAAGTACGTTTATCTTTACTTCATCCTGAACGACATTTGGTGATTACCGCTGATTTAACGAACGAAGTGCAAGTTATAGAGGCCTATCAACGTGTGTTAAGAGATAAAGGACGAATTGATTGGCTGATTAATAATGCAGGACTGAGTCAACGAGCGCTGATTAGTGAAACGAGTATGCAGACCGAGCGTAAGATTATGGAGGTTGATTATTTTTCTCAAATTTTTCTCACGAAACTTGTTTTACCGACACTTTTAGAGCAAAAGTCTGGTCGTGTGATTTTTGTATCGAGTGTGGCTGGATTATTAGGAACACAATATCGCGCGAGTTATTCTGCGGCAAAAGCTGCAATTCATATGTGGGCCAATAGCTTACGTGCAGAAGTGGCAGATCAAGGTGTTGATGTATCCGTCATTTTCCCTGGCTTCGTTAAAACTGATGTGTCATTTAATGCATTGAATGGTGCTGGTCAACCCCAAGGTCATCAAGATGAAGCCATTGAAAATGGTTTAGAAGCAGAAGAATTTGCCCAAATATCAATGAAAGCATTATTAAATGGTCAAGAATATATTGTGGTCGGTGGAGCTAAAGAATTGTTAGGTACATGGATTTCTAGAGTGTCACCAAGTACATTGTATAAAATGATTAGAAAAGCAAAAGTGAAATAATATTTTAAGTACAATAGAATCGATATAAATATTGAAGCAATTAAAACATCAAAAGCTCACCGAAGTGAGCTTTTGAAGAGTAAATTATAATTTACGATGTTTATTCGTATTTAAATCTTATTGTGCATCTTGCTTAGTCGATGTTGCTTTTACACCACCACCAAGAGATTTATATAACTCAACTTGGTTGTTTAAATTGGCTTGTTCAAGCAACAATAAACCTTGTTCAGCTGAATAAGATGTGCGCTGTGCATCTAATACACTTAAGTAGCTATCAATACCTGCACGGAAACGTGCATTTGAAAGTTTATAAGTGGTATTTGCTGCATCAACTAAACGACGCTGTGCTGACAAGCGTTCGTTGATATTATAACGAACAGCAAGTGCATCATTGACTTCACTAAAGGCAGACTGAATACTTTTTTCATAGTCAGACAATGCAATTTTTTGATCAATTTCAGCAATTTTAATATTGCTACGGCGCGTGCCCCAGTCAAAAATTGGAAGATTAAGACTAGGTCCTACAGACCAAACAAAACTACCAGACTTAAATAAATCGCTTAAATCTGTAGATGCATATCCAGCATTACCTGTTAAGGTAATGGTTGGAAATAAGGCTGCTTTTGCTGCACCAATATTGGCACCCATCGCAGACAATTTAAATTCAGCACTACGGATATCAGGACGATTACTTAATAAATCACTTGGTAAACCTGTTCCAATAGAATCAATTTTAGTGACTTGCGTAACACGCTGCGTCGATAATAAATTGTCAGGAACTTGTTGACCAACAAGCAAATTTAACGCATTTTTTGCTTGAGCAACTTGTGTTTTGTAATTACCAACATCACTGCGTGCAGTTTCAACAGAAATTTGGGCTTGACGTACTGAAAGTTCATTATCAATACCGATATCAAAGCGTTTTTTGTTGAGATTGTATGCTTCTTGCTGACTTTGTAAGGTTTTTTCAGCCAATTGCAAATTTGCATTGGCATAAGAATAACTTAACCATGCTTGAGTAACTTGACTGATCAGCGCAATTTGCGTTGCATCGCGTGCACTTTGGGTCGCAAGATAATTATCTAAAGCACTATCTTTAAGACTACGGACACGCCCCCAAAAATCTAGCTCATAGGCAGTTACCCCTAATCCCACATTATATGAGGTATAAGGAGAGCTTGCAGTTACAGTATCTTGACGTAAGACACTGCCACTTGCACCAATGGTTGGCAACTGGTTGTTTCTAGAGATTTGGTATTGTTCTTGAGTACGCTCAATGTTTAAAGCAGCAGTACGTAGATCACGGTTATTTTTAAGGGCCATATCAATGACTTGAAGCAAACGTGTGTCTGCAAAGAAATCGGTATAACCTTGTTCAGCAATGGAATTACCAGAAGCATTAGTATAATTGCTAGGTATATTTGCCTGTACTACGGGCTCTGGGCCACGCATGCTTTGACATGCAGTCAAAGCAAGCGCAAGTGCAGAAACCGCAATGCTACGACCTGAAATAGACCATACTTTTTGCATCACGATGATTGCTCCTGATTATTTAATTTTTTAGGTTTGTACTTAAATATACTTCTAATCCAAACGAAGAATACTGGAATAAAGAAGATACCAAGTAAAGTTGAAGAAAGTACGCCACCTAATACACCATAACCTACTGAGTTTTGGCTACCAGCACCAGCACCTGTACTTAGTGCAAGAGGTAAAACACCAAAGCCGAAGGCAAGGGTGGTCATGATAATTGGACGTAAACGCATTTTTGCAGCATGCATTGTTGCTTCGAACAATTCTTCACCTTTTTCTTGGAGTTCTTTTGCAAATTCTACAATAAGAATCGCATTCTTTGCAGATAAACCAATGACCGTAATAATCGCAACTTGGAAATAGATGTTATTTGAGAGGTTAGGGTCACTTTTGAGAATCATGGTCACAAATGTGAGTACAACTGCACCAATGACCCCTAAAGGCACAACTAAAATAACAGAGAATGGAATTGACCAACTTTCATAGAGCGCAGCAAGGCATAAGAATACGATCAGTAATGAAAGTGCATAAACAATAGGCGCTTGAGATGATGAGTCTTGAGCATCTAAAGAAATACCGGTCCATTGATAATCGAAACCATGGAAGCCCATAGATGGCAATTTTCCAACAATTTCTTCCATTGCAAGCATAGCATCACCAGAGCTGACGCTCGGCGAATTTGAACCTTGAATGTTAATTGTTGGAACACCATTATAACGTTGAAGTAACGGTGAACCGTAAGTCCATTCGCCTGTCGCAAAGGTAGAGAACGGAACCATTGTATTTTGGTTGTTGCGAACATACCATTGACTTAAGTCATCTGGCATCATACGCGAACTTGCCTCACCTTGGATATAGACTTTCTTCACACGACCGCGGTCAATGAAGTCATTGATATATGCGCCACCCCAAGCAATGCTCATCGTATGGTTAATATCTGCTAAGTTGATACCCATTGCACCAGCAGCAGATTGATCAACATTAATTTGATATTGTGCATTATCACGTTGACCATTTTGACGAACTTGCATTAGGCGAGGATCTTTTGCAGCCATACCAAGAACAGCATCACGTGCTGCATTTAGTTTTTCATGACCATTACCACCAACATCACGTAGTTCTAAGTTAAAACCATCACTTACACCAAGCTCAGGCATTGCAGGTAATTGAATTGGTAAAATGTAAGTTGCCTCTTTAAACAACACATTCATAATCATACTACGTTGAATGACTGCACCAATTTGAGTTTCAGGTGTAGTACGATCTTTCCAATCTTTAAGCTGAATGAAGGCAACACCAACGTTTTGGCCTACACCTGAGAAAGAGAAGCCTGAAACACTAAAGACTGATTCAACTGCATCTTTTTCTTTCTCTCGATAATAAGCACTCATTTGGTCAACGACTTTTTCAGTACGTTGTAATGAAGCATTATCTGGTAATTGTACAAGGGTAATAATTACACCTTGGTCTTCACTTGGTAGATAAGCGGATGGAAGCTTGTTAATCAATAGAACAATAATACCAATAACAGCAACATAAAGTAGTCCAGAGAAGACTTTATGGTGCGTCATACGGTTGACACCATTTTGGTAACGTTGGCTCAGGTTTTCAAATGATTTATTAAACCATCTAAAGAAGCGTGCTGGTAAACTATTGCTTTGTTTTACATCTGGATTATGTGGTTTTAAAAGTGTCGCACATAATGCTGGTGTAAAAGTTAATGCAATTAACAATGAAAGAATCATTGCAGTAACAAGTGTAATCGAGAATTGTCTGTAAATGACACCAGTCGTTCCATCAAAGAACGCCATTGGAATAAATACAGCAGAAAGAACACTCGTAATACCCACTAATGCGCCAGAAATTTGTTTCATAGAAACTTCTGTTGCATGTACAGGATCAAGATGATCTTCTTGAATCACACGCTCAACGTTCTCAACAACAACAATTGCATCATCGACCAGAAGACCAATGGCAAGAACCATGGCAAACATGGTCAGCGTATTAATTGAGAAACCAAATACATTAATAACTGCAAATGTTCCTAGTACAACGACAGGCACTGCAAGTGTTGGAATAATCGTTGCACGCCAGTTTTGTAAGAATAAGAACATGACTAAGAATACAAGTACAATAGCTTCAATCAGCGTATGTACAACGTTTTCAATAGAAATTTTAATGAATGGTGTAGTATCAAAAGCAATCGTATCTTTTAAGCCTTCTGGATAGTTGGCACGTAAAAGTTCTAATTGCTTTTCAACCGCTACAGCTGTGTCTAGTGCATTTGCACCAGTTGAAAGCTTAATTGCAACACCACCAGCAGCTTGACCATTGAATTTAGAATCAAATTGATAGTCTTGCGCACCAAGTTCAACACGGGCAACATCGCCTAGGCGAACTTGTGCACCACTGCTGGTATTTTTAAGAAAGATATCTCTAAACTGCTCAGGTGTTTGTAGTAAGCTTTGAGCGTTAACCGTTGCATTCAGGACTTGACCTTTAACGGCTGGTGCTCCACCAATTTGGCCTACAGCAACTTGCGCATTTTGCGCTGATACAGCATTAGAAACGTCTGTTGGTGTTAGTTGGAAGCTTGCTAATTTCTCTGGATCTAACCAAATTCGAATTGCATAGTAACTACCAAAGACCTGTACTTCACCAACGCCTGCAACACGGCTAAGCGGTTCAGAAAGATAAGAGTTTACATAGTCTTTAATGTCTTCAGCAGACATTCTTCCATCATCAGAGTGGAATGCAATAACCTGTAAGAAACTTGCACCAGACTTAGTAACTTTCACCCCTTGACGTTGAACTTCTTGCGGTAAAAGTGCGGTTGCAGATTGAAGTTTGTTTTGTACTTGAACTTGTGCAATATCTGGATCTACACCTTGCTCAAATGTGACTTCAATGGATGCTTGACCGTTACCGTAACTACTTGATGAGATATAACGTAATCCATCAAGACCATTCATTTGTTGTTCAATGATCTGAGTTACAGTGTCTTCAACAGTCTTTGCTGATGCACCTGGGTAAGTTGCAGAAATAGTGACTGTAGGCGGTGCTACAGTTGGATATTGTGCAATAGGCATTTTAATGAGCGAGAGAATCCCCGCTAACATAATGACTAATGCAATCACCCATGCAAAAATAGGGCGATGAATAAAAAATTGAGCCATTCAGTCTACCCCTTATGTGTTTGAAGTAGCTTTTTGTTCAGGTTTAGCCTCTGCTTGTTTTGCAGGTTGAGCACCTTGTGATGGTGCGGCTTGTGGTTGATAAGGCTTAGCAACGACCTGTTGTTCAGGTCTAACTTTTGCAATACCGTCTACAATGACTTTGTCACCTGTATTTAAGCCTTGAGTTACAATCCAGTTTTGGCCTTGTGTACCTGCTGTCGTGATAGGGCGTGACTCAACTTGTCCTTTTGCATTAACCAACATTGCCATAGCTTGGCCAGTTGGTGTACGTGAAACTGCAACTTGAGGGATCAAATAAGCATTTGGAATAACGCCTTGTACAATTTGTGCGTTGACAAACATCCCAGGTAATAATTCAGATTGAGGATTATTAAAGGTTGCACGTAAAAGTATTGTTCCAGTGTCTTGGTTAACGCTTGCATTAGAGAATGCTAAACGACCTTCTACAGGATAATAGCTGCCATCTTCAAGCTTTAATTTAACAGTTGGATTGGAGCTATTATCAATACTGCCTTGTTGCAATTGCTTACGTAAACGTAATAGCTCAGCACTTGATTGGTTAATATCAACATAAATTGGGTTTAAACGTTGAATAGTAACTAATGGATCTGCTTGATTTGCAGTAACTAATGCTCCAACTGTAACCGTTGAACGGTTCGTTTGACCAGAAATAGGTGCTCGAATCGTTGAGTAGCCTAAATTGATTTCTGCATTTTTTACTTGAGCTCTTGACGAAGTGACATCTGCTTCAGCAAGTTTTACTTGCGTAACCGCATTATCATATTCTTGTTTTGAAATTGCATTCGAACTTACTAATTGACGATAACGATTTTCTGTTACACGTAACATACTTAAATTCGCGAGCTGACGGTTCAATGTCGCTTTTGCATTTTCTAAATCTGCATTATTGGTTCGAGCATCTAATTGATATAATGCTTGACCTTCGTGAACATAACTACCTTCAACAAATAAGCGTTTTAGAATGACACCGCTTGTTTGCGGACGAACTTCAGATATTTCAAAGGCTGAAGTACGACCTGAAAGCTCTACTGTTTGTTCAACACTTTGTGGCTGAGCAACAATAACACCAACTTCAGTTGGTGGCATTTGTTGGGCAGCCGCTGCTTGCTTAGCGTCTTTTTGATCTTTGCTACAACCAACAAGTGCAATACTTGTTGCTAATGCGCAAGCAGTTAGGGCTGGCGCCCAAAACTTTGCCGACATCATTCTTCCACCTCGATTAGATTTTATCTAAAACTAAAAAATTTTGTACTATCTAACTTGATGAAGATTAGATAGATCACTGAAACATATACTAAACTCATACCCCAGCCAGCTAAAACGTCAGATGGGTAATGTACACCTAAATAAATACGAGAAACCCCCATGACTATCATCCAAATGACAGAACAGAGAAGAATCATTCTATATTTGGGAGATTGCATATTGGTATAGATTGCTAAACATCCTATTGCTGCAGCATATGCACTATGCGCACTAGGGAAGGAAGAACCAAATACCTCTACAAGATGATACATTTCTGGTGGACGAGACTTAGATATCATAAATTTCAATATCCACGCAAACGTAACGCTTCCAAAAAATCCGATACAGATGAACATGATTTTTTTGTATTTTTTTAATAACTTAGCATAAAAACAGCATAACGTTATTATAAATGATACAAAAGGTAGAGCACCAATAAATGACAATATCGTAGAAATTTCATTTAATTTTTGTGTTCTATGGTGACTAAACCATTCCACTGTTACTAAATCTATAGTATATAAAAAGTGCATATTCAGTATTAAATAACTACAAATTAACAAAAAAAAGCCGAGAACAATTAAATAAATTGGCACACGATAATCCTGCAATTTGTAATTAATTAGAAGATGACTAATTAAACTGAATAAAGTGTACCCATCAGTACACTTTATTTCAAGCATCGATATCTCATGTAAGTAAAAAAAATTATTTTTTTATTTTATACGTTTGCTATTTCTTATGATCAACCAAGCTTATTGCTGTTCATCTAATTGTAGATTTTTCTTAGGGGGCCAAAAGAAATCTATGGGTCTTGTTAAAAAGTGGGTAAGTACGAGTTTGGCTAAAGGTTTCCATTGTTCAAAGCGAACACGTCTAGCGCGTAAAGCAACTATAATGGTCAGGGTAAAGCTTACAAATAAGTTGGTTAAGCCAATGAGTAAAACACCTAAGAACGAAATAATAATTAAACCAATATCGGGCGAATCATTGATATTGATTAGTCCTTGAATAAAGTTAGCAGAAGCGAAAGCAATATGGCGAATGTCTAGCGGTAAACCTAAAATATAACCGATGGTTCCCATGCTACCGAGCATAATTCCAAAAAGGAAGTTCCCCGCTAATGCACCTAGATTGCGTTCAATATAATGTGAAAATTTATCTAAACGAGCTTGTCCTAAATATCGTTTTAAACGTTGATCCGCTTGAATACGAGGACCAATTTTTCGATAAACCGCCATATTGTCATAATAGCCTGCAAGTAATCCTGAGAAAAATAAACAAATTCCTGCAATGGCTGCGTGCGGTATGGCTAAAGAGGTAAATGGGTTTAAATCATGTAGAGATTTTGCCGCTTTAGCATGGGTTAATAAGGGTTCATGCAGTGCCATATCCCAGAACAAGGCGATGAATGCTGCTACAGGAATTGCAATGGAAATATTTCCTAATATTGCAATAAACTGGGTTCGGATGATGTTAATAATCAGTGCTGCAAGTTCTGCAATTTGTGCCGTTTTTGAACCTTTACGATGGTGAACCGTTGAGGCTAGCGCTGCGGCAGTCATCGCTGGTTGTTTGGTTGCAACTGTAAAATGTAAAACATGAATCAGCATGAAGCCTAAAGAATAGTTCATGCTGTATGAAAAGGCTTGCATGAGGGGAGCAAGTGTAACTCTTGCCATTAATGTTTTAAGGGTTGCCATGCACGCGATAATAATTCCAGCACCTGCAGCAGATCTGTACATTCCCCAGAAGCCTTTTTTATCAGTACTTACGTAATGCTCACCCGTTTTACTTGCATTTTCTGTGACTTGTAAGGCAATAAGTTCACTATTCGTTGCGAGTAATGAACGCACGCTTGTTTCATTGTAAATGGCAGTGGTGGTATCTGTGAGTAATTGCCCCAACGAGGGATAGCGAACTTCATTTTTTTCAACAATGAGGTTGAGAATAATTTCAATACGATCTAAACATTGTTCTAGCAATGAAAGTAAGTAGGTCAGACTAATACTCACGCCAATACGTTTAGTTGCTCGACGAATTTTATATACAACATCACGACATTGTTCAAGCATCACCATCGCTTGCGATGCATCAGGTGGAATGATTGCATTGATTTGATCATGGTGATGATGCAATATTTTATATTGCTGAATAAATTCAATAATTTCTCGGTTTTGAACCAGAAAGGGCGATTCATATTCAGTGAGTTCAGGGTAGGCATTAATAAATTCTGGATATAATCCAATGCCACTGACTCGATAGGAAAGAACCGTTAAGGCTTTAATCAGATCGGCGTGAATGCTTCTTTTTTCATGTTGATTGGCATGGTTTTGATTGAGAATGCTAAATAATTGTTCCCACTCAGAATCGGTAATATTATCCAACCAATATTGATCACTACGATCATGAAAGACACGTCGGACTAAATCTTGAAGTTGATTTGAATCGTTAATGAGGGGGAGGAAATGTGCATTTAAACGTTGAAATAGCTGATTCCAAAATCCATCTAAAGATAGAATTCCAGTATCTGCATAAAGACTAACTTGTTTATATTGACTGATGAGCTTTAAAACAAAACTTTGTAAGGTTATGGCTGAGGTCGGTGTAATTAATAATGTATGTATGAATGCATTAATTTTTTGATGGATCTCATCTGTATCGAATGTATTATTGGGGCGAATTCGATTAATTAAGTCAATCAATAAATTGTCTTCAAGAACAGCATGTTGATCTAGCTGTTCTTGCATTTTTAAGAATAAATCATTCAGTTCAATATGCATAAGTGAATAAAAACGATATTTTATTGAATACGGTCAAGTGCGAGTAAGGCAAGATTTTCGAGCGCTAACCGTGATTGGCTGTCAGGAAGTTGGTGTAAAGCTTCAATGGCTAAAGCAGTTTCTTCTTTCGCACGTTCTCGACAATAATCTAAAGCCCCAGATTTTTGAACAATTTTAATCACTTGTTCTAAATCTGATGTCCCACCAGTGGCAATACTACGACGAATCAGCTCACGCTCTTCGCCAGTTGTATTTTGTAATGCAGAGATTAACGGTAAAGTGGGTTTACCTTCCATTAAATCATCACCAATATTTTTACCTAATGTTTCAGCATCAGAGGTGTAATCTAAAATGTCATCGATAATTTGAAAAGCATTACCAAAATGACCAGCGTAACGTTTTAGAGGTTCACGGTATTGATTTGTTCCTGCAAGAATGGCAGAACCTTCAGTGGCAAGTTCGAATAAGCGAGAGGTTTTTCCATGAATAATATCAAGATATGTTTCTTCAGTTGTTTCTGGTTGATGTTGCGATTGTAATTGTAGTACTTCACCTTCAGCAATTTCACAGGTTCCTGTAGAAAAATCTTTGAGTAAAGTCATATTATCTAAATCAACCAATAAGTCGAATGATCTAGAAATTAAAAAATCACCAACAAGTACAGCGGTTTGATTATTCCATGTTGCATTTGCTGTTGGGCGACCGCGACGTAGACCAGATTCATCAACAACATCATCATGAACCAAGGTTGCAGTATGAAGCATTTCAATTGTTGCTGCGAGTTTGCGATGTTTTTCTAAGTCCTGTACACCACATGCTTTTGCTGCAAGTAAGCACATAATTGGACGCATACGTTTGCCACCAGCTTCAACTACATGTTTACTCACTGCCATAACAAGTGCGACTTTAGAGGTAATCCCTTCATTAATAAATGTATCCATCGTGGCAAAATCAGTGGCAACAGGAGCGAGGATATCTTGCTTAAAATCGATGGCCATGTGAAGGAGAACCTCATTTATTCAATATTAAAAGTTGAAAAGTATAATTTGGTAAGTGAGTCCATAGTATACCGAAAATGAATGTTTACTAAGTTTGTCAAAAAATAATTTTTTAATCTATAACGTTTCACATTATAAAAGCTGAATAACGGTCATTATTTAGATTGTTGTTAAACAAATATGCAGTATTATTCACGAAACGATCATTTTTAGAATAAATAGCATGTTTTGTCTGCTCTTACATACTATGAAATGTGAAGCAAAGCAACTGTTTATAAAGTATTCTCGGGTCTTATGTTAATATTTTCAGCAAATGACTTGTTGTTTGTATGAATATCACTTAAAATCTTTGCCCTTATATAACCCCCAGTGGTGTTCGTCCTAAGATCGATATATCCCTTTATCGACACGACAACACGGGTATGTTGGAGTACATTATGTACGCAGTAATCCAAAGCGGTGGTAAACAGCACCGTGTAGTTGAGGGTGAAACCCTTAAAGTTGAATTATTGAAAGCTGAAACTGGCTCGACTATTACGTTTGATGACGTATTATTAGTTGTAAATGGTGATAGCGTTCAAATCGGTGCTCCAGTTGTAGCTGGCGCTAAAGTAACTGCAGAAGTGGTTAGCCATGGTCGTCACGACAAAATCCGTATTGTTAAAATGCGTCGTCGTAAGCATTACCGTAAGCAACAAGGTCACCGTCAATGGTTCACTGAGTTGAAAATTACTGGTATTTCAGGCTAATTCACTAGGAGTATAAGACATGGCGAGTAAAAAAGCCGGTGGTTCTACTAAGAACGGTCGTGATTCGAATCCTAAGATGTTAGGTGTTAAAGTTTACGGTGGTCAAACTGTAACTGCAGGTAACATCATCGTTCGTCAACGTGGTACTGAATTCCACGCTGGTGCAAACGTTGGTATGGGTCGTGACCATACTTTATTTGCTACAGCTGATGGCGTAGTAAAATTCGAAGTGAAAGGTCAATTTGGCCGTCGCTACGTAACTGTTGAAGCTTAAGCTTTAATAGAATAAAAATCCCACTGTAGAGTGGGATTTTTTTTGAATTTTTTAAATAGATTCTCTCCATAATGATGAAGAGATGTACATCATTACTATGAATAATAATACAAATCTTCTTATTTTCTCTCAATTTGTTGGTTTTAATTGGTTTAATATATCAAAATGAATAATTGCGTTAAGCAAACATAAAAGGTGGAATATATGAATATGCTTCGTAAAGCTGTATGTACTTTCGTATTGGGTACGCTAAGTATAGTGCCAATAATGAGTACAACTGTATTTGCTGCGCCAGTTGCAGCATCGGAGCAACAAGCAGCTGCAAGTTTGATCAATCAATTATCTGGTTTACAACGTTTGACTGCGAATTTTGAGCAAACCACTAAAGTGCATAATGCAAAAGCGACTCAAAATAAGAGTTTAACTGCACAACACATGAATCAGACATTTACGGGTGTGATGAAGGTTGAGCGCCCTGGAAAGTTTTATTGGGAAATTAAATCACCAGTAAATCAAACCATTATTTCATCAGGTAAAGTGGTGTGGATTTATGATCCTGATTTACAACAAGCAATTCGACAAGATTTAGATGATCAAGTTGCAAATACTCCAGCCTTATTGTTGTCCGGAAATACCAATCAGATTATGGAAGCTTATAAAGTCACACAGCCTGATAAATCTAAAACCTATTACACCTTACTTCCTAAAAATAAAGAAAGTGCATTTCAAAGTCTAACCATTAGTTTCAATGGTAAAAATAAGCCTTCATTGATGGTATTGCAAGACTCATTAGGTCAAACAACCTATGTGAAATTTAGTCAAGTTAATGTAAATGGGGCAATTCCTGCTTCAACGTTTACATTTAACCCACCTAAAGGAACGGATGTTATTGATCAATAGTTTGAAACTTATTGAAGAACATGCTGTGTTTAGACGGCATGTTCTATTTTTAGGGTTGAATAACAAAAAATAAAATTGTCACAAAAATACATCAGGATATGATGGGCTGCTAATGCATTTTTTTTTCGTAATTTGTATAGTTCGGTTCATGTATTTTATTATAAGGGAGTGAGTATGGAGCTTATGAAAGTCCAGACTTGGGGCGTGGTTACAGCAATGGTACTTTCAATTGGTTTATTGACAGGATGTAAACCTCGTAATGAACCTGTAATAGATAAAGCAGAATCGGTACAACAAGAAAAACTGAATCAAATTCCTTTAATCCAATCAAAAACGGTAACGGTAGAATTGGCTAAGCCTGAAGTGTGTGTTGAAAGTGGTTGTACACAGTTTAACTTACAGACCGTCAATACCAATGTAGATTGGATTAATGAGTATTTTGACAATCGTATTAAAAAAACTGAGCCAATTGCATTTTCTACTGAGCCAAATGAAAAAGTAAACTTGTCTGCAAAGGATGCGAGCTTAAACCAAAGTAGCATGACCGTTCGCTATATGAATCAATGGTATAATATTGCGACATTTGTTATTAATTCATATACCTTTAATTCTGGGGCTGCACATGGTTTGTCACATGCAGAATATGTGAATTTTGATTTAACACACAAAAAGCGGATATCGCTACAAGATATTTTGATTCAGGGTGTGGAAGGAAAGGTTATAAATGCATTATATGATGCGAATTCTAATTGGTTGAATGATCATTCGATTACTCGAGAAAAACTTCAGCTGAGTGATAACTTTTATTATGGTGCTGATGGTATTGTTTTTGTTTATCCATTATATGAGTTAGCAAGTTATGCCGAAGGAATGACAGAATTGGTATTGCCTTATCAGGTGAGTCAAGTACTCATTAAACCAGAATATCTACCAAGTTTACCGAACTACAAAATGCCTTAAATAATAAGAATAAAGATATTTTTATTATTTTCGTTCTTGAATATGACTTGGTATAAGCGCTTTTACTGTATTTTTTAGTGTGAAGCGCTTACACTACGGTTAGTTTTTTTCTTTACATAAGATTGACTATGATCGACCCAAAATTACTTAGAAATGATATTGAGACTGTTAATTTAGCGCTCTCTAAACGTGGAATCCAGCTTAATGTAGAAGAATGGGCATCATTAGAAGCTCGTCGTAAAGAAATTCAGTCCAAAACTGAAAATTTACAGGCTGAACGTAATGCTGGTGCAAAGCAAGTTGGCCAAATTAAAAAAGCAGGCGGTGATGCTTCAGAAATTATGGCACGTATGGGTGCAATTGCAGATGAAATTAAAGCTGCTGAAGTCGAACTTACTGAATTACAAGCTGAAATAGAAATAAAATCACTTTCAATTCCAAATTTACCACATGAGTCTGTACCGGAAGGTAAAGATGAAGATGATAATGTTGAAGTTTTAACTTGGGGAACACCTCGCCAATTTGATTTTGAAATTAAAGATCATACCGATTTAGGCGAAATGATGGGTGGGCTTGAGTTTGAAACAGCGACAAAATTAACTGGAACACGTTTTAGTGTATTGAAAGGACCATTAGCGCGTTTACAGCGTGCCTTAACGCAATTTATGCTCAATACGCATACTGAGCAAAATGGCTATACAGAAGCTTATGTACCTTATTTAGTGAATGCAGATTCATTGCGTGGTACAGGGCAGCTTCCAAAGTTTGAAGAAGATTTATTTAAACTTCAAGGTGAAAAAGAGCTTTATTTAATTCCAACTGCAGAAGTCCCTGTAACGAACTTTGTGCGTGATGAAATTATTGATGCTGAGCGTTTACCCTTAAAATATGCAGCTCATACACCGTGTTTTCGTAGTGAAGCAGGTTCTTATGGTCGTGATACGCGTGGTTTAATTCGCCAGCATCAATTTGATAAAGTTGAAATGGTGCAAATTGTTAAACCAGAAACATCTATGCAGGCCTTAGAAGAATTAACAGGGCATGCTGAAGGTATCTTGCAAGCACTTGGTCTACCATATCGTAAGATTGTTCTTTGCGGTGGGGATATGGGCTTTGGTGCAATTAAAACTTATGATCTTGAAGTTTGGGTACCGAGTCAAAATACATATCGTGAAATTTCATCTTGTTCATGCATGGGAGATTTCCAAGCACGTCGTATGAAAGCACGCTATCGTGCCGATCAAAAGAAAACTGAATTTGTTCATACATTAAATGGTTCTGGTTTAGCGGTTGGACGTACTTTGCTTGCGGTTATGGAAAACTATCAGCGTGCAGATGGTTCGATTGAAATTCCAGAAGTATTACGCCCGTATATGGGTGGCGTGGCGTATATTGATTAAAGTCAGTCTATGTTTTATCTAATGATCAGCTCAATAATCAGCTAAGTTCTGAGGTTATTTGGTGGATATTTTTCCAATCTCTTTAAAGTTGCAACAACAGCGCTGTTTGATTGTTGGTGGTGGTCATATTGCTTATCGTAAAGCAGTACTTTTAGTAAAAGCTGGTGCAATAATCGATGTTATCGCACCAGAAATTCAAGCTGATTTATTGAAATTGATCCAACAGCGTCAAGGTCAGTATTTTCAGGAAAAATTTAAAGCAACTGCTGAACTACGTCATTATCGATTGGTAATTGCGGCAACAGATCATGCAGAAATAAATCGGCTTGTATTTGAAGTATGTGAAGCAGCAAATATTTTAGTAAATAGTGTGGATGATCCGCCACATTGCCGTTTTATGGTTCCAGCAATTGTCGATCGATCCCCTTTGATTATTTCTATTGCAAGTAATGGAACTTCTCCAGTTCTGTCACGACAAATTAGAACGCAGCTTGAAGCTATTATTCCGCATGGAATGGGAGCACTCGCTGAATTTTCTGGAAAATGGCGAAACCGTGTAAAAGAAGTAATTCAAAACCCAGATGAGCGTCGTATTTTCTGGGAAAATTTATATAAAAGCTCTTTGAAAGAAAAAGTATTTAATCATCAAATCAGTGAAGCAGATGTTTTGATTGAACAAGCTTTAGTTGAATGGAACACTCCGAAAGGCGAGGTTTATTTGGTTGGAGCAGGTCCAGGTGATCCTGAGTTATTAACTTTAAAAGCCCTGCGGCTTATGCAACAAGCAGATGTTGTGATTTATGACCGATTAGTGTCTACGCCTATTTTAGAATTGTGCCGTAGAGATGCAACTAAAATTTATGTTGGGAAGGCGAGATCAAATCATGCTGTACCACAAGAAGGTATCAATGCCTTGTTGGTTCAATATGCGCAAGAGGGTAAGCGAGTTTGTCGCTTAAAAGGCGGAGACCCGTTTATTTTTGGTCGTGGTGGTGAAGAGATCCAAGAGTTATTCGATGCCAATGTAGCTTTTCAGGTTGTTCCAGGAATTACAGCGGCTTCAGGCTGTTCTGCTTATGCAGGAATTCCATTAACTCATCGAGATTATGCGCAAAGTGTACGATTTTTAACGGGGCACCTTAAAGAAGGCTCACCAGAATTGCCATGGAATGAACTGGTGTATGAAAACCAAACCTTAGTTTTGTATATGGGGTTGATGGGACTGGAAAAAATTTGTCAAAAATTAATTGAGCATGGTCAAAGATCTAATATGCCCGTGGCATTAATTTCTAAAGGGACAACACCTGAACAAAAGGTAGTCATTGGAACTTTGGCAGATATCGTCACTAAAGTTGCAGATAGCCAGATACAAGCACCCACTTTAACAATTATTGGTGAAGTTGTAACTTTACGCGAACAATTGAAGTGGCAAGATTAAAACACTTATTCATATTGAAGAAAAGAGTAGAGAACAACTGTGATACATATTGTATTGTATGAACCTGAAATTCCAAGTAATACGGGAAACATTATCCGTTTATGTGCAAATACAGGTGCGCAGTTACATTTAGTTAAGCCCTTAGGCTTCGAGTTGGATGATAAAAAGCTTAAGCGTGCTGGTTTGGATTATCATGAGTATGCTCGAATGAAAATTTGGGAAAACTTGGATGAGTGTATTGCAAATCTAAAATCTCAGGGGGTTGATTTGGATGCGATCTATCCATTGACAACCAAAGGTGTTGAAACACCACACACATCAGATTTAAATCGATCAATTGCGCTACTCATGGGACCAGAAACACGTGGGTTACCAGCGCATGTGAGGTTGATGTTTCCGCAGCAACACTGGATTAGATTACCAATGGCAGAAACCTCTCGTAGTTTAAATTTGTCTAATGCAACGGCAATTATTCTATATGAAGCATGGCGTCAACAGAACTTTAAAGCATTAATCTAAAATTTTGAATTTGATTAAATGAGGTTATCATGTGGTAACCTTTTTTAATTAGTAAAATAAGTATGTGATGTACTATCATAAAGATAAGCTTAAATAAAAAATCTATTTGTATAAATGATGCAGCTGAATCACAGTATTTCGATTAGGTATTCAAATAAATATTTTGTATTAAATATCATCTATTTTATGTAAGAATATGCTGGAAAGAATTTTAAAAACTGAGAGTATATTTTTAATGGTCAAACAATACCTTTTAAAGCCTATTGAAGGTAGTCTCGCTGTTATTTTATTTTCAATATCTAGCTTTTGTATGGTTCATGCAGCACCTACTGAATCTGAGATATCTAGCGTAGAGCAAGCATTTCCATCTTTAACACAAGAAGATACGAAACAAAAATTAGAAGTAATGAAATTACGCTTAAATGCCAGTATTGAAGAATGGGGGAGCCGTCTCACACGTGATGATTTTGAATGGACTTGGCAAGGTAAAATGCTGAAACAATCTAAAAGAGTGCAAATATGTAATATTTTCCAAAGTGTGATTAATGATACCTATTTACTCTTGCGTCAAAACCAAGAGTCACTTAGTGATACTGATCAGAAAAATATTGAAAATCGTCAAGTATTTATTCAACAACTAGGAATAAAAAATAATACGATTCCAACAAAAATGGGCTTTAACTGCATTGTTAAATAAATGGATAAAATATTAAAAAGGCGCATAAAGCGCCTTTTTAAATGCTTGATGATTAGTGGTGAGTATCATCAAATTCATTGTGTTGTGGTGCAGGTTGTTTGAATCCTTTGGTTTTATAACCTAAGTACATGATTCCAAACATTGCCCACCATAAGCCATATTTTAAAGCGGTCTCTTCAATTTCAAGCCACATTGCAAAAATACTAATGAAGCCTAAAAGTGGAATAATCACAAAACTAAAGATTTCTTTAAAGCTTTTGGTGCGTCCATCTCTTAAGGCATATCGTGAAATTACCGATAAGTTAACAAATGTAAATGCAGTTAAAGCACCGAAGCTAATCATGGAAATTACAATATCTAAATCCATGAATCCAGCTGTCAAAGCAACTGCTCCAACAATCATGATGTTGTATGATGGTGTGAAACTTTTAGGGCTAATATGTCCGAAAATTTTCTTATTAATTACACCATCGCGACCCATTACATACATGAGGCGAGAGACACCAGCATGTGCTGAAATACCAGAAGCCATCACGGTCACAATTGCAAAAGAAAGCACAAGTGATTGGAATGTTACGGTAATAAATAACTGGAACATGTGGAGCGTAAATGGAGAAAATAATCCATTTCCAACCAAAAGTATTTCTGGCTGAGTCGCTGCAATATCCTTAAAGTATGTGGCTGGATTATTTGGAAAATATAATTGCATAAAGTAAGAGCTGATAATAAAGATAACACCTGCAATTAAGGCGGTTAAAAAGATTGCACGTGGTAAAGTCTTTTCAGTATCTTTTGTTTCTTCTGCAAGCGAACTCAGTGAATCAAAACCGGTAAACGAGAAGCACAGTAATGTTGCACCCGTAATTAAAGCACCTACGGATGTTAGAGAATTCCAAAAAGGTTCTAAGCTCCATAATTGAGGTGCTTCAGCAGTTAATGTACCATCAGCATTAAAGCCTGCATTTAATTTGTAGAAGAGTAATCCTGTAAATATTGAGATTACAATAAGCTGTACAAATACAATCCAACTGTTGAAGTTTGCGACGAAGCGAGCACCTCGTAAATTAACCCCAGTCATAAAGGCAGTTAAAACAATGACCCAAACCCAATGGTTTACAGAAGGAAAAAGTGCTTCTAAGTAAATAATAGCCAGAATAATATTCACCATTGGAGAGAGCAGATAGTCAAGCAGTGATGACCACCCCACCATAAAGCCAACATTCGGGTGAATAGATTTTTGAGCATAGGTATATGCTGAACCCGACGATGGATAACGACGGATCATATGACCATAGCTAATAGAGGTAAATAATATTGCAACTAAGGCAATAATATAAGAGGTTGGTACATGTGAATTACTCTCTTCAGCAACCAGTCCGAAAGTATCGAACAGTGTCATAGGCTGAATATAAGCTAAACCAATAATAATGATATGCCAGAGACCTAGCGTTTTTTGCAGTTTAGCTGCCGATTGAGTCCCAGAAATATTAGTCAACGGCGGTATCCTCTTAATCGTTGATCAAGGATCAGTCATGTTTCTATAGGATCGTTTGAGACGAACGATCCCCCCTGTGCTTTCAAACAAAAGAGCGCCAATCTATCTTAAATGCACACTTTTGTCAGTAGTCTTCCAAGATTTTTTAGCAGAAATTATGCCACTCATATCGAAAGAGAAGTCGCATCATCATCTACAATATAAAAGCCCAATGTTTAAAAAAACATCAGGCTTGAATTTTGGCTATATTCGCTTATTTTTTTTAAATTACCAAGCTTTTTTTAAGATAGTTTTTAAATCATCCAAAGTCGCTTCTTTTGGGTTATATATAATAGAACCATCATTTAGCGCTTTTTCGGCAACTTCATCTAACTGATCTTCTGTAACCTTTCCTGTTTCCTGTAAGGTGCGCGGTAATTTTGCAAGTACGAACAGGCGATCGCGAATTGCTAAAAGCATTGAAATGGCTTTATCTGCGCGCAAATGTGCTGGGGTTTGCGCATAAATGTCTGCACCGGCTAAGGGCAGTAATAACTCAGCAATTTTATCGCCATTTTCTTCTTTATTATATTCAAGTACATAAGGCAGGAATAAGTTCATGCATAAGCCATGAGGTAGATGCGCAACCGCACCAAGCGCATGTCCGAGTGAGTGAACTAATCCAACCATTGAGTTAGAAAATGCAATTCCTGCCATTGTCGAAGCTTGTGCAAGCTCTAAACGACCATGGGCATCAGTTGGGGTGTCGAGAACATTAAATAGGTTGTCGGCAATTTTTTTAATGGCTGCTGTGGCATAAGCATCAGAAATGGGATTATGTGCCATGCATGAATAAGCTTCAATGGCATGTGTCATGGCATCCATAGCAGTCATAGCAGTTAAGTGTGGTGGCAGTGTTTGCGTCATACGTGGATCAAGAATAGCAGCATGAGGCATTAGATAATAAGAAGCAAATGCCATTTTAACGTTTTTTTCTGGATCTGAAACGACAGCAACCATGGTTACTTCTGAACCTGTGCCAGATGTTGTTGGAATAACAAAAAATGGTTGGAGTGCTTGAGGGAGGTTATGTGCCCCTGAATATTTGAGCAAGTCATCACCACCTTCAGTGACCAGAATATTGGTTGCTTTAGAGGTATCAATAACTGAACCACCTCCCACAGCAATAATTGCATCACAATTATTTTCTTTATAAAGTTGGGCAGCTTTACGAACTGTCTCTAAGCTTGAGTCTGGTGGAACGTCATCAAAAATATAACCAATCACAGTTTCTGTAGATTCAAATGCAGCTTCAATCGGAGCCAAAAGGTGATTGGTTCGAACACCTTTATCGGTAATAATCATAGGGCGCTTTGCGCCTAATGTCGCAAGTTCAAAAGGAATGTGTTCTAAGGCAGCGTGACCAGCAATGATTTTTACAGGACAAAAAAACTCATAATATGGCTTTGACATGTTATACATTCCCTTTGAAATATGATTGTGCAATTTTAAAATAGATATTAGATGCACCGAACAGCTTTTCTTTTAAAGTTAACTGTGGTGGATATTCTTTTACGGCAAGTTCTGCAACCAGTTTAGGCAAAATGAGAGATTCCATTTTATTTAAACATCGAACGAGGCGAATTGCATAAGATAGATCTCCATCTGCAATCATACGATCATTTGCAAATGCTTGAGCGGTACTTTCCTGAAAAGAAAAAACCAAAAAAGCATGGTGTAAATGCTTAAATGTAATAGTTAAATCAGGTTTTTTCGCTGTTGTGGACAGTAATTTTAATTGGTGATTTTCAGTCACTTGAGCAATGAAGGCTGGACCTTTAGGAAAAACATTCATTGAAAGTATGAAATTTGTTGGGAATTTTGCAATTTCTTTTTTTATTTCATCATCAACTTGGCTTGCCATCACTAAGCCGCGGCCAATAATATCCATCATGAGTTTGACGTATGCAAGTTGTAATGCAGGTTTTACGGATTTAGTTGAAATCACACATCCATCCTTTTAGTTGGGAAGTAATCTTATTTTTAGAGTAAATACTCTATTTGTTTTTGTGTGCGAAGTAAAGGCATTACTCAATATTGAAGCACAGTAATATCACTAAAGTACTCACTCTCTTTTAGGGACTCAATCACATCAATACTTAAATCATTAAATTTAGGATAATCGGAGATTAAATCCATTATACGTACCATTTCTAAGCCTGCGTAACCACATGGATTAATCGTCTGGAAACCAGATAAGTCACAATCGACATTTAATGCTAAGCCATGATAGCTGCGTCCTTTACGAATTTTAAAACCGAGCGAACCAATTTTTTGCTCATTGACATAAACACCAGGTGCATCAGGTTTTGCGTAAGCATTAATATGATAGCGTTTTAACAAAGTGATCATTAAGTTTTCAGCATAAGAAACTAAAGTTCGAACATTCCATCCTAAACGATTGAGATCAAACATAAAGTAGATAACAAGTTGACCAGGGCCGTGCCATGTGACTTGTCCACCACGATCACTTTGTACAATTGGGATGGTAGAGGGAATTAAAATATGTTCTGGTTTTCCTGCTTGTCCTTGAGTCAAAACATCATGATGTTGCAAAATCCAAAGCTCATCATCTGAAGTTTCATCACGTTCAGCAGTCAAATGTTTCATTTCTTGAAAGCGACTTTCGTAAGAAGTTAGATTTTGGTAAACACGAATATTTAATTTGGGTTTTAAGTCCGTACTCAACGAAAATCTACCTTAAAAAAGCCTATTCATTTAATTATAGTCAATTATTGTTCTGATTGGAGGGTTAAATTTAATTTTTGCTGACTTTTGAGCCGAATAAATGGATATCAGTTCGAGTTAGCATATGATATAGGCTAAATAGGTCAGTAATCTAAATAATTGAGATATATTTGATCGTTTTAAATTAATTATAAATAAGAGATGAAATAAAAAACACGCATTAATGCGTGTTTTTTTAATCAGATCATTCCTGACTATAGTGCAGTTTTAATTAATGGGCATGCCGCTAAGTCAGCATAAACGGCATGAACTTGTTCAAGTTCATCAAATCGAAGTTGAGCTGTAATGGAGTGATATTTTCCTGTTTTTGATGGCGTAATCGTCATACTGTCTGCTTTAAAATCAGGGAAATGTTTAATAAAAATTTTAGCTACAGCATTATGTAAATCATCACCAGCAAGACCAATTAACTTGATTGGATAATCCATAGGGAATACCCATAAATGTTCTTGTAATTCACGAGATGGAGTACGGTCAGTCATTGGCAATCCTTATATCGTCAAAACGCCTGCTGAGAGGCAGGCGTTAATGTCTATCTTAGAAATTAAATGGAGACTTTAGTTAAAAATTCAAGTTTCCATTGAAGATGATGTTGGATTAGTCATTTTCTAAGAATGAACGTAAATGTTCAGAGCGTGAAGGGTGACGAAGCTTGCGTAAAGCTTTCGCTTCAATTTGACGAATACGTTCACGTGTTACATCAAATTGCTTACCAACTTCTTCTAATGTATGGTCTGTTGGCATATCAATACCAAAGCGCATTTTTAGAACTTTTGCTTCACGTTCTGTTAAGTTCTCAAGAACTTCGCGTGTCGCTTCTTTTAAGCCTTCAGAGGTTGCAGCATCAATTGGCGAGGTGATATTGCCATCTTCAATGAAATCACCAAGATGTGAATCTTCATCATCACCAATAGGTGTTTCCATAGAAATTGGTTCTTTGGCAATTTTTAATACTTTACGAACTTTAACTTCATCCATCTCTAAGCGTTCACCTAATTCTTCAGGTGTTGGCTCACGTCCCATTTCTTGCAGAAGTTGACGAGATACACGGTTGATTTTGTTAATGGTTTCGATCATATGGACTGGAATACGAATCGTACGTGCTTGGTCTGCAATTGAACGTGTAATAGCCTGACGAATCCACCATGTTGCATAAGTTGAGAACTTGTATCCACGACGATACTCAAACTTATCTACGGCTTTCATTAAGCCAATATTACCTTCTTGAATTAAATCAAGGAACTGTAAACCACGATTGGTGTATTTTTTCGCAATTGAAATCACTAAACGTAAGTTAGCTTCAACCATTTCTTTTTTAGCGCGACGAGCTTTCGCTTCACCAACTGCCATGCGTTTAGAAATTTCTTTAATTTCTTTAACGCTCAGGCTCAAGTCATTTTCAATATCAGCAATTTTTTGTTGGAAAGCAAGCACATCTGGACGTACTTTTTCTAAATACCCGCGCATATCTGCAGGTGTTTTTGAAATTTGTTCTTCTAACCATGCAGGGTTAGATTCTTGTCCTGGGAAAGAGGTACGGAATTGAGTACGATCCATACGACCACGACGAACAGCGTAACGCATAACTTCGCGTTCAGAGAGGCGAATTTGTTCGTGTGTACCGCGAATCATTTCTGAAATAATGTCAAATAAACGCGGTGTAAATTTAAACATCATAAATACACTTGCTAAGCTCTCAAGTGCTTCTTCAGCTTCTTTGCTGCTACGTGAATTTTTAGCTAATACAGCTTTGGTATTTTCCCATGCAGTTGCTAGTTCAGTAAAACGCATTTTTGCAATTTCAGGATCTGGGCCAGATTCGCCTTCAGAATCATCATCACTTTCAGCTTCTTCTTCCTCATCATCATCGTCTAATTTAACGTCTTTAGTGGGTTTATTTGAAGAAGTCTCTTCTGTCTCAAGTTCAGCTTCATCTTCTAGAACTTCTGGAATTTCTTCATCACTTTCAGGATCGAGATAACCTGAAAGGATATCGGCGAGGCGACGCTCACCTGTTTCATAATCATTATATTCTGCTAATACAACTTCAACTGCATTCGGCCAGTATGCAATAGAATGAAGAACATCACGGATACCTTCTTCAATACGTTTTGCTATACTAATTTCGCCTTCGCGAGTTAACAATTCAACTGTTCCCATTTCACGCATATACATACGGACTGGGTCGGTTGTACGACCTGGTTCATTTTCTACAGATGCAAGTACTGCTGCTGCTTCTTCTTCTGCAACTTCATCAGCAGCTTCTGCTGTATCTTCGAACATTGTATCATCAGATTCAGGCGCACGTTCGTGCACAGGAATACCAACGTCTTGAAGCATTTGAATAATATCTTCAATTTGTTCGCTTTCTGTGATCGAGTCTGGGAGATGATCGTTAACCTCAGCGTAAGTTAAGTAACCTTGCTCTTTGCCTCGGCTAATCAGAGCCGCTACTTGAGAAGTAGGGGAAGTCATATCGCTCATCTTTGCTTACTCTTCGTTGAATCTGTGGCAGTGAAAAACCGTGCATGATAGCACAATTTATGATAATAAAATAGCTTCTAAATTGATCGGTCAAACCTGAAAATAATAAAATGATCTGAATCTGCAACTAAAATTGGATATGGGGTTGAAGTTGATAAATTCAAGTTGATGAATAATTACTCTTGTAAAAATGGTCGCTTTCATCACATCATTATTTTAATATTTTATCATAAATTAAATCTATCTTTTATGTGTATTTATTTCATAAAAAGTTAGTGAGAATTGTGAAAAAATGAAAATAACATGGAATTTTAGGAAAAAAACTTGACATTCTTTTAAATCCTATATAAATACGCCGTAGACCATATAATTTTTTCACTCTGAGGTAGTTTTAGTGTCTTCGACAGATTTTGAACTAGATGATAACTACGGTGATGATGATGCAAGTTTTGATGAAGCATCAAGTAAAATTAGTGCGAAAGAATCATTAGAAAAACGTCGCCTAATTGATGATTTATTAGCACAACGTCGTTTGGAGCGTGAACTCAAAGATTTTGATTATGATTTCGATGATGATGACTTTGATGACGAAGATTAACTAAAAAGTTCATAAAACATGGCATAATGTTAAGCTTGTATTTTAGTATCTGAATTTGGATTTTAAATGAGTGCTTTAGATTTAGACCAGTTAAGTGAATATCTAGATGGTGACCAAAACGAGTTCGGTCTAGATTTTGCAGCGACTCATGGTTTTTTATGTGCAATTGCGGTTGGGCCGAAATTCGATAAATGGTTAAGTGAACTGTTTGATGGAAATCAGAAAAAAATACCAACAGAAATAATTGCCCAAATTAATACTTGGTTAGATGCAATTCGTCAAAATTTAGCCAATGAAGAAGGAATTGAGTTTCCTTTTGAAATTGAAGAAGCAGATGTTGAGTCTAGCTTAGGTGATTGGAGTGTTGGTTTTGTTGATGCAATGTTCCTCAATGAAGATGCTTGGTTTACACCAGAGTTTGAAGAACAGCTTGTAGATTTAACACTACCAATCATGGTATTTAGTGGTGTAGATGAAGAAGATTCTCAGATGGAAACGTTCCGTCGTAATGGTCAATTGATGGATGAGCTCGCTGAAGAAATACCAGATAATTTGAATGAACTTTATTTGATGTATCACACACCAAATTAAATAAAAAGCACCGTAATCGGTGCTTTTTTCATCTTAAGCTTTATTAATACGCTTTAAAGAAAATGTTGCAATCCAGCCATAAGCAATAAAAAATATAGCAGCATGTACTGCAACTAAAAATAACATAATTGCAGCATAACCAAAGATTCCTATTTTTTCAGCAGCTTGGAGTATTTGCTCGGCATTTGGGTTAATAATAACAAGAAAAAATGCAAGAAAACATTCGATGATAATTGCGATTGCGCTATTTCCCCAGACCAATAGATGTTTTTCTTCTTTTGTTGGTAGGCGATGCTCAGCTTTAACAAATTGAGATGCTGAAAAAAAAGCTGAAAAAATCAGAATAGCGATGAAGGTAAGCGATGTTAGGGGAATCATGAAGATAAGAATTAAGCAAATAATAATCAATGATATGCTATAAAATAGTGCAAATTTTTTAAGATATTTTTGCATAAATATATTCCAGTAAACGACTTAATTACTCATTTTTGTTGATATTTACGGTATAGAATAAATAATAAAACTACAAGTAAAATTGCAATAATGATATTACTGGCTTGTCTGAAAATATGTTGCATGAATATTTGATTTTCACCAAAATAATAACCAATACAGGCTAAAAAAGTGGTCCAAATTATAGTGCCAATGCTACTAAAAAACATAAATTTTCCGTATGGCATTCGGTTCATACCCGCAGGTATGCTAATAATAGAACGCATTGCGGGAATCATTCGTCCAAAGAAGACGATTCTATAACCATATTGTTCAAACCAAGCTAAAGATTTTTTTACATCATCAGTTTTAAGAAAAACATATTGACCATAATTGTCTATAAATCGAAACATACGATCTTGTTTCACCTTATAACCAAGCCAATATAAAACTGAAGCAGCAACCAATGAACCTATGCTACCCGCGATAATTACACCAATTAAAATAAGTTGACCTCGTGATGCAGAATAACCCGCTGAAGGCATAATAATTTCAGAGGGAATAGGAGGAAATATATTGTCTAGAAACATTAAAAAAGCAATTCCAATATATCCTAATTGCTCCATAATGAAGAGAACCCAGTTTTGTATATTCATACGGTTTCAGTCTTTTTAGGTATTTAAAATATGAAATAAAAAGTAATTAGTTTTTTATTAAATTGGTATTTTATTCTTTATCTGCTTGATTCCCAATATTGACTAACGTTCGAAGATAAATTTTTCGTAATAATAAAGCGACGCTTATGGGGATAATCACAAAAGAGGTATAGCTCAAAATATTGAAGCGGAGTAAATAAACAATGAATAAGGCGATTATTCCTCCAATAACTGCACCAAGTATTGCAATAAAAATATGGAAATCATAATTCTCATCTTTTACTTTAATTTGATGGTGACTTTTTGATGCTATTGGCATACCTCTCCCTTTGTTGTGATGAGCAATATTCTTTTTATATAGCTGAATGCTCGGTTTTTGCATGATCTTCACCTATTTTTCTTAGGATGGGTGGTAAAATAATTATCTCAAATTTTAAATTTTTCTAAACTCTGTTGTAATACAGCTTGGTGTATATTCGTTATGATTTAAGTTTTTATTAAGTAAATAAAAAACCCTCTATTGAGGGTTTATGTATCTTTTTATACTAGATATTAAAGACGTTTACGTTTTGCCGCGACAATTTGTGATTGACGCATACGGAAGCCTTCTTTTTGTTTGACAGTTGTTTTATCAACACAATATTTACATGACACACCATGTTCATAGCTAGATAATAAAATATCTTCGGGAAGAAGCGGCCAGCCACATGCATGACATTTTGTATTTTGACCTTCTTCCATCCCATGTGTAACCGCAGTACGTCCATCAAATACGAAGCATTCACCTTCCCATAAGCTTTCTTCTACAGGCGTTTCTTCAAGATATTTTAGAATTCCGCCTTTAAGATGGTAGACCTCATTAAAACCTTCTTGAAGTAAAAGAGAGGTTGACTTTTCACAACGAATACCACCTGTACAGAACATCGCAATTTTTTTATCTTTATGCTGTTCGAGTTCTTTTTTCACATATTCAGGAAACTCACGGAAGGTTTCTGTTTTTGGGTCAATGGCACCTTTAAATGTACCTGCTTCATATTCGTAGTCATTACGTGTATCAATTAAAATAACATCATCACGAGCAATCAGCTCATTCCATTCTTTAGGGTCAAGATAATGACCGACAAGATCACGTGGTTTAACATCAACCCCTAGAGTAACTATTTCTTTTTTTAATTTAATTTTCATTTTACGAAATGGTTTTTCAGCGCTGAAGGACTCTTTATATTCCATTGTCTGAAAGCCCTCATTAAGAAGGAATTGATGAATCGTATCAATTGCAGCTTGATCACCAGCAACCGTGCCATTAATTCCTTCATTCGCTACGATGAGTGTTCCACATAGTTTAATTGTTTTGACTAAATCTAAAAGACGTTGCTGAAGATCTGCAGGATCTTGAACTTCTTTGAATTGATAAAGTGCTGCAACAACCCAACTAGCCGTCGCTTGCTGTTCTACAGGTGCAAGCTGTTCTACAGTAGCGTTCATGGAAAACTCCAATACGTAAAAAGGAAAAAATAAGGCGCATATTCTAACCTGAATGATTAAAATTTGCGAGAAAGTACGTGGTGAGTCTATTGGATGAATATTTAATTGAGAGAATTTAAATAAATATTATATATATCAATATATTATATTTTTAATGATGAATTCATTTTTAGAGTTTTATTTGCATATTGTTTTAGTTGTATTTTAATGTATTATTATATATACCAGTCTACCCAGATATTGTGATGAATACAAAAACAGCGAAAGAAAAGATTTTAGAAGCAGCGAGTACGCTTTTTTATAATCAAGGAATTAATCAAACGGGAATTAATATGATTACGGATAAAGCGGCAGTTGCAAAGATGTCGCTTTATAATAATTTTCCATCAAAAGCCGATTTAATTACGGCTTATATCGAAGCACGACATGCTGAATGGTTAGCGTTATATGAAAAACGCTTGCAACAAGCAACCTCACCACAAGAAGGCATTTTAGCGGTTTTTGATGCCTATCGTGATCATGCGGAAGATGCGTATGAAAATGGATTCCGAGGCTGTGGTTTATTAAATGCTGCTGCTGAGTTTGCTTCAAATAGTCCAGAACGTATGGCAGTCAAACTTCATAAAGATGAAGTTGAAGATATTTTAACTGTACATTTAAAGATGATTTTTCAAGATACGCAACAAGTTCAATATATTGCCAGTTTGCTTTCATTTCTTTTAGAAGGTTCTATTGCTCGAGCAGGTCTAGAAAGCTCAAGTGATAAGCTGATCATGGCGCGAAAAATGGCTGAAAATATTTTGCAAACGCCACGACAGCAAAATATTAAGATCTAATCTTTTGTAATTCCAATCGTTTTAAAGTATTGATAAGGTAATTTTCATGAGCCTGAAATTTGAGAATGTAATAAATATTGGCGTATTTGTTACATTATGGGGAAGTGCTGCTATTTTTACCAAATGGGGGTTACATTATGGCAGCGTCATTGCATTTTTATTCTTTCGATTTTTAATTGCGACTGTAGTTATTCTAATTTATTGCGTGAAAAATAAATTGCCGTACTATCCAAATCAAACATCATGGAAATATATTGTTTTTACAGGGTTATTTCTGATTGCAGGCTATACTTTATTTTATTTTTTATCTTTAGATTATGGTATTTCACCTGGTTTATTGGCAACAATTTTAGCATTACAGCCGATTTTATCATTCTTTATCACAGAGAAAAGCTTTTCTAAGCTGAAATTAATCGGACTCGTATTAAGCTTTATAGGAATTATTTGTTTAGTTTATAATAGTATTTTTGTTAATAAATTATCACTGTGGGCAACGATTTGTGCATTACTTTGTTTGGGAAGTATTACATTAGGTGCCATTTTACAAAAAAATATTAAAGATAAACCATGGCAAGTATTACCTCTACAATATGCCGTCGCTTTGGTTATATTTGCAGTGATTATCCCATTCCAAACATTTAATTTTGACGTCAGTTGGAATTTTTGGTTACCTGTTTTCTGGCTTGGAATTATAGTTTCTGTTTTAGCACAATTGATTTTTTATAAATTATTGCAGTCTGGGAATTTGGTGAATGTAACCAGTTTATTCTATTTGGTTCCGTTGGTTACCCTAATTTTAGATTTCATTATTTTTAGAGTTGAGCTTGGTTCTTTAGATCTACTTGGAATAAGTGCCATATTGCTGGGCGTTTATTTAGTTTATAAAAAACCATTAAACAAAATAGATAAATCAGTTTCTGATCTGTCTTAAAGCATTATTTAATTAAAGTATTGATCTATATTTATGTCTGAAATTCTACTTAAAATTATGGTGATTTGGTCTTTAGCTGTAATCACGCCTGGACCGAATTTTATTTTGACGATGAGTTTAGCGACGGCAGGGCAAAAGAAAAAAGCATTTTTAGCTATATTAGGAATTATTATTGCAACGCTATTCTGGTTCTTAGCTTGTTTTATTGGCATGCATCAGGTTTTCCTTAACTACCCTATATTTTATTTATGTATTCAATTATTAGGTGGGTTTTATCTGCTTTATTTGGGTTTGAAAAATATTTTTGGACAGCAAAAAGGACAGATGCAGTATGATGAAGTTGAAAACAAGACTAAGAATATTTTTTTACAAGGATTTACCATCAATATCACAAATCCTAAAACACTGATTTTTATTACCAGTATTTTTGCAGGAATTAATATTTCACATTTCAACTATATTTTCATTGTTTTAGTCTTACTCAGTGTTGTGATGATTTCTGGTATTTGGTATTCATTTGTCGTAATACTATTATCTCAAGCTCGATTTATTCAGTTATATAGCCAGTATGTTCATTCAATTAATAAAATTGTTGGTTTAATTTTTAGTTTATTTGGCTTAAATATTTTAATATCCATATTGCCCTAATAGAGATACGAATTAAATCAAATGATTTTAAAATTGATTGAATGTTGAGTGTTTTCTATACTATTGAGGGGTTTTTATTTGAGATACTACATATGGTATTATAGTGATATGCACTATACTATATAGTGTGTTTTAGTTTAAAGAATAAGAGCATTATTTTGAGTGATCATCGTCGAATTCCATCTTTAACACCTTGTGCAGGTCGTTGTTCTACTGTGTTTGGTGATTCTGTTTGTCGTGGATGCCGACGTTTTAATCACGAAGTCATTCGTTGGAATACATTTACCTTAGAGCAGCAACATACGGTTTGGAAACGACTAGATGCTCAGTTAGATCAAATTTTAGTTCCAATGCTGCCATTTGCAAATGTTGTACTTGCAGAAAGTTTTGTATTGTCTAAACGTGTACGTCTACATACAGATGCAAGCAATGGTCGTAAACTCTATCATGCCTTAAAACTTTGTGAAAAAAATAAATATTTTGCGAGTGAAAGTGGTTTAGGAATTCAAGCTGAGCATGTCAAGCCCTTGTGGCAAGAATTTGAGCGTCGTGTCTTGGCTTTGGCGACTGCAAGTTATGATTTAGCTTTTTTACGTGCAGATTATATGAATCTGCGATAAATTCATTTTATAGAAGAATAGAAAAGTTTCTATTCTTCTGAGTCGTAGCTTATTTAAGCTGTTGATTTTAATTTATCAATAATATCTTCTAGAGGTTTAATACGTTTAACGTCATCCCATAATAATTTAGCTTCTGGATAATGCTTAGACATCATTCCTAACCACTGTTTATAACGACCAACCATATTCATTTCTTTTTTATATGAACCATTTAGAAATTTAATTTGCAGTTCAATTAAGTCTGTCCAATTTAAAATTGCTTGATCTGTATTTTGTCGGATACATAATGTTAGATCAGGTGTTGTAACAGCACCACGACCAATCATTAAGTCTTGACAACCAGATTCCAGCTGACATTGTTTTGCATCTGTATTGGTCCAAATTTCGCCATTTGCAATAACATTAATATTCAATGCTTCATGAATGGGTTGGAGTTGATCCCAAAATGCAGGAGGTGTATAGCCTTCAGCTTTGGTACGTGCATGCACTGTAAGCCAGCTTGCACCTGCATCTTCAATGGCATGTGCATTGTCTAATGTAAAGTTACGATCCATGTATCCCAAACGCATTTTGGCAGAAACAGGAATATGAGAGGGGACAGCATCTCTGACCGCTTTGACCAATTCATACACGACATTGGGTTCATCAAGTAATACCGATCCACCACGATGACGATTCACAGTTTTGGCAGGACAACCAAAATTCATGTCTATGGCTGGTGCACCAAGCTCAACGGCACGAATTGCATTTGCTGCTAACATTTCAGGATTATTTCCTAAGAACTGAACATGTACAGGTGTTCCAGCCGCCGTTTTCCCATGATTTTTAAGTTCAGGGCAATAGGTATGATAGATATGATCTGGCAGTACGGAATCGGTCACACGAATAAACTCAGTTACACACCAGTCATAGTTTCCGACAGATGTCAGTACATCTCGCATAATTGGATCTGTTAAACCTTCCATGGGTGCAAGCACAAGTTTCAACGTATTAATCCTTGAACAATGAAAACGGTGTTATACGCAAATAGTCAAAAGCTGTCTAGTGATAAGTGAGCTAAAAAGTGAGAAAGAAAGGATCATGTTATAAGGTATTGCAGATCACTTCTATCGAAGTCAATCTGCAATTGAACATGAGATGAAATTGAATTAAGCAATTTTGAAATCATCTAATGAGAAATGCTCAGAGGTTCCACATTCTTTTACAAAGTAGGAATCATGTGAAACGAGAATGATTGCCCCAGTAAAAGAGCGAATGGCACTGGCAAATAAAATTTTTGAATCAATATCTAAATGATTTTCTGGTTCATCTAAAAGTAATAATTCAATAGGATTTTGACTGAGTGCTATACACAGTAGTGCAATTTTTAATTGTTCACCTCCACTGAGTTGAGAAATTGGCATTAAAGCTTTATCGGTTCTTAAACGAATTTTTCCAAGTTGTGTACGAAATTCCTGATCTGTCAGTTTGGTATTAAATTGACGTAGATTTTCAATCGCATTCAAATGCATTTTAAGAAAACTAAAATTTTGATCTAAGTAAAAGCTATTTACATTTTTAAATATCTTGGGTGTTGATGAAGAAGTTTGATCAATGAATTTGAGTAAAATGGATTTTCCAATACCATTTTTTCCAGTTAAATGTATTTTTTCATTTGAATTGAGCGATAAACTGATTGGATTGAGCTGACAATGAGGAAGATTGATGTGTTTTAGGCGCAATATTTCCATATTTTTTACTTGAGCGACATCAAAAGAAAAACTTTGTGGTTTAATTTTTTCAATTAATGTTTTCTTTTCTGTCATGATTTGCTGTTTTAAGGATTTTTGATTTAAAAATTGTTGGTTGAGTCTCGCTTCTGCATTTTGCGCCTGAGTTTTTTTAGCATGAAGAATAAATTTATCAGGCTCCTTTCTTAATTGCTTGGTTTTTTCAAAAATTTTGCGTTTATGTGCTGATTTTTCCAATTGAGTCGATTTATATTTTTCTAATTTCACTAAGTCATGTTTTTGTTGTTTAATTTCATATTGCAACGCCTCTAATTCTAAGTCAGATAATTGTTTATATTGTGAATAGTTACAATGGTATTCTGTTAAACCAAAATTATTGAGAACAAAAGTATGATGTATTTGGTCTAAAAGGTGACGATCATGGCTGATGACTAAGCATCCTGCGGGGTGATTTTGTATTTTGTCTATCAACCATTGTTGACTGTTTTGATCTAAGTGATTACTCGGCTCATCCAATAATAAATAATGATCTTTAAGTAAAAACAAACGACAAAGTGCAAGTTTGGTTTTTTGTCCTTCACTTAAATGATAAATGATTGTGTCTAGATTTGTCGGCAGCCCTGCATGCTCAAGTAAGGTCTGCCATTCGGATGGTAAATGCCATAAGTTTTCAACGATTTCATAATCTTTGAAATCTGCAATACCATGTTCAATTCGGGTAAAACACAGGTGTAAATGCTGTATATCTAAGGCTTCAGCAATTGTTGTAACATTTAGGCGTTGCATTTGAGGGAGGTACGCAAAGGGTGTTTGCCAAGTGATGAATCCTGTTGCATAGGTAGGCAGTAGCGACTGTGTGAGTAAGGACATTAAGATCGACTTTCCTTGACCATTACGACCAATTAAACTGGAACATTGCCCGAAAGGAAGTTGAAAATTTAGGTTTTCAAACAAAGATTCAAAAGCGAATTGCACGCTGAGTTGTTGAATAATACAAGCCTGTTGGGTCATATAAGACTCCCAAATACAGGACGTACAAAATAAATTTTATAATGATGATTGAGTAATAAAATAAGCTTTATTTTGCACGTCAAAAAAATAAAAAAGAAATTTGACGGAAAATAAACTTACTTCATTGGCGTAACTCAATTTAACGGGAAAGAGGAGAGTACCATTTTACATGGGTTTGTATGAAAAACAAACTGTTTAATAGATTAAGAATTTAGTGAATAGAAATAATACATGTTGTAACACAAGCTTATCTGTATGTAGAAGATAGTAGATTGAGATGAATGTAGGGTTTTCAAACAGATTGAGTGTTCTCAATCTGTTTGATATACAGGAGTTTAAAGTTGTGCACCTAGGAAAGTGAATGGTTTCGCATCTTTAAATGAAGCATTGGCTTTACCTGAATAGATAATCGACTGATCTGGACCAAGTTCGAGTTTTTGAGTTTTGCCATTGCTAAAATTAATTTCTTTGAGATCTACCCAGAATACATTTGGAGATAATGCAGATTCAAAGAAATATAAGCCATTTTTATGATCGACCACAGTACGCCAACGCGTTGAGGAAATATTAGGTTCAGCTTCTGTATTAATTCCAAAAGGTACAGATGCATTACGAATCACACTAAATACGCTGGCAAGGCTATCTTTAGTTGAGGCTTTTTGTGGGATCGCATTAATATAGAATGATGCGCGTGCAAAACGATCTGAAGCACGGTTTGTCCCAGGTAACATTACCGTTCCGCCAATTTGTTGCCAGTATGTATTTAAAGCCAGTTGTTGATCAAATGTAGGCGAGTTTGTCATCACTTGATATTTGCGGCTGTGGTGAATGACTTGTTTGCCATTAATATATTCAACAATTGCACTGTCGCCCGTTGCATCAGAAATAGACAAGTGTAAGGTTGCAAGGCGATCTTGACCTGGTACAGCATCTGTAACTATCACGAAAGGCTCTTTTTCAAGGGCTTTGACTGCTTCATCGACTGTGGCGAAATTATCTAAAACATATTGTGCCCAAAGTGAAATACTCAAAGGCGGTTTCTTACTGCTTTTAACATTTGGATATTGAGATTCAACTAACCAAAGTAAATTTGCATTTAAGCCTTTTTCATTAATGCCATCTGTTGTTGAAATATCATAACCTGTTGCAACAACACTGCCATATTTTGAAGTCCATTCAATTGATTTAGGACCAGCTAGACCTGTACGTTTTACGTTATTCGGTAGGATCCAAATATTGGTGCCAACATCAGTTTTCCAGTCCATTGATCTGGCTGTCATGATGTTGTTATCTTCACCTAAGTAGACGATTCGAGTACATGCCATAGCTGCTTCTCCAGCTAAGAGAATGGCAACTGCGCAAAGTGCTTTTTTAAATTTATGTTTCATGTTGCTCTATCCTTTAATAAATAGGTAAATTGATGCCAATAACTGGACCTCTTTGGCGAATGTCCCAATGGAAATCATTGGATTGATAATCTTGTTTTAAATAACGATAACCGACTCTTACATTGAGTGGGCGTTTAAAGAAAGGAATGTTATATCCCAAATAAGCATGGGCAGAAATGGTATCTTTTTCACCGATGGTGAGTTCAGATGCAATGTTCCAAGGAGAGTCGAAGTTGTACCTGAAACGTGCGCCCCAAAAGAATTCATTCCAATCGATGTTGGCATTTTTGGTGATATTAAATGCCGATAATGTTGCTTTAGCATCTGTGTGGTGAAGACCAATAGTCGGTTCTATTAATAGTTTAGGTTGTTTAAATGCATTGAGTTCAGTAGATTTATAGGCGCGATAATAAACGCCATAACTGGTTTGATCGAGTTTCGTATTGACTGCGATAGGAATGTTAATGACATCATTATCTTCTGATGTTTTAACCAGTTTTTTATCGATATAAAGTCCCCAGTCTCCTTTATTAATATCTAAAAAACCCATAAAAACACGATCAAGATGTTCTAATGTATCGTTAAAAGATTGATCGACTTTATATTGAATATTTTTATCACTTAAGGTGCCATCAACATCCGCTGCAAAAACATAAATATTGGCATTAATTCGCGGTTCACCACTAAAAGAATCTAAAAAGCTATTCGCAAGTAATGATTGGCTAAAAAGAATACATGATGAGAGATAAATATATTTTGAAAACTTCATGTTGTTGTCCCTATTTTTAAGTGATTTTATCAGTTTTAAATTAAAAAATATGTGATATAAATCAACTAATATTGACCTATGGTGTTGTGATTTTGTATTTTATCTATGAATATTTTATTATTTTCCAGAGCAACAATAATTTTTATTTGATTTTATATTCAGATTTAATTTTTAAATAATAATTCTTAAAAACAAGAGATTATATTCGCTTAGATGCTAAAAATAAGCATAGCTTAGTCATTCATCTTGGCATTATAAAAGAGGAAACTTCTCGTGAGATAAAATATAAAAAGAGGAGTTAAAAATTTATTTTAGCGATTTAAAATCATCTCCAATACAAACTTTGAACCAATAAATCCTAAGGCTAATAAGAAAAAACCTAAAATGGTAAAACGAATTGCTTTTTGTCCTCGCCAGCCAAACTTATAATGACCGATTAATAATGAGCCATAAATAAACCAAGAAATAATGCTAAATGCGGTTTTATGTGCCAAGTGTTGACCAAAAAAATTATCAATGGTTAAAAAACCAAAACCAAGTGCAATCGTTAATAATGTGAATCCTACGATCAGCATGTCGAATAAGAGCGATTCCATTGCTTGAAATGATGGAAGTAAATTGACCCAAATTCTACGTTTTTGTTTATTTTTAAGTTCACGATCTTGAAACCATAAAATCACCGCTTGAATGGTTGCCATCAGTAAAACAATATAGGCTGCTAAGGATAAAATAATATGAACATCTAAGCTGACGGAATGTGTTTCAACAAAATTGTTAGGTTGACTAAAAGCAAACCCAAGAATCAATCCTGTTGCAGCAACAGGAATCCCAATCAAATTGACTGTAATGACAGGGCGATAGGTGCTGAATAATATGCTCAATAGAAGCATGAGGCCTGATGTAAATGAAATGATATTAAAAACATCATAATTTACGCCTTCTGGTGTAATAATATCTTGATAAAGCACTGTGCCGTGAAGAATAAGACCAATCCCTAATATTAGGCCAATGAGCCAGTGATTAATTTCACTTTTAGACATTAAACGAAGAAACAAATACCAAAAACCGGTGGTATAAGCGACTAATGCTAAGACTGTATAAACCAATGGGAGGCTAATCATGTCAAACCTTTTTCAGGATGATAAAAATTCATTTATATAAATTCTACGCGAACTAAAGTATCCTATAGCATCTTAAGCATAAATTTTCTAAATTAAGAAAGAATATTTTGCTACTGGTTATTTTACGCGGATTTTGCAATGTTTGATACCTTAACAGAACGACTCACGCAGAGTTTAAGAAATGTTACTGGCTCAGGGCAGCTAACCGAAGACAATATTAAAGATACGTTACGTGAAGTGCGTATGGCACTTCTTGAAGCCGATGTTGCATTACCTGTAACTCGTGAGTTCATCGCGAAAGTTAAGGAAGAAGCATTGGGTCAAGAGGTGATGACTCAGTTATCTCCTGGCCAAGCATTCGTTAAAATTGTTCATAACGAATTAACAAAAATGATGGGAGAGGCTAATGAAAGCCTTGACCTCGCTGCAAAACCTCCTGTTGTTGTTTTACTCGCAGGCCTACAAGGGGCTGGTAAAACGACAACAGCAGCGAAATTGGCGCGATTCTTACAAGAGCGTCAAAAGAAAAAAGTAGCCATGGTTTCTGCGGATGTTTATCGTCCTGCAGCGATTAAACAGTTACAAACTGTTGCAGGCGAAGTTGGCGCAATCTTTTTTGATTCAAATGCCAATGAAAAACCAATTGATATTGCAATTCGTGCAATTGAACAAGCAAAAATACAGTTTGCTGATGTTTTAATTGTCGATACAGCAGGTCGTCTACATGTCGATGACGACATGATGGATGAAATCAAGCAACTTCATGCAACCATTAAACCGACTGAAACATTATTTGTTGTTGATGCCATGACTGGGCAAGATGCGGCAAATACTGCAAAAGCATTTAATGATGCATTACCACTAACAGGTGTAATTTTAACGAAAACCGATGGTGATGCCCGAGGTGGTGCTGCACTTTCTGTTCGTGCAATTACCGGGAAGCCAATTAAATTCTTAGGAATGGGCGAGAAGCTTGATGCCTTAGAACCATTCCATCCAGAACGTATCGCACAACGTATTTTGGGGATGGGTGATGTACTTTCTTTAGTCGAAGAACTTGAGCGTAAAGTCGACAAAGAAAAAGCAGAAAAAATGGCGAAAAAGCTGCAAAAAGGCGGAAACTTCAATTTTGAAGATATGCTAATGCAGTTTGAGCAAATGAATAGCATGGGCGGTATGATGGGTTTCTTAGATAAGTTACCTGGCATGAATAGTTCTGGTATTCAAGATGCTCTTGCGCAAGCGAACCCTGAAAAGCAAGTTAAAAAAATGCAAGCCATTATTCAGTCGATGACCATTAAAGAACGTCGTAATCCTGATTTAATGAATCCGAGTCGTAAAAAGCGTATTGCCGCTGGTTGTGGAATGGATGTTGTTGAAATTAATAAATTAATTAAACAACATGCACAAATGGCAAAAATGATGAAAAAATTTGCTAATCCATCTGGAATGGCAAAAATGATGCGCTCACTGGGTGGATTGCAGAAACAATTCGGTGGTGGCGGTGGTATGGGACCACTTTTTGGAAATAATGATTCGAAAAAGTAATATCGAATAAGTAAAAAAGGCGCTTAAGCGCCTTTTTTATAATGTTTAAAATTCTGGATCAAGAAGTGCATAAACATTTTCTATAATTTTTTCAAAGTCATTAGAGGGTGTACCATCTTCTAACCATTGCTGCGATGAAATAATGGTATTGTCTGAATCTATTATATATTCCGCTGCTTTTTTCCCAGATGCATACCAAAGCTGATTTTTTGCCTTATTTCCATCTACTAAAACATATTTAGCGCCAATCTGACCATTTGGATAGAATTCTTCACTTTCAATTGCTACACTATTTTTATTGATGAATTTTGCAACAATTTTTCCATTTTCTAAATAAAGCGTTACAGGTCCGTCTACGTCACTACCAGAAAAACTAAAGAGCTGATAAGGCTCTAATACCCATGCAGGAGATGACTGAGGTGTATGCGTTGATAGATAAAAATCTTGAACTAAGAAATGCCCTTGAGCATTACGTCCAAGCAGTACGCGATAGTAACCGTTAGGGACAGGAAGTGCTGAATAACTCGAATCTATATCAGCATCTTCATTTGAATAAGACGTATCTGCTGATCGACTAAAATAGGCAATAATTGCTTTATCAGAGCTTAGGTTTGCTTTGATTTCTTTAGGTATTTGTGTTTGATGATTTAAGTTAGGTGTTGATACACAGCCTGTTAGTATTAAAATAGAACTCAATAAAGCTGATGTTAAAAAGGTAAATTTCATATTAGAGCACTCTAAATTAATGATTAATTGTAGAAGGTAGGAAGATGTGATTAAGTTGTATTTTTATTAAATATCATAGGAATACTAAATATTATTATTTGAATGATACAAAATTAAGGAAATCAGTCGAAGTTTATCTTCATAGGATGATGTTTAGAGCCATTTTAAATGGTTCGGAGCGATCTATAACAATAGGCTTCTTGCATCAATATTTCTTACGCTTTAAAGCGGTTAGAAAATATTGATGAAAGATGCTTAATTTTAAAACGAATTTTTAATAATTTCTATTTGATTAATGTTGCGTATCTGTGTCGATATAACGTTTGAGGCCTTGAAGTAATAGATCAGGTTCAATGGTTGGTGAATATTTTTGTAAAAATTTAGCAAAAAGAGGCGCATCTCCACCCGTTAGAACAAGTTTTTGTGGATATTGATCAAGTACTTTTTCAATGGTGCTGAGTAATCCAAGTAAAATGCCATGATGAACAGCATCGATGGTATTCCTTCCAGGTGTCAATTGATCAAAGGCCGCATCTGGAATTTTAATTCCTTTGGTGTTTTGAATAAGAGAGTCTCTTTGTAAATACAAATTAGGTAAGATATAACCACCTAAATGCTGTAAACCATCTGCAAGATCAATGGTGAGTGCAGTTCCACAGCTAATAACACAATAGTGTTGCTGTGGGTCATCGACTACAGCAAGAACCTGTAACCAGCGATCTATGCCTAGCTGCTGTGTCACATCATATCCACATTTTAAGCCAGCAAACTCTGCATGAACTCGAGCAAAAGTAACAGGAACATCTAAGAGTTGTAATATTTTTTGGATACGTTCATTGTTTTTAAGATCTTGAACAGATGAAATACCCACCTGTTGTAAGTTCAGTCTTTTAAAGTGTTGAATTAAACCTAAAAGTAAATCGGCAGGTGACTGCAAATGTAATTCTGCATCATGTTCAATGACGTGGTTATTTTGAGTGACCCAGTACTTTAGACGAGTATTACCAATATCTAGCCATAATTTTTTCATTGTTTTACTCTTGATGGACAGAATAACGTCTTAAGCGACCTTGATAAAAGGCTAAAATTTGCTCATTTTGTTGAATTAATACAGCACCATCATCTTGAATACCTAAGAATTCCCCATAAATATGACCTTGTGTGTGTTCAAAAGAAACAGGCTCATGTTTGAACGCGGCATGATGATTAAAACGTGCTGCTAAATTATAGCAATTATAGTCAAACCACCGCCCAGCTTGTTGAATTGCTAAATAGAGTTCAGCAATTAATTTAGTACGATCAATTTGGCTAAGCCCAAGTTCTGAAAGGGAACATGTTTCTTGATCTAATGACTGTGTTGGAACGGGATGGAGATTGATGCCAAGCCCAACAATGACTTGATTGAGCGTAATAGGTTCAATGAGTATTCCCCCCAGTTTTTTATTATCTATATACAGATCATTTGGCCATTTTATTTGTAAGTTAATGTTTTTAAAGCTTGGAATTTGTAAAATATTGAGTGCAATTTCCAGTGATAAACGACCATCTAAAGGTGTTTGTACATTCAGTAATGTGCTTAAATAAATATTGCCTGGTGGCGAGATCCACGGTTTTTGTTTTTGTCCACGTCCTTTGGTTTGTTTTTCACTGCAGATCAAAATACTCTGAACGCCTTTTAAAGCTAATTCTTGTACATCATCATTGGTTGAGGTTGTGACTGGTTTCAGGATTAAAACATCAGGGAGTTGATTTGCATCAGCAAGATATTTTTGCAGTTGACGGGTTTCTAGATCCATTTGTATAAATAATTTAAGGAAGAATATTGATGGAGTTAATCATATATTTACTCATTGGTGCAATCGCTGGATTTGCTGCAGGCTTATTTGGCGTTGGTGGTGGGTTAATTATTGTGCCAATTCTTTATGTAGTATTTACTTATTTACAATATGATCCATCGGTGATTATGCATATGGCCATTGGAACGTCATTAGCCACCATTATTGTGACATCAGTAAGTTCGATCTCTGCACATCAAAAAAAGAAAGGCATTCTGTGGGATGTTGTACGCAATTTAACGCCTGGTTTAGTCGTTGGTGGTTTTGTTGGTGCGGGAATCGCAGATTATTTACCAGGTAAAGGTTTGCAGCTCCTGATTGGCGCATTTTCCCTTTGGATGGCGTATAAGATGTTTAAAGGTGCAAATGTGGCCGTGAATGAGTCTAAAAAATTGCCATCAAAGGCCATGCAACTGCTGGCGGGGGGGGGAATTGGTACGGCTTCAGCAATTTTTGGTATTGGCGGTGGAAGTTTAACGGTTCCTTATTTAAATAAATGTGGAGTTGTGATGCAAAAAGCAGTGGGAACCTCTGCTGCTTGTGGTTTGCCAATTGCTGTAGCAGGGGCAATTGGTTTTATGTGGTTTGGTCATCAATCTGATGTTGCTCTTCCTAATACGATTGGCTATGTTCAAATTTATGCCTTCATTGGGATTAGCATCATGAGTTTTATTACTGCCAAACAAGGGGCAAAAGTGGCACATCAGCTTTCTGCTGCCATGTTAAAAAAATGCTTTTCGATCTTGCTTACCATCGTGGGTCTTTATTTTATGACGAAAGGTATTAGTGCATTTTATTGATTTAAAGTTAATTTCCCCTTTATTGTCTTTATTGACAGAAAACTGTCGAACAATGTCATATTCATTCTCAAATAAAATCCTATATAAGGAGCATTAAATTTGAGAATGAAAACTGTATTAAATAAAAACAAAATTGGGGTCATATGCAAAAACAATATATTGATAGCCTCTCCGAAAAGATTGCTCATCATATTAGTGAGCAAATTATTATTGGTGATTTGGTAGAAGGCGAGCGTATTCCAGAGTTACGTATTACACAAGAACTTGAGGTGAGTCGCGGGTCAGTTAGAGAAGCATTATTACTACTTGAGCGAACTCATTTAATTCAAATTTACCCAAGGCGAGGTGCTGTTGTTTCAGAAATGTCGGCACAACAAGTGACAGCTTTATTTAGTGTTACGAGTCTACTTTTGGGTAAAGTGGTTTATCACATGTCGGAAGCCTGTTACCTGAATGATATTTTAAAAATGCGAGAACTTCTTGATCAGTTAACAGAACAGTGTCAACTAGGATGTATTGATAAATTTTATGATTTAATTTTTCAAACCTTAGCCAAACAAGAAGAGTATGTAGGTAATATTTATGTGATCAAATTTTATAAAGAATTGCTACCATCTCTACGAAGAAGCTATTTTTTAATCTTAAATACTTCTCGAAGGGAGTTACAAGAATCATTAGAATTATTTAAACTTGTGACTGATGCTATTTTAAACCGAAAATCACAACAAGCTACTTTATTTATGGAAGATTTTTGTCGACACTTGTGTGAGTTGGTGTTGGAATCTTTAACACGAATGAAACAAATTGAATTAGCGTGGGCAAGGCGTTCACGACGTAAACTCTAGGATATTATGCGTTTAAGCAGCTTAAAACTTTCAGGCTTTAAATCTTTTGCCGATAGTACGACATTAAATTTCAAGGCAAACAGAACCGCAGTTGTAGGACCAAATGGTTGCGGTAAGTCAAATGTCATTGATGCGATTCGTTGGGTAATGGGCGAGTCTAGTGCTCGACAGCTACGCGGTGGAAGTATGCAAGATGTGATTTTCACAGGAACGGTAAAACGTAAACCTGTAGGTGTCGCAAGTGTAGAACTGCGCTTTGATAATACCTATGGGAAACTAGGTGGTGCGTATAATGCTTATAGTGAGCTTGCTGTACGTCGCCAAGTCAATCGAGATGGTCGTTCTGAATATTTCTTAAACGGTACAAAATGCCGACGGCGTGATATTACAGATATTTTCTTAGGAACAGGTTTAGGCCCACGTTCATATGCGATTATTGAACAAGGAATGATTAATCGTTTGGTTGATGCTAAGCCCGAAGAAATGCGAGTTTTCATTGAAGAGGCTGCTGGGGTTTCAAGATATCAAGCAAGACGTCGTGAAACGATGTTGCATCTTGAACATACCAATCAAAATTTAGTCCGTATTGAAGATATCGCTTCTGAACTTCGCGCTCAGCTTAAAACGTTGAAAAAGCAATCTGAAACAGCAATTCAATATAAAGAATTAGAACATCAAATTCGACGTATTAAAATTGAGGTACTTTCATTCCAATGTGAACAAAGCATGCACTTACAGCAAGAATATACAGTGCAAATGAATCGTTTGGGTGACGATTTTAAATTGGTACGTTCAGATTTAACAACATTAGAGCATGATTTATCATCGACCAGTGAGTTATTTCAACGTCTTATTCAGCAGTCAACACCACTGCAAAGTGAGTGGCAGCAGGCAGAAAAAAAACGTGCAGAGTTAAAGATAATATTAGATCAAAAGCAAAATTTATTACAACAAAACTCGACTACTTTAGTTCAACTTGAAGCGCAAAAACTACAGACAAAAGAGCGTTTACAACTGATTGAATTACAAATGGATGTACTACTTGAACAACAAGAGCAGCAAACAGAGCAGCTGACAATTCAAGAAAGTCAAAGTACAGAGCATACTCAGCAATTAAATGACTTGAATGTTCAACATCAACAGGTTTCTCAACAATTTGAGATAGTTAAAGAACAGGTTGAAAAACAGCAACAACAGAAAATGCAAATGTTGGCGCAAAGTGAGCAGCTAACTAAAAATATTGTAAGAATTGAACAGCAGAAAGAAACACTAGCACAGCAAATTCAACATATTCACAATCAATATTCACCCGAAGAAATTGATCAACTTGAACAAGAAAAGTATCATTTGAGTCAACAGATCGAATCAATTGAAAAAAAATTACGTCGAGAACAAGAGCAGCTGACAATTCTACTTGATCAACAAATTATACAAAAACAAGACTATGCGAATTTAAAGTCTGAAATTCAAGTATTGCAGTCGGAGCAGAAAAATTTAAACCAATTGATGGCAAAAATTAGTCCGCAAAAAGGTCATACTGCACTTTTGTTAATGGATGTTTTTAAATTGAAAGCATCCGCAAAAGCCCATGCAAATTTAATAGAAAAGTTTTTAGCAAAATGGCTATCTGCTCAAGTGATAGATCCAACTGAAAGTTTTCAAGAAAATTTAGCGCGACAAGTAAAAAATACTGAGAATAATCAGAGCCTTCAAATTGAAGGTTTAATCAGTTTAGTGCAATGGATTGAGTCCCCACATCATTCATTATGGCAGCAGGTTGCCATTGCAGAAACATTGCAGCAAGCATTGCTCTTTCAAAACCAACTTAAAACTGGACAAAGTATTTTAAGTTTAGATGGCTATCACCTTGGTCCAGACTGGGTGATTGGCTTAATGTATGATGAGTCTTCTCAAGCGGGACAAGGTGCACTGAGTCATCGGATACGGTTGGATGAAATTGCAATTCAACTCAACGGTTTATTCCCAAAAGCTCAAGAATTTGAGTTAACCTTGCCTTTAGTGGAACAACGCATTCAGGATATTCAAGTCCAAATTAAAGCGTGTCAAACTCAAATTACAGATCACCAAAAAGCCTTACAAAGTGCAGACATTCGTGTAGTTAAAGTGAATAGTACGATTCAGGCCTTTGCTGTACAAAAACAACAATTACAGCATCAGTTTCAACAATTAGATGAGCAGCTTGAAGAAGATGCAATGCAAAAAGATGATTTAGAAATAGATTTGCATGCATTGATGTTAAAACTAGAACAAGCTTTACCAAATTATAAAACTTTACAATTTCAGCTTGAAGAAATGACGGAGCAATTAGAACATGCTCAAACATCTTTGCAACATGTATTGCAAGAACTGGAATTGGTTCGACGTCAATTAAGTCAAACCAATCAGCAGCTGGCATTACTAGAGAAAGATATTTCATTTTTAAAGGTGCAATACCAACAAATTTTAATGCAAATTGAACAAGCTAAAAAATTTGTAGATCCTGTACAGCTTGAACTTCCTATCTTGCAGTCACAATACGAAGAACAAGAGTGCAGTACAGAGAAATTGCAAAAAACCTGGAATGAATGGCAACTTGAACTTCATAATATTCAAGAAAAACAACAGTCTCTGACTGAAACACGACATCAATGTCAACAAAAAGATGAAAAACTACGCACTGAGTTGGAAGAAAAGCGTTTGGCTTGGCAAGCGGCTCAATCGGATTTACAGCACTATTCTGATCAGTTAAAAGAGATGAATAGTGAACCTCTTAAAGGGTTGGTGATTGATTTAACTGTACATCAACAACAATTAGAAAAGGCTCAAGCTCAGTTTGAAAAGCTGGGAGCAGTTAATCTAGCAGCCTCTGAAGAATATGAAGAAGTTTCAAAACGTTACGAAGAGTTAAATCATCAAATAGATGATTTAAAAAAAACGGTAGATCAATTACAATCAGCAATGAAAAGTATTGATCAAGAGACACGTAAATTATTTATGGGTACTTTTGATCAGGTCAATACTGAACTACAAGTTTTGTTTCCTAAAGTATTTGAAGGTGGTGAGGCAAGTTTAAGTTTAGAAGATGATTGGCAATCTGGGGTTAAATTGATGGCAAGACCGCCAGGAAAGCGCAATAGCTCTTTGGCATTACTTTCAGGAGGTGAAAAAGCCTTAACTGCTTTAGCTTTAGTTTTTGCTATTTTTCGCTTAAATCCTGCACCATTTTGTGTTTTAGATGAGGTAGATGCACCGTTAGATGATGCGAATGTTGGACGATTTTGTAATCTTGTGAAAGAGCTTTCTGAGCAAGTTCAATTTATTTATATTACACATAACAAGCTGGCAATGACCATGGCAACAGATTTACTTGGGGTAACAATGCCAGAGCCAGGAACATCAAAATTAGTCACAGTGAATTTAGAAGAAGCTGCTGAATATGGTTTAGTTGCGGAGATATAAGATGGAAAATACTACAATCGCTGGAATTATAATTACGATCATTGTGATGGTCGTTGCACTCTATTTTATATTCAGAAAATCTCGTGATGCAGCACCGTCTTTAGAAAGTGCATTACATATTAATGATGAATCACAAAAACCCATTATTCCACGTCATGTAAGAGATCAATTACAAGTTGAAACTTCTGAACGAGTAGAACCTACATTAACTGAAAATGAAACAGTCGATAATATTCTATTAGAAAAGACTGAGTCTGAAGCGATTGAGACGACTTTAAAAGATGAAGCTTTAATCGAAGAAGTAACGACAATAAAAGAAGAAGAATCTCGCGATAATACTCAAGGCGATACGACGCCAGTGGTTGAGGTTGCTAAGACTGAGTTACAAAATTTTAGTTTGAATAGTCAGATAGATAAAGCTGAAATAGCAGACTTTAATGATGAAAGTAGTATTTTAGATGCACATTTACATGAACAAAAAATGGTAGATGATGAATGTGCACTGGTCACGGCAGAGTCTTTTATTGCATTTAATATTATGCCTAAAGGGCGTATTTTATCGGGTGAGAAGACCTTAAAAGTCCTTTTGAAATATGGTCTACGCTTTGGGGAAATGAAATGCTTCCATCGCTATAATGATGACGGTTCAAAACTTTTATTTTCTGTTCTAAAATTAACCACTGAAGGCACCGAAGGTTTTGATTTAGAAACACTCTCTACTGAAGAAGTAAAGGGATTGGCTTGTTTCCTTGCTTTACCACATGGTGATGTACAAAATGCATTTGATACAATGGTGAGTATTGCAGGGCTCATTGCACGTGAAATTGATGGTGTTATTTATGATCAAGAAAACTATGAGTTAACACCTCAATTACGTGAATATTGGCGCCATCAAGCGATTGATTATAAATCACAACGACATGCAAGTGCATAAGTAGATTGAAAGCTTCGGTTAGGCTTTTTATAATCATTATATATTTGAAATTATAGAGCGGGAAACCGCTCTTTTTTATGGTGAAATCATGACCCAAAATTCAGCTGTCATTGCGCAAATGCGTCAATTGATTCAATTACTTGCTCAGCATAATCATGCCTATTATGTAATGGATCAACCTACGATAGAAGACAGTGAATATGATCAATTATTTCATCAACTGAAAGCATTAGAGCAACAATATCCTGATTTGCTTCAGCACGATACACCAATCAATAAAGTTGGTGGAAAGCCATTATCAAAATTTGATAGTGTGACGCATGTGATTCCCATGTTGTCATTGGGAAATGTATTTAATCAAGAAGATCTTTTTGCATTTGCACGTCGTATTGAAGAACGATTGCCAAATCAGCAGATTGAATATGATGTCGAACTTAAATTTGATGGATTGGCAATTTCCTTATGGTATGAACATGGCATTTTAGTCCGTGGCGTAACTCGAGGTGATGGTGAAACGGGTGAAGACATTACTCAAAATGTAAAAACAATTCGTAATTTACCCAAAGTTTTATCCTCAGAAAATGGCATCATTCCAGAGCTATTAGAAGTTCGTGGTGAAGTACTGATACCAAAATCTGGTTTTGAAAAGTTGAACGCTGAAAATGAGAAAAAAGGCGAAAAAACTTTTGCAAATCCACGTAATGCTGCTGCTGGCAGTTTACGCCAGTTAGATCCGAATATCGCTGCATCACGTCCTTTGGCTTTTTTTGCTTACGGTATTGCGCAGTGTCAACCACATCATGGGCAAACCAGTATGTCAGCAAGCTTAACATGGTTAACTCAATTTGGTTTTGCAGTGGGTGAGCGTCATTTTGTTTGTGACAGTATTCAAGAAGTACAAGAGAAATACGAACAAATTAATCAAGAACGTTCAAATTTAGCAGTTGAAATTGATGGTATGGTGATTAAGGTGAATGACCTTAAGCAGCAACAGCAGCTTGGTTTTTTGAGTCGCGAACCACGGTGGGCAACAGCTTATAAATTTCCTGCAGTTGCAGCATTAACTAAAGTTGAAAATATTGATTGGCAAGTAGGTCGAACTGGAACATTAACACCTGTTGCACGTTTAAATCCGGTCACAGTGGGTGGGGTAACTGTTTCGAATGTGACATTACATAATATTGGTGAAATTCATCGCTTAGATGTTTGTATTGGCGATACGGTCAGTGTCTATCGTAGTGGTGATGTCATTCCTAAAGTTGAAAAAGTTTGGCCTGAATTTCGCCCTGTCGATGCAGTCATCATTCAGCTTCCTGAAAACTGCCCAGTATGTTCCTCACCAGTGGTGATGCCTGAGGGTGAAGCATTAGCTCGTTGTTCTGGTGGATTATATTGTGCTGCACAGCGAATTGAAGCAATTCGTCATTTTGTGTCTCGAAAAGCCATGGATATTGAAGGTCTTGGTGATCGTTGGGCGGAATCATTATTGCATTTAAATTTGTTGAACAATGTTGCCGACATTTATCATTTGCATGAGCATCGTGAGCAATTGTTAAGTATTGAAAAGATGGGTGAAAAATCCGTTCAAAATTTATTGGACGCCATCGAGAATAGTAAGAAAACCACATTGGCATCATTTATTTATGCATTGGGCATTCGTGGCGTGGGTGAAACAACAGCACGAATGCTTGCCAATACTTTCCAAAATTTAGATACACTTCGCCACGCTGATTTAGACGCATTGAAAAAAACGCCAGATGTGGGCGGGATTACAGCAGAATGGATTATCGATTTTTTCCAAGCACCACATAATTTAGAAGTTGTTGATCGTTTGATTGCTGCAGGTATTCACTGGGATGCACCGATTGCTCCAACTCGTCAGCCATTAAATGGCGAAAGTTGGGTCATTACTGGCACATTGAGTCAGATGGGTAGAGATGATGCAACGCAGTTATTACAAGCCCTTGGTGCACGAGTGAGTGGGAGTATATCAAGTAAAACTAAATGTTTAGTTGCAGGTGAAAAAGCGGGTTCTAAATTAGAAAAAGCTGAAAAGTTAGGTGTTCAAGTATTGACTGAACAGGAGTTTTTGGCGCTCATGCAACAATATGGTGTTTATACGATTGAATAATATATTTTCATAGTTGATAACTCTAAAAGTATTGAAACTTAGTTATATGGTGACTGAGTTTCTTTTTCTCTGATTATTTTAATTCAAAGTTAGAATATTCTTTAAATGAATAAGAAGCATTTTTAATAGTTACAATTTGATATGAATTTAATTTTTGGTATAAATTCTAATTATTTTACTTTTCATGCTTCCTAAAGGGTTATTTTTTATATGGAAAAAAATGAATTGTGATTGAAAATGCGTATGTTTATCATTTATTTTGTATTAAAATCATAAGCTTAGATATTTTTGAGGTTGCAATAACCTGATCAATTCACCATAATAATTGAAATTGTATGGAGAATTAAAAATGCGTGGCAACCCAGAAGTCGTAGATTATCTAAATATGTTGATTGGTGGCGAACTGGCAGCTCGTGATCAGTATCTCATTCATTCACGTATGTATGAGGATTGGGGTTTAACAAAAATTTATGAACGTATCGATCATGAAATGCAAGAAGAAGCACAACATGCAGATGCACTGATTCGTCGCGTATTATTTTTGGAAGGTACACCAAATATGAAGCGTGATGACGTTGATACGGGTACAGATGTTGTTTCTTGCTTAAAAGCAGATTTAAAACTTGAGTATCATGTGCGTGAAAAACTTGCAAAAGGTGTGAAGTTGGCTGAAGAAAAAGGGGACTATATCACACGTGATATTTTACGCCAGCAAATGTCAGACACTGAAGAAGATCATACCTATTGGTTAGAAAAACAAATTCGTTTAATTGAATTAGTCGGTTTACAAAACTATATTCAATCTCAAATTTAATTTTAAATAAAAAAAGCCCAGATTACTGGGCTTTTTTTATTTCTTCTTCACGAGAATTAAATGCCTGGTTTCCAACCATTTACGATCGGATAGCGTCGTTCACGAGAGAATGCACGTGAACTGATACGTGGTCCGATTGCACCCTGACGACGTTTATATTCATTGCGATCGACCAGTTGAATGACTTTTTCAACAATTGCTTTATCAAATCCTTTCGCAATTATATCGTGTTGACTCAATTCTTCTTCAATATATGCATAAAGAATCGCATCAAGCACATCATAAGGAGGTAAGGAATCTTGATCTGTCTGATCAGGACGAAGCTCTGCTGATGGTGGGCGAGTAATAACGCGCTCTGGAATCACAGGAGTTTCTGAAATGCTATTGCGGTACTTTGCAAGCTCAAAAACAATCGTTTTATAGACATCTTTTAGAACAGCATAACCACCCACCATGTCACCATACAAAGTACAGTAACCTACAGCAAGCTCAGATTTATTCCCCGTAGATAAGACGAGGTTACCAAATTTGTTTGATAAGGCCATGAGCAGTGTTCCACGTGAACGTGCTTGCAGGTTTTCTTCAGTTGCATCTGCAGGTGAATTTCCAAAGAATGGAAAGAGTGTTTGCATGAAGCTATTGACGACATTGTTGATCTCGGCAACACCAAAGACGACACCTAAATTTTTAGCCTGTTCAGCAGCATCTTCAACACTGATTTGAGCTGTATATGTATACGGCATCATCACAGCTTGAACTTTTTCTGCGCCAATTGCATCAACTGCTATTGCAAGTGTAAGTGCTGAGTCAATACCACCAGAAAGACCCAAAATAACACCAGGGAAACCTGAGCGATTAATATAGTCTCTAGTTGCCATGACTAGACCATTATAAATCTCAGCCATCGTTTCCAATGGGGCTATAATTTCTCCAGTTTTGAATGCTTTTTTCTCAACTTCATATTCACTATAAAGTAATGCTTCTTTATAACTAGGTGTTTGAAGCGCAACGGAACCATCATTGTTGATGACAAAGCTTGTACCATCAAAAATTAAATCATCTTGTCCACCGACCTGATTGACATAAACAAGATTTAAATTCAGTTGTTTTGCAAGCTCAGACATCGTGATCACACGATGTTGCGGTTTACCTACTTCATATGGAGAAGCATTTAAAACTAATACAGTTTCAACATTGAGTTGTGAAAGTTGTTGTACGGTGTTAATCGTCCAAGCATCTTCACAAATGAGTACACCAAATTTATGACCTAAATACTCAAATACAAGATGTTGATGACCTTCGCTAAAATAGCGCTTTTCATCAAAAACGGAATAATTAGGTAAGTTTTGTTTATTGTAAATTCCGAGTATTTGTCCATCTTTCATGACAGCAGCAGAATTATAGCGATGACCATCTTCGGTTTGATTTACAAAACCAAAAATCATGACAATGTCTTTAACTTTGCTTAATTGTTTAAATGCCTGCTCACTACGTTTCGATAAACTCGGGCGAAGAAGCAAGTCTTCTGCTGGATATCCAATGGTCGATAGTTCAGGGAATATAATAATATCCGCATGTTGCTTTTTTGCTTCGGTTGCTTGTTCAATCATGCGCTGAACATTTATTTCAATATTGCCGACATGTGGGGAAAATTGTGCTAGGGCAATTTTAAAAGATTTCATTTAAATTTAATCCTATTCCTATAGGTTTTAAAACACATATCTACCTTTTCATTATCATCTGTTATTTGGAGTCTATGTGTTTAAGTAAAAATTATCGCTTATAAAGCAAGGTATTAAAAAGCCTTAATTATTTCACTGAAAACTATAAAACTGATCAGCTTAAGAAAGTTAACTCGAGCTATTTTAGCTTAATTTAAAAGAGATGCTAGCGTATATTGATATTAATTCAAGTTATATGCATATTTAATTAATTATTCTAGTTATTAAATGTTGTTTGATTTGTATTTATGTATTAAAAATAAATAAGCTTGTAAGTTATCATACGCATTTTAGTCACATAAAATTATGTTCTGAACTTTTGATTACTATGTGCTAGGTAAGATTACTTCGTTATTCAATCTTATAATATATTTTTCTTTGATTGAAATGTATTAGCCTAAGGCTTATATCAGTTATCGTTTAAGTAATGTCCTGACTGAAGTTATATACTTTAACATTGATGATTAAGATGATGTGGGTTCTGTAAAATATGCATTAAAATATGTTAATCATGAATGTTTTTTGAATATCATTATCTTGCCAAGATGAATGTATTCTCATGTTAAATTTTGATATACGAAATATTTCATTAGAACTAATTTGATGAATAAGGGAGGATATTTTCACATTCATCGAAAAACTGAAAATAACAACATCAATCTATAAGAGAGCTATAGTCTGTTAGGAAAAATGCTCATGGCAGTGAATCAAATTACTTTTTGACTATGAATTTGATTGAATCAGAGTACAATTTTGCAAGACTTCCAGACATATTTTACGTTGAAAATTATGAAAACACGGATGAAGACATTAATCACTGAAATGAGTGAAAATATGTATGAACGTGAAAAGATTATTGCGCTCAGTTTGTTGGCTGGAGTTGCAGGTTTAAATACTTTTTTATTTGGACAACCTGGCACAGCAAAAAGTTTAATTTCTCGTAGAATTGCCGCGGCATTTGAAGTGAATTCTTATTTTGAATATTTAATGAATCGCTTTAGCACGCCAGAGGAAATTTTTGGTCCAGTTTCAATAAAAGCACTGAAAGAAGATCAATATTTAAGAAAAACAGAACATTATTTAGCACGTGCCGATTTTGCATTTTTAGATGAAATTTGGAAGGCAAGCCCAGCTATTTTGAATACCTTATTAACATTGGTCAATGAAAAAACTTTCAAAAATGGTGATTTAATTCAACACGTTCCGTTGAATGTGTTGATGAGTGCATCAAATGAAATTCCAGAAGAAAATCAAGGTTTAGATGCATTATATGATCGTTTTATTCTTCGTTTAGTTGTTGAACCTATACAACAGACTCAAAATTTTCATGCACTTTTACAAGCTAAACCAAGTAAAACAAAACCAAGGTTAAGTGATGATTTGAAAATTAGAAGGGCGGAATTGGCAGAGTGGCGTGAGTATATCTATGATGTTCAGTTATCTAGTACGATTTTAACGATTTTTGATGAAATAAAAATAAGATTAATTCAACAAAGTGAAGATCAACAGATATATATTTCTGATCGACGTTGGCAACGTGTTGCTTATTTAGTAAAGACCAGTGCATTTTTAAATGAACGTACTGAGGTTTTGATTAGTGATTTATTTATTTTAAAGCATTGTTTATGGAATAAGGAAAAAGATATTTCATTGATTGCTCAATTGATTGATGACGTTATTCTCGAATTTGGTTTAGATTCAGATTTCGATTTAGAACAACGAATGATTGAAAAAGATGAAATTGAACAAAAAATACTAAATTGTTTTTATTATACAGAAAATGTATATGAAAGTTATTTGATTAAAAATAAAGAATATGTTCGTGCAACAACACATTTGGATCATCATTATAAAGATCAAACCTTATATCTTGAATTGAATAAGATGGATACCAAAAATGATTTTTTTGCTGTAGATGTAACGGGTGAAGAAATTCGTGGAATTGTATGTAATTTTAATGGTGTACGTGTGTGTACGTTGAAGGGTGGGTATTATGGATTGGAAGAAACGATTACCCCATATATTAAATATACAAAAGGAACTGTAAGAAGTCAGGTATTATTGCAAGACAAACTGGAACTAATACAAAATCTTCAGACGTTAAGCGAAAAATTGATACAGTCTGAGCACGCGTTAAAACAACGATATTTGCACAATAAACAACATTTTTATTCAAGTTTTGTCGATGTCGCGGATTCTGAAAAATTAATGAATGCCATAGAATCCAAACTTTCGCGCTACCAATTACAAATTCAAGATTGTAAGCGTTTGGATGAGCTATGTCGTCAATAATCGTGGATCGAAAAAAATCGCTACAAGCATTATCACGTTTAACAGATCAACTTTATGCTGAACTTTCTCAATCGAGCTTGAAACACTGGTTAAATGATCAGAAAGTTGAAAAGCATTTAGTTCATAAAGTAAAAGAATGGGCTTTTCAAGCGAAGTCGAATTTAGATGAGCAGCATCCTTTTTTAGATGAGCAGCAGCAATTAGAATATTGGATGTGTATTGATCAGTTTGATTTAAGTCAATTGAATGAAATGATCGAACAATATCATAATTTTAGTCAAAATTTAGGACGTCCAGATTTAACAGATTTATGGCGTAACACGCTTCAAAGCATGTATTCCTTATCAAATGCCCAATTACAAGCGCAGTTAGTTTTAGAAAAATGGCAAAGACAATTGACCGAAGCTATCGCAAATTGGGAGTTTGAGCAATTATCATTATTACGAGATGCATTTTTAGATGAGATTAAAGATTTTCTTACGACGTTACAACGCATGTCGAAATATCAAGACAGTGTTGGAATGGAAACAGGAATTTTAATTGATTATTCTAAGGGTAAACTATCATCACAAGATGTTGAACAATTTGAACAATGGGCTGATTATTTAGAGACGGATCAGGAGCTTAAGCAACTTTGTTATTTAATTGGTTCTACTCAGCCTGATCAAAAGCGTCGAAAGCGACAAAATGTTGTTAAAAAATCTCAATCAGAAGTGGAAATAGAAGATGTTTTCGCACAGCAAGAGCTTTCCGGAATTAAACTTGCTCAAGAATTAAATTTTGCTTTACCGAGTGAGTTAGCATTACTTGCAGATCCAGATTTACAAATTTTATTTGATATTAAATATTTAGAGTCAAACTTAATGAGTTTTAATACTCAGGGTTTAAATACAGCTCGGTTAATTTCCGACACGACTCAGCAAAAAAAACAAGTGGGTCAAAAAGGCCCCATGATTATCTGTTTAGACACAAGTGGTTCGATGAATGGGCAGCCAGAACTAATTGCGAAAGCAATTTGTTTATATTTATCGATTCAAGCATTAAAAACAAAACGGATGATGTGTATTATTAATTTTTCAACCAATTTAACGACTTTAGATTTACAGAAAAACACTTCATTTGATGATCTCATTCACTTTTTAAGTCAGTCTTTTCATGGTGGAACTGATATTGTTCCAGCACTAACACATTCACTTTCATTATTAGAGACATTAGATTTTCATCAAGCAGATATCGTTGTCATTTCAGATTTTATTATGGGAAATTTAAACTCTGACATCATGCAGAATATTCAAGAAAAAAAGCAAAAAGGGCATGGTTTTTATGCTGTTGCAATTGCGAATTTAAGATTGGATCATTTAGATGAAAATGTATTTGATCATCAATGGGTTTATCAATCTAAAATGAGAAAAGTAATTCAGTTGAAATAAGAAAAGTATTTATTATTTTATTGTTAAATCACCAAATGTTTAAAATTTGGTGATTTTTTGAGTCATTCATTTGGACATTAAATTGAACGTGTATTGTGCGTTAACCATTCAAGAACTTCATGCTTTAAATGCGGAGATAATTGGATACGGACATGCTGATGATACTGATTGAGCCAGTCCCGTTCATTGTCATTCATTAGACTTAAATCAATACATTCGAGGTTGATTGGACATAAGCTGAGCGTTTCAAACTCAAGAAAAGTACCATAGTTTGTCTCAGAAGATTCTTTTCGACGAGTGACGACTAAGTTTTCAATGCGAATACCATAATTTCTTTCATGATAAAGACCTGGCTCATTTGAAATGATCATGCCCTCACGAAGTTTGGAATATGGATGAATGGGTGCATAGTAGGATAGAACTTGTGGTCCTTCATGTACATTAAGTGCAAAACCAACACCATGACCTGTCCCATGTCGATAATCTAATTGATATTTCCATACATGTTGTCTGGCAATGGCATCTAGTAGTGGAGCAGCCAGTCCTTCAGGATAAACCACTTGTGCTAGTGCAATATGGCTTTTTAAAACAAGCGTATAATCTCGTTTTTGCTTTATAGATGGCGTACCAATTGGCACAACACGGGTAATATCAGTCGTTCCATCTTCATATTGACCACCGGAGTCAATTAATAATAAACCATGACCTTGAATTTCACTAAATTGTTCTGGTGTTGCTCGGTAATGTGGTAAAGCACCATTGGCATTAAATCCAGCAATCGTTGCAAAACTAAGTCCAATAAAACCTTCTTGTTGCGCACGAAATGCAGTGATTTTTTCATCAATAGTCAGTTCATTCATATTTTCATTTTTATTTAAAGCAGTTTCCAGCCAAAAGAAAAATTGACATAAAGCAATACCATCTTTCACCATGGCATTTTTAATATGATTGATTTCTGAGATAGACTTTTGTGCTTTAAATAATGTACTTGGATTAATATCTTCCGTAATTTTGCTATGTGTTGGAAAGGCTTGCCGAAGTGCGTAAGAAACTTTTGTAGGATCGATTAACACATGGTGATCATTGAGCTGTTGTATAAAACTGACAGTATGATGATAGTCGAATAATTCGATTTGATCTGCTTGCAGTTTTTGTTTTAACGACTCATTTACTTTACTTAAATCAATGAAGAGTATCGTGCGGTTTTGTTGGATATAAAGGTGTGATAGGAATATAGGATTGTATTCAACATCTGCACCGCGACAATTTAAAATCCAAGCAATGTCATCTAATGAAGAAATAAGATGACTTTCAATATTTCGCTCAATTGAGTTGTTGGCGAATTTTTTTAATTTTATCTACTCGAGAAAGATGGTTAATATTCTGCTTCACCTCATAAATCGCTTGCTGAGGAAGCGTAGGACGGTTCTCCCATATTTCAGCAATAAGATCTAGATGCGTGACTAATTCAAAGTGATTTTTACTGGCAAGGTGTTGTAATACATCATAATGTTGAACCGAAATGGCGTGTGCATTAATAGAAATACGTGCATGCGCAGGTAGATTTTTTGTTAACCAATAAAGATGTGTGGATGACTCTTCCTGTGTTTGTTTTTGTAAGTCAAAACCTGTGTGTAAAAGTTGTTGCTCAGCTTGAATCCAATAGCGACCATCGACCCATAAACCTGCAAAGTTTTGAGTCACCACAATTGTTCCTACAGAACCTGTAAAACCCGTTAACCACGCTCTAATTTTCCAATGCTCTGGCAAATATTCAGATAAGTGTGGATCAGCACTCATGGCAATAAATGCATCAATATGCTGATATTGCATTTGTTTTCGTAATAATTGTAATTTATCTAAGCTACTGATTTTATCCATAGAGGTTCTGTTTTATCCATAGTTTATGAGGGTGAGTAATAGGTTTAAATATGAGGTTTAAAATTTAAGTAAAAGAATAATACATAAAATAGCAGATAAAAAAACCACCCAATTGGGTGGTTTTTATGACATATGATGTTAACTTAGCGTGCGATATCGCGCTTAGTTGCACCTGTATAAAGCTGACGAGGACGCCCAATTTTGTATGGACCGCTGTGCATTTCTAACCAGTGGCTGATCCAACCAACTGTACGTGCAAGTGCGAAGATTACAGTAAACATTTCTGTTGGGATACCAATTGCTTTTAAAATGATACCTGAATAGAAGTCTACGTTAGGGTAGAGTTTACGATCAATGAAGTACGGATCGCTTAATGCAATACGCTCAAGTTCCATTGCAAGTGCAAGTTGTGGATCGTTGATACCCAGTGCGCTTAACACTTCATCACAAGTCTCTTTCATTACTTTTGCACGTGGATCGAAGTTTTTATAAACGCGGTGACCGAAGCCCATGAGTTTAACTTCTTTAGTTTTCACTTTTTCCATGAACGGTGCAACATTTTCTACAGAGCCGATTTCGTCCAGCATCTTAAGAACAGCTTCGTTTGCACCACCATGTGCAGGACCCCAAAGTGCAGAAATACCCGCAGCAATACATGCATATGGATTTGCACCAGTAGAACCCGCTAAACGTACAGTAGATGTTGACGCATTTTGTTCGTGGTCAGCATGAAGCGTGAAAATACGATCCATTGCTTTAGCAAGAATAGGATTAACTTTATAATCACGATCTGCAGGAGTAGCAAACATCATGTATAAAAAGTTTTCAGCATAACCAAGATCATTACGTGGGTAAACAAATGGTTGACCCACTGTATACTTGTAGCTCCAAGCAGCTAAAGTCGGAATTTTAGCAATTAAACGAATCGCTGTGATTTCACGGTGATCAACGTTTTCAATATCTAAATTGTTGTGATAGAACGCAGATAATGCACCTACAACACCGACCATGATTGCCATTGGATGAGCATCACGACGGAAACCATTATAGAAACGGCTAACTTGGTCGTGAACCATGGTATGGTTGCGTACTTTAGAGTCGAAATCTGCTTTTTGTTCAGCAGTTGGGAGTTCGCCATTTAAAAGTAAATAGCAAGTTTCTAAGTAATCCGCTTGAGTTGCTAACTGGTCAATTGGGTAACCACGGTGTAAAAGAACACCTTTATCACCATCAATAAATGTGATTTTAGACTCGCAAGAAGCAGTAGCCATAAAACCAGGATCAAAAGTAAAGTGACCTGAGGTCAATACATCTTTAACGTCGATTACATCTGGGCCTAATGTGCCGCTGTAAATTGGTAATTCAATTTCTTTGCCATTAAGCTGTAAAACGGCTTTTTTGCCAGTTGCTTCAGACATTCAATAGATCTCCTGTCCCGGTGAATGTGAGTCTGATCCTAGGTATTTATCTTCTAATCCATAAATCAGAGGTTTGAAATTTGCTAATATGATTAGTTGGTACTGAAATTTTGTCAACTATACTTAAGGATAAAAAATGACAACCTGAACTCAATAATCATCAAAAGAATTTATCTAAAAAATCGAATAAAATCACAGTATCAGCGAGCTATCATAAGTTAAAATAATCGCTTGTTGCAGAAAAAAATTGAATTAAAAACTTAATTGTAAATATTTTTGAATTTTATCTAGAAAAAATTAAGCGCCTTGATTGGACATGAATTTTATTTAAATTATTATAATTTTCGTAACTTACAATCATTTTTTAGAAAAAAAAGATCAACTTTGTTGAGCGAAAAAAAAGATTAAAGCGATTTTTTTTTTGATTCGTTTGTTTAAAAAAAAGACACTTGATCATGCTTGAATTTATCAGATAAAGAGAATGGGGTGATCTTAGGGTGTGATGAAGTATTGATAATATTTAACTTTTGAGTGGAATTCGTATTTTTGCAATTTAAGTGTTTATTAATAAAAGTTTATTTATAAATATGGATATGAAAAATGATGATAAATTTATTGGAAAATTGGGTTGCTATTATAAAAAAATGACCTTGAGTCTACTAAAATAGTAGGAGTTTTGTTCTGCTTTAGTCGTAAGTTTTTTTTATTTTTTAATCTTTAAATCTAATTTAAAAAAGCATTTAGTTATTAAAAAACAATGCCCTAGTTTTTTTACGGCTGTGAAGAGTAAGAGGTGTTTTAACTAAGTTGTTGTTAATGATTCTTATTTATATGTTTTTATTTAAAAAAGAAGTAGATGGTTGTTTGTATTTTGATAATTGACGTCTTATAATTCAGTGTCGTTTTAAATTTAGGCATAGGCTTGCCTAACAATGCCAGCTTTCCTCCGAATTAATTCCAACAAACTCCAAATGGAGTTTTTACTTACAGGATGCCCGCTGTGAAAAGCAACAGACCTGTCAATTTGTCCATGGGTCAAGTTTTAGATGTAAACTTAAAATCCCCTGTGGCTATTGCATCAATTCTACACCGTCTATCTGGTGTCATCGTATTTTTACTCGTACCAGTACTCTTATGGATTTTAGATAAGTCATTGTCTTCGCCAGAAGGATTTGCTCAAGTTCAAGCTATTTTTGATAGCTTCATTGTGCGCTTCATTGTATGGGTATTTGTAGCAGGCTTGATCTTTCACTTTATCGCAGGTGTTAAACACTTACTTGCTGATGTAGGTGTTGCCGAAGAGCTTCAAAGTGGTCGTATCGCAGCTACTATTTCATTAATCTTGTCTGCAGTCGGTATCGTTGCAGCATTTGTATGGATTGTCCTCTAATGAAAAGTGCTACAGGTTTAACAGGTTCAGGTTCTCGTGATTGGTATATCCAGCGTGTAAGTGCTGTGGTGTTGGCTGTTTATACTGTTGTTATCTTTGGTTGGGTTCTTCTTCATAGTGGATTCAACTTTGAGCAATGGTATGGCTTTATGATGACAACACCAATGAAGATTTTATCTTTGTTGTCAGTCTTATCACTTGTAGCGCATGCATGGATTGGTATGTGGCAAGTATTCACGGATTATGTGACTACTCGTCAAATGGGTCCTTCTGCTACAGGTCTACGCCTTGTACTGACTTCAGCAGTGATTATTGCTGTATTTGCATACGCAATCTGGGCGATCCAGATTTTTTGGGCAAATTGATAGGAAAAAATCATGGGCGCTATTTCCCCTAAAGAAGATTACACAAATATTCCACACGAAACTTTCGATGCCGTAATCGTTGGTGGTGGTGGTTCAGGTATGCGTGCCTCTTACCAGCTTGCTCAAGCAGGTTTAAAAGTTGCAGTATTAACCAAAGTATTTCCAACACGCTCACATACAGTTGCAGCTCAAGGTGGTATTGGTGCATCTCTTGGTAATATGCAAGAAGATAACTGGCACTATCACTTTTATGACACTGTAAAAGGTTCTGATTGGTTGGGTGACCAAGATGCAATCGAATTTATGTGTCGTGAGGCACCACAAGTTGTCTATGAATTAGAACACTTGGGTATGCCATTTGACCGTAATGCCGATGGTACAATTTACCAACGTCCATTTGGTGGTCACTCAGCAAACTATGGTGAAAAAGCGGTTCCACGTGCATGTGCTGCTGCCGATCGTACAGGTCATGCACTTCTTCACACGCTTTACCAAAGCAACGTGAAGATGGGTACGCAATTTTTCGTTGAATGGATTGCATTAGATTTAATCCGCAATGAAAAAGGTGATGTGCTTGGCGTGACAGCAATTGACCAAGAAACAGGTAAAATTGCAGTATTCCAAGGTAAAACAACACTATTTGCTACAGGTGGTGCTGGGCGTGTTTACCGTGCATCAACGAATGCATACATCAATACAGGTGATGGCCTAGGTATGGCTGCACGTGCTGGTATTCCATTGCAAGATATGGAGTTTTGGCAATTTCACCCAACAGGTGTTGCGGGTGCAGGTGTATTGCTTACTGAAGGTTGTCGTGGCGAAGGTGCAATCCTTCGTAATAAAGATGGCGAACCGTTCATGGAACGCTATGCACCAACATTGAAAGACTTGGCGCCTCGTGATTTCGTATCACGTTCAATGGACCAAGAAATCAAAGAAGGTCGTGGTTGTGGTCCTAAAGGTGATTATATTCTTCTAGATATGACTCACTTAGGTGCAGATACAATTATGAAGCGTTTACCATCTGTATTTGAGATTGGTAAAAAATTCGCAAACGTTGATATCACAAAAGAGCCAATTCCAGTCGTACCAACAATTCATTATCAAATGGGTGGTATTCCAACCAATATTCATGGTCAAGTTGTTGTGCCTGAAGGTGAGCATCTTCCTGATTTTGAAGCGGGTTATAATCCAGAAACTGATGTTTATACATCGAATTCGGGTGATCGTAACTATAGCAAACCAATTAAAGGTTTCTATGCAATTGGTGAATGCTCTTGTGTATCTGTACATGGTGCGAACCGTTTAGGTACAAACTCACTCCTTGATTTAGTTGTCTTTGGTAAGGCTGCTGGCGAACATATCATTGATTATGTGACTAAGCACCATGGTGATGAATATGCACCATTGCCTACAACTGTTCTTGAAGCAACTTTAAAACGTATTCGCCATCTTGATGAATCTACGTCTGGTGAAAATGCTCAAGACGTTGCTGATGCAATTCGTGATATCGTTCAAGACCATGCAGGTGTATTCCGTACGACTGCACTTCTTGATGAAGGTGTAAAACAAATTCTTGCGATTGAACCTCGTGTTCGCAATATTCATTTAAAGGATAAATCTAAAGTATTTAATACAGCACGTGTTGAAGCACTTGAGGTTGAAAATTTATATGAAGTTGCTAAAGCAACACTAATTTCTGCAGCTGCTCGTAAAGAATGTCGTGGTGCGCATACGGTCGTAGATTTTGAATTACCACCAGATCACCCAACTTATTCTTATGGTCGTCGTGATGATGAGTGGATGAAACACACACTTTGGTATTCTGATGATAACCATCTTGAATATAAACCAGTGCGTTATAAGCCATTGTCGGTTCAGGCAATTCCACCTAAACCACGTACATTCTAATCAGGAGAATTAAGATGAGTAGAGGTACTCGTACATTTCATATCTACCGCTATGATCCTGATAAGGATAAAGCACCGTATATGCAAACTTTTAAGCTTGAGCTAACAGATAAGCATCGTATGTTGCTTGATGCGCTTCTTGCACTGAAAGTTCAAGATGAAACATTAACGTTCCGTCGTTCTTGCCGTGAAGGGATTTGTGGTTCGGATGGTGTAAACATTAATGGTAAAAATGGTTTAGCGTGCCTTTGGAACCTAAACGATTTACCTAATGAAATCACTGTTCGTCCATTACCTGGTCTTCCTGTCGTGAAGGACCTCGTTGTGGATATGAATCAGTTCTACGATCAGTATGATAAGATTCAGCCGTTCTTGATTAATAATCAACCTGCACCACCAAAAGAGCGTTTACAGTCTCCTGAAGAGCGTGATCACTTAAATGGTTTATATGAATGTATTTTATGTGCATGTTGTTCGACATCATGCCCATCATTCTGGTGGAACCCAGATAAGTTCTTAGGACCATCTGCGTTATTGAATGCATATCGTTTTATTATTGATTCACGTGATACAGCAACTCAAGATCGTTTATCTCGTCTTGATGACCCGTTCTCTTTATTCCGTTGTAAAGGAATTATGAACTGTGTCTCGGTGTGTCCAAAAGGTTTAAATCCAACTAAAGCAATTGGTCACATCCGTGGCATGCTTTTAGATATGGCTGGCTAAGAAAATTAGATGTTGATAGAAAGCACACTTCGGTGTGCTTTTTTTGATTTTGAAATGTGATACAGTACAAATAATTTATTAAATTATGTAAAAAAAACAAAATAAATGAAAAGTGTTGCTAAAATTAAAATTAATGTGCGCTGGTTAAAAAATATCAAGTGAGTGTTTTTTATGCTTATTATACCTTTCATGACTTATTTTTTATGAAAAAACAGCTATGATGATAAAGATGGTTTATGTCATTTTATTGATATGAATTTTGCATAAAACGTGTATCGCACACTAGAATTTTATGTAATTAACCACCATATAGATACAGAAGTTTTGAAGTGTGTATTTAGCCAATTTATAGATAGTATGTTTGAAAAAAAATCAGTTCATAGGGTGTCTTTATGATAAACTTTGACATATTGCTATATCTAAAAAATATGGATTTGTAAAATGTGCTTTTATAAAGCATAGGGTTGATTTTTTGTGACACGAGTCGCTTTAAAAAAGGTATATTAAACAATTATTTTTTTTAAATCGATTTGCAAAAAATTGCTCGGCTATGCCGGGTATGTATGAATGATGATGCCGCTGAGGGCGTTATGATTCATTATATACATTGGGATTTTCCTAATGTAGGGATAACGCCCCAAGGTTATGCCTAATGGGGAATAATGTCATATTACAAATTTGACATGACTAATCATGGGTTTTGCTTAAAAAGCATCCTGAAATGTTTTTGCAATAGGAAATGGGTCCACAAATGCAAGAAGTTACTGACGCATTGCGTCTTGATACTGAACTTTCCGCTGATAGTGCAGCGTATATTGAAGAGCTTTATGAACAGTATTTGACGGCTCCAGAAACAGTTGGAGATGATTGGCGTGAATACTTTGATAAATTTCCTAAAGGGGACCAACCTCACAGTAATGTACGTGAGCAATTCCTATTACTAGGACGTAATTCTAGTCGTGTTCAAGCTGTTGTTCAAAGTACCGTAAGTACTGAACATGAACATCGTCAAATTGGTGTTTTGCAACTTATTGCAGCATATCGCAACCGTGGTCATCAAAAAGCAAAATTAGATCCACTTGGTTTAGCAAAACGTGAAGATGTACCAGATTTAGATCTTGCAGCACATGGTTTAACAAAGTCAGATTTAGATACAGTTTTTAATACCAGTAACTTAGAAATTGGTAAAGCTGAAGCGACTTTAGGTGAAATGGTTGAAACAATGGAGGCAATCTATTGTTCATCTATTGGTGCAGAATATATGCACATCGTGGATACCAAAGAAAAACGCTGGATTCAACAGCGTCTCGAAGGTGCTCGTGGTCAGTTTACGTATACAGCGGATCAAAAGAAACATTTCTTAGAGCGCTTAACAGCAGCTGAAGGCTTAGAAAAATACCTTGGCAATAAGTTTGTTGGCGCTAAGCGTTTTGGTATTGAAGGTGGTGAATCATTTATCCCAATGGTAAATGAAATTATCCAACGTGCGGGTTCAGTCGGTTGTAAAGAAGTGGTTATCGGAATGCCTCACCGCGGCCGTTTAAACCTTCTTGTAAACATTATGGGTAAAAACCCAGCGGACTTATTTGGCGAGTTTGAAGGTAAGTCTATTAATAAAAAAGGCTCTGGTGATGTTAAATATCATCAAGGTTTTTCATCGAACGTCATCACACCAGGTGGTGAAGTTCATCTTGCACTTGCATTTAACCCTTCACATTTAGAAATTGTTGGGCCTGTTGTTGAAGGTTCGGTACGTGCACGCCAAGTCCGTCGCAGAGATATTGGTGGTGATGATGTATTGCCAGTGATTGTACATGGTGATGCTGCATTTGCAGGTCAAGGTGTTAACCAAGAAACCTTCCAAATGTCACAAACACGCGGTTATACCGTAGGTGGTACAGTCCATATTGTGGTGAATAACCAAGTAGGCTTTACAACTTCAGATCCACGTGATGCACGTTCTACAGAATATTGTACAGATATTGCAAAAATGGTTCAGGCACCAGTTTTCCATGTGAATGGTGACGATCCTGAAGCGGTCATATTTATTACTCAATTGGCGCATGATTTCCGTCATAAATTCCGTAAAGATGTTGTCATTGATTTATTCTGCTATCGTCGTCGCGGACATAACGAAGCAGATGAACCTGCTGCAACACAGCCATTAATGTATCAAGTCATCAACAAGAAAACGACAACGCGTACATTATATGCAGATAAGTTAGTACAAGAAGGTATTTTAGATCGCGCTTCGGCTGATCAAATGATCGAAGAGTATCGTGCCGATTTAGAAGCAGGTAATCATGTTGCAAATGCACTGGTACTTGAACCAAATACTAAAATGTTTGTAGATTGGGCACCATATTTGGGTCATGAATATACAGACAACTGGGATACTACATTCCCAATCGAGCGCTTAAAAGAGCTTGGACAAAAAATGCGTGAGTTACCAGAAGGTTTCGTTATGCAGCGCCAAGTTTCAAAAGTGATTGATGATCGTTTGAAAATGCAAACAGGTGAAATGCCATTAAACTGGGGAGCTGCAGAAACTTTAGCGTATGCAACACTTCTAGACCAAGGTTATCTGGTGCGTTTAACAGGCGAAGATGTAGGTCGCGGTACATTCTCGCACCGTCATGCAAAACTTCATAACCAAGTTGATGGTTCAACTTATATTCCACTTTGCCATATCAAAGAAAATCAACCTCGTACTGCAATTTACGATTCGCTATTATCAGAAATGGCGGTATTGGCATTTGAATATGGTTATGCAACGACATTACCAAATAGTTTAATCGTTTGGGAAGCACAGTTTGGTGACTTCTCTAACTGTGCACAAGTTGTAATTGACCAATTCATTGCTTCTGGTGAGACAAAGTGGGAACGTGTTTGTGGTTTAACAATGCTTCTTCCTCATGGCTTTGAAGGTCAAGGTCCTGAGCACTCATCTGCACGCCTAGAGCGCTACTTGCAGTTATGTGCTGAAGAAAATATGCAAGTGATCACACCGACAACACCAGCACAGATTTATCATGCTTTACGTCGTCAATCAATTCGCCCAATTCGTAAGCCATTAATTGTGATGTCACCGAAGTCATTACTTCGTCATAAACTTGCGACATCAACTTTAGATGAATTAGCGACTGGTACATTTGAAACTGTGATTAACGAAGTGGATCAAATCAACCACGCAGATGTAACACGTCTTGTACTTTGTGGTGGTAAGGTTTATTACGATTTACTTGAAAAACGTCGTGAGCAAGATTTGAAAAATGTTGCAATTGTTCGTGTTGAACAGTTGTACCCATACCCAGAACAACGTTTAGTTGAAGTTCTTGCTTCTTATCCAAATGTCAAAGAACTTGTTTGGACTCAAGAAGAACCGAAGAACCAAGGTGCTTGGTTATTTATTGCACCGCAACTTTATAATACAGTTGAAAAAGCGGACAAACATGTTCGTATCAGCTATGCAGGTCGCGATGCTTCTGCTGCACCTGCATGTGGTTCACCATATTTGCATGCAAAACAACAAGCTCAGCTCGTAAATGATGCTTTAGCGATCGTAGCTGAATAAACAGGAGAGTCTTAAGAATGGCAACCGAAATTAAAGCACCGGTGTTCCCAGAGTCAGTTGCTGACGGAACAATTGCAACTTGGCACAAACAACCAGGTGAAGCAGTATCACGTGATGAAGTTATTTGTGATATTGAAACTGATAAAGTTGTTTTAGAAGTTGTAGCTCCTGCTGATGGTACGATTGCATCTATCATCAAAAATGAAGGTGATACAGTTTTATCAAGTGAAGTGATTGCTCAGTTCGAAGAAGGTGCTGTTGCTAGTGCTGCGCCAGCAGTTGAAGCAAAAGTTGAACAAGCTGCTGCTCAAACTCAAGCAGGTGCAGCGCCTGTCGTTGAACGTGCACATGTAACTGATCAAGCTCCTGCAGTTCGTAAAGCATTAACAGAGTCTGGTATTACAGCTACTGATGTGGCGGGTACTGGTCGCGGTGGTCGTATTACTAAAGAAGATGTTGCAAATCACCAAACTAAACCAGCTGTAGCACCTTTAAGTGTTGCAGTAGGTGAGCGCATTGAGAAGCGTGTACCAATGACTCGTTTACGTAAACGTGTTGCTGAACGTCTTCTTGCTGCAACTCAAGAAACTGCAATGTTAACAACGTTCAACGAAGTTAACATGAAGCCAATTATGGAAATGCGCAACCAATATAAAGATGCATTTGAAAAGCGTCATGGTGCACGTTTAGGCTTTATGTCTTTCTTTGTTAAAGCTGCAACTGAAGCACTTAAACGCTATCCAGCGGTAAATGCATCAATTGATGGTGATGATATTGTATATCACGGTTTTTATGATATTGGTGTAGCAGTATCTTCAGATCGCGGATTAGTTGTTCCTGTATTACGTGATACAGATCGTATGAACTATGCAGAAGTTGAAAATGGCATTCGCGCATATGCAGGCAAAGCACGTGAAGGTAAACTTTCAATTGAAGATATGACTGGTGGTACTTTCACGATTACTAATGGTGGTACTTTCGGTTCATTACTTTCAACGCCTATTTTGAATACGCCACAAACTGCAATTTTGGGTATGCATAAAATCCAAGATCGCCCAATGGCGGTCAATGGTCAAGTTGAAATCTTACCAATGATGTATTTAGCGCTTTCTTATGATCACCGTTTAATTGATGGTAAAGAAGCTGTTGGTTTCCTTGTAACAATTAAAGAATTGTTAGAAGAACCAGCTAGACTTATCCTTGATCTTTAATACTTCAATATAAATACGAGCTTAAAGCGATCCTTTAAGCCCGTCTACGGAGATACTGAATGTCTCAACAGTTCGATCTTGTTGTTATTGGTGGTGGACCAGGTGGTTATGAAGCTGCGATTCGTGCAGCTCAACTTGGTTTCAAAGTTGCTTGTATTGAAAAACGTATTCACAAAGGCAAGCCATCTTTAGGTGGTACTTGCTTAAACGTGGGTTGTATTCCTTCTAAAGCGTTATTAGATTCATCTCATCGCTATGAAGATACAGTTCATCATTTAGGTGATCACGGTATTACAACAGGTGAAGTTAGTTTTGATCTTTCAAAATTACTTGCACGTAAAGATAAAGTTGTAGATCAGCTTACTGGTGGTATCGCTCAATTGCTTAAAGGTAATAATATTGAGTGGTTACAAGGTACTGGTAAATTACTTGCTGGTAAAAAAGTTGAGTTCACACCATTTGAAGGTGAAGTTCAAGTTTTAGAACCAAAATATGTCATTCTTGCAACAGGTTCTGTACCAGTCAATATTCCTGTAGCTCCAGTTGATGAAGATCTTATCGTAGATTCAACAGGCGCATTGGAATTCCAAGAAGTACCTAAGCGTTTAGGTGTGATTGGTGCGGGTGTGATTGGTTTAGAGTTGGGTTCTGTTTGGCGTCGTTTAGGTGCTGAAGTTGTTATTTTTGAAGCAATGGATTCATTCTTACCAATCGCTGATAAAGCACTTGCAAAAGAATATCAAAAAATCTTAACCAAACAGGGTTTAGATATTCGCGTTGGCGCTAAAGTTGCTGGTTCTGAAATTAATGGTCGAGAAGTGACTGTTAAATATGTTCAAGGTGGCGAAGAAAAAACTCAGACTTTCGATAAAGTAATTGTTTGTGTTGGTCGTCGTGCATATGCTGAAGGTTTATTGGCCGAAGATTCAGGCATCAAATTAACTGAACGTGGTTTGGTTGATGTCAATGACTGGTGTGCGACATCTGTTGATGGTGTATATGCAATTGGCGATTTAGTTCGTGGTCCAATGCTTGCTCATAAAGCAATGGAAGAAGGCGTGATGGCTGTAGAGCGTATTCACGGTCATGCTGCACAAGTGAATTATGACACGATTATTTCAGTGATCTATACACATCCAGAAGCAGCTTGGGTTGGTTTAACTGAAGAACAAGCCAAAGAAAAAGGCCATGAAGTTAAAACGGGTCAATTCCCATTTGCTGTTAATGGTCGTGCTTTAGCTGCAAACGAAGCTGTTGGTTTTGTTAAATTTGTAGCAGATGCAAAAACTGATCGTTTATTGGGTATGCATGTCATTGGTCCAGGTGCTTCAGATATTGTACATCAAGGTATGATTGCACTTGAGTTTGTATCTTCAATTGAAGATTTACAACTGATGACTTTTGGTCATCCAACTTATTCAGAAGTTGTGCATGAAGCAGCATTAGCTGTTGATGGTCGTGCAATTCACGCGATCCAACGTAAGCGTAAATAATATTGAAGAGCGGTTTTGACCGCTCTTTTTTATTTGGATGATTAGGAATATTGAACAATCATCTTAGAATAAAAGTACAAATTTAAAGAAATGCAAAACTTATCTAGATGGATGTTTAAGTTTTGTCAGTAATAACAACGTGAAAAGTAGTAAAAGGTAAATCAATGAATCTACACGAGTATCAAGCGAAAGCTTTGTTAAAAAAATATGGAATGCCAGTTCAAGAAGGATTAATTGCATCCAATGCCGATGAAGCTGTTAAAGCCTTTGAACAACTAGGCGGTAAATTTGCGGTCATGAAAGCGCAAGTTCATGCTGGTGGTCGTGGTAAAGCTGGTGGTGTAAAAGTTGTCAAAACGGCAAAAGAAGCGGCTGAATATGCAAATAGCATTTTAGGTACCCGCTTGGTTACATACCAAACCGATGCAAATGGACAACCTGTAAATAGTATTTTAGTTGCCGAAGACGTTTATCCAGTTGAGCGTGAATTATATTTAGGTGCAGTGGTTGATCGTTCAAGTCGTCGTATTACGTTCATGGCATCTACAGAAGGTGGTGTGGAAATTGAAAAAGTTGCTGAAGAAACACCAGAAAAAATTATTAAAGTTGAAGTCGATCCATTAGTTGGTTTACAACCTTTTCAAGCACGTGATGTTGCTTTTGCATTAAATTTAAAAGACGGTCAAATTAATAAGTTTGTAAAAATTATGACTGCGGCTTATCAAGCATTTGTAGAAAATGATTTTGCATTATTTGAAATTAATCCACTTTCTGTACGTGAAAATGGTGACATCCTTTGCGTAGATGCAAAAGTGGGTATTGATTCAAATGCATTATATCGTATACCAGAAGTTGCAGCTTTACGTGATACATCTCAAGAAAATGAGCGTGAATTAAAAGCATCCGAATTTGATTTAAACTACGTTGCGCTTGAAGGTAATATTGGTTGCATGGTGAATGGTGCTGGTTTAGCAATGGCAACCATGGACATCATTAAACTCTATGGTGGTCAACCAGCGAACTTCCTTGATGTTGGTGGTGGTGCAACAAAAGATCGCGTGATTGAAGCATTTAAAATTATTCTTGCTGATGACTCAGTACAAGGTGTATTAATTAATATCTTTGGTGGTATTGTTCGTTGTGACATGATTGCGGAAGCGATTATTGCAGCGGTTCAAGAAGTAAATGTTACTGTCCCAGTGGTTGTTCGTTTAGAAGGGAACAATGCTGAACTTGGTGCAAAATTACTAGATGAATCTGGTTTAACACTCATTTCTGCAAATGGCTTAGCCGATGCTGCAGAAAAAATTGTTGCTGCAGTAAAAGGGTAAGGAGTCATTCATGAGCGTATTAATTAATAAAGACACAAAAGTATTGGTTCAAGGTTTTACTGGTAAAAATGGTACTTTCCATTCTGCACAAGCATTAGATTATGGAACTAAGGTTGTAGGCGGTGTTACACCAGGTAAAGGTGGACAAGTACACCTTGACCTTCCAGTATTTAATACGATGAAAGATGCGGTAAGAGAAACAGGTGCTGATGCCTCTGTGATTTATGTACCCGCACCTTATGTTTTAGATTCGATTATTGAAGCTGTCGATTCAGGTGTAGAGTTAATTGTAGTCATTACTGAAGGTGTACCAACTCTGGATATGCTGAAAGCAAAACGCTATTTAGAAACAAATGGTAATGGAACACGTTTAGTTGGACCAAACTGTCCAGGTGTAATCACACCCGGTGAGTGTAAAATTGGTATTATGCCAGGACATATTCATTTACCAGGACGTATTGGTATTATCTCTCGTTCAGGTACTTTGACTTATGAAGCTGTAGCACAAACGACTAAGCTTGGTTTAGGTCAGTCTACTTGTATTGGTATTGGTGGTGATCCAATTCCAGGAATGAACCAAATCGATTGCTTGAAGTTATTCCAAGAAGATCCACAAACTGATGCCATCATTATGATTGGTGAAATTGGTGGAACAGCGGAAGAAGAAGCAGCAGAATATATTAAGTCAAATGTGACTAAACCTGTTGTTGGTTATATTGCTGGTGTAACAGCTCCGAAAGGAAAACGTATGGGACATGCTGGTGCAATTATTTCTGGTGGTCAAGGTACTGCAGAAGAAAAATTCGCTGCATTTGAACGTGCAGGAATGGCATATACACGTAGTCCAGCAGAACTTGGCTCAACAATGTATGAAGTATTAAAAGATAAAGGTATGCTTTAATTTACTCTATCTGATGCTTTAAAAATCCCCGCTTTTGCGGGGATTTTTTTCATATAAAATAATGAAAAAAAACGCAATGATTGGGGTGATCATTGCGTAGAAAGCGAATATAGATTTCTCTATATTCGAAAGGAGAAATTTTAGTTTTATGAAACGTTAATGTATTTATGTTATGGGTTCATTATATATAAATAAAAAGCAAAATGAAACAATAATATTTAAAATAATGTAAAATAATTATATTTAAGATGTTTTTTATGTGATTTTTTTTGCATAAAATAGGCAAAACTTAATGATTTAGAGGTTTTGCCTAAAGTGTAATTTAAAAATGGAAAACACCGAGACCAGATTTGACTTCATCTAGTGTCTGTTGGGTAATTAAACGGCATTTATCGGTTCCAGTTTTTAAAATATCCATAATGTAATCTGGATCTTTTGCCAACTCAATACGACGTTCACGGATAGGACCAATAAGCTCTTTTAGAACTTCTTCGAGGCGTTTTTTGACCGTACCATCCCCTAAACCACCACGACGATAATGTGCTTTAAGTTCTTCTACTTCTTCCTTATTTGGATCAAAAGCATCTAAATATGTAAATACAATATTGCCTTCAACTTGACCTGGATCTTCAATGCGTAAATGATTCGGATCGGTATACATTGCATTGACCGCTCTTTTAATATCTTTATCTGTCGCATCTAAAACAATCGTATTACCGAGTGATTTCGACATTTTAGCTTTACCATCAAAACCAGGTAAACGGCTCATATTAGAAAGAAGTGCTTTACATTCAGGCAATAAGTCTTGCCCAAGTTGTCGATTGATACGACGCACGACTTCATTGGTTTGTTCAATCATTGGAATTTGATCTTCACCAACTGGTACAATGGTTGCTTTAAATGCAGTGATATCTGCAGCTTGTGCAATTGGGTAGCATAAAAAACCAGCTGGAATGTCACGCTCAAAGCCACGGAGTTGAATTTCAGCTTTAATGGTTGGATTTCGTTCTAAACGAGATACAGTCACAAAGTTTAAATACAACATGGTGAGTTCATTTAATGCTGGAAGGCAAGATTGAACGCAAATCGTGGTTTTAGTTGGGTCAATTCCAACAGCTAAATAATCTGTTGCAACTTCAATAATATTGCGACGTACTTTCTCGAAATTATCTGCATTATCTGTTAATGCTTGAGCATCGGCTAAAAGTAAATGTTGATGATGTGAATCTTGTAATCCTACACGTGAACGCAAAGAACCTACAAAGTGGCCGAGATGAAGTTGCCCAGTCGGGCGATCACCAGTTAATATGACTGGGCGATTGTCTTGATTACTCATTATTTATTCCGAAAAGTAGTCAATGCTATATTTAGCTGTATAAGAAATGCATATATTGTACGGTAATTTTTTTTTTTATGTCAGCAATAAAAGTTGAAAAATATAAAGAAGCCTGAGTATTATCAGTTTGGTGATCGCTTTAAACATATGGAAATTCTTTGATGTAGATTCGCAACAAGCTTATCAAACGACCACATTACGAAATAAACGCACAGAAATAAAAGGATTAGCCTAGTCAAGGTTTATAAGGAATTAAAGTAGAAGATGATTCTTTGCAAAGAAGGTTCTTAGATCACATTGTTCCAGACATAGTATGAGTATTGAACGAAAAAATGGTTTCAGCTTGTCTGGCTATTGATCTGGATAAATAATAATCTGTGATATGTTTAATCAAAACATTTAAACATCACTTATTGTAAAAAAAAGTTAATTAAATTATTACGTCAGTAAAAAAAGTTATTATGATTTACATAGAAAGTTAGATGTAAAGTCAAATTTATCACTGTATATCTTTTCTATGTTCCCTATTCTTAAAATGGTAGTGCAATGGGTAGTTTCTTATTTTTACAGATTTTTACAGTTATTTTTGCACTTTCAATTGCAACGACAATTTTTAATAAAAGAATTTTAGGATTTCCACAAGCGATTGGTGTACCTATTGTTTCTGCGATTTTAGTATTCTTATTGCAATGGGGAGCAAGCCTACTCAGTGGTAATCCATTTTTAACCATTAATATTAGTAATATTGAGGCTGCCGTTCGGCATATTGATTTCTATAATTTTCTAATTAATGGCGTTATTTGTTTCATTTTAACATCTTCCGCACTGAAGTTTAAAGTCTCAGATTTAACCAATTATTGGAAACCGATTAGTATTTTAGCCAGTATTGCTTTAGTTCTTTGTGCAGTATTCTTTGGTCTAGCTTTATATGGTTTTCAATTTTTAATTGGCGGACAAGTTGAGTTACTGGTCTTATTACTTTTAGGTGCTGCTTTAGGAGCAACAGACCCTATAGGAATTAAAAGTGTACTCAGTTCTGTGAAGGCACCACATCATTTAATGGTCAAGCTTGAAGGGGAATCATTGTTTAATGATGCAATGTGTATTGCATTATTTATGACCTTGTTAAATGTATTAAAAGGACATCATTTTACTTTTTTTGGTGTATTAGAAACGCTTTTATATGAAATTGTGGTTGCTGTTATTATTGGTTGGGGTGTTGGATTGGCTATTTTACGTTTACTTCGTGGTAAACATGAAATGGAATCTTTAATTTTAACAACAGCACTGCTGGCTTGTGGATCTTATCTAATCGCTTTATATGCACATGCATCTGCACCAATTGCCTGTGTGATAGGGGGGTTAATTGTTGGTAATAAATGGAATGAAATTTTAGCAGAAAGAGAAGTGCGCGAAGTTAACCATTTTTGGCATACTGTTGAAGGGATTATTAATTCATTTTTATTTACGTTAATTGGTTTAGAACTATTTATTATTGATCTAAGTGTGCAATTAATATTGGGCGGAATAGTTGCATTTATTATTTTACATTTGGCTCGTTTTGCTGCAAACTTTTTGGCTTTCTCCTTTTTTCCATCATTTCGAAAAAATAGTTATAACGGTAGTTTATCAATATTGTCATGGGGCGGTGTTCGGGGAGGGATTTCATTGGCATTAATTTTGGCAGTTGCCAATATTCCTGAACTTAGAGAATATAGTAGTATTTTAATTGGTTATACCTTTATTGTTGTATTGCTTTCAGGTGTAGTCTGTGGTTTGGGCTTGCCTGCAGTGATGAATGCTTTTTATTATAACCCAAATGAAGAAACAACTGGATTTAAAGGTTTATATCAACGTTTATGTAATAAAATGAATCGTAAAGGTTTTAAGTATATTGTTGGGGAAGATGCACAAGGCAATGAAACAATTACAGTTTATCAACCCGAAAACATTGTCGATCAGAAAATGGAAGATGGTGTTGCAGCCCTGCATCATCCAGATAAAGTACAAGAAGTGAAGCAGTTGGAAAATCCGAAAAACTTTTAACAAGTGATGAATTTTCTTTTTTGGATTGATGGTGAATGAGGTCGAATAAGACCTCTTTTCTTTTGTATGTTTAATGTGAGGATATTTGGTATAAAATTATCAATGAAAATTGGCTAGATAATAAATAAATCTTTTATTCTTAATGGGTTATAATAAAAAAATATAAAACTTTCATTCTAAGCGTAGTTTGATAAGCTCATGATTGTGAATAAAAAAATAAAATAGATCTATTGTTTTGTACTTATATCGTATTTAATCATAGATAAACTAAGATAAATTAAATATTTATAATAAATTTAGTTTATGATTTTGCATCTTAATAACAATACTGAGAAATAAGAGTGTTTAAGTCATTTTTCCCAAATCCTAAATGGTTTTTTAGCTCATTGCTATTATGGTTGGCTGTCAATATCGCATTATGGTATTCGGGAGGGCAAACATGGGGACAACACATTGGTTTGGCTACAATTGCAAATGACCAACTTCCTATTGGGATTAGTCGTTTTTGGTCAACTAATTTTCTATGGTTTTATCTTTGGTTTTTGGTTTCGACCATAATCTTTGCTTCATTCTGGCGCTGGCGATCGAATAATCCGTGGCAGGCATGGTCTGTATGGGGATCAGCATTTATTTTGTTTAATATTTGGTTTAATGTTCAAGTCAATGTTGTCATTAATGCGTGGTATAACCCATTTTATGATCTGATTCAAAAAATGATTAGTAATGGTGGGGGCGATGTAAATTTACTGTATGGCGAAACATTGACATTTATATATATTGCGATGGTCGCCGTTACTTTAGTGGTTTTTAATTTATTTATTGTCAGTCATTATATTTTCCGTTGGCGTACTGCAATGAATGACTTCTATACCCAAAATTGGGACAAACTACGTCATATAGAAGGTGCATCACAACGTATACAAGAAGATACCATGCGCTTTGCAAAAACAATGGAAGGCTTAGGTGTGAATCTCGTTGAAGCTGTTATGGTCTTGATTGCATTTTTGCCTGTACTTTTTCAATTATCTGTACACGTTAAAAGTCTACCAGTCGTGGGAGAAATTTCCCATGCTTTAATGTGGGCAGCAATGGTATGGGCAGTCTTTGGCACGGTAGTTTTAATGACGGTCGGTTATAAGCTACCAGGTTTGGAATTTAATAATCAGAAAGTTGAAGCAGCATATCGAAAAGAGTTGGTTTATGGTGAAGATCATGAAGATCGAGCTGAACCTTTAACATTAAAAGAATTATTTAGCCACGTGCGAAAAAATTATTTCCGTTTATATTTTCATTATGCATATTTTAACTTAGTTCGTATTTGGTATTTGCAACTTGATAACTTATTTGGTCTCTTTATGTTATTTCCAAGTATTGCAGCAGGAACCATTACCTTAGGTTTAATGATGCAAATTAACAATGTTTTTGGAAAAGTTCGAGAATCTTTTCAGTATTTAATTTCATCATGGACGACAATTATTGAATTGCTTTCTATTTATAAGCGTTTAAGAGCATTTGAAGCGACATTAGATGATTAAATTGTCACGATTTAAAACCCATGTTAATGGGTTTTAAATTAATGAATGATATTTAAACTTACAAGAAGAGAATCCCAGTTGCAGCACCAACAGCCATTATCCAAAGAGGATGTATTTTTTTGAGTACGCTCATTAAGGTAGTGACAATGACAATTGCAATGAGTAACCAATTTTGTGCAGATGCATCTGCAATAATGTATGCACTGACTAAAATAAGTCCAACTGTAATTGGTTTTAAGGCAGTTTCAAAACGTTCACGAAGCGGATGATCTTTAAAATTATTCCATAATTTAAGTGCAGAAATGGCAAGAATTGAAGATGGGCCAAATTTTGCAAGAGAGGTGACCAATAATCCAGCAGGACCAGCCACATGCCAACCCAGTAAAGGCACAATCATCATATTGGGACCAGGGGCTGCTTGTGCCATCGCAAACATGCTGCTAAATTCTGTGCGAGTTAACCATTGATGAACTTCAACAACTTGATGTTGCATTTCAGGTAAAATGGCATTTCCACCACCAAATGCCAAAAGGGAAAGTTGCGTAAAAACTAGTGCAAGTGTGAATAAAATCATTTACTTTTTACTCCTTTTGCAAAGCTTAAAACCAACATATTAATCGCGACTAAAATAAGCAATGTGAGTAACATTGGGATTTTAATGATCAGCATAAACAGTACAGTCATGCTAATGGTAAAAATTGTTAAATAGCTTTTTAAAATGGGTTTAAGCATTTTTAATGCCATCGCAAACAATAGACCTGCTGTTGCTGCGGCTAAACCTTGAATCATATGCTGAATGATCACAAGGTTTTGAAAATGTGCATATAATTCATATAAGGCAATCACAATAAGAGTTGGGGCAAAGATCAAACCGAGTATGGTGCTCAAGGCGCCTTTTATGCCATGAAATTGATAACCAATTGCCACTGCCATATTAATAATATTTCCGCCAGGAAGAATTTGACAAATACCTAACAGATGTGTGAACTCATCAGAGCTTAGCCATTTACGTTCTTCTACAATCATGTTGTGGGCTAAGGGAAGTACACCGCCAAAACCCATTAAGCCCAGCTTCATAAATCCTGTGAATAATTCCTTATTGCTAGGTCGAACATCATGTTCTAGAGAAATAATTTTAGTAGTCATTTCTTGACCTCGCTATCTTGGATGTGATTATTATGCTTGGGTAGAGGTATAATGAAAAATGCTTTTTTTTGCATGATTCATACTTTAAAAGTATGTCATGCCTTGTGAGAGGATAATTTAAATTGATTGATATTCAGAAATTAAAAGCATTTGTCGCTGTTGTAGAAGAAAGTAATATTTCACATGCCGCAGTGCGCTTAAATATACAACAACCTCCATTGACGAGAATTATCAAAAGTTTAGAAGATGAGCTGGGTGCACAACTTTTAAAACGCTTACCACGGGGTGTTGAGGTGACCGAAGCAGGTAAAGTGTTATATCAAGAAGCACTGGCAATTTTGGCACATGCTGACGTTATTCCTAAACGGGTGAAAAATATTTCACAAGGTTTAGAAGGGCAAATTAATATTGGCTTTACGAATTCGGTTGGATTACATTCATTTTTACCGAGTCTATTGCGAAATTTTAGAGAGATTTCCCCAGCTGTCGCGATTCATTTAGAAGAAGAAGGGAGTACTGCACTCATAGACTCTGTAATTAATGATAAAAATGATATTGTTTTTTTACGTAAACCTGCCCCGATTCGTACAGATTTAACATGTTTACATATTTTAGATGAGCCATTAATTGTGGCTTTGCCAAATAATCATCCCTTGGTTGAGAAAAAAGAAGCAATTCATCTTTTGGATTTAGAACCATATGATTTTGTTTTATACCGTCGTTTAGCAGGACAGGATCTATTTGATAGTATTTTAGCAAGTTGTTATATTGCAGGGTTTAGCCCAAAAATTGTTCAAGAGGCACCACGTCTCACCTCAAGTTTAAATTTAATTGCAGCGGGAATTGGTTTATCTATCGTGCCTGAATCAATTAAAGACTTCTGGAATAATCAAATTATATATAAAGTATTAAAGGCGGATACACCCTGTATTGCTCCGATTTATGCTGTCTATAAAGAAAAAATAGACAATATTCGATTAAATCATATATTATATTTACTAAACAAAAACATATGATAATCTAATTTTAAAATAAAATGATTATTTAGCTGAACTTTATATTTTGTCTTGAATTGAGCATGAATAATTTATGCACAATGAAGTGAAATAGATATTCAGATTATTATGGTAAATATAATGAAGTTTATTGCTATTCGGCAGCATCGTAGTGAATTCCCAAACCCCATCACATTTCAAAAAGGAACTTATCTAAATATTGGTGAGAAATATTTAGGGGAAAATAATTGGGATCATTGGTTCTTTTGTACCGTGGAAGGTCAAAGTGGCGGCTGGGTTCCTGAGCAAATTATTGATCGAGTAGATGAAAACTCTGGATATGCTTTAGAGAATTATACTGCTAAAGAATTAGAAGTGAATGCTGGAGATGAATTAAAAGTTGACCAGTCTTTGAATGGATGGATGTGGTGTACACGTATTCAAGATGGGGAAAGTGGTTGGGTTCCTGAAAATTTATTGGTTCAGAAATTGAAATAAAGCCTAAGTTGATGGATTATTTTAAATCAATGAAATATGGTTGTGATGGTTATGAAACAAATTGCTCAAATATCATTTTTTCTTGGCAGTAGTATTCTTGCACCAGTGAGTCTAGCTCAGAATATTCAACCGATGGTTTTTAGTCATGGTGAATGGGAAATTGCATGTAGTAATATTGGTACTTGCCGTGCGGCTGGATTTCAGTCAGAGAATACCGATGAAGACTTACAACCAGCATCCATATTAATCACGCGAAAAGCAGGTGAACGTCAACCTGTAAAAATTGAATATTTACTTTCTAATGATGAAGAACTCAGCATAAAAGATCCAATTCGACTTTGGCTAAATGGGCAAGATTATGGTGTAGTTTCAAGTCCCAAAAACACTGAAGAATTATTGAGCGGTGAATTTAACGGGAAGCAAGTACAAGCTTTACTGAAGCTGGCAAATCAGAATGTAAAGATAGAGTTTAAAAATAAAACGGAACATTGGATTGTTTCAGATGCAGGAATGACTGCGGTTTTATTAAAAATGGATGATTTTCAAAAACGCATAGGAACAATAGGTGCATTAATTCGTAAAGGAACAAAAAATGAGACAGGTATTTTAAAGCCACAGCCCAAAACTATTGTAAAACGAGTTAAAACCGATGAAAAAGAATATTTAACGTTAGCGCCTCATTCACCTCAATATAATAGCGTACTGTCTTCATTAAAAACTGCAAAAACCAAACAAAATGGAGCAGATGATAATTGTGAAGGTACTTATGACAGTGATCAAGACGGCTATAATTTTGGCAATATTCAATTATATAAATTAAGTCATCAACGTGTGCTTGCAACGATGTTGTGTTGGCGAGGTGCATATAATGCTGGGTATGGTGCTTGGGTTTTAAATGAGTCGTTACAAGGCCCAGCTGTGTTAGTCACTGATAGTATGACAGATCTTTCATCTGGTGAGCTATATGCCTCACATAAAGGAAGAGGGCTTGGAGATTGCTGGTCACATGAGCAATGGATTTGGAATGGTCAGAATTTTATACATACTGAAGAGGGCTGGACAGGTGTATGTAAAGGATTTGTAGGAGGCGCTTGGAGTTTAGAAAAAATTGAAACAGACGTTCGATAATAAAATATGAATTGCATGTTAAGCAGCGTATTTAGTATTTAGATTGTATCAAGGATTAAACTAATACTGGATAGAAATAATAGTTCTAGTTGCTGTGCATCTTTAGAGTTGAGTTTAAAGTTAAAATGACAGCTCTTTTTCTCCTGCTAAAGATCAGTTATTTTAAGTCGCCCGTCTTCTAGCGGATGTTCAACCATCACGCCATACATTGGCACTTCACATGATTATGAAAATTCGCTTGTCTAATTGAGTAGATGATATTTGTTTTTTCGCAATTATTCAGCGTTGGAAAATTTAGGTAATCGTGGTTCTCTTGGACACAACTTAAGGCATAACATGGAAATGTTGCCAATATTAAGAATTTAGATGTAATTATTTTTATATTAAAATTTATCCCATATTAACGTGACAACGATATTATATTGTATTTAAAAACTTGATAATGAAATGGGAAATCAAATCGAGTTGAAAAAAATAATTTAAAAAAATGTAATTTTAAAGTGAGATATTGTTTTTATATTTGACAAAAACTCCATTATATTTAAATCATTTACTTGTATGATAGATCCAAATTATTGATGTATTGGAACTAAAACAATGTGGAATTCAATTGCAAAAACAACGAATAAAAAAATAATACGCATGAGCCAAGTGATTGTTATAACGACAGCCTTAATTGGAATCACACAAACAACAATGGCAGGATCGAGCGTTGATCAATTAAGTGATTGTTTAGTACAGTCAACTACCGCAGCTGATAAAACAGCGGTATTACAATGGACGTTTGTGGCTTTATCTGCACATCCAGATTTAAAAGCGTTTAGTCAGGTAAGTCCAGAACAAAAACAGCAGTTGGATAAAAAAGTTGCTCAGGTCTTACAGCGTATTATTGTGGAACAATGTTCAGCTCAAACCAAAACCGTGATTCAACAAGAAGGAATAGAAGCAGTTGGAGACAGTTTTCAGGAACTTGGGCGTAGCACAGGCGAAGAAATTTTAAAGAATCCTGAAGTTAAGCAACAATTAAAAGGATTGGTTCGTTATATGGATTTAACCAAGTTAGTTACCACTTTTTTAACGCCTGATATTTGGAATAAACTGGGTTTGATGGGAGATAGATAAGTAAAGAACGATAACGATGAATAAAGTGAAGATTTTCATTGTGAAAAATTGAATGATTAAAAATCACAATGAAGATTTCTCCGTTGTTGAAGTATAGATAAAATTTGAAAGATAAATACCAAAAATGATTTTAAATCGTAGAGCGCTATCTTTATGATGTGCTAGAAAAAATGTTTTAGGTTGACTTAAATGGATTTTGAAAAACTGTTTTTATACAAGCAATGGTCTGATCAACGTTTATTTAAGGCAATAGCGCAAATTGATCAGGTGCAATATTTAGACGATTACAATTTTGCAAAACAGCAATTCAATCATATGGTCATTGTAGAAGAACTATTTCGTTCTCGCTTAGAAAATACAGAACCGTTACATACCCAAACTAATACAGATCTATTACCTTCTCTTGATATGTTAGAGAAACGTATTCAAATTTCAAATCAATGGTTTATTGATTTTTCTAAGCATCTTCACGTTGAACAGTTGTCTCAAGTTCTACATTTTCAGTTTATTGATCAGAAGATGGGGAGTCTTTCCGTTGAAGAAATCCTTTTTCATATGATTAATCATGGGACTTATCACCGAGGAAATATCGCTCATGCTTTGCATCATGCAAAAGTAGTACATCCTGCAGATACTTATACTGTTTTTATTCATCAATATGAACCTGAGCGTAGGCTTAGTGAATCACCACTTTTTTAATGCTTGATTTGTTCAATAATTTAAGTGTTTTAAAGTAATTTTTTGATTGGCTATCTATAAAACCTCTCTAATAATAGAGAGGTTTTATAGATAGGAATTGTTTAAATAGTGACTGTTGCACCTAATGCTTTAATGAATTGTGCTAACCATGCAGGATGTGCTGGCCAAGCTGGAGCTGTAATTAAATGACCATCTGTTACGGCTTCGGTAACTGCAATATCTGCATAGGTTCCACCTGCAAGTTTTACTTCTGCTGCACATGCCGGGTAGGCTGAACATAAACGTCCGTGTAAAATATTTGCAGCAGCAAGGAGCTGAGCACCATGACAAACGGCTGCAATTGGTTTTTTGGCTTGGTCAAATTCTTGAACAATATGAATGACACGATCATGCATCCGTAAATATTCGGGAGCACGTCCTCCTGGAATGACTAAACCAATGTAGTTTTGTGTGTTCACTGCCGAAAAGTCATAATTAATGGCAAAGTTATGTCCACGTTTTTCGCTATACGTTTGTTCACCTTCAAAGTCATGAATTGCGGTGGCAATACTATCACCTGTCTTTTTATCTGGACATACAGCATGTACGGTATAACCTAAGCCTGTTAAGAATTGGTAAGGCACCATGGTTTCATAATCTTCAGCATAGTCCCCAACTAACATTAAAATTTGTTTTGACATTTTTACTTCCTTTTCTTGTGGTTTATTTATCAGTATCTCATGTTTAAGTTAGCATAAAAATTGAATTTGTGGGTTTGCGACATTGGTTGTAAATATTAAATTATTATGAATTTTGAGCTGTTACGTAAAACTAAATATTCAATATAAATATTCTAAGGAATAAGTAGATTTAAATTATTTTCACAAGATTTGGATTTTTAAAAACCATTTGATTTGTTAACGTTCTATGTCGAGAGCTGATCTGTTTGTAAGTGATCAATATAAAAATATGATTATTTATAAATAATGTAGCTAAAAAGAACTTATTGTGAAAAGGCGAGAATATGCAATTATCAGATTATATAAGGCTAATTGTACTTGCTGCAATTTGGGGGGCAAGTTTTCTTTTTATGCGCATTGCAGTTCCTCAATTTAATGCAATTAATACAGCATTTCTCCGAGTATTCTTTGGTTTAATAGGATTGATTGGTATTTTTTTAATACTTCGAATGTCATTTACATTTAAAGGTAAATTAGGATCTTTACTCATATTAGGTATTATTAATACGGGACTTCCTTTTCTAATGTATTGTTTTGCTGCCAATTGGTTATCTGTGGGTTACTCTTCAATTTTAAATGCGACTACTCCGCTCATGGGGGCTTTAATTGGTTTTTCTTTTTTTAATGAGAAACTATCTCTTCGCAAATGTATGGGTGTATTTTTGGGACTGGTCGGAATAATGATTATTACGACGTTTGGAAAAATTGAAGAATCTAAATATCTTATTTGGGGAGTAATAAGTTGTTTAATTGCTACAAGTTGTTACGGTCTTTCTGGGTTTTTAACACGTAAATGGATTTCTGAGGAAGATGATTTAGATTCAACAACAATTGCTTTTGGAAGTCAAATAGGCGCAATTCTATTTTTAATTCCCTTTTTTATTTTTTCACTCACTTATGATACAAAAGTGAATTGGCTACAGGCAGATGTTTGGGCATGCGTTATCGCAGTTGGTATAATTTGTACAGCGCTTGCTTATATTTTATATTTTCAATTAATTACGAATATCGGACCACTTCGTTCACTTACTGTAACTTTTCTAATCCCACCTTTTGCAGTTATGTGGGGTTATTTTTTTCTTGATGAAGTTATTTCTGGAGAGTTTATTATCGGTGCTTTAATTGTTTGTATCGCTGTGTGGCTAATTATTAAACCTAATCACCATTTGCTTTGTAAAAAGAAGAATTAATGAGCGTCTATTGAACAAGACAAATAACGAAAATGAATACCAAAGATGATCAAATATAAATTGAATATTTTAGTAAGAGAAAAAGCCTCGATAAATCGAGGCTTTTTCATAATAATCAAGTTAATTAACCAATCAATTTTTTCATCAATTCATTGACTTGCGCTGGATTGGCTTTACCTTTAGAGGCTTTCATTACTTGACCAACAAGACCGTTGAAAGCTTTCTCTTTACCAGATTTATACTCTTCAACCATCTTCTCGTTTGCAGCAAGTACTTCTTTAATAATTGCTTCAATTGCGCCTGTATCCGTTTCCTGTTTCAGGCCTTTTTCCGCAATAATTTCATCCGCAGTTTTGCCTTCATCCCACATAAAGCCGAACACTTGCTTTGCAATCTTACCGCTAATCGTATTATCAACGATACGTGCAATCATGTTACCTAACTTTTCAGCGGAAACGGGAGAATCAGCTAAATCTAAACCTGCTTTGTTTAATGCACCAGAAAATTCACCCATGACCCAGTTGGCAGACATTTTACCGTGTGCATTACCGCCAGCAGCTTTTACTACAGCTTCATAAAACTCAGACATTTCACGCGTCAGAGTCAGAACGTGAGCATCATACTCAGTCACAGCGAAGTCAGTGACAAAACGCGCACGACGAGCCGCAGGTAGCTCTGGAAGTGCTGTGCGTGCAGCTTCAATTTGAGCATCTGAAATCAATACTGGTAATAAATCTGGATCTGGGAAATAGCGGTAATCGTTTGCTTCCTCTTTTGAACGCATGGAACGCGTTTCCATTTTCACAGGATCAAACAAACGTGTTTCTTGGTCGATTTTACCGCCATCTTCCAAAATATCCATTTGACGTTCAATTTCAACATTAATGGCTTGTTCAATAAAACGGAATGAGTTGAGGTTTTTCAATTCACAGCGTGTGCCAAATGGTTGCCCAGGGCGACGTAAAGATACGTTACAGTCGGCACGGAATGAACCTTCTGCCATGTTGCCATCGGAAATACCAAGCCAGCGAACTAAAGTATGTATCGCTTTAATATACGTCACAGCTTCTTCTACAGAACGCATGTCAGGTTCAGACACAATTTCAAGTAAAGGTGTGCCTGCACGGTTTAAATCTATACCCGACAGCCCTTCAAATTGATCATGAACAGATTTACCTGCATCTTCTTCTAAATGTGCACGTGTGACGCCAATACGTTTGACAGTGCCATCTTCAAGTTGAATATCAATATGACCCAAACCGACAATAGGATTGTCCATTTGGCTAATTTGATAGCCTTTGGGTGAATCTGGGTAAAAATAGTTTTTACGGGCAAATACCGATGCTTGATCAATATACGCATCGATTCCTAAACCAAAACGAATCGCGAGATCAACCACTTCTTTATTCAAGACAGGCAATACACCAGGCATGGCTAAATCAACAAGGCTGGCTTGAGTATTTGGATCTTGACCAAACTCAGTTGAGGAGCCAGAGAAAATTTTGGTTTTCGTTGCAAGTTGGGTATGAATTTCAATCCCAATGACAACTTCCCAACCATCAATTAAGTTTGATTTTGGTTTCGCATTGTTCTTTGTCATTATGCGTTCTCCTCAGCAATTGCCGCACGTTTTGTATGCCAATCTGTTGCTTGTTGATACTGATGTATCACAGATAGCAATTGAGATTCTGACCAATAGTTACCAATTAATTGTAAGCCTACAGGTAAATTATTTTGATCAAAACCAACAGGTGCATTGATTGCAGGAAGTCCTGCAAGGTTAACCGCAATGGTGTAAATATCACCTAAATACATTTCAACTGGATCTAAAGACGCACCAATTTTATATGCTGTTGTTGGCGCAGATGGTGCAGCAATCACATCAACATGTTCAAATGCTTTTAAGAAGTCTTGTTGAATTAAACGACGTACTTTTTGTGCTTTCACATAGTATGCATCGTAGTAACCCGCAGAAAGCGCGTAGGTACCAATGAGAATACGACGTTGAACTTCCGAACCAAAACCTTCTGAACGTGAACGTTTGTACAAATCCATAAGATCGACAGGATTTTCACAGCGGTAGCCATAGCGAACGCCATCAAAACGAGAAAGATTCGAAGAGGCTTCAGCAGGGGCAATCAGGTAATACGTTGGAACGTAGCTTTCCGTCATATTAAGGTCAATTTCAACTAAAATTGCACCTAACTCTTCTAGTTTCTTGAGAGATTCTTCAACACGTGCTTTAACATCTGCATTTAAACCTGCAACATTAAAGTATTGTTTCGGAATACCAATACGTAAACCTTTGAGTGCTGTTTTATTTAAATTTTCTACATAATGATCAACATCTTTTTGTATTGACGTTGAGTCTTTAGCATCATGTCCAGCCATAATATTCATTAAGTAAGCACAGTCTTCAGCCGAACGTGCCATTGGTCCACCTTGGTCTAAAGATGATGCATACGCAATCATGCCAAAGCGAGAAACACGACCATACGTCGGTTTAAGACCTGTTAAACCACAGAATGAAGCGGGCTGACGAATTGAACCTCCAGTATCTGTACCCGTTGCAAATGGTGCAAGATCGGCTGCAACGGCGGCAGCAGAACCACCAGAGGATCCGCCTGGAACATGATCAAGTGCCCACGGGTTTTTGGTTGCACCAAAGTAAGAGGATTCTGAGGTTGATCCCATGGCAAATTCATCCATGTTTACTTTACCCAAAGTGACTAAACCTGCCGCTTTCCCTTGAGCAACGACTGTTGCATCATAAGGCGAGATAAAGTTATCAAGCATTTTTGAACCTGCGGTGGTTTTAATTCCTTGGGTACAAAAAATATCTTTATGTGCAATAGGTAAGCCTGTTAAGGGTGTTGCATTTCCAGCTTTTATGGCTGCATCAGCTGCATCAGCTTGAGCAAGAGCTTGCTCAGCAGTGACAGTGACATAAGCTTTTACTTGTGTATCAATTTTTGCAATACGTTTTAAATAGTGTTCAGTAAGTTCTCGTGAAGAGAATTTAGCCTCAGCTAATCCTGTTGAAAGTTCACGAATCGATAAGCGATGTAAATCTGACATATGAAGTATTCTTTACGTTTAAATGAAGAAATTAGTTTAAGTGAGTGAAAATCACTCAATCACACGAGGAACGAGATACAAACCATCCTGAACAGCAGGAGCAATGGCTTGATATTCTGTGCGATGATTTTGTTCACTCACCACGTCTTCACGTAATGGTTGAGGATGATCAAATGGGCTTTTAAGGGGCTCAACCCCTTCAGTATCAATGCCTTTTAAGCTTTCCATCATACCTAAAATTTTATTTAGGCTTTGAGCATATTCGGCAGATTGTGTCTCATTTAACGATAAACGCGCTAAGTGTGCGATCTGCGATACGGTTTGTGCATTTAGATCTTCAGAATGCTGTGCATCTGATGTAGACATAACATCACCTAAATTTAGTGTAAAAAAATAAAAATATCGTACGTTATAATAAGCGATTGACTTGTTCAAAGCATCACATTTAGTTAAAGTTACCGTTTGCGTCTTACATAAAGATTAATAGAGAACGACTCCGTGATTCTAAAACGACTAATTGGCTTGTTTTCACCAGATTTAGCCATTGACTTAGGTACAGCAAATACACTTATTTATGCGCCCGGCAGAGGTATTATATTAAATGAACCGACTGTTGTGGCAATTCGACACAGCGGTTCACAAAAAATTGTCGCTGCGGTTGGTCTTGATGCAAAACAAATGTTAGGTCGTACACCCGCTAATATTTCTGCAATTCGTCCAATGAAAGATGGTGTTATTGCAGATTTTGAAGTGACCGAAACCATGTTGAACCAATTTATTGGTAAAGTACATGAAAAACGTTTATTTCCACCAGCACCTCGTGTTGTAGTTTGTGTTCCATGTAAATCTACGCTTGTAGAACGTCGTGCTATTCGTGAAGCTGTATATAATGCAGGGGCACGTGATGTACGCTTAATTGAAGAGCCTATGGCAGCTGCAATAGGGGCTGGAATGCCAGTTGAGCAAGCGTGTGGTTCTATGGTTGTTGATGTTGGTGGTGGTACCACTGAAATTGCAATTATTTCCCTTCAAGGCTGTGTCTATGCGGATTCACTTCGTATAGGTGGAGATGTCTTTGATGAACAAATTATCAATTATGTTCGCAAAGCACACGGCTGTGTAATTGGTGAAACAACCGCTGAAAATATTAAAAAAGAAGTGGGGATGGCTTTACCAGAAGAAGGGGCGAAAGCTTTAGAGATAGAAGTTCGTGGCCGTAACTTAGCAGAAGGTGTTCCACGTGCAATCACTGTAACTTCAGATGAAATTGCACAAGCCATTTCTGATCCATTACAAAGTATTGTACAAGCAGTCAAATCTGCACTTGAACAAACGCCTCCAGAATTGTCTTCGGATATTGCCGAGCGCGGCATTGTATTAACTGGCGGTGGGGCATTACTACGTAATTTAGATAAACTCCTTGCACAAGAAACAGGCTTGCCTGTAATTGTTGCAGATGACCCATTGACTTGCGTAACACGTGGTGGCGGCAAAGTACTTGAATTTTTCGACAACCCAAATCATGACATGCTATTTGTTGGATAATTAAAGGATAAGGCGGGTGCAAGCAAATTTGTTCTCTAGACAACCGCCATCTTTTCGCTCATTTATTATTGCAGTGATTACGTGTCTGGTCATATTGTTTTTTAATTATCGTATGCCACATGTAATTCAACCTGCAAGAGATGTCTTGTACACGGCTTATAATCCAATTTATACCCTTGCAAGTTATCCCGTACTTTCGCGAGAGTGGCTGAGTCAACAAAGTAAATCAGAAGCGCAATTACGTCGTGAAAATACAGCAATGCGTGCAGAATTATCGCAGGCGAATGTACGTCTTCAAAAACTCTCAGAACTATCTGCTGAGAATACACGTTTGCGCGGTTTGCTTGATACGCCATTAATTATTGATGGACGGATGGAAATTGCCGAAGTCATTGGTACAGATGCTGACCCATTACGTCATATTATTGTCATTAATCGTGGATCAATGAACCAACTTAAGGTAGGTCAAACGGTACTGGATGATAAAGGGATTATTGGACAAATTATTTCTGTGTCACCAAGAAGTAGTCGTGTCATGCTGTTATCTGATAAAGAACATTCCTTATCTGTTCGTTTAGAACGAAGTGGAATGCGTGCTATTGTTTCGGGTACTGGAGACTTAGGATTACTTAAAATGGAATATGTGCCTACTAGTGCAGATATTAAAGTAGGTGAAAAAGTATATAGTTCAGGGCTTGGCGAACATTTTCCAGCTGGCTATTTAGTTGGAACAGTTGCAAAAGTCAGTCGACATAATACGGGTGAGTTCGCACAAATAGATGTTATACCTGCGGCACAACTCGCGAGTGGTCATCATGTTGTTGTACTTTATTCAAACTCTCTAGCAATGGAGCAACCTTATGCTGAGCGCTAAAATAGGGTATTCAAAATCTAGAGATCCATTATTTCCAATTATAATATCGATCTTGGTGGCATCTGTTTTAACGGTTTATCCACTCTCATATACCTTCTCTGGATGGCGACCATGTTTTATGTTTATCGTCATGTTATTTTGGGTCTTATGTCAGCCAACGTGGTGTGGTGTTTGGTTTGCTTTTGCAACTGGTATATTTACCGATTTATTATTAGATGCGCCATTAGGATTAAATGCATTTTCTTTTGTGGTGATCACCTTCATCGCACGTTATTTAACACGTGAACGCCGTATTATGACGTTTATGAATTTGTGGATTATCACTATTTTAGGTGTGACGGCATATTTGACGATCACCTTTTTAGCACACATTATGAGTGGTACCGATTTTGTATTCACTCGTCATTGGACACCGTGGTTTCCGACCGTTGTTGTTTGGCCTATATTTTATTATGTATTGAAAAGATGGCGAATATAATACTTGCTTCAAGCTCACCACGACGTCGTGAGCTTTTATTACAATTAGGCCTACACTTTGATACTTATAGTCCAAAGATTAATGAAGCTATATTGCAACATGAACCTGTTGAGCACTATGTAGAAAGGCTTTCTGTAGAAAAAGCAAATATCGTGTTGGAAAAATTTCCTGATGCTGTGATTATTGCGGCAGATACAAGCTTGGAAATTGATCAAAGAATATTGGGGAAACCTAAATCAAAACAACATGCTTTTGAAATGTGGACATTAATTTCTGGGCGTGAACATCATGTATACACAGGTGTTTGTGTTCAGACAAAGCAACAAAAATTGAGTATAGTGGTAAGCACTAAAGTTGAATTTCAACAGCTTAGCCAAAATGATATGGAATATTATTGGGCAACAGGCGAGCCGATCGGAAAAGCTGGTGCTTATGCAATTCAAGGAATTGCAGCACAGTATATCCCTAAAATTATAGGCAGCTATAGCAATGTTGTTGGTCTTCCTTTATTTGAAACTAGACAATTATTACAGACAGTTGGGGCTTTACATTAACTGCTGAACCAAATTTTTATAATTTTATAATGTTTTGAGTTCTATTATGTCAGACGAGTTACTGATTAATGTTACACCCATGGAATGTCGTGTAGCATTAATTCAAAACGGAACGGTCAATGAATTATTTATTGAACGTACGGCAAAGCGTGGGTTGGTGGGAAATATCTATAAAGGTAAAGTTGTGCGTGTTTTACCAGGTATGCAAGCTGCTTTTGTTGATATTGGATTATCTAGAACTGCATTTTTACATATTAATGATATGGTATGGCCGCGTAATCAAGCCATTCCAAATGTCTTTGAATTATTACAACCAGGTCAAATATTGGTTGTACAAGTCATGAAAGATATGTTGGGAACCAAAGGTGCGCGTTTAAGCACCGATCTCTCAATTCCATCACGTTATTTAGTCTTGATGCCTTATGGAAATCATATAGGTGTTTCTCAACGTATTGAGTCTGATGTTGAGCGTGAGCGCTTAAAAAATATTATTGAACGGATTCAAAAACAACATAAATTACCAGGTTCAGTGATTGTTCGTACTGCTGCGGAAGGCGTTTCAGAAGAAGAAATCGCCCAAGATATGGCATATTTGGCTAAACTTTGGAAACATATTCAACGCAAACAACAATTGGTGAGCGTACCATCCCTCATTTTTGAGGAATTACCATTACCTCAACGTGTGATTCGTGACTTAGCCAATGAAAACACCGCAAAAATTTATGTCGATTCAAGAGAAGTACATGGAAAGTTAGCAGAGTTTGTTGAAGAATTTGTACCAATGATGAAAAATCGCTTGGGGCATTACCCAGGTGAGCGCCCAATTTTCGATTTGTATAATATTGAAGAAGATATCCAAAAAGCCTTACAAACACGGGTAGCTCTCAAATCGGGCGGTTACTTGATGATTGACCAGACTGAGGCGATGACCACTATTGATGTAAATACTGGGTCATATGTGGGAGGCCGTTCATTGGAAGATACGGTTTTTAAAACCAATATGGAAGCAACCCAAATTATTGCACGCCAACTTCGATTAAGAAATTTGGGTGGCATTATTATTATTGACTTTATTGATATGCAAGAATCCCATCATCGTGAAGAAGTGCTACTTCAGTTTGAACGGATGCTTGAACGGGATCATGCAAAAACCAAAATTACACAAGTTTCTGAGCTTGGTTTGGTTGAAATGACACGTAAAAGAACACGTGAATCTTTAGAACATTTGTTATGTGAATCTTGTCCAATTTGTCAAGGACGTGGTTTTGTTAAAACAGCAGAGTCTATTTGTTACGAAATTTTTCGAGAAATCATGAGATATGCTCGTGCATATGCTTCTCAGAGTGGCTTTACTGTCGTTGCGCATCCTTTGGTTGTCGATCGTTTATTAACAACAGAAGCGACGTCTGTCGCAGATTTAGAGCATTTCTTGAATAGAGTCATAAAGTTTCAAGTGGAAAATTTATATACGCAAGAGCAATATGATATCATTTTGAGTTAAATGTGTAACAAAATATCATTAAACAGTTGTTACATCTGTAATTTTACTTTTTGCGTTAAATTCACAATACTACACGCATTAGCTAAACAAAGACTCGTTATAGAGGTCTAAGCCAAGGGGTAGTAATCATGAATGTGGATACAGTTATTAAGAAAAGCATCAAAGTACTTGAAAGTCAAAATACGCATCGCGGATATATGCTTGATGCGGAAGGTAAAGAAGTTCAGATTACAACTGCGATGGTGAGAACAGTGTGTCAGCAATTATTAAAGCAATGTCGAAATATTAAAAACTAAATTAAAGGGCGCTAAGCCCTTTAATTTTATCTATAGATTTTACAGTAATAACACTTTTTAACTGACTTCTTGAAGCTCAAGCTGTGGTGTTTTAATTAAATTCTCAAAGCGTTGAATTTCATCTTCTAAGTGAATCAATAAATTTTGCATTTTAGGTAACGAGTTACGGCAAGCAGTTAAGCCAACTTCAAGTTTATCTAGATAGCTGGTCATGGTGATATTTAAAGCTTGCCCATCCAAAACAATTGATGCTGGATATAATGCTTCTAATTTTGCGCCATTCCAATACAAAGGTTCTCTAGGGCCAGGAACGTTTGATATCACTAAATTAAAGGCTTGTCGTTTTGGCATGAGACCCGAAATAATATTTAAACCCGCTGCACTATATACAAAGGCACTATAATTTAAAATTTGATTAGGTGTCATACGTTTGAATCGTTGTTTTGCTTTTAAAACGCTACGACGTACAATTTGTAAGCGCTCTAAAGGATCTTCCTTATGTGTTCCTAAATTTGCAAGAATCATGGTAATTCGATTCGACACTTCAGAATCATCATCTCGAATAGAAGCCGGCACCATTGCAATGAGTGGTTTATGAGGTAATGCTTTTTGAGAAATGAGATATTCACGTAAAGCACCAGAACAAACGGCTAAAATAATATCATTGATCGTGACATTTAATGATTGAGCAATATGCGTTAAACGTGAAAATTCAAATGATTGGGCAGCAAATCGGCGGGATGAACTGACACGTTGATTGAGTATGCATGCTGGCGCTTGAAAGCTAGAAACGTAATCTGGATTTCGACCAATATCTTTAGTAATGGTTTGTGAAAGCTCATGAAATACACCAGGAGCTGCTTCAAGTTGACTCTTTAAGCCAGAAACGACTCCTTTGATTCTGCTTAATTTCGTTTGTTTTAAGCGTTTAGATCGTTCACCCTCAATACACCAAGGTGGGACAATACGTTTGGCATTCGGGTCTCTAGAAAATGATTTTTCAAGGAGACGCATACCTGCAATACCATCAACCATCGCATGATGAATTTTAAAATACATGGCAAAACGATTGCCTTCAATTCCTTCAATAATATGGCATGTCCATAAAGGTTTCGCACGATCAATGAGTGAACTGTGTTCTTGGGAAATATAAGTTAATAACTCACGAATGCGACCTGGCTTAGGTAAAGCAATGTGTCGGAAGTGATGATCTAGATCAAACTCTTCATCTTCGCCCCAAAAAAGTCCGCTCAGTTTATTATTAAAAGGAGGAATTGGAATAGATTTTGACTGTCTAATATCTGCAACTAAGTCTTGTATAAATGAAGATGGAGCATTCTCAGGAATTTGAAATAAAAAAAGTCCACCTACATGCATAGGTTGTTGTCTTTTTTCTAAAGAAAGAAAAATAATATCAATAGGGTGTAATGGACGCATAATACTTATTGCCTCACTGCAAAAACGTTGCTACTCCTTTATGAGCGGCCATATTTTTTAGGAATTTGATGTTTCAATTAAATTATAGCGACTTTATTAAATAAATATATGAGTACGTGAGTTTTCAAATAATAAATTAAAGACTTTACATGAAAGTCTTTAATTTAAAAAAGATTATTTTAAGTTTCCGGCATGTAATCCGCATTCTTTATGGGTCGCTTCCTCCCACCACCAGCGACCTTCTCGTTCATGTTGATTAGGAAGGACAGGGCGAGTACAAGGTTCACAACCAATAGAAGTAAAACCACGTTCATGTAGTGGATTATATGGAATTTCCATTAGACGAATATAATTCCAGACATCAGCGCTTGACCAATTTGCGAGAGGATTATATTTAATTAATTGCTTGCCAACTCCTGAAAACCCTACATCTGCTTGTATTACAGGAATTTCATTACGTGTTCCTGGACTTTGATCTTTACGTTGACCAGTAATCCATCCATCTAGCGTAGCAAGTTTTTTACGTAAAGGTTGTACTTTCCGAATACCGCAACATTCTTTATGGTCATCTTGATAAAAGCTAAACAAGCCTTTTTCGGTGACAAGTTTTTGTACAGCGTCAGATTCAGGGAAGCAGATTTCAATATCAATTTTATAATGTTTACGAACCTGCTCGATAAATTGATAAGTTTCAGCATGTAAGCGTCCGGTATCTAGGCTAAATACGCGAAATGGCTTACCTAAATGTGAGGCGATATCAATCAGAACAACATCTTCTGCACCAGAAAAAGAAATTGCAATTTCACCTTCTTGGCTGAGTGCGAGTTCTAAAATTTCACTTGGTGATTTATCTTTATATTCAGATGCAAGCGCATCGACAATATCAATCGTCGGAATTGTAGTCATGAGAGTCCTGGCAAATAGGCTTGGAGGCTTCAAAACCTATATTCAATAAATTCATACCTATTTTAATAGAAATGTTAAAACACACTTATCACTAAAAAATAGATACTTATGAAAAAAACAGATTTAAAAGATAATTGATGAGAAAATTTGATTTCTTGGCTATGATAGGGAAATTTTAAATCATAGTGGCATTTGGAGAACCCATGGAAATCGTATGTCTAGATCTTGAGGGTGTTTTGGTTCCAGAAATTTGGATCAATTTTGCAAAAAAAACTGGAATTAAAGAGTTAGAAGCAACAACTCGTGATATCCCAGACTACGATGTATTAATGACTCAGCGTCTTAATATTTTAAAGCAACACGGCTTAGGGTTAAATGATATTCAAGACGTGATTGCTGATATGGGGCCATTTGAAGGCGCAAAAGAATTTGTAGAATGGTTACGTACCCATTTTCAATTGATTATTTTGTCAGATACATTTTATGAATTCGCGCATCCGCTAATGAAACAATTAGGTTGGCCAACGATTTTCTGTCATAAGTTAGAAACAGATGAAAATGGAATGATTACCGCATATAAATTACGCCAACCAGATCAAAAGCGTGAAGCGGTTAAAGCATTACATGGTTTAAATTATCGTGTGATTGCAGCGGGGGATTCTTATAACGACACGACAATGTTGGGTGAAGCAGATCAAGGATTCTTATTTGATGCACCTGCCAATGTCATTGCTGAGTTTCCACAATTTCCAGCAATTCATGGTTATGCAGCATTAAAAGAAGCGATTCGTAACGCATCAGTGCGTGATATTCCTGCTTAATCATTTGAATGATTATTAAAAAGGGCGTATTACACGCCCTTTTTTAATCTAGATTCAATTAAAATTTATAACCGATTTTTACGCTATAACCCAATGCATGGTTGTTTTCAAATTTTCCTTTGATTGATCCAGCAGTTTGCCCATCTGCATCACCTAACCAGAAATATTTCATTCCTGCTTGAATAAAGTAGTCTTTTGCTGGGCTATATTGTCCACCTAACCCAAAACTCCAATATCCTTTTGTAGGACCAAGTACTGTAATTGGATTACCAGCGCCTGAATCCCATCCAACCAATGCTGTTCCAGACCATTTGTCTGTGAATTTGTGTGCCAGACCACTTGTCACTGACCATTGATCTTTAGAATAGCTGATCAGATCTTGACGTGTTCCTGTAAACATTTGAGTAGCATTGCCTAACGCGGTGGGGCTGACAACAAAGTGATCCCAGTGAACCCAACGAACATTGGTGAATGCTAAAGTATTTGGACTAATCCCAGTTTGTAAATCTAAATTCACAGATTGTGGGGTGATCGCTTCTAAACGATTTTGAAAAGAACCTAAAAGTGGATGGCTTTCAGTTGCATGTGCATTGTGCTTGATTTCAGAACGATAGGTAATCGAAGTTTTTAAGGCAATTTCAGGAATTTGATAAGCAAGACCTGCAACCCAACCGTAGGCATCTTTTTGTTTTACGTTAATATCATAGCCACTGAGTACACTATAGGCATTGCCACGTAAGGAAATATCAGCTTCAACAGTTTGCCAAACTGGACCTGCGTAAATATTCCAGTTTTCAGTAGGTTGATACCCAATGAGCGCTGTTAGATTATTGGTACGAACTTTAACTTTTGTGCCTTCTTTAGCATTGGCAAAGTCAGAACCATCAACTTGATATGAAGCATCGCCACCATATGGCTGATCATAGAGCAGACCTAAAGAAATTTGATTGGTTGCTTGTACTTTTATTGCAGCTGTAGGGAAGTAGTAATGTTCCCCCATATTACCGACGGCATTTCCATGTTTGTCTTTACCTTTTACATTCGGATCTAATAGATGGAAGCTGGCTTCTGCATAATTATTAGGCTGTAAAAATGCGGCGATAGACTGACCTGAGCGATCTAGACCTGCTGCAATAGATGAGAAAGAAAGGGTAGATAAACTTACCGCAAGATATAATTTATTCAGCTTCATGGTATTCCCTGATGCTATTTTGTAACAAAAAGTGGTGGAAAAGTAACATAAATAAAAAAAGAGTAAATACTCAGTTGCATCAGAAAAGCGCTGTGAACTCATGAATTAAGTGAAAAATAGAGTAATTAATCTAAATTTAAAAAATTATTATTTTAAAAATTAATGGGTTAATTAATCGATTGGTTTTAATGCTAAAGTTTTGGTTTGATCATCTATTTGTTGAAAAAAAAGTCAATTTTGGGGTAATTGATTTATATTAAAAATAAATAATAAAAAAGGCAGTGAAAACTGCCTTTTTTAAATTTTATTAATTTTAGAAGCGATAGCCAATTTTTACAGCATAGCCGATAGCATAGTTCTTCTCGAATTTAGCCACATATTCTGGAGTATCAGCTTGTGCACCCGTTTGTGCTTTAGCATCACCTAACCAGAAGTATCGAATACCTGCTTGAAGGAAATAATCTTTCGCTGGGCTATATTGACCGCCTAAACCGAGACTCCAAAAACCTTTGGTTGGACCAAGTGTTGTTACTGGGTTACCTGCACCAGAATCCCAACCTACTGAGAAATTACCAGCCCATTTATCGGTAAACTTACGACCTAGACCTGTATTCACAGACCATTGATCTTTAGAATATTGAACTAAATTGAAACCATCAGGTTTCTTCACTAAGCCACCAACAGCTTTACTAATATTGCCGAACTGTGTCGGTTGAATGCTAAAGCTTGACCAATCTACCCAGCGGACATTTAAGAAGGCAACAGTATTTTCCATAATGCCAGACTGAAAATCTAAATTTACAGATTGTGGCGTGGTAATTTCAGTTTTCCCTTTTTTGCCTAAACTGGCAATTTGTTCATCATTTAAGCCTATACCATCTTTTAGTAATGCTTGTAAAGCAGCAGGATTCATATTGTCCAATAAAGCTAAGCTTTCATCTGTCTTAGCTTTGTGTTTGATTTTTGAACGATAGGTTAAGGATGTTTTTAATGCAATGTCTGGAATTTGATACGCAACACCACCAAGCCAGCCAACTTCACCTGTTTCTTTAATTCGGGCATCGTAACCATTGAATAGGCTATAGGCTTGACCACGTAAATGTACATCACCTCTTGCACGTTGATAAACTGGTCCTGCGTAAACGTTTAGATTTTCAATAGGCTGATAACCAAAAATAAAGGATAAATTATCAGTATGTACATCAACTTGCGTTCGACCTTCACCTAATGAATTATTTGCATTTGTAAGAACAGGATCTAATTGACCTGCTATGACTGGCTTGACTGCATCAATTTGTGCTTGTGTTGGATTATTAACACCTTGACTAGCTAAATATTGCGCTGCTTTTTTTGTAATGATCCCATCAATTGCAGCTGCACCTAAAACAACATCATTGCCTGGACTAGAAACAAAAACGTTGTCACCTGTATATTCTGCTTTTGCACCAAATGGTTGATCGTAGAGTAGACCAAAAGAGAATTTGTCATTAATTTGAATTTTAATTGCAGCATTTGGGAAGTAATATCCTTTCCCCATATCCTCAATATTTCGTCTTGTTGTTGATGTTCCTGCTTCTTTACCTGAAACATTTGGATCTAATACAGATACACCAGCTTCAAAATAGTTGCCTGGTTGTAGAAAAGCTGAAACTGATTGACCTGAGCGATCCATAGCAGCTGCGAACGCTCCAGTCATTGGCACGGTTGCAAGAATCATTGCGGTACTAAGTGTTTTTAATTTCATTCTTTATGTTCCCTGAGATGCAAAGGTAATAACCACTTTTTTGCTAATACTTTTAGATGTGATTGTGGAGATCTGTTTCTTCAACTGAAATCATTTGTTACTCCATGTGACAAAAATACCATAATTAAAATAAGAGTAAATGCTCTAAATGTGAATATACAGTTTAAATTTTAATCTAAAAAATTATTAAGCGTATATTTTTAAGGCTAACTATCTGTTATTTATTAAGTAAAATATTTTTGAATTGAATTTTATTTGAGTGAAAAATATACATTTTTTAAAATTAAAAAAATAAGTATTCGAAATATTGTATAGGTAGTTAAGATGATAAATATTAATGGTTTATAGAATTTATTTTTTAAATGAGAAAGATTTTAATTTAATTTTATGTTTTTATTTTAATCATATTTGTGAGGTGGTGCGCTCTGCGGGACTCGAACTTATAAACTATTTACTTGATATTTATTACTATATTTTTTTAATGAAAATAATATACCGTTATATATGCCGCTAAAATAAAAAGTGTCAATAAAATTAAAGCCTCAATCTAAGAGGCTCTGGTTTCAGTGTAATGTTGTTTAATCCAGTCGTCAATTTCTTCTTCTCTCCACCTAGCTAATTGTCTCTTTCCTTCACCAAATAAAGTTGAGGCAGGGAAGTAACCACTCTTAATCCAGTTATATATAGTTGGCTTGGACATGCCAATTTTCAAAGAGACCTGATTGATGTTTAGTAATTTGATTCCCATTATCCCACCCCTCTTAATTTTTTAACTTCTATATTCATACACCGATTTATCAATTCAGTAATTTTAGTCAGACCTAACGCCGTGATTCTCATGTGTAAATGTACTTTTTCTTCACCAGTGTTTTTATTCATAATGACAGGGGAAGGGCGATTGATAAAAATGCCAGCTTCACGTTTGGTTGAGTACGGCTGTAATCGGCCATGCTCTTCTCGATAAATCCATTTCTTATCCAGTAAAAGATCAATAAGTTTACGTTCACCAACATTTAATGCTTTAGCACATTCGCGGATCGTGTACGTGCCGTTTGTATTAGCAATTGCTTCTAATGCTTGTGCTTTGGGTTCAAGAATAGCAACTTGGTTTTGTAGGACCTGTTTTTCTTCTTCAGCCTGTAATGCCATTTGAAGAATTTCCATCCGAGACAATTCTCTTGGCTTTTGGTTTTCAAGATGGTGCCAACGATCAACGAGAGCAGCTGTGAATTCAGGGCAGAGCTGAGCAACAACAATGATGCTGTCACGTTTACCTTGCTCACCCTCAAAAACATAAATACCAACTTGGGTTTTTAAGCCTAAGTTATTGATTTTTTCGACATTCGTCATTGGAGCATTTCGGATTACTCCTTTTTTCATTAATCTGTCTATAGAGACTTTGACGTTACGATGTTCGGTTTGAACTAGCTCGGAAATTTCCAAGCTATTCATGGAGGCTGTATTTAAATTAATGATTGCATTCATTGACTGGCTCCTGATCAGCTACCACAACGCCGTTCACCACTAATTCGATAGAAAATAAACCATTAGTACGATCAATTAACAACTTCTTAAAATATGCAACTGCTTCACCAATTGTATTTTCACTACACTGAGCAGGACGTACAGCAAGAATTTCAACGGCGTTTAATAATTTGCGAATTTCATGCATTTCAATTTGTTGAATTTCAGTCATTGGCTGGCTCCTCAACATTTGTAAGTTGTCTCCATTGATACATATCAAAACTAGACCCCATTAATGCTTTGCAATGAGGGCATCTTTTACCGCCGCCCCAAATACACCACTTGTAAGCATCAAAATCACTCTTACAAAAACCACATTCAACTACGTAATAACTTCGTCCATGCTCTGAGTAATCTCCTAAGATTTTAGCTTTCACTGAAATAACATTATCAGCCAAACCTTTTTTAGTGGGATGCCTAGTATCATCAAAACGAATCGGTGTTAATTTCATCCCACTTGCTCCCGTGCTTCGATCATTACCTTGTAAAGGTCTTCTTTAGGTTTATCAAAATATCGTTTACCCAATTTTTTAATTAGAAAATTTTCATTTACCGTACGTAGCTGTTGTCGCACATCAATCAACATTATTTCTTCTTCTGGATAATTTTCACTATCTTCATCATATTGCTTATAGTCTTGATGAAGCTCATCAAAAGCCATGGCTGTACAGCACTCTTGGCAATAACGATTGGTAATTAAACTGCCGTGTTCCGAAACTGTAATAACGCGGTTATATGTTCCAGAAACACAGATTGATAGGCAATCAGAACAGAGTTGAGTGGCTTTTCGAGTTTTAACGATCTTATCCGAAAGGTGCTGACTATCATCAAAGTCACCTTCAAAAGGATCTGCTGACAGAATCCACTCTTTCCAGTTTTCGCTACCAACTACAATGGCCTCACCATCATATTGAAATTCAGAAATACTCATCCCACTTGCTCCTGTGCTTCGATCATGGCTTGATAATTCACTCTTAAATTGTTTGTTTTATCTTTGCTTTGATATCCAGCCATTATCATTTCATCCGTAGGCTCTCTCGGCACCAAAACAAAACCCTTTGGCACAGTCAATTTTTGAGTTTTAGCCTTTTGCAGCTCATCCAATGTTTGTTGTGTCAATTCACCCAAATTAACTTCTGGTGAAACAGCTTCACCACTTGCACTTGATAACCGCATAACAGCAGAATTAACATCAATATTATTATCCTTAAGCATCGCCAGTAGGGAGTGAATAACAACCATTGATGCACTTGCTAAATTTTGAATATCCATCACGCCACCTTTTCCTTTGCCCACCATGCGATCGGACCATCATCAGTGTCATTGATTGAAACTAAGAACCATCCATCACCTTGGGGCTGTGTGGGTTGCCATTCAGCAACAGCATCAATATCACCATCACCCCAATATTTATCAGATAATTCTTCTGAACAATCCCATTCCATTTGTGTTTGTCGCAAATTGATATTGAAATAATTCATCATGTGTAGGTGTTCGGAATTTGTCATAAATTCACGATCCCCAAGCACTTGATTCAGATATTCATCTAAAACTGGATGAGTCCAAAAACCGTAGTCATTACGAGTAATTTCAGCAGGGGTTAATTGTTTGATTTCCATTACACCACCTCCCAGTCTTCAACATGCAGGTCAATTCGATCAAAGAACGTGCTGCTATCCGGAATACTTTCACGCCCTTTATTCCAGTAAGGTGTTACCAGTCCAAAAACATCCCATGCAGAATTTTGACCACCATTCAAAACTAATTTTGCAGCAGCAACATAAAGTTCATCAGAGCTTGAGATGCTATAACCACAAGAATTAATATCTTTTATTAGCTCAGGAGATAAATTGCTAAACTCCTCATCAAGCTCAATATCCATTTCAACCTCAACAGTGAGAGTTACTCTTTTCTTAATTCCCATCACGCCACCTCACCAAAAGGATTGTATTTTTTAAACTCTTCAAAAAGCTGAGTTGCAGGTTTATTCAAGCGACCTTTTTCCATGATCATGACATCGCGTGGAAAATTCTTACTTGTAACTGTGTGGTAAAAACAAACAACGCCATTTTTTAAAACACCTTTATAGCCAAGGTGAGTAAGCCAAATCACAAATGCAGTACTCATAAGAGGATTAACTTTTCTATGTTTCGCCATGAGAGACACCTATTTAGATAAGAGGTTCGTTGTTTGTTCTTGATATTTGAAAGACGCCGTTTGTTGGCGATCTACATCATCAGCACAACCCTTCAGAAAGAGAGAGAAAGAAACCACGGCGATGACGAAAAGGGATGCACCAACCAAACCTGACTTGGATTTGTATCGAACAGTGTTCGCCTTAGTAGGCGGTTGATATAGAAAAGAGGTTGTTTGGCTTTTCACACCAAAGGTCGGTGTGTTGCTATGTGATGGAATTTGTTTCATACTTATCTCGCTGTTTAGCAGAAGCACACTGAAAGTAGAAGGTCGGTGTGCTTTTTTTGTTTTTGATGTAAATTATTATTCACTAGTGAATAGATTTATGCAATAGTAAATTATGCATATATGAATTATTTTTTTAATTTATGTTTTAATAGGCAAAAGAAAACCCACGCTGGGTGGGTTGATGGAGTTTTATATTCTTGTAAAAATTAACAAAAACCTATGGCCTTGAGTTATTAAGAATAATATTGCAGTAATTGAAAAAAATATCATTATATAAAAAACATAGCTTAGATAAGGATTTACTGTAAAAAGAGTAATAATTCCAAATACCATGGTCCACAAAAGTAAAAAACAGTTAATAAAACAATCAACAATAAAAACTCTATAGTGGCCTGTTTTACGCATGTTTTCCACTAATTTTCTATCCATAACAGCTGTTAACATAGCAACTGCTGTAAGTAAAAAACCTAAAATAGTCCCACTTATACTAGATATGAGTTTTGCTATTTCGTAAGGTGTATTTTGACCGCCATCTTTAAAATCAACAATTACACCTTGATAGTTGATTAAGACGCCACAGACAACTACTGATATAAGAAAACTAAATAAGAGTGTCTTGTTCCTTGCCAAGAATTTCATTTAACACCTCTAGCTTCTCATCGTATACTGATTTTATCATATCAACCATAGTTAAAAATGGTATTGATTTTTTACCTGACTCAAGTTCTCGTGATGCTTTAACCCTATCAGTAATTAAATCCAACCACTCTCTTTTTCCATTCTCTAAGACTAGAACCTTGGCTGTTTTGGCAGCTCCAGAAGACACAAGTGTCCTTATACCGCTTTTTACAAACCTACCCAGAACACCCGATTCTTTAGATCTTAAATCAACACCGCCCACTAAATTAAACAAATCCGATCCTGAGTTATTCATTAAAGAAAATAGATCCGCTGTAAATTTGTTTTCATCATACATACTAGGGGCGGTTGGCCTGGCAACAGATATTTTGAATTTTAAAGCCTCTGTTTTGCCATCCATTAATCTTAATAATGCTGATTTTGTTAAAATTGGAGCAACTTCAACTTTATCCGCACTTAAGATTGATAAAAAATCAGCTAACCTTTCAGGATTATTAGCGTGTGCATCATGCTGCCAAATTAAAATATTTCTAATTGGGAAGAATATAAAACAGTTTCGTTCAATAATTCCCTGATCACCATCTAGAGTCAATTCAATCTCATCTTCTCCAGGTCGAGCAAATGCTGGAAGTTGATTTTTTCTGTATTTTCTAAACTGACCAGCCCAGTATTTATCAGTTTCATTGAAGCTCAATCTGTATAATTCACGCGTATAGTCCTTTACATCAACAAAAGCTTCAACTTCATTTTTTATGATTTTATTAAAGCAATTGATTACACTTGAGTTATTTCCAGAGCTAAAAACTAATTGGTAAAAATCAAAATTAACTTCATGTTTTGTCATACTATCCCCTATAAATATATTTTAAATTTAGTTTGTGGCCCCCACAAAGTATGGTGGTGTTTACCATCTTTCAAGAGATGATATCTGCCAAACCCAGCCAACAATTTGAAAATCTTGATCTATGATTTGTTCCGCCGTGAGTTGTATTTCTGGGAACTCTTCAGAATTATCAGATGCAATACGAACCCCACCAAATGGCAGATTGTATAAGCGCTTACAGTAAAAAAGACCACCTATACAAATCGCAAATATTTTCCCATCTTTAATGGTTTTTCGACCAAGATCTACATGAATAGTATCCCCATCTTTAATAGTAGGGTTCATTGAATCACCAATAGCGGAGGCTGCTACTGCATTATCTTTGGTTATAGATAAGTTTCTAAGCGTGGCTTTAGACATGCGCAATTTACGTGTTTCATTGGCAATAGCTTCGCTAATTGAACCTGAACCACACGCAAAAGAGAAATCTTTAAAAAATGGGATTTCAACCTCATCATCATCTAGTGGAGTATTGCTATCCCAATCATCTATTGATATTCGATTTGGAATTAAATCTAGCAATCTTAAATCTTTAGTTAGCAAGTCACCAACATCAACTCCAGACCAATCTGAAATAGCCTTGAGCGTACTTTGTCTTGGATTCTCAGTTAGTCCATTTTGAATTCGAAAAATTGTTGACTGGGGTATGCCATGTTTTTCACTTAACTCATTTGGATTGGTTTTATGTTTTCCCAACAAGTAATCAACATTAGATTTTAAAAACATACTGCGAACTCACTAACTCATAAATACATATTATTCAAATTTGAATATGAATTAATAAATAATTCACTAATGAATTGACACCTATTCACATATGAATAATAATTCGTGAAAAGGAGGATCAGTTTATGAGTGAAGAACCAACCATTAGAGAGATGCTACTAGTTCTTTCAAAATCATTAACTCAAGTTCAAATTTCACAATTAACCAATATTTCCCAAAGTTCAATTTCAAAAATTCTCAATGAGGAATTGACCGAGGTGACATATAGCAGAGGAAGAAAACTTCAAAAGCTATATGAACAAGGATCATGTGCATGAATAAAGTATCTATTGAATTGTCTGCAAGTGCTAGAAATGGCGTTTCTCGAATATTGCAAGGTCTTGATTTGGGCAATCAAAAAGAAATAGCAGAGCACCTATGTGTTGATCCGAGTACGGTGACAAGACTTAAAACTGATAAGAAAAACAATGGCTTGAATGAAATTGAAATTTTTTGTGAGTTGTTGAGCTGCTTAGGGTTAAAGATTGTTCCTAAGGAATACCAAAGTATTGATAAATCTAGAGTTGAGGCGTTACTCGTCATGTCTAAAAGCTGGATGAGCCGTATTGAATCGGTAGATGATCTATTTCATGACGAAATTAGCGGTCAAAAAGAAAAGTTAGGTTATTAAAAAACCACTTCTAGCAGCAACTAGAAGTGGTCATTAATTCAAATCAGCGAGATTTAAATATGAAATCAAATTTACCACAACAACCCAATCAAAACAACGATGTAGATTTTTTAATAGGCGATGTGATCTGTATTACTGAAGCATGGAGACCAACTAAAAATAATCTTTATGTTTTTGAGAATGTTAATGGTTGCTCAGTACAAGTAAGTCTATATGCACCAGGATTAAGTAGATCTATGTCTATTCTTGCTGGTTTTTGCGTAGATATAACGAACATTCGCCACGCAACGGTAGCTGAACTCCAAGCCAAACGCCGTCTTTCCGAAGCTGAATTAGCACTTGCGGAGGTTTCATGAGTTTTATCCCTAACGCTTTTCAAGTGCCGAATGCATTTGTTGATGAAGTCATGTGCAAGATTTCTGATGCTTCGACAAAAATTTACTTGTTAATTTCTCGTAAAACTCGTGGTTGGAACAAGGAGATGGATTCTATCTCTCTGACTCAGTTTGAGGAGTTCACAGGTAAAAGCCGTCCTACCATTGTTAAGTGCTTACGTGAGTTAGTTAAGTTTGGTTTAGTGGTTGAACAGCCAAGTACGATTCATGGAAAAACTTATAAATTAGGTGATGATTCAAGTATTAATTTGGTGATGAATTTCCCTAGTAAAAATATTTTACTAGGTGAAAACAAGACGATTGCTAGTAAAAAATCTTTACCCCTGCTAGTAAAAAATTTTAACCACACTAGTAAAAATATTTTACCTCTGCTAGTAAAAAATTTTTACACACAAAGATCCACTATCAATAAACACTATCAAAATAAAAAAATAAATAAAAAAAGTGAAAGTGGTTCTGAACAACCTAAGGCTGAAAAACAAAATTCATTCGATGCAATATCGGTTGAATTACCAGGCAACGTAAATCGTGATTTGTGGAACCAGTTTGTTGAGATGCGTAAATCAATCAAAAAGCCACTCACTGAAAACGCTGTAAAAATTTTATTAAAAAAATTACATGGTTTTGGTGATCAAGCAAATGAAGCTTTGGAAACCTCAATCGTGAGCAGTTACCAAAGCGTGTATTTCCCGAAGCACAAACCAGCACCATCGGCTCACATGCAAAACACTCAAGAAACACAGCGCCGTCGTTTTGGTGAGCAATCTAACGAACATCAAATGCGTGATGTAGGAGGATTTACTCATGGGTGATATCGAACTTTTCAAAAATGCTTTTCAGGTTGAATTTCCAGTTGAAGTAGCAAATTTGGTTTTAAGTCGTATTAGTGATTTGTATGGCACTGAGTTTAGTAAGAAATACCATGGTTACTCAGATTCAGAACTCCAACAGCTAACATGTACGGTTTTGAGTGGTCTAACACCAGAAGATATTCAACGTGGCTTGTTACGCATGAATTCTGAGGAATGGTGTCCAAATCTTCCTAAGTTCCGTAGTTGGTGTGAACAAGGTGGTGAGTGGTGGACTGCTGAAATGGCTTGGGCGAAAGCGTTGCAGTTTGAAGCAGATCCAACAACCAAAATTACCAAGCTTGCAAAGCACACACTCGATGAGGTTCGCCATGTTCTAGTGGCAGAAGGGCAAAGAGCCGCGCATTTCGCTTTTAAAGATATTTATCAAGATTATTTGCGCCGTGCCAAAGACCAAGGAAAAGCTCAAGAGTTTTATGTCAAACCGCCTGAACCTAAAAGACTTGGGTTTGATGAATCAAAGCGTAATTGTGTGCCATGTCCACCTGAGTTTGTTGCTCAGTTGAGAGGTATTAATTCTTTGAATAAAGGCGGTGTGGCATGAAGGATGTACTACAAATAATTGCTGTGTGTATCGCTGTTCTTTACACCTATGACTTTGCAAAAGGCTTAATCACAGGAAGAAAAAATCTTGATGGTGCTATTGAGTGGGTAAATCGTGGTTACTGCTTTGGATTGGGTTTGCTGATCGTATTTGTGGTGTTTGTTCTTTTGATCAAAGTATTTAGCAAGTAGGTGGTGGCATGAAAAATCCAATTATTGAAACCGAACTTGGTAATGAAAAACAGTGCAGTAAGTGCAAAGACTTTTGGCCCATGGATTCTGAGTTCTTCTTTGCGCGATTAGGGAATCCAAGAAAAGATGGAACTCGCATCCCTCAATTTGATGCAGTTTGCAAAGCTTGTTATGAGGTGTTTTACAGAAAACGTAATGCAACTCGTCGCAATCACATTCGATCAAATGCGGAAAGACTGGTGACAGCATGACCAATCCTGATTTTAAAACGCTTCGTGACAAGTTAAATAGCCCTATTGCTCATAGTGATGATGAGATGGAATTACAAGAACAATGGAATGAATTGCATCGCCGTGCTGAAGAAGATGCATTGAATGATGATGAGAATTGGGAGGTGTGCGGTGGCTAAACGTCAGTTTGCAAGAATGCACAAGGTTCGCAGAATTAATAGAACGTGGTGTGTTGGTTATTATAGTGGTGGGTATTGGCATCTTATTGATCAAGTGAAAACAAGATCAGAAGCGAATGAACTAGCTGATTGTTTTGATGATGGTCTTTGGTATGGGGTTGATGCGGAGGTGTGTGGTGGGTGAGTTAAGACAGAAGTTTGAGGCGTTGGGAAATATTAAGCACGTTGTATCAGCTTGCACCTTTGATGAATCAGACAACGAGTATAGATCGGAAAGACTACCTGAATACTCACAAGGTTTTATAAATGGCGCTTGGTATGTGTTCCAAGAACAACAATCCAAAATTGACCAACACTACTACGGCCAAAGTGAGGAAGATGAACTCAAGCAATATGCAGTGCTAAGCCAAGAAAAAATTGAAGGTGGTGCAATGTTGGTAAAGCCACCGCTGGGCAAGCCATTTAATTTTGATTTGCTTGATTCATATAAAGAAAAAATCGAGCAGTTGGAGAAGGAGAAAGCTCACCTTGCTGAAATGAACAAACGCTACCTAGGTAAGATGCAAGAACAGCAAGATCAAATTGTATCTGTAAAAGACGTTATTAAAAAGCATGATCGATATATTACGCAATTAACAATCAATGCTTTAGAAAAAGCCTTACGAGGTGAGTCGTGAAAGCAATCAAAATACCTTGTGAACACGATTTATTAAGCAAAAATCATAATGTATGGGCTAATGCTGTGATGCGTTGTAAAGGTCATAACCCATATTGTGGTGCTGATGGTTATTGTCACTATGACGGTTCATGTTTTGCTGATCAGGAACTCACAAGAGAACAAGCAATTTTAGAAGTAGATTTACTTGCTCAAGAGCTTCATGGCTTAAAGCAGGAAAATGACAGATTAAGAATGTCATCTGAAATGCTGATCAAGCAGCTTGAATTTGCTTTGAGTCAAAACCTTAAGTCTGGAAATTCACAGCGCGTATTTGCTTTGAGATTTTGTATTGCTGAAATTAAGAAAACCTTGCGAGGTAATTCATGCGAATGACCGTTGCAGAGGTTAGAAAACTTCAAGGTGTGGGTAATAAGCCTGCATCAAAGAAGAAACGCAATCCTGATCCTGCACCGACAATCCCTCCTAATTTGGTCAAAGGCTTTGCAAGTGATGGATTGTTTGAAGATGACTTGCTGTTATGCGAAATCGAAATAGTGCCACCGTCAGTCAACAACTACTGGTTAGATTCAGGAAAAGCACGAAAAAGATTAAGCAAACGAGCAAAGCATTTTATGGCTGTTATGAAGCGTTTTATTAGTCCGTGTAGGTACGATGGGAAAGTGTCGGTAAACGTCCAATTTGCGCCACCTGATGCAAAAGTAAGGGATATAGACAACATAGTGAAGCCTATCTTTGATTCACTCTCAAAATGTGGACTGATTTTAGATGATAGGCAAGTGGATAAGTTGGTGGTCGAACGACTGCCAGTTCATAAAAATGGGAAATTGATTATTTCGGTTAAGAAAGTTTGAGGGGAATAGGATGAATATTGCAGTGAATGTAGCATCGGAAAAGTTTGAACAATTTGAATGGCTGACTCATGGCATTACTGCAAAGTCACCTAATTTTGAACCACAAGCACATGGCACGGGAGAGAAACCATTGGACTATCAAGATCGTTTGGGTGCTATAGCTTCAATGGAAAGCCAGTTAGCGAAATCAGTAACAGCTTTGATTGTATTTGATGGAAAGAGCGAAAGTGATTATGAGTATGTGCGTAATCATTTGGCAAATATTATGTTGAGAAGCGCGACCAGTGATAAGAAGCGTGAACCTGAAAATATCAGCATGTACCATTTGGCATATCTTATTGCACGTATGGTTATAGATTTCTCTTTAAATCCTGAACTTGAGGAAAACTACACAGCTAAAGGGCGCTTATATTATGCAGGTGTTGGTAGTCACCAGATGACATTGAAAGCTTATGATCGAACTTGGAAGCAGTATGAAAAACTAATGATATTAGCAATTGAATCAGCAATAGATGAGGCATCAAAAGCTGTTAAAAAGTACAAAAAAGATACTTATAAAGAAATACAAGCCAAAGGGTGGTAAAATTTTTCTCATTAAGGTATAGTTTTACTATACTGGTCGTATTACGGTTTATCCGAGACCAACGAATTAAAGCTCATCGAAAGGTGGGCTTTTTTGTTGTCTGGAAAATAGATATATTACTGAATATCTTTTCAGTAATGATTTAATAATGGAATATATCAATAATATTTTTAATATATTTAAGACGCATAATATTATTTTGTACATACTGTTGGTTTGTAGTGGTGTTATTACATTTGATGTATTGGGTCTAAGGTATATATTAGGAGTTGACAAATTAGAGCAGCTTTATATTTCCATTATTGGCTTAATATTTTTGATATGTGTCTCTAGTTTTGTATTTTTAATTGCTGATGGTGTTTTTGGTGGACTAAAAAATAAGATAGTAAATTATTTTAGAAGGAAAAAATTTAAAAAAAACATACCTAAGTTACTTGATGGTATTAATGCCAAAGAAGTAATTATTTTATATATATATTTACTGGAATCATCTAGTACGACTTGGTTGCCAGTGCAAGCACCAGAGGTAACCTTGTTGGTAACAAAAGGGGTAATTTATTTATCCTCAAAATATGGAAGAAATATGTCTAATGGTATGCAAATATTTCACTATTCAATTAACCCTGAAATTGAAAAAGAGCTTTTGCATTATTTAGGTAATTATTTTAATGATTTTTCGGAAGATGAAATTCAGTCTTTTATATCGAAAAATTCACCACCATATTTACGGGATTTGAACGAGAGTAAAGAAATCTGGAATTTATAAACTAATATTTATAGCTGCCCCACTACCTCAATAGTTTATCACTGGCACAAGATCTCACCATTCGGTGGGCTTTTTGTTTTATAATTAAAAAAAATTTATATAAAAGAGTTTTACACTTGAAGAATAAGTACGATGTATGGTGTTCAATATTAATTTTTTGCATTCTAAGTGGCGCTAGCACTCTTTTATTATTTCTAAAAAAAATAGATGGTGGTAATTATGTTGCTCTTATAACAGTGGTTTTAGTGATTTGTTGTTTGATAGCTTTTAAAAAATCAATTGTTGAGATATCTGTTGCTGGAACCACATTAAAACTAAAAGAAGCAACAGATGAAGCTAGAGATGTACTTAGAGAGCTTAAAGATGTGAATCTGGAAAGCTTTCGCATGTTGCTAGGAAACAACAGATACCCAAATAGTACGTTTAAGGATAATTCATTAGTAATAACAAGAATTCGCAATTTTTTTGATATTCTGGAAAAAATAAATGAAAGAAAATTGACTGATGATTTAAAAAGCGAAATTAAATTAAGTGTTGATATTTTGATTAAAGAGCAATTTCAAGCTATAAAATCGCACCTAAAAGAAAAAAAATATAAGCTGGATCAATATGGAGAATATCCTCAACCAATGTACATTTCATTTCTAATTGATCATGTGGTAAGTGACAATGTTGATTTACAGGTTGAAAAATTATCAACAGTAGAAAAGGTTAGGGTTGAATTTTCAATAGCAATTGAAAATTATATGGAGCTATATCGGCTCAAACAAAAGCTTGATCGTTGAATTGAATTAGTCGTATTTCATCACTTCGGTGACATTGCCACTGGCACAAAACCCCACCAATAATAAATTCGGTGGGGTTTTTGTTTACATGTATTTATTTAAAAGGCATATGATATTATTGGTTTTCATATTAAAAAATGGAAGCTATTCATAATGGGAACTGATAATAAAAGTAATTTAGTAATCATTTATACAGTTGATTCAGGTCAAATAAGATTACCTGTGACGGCTGAGGATATTTATACAAATGGTACTATTGATCGAAAAAAAGTAATTACTCTTGCTGCATCTAATGAGGTTGATAATAATCGATCGATTCTAAATCCAGTAGTTGTGGATTTGGATAAAAATATTATTTTATAAAACATTTAGAGATAAAACTTCGTATTTTCGGGGTTTTGTTTAGTAACAAATTGAGCCTAGTCATATTAATGTTTGGTATTTATACTAATCCTTATTCTATGGCGACATTTTGTGTCGCATAGCTCTATTAACCTTTTTATAAGTACCTTATAATTTTCAAACACCATTATGACAGACATTGAGTTTTATACAGTTCATGATATATCTCAGGAAGAGGAAGACTCATATGAGCAACTTGGAACGAAAAGTAAGTTTTGGTATTTGGAGCGTGATACTAAAAAGGATATTCTTTTCAAAAGCACAAAAACAAAAGATGGTTTTAGGTATGGTGAAGATTGGGCAGAAAAAATTGCTTGTGAGCTTGCTGAGTTAATTGGATTACCTCATGCTCATTATGAGTTAGCAACATATAACTCCGAAAGGGGGGTTATTACGCCTAATTTTATCAATCGAACAGATCAACAGCTCTTAGCTGGGAATCTATTACTACAGACTTATTTGGATGCAAATGGTGAAAATCCAAATATTCAATATATTGATCATGTTCACAGTGTTATGACTAATATGATTGGATTAAAACCAATTGAATCAATTTCTTATGAAAAGATTGATTCAGCTAGTGAATTTTTTGTGGGTTATCTTATGTTTGATGCTTTAATTGCAAATCAAGATAGACACAATGAAAATTGGGGAATGATTAGTTCAATTTCTGGAAAGCATTTAGCACCTAGTTATGATCATGGTGCGAGTCTTGCTAGGAATGAGAGTGATGAAGTGCGAAATACACGGTTAAATACTAAAGATAAAGGACAAATGCTTTCAGTATATGTAAAAAAAGCGCGATCTCAATTTCATAGTCCTTCTAATAATAAGCGACTTAAATTATTGGATGCCTTTCATTTTTATGGTCTGAAAGAAAAAGGTGCTGCATTATCTTGGCTTAATCGTTTGAACGATAATGTAACAGAAGAAATTGTTTGGAAAATAATACAAAAAGTACCTCCAGCATTAATGTCTGAAATTGCTAAAAAGTTTACTGTCCAATTAATCCTATGCAATAAGGCTAATTTATTGGAATTGAGAAACGTGTTTTTATGAAAACCTATATTGAGAGAGTGTCATTATGAAAAGTGTATATGTTATGTGGCAAGATATGGCAGATACCAGAATGTGGCATCCTGTAGCAAAATTAACACAACAGTCTGAAAGTGACTATTTGTTTAAGTATACAAAAGGTGCGAACCATAAATCTTTTTCATGTTTTCCAAACATGGAGGATAAGTCTAAGGTTTATAAATCTGCAACACTTTTTAATTTTTTTAAAAATCGACTAATTCCAGAAAGTCGACCAGAGCATGATAGCCTATTTGCATGGGCTGGACTTTCGTCAGATTGTAAAGATTATATCCAGTTGTTAGCTATCTCTGGAGGTGAAAAAAAGACAGATCATTTTAGGATTGTGAATATTCCTAAAAATGAAAATGCTTTCTATACAACTAAATTTTTTGTTAGTGGCGTAAATCATCTAACAGATCAAGAAAAGGGTAATGCAGATAACTTGCAAGACGGTGATCGTTTAGATTTTGAATTTGAGCTAGATAATCACTATGATAATAAAGCAACTCTTTTATTCAAAGAAGCTGAAAAAAAAGTAGGATATTTACCCCATTACTTATGTAATGACCTTAAGAGATTAATGGATTTCAGTGATAAAAGTGAAATTAGTATTAACATTTTAAAAGTAAACACATCGGCGCCCGCTCAATATAGAATTTTATGTGAGTTAAAGGCACCATGGAAGAATGGTTTTGAGCCATTTGATGATGAGCAGTTTAAAGAAATTTAATTTCTTACAACCACCTTCGGGTGGTTTTTTTATGGGTGGATTCACCCTAATTAAAACCCTCGTCACTTCGGTGACATTGCCACTGGCACAAAACCCCACCAATAATAAATTCGGTGGGGTTTTTGTTTTTAGGAGTAAAGAAATGAAGAAATCACTAATCGCTATTAGTTTGATGTCTGTTATGACATTTGTTGGTTGCGCTCGTGATGCTCAAGTGGCATCTAAAAACCTATCTTATGCTGCCGATAATTTTGAATTAGATCGCCGTGTTGTGTTTTATAACGGTATCACCAACGACTATATTTTAACGATAGAGGGTAAATGCTCATTTGATGTGATTAGTGATCGTAAGGTTGATGTTACTTGCAAAACAGGTCCTTCTGAGTACAAGAAACATTCTTTAGGTATTTCAGATAATGTGACTTATTTTTCTGAGCAATTAGGTGGTAAGGGTGTTAGTGCTTATCACTACAAAGTTACCTTCAAACCACAATCAATCATTTCTGATATTGACCTAAAGATTAATTAAATTTTTCAAAGAAGAATTGATATGGCATGTAAAGGCTGTGATGAACGCCGTGAATGGATGAGCAAACAAATTGAAAGAGCAAAAGAAAGAATGCGATTGTGCTTGCAACAGCTTGGTGTTGACGCTGATTCAAAGCATGGCGGAACAAAACAAATTAATGGCAGCGCAAAGCCAACTAATAGCACAGATCATCGATCAGAATAATGAATTGATTGCGATGAGTGGAATTGATGAGCCTAAAGCTCAATCTGCATATTTGGATGGGTGATTATGAGCAGACCATGTAGAGAGTCGCTGTGTCCTAATTTAGTCAAGTCACGAAATCAAAAAGGATATTGTGATGCACATGCATCTAAGCGTACTGGCTGGACTCGCCGTGTAGATCGAACAGGTTCAACTACAGAGCGTGGTTATGGTTATCAGTGGCAGAAGCTGCGTAAACGCATACTACAGCGTGATCAATATCTATGCGTAACTTGTATGGCTAAAGGTCGAGTGACTGAAGCAACAGATGTTGATCATATAGTTGCTAAGGCTCATGGTGGTACAGATGATGAATCAAATTTACAGTCATTGTGCTCGCCGTGTCATAAAGAAAAAACAGCGATGGAAGGAAAGATATGAGTAGTAAGTGGTTTGATATTGAAAAAGGTGCTGTTGCTCAAGAGTTTAAAAGTTTTGTTGATTCATGGAATGAACAAAACACAAGCATCAAGTGTTTATTTCACGAAAGAACTGGTCGTAGCGTGATATTTGATATGTCAGCGGATGATGTGGTGTTTTCCTTTAGGAGAGTAGGTGAGAAGTTTTCTCTTTTATTTAATGGGAAATATGAATTCATTCAAAAAGAAACATTTATGTTCTTTGAAAACATATGTGTTCAATACTTAAAGGACTGCTCAGGAGGTTAAGGGATGATTGTTTATCAAACCAAGCACAAAACCGTAAGCGGTATAAGTGCTGAGAAGGTAATTAGCCTATCGAAAGACAATTGGTCAAAACTTCCAACATGGTTTAAGAAACAGTTTCAAGAAAATAAAATCATGATAGGTGGGTCTGTGGTTCAGGTTGAATGTCGAGATCGTTGTTTGCGAGATGCAAAGGGTACAGACATGATTTTCATTGATGACAAAAATAAACTGAGTGTTATGAATGAAAAAGAATTTCTTGAAGTGTATGAAGATCCCTTTGCTAACAAGTGAGTATTATGATGACTGAGAAAACTATCGAAGAAATGGCACATGATTATGCGGTTGCACAGTTAAGTTCAGGCATTGGTGCAACAACGAATGACATTGAAGAATTCATAAAGCTTGCATGTGAAGTTAAAAAACAAGCCAAAAAAGCTCAAAAAAATATAGCAGAAGATGAAAGGCGCTGTAGATGGTAGGGGGGGAGGTGAAAAGTTCAGAGCTTTTTCTGAAATGACCGCCCCTTTAGGTATTTTTTTACGTGAGCGAAATTAAAAATTCAGGGTGTTGACAAATGGGTGGAGTTAAGGCAGTCGCTGGAGTCGGTCGAAAAACAAAAGTGAAGCCCGACCCAAGCAATGACTTTGAAGGTGTGTTTGATATAGTGGTTCCTGACTACATGGAAGGGATGGAAAATGCATCTATTATGTGGCGGTCTGTTGTACCAAAATTACTGGAAAGAAAGACGCTAAAAATAACCGATATGCACAATGTTGAAATGTTCTGTATTGCCTATGAAAACCTAAGAAAATCACAGCAAGAAGTAGCATTGATGGGGATTACGCTAACCACCGATCAAGGAAGTGTAATTAAAAATCCTGCACTAACAGCTCTCAATGAGGCATCAAAACAAATGGCTTCTTTTGGGGCAATGTTGGGGCTTGATCCTTCTTCTCGTACACGCTTAACAGGTGCACAAAAGAAGCCAAATGAAAACCGTTTTGCGAAGGTGCTTAATATGTAAATGGGGTTGAAATGACGGCTTACCCGAACGTAGATATTGCAAATAAGTGGGCTAAACAAGTCATTTCAAATAAAATTCCAGCATGCAAATGGGTGAAATTAGCTTGTGAAAGACACTTAAACGACCTAAAAAATAGCAAAAATAAAGATTTTTTATATAAATTCGACGCTAAATTAGCTGAAAAAAAGATAGCTTTTATAGAACTTTTACCTCACACGAAGGGTGAATGGGCGATGAAGCGAATGTTAATTTCGCTCGAGCCTTGGCAAAAATTCGGAATCGCATGCACATTTGGATGGGTGCGAAAGAAAGATGGATATCGGCGTTTTCGTGAGAGCTATTGGAATGTACCGCGTAAGAATGGCAAGTCTGCTATTGCAGCAGGTGTTGCCCTTAATATGTTTGCGAACGATGGGGAGTTTGGTTCTGAGGTTTATGCAGGTGCTACTACTGAAAAACAAGCATGGGAAGTATTTAAACCAGCTCGACTGATGGCTGCACGATCACCTGAATTAGTTGAAGCTGCTGGCATACTAATTAATGCAGGCAGTTTGGAAATTCCTGAAGATGGTTCTTTATTTGAAACCATTATTGGAGATCCACCAGATGGTCAGAGTCCACATTGTGCAATTGTTGATGAATTCCATGAACATCCCACTTCTGCGCTATACGACACGATGCAAACAGGAATGGGGGCACGTCGACAACCGTTGATTTTTACAATCACCACATCGGGTTTTAATATTGAAGGCCCTTGTTATGATCTTCAAATTCGCGTTCAGGAGATGCTTGAGGGCACTGTTCCAGATGACGAGTTGTTTGGGTTCATCTTTACAATTGATGAAGGGGATGATTGGACTGATCCAAAAGTGTTGCAGAAAGCGAACCCAAACTATGGTGTATCTGTATATGCAGATTACTTAGAGTCGCAGCAACGTCGTGCAATTCAGAGTGCATCTAAGCAGAATGCCTTTAAAACAAAACATCTCAATGTATGGGTTTCTGCAAAATCAGCGTTTTTTAACATGGAGCAATGGAATCGCTGCAAAGACACTTCATTGAAAATTGAAGATTTTAGTAATGATGCTTGCATGATTTGTGTTGATTTATCTTCAAAGATTGATATTGCGGCACGAATTAATCTCTTTTATCGGGTTATTAAAGGGAAGATTCACTACTACAGCATTAAGCCAAGGTTCTACTTACCTTATGACACTGTTTATAACGGTGATGAAAAGCAAGTAACTGAGCGATATCAAAAGTGGTTGAACTTAGAATTGCTCACTATCAGTGGTGATGCTGAAAATGATTTAAATGAAATAGCGCAAGAGATCATTGATGATGCCAGTAATCTAAAGGTTAAAGAGGTCCCATATGACGAGTGGGGAGGTTTTCAGATTGCAAAAAATATTGATGATGCAGGATATACATCAATCAAGATCCCTAAAAATACCAAAACATTTTCACCAGCCATGAAAGAGCTTGAAGCAGCAATTGCATCAGGGCGATTCCATCATGATGGCAATCCAATATTGTCATGGATGATTGGCAACGTAATCTCTAAGACTGGAAAAAATGAAACAGAATTTCCAGATAAGGAAAAGAGTTTTAAGAAAATTGATGGTGCTGTTGCAGCTTTAATGGGTATCAATCGAATCGTGCTGACAACTATTGATGCTTCATCGGATGATAATTTCATGGATGCAATCAGTAACCCAATAATCGTATAAAGAGGTCATATGAATACAGCAGTAATTTTATATCTGCTACTGCTGTTAAGCGGTGCAATTTGTCTTGGTATAGGGATCTATATTCTATGGGGTATGGGCTGGATGCTTTTGGTTATCGCATTTGGCTTATTTGGTTTTGCATCATTTTTAAGAAAAGGATTGATAGATGAAAACACTTCTACAAACCCTGAGTGATGCCGTAGTTAAACCCAAGCAATCAATCAAATTAACCGATGGAAGTTGGTCTAATTTCTTTGGAGCTATATCAACAAGCGGTGAGTCGGTTAATGTTGAAAAAGCATTAAAGCTTGATGCGGTTTGGGCGTGTGTACGTTTGCTTTCTGAAACAACGTCAACATTACCGATTATGCTTTATGAAAGCCAAACAGATGGCAGTCGGATACCAGCAAAAGATCATCCGTTGTTTAATATTTTGCGGAATCAACCGAATATTCATATGACTTCGGTGAATTACACTCAAGCATTAACAGCATCTCTTTTGCTTCGTGGTAATGGTTTTACACAGGTAAAGCGTCAAGGAGATCGAGTAACTAGCCTTAACTTCTTATCACCTGATCGAATGAAATTAAGTTGGTCAGATCGAGATGATCTTATTTATGAATATACAGATCGAAGTGGTCAACAATTTGAAATTAGTAATAAAGAAATACTCCATATCCCTGCATTTTCTTTAGATGGTCGAATTGGATTATCACCCATTCAGTACGGTGCGAATACCTTCGGTAATGCGATGGCAGCTGATAAAGCAGCAAGTGGTACATTTAAAAATGGATTGATGCCTACAGTTGCTTTTAAAGTCGAACGCACAATGACCAAAGAGCAACGTGAAGTATTTCGCGATTATGTAAAAGAGGTATCAGGTGCTTTAAATGCAGGGAAATCACCTGTTCTGGAACAAGGTGTTACACCAGAAATGATTGGGATTAATCCAGCAGATGCACAACTTCTGGAATCACGAAATTTTAGCATTGAAACGATTTGCCGTTGGTTCCGTGTTCCTGGTTGGATGATTGGTTACGCAGGAAAAGGACAGACTAAGTGGGGAAGTGGAATGGAACAGGAAATGATTGGTTTCCTCACATTTACACTTCGACCATGGCTTGTTTTGATTGAGCAGGCTATGAATAAAAATCTATTAAGCCCTGCTGAACGTGCTAAATACAAAATTGAATTTAATATTGAAGGTTTGCTTAGAGCTGACTCTGTAGCACGATCTGAATATTATTCCAAAATGGTGAATAACGGTATTTATACTCGTGATGAAGTTAGAACACTGGAAAATCTACCTAAACATGGTGGTATAGCAAGCAAACTCACGATTCAAAAACAAAACGTTCCAATTGATGAAGCTGGGCAAGAGTAAGTTTTACAATTTAAATTAACCACGGAGCCAATAGGCTCTTTTTTTGTGAGTAAAGAAATGAAAAACAATGAACAGATTGTACCGCGTGTAACAAAAGAAAGAATCGAAGCATTATTGAATCGTGTTGAAGTTCACACAACTACATGTGACACACCTACATCACATGTTATGGCGGTTGCATGGCTTGATGGAAAATTTCATTTAGGAACCGCTATTTCTAAAGCTGACATTGCAACAGGGCATTTTAATGAAGAGCTAGGAATTGAACGCTCAACTAAAGATGCTTTAAAAATTGCAGAAAATAAGCTCTGGGAGCTCGAAGGTTATCGCTTATTTTCGGGTGGTTAAAACAATCTAGATCACAGCACCTTTAAGGTGCTTTTTTATTGCCATTTAAAAGGTAAATCAAATGACAAAACGAAATATGCCAATGGCACCAAAGGCGCTTAATAAACCTAATGTTCGGTTTGATTTGCCTGACTCGGTGCTAAATAAATGGCAAGCAAATATAAAAGCATCTTCTGAAACTGACAATACGATTTCGATTTATGAAGAAATTGGCTATGACTGGTGGACGGATGGTGGAGTGACTGCCCAGCGGATCGCATCGGCATTGCGATTTATTGGTGATGATCAAGATGTCATCGTCAATATTAATTCACCAGGTGGTGATGTATTTGAAGGCTTGGCAATTTATAACTTATTACGCGCTCATAAAGGGAAAGTAACTGTTCGTGTCTTGGGAGTTGCAGCAAGTGCAGCATCCGTTATTGCCATGGCAGGTGATGAAATTCAAATTGCACGTGCTGGCTTTGTCATGATCCATAACTGTTGGTCTTATGCAGTTGGAAATCAACATGATATGCGTGAAGCAGCAGATTACTTAGCGGTTTTTGATGAGTCTGCAAATGATATTTATCGAACACGCACCAATCTTGATGAAAAAGAAATTGCCAAAATGATGGATGTGGAGTCTTGGTTGTCAGGCTCACAAGCGATTGAAAAAGGATTTGCAGATGATTATTTACCAGCAGATCAAGTTGAGCAATCCGAAGAGCAACCAGCACAAGCAGCCATTCGTAAATTAGATCAAATATTGGCAAAGCAAAATATTCCTCGTCAAGAACGACGCAAATTATTTCAAGCAATTAAAGCCGACACGCAAAACGCTGTCGTACCGAGCACGCCTAATGCTGCTCAAAAAACCACGCATGACGCTGGTTCAATTTCGTTTGCCGATGGTTCGGCTTCAAGAATCTCAAACTCTTTAAAAGGTATTTTTAACAATGACTGATACAGTAAAGCTCGAAAACGAATACAAGCAAGTTCAAACTGACTTAAAGAAAGTTGGTGATGATGTTAAACAATATGCTGAAAACGTTGAAAAACAGGTCAAGCAATTTGGTGATGCAAATGCTGAAACTAAACAGAAAGCTGATGATGCTTTAAGTAAATTTAATGAGTTGCAGTTAAGCATGCAAAATATGCAGCAACAGTTAGATCGTCCGAATACACCAGCACAGTCTACGTTTAAATCTGCTGGACAGCGTGTTGTTGAAAGTGAAGATTTCAAAACCAATGCAAGCTCAACATTCCGCGGTAATATGCGTATTGCTATGCCTCGACAAGCCATTCTAACTTCAACAGGACCATCGGTAACTCCTGATCACCAGGGGATTATTGCACCTGTAACTCAGCGTTTGACTGTACGTGACTTAATTGCACCCGGTCAAACAAGTTCAAATGCAATTGAATATACGGTTGAAACAGGCTTTACCAATAATGCTGCAACAGTCGAAGAAGGTAAGCCTAAACCTTATTCAGATATTAAGTTTGATAATGTGACTGCGAATGTTCGTACCATTGCACATTTATTCAAAGCATCCCGACAAATCTTAGATGATGCTCCTGCGCTTCAATCTTATATCGATGCACGTGCTCGTTATGGGCTACAGCTTGCAGAAGAGCGTCAATTATTACTTGGTAATGGTGCAGGTCAAAACCTGCATGGCATTATTCCTCAAGCACAAACCTTTGATGAAGCATTAGTGAAAATTTCAAATGCGACTGCAATTGATCGTATTCGTTATGCATTGCTGCAAGCGGTCCTTGCAGAATTGCCATCTACAGGTATCGTATTGAACCCGATTGATTGGGCTGGAATTCAACTCACAAAAGACAATGAAGGGCGCTATATCATTGGTAATCCGGTGAATGGTAATGCGCCAACATTATGGAATCTTCCGACTGTTGAAACACAGGCAATGGTAGTCGATAACTTCTTGACAGGTGCATTTGGTATGGGTGCACAAATCTTTGATCGTATGGATATCGAGGTTCTTCTCTCTACTGAAAACGACAAAGATTTTGAAAATAATATGGTTTCTATTCGTGCAGAAGAGCGTTTAGCGCTGGCTGTATATCGTCCTGAAGCATTTGTCACAGGCACTTTTAGTAAAAAAGGCCCTTAATCAAAATCGGGGCATATCACATGCCCTATTAAATGGAAAATATTATGAAATTAAAGGCATTAAAAACCTATGATTTTATGGGTGTTGTTCTAAAGCCTGATGATGAATTTGAAGCTTCTGATCATGCTGCAAAACAGTTAATCGCATTAAAACAAGCGGTCTCCCTTGAACCTGAAAAAATATCAGAATGCAAAGATGGTATTGATTTAAGTCACTATGTGGCTAAGTCTGAATACGATGCATTAGAGGCTGAGTATAATGCACTTAAAAATAGCCCAGATGCATTAAAGGCACGGTTGGCTGAACTTGAGTTAGACAGTGATCAGCAATCCGATCAGGACGATCAAGCTCAAGATTATTCAAAACTGAACAATGATCAATTAAAAGCAATTCTTATTGAAAAAGGAATTGGGTTTAAACAAAGTGCTAAGAAGGATGAGCTTCTTGCTTTAATTCCAAAGGAATAAAATATGTCTGTGCTCACCATTGAGGATGCAAAGCTACATCAAAAGATTGATCATGATGACGAGGATAGCGACATACAATCAAAGTTGGATGCAGCTGAATTAATGGTTGCACAGTTTATTGGACGTTATTTTTACCCAGATCAAAATGCATTAAATACTGCATTTGATCAGATTGATTTAATTCAGCAAAGGTTTGAAACTGAGTATCAAAAATTACTCGATAAGTCAGAAAGCAATTCTAAGTTATATGAAAAATTAGCCAAGCAAAAGAAATACGATAATGATCGTCAAATTTCAATGATCGTGAATGGCCTTGTAATCAATCCACTTATTCGGGCAGGCGTGTTGCTCACATTTGGCTATTTTTATGAAACGCGCGAAGATTTTGAAGATTTACCTCAGTCTGTGAAAAATGTAGTACAGCCATTTAGAGTTGATTTAGGGGTGTAAATTGAAAGCAGGAAAACTTCCTCACCGCATCCGGATAGAAACCTTCATTGAAACTCAAGACAAAAAGACAGGCCGAATTACTAAACAGTGGTCAGAATTTACGACTGTTTGGGGAAAACTTGAGCCTTTATCCACAAAAGATATCCTCCAAGCTCAAGCGATTAATTCCAAAATGACTGCTCGTTGTAAGATTCGTTTTAGTTCTAAAGCTAATCAAATTGATTCAACTATGCGAGTTTTGTTTCGAGGTAAATATTGGAAAATTGATGGTGAGCCAATGCCTGATAATGAATCAGGTCTTGAGTGGCTGACTCTAAACCTTGCAGAAGGTGAATCATTATGGCAGCAAAGCAATTAAATATTGAAGGCTTGGATGATTTTAATAAAAAAATAGCAGAACTCACTGATATTAAAAAAGTCAGATCAAAAGGCATGTCAGCAGCACGTAAAGCAATGAAAATTGTTGAACTATCTGCAAAGATTGGTGCTGCTTATATTGATGACCCAGCAACGAGAGAAGATATTGAGAAAAATATTGTCACTCGCGCAGGCAAAACAAGAAATATGGCCACAATTCGAATGCGTGTTGGTGTATTGGGTGGTGCAGCCGTAAATAGCAAATCTAATCGTGCAAAACTGGCAGCTTTGCCGGGTGGTGAAACGGTCTACTGGCGTTATATTGAATTTGGTACAAGTAAAGTTCAAGCAGTGCCTTTTATGCGCCCAGCATTGGAACAAAATGTTGAAAAAGTCACTGATGTCTTTGCACAAACTTTTATGAAATCAATTGAGCTTGCAATAGCGAAAGGCAAAATATCATGACAGCACCTATTTATGAATTGCTCGATGCGAGTGAAGATGTTAAATCATTCTTAGAGTCAGGAGGTGTATTGCGTGCATATGAATTTGGTTTGGCATCTGATAGTCCTAAAAAGCCATATTTAGTGTGGCAGGACATTTCAGGCACACCCCAAAACAATCTTGATTGCCCTGCATTAGTCGATCATATTTCTATTCAATTTGATGTGTATGCTGAAACGCCAGATGATTTGCTTCAAATTAAAAATGCTGTGCGACGCGCATTAGAAAAAGATAACTCATGCACGATTACAGGTTTACGTGGTAACAGTCGAGAATCAGACACAAAACTTTATCGAACTGGTTTTGATACAAATTGGTTTGTAGATCGATAATTTAAAAAGTTAATTAAACCGTCCTTATTGGGCGGTTTTTTTATGCCTGAAAAATGGCAACCAAGCCGACTAGGGTAGCTCCCGAAAGAGAAGATGGTCGTTTCGACTATTCATTGCATCTTCTTGTCGGCTTTTCTTTTTTTTAATGAATAGTTGGAGTAAAGCAATGAATGCAATAGTGAAAATCAAATATGAAAATGTAGACCAATCATTTGATAGTTCGGGTTGGTTTAATGCAACAGAAGCTGCCAAAAGATTTAATAAAGAACCATACATGTGGTTGCGACAAAGAGATACAGCAGAATATCTTTCTGCTCTAGCCAAGCGACAAGGCAAAAGTGACTTTCTGACAGAGTTCAATGAAATCATAAAGTTAGATGGAAGTAAGTCAACATCAAGAAACAAAGTTCTAAATTTAGCTAAGAAAACTGGCTTTGTGAAAGCCAAATCTGGTTCACCAGACAATGGTGGTGGCACATGGCTGCATCCTAAATTGGCGATCGCTTTTGCTCGTTGGTTAAATATTGATTTCGCAATTTGGTGTGATGAGCAAATAGATAATCTGATTCAGGCAAATCAAGCACCTCCATCCGTACAGGATATGATTCGCTTAATGTTGTTGCCTTCCGCATCCACTTGGGAGAAGCGATTTCCTGATTCCTATTACAAAGCTTTAGCGAAAATAACCAACACTAAATTCAATAATCATGTTGGTGGTAGTCCTGCCATATTTGGTGACATTACCAATAAATGGGTATATCGAATCATTATGCCAAAAGAAGTTCTATTGGAGGTTCGAGAGAATAAACGTGATGGTGAAAAGATGCATCAATGGCTTACTAATGGTGGTGAGCAAATGCTATCAAAACAAATTAATTCAATAGAAGTTATTGCTAATAGTTCTACTGATTATCAAGATTTTATAACTCGTTGTTATCAAGCCTTTCCACAAGCAAAAGGTCAATTACGTTTAGTGATGCCCGAACAGGAGTATGCAGTATGAGCCAATATCAGTATTTAACTATGGCTTGTAAAGATGCAACTGATCAGGATGAAGAAGTAGATTTCATATTAAATGGCGAGTCATTAGTAATAGTGGCTGTTGAGGTCTGTTTACAAAATGGTATTAAAGATGCTCATGAAAAGCTAATTAACGCATTTCCAAACCATAAAGTAATGACAACTTATGCGCCATTATTTAATTACTTCCAATCAGTACTTGAATTGCAAACTTTGGAAGCTGAGTTATCCATAGGTGATTCAGCTATGGGTGATCATCGCCTTGATAAAGCTTTCCATTGGAAAGAACTAAAAGCACAAAAGCATTAATTAACCTTGTTTTTAAACCCACCTCCTTAAAGGAGGTTTTTTTATGCCTAAAAAGAGGAGTAGCTACTCATGGCAAATGTTAAAGCACAAGGCACACAGGTCTTTGCTGTTATTGATAACACAGTAGTGCGTTTTTCATGCCCTAAAGCATTCACATTTGGTGATGATACTTTTACCAAAATTGACACAACATGTTTAGATTCTGACACAAAAGATTATGAACGTGGTTTGCGTGATCCTGGTGAAGGCTCTATTCAAATTGACTTGGATGATGAAAATGCAAGTCATCTTCAACTTATTGAGCTTGCTGACTCAGGGAATAAAATCGAATGGTACATTGGTTCTAGCCACTCGAAATCACCACCGACTTATGAATCAGTATCAGGTATTGCATTACCTGAAGATCGTATTTGGTGGTCATTCAAAGGCTACATCAATCCAGCAGCACCAACAATTGAGACAGATGCAATGGTTGGATATACATTTACCCTTATCCGCACATCAGCAGTTGTAATCACTCCACGCACGGTGACTAAATAATGACTAGAAAGAAAAAATTAGCTCAGCCTAAAGATACTGCTGGGGTTGTAGGTAGTACATTGGATATTGATAGTCTATTAGCAATGTCTGCCAATATAACAACTGAACTTGTGAAAAAAGAAATTTCTTTTTTCCGTGGCGATCAAGAGTTTCGAGCCATCGTTGGTGTTAAATCATTGTCGTACGATGAAGTTGTAAATTTAGTGCGTGGTAAAGATACATCTAAGATGCTCATGGCTGATGTCATTAAAATTCGTGTTCAGGCTTGTGTTTATAATTTTGATACAAATGAGCTTATTTTCCCAACATTAGATTCAACAGGTGTTGCTGCTCCACAAATTGTAGATGCAATGTATGTTGTTGCGGACGAAGTGAATGATTTTGTGGGAAAGTATCTGGTAGAGAAATTGGCGAAGAAGAATTCTGGTGTGAACTTGTCATCAACGGAATTGGGGGAAGAACCATTGCGGAAGCCAAACGAAGAATAAAACATTCTGAGCTTCAAATATGGAGAGCTTATCGTGAAAAACGGGGCTCTCTTTTTACTGCAAGACGTATTGAGCAATCAATAGGTGGCTTATCAGCACTCTATGTATCCGTTAAAGGCGTTAAAGATGTTGATCCATACAACTTTATGCCTCATGAAGAAAAGCCACTAAAAGTGGAAATGTCGCTTGAGGATTATATGATGCAGCATTATGGAGAGGGAAATTAACTTAGGTTGGTTTCTTTTTCATATAAATCTCATTATCTTAGAGCTATTCTTTGGAGGGTTTTATGAAAAAGATATTAGGGTTGTGTCTGGTTTTCACATGTACGTTTTCAAATGCATTTAATGATGAGGAGTGTGTATTCTTATTAAAAGATGCAGATAAGAATGGTGTCCTTAATAAAGCATTAAAGAAGGATAAAGCAGATGCTAAACTCTATTGGTTGGATCCAAGTGATGAAAGGATAAAAACACCTGTAAGTTGCAAAAATCCAATTAGCAATTATGAAAAAATTGTATGCTCAGACGATTCATTAAAAAAGCTAGATCAAATTGCTTATACAACATACATATATAATGCTATCAATGCCAATGGTGAGCGTTTAGATTTAAATGATTTAAGTGAGTCAGACTTAAATAAAGACTGGGTTAATAGACTGGTTGCTGATAAAGAGTCGGTTTGTTTAAAATTAAAATACATGGATCAAGTTGATCGAAAATTAAGATATTGATGTTAAAAAACAGCAACACCGCCCTTTAGGCGGTTTTTTTACGCCTGAGGTTTATATGAGTGCAAAACTCGGAACATTGACACTTGATATGATTGCTAAGATCAGCAATTTTGTTGGCCCAATGAAGAGTGCTGGCGATACCGCCCAACGTGAATCAAAAAGAATTGAATCAAGTGTAAATTCAGCAACTAAAGCTATTCTTAGTTTTGGTGCTGCAACCATTGCTGGTTTAACGGTGGGTGAAATTGTTAAAACCGCGGATGCTTATACACAGAACGCAGCACGAATTAGAAATGCAACAAAAGATGCTGCAAACTCTACTGAAGAATATGATTATGTTCAGCAACGATTATTAAAAACTGCAAATAGCACATATCGTGCATTAGGTGAAGCTCAAGAAGTATATCTTGGGGTTTCAGGTGGCCTAAAGGAGCTGGGCTACGACACAAAGCAAGTTCTAGATATTTCGGATTCCCTTTCTTTTTCTTTTGTGCATAATGCAACTTCTGCCGATAAAGCGCAGTCTGCAATGAGTGCTTACGGCAAGGTTTTAGATAAAAATAAAGTTGAAGCTAATTCATGGTTTTCTATTATTGCTGCAGTACCCAATGTTCTTGATGATGTTGCAAAAGCAACTGGAAAATCTACACAAGAAGTTCGTAAATTGGGTGCGGAAGGCAAACTTGCAGCAGCAGACCTTCACAAAGGCTTTTTACTTTCAAAGGATGCAAACAAAGAATTAGCAGACGCAATGGAAAACTCACTTGCTGATGGTATGTTTGCTGTGAAAAATGGTTTTAGTGTGCTTGTAGGTGAGGTAAATATTGCTACGGGTGCGACTAATAAATTAGCTGCTGGTTTAGCTGTTGCTGGCGATACAATGGTTTGGGCGTCTCAAAATTTGGATGTTTTAACTGTTGTTGGTGGGACTGCTGTGGCATTTATGGCTGGCACCTATATTCCAATTGTAATTAAAGGGACTCAAGCGACAGTAGCAGATACTATTTCCAAAATCACAAATATCGCTGCTCAAAGAAGTAAGGCGATTGCTGATTATGATGTTGCTAAATCAAATCTTGCTGCAACTGCAGCAATGGTTCGATCAATGGGTGTCACCAATGCACAGACAGCAGCAATGATTAGCAATGCGCGAGCGGCATATCAACAAGCAGCGGCAGCAAAAACAGCAGCATTAGCGAGTGCCAGTATAACAAGTGTATTGGGTGGGCCAGTAGGTTTAGGTTTAACTGTTGCAGGTGTTGCTGCGTCTTATCTTTTATTTAGAGATAACACAAAACACTCAACAGTATCGTTGCGTGAAAATAACACCACAGTCGAAGATGCAATTAAGAAATACAAAGAGCTAGGAGAGTTGGAGCGCAAAGGGCAAATTGTTGAAGAACGCGAGACTTTGGATGAATTAACTAGATCTTATGAGCAGGTAAATCAAGAGCTTGTTTCACATTCATTAAAAATGAGTCGTAGCACTGATATGTCAACCGCACAGGCGAGTGAGTTTAATAAACTTGTGCAGCAGTACAAATCAGGAAAAATTACACTAGAGCAGCTTTCAGTAGAAGTGCACCGAAATACTAACTTCACTCAAAAGCAAAAAGATGAATTTGATAAGCAAGCAAAAGGTCTAGAACAAGCATCTAAAAAAATGAGTGAACAAAAATCACTTATCACTGAGATACAGAGAGAAAATACCAAGCTAACTAAATCTCATAATGATGTGGCGAACGCTGTAAATCGTCAGAAAAATGCTTATGAAGGCTTAACAGATCAGCAAAAGAAAGTTTACGATTCTGCTAGTCAGCGATTGCAACGTCAGGAGTATATTGAAAAAAATGTATCTCAGGGAACAATGACTCGACCTCAAGCAGAGCATTTTGCGGATAAGCGTATAGAGGCAGGAATTCCATTTAATCAGCAGCTATCCAAGATTATGTATGAGCAAATTAATGCTGTATATAAGCTCAACTTAAAGGAGGAGGCGCGATTAGAGACTGAGAAAAAGACTACTGAGGAGAAGAAAAAGCAGCTTGATCTCGCAGAGAAGACCGTTAAATCTCAAACAATTGATGCTGTTATTGCTAGAGGTGAAGGAAACTACAATTCCTTTAATAGAGGGAAGGCGGGTGATAGTCTTGGGCAAAAAATCAATCTCACTGGTATGACTGTTGGTCAAATTAGACAGATGCAAGACAGTGGGAAAATTTTTGCGGCTGGTAAATATCAAAATATACCATCCACATTACAGGGAGCAGTTGATTCAGGGATTGTATCTGTTACTGAAACCTTTAATGCTGAGGTGCAAGAAAAAATCTTCAGACAATACCTAGTTACCTCAAAATCAGGTAGAAAATCACTTGAAGATTATCTAACTGGTAAAAGTGATGATGTGGTTGCTGCTAACATAGATTTAGCAAAAGTTTTTGCTTCTGTAGCGCATCCAGCTACAGGTAAATCTTATTATGATGGTAAAGGCAACAACAAGGCATCCATAAGTGCTAAAGAAGCACAAGAGGCTTTGATGGCAAGCCGTAGTCTTTATGCAATGGCTATTGCAGCTGGCAAGAGTGCAGACGAGGCATGGAGATCATCTTTTGACAGTAGCTTAACTTTTGTTAAGGATTCTGACACTCAAAAAGCTTTAGAGGTGGTGCTTGATAAGCAAAATGAAGCAGATACTGCTTTAGAAAAATCTTTAGAGTACCAAAAGACGATTAAACAACGCTATTACACTGAAGAAGAAGTAATGGCGGCTGCTAATGCTGATGCTATAAAAGATATTGAGAAAGCTTTTTTGGGTGATAAAACAGCAATTACCAAGTATCTTCTTTTGCAAGAGGTGGTTTATCAGAAAGATGTTGAAGCTTTTAAGGATGCTCAACGTCAAAAAGAACTAGCAATCATTCAGTATGATTTATCTTACGCTTCTAAAATGGAAAGTGTTCAAGATAATATTGCTTTAATGTCCGCACCAAAAAATCAACGAGCACGATTGGGCTTGGTGATAGATGAAAGGAATGCGCACAAGCAGAATGATGAGCAATTATTCAATGATATCACTGCAATCGATCGGCAAAAAATTGAGCTTGGTATTCAGGAGCACCATAAACGCTTGGAAGATGCAAAAAGACTTCATAAGGAAAATGAGTATGCAATTTCTCTAGAGTATAAGGAGAAGGAAGCTGATTTATTGATGCAACAAAAGGCAGAACAGCTTGATTTGTGGGGGAGTGTATTAAGTCAAGGACAAAACACATTTGCTCAACTCACACAGTCTGTTCAAAATTCTGCAGGTGAACAAAGCGGTATTTATCGCACAATGTTTGCAATGCAAAAAGCTTTCACAATTGCATCTTCAACCATGGCTGCCTACAACGCATATACAACAGCCTTTGCTGATCCTAGCGCAATGACTCTTGCCCAGAAATTTGCAGGAGGTGCTGCGGTAATGGCTGCTTTAATGCCAGCGATTACAACTATTTCATCTTTGTCTTTAAGTGGTATGGCTCATGATGGTATTGACAATGTGCCAAGTGAGGGTACGTGGCTTTTAGATAAGGGTGAACGTGTTGTTGATAGTCGTACTAACTCTGATTTGAAGAAGTATCTTGCTGGTCAAAAACAACAAGCACCGCAGATCAACATTAACAATCATGTTGGTGCAGAAGTAAATACGCGCCAAAATCCTGATGGCAGTATCAATATTGATGTAATCGAAAAACAGCTCGCTAATCGGTTAGCGAGTCCAAATAGTGTTATTTCAAAATCTTTGAAAAATAATACAAATACATCTCGGAGACGCTAGTGCATAAATTACTCTACTGCTCTACTCAATCGGGTTATTCGGCTCAGTTGGGCGATGGCGTTATTTCACAACAATTGGATGGTGGTGCGCCAAGATATCGCCGTGCATTGAAAGGGAGCTACCATACTGCATCTGTACAGTGGGTGGTTAAAGACGAAGGCTATCAATATTTAATGGCCTTTTATCGTGTATGGGCTCGAAATCCGAGTCGGCGATTCTTGGCAAAACTCTGTATTGATAGTCCAGTGGTAGAAGATTATCAGTGTTATTTTTCAGGTAGTCCAAGGCTCACCAGTAAAGAAGCAGGGGTTTATACCGTTACTGCTGAATTTCGTGTGAAGCCGTTAAATACTGATCCAAATTTAGATAATTTAATTGTTAATGCAGGTAGCGAAGGTGTAGATCTAAATGATCTTACAAACCCACTTGAGACACTGGTTAATGAAAGCTTACCAAAAGCTGTAGGAAAACTTTAAATGGATTACACCTCATTCTTTTTAAACAGCTCTGGTGGCGTGGTTCAGCTTGAATGCATTGAAATATCACATCCAAGTTTCACTAAAACCTTTCGGTATGTTCGAAATGATGAGGATGGGGTAAAAATCGGTAAAGATGTTTATCAGTATCAACCAATGTCAATTAAACGTGCCAATGTTACCAATGATTTAGAACAGCGTTTCTCGAT
>NZ_NEGH01000006.1 GCF_002135375.1 Acinetobacter sp. ANC 4558 | reverse complement strand
AAGATCCTAATCGAAAAGTTTTATTAAATGGGCAAGGATCAACAACCGAAGAAGCTTGTGAAAATGCCCTGAATAATTTCAATCAGGAGCCAACCCATGACTAAACAATGCTCTGAAGTTGAAGAATTGGAAACCGACAAACAAATAAACTCAATTGATCAGTTCATTACTGACGGCGGTTTTGATCAAGCTTTTAATGAAGTGTTTGGATTGCCTGAAAGTGCTGTAGAAAGTTTAAAGGAGGTTTGTTGATGGATAAGTATGTGACATCAAATTCTGTTTGTGAAATGTTTCATATTTCTAAACGTACATTAAACCGCTGGCAAGAAAAAACTCCTTGGGGAATTCCTTTCCCTGCTCCGATATTTGGTTCAGATGGTGGAACAATGAAACGCTATTTGACTCAAGATATAATTAATTGGGAATTACAAATAGAGGAATTAAAGAAAGTTATATAAAAGTGATTTAATCATAAATTTGTTTGATTTAAGCAATCTTAATTATTGTTCGCATTTTTTCATTCCTATATACTTACTGCGAATTTTACGGCTTGCTAAAATCTGAAATTTCAATTGTGTACAAAATAGTGTACATAAATAAAAAAGCAGGAAGCAAGAACTAACTTTACCTGATTATTTACAAAGGTTTAGGTAACATGGCATTAATCGTTCAAAAATATGGCGGTACTTCTATGGGTACTCCCGAGCGCATTTTAAATGTTGCTCGTCGTATCAAGCGTTGGCATGATCATGGTCACAAAGTTGTGGTCGTGGTTTCTGCCATGAGTGGTGAAACAAATCGCTTACTAGCGCTTGCAAAAGCCATTACCGAAACACCTGATCCACGTGAACTTGATCAAATGGTATCTACAGGTGAACAGGTAACGATTTCAATGTTAGCCATGGCTCTTAATTCCATTGGTGTTAAAGCAAGCTCTCTCACTGGTCGTCAAGTTGGCATCAAAACTGATAGCGCCTTTACGAAAGCACGCATCGAAGCAATTGATACCGATCTTATGACCAACTATTTAAATGATGGTCAAGTGATTGTTGTTGCGGGTTTCCAAGGTGTAGATCAGCATGGCAATACGACTACCTTAGGTCGTGGCGGTTCAGATACAACTGGTGTTGCACTTGCAGCTGCGTTAAAAGCAGATGAATGCCAAATTTATACAGATGTAGATGGTGTATATACAACAGACCCACGTGTTGCACCAAAAGCAAAAAAAGTTGATCGTATTTCATTTGAAGAAATGCTAGAAATGGCATCACTTGGATCAAAAGTTTTACAAATTCGCTCTGTAGAATTTGCAGGGAAATATCAAGTCCCTTTACGCGTATTATCTAGTTTTGATAATGACGATGATGGCGCATTCGACGAAGATTTCAAAAATAACGTCGGAACACTAATCACCACTGAGGCGGAAGACAATATGGAACAACCAATTATCTCAGGTATCGCGTTTAACCGTGACGAAGCAAAATTAACAATTCTAGGCGTACCAGATGAACCAGGTATCGCTTCAAAAATTTTATCTCCAATTGGAGATGCAAATGTTGAAGTCGATATGATTATCCAAAATGTCGAAGAAGATGGAACTACCGATTTTACATTTACTGTAAATCGTAGTGAATTACCAAAAGCAAAAGCTATTTTAGAAGCAACTGCCCAAGAAATTCGTGCACGCGAAGTTGCAACACGCTCAGATATTGTAAAAGTATCTATTGTTGGTGTTGGTATGCGCTCTCATGCTGGTGTTGCAAGTAAAATGTTTACTGCGCTTGCAAAAGAAGGCATTAATATTTTAATGATTTCAACATCTGAAATTAAAATTTCAGTGATTATTGATGAAAAATATTTAGAGCTTGCAGTACGTGCTTTACATACGACTTTTGGCTTAGATCGCGAACACGGTGAATCTAGCACACGTGCCTAGCGCACACTTTCCTTATATATTGTTTTAAATATCATACTTTAAAACAATATAAAAAATGAGCCACTAGCACTAGCACTAGTGGCTCTGTTATATTCTAATAAAGTAACTTAATAATTTAAACAATTTTGTATCTAACATGATGTTTATCACAAAATTCTGTTAAAATTTATAGACTTTTAGGTTGTGTCTTTTCCTACTTTTTTAAAATTGCAAGTTTAGCGTTTTGCAAGGAGATAAACATGCTGATTCTAACCCGACGTGTCGGCGAAACATTAATGATTGGGGATCAAGTCAGTGTAACTGTACTTGGTGTAAAAGGTAATCAGGTACGTATTGGTGTGAATGCTCCTAAAGAAGTATCTGTGCATCGTGAAGAAATTTATCAAAGAATTCAACACGAACGTGCTATGCACGAACATCTCCAACATATTGACCAAGATTATCAACCTTCTTTTGAAGAAGATAATTTTCAAAAAGATTTTAATCGTTAAGGTTAAAATCTTTTTTAATAAAGCGGCTTCTTAGCCGCTTTAATATTACTTATCACTCAAAAATTATTTATTCTCTAATACTTTACGTACTGGTCCAAAACTACGTCGATGTTCAGCAATAACGCCATGCTCAGCAATCGCAGCAAAGTGTGCTTTCGTTGGATAACCTTTATGCTTTGCAAAACCATATTGCGGATATTTTTTATCTAATTCAACCATTTCATAATCTCGAGCGACTTTCGCCAAAATACTCGCCGCAGAAATTTCTGGGTGAATAGCATCCCCACCAATAACGGCCTCACAACTCATCACTAGACCTAATGGAGTTTTATTGCCATCCACAAGTAAGTGATCAGGTTGAATATTCAACTTTTCTACTGCACGTCGCATGGCCAATAGAGATGCCTGTAAAATATTTATTTCATCTATTTCAGCCGCAGAACATTCAGCAATCGCCCATGCCAAGGCCTTTTCTTTAATTTCAATAAATAACTTTTCACGTTTTCTTTCAGTGAGCTTTTTAGAATCATTTAATCCTTCGATAGGATTTTGTGGATCCAAAATTACAGCTGCTGCCACTACAGCGCCAACCAATGGCCCACGACCTGCTTCATCTGCACCCGCAACTTTCTTCACAATATTTCTCACAACAAAGTTTTTAAACTAATCCGTATAAGTATAATATTAAATGCAAGAGAATAATGTAAATACACCTCATTCCATCATAAATGTTCTATTATTCAAACGTTCCGTTTCAGATCGTCACTTATATAATGGAATAAAATTATTATATACTTAACGTTTTAACAGCCTATAAAAAATGAATAATACAACTGAGTACTATACTCGCACCGCACAAGTCTTACATTGGATCATGGCAATCATCTTTATTCTTGCATGGATTATCGGGTTTTATAGTGGAAATTTTTTAAGCTATGATGTAAATGGAAGCTTCAAAGGGGATATGACGACCCTACATAAGAATATTGCGACCGTCATTATCTTTTTAGTCGTCATTCGTATTTTTTGGAGATATACCCACCCTGCTCCACAGTTACCAGACTCAATGTCACCACGCATGAAAACTTTCGCACATTTAGGACATTTAGCACTTTATTTTATGTTACTGGCACTCCCCATTACAGGCTGCCTTTTTAGTTGGAGTGCAGGTTATCCAGCACCCGTTTTATACTTATTTGATATTCCTGCATTAATTGGTAAAAATCCTGAAGTTACAGCAATCGTAAAACCATTACACATTTGGTTATCTTGGGCGGCTGGGCTTTTGGTGGTTGGACATTTACTTGCTGCACTAAAGCATCATTTTATAGATAAAGATAATATTTTAAATAGTATGACAAAACAGCCAAAATAATTATTTAAAACGATCTAGAAATCATACGATTCTAGATCGTTGCTTTTTTATTCATTACATATTAATTTAAAATTTGTTGCGCACATGTTCTTAAGCTTTTCAGTACTGCCTTAGAAACTAAGTCGCGATGCTCTGTTTCATTAAATGTACCCGATAGAGCCTTGACTGAGCTATCTTGCATCACTTCTTGATTCACACACTGACAAACACTTCTTTTCGTTGCAGTTTGTTCTTGTTGCGATTTCATAAGTAAAGCATTACGCCACACTCTAGAATCATTGAGTTCTCTAATACATTGTGACTCTACGACCGATTCTAAACTTTTCGAATCTGATGGTGATTTTGCCAAAACATTCATTGAAACAATTATACTTCCAAGAAAAGCCATCTGACCTATAAAGTTTATTAGCTTTTTTTGCATAAACATTACTTTTCATAAATAGACAGCAAAATTACTGCCTATTTATTATACACTATTTCTAGCTATATCAACAATATTTCTATTGAAACAAATTATTTACTTGATCAATATACAACTTTTTCTGTTCTGTCGAAATAAATGAAGCCTCAAATGAATTAATCGCTAAGGTTTTAATTTCATCATTGGTTAGATTTAACGCTTGTGTAATCGCAATAAAATTGTCATTCATATAACCGCCAAAGTAGGATGGATCATCTGAATTAACAGTAACATGAACGCCTTTTTGTAATAAACGACGAATATTGTGCTGTGACATATCTTCAACTACGCACAATTTTAAATTACTGAGCGGACATACCGTTAATGGCATTTTTTCATTAATTAATCTTTGCATGAGCTGCGCATCTTCTTCCGATCGAACACCATGATCAATTCGATTCACTTGCAATAAATCTAATGCTTCCCAAATATATTCTGGTGGACCTTCCTCACCTGCATGTGCAACAGTCAAAAATCCTTCTGCTTTTGCTTGAGCAAATACACGTTCAAATTTTGCTGGAGGATGTCCAACTTCACTTGAGTCTAGACCAACACCAATAATGTGCTCTTTATGAGGCAATGCTTGCTTTAAAGTTTCAAATGCACTGTCTTCACTTAAGTGACGTAAAAAACACATAATTAGATGTGAACTGATTCCTAGCTTTTCCAATGCATCATCACATGCACGCTTTAAGCCTAAAATAACAGTATCAAATGCCACACCACGATCTGTATGTGTTTGTGGATCAAAGAAAATTTCGCTATGCACCACATTATCTTCTGCACATTTCTCAAAATATGCCCAAGCTAAATCATAAAAATCTTGCTCTTGAATCAGAACATTGGCACCCGCATAATAAATATCTAAAAAAGATTGTAGATTATGAAAATTATACGCTTGTTTAATTTCATCTACAGATTTATAAGGAATTTCAATCTGATTACGTTGAGCGATTTTAAACATAAGCTCGGGTTCAAAAGTACCTTCTATATGTACATGCAATTCTGCTTTTGGTATTACACGAATTAAATCAAATTGATTCATTGTTATCCTCAAAAATAAAAAAGGTGTAAACACTGTCTACACCCTCTTGGACAAATTTAACGAATTAGCCACCAAATAAGGCAAACTTTAATGCCCAAAGTACAGCAACAATCCAAACCATATAAGGAACAGTCTTGGCTTTACCTGTCAATAATTTAATTAGTGCATAACTAATAAAGCCCATTGCAATACCATCTGCAATAGAATAAGCAAATGGCATAAAAATAATGGTTAAAAATGCAGGTGCGGCTTCTGTAATATCATCCCACTCAATATGAATGATTCCCTGAATCATTAATACACCAATAAAGAGTAAAGCTGGTGCCGTGGCGAAACCTGGTACAGACTGTGCCAAAGGTGCTAAAAATAAACACGCAATAAATAATACACCAACCACAATTGCCGTTAAGCCTGTACGACCACCTGCAGCAACGCCAGCAGAAGATTCGATATAAGGCGTTGTTGAAGAGGTACCTAATGCAGCACCTGCTACAATTGCAGTAGAATCGGCAAAGAGAGCCTTTTTCAAACGTGGTAATTTTCCGTCTTTCAACAAGCCAGCTCGATGTGATACACCAACCAAAGTTCCTGTAGAATCAAATAAATCAACTAGAAAGAATACAAAAATAACACCTATTAAACTTGCTTCAAATAAGCCTGTAAAATCCATTTGCATTAGGGTTGGTGCAAGAGATGGAACTTCCCCAATAACGCCTTGAAACTCGTTATAACCCAATACTGTAGAAATTGCTGTGATCACCAAAATACTAATGATCAGTGCACCACGAATTTTAAAATGATGCATCACAACAACGAGTAAAAAACCTAACAGTGCAAGTAGAACAGAAGGTTGTGTCAACTCTCCCAAGCCAACCAATGTTGCTGGGTTATCTACAATAATGCCTGCATTTTTAAGTGCAACAAGTGCAAGGAATAAACCAATACCACCACCAATCGCCAACTTCAGTGACATTGGAATTGCATTAACAATTGCCTCGCGAATTTTAAACATACTAATGGCAATAAATATACAACCAGAAATAAATACGGCTGCTAATGCGGTTTGCCAAGGCACTCCCATACCTAAACATACGGAATAGGTAAAATATGCGTTTAAACCCATTCCTGGTGCAAGCGCAATCGGATAGTTTGCAATAAGCCCCATTACAAAACAGCCAATTGCGGCTGCCAAGCAGGTTGCTACAAAGACTGCACCATGATCCATTCCTGTTTCGGATAAAATCATTGGATTCACAATAATGATGTAGCACATCGTTAAAAATGTAGTTACACCTGCTAAAACCTCTGTACGAAAGTTGGTTTTATTTTCACTTAGCTTAAACAGCCGTTCTAGCAAATTCTCTGCGGATGGATTAGGAGTCGTCATGACCTAGCCCCTATTAAGTAAACTCAGCGTAAATATTGAAAATTAGTTTTTCAATGTGGATTTACAATTTCATAGCAATGAATATGCCCATTTAAAAGCTAGATTTATTACATTAAATAATTGATATATTTTCAAAATATCAATTTCAACAATAAATAAAAAAGCTGCATATTGTAGATGCAGCTTCTTGATTAGAAGTAATATCAATCAGTTATATAATTAAACATCACTTTCTAGCTTTATTAATTTTTGAATTATATCACATTGGCTTTTCAAATTTTTCTTAATTTCTTCATTTCTAATATGCTCAATGCATTCAACTATATTCAAAACTATTGAAATTGATTTTCGTGATCTCAACTCTAGGCATATCCCCCTAGATCAGAATCTTTGAAGCGCCTAAATGCAATGAAGGCCGTGTAATGCTCTCAAAATAACAGTAATAAGGCAGAATCGCATCCAAACATATATCTACCACTTTTTGCTCGTGTATATTCCACGCTTTACAAATATTCTGTCCTGTTACAGCATTACCGCGAATTGCAAACACATACAAATGGTCATTTGATTGGGCAATTTGTTTAGTAAAAAATTGACTTAGGCTAATTTTATGTTCAGGATTAAAAATCCATTTCTCTGAAAACCACAATTGCAGTAAATCACCCAAATAGAGCTGTTTATCTTTTACAAAACGCAGTTGTAATTGAGCATCATCAACTATGGAAAAGTAGAGATCCGCATTATTTAAAATAGAGAGGTACTGATCTTGATAATAATCAATATTTGAAAAAATCTTTTGGATTGTTAGCGCATTCATTCGCCTTCTCCTGTTTAGCCATTTTAGTGCTGGCAAGTTGGTTAAATCCACACAGTCTAGGCTTATACCTAAACATTCTTTCTATATATTTAGACTAGCAATTGATTTCTCATTTTTCAAGTCCCTCTTCATTTTTTTCTAAAATATATGACTTCTGTTTAAATAACCACCATCTAAGTGCATTATTTTTAAATAGATGTCTATTCTCTCTTGACGCTCTCTTAAATGTCCTTATAATCTGCTACAGATTCTCCCATAGCTCAGTCGGTAGAGCGACGGACTGTTAATCCGCAGGTCCCTGGTTCGAGCCCAGGTGGGAGAGCCATAATTTAAAACCACTTTCATAAGTGGTTTTTTTGTATCAATTAGAATCATTTCTCCAAATCATCAAAGACTTCAAACATCTTAATTGTATGTGTTGCTATAATTCATTGATTCAAAAAAAAGATACTGTAGCCAGTATCTTTTATATTTTGAAAACTAGTCAAATAAGTTCATTTTTCTACCTATATCGCATTAGTTCTTTGCACAGATTCATAACGAGAAATTAGATATACCGCACATACTATACTCAATAAAATATGGAACAGTGCCAGACTAATCACAGAAATAATCGAACCTGTTTCATTTAATAAAAACTGAGCAATAATCGGTGTAGATCCAGCGAAAATCATTCCGCATAATTGGTAACTTAAAGAAATACCGGTATATCTCACATTCGGTGGAAATGCTTTTACTAGAATCCCACCTAAAAAAGAATAATACATAGAGTGTGGAATCGTAGCGATCGCCATACCAAATGCAGCCCATGCATAAGACTTTGTAGCAATCAATACAAAAGCCAAAGGTAATAAAATAATTTCAGGTAATAAAATCCATACAACCGCTTTTTTCAAATTAATTCTTGAAGCAATAATTGCTCCAAATGGTTGAAATATTACTTGAGTAATTAAAGCGATAGTCACAATGCCTAAGAAATCTGAACGCGTAAATCCAATTTCATTTACTGCCCATGATAAGGCAAAAGTTGTTTTAAAATAGGTTGCTGAGAGCCCAATTGTACATGCAGCCATTCCCAAAAACACCATCATCTTATATTTCTTAAGTACTTCTTTTAATGGAACCTTTACTAAAGTTTTGCTTTCTTTTAATTGTTGCATCACGGGTGATTCCGCAACACTTAAACGAATATATAAACCCGTAATTACCAACAGTGCTGAAAATAAAAATGGAACTCTCCAACCCCAAGAAAGAAACTGATCATCGGGTAAAAATGAAAATGCAAAGAAAATAGATGTGGCTAATAAATTCCCAACAGGCGAACCTTGCTGAGCAAAAGCTGAATATAATAACTCTTTACCTTTAGGTGCATGCTCAGCAGAAAGCAGTACTGCTCCACCCCATTCCCCCCCCATTGCAATACCCTGCAGTAACCGTAAAAATATTAAAGTAATTGGGGCTGCAATCCCTATAGTCTCATAGGTCGGTAATAGTCCAATTGCAGTTGTACACACACCCATTAAAATTAAAGTAATAATTAATGTTTTTTTACGTCCAATCCTATCACCTAAATGACCAAAAACCATACCACCTACAGGTCGTGCTAGGAAACCAATCCAAAATGTCGCAAATGCAGCTAAAGTACCTGTTGCCGTATCTGTAACTGGAAAAAATATTTTTGCAAAAACTAAAGCTGCTGCCGTACTATAGGCATAGAAGTCATACCACTCGATCGTTGTACCAACAAATGCTGCAATTCCTGCCTTTTTAGCCACCTTGGCTTTTTCTGTTTGATTCACATTTTCCATATGATATCCCTGATCGAGGACAGCAAAAAGGTGCCACATAAGTTTTAAATAAATATGTAGTATTTTTCCAATATTTTGCTGTCCATTTTATTAATATAATTAAATGTATTCACCGTTATTTAAGTGCATATATTTATTTCAATTTATAAAACAAATAATTAAAAAGCTCAGTCCAACTCCATTAAAAGACTGAATCAATGAACACGCTTATCTGCTCATTATTTATGGCTTTTCTGGTTGAATAATTTGATGTTCAATCAGTAAATTAATTTGCTCTTGACTAAAACCATGTTTCAGCAATACATCAGCTGTATGCTGAGAAAAACTTGGTGGCGCCATTCGATAACTTGCAGGTGTTTGACTTAATTTAATCGGAGAAGCAATACCAACATATTCATCTCCAATTGGTATCAGCATTTTTCGATGCTGTGTATGAGGATGTTGTACCACTTCCTCAATATTCAAAATTGGTCCACAAGGCACACCTTTTTGTATCAGATCATGGGCAATTTTATTTCCGTCATAATTAATTAAGCATTGCTCTAAAATTGCTTTTAGTTCTTTTTTATTTGAACATCGTTGAGCATTACTGATAAAACGTGCGTCAGTTGTTAAATTTTGTAAATTCAAATGATGACAAAGTTTAGCAAACTGTTGGTCATTTCCTGCTGCGATATAAATTGGACTTGATCCTGTTTGGTAAGCATCATAAGGCGTAATATTAGGATGAGCATTCCCTGTTTTTTGAGGAATATTACCTGACCACATATAATTTGGAATATGTGGATGCAAAAGTGAAATACCTGTATCAAAAAGTGCAGCTTCAACCAATTGTCCCTGACCTGTTTTATGACGTGCCTGTATCGCAAGCAATATACCGATCGCAGCATTTAGTCCCGTCACCATATCAACAACAGGTAATCCCACTCTTAATGACTCACCCTCTGGCTCACCATTTACACTCATAATCCCAGTCATGGCTTGAATAACAGAATCATAGCCTGGTAGCCCCCCTAAGGGACCATCCATACCAAAACCCGTCACTCTACAATGAATTAATCGCGGAAATTTTTTTGATAATACGTCCTCATAACCTAGCCCCCACTTTTCTAGCGTTCCAATTTTAAAGTTTTCGACGACTACATCAGCATCTTCAAGAAGTTTTAGTAGAATATCTCGACCTTCAACTTTGGTTAAATCAACGACAATCCCTTTTTTATTGCGATTAATGCCCGAAAAATATGCAGCACTGTCTTGCCGAAAAGGCGGTCCCCAAAACCGAGTTTCATCTTTTTGAGGAGGTTCTACCTTTATAACGTCAGCACCATGATCTGCTAAGACTTGTGCGGAAAAAGGACCACCAAGTACTCGACTTAAATCAACAATTTTAATCCCTTGCAAAGCACCTGTATTCATATTCATCCTTGATGCCTCCGTCTATCCCAAAAGAATTGATAATGCTTGTTGTTGTGAAACTGGCTTTTCTTGAATTAACGCATTTTCAAGTTCAGCATATTTCTGATCAAAATCTGCTTGTAAGGGATCAATGCTTGAAAGTTTATATTTCACGACTTGATGTGCCCAAGCTAGCCGTTGCCAATGATCTGAAATTTGCACAGATTCCCATGCCATCATAATGGCTGTGCTCACATGATAAAGTGCCGTTGCAGCCTTACGTGTATCCGCCTCATCATCTTCACGTGTCACATATGAAATCAACTTGACCACTTGATTTAACTTTGTCGTTAATGTGTCTTTGGTAATTTGAGGAATGTGTGTGTCATCTAATAATGACAATAAATAAGGTACCAAGGCTTCTAATGCATTTGCTCTTTTGGTCGCTCTAATCACATCTAAAGCAACGATATTACTGGTTCCTTCCCAAATCGAACCCAAGTGTGCATCTCGAACAATTCTTGGATCCGACCATTCTTCGATATAACCACAACCACCACGTACTTCCATCGCATCGCTAGTTACTTTTCGAGCATCACGGCAAACACGGAATTTAATGAGTGGCGTTAAAATACGCACACAAGATGCTGCCTGTTCATCACCCTGTCTGGATTTATGCAAAAGTAATGCTGTGTGTAGCATCATGCTTTTGGCTTGTTCACTTGGAAGCATCATTTTTAATAGTTGTTTACGTTGAAGTGGTAATTCTTGCAATGCCTTACCAAATGCATAACGATGCTTACAAATATACAGTGCCTCACCAACCGCACGGCGCATTAATCCAGCCGCGCGGACACCATTTGAAATACGAGATAAATTGATCATATCTGCCATTTGCTGGAAGCCTCGACCAATCTCACCAAGTAAATATGCTTTTGCACCTTGTAGCGAAATTTCACCACTCGCCATTGACCGCGTACCCATTTTGTCTTTTAAGCGAAGAATTTCATAATGATTATGCTGACCATTATCGAGCAGCTTAGGCATAAGGAATAAACCTAAACCTTTCATTCCTTCTGGCGCACCATCTACATGTGCGAGTACCATGGCAACACCTGCATCTGGATTAGAGCAAAACCATTTATCACCCGTTAAAAACCATTCGCCATTTTTTTCGACCGCTGTGGTGGTAATTGCAGATACATCAGAACCTGCACCCTGTTCTGTAATAAACATCGCACCTTGGGTCAGTGCATCAAAATCTGAGGTTAAGAGGTTAGGTAAATATTTTTCAATAACGTCAGATGATGCATATTTACACATCGTATGTGTCAATGAATCAGTCATGCTCACTGGGCAACATAAGCCAAATTCAGCTTGAACAAATAAATAGGTCATTGCATATTTTGCCATGGGTGGAATTACATCATCCCAACCAAACACACCTTTTTTATACGACATGCTTGCTAATGCAAGTTCGCTATATGCTTTTTTCTCAAGTTCAATATAATCTGGATGCTTATTTATTTTTTGCTCATCAAAACCACGACGATTTCGATATTGTAATGTTGGCGGATTCTTATCAGCGCTTAATGCCAAACGATCTAAATGACCACCCACTTCAAGACCTAATTTTTCAAAATGTGGTAATAAGTGAGTATAAAGATCTGAAGGTAAATAAATTTTGAGTAGATTATTGATTGCTGGATCTGCAGTGAAAAAGTTTTGTCCTGCGCGATCAGGAATATTATTGACCTCTATTCCTTGCATAATATTTAAATTAACCATTTTTACTCCTATGTAGAAGTTGATCTATCTTTCCTTAGTTCACTTCAGAGTAAAAAGCATTCAATATTAAGTAAAATATATTATTTAAACTGTTTGATTTATAAAATGTATCAACGTATGGTGATCTTATCACTCACTCATCAGCAGATTTTACACGTATTAATTTAAAAATAAGATCATCCCAAAAAGGACAACTCAAATGAAACTTAGACAATTAAAATATTTTGTGACTGTTGCGGAAGAACTTCATTTTGGTCGCGCTGCTCAACGACTACATATTTCACAACCACCCTTAAGTCTGAGTATTCAACAGCTTGAACAACATCTAGGCTTTGCTTTATTTATTCGAAATAATAAAAATGTTGCACTCACAGATGCTGGTTCACTTTTTTATCAAGAAGCGATCATGCTCTTAAAACATGCCGAAGATATGAAGCAGATGTGTGAGCAAGTGGCTTCAGGAATATTAGGGCAACTTAGAGTCGGATTTTCAAGTTCAACTTTATTTAGTAGTTTGAATCAATATATTACAAATTTTCAAATCCAATACCCTCAAATTAATATTATTTTAAAAGAAATGAATTCTTTAGAACAAATTCAAGCCGTTAAATTGGAGCAAATTAACTTAGGTTTTGTGCATTTATATCATCAAGATCCTCAATTAGAGCAACAGCTCTTTCTATCAGAAGATTTTGTTTGTTGCCTTCCGAAAAATCATCCATTTTCACAACAAGAAAAAATAGATCTAAAACAATTACAAAATGAAAATTTTATTTTGTTCCCACGCCCAATTGCACCACACTATCATGATCAAATTACCTCTATTTGCATTAATGCAGGTTTTAGCCCCAAACTCACCCATGAGGTTCGTAATTGGCTGACCATTATCCAATGTGTAGAAATTGGTTTAGGCTTTGCAATTGTCCCTAAATCTATGCAGATTTTAGGCAAAGGACATCTTTGCTTTATTCCAATTGAAAATAATCAAATTCGCTCAGATACTTATTGTATTTGGAATAAAAATATGACGTCTATTGTATTAAATAATTTTATAAATAATCTCAATTTTGCTGAGTAATATCATTGCCCATCAGTTAAAATCCCTTGATTACAAGACTTAATTATCTCCTCACAAAAAAGGGCTACATCAATGTAACCCTTAATTTTTGATTTTTTAATGAATTTAATTTGCAAATGCTGCAATACCTGTTTGTGCTCGTCCTAAAATTAAAGCATGTACATCATGTGTACCTTCATAGGTATTTACAACCTCAAGGTTAACCAAATGACGGGCAACACCAAACTCATCACTTATTCCATTACCCCCCATCATATCTCGTGCTAAACGTGCAATATCTAAAGCTTTGCCACAGTTATTACGTTTAATTAAAGATGTCCCTTCAACCGCAGCAATCCCCTCATCTTTCATACGCCCAAACCTTAAGGCAGCTTGTAATCCCAGTGCAATCTCAGTTTGCATATCCGCTAATTTTTTTTGTATAAGTTGATTGGCAGCTAATGGTCGACCGAATTGCTTACGATCCATTGTATATCGATGTGCAGTATGCCAACAGAACTCTGCAGCCCCCATTGCCCCCCAAGCAATCCCGTAACGTGCACTATCTAGGCAAGTGAAAGGACCGCGTAAACCTCTGATTTCAGGAAATGCATTTTCTTCTGGAACAAAGACATTATCCATTACAATTTCACCTGTAATAGATGCACGTAAACCCACCTTGCCGTGAATTGCAGGTGCAGAAAGCCCTTCCCAATCTTTTTCTAAAATAAAACCGCGAATAGCACCGATATTCCCTTCTTTAGAAACTTCTTTCGCCCAAACGACAAATACATCTGCAATTGGGCTATTGGTGATCCACATTTTTGCGCCAGTTAAACGATAACCACCATCAACCTTTTTAGCACGTGTAATCATACTTCCAGGATCTGAACCGTGATCAGGCTCAGTCAAGCCAAAGCAACCAATATATTCACCTGTTGCAAGTTTTGGTAAATACTTTTGTTTTTGTTCTTCACTTCCAAATTCATTAATAGGCACCATCACCAATGAGCTTTGTACGCTGGCCATTGAACGATAACCTGAATCCACATATTCAATTTCACGGGCAACTAAGCCATAACTAACATAGTTTAAACCTGAACCACCATATTGCTCAGGAATTGTTGGTCCTAACAAACCAAGCTCTCCCATTTCGCGAAAAATACGTGGATCAGTTTTTTCATGACGAAATTGTTCTAACACACGTGGTTGTAATTTCCCTTGGCAATAAGCATGCGCTGTATCACGAATCATGCGCTCTTCTTCTGTCAATTGCTGTTCAAGTAAAAAGGGATCTTGCCAATTAAAATGAACTTTCTCTTTTTTTTGCATATTAACCAATTGATTCATTCCTTCATCTCTTTTTAATCTTTCATATTATCTTAGGCAGATCATATCTGATGTTCAAACGATAAATTTGCATGGCATTATGCATTTTTAGCATATCTGAAACAAAAGAAGCATAAAAATAATTATAAATTATTTTAAATATAAATTTATAATACAAATACTTATGATATTTTATAAATAATTTAAATAAATCCTCTTGCGAAGAAACATACTTATATCTCATTATTAAATATATTTAAAATCTAATTTCAGACCTTGTTATGAGAAGAAGTATCCCGACTGTTCAAAGCTTATTATGTTTTGAAGCTGCAGCAAAGTTAGGTAATTATACAACTGCTGCAAAAGAATTATTTTTAACACAAAGTGCTGTATCTCGCCAGATTCAACAACTAGAGTCTTTTTTAGGAGTGAGCCTATTTACGAGAACACAATATGGCGTAGAACTCACAACGGCAGGTGATAACTATTATAAAAATATTAAACCACTACTAATTGCTTTAGAGCAATGTAGTTTAGATATTCTTTCACATCAAGGTACGAGTGGAACACTTAAATTAGGCATTGTACCAACCTTTGCAACACGATGGTTGGTTCCACGAATTGCCGATTTTCAAAATAAAAATCCCAATATTAATATTCAAATGGAGACAAATACGAAGCCTTTTCTATTTAGTGAGAATAATTTTGATGCTGCAATTTTTGCAGGAACAGTACAACAAATTGAACAATGGTCTGGAATAAAATCGCAGTTTTTAATGCAAGAAGATTTAATCGTAGTATGTAGCCCAACGCTTTTCAAAAAAATATATCCTACCCATAAGAACCATACACTACAGCCCGAGCAACTTAAGGAATTTCCTCTTTTACAGCAAACAACGCGACTTTCTATTTGGCAAGAATTTTTTCAACATTTAAATATACATCATCCAAATCCATATCAAGGACAACGCCATGAGCTATTTTCAATGCTATCTGAAGCCGCCATACACGACATGGGAATAACGCTTTTACCTAAAATGTTTGTTGAACATGAATTAAAAAATGGATTATTAATTCAAATTTCAAACTTTAGCTATAAATCCTCAAGAAATTATTACTTCATTCAATCCAGTAAAAATGAGTCACACTACGTTTCCTCTTTTTTAAACTGGTTAATCGAACAATGCCAGACAATAGAAACAAGCTAAATATAAAGCCATACTCAACATAGTAATGTTATAGATACATCATCGTTACGGCTGTACTTTAGTCTGCTCATCTCGTGCTTTTTCTTCTATTCGTTTGAGTATTTCTGCTTGTTGTTGTTTATATTTTTCTTGATTCTTTTTATCACTCTTTACTGCAATAAAAGCCATTGTAATTAAAAAAATAGGAATAAATAATCCAAGTGCTGCTAATAAGTAGATTTTCTTTTTGTTCATTGGTGAAGGTTTTTGGTTCATCGAAATTGCATCAAAATAATTCAATCCGCCATTAAAACGAATAAAATCGCAGATTTCAATAACACTTTATCCTATTTAAAAAGGCTCTATATAGAGCCTAATCGAAGTGCTTAATATAACTGTATAAAAATACCAACAAATAAAATAATACCAATCCAACGATTATGTCGAAATGCCCAGAAACACCACTGAGGATCTCGATCTTTAGTTTTAGTCCATTGATAAATAAAGTCTGCGATAACCAAAATAAGTGCAATAATACCAAATGGGATCAACATCTCTTGCAAATAAAAAGCAGTACCGATGAGCAATACACTTGCTGCCTGCAATAACGAAATAATTGGAATATCGTATTGACCAAATAAAATCGCAGTAGACTTTACGCCAATTTTTAAATCATATTCACGATCTGTAATGGCATATTGAGTGTCATATGCCACCGTCCAAGCCAAATTACCCAAATAAAGCAGCCAACACGTCCAATCAAGTGGTTTTCCCATTGCTGTAAATGACATTGGAATTCCCCATGAAAAAGCCATACCCAATACCACTTGCGGTAAGTGCGTATAGCGTTTCATAAATGGATAAATAAAGGCAAGGACTAAGCCAATTAAAGCGCAATAAAATGTCGCAATCGGTAAAAAAAATAAAGTGCAAGCACTGGCAGCAACCAAACCAATAAACACCCATATTGCTTCTTTTGCAGAAATAATTCCTGTGGCAAGCGGTCGATTTTTAGTTCTTTCAACATGAGCATCTACTTTACGGTCTGCAAAATCATTAATGGCACAGCCCGCTGCACGCATAAATATTGTCCCAAAAATAATGGCTAACAATATCGTTAAATCAGGAATTCCTCCTGCTGCAATCCAAAGTGCTGACATAGTTGGCCAAAAAACCAATTCTGTGCCAATGGGTTTATCAAAGCGGCACAAATAAATATAAGCTTTTAAACGTTGACGCCAAGTAATTTGATATGCGGTTGCCATGCCTTATTCCTAACTCGATTACTTTGTATGCTGTACTGCAATAAATTCTTCAAATTCAGCAAGAAACGTTTCTTGAACAATAAATTTACATCCATGCCAAGTATAACAGCTCTGCCTTGTCCAACCATCTTCTAACAAGATGATACGACGATCACATGAAGGCATTGTTCTCTGGAAGAGGAAATGCCCTATAGGTTTGGAGCCAATATGTTGAAAAATACGTGCTTTCTTTTTTAAACTTAAAATAGGAAAAATGCTCTTTGCTTTCACCCAAGGTAAAACTTCACTACCATATAAATAACTTTCTCTCACCCATGCGGTATGTTGATGTGGCATCCCCATCCACTGTGCATCCAAGAAACTTAAGCGTTGAAAATTTTCATATGTCGGCTGCACCCTAAACTGCCCACCTGCCAAATCAGTAAGTTGCTGAGTCAAAGAACCTGTTGCGTAGAGCCATGTTCGTAATTCAGAACAAATATGACGATCGTGCATTGTCCATATTCGTTTACTTCTCATAAAATCGGTGCTCTAGCTAATAGATTAAATTCATTCGATGATCTAAGATATTTTAACAATTATCCGTTTTCGCAATCACTTGAAACTGTCCTTGTAAGGTTTTAATTAAAATCATACCTTCTGTACTTAAATAAAAACTTTGAGGATAATCATAATCTAATGCAAGCTCAGGATTCTTTAAACCCACAAATTCAGCTTGTTTAAAGCCTTCTACCGTTCTTCCAACTTCAATATATGTCACCATAGAAAAATTCATTTTGAAACCTAAACTGTGATCTTTTGCATCTATCCATGGATAAAAACTTGTATGTTTCTTGCGCTGTGCCATCTATGCTACATCTTTGATTTCATGCCTCATCATACAAAAAAAACCCGTATTTAGCGGGTTTTTTTGATTTTTATTTCAATAATAACTTACAGGCTATAATACATATCAAATTCTACTGGATGAGTTGTCGTATTTAAACGACGAACTTCTTCAGTTTTCAATTCAATGTAAGCATCAATCATGTCTTTCGTGAATACACCACCTTTTAATAGGTAGTCGTTGTCCGCAGCAAGGGCTTCAAGTGCCATATCTAAACTATGTGCAACTGTTGGAATTTTTGCTTCTTCTTCAGGAGGAAGATCATACAAATTCTTATCAGCTGCTTCACCTGGATGGATCTTATTTTGAATTCCATCAAGACCCGCCATTAACAATGCTGCAAAACCTAAATATGGGTTCATCATTGGATCTGGGAAGCGCGCTTCAATACGCTTACCTTTAGGGCTTGAAACATAAGGAATACGAATTGAAGCAGAACGGTTACGCGCTGAGTAAGCAAGCATAATTGGTGCTTCAAAATGTGGAACCAAACGCTTATATGAGTTTGTTGATGGATTGGTTAAAGCATTCAGTGAGCGTGCATGTTTAATTACACCGCCAATGAAATACAGTGCCATTTCAGAAAGACCTGCATATTCATCGCCCGCAAACAAGTTCTTTCCATCTTTAGAAATAGAAATATGAACGTGCATACCTGAACCATTATCACCCACCATTGGTTTAGGCATAAAGGTTGCAGTCTTCGCATATTGATGTGCTACATTCCAAACTGCATATTTAAACTGCTGAACTTCATCTGCTTTACGAACCATAGTGTTAAAGCTGACACCAATTTCAAGCTGACAAGATGCAACCTCATGATGATGTACTTCTACACGACCTGGTCCCATGATATCTTCAATTTTCGCACACATATCTGCACGCATATCTTGAGAAGAATCTACTGGCGGTACAGGGAAATAACCACCTTTCACACGTGGACGGTGTCCAGAGTTACCAGCTTCATAATCTTTACCTGTAGACCATGCCGCTTCTTCAGCAATCAATGTATGACGTGCGCCAGACATATCAATGTCCCACTTCACTTCATCAAAAACGAAAAATTCTGGTTCAGGACCAAAGAATGCTGTATCACCAATCCCTGTAGATTTTAAATATTCTTCAGCACGACGAGCAATTGAGCGTGGATCGCGTTCGTAACCTTGACCTGTTGAAGGCTCAATTACATCACAAGTCACAACCACTGTTGGCTCAGCAAAGAATGGATCAAGGAAACCTGTTTCAGCATCTGGACGTAAAATCATGTCAGAAGCTTCAATGCCTTTCCAACCAGCAATTGAAGATCCGTCAAACATTTTACCGTCTTCAAATGTATCTTCATCAATCGTATCTGCTGGGTAAGTAACATGCTGCTCTTTACCCTTTGTATCAGTAAAGCGAAAATCGACCCATTTTGCGCCACTTTCTTGGATGAGTTGAAGGACCTTGTTCGCCATGCTCATTTTGCTCCGATGTTTTTTTGTTGCACTTAGAAAGTGCGTGTTAGTAGTTGGTAATTATCAAGCAAATACTGTACCAACTATGCGAAAGTTAAATTAAAAATCTGAATTTCTTATCAGAAATAAGCTATATCACTTTTGCATTGCAACTATTATACTGTCTACACAGAGAAATGCACCATATTCACTCACACTTCTGCACAATTATTATAAAAGATTTTTCAAAAGCACTAAATTGGTGCAAAACCATATCTTGGGTGATAACAACATATCTGCCGTTGAATAAATTCTAGAATATAAATGTCATATAACACGAATAAATATTGCTAAGGTTTATTTACATTTCATTTATTTATAGAATTAATTGATCAATAAAAACGTTAGGTTTCATTCAGCACCTTTTTTTATTTTTAACTGAATAAATAATCTTATTTTGATTGAAAACGCTCAATCATGCTTTCAATCAAAAATATAATTTGAAAAAAAATAATGTTATATCGCTAAATTTAAACAGATAAGCCCAAGCAAGGCCGGAATCGCTTGTATAAAAAGAATTTTTTTACTTGCTGTAATTGCTCCATAAATACCTGCAACCAAAACACAGCCCAGAAAAAAATTACCTAAATAAAGAGAGAATGGCTCGGAAACAAAAAGTGACCATAAAAGCCCAGCCGCAAGAAAACCATTATACAACCCTTGATTTTGCGCCAACACTTTAGTTTGTTTGGCTTTTTCAAGTGTATTTCCAAATGCCTTCATGCCTAGTGGTCGATCCCATAAAAACATTTCCAAAATCAGAATATAAATGTGAAGTAAGCCAATACATGTGATCATTATTTTTGCAAGCATTGTAATTCCTTTTATTCTAAATAGTTAATCGTACTCGAAAATATAAATAACGAATAGTAAATGTTTGAGTTTTAAAATCACTATACTTTATTCATCAATCACGATCTAAAAAATAAATGCTTTTAAACATTTTTCGAAATACAGCTCATTAAAAAACCTCCTATAAAGGAGGTTTTCTTGTTTAAATTACGATTTAAAATATTAATTTATATAAACAATTCAAACCCGTATAAAATGATTTTCCATCTATATTAAGACTAAATTTTTCACCAGACTCAATTTGAACTTGTTTACATACTTCAACCCAAACTGCACCAGATAATGTACTTTGCTTTCGTTTAAATGGGATGATTTTGACACGTATTTGCTCACCATTAAAGGCAGCGGCTGTCATCCAGCCATTTGAAATATTCATTTTTCACTCATTTCATTGAGCTTTTGCAAAACAGAGTAATAATTAACCAATAAAACCAGTAGAGAGGACTGAACACTGATATAGAGAGGCTCTCGCCTACAATTAAATTTACGATTTTACATTAGCATATATTTAACAATATTAAGTATTTTAACTACTTTAACCTGATTGAATAGATTACATATAATTGTTGATTTTTAAAATCTGTAGGATGCGGTTCATATTCGGTTTAATGACTTGAATTTAACAATACATCTTCTAAATTTATATATAATTTCAATATTGCACTCACTTCGGCAATGTGTATGATATTCAATCATTTGAAATTATAGCATTATTTTTATATTAAATCAATCTAATCAGCTAAACATACATTAACCGAGATCGCGTAGAAATAATGCCATAGCGATAACCTATTTTTCTTTCAACGTTACGTATGACGAATACTTACTATTTAATGCCAAAAACAGTATTTCTTCTATAACTTAACCTCGATATAAAAAGCACCCTCAGGTGCTTTTTATATCGTGACATCTTATTTAACATTTAAGAAAATTGGGTTTGAATAGAACCATAAATCTGCATAATTACGTTTATTGATTTCATTAAAACGCTGCTGATGATCAACAGTTTCATTTTTCAAATCAATAAGTGGCTCACCATTTTTCGTTTCACCTTCCACATCTACACCTAAATTTGTCCCACGTAAACGAAGGTATTGGTTTTTATCTAACTTCATTTTATAAGTGATGACATTAAATCCATTGGCATCAGTCTTCCAGTCTTTGGACGTAAATCGTGCTAAAACCTTTGTTGTTGAATTTTTTGCGTTATTATAATTTGAAGAATTTGCTTCATATTTTGGAACAACATCACCCACAATTAAATCTACATGATCAACTTTTGGTTTACTATTTGCCGAATTACCACTATTAAATGGGAATTGCTCATTATTATATTCTGGGCTTTTAAATTTAATGGTGACTGTAACATTATCACCTTTTGTTGTTGTTAAGGTCTGCCCCATTGAATATGTTTTATTATTCACATTGACATTAAAATCTAAAGCATTGATGAGATCGCCATAAACACCAAATGAACGTCCATCTTTAAGCCCTTTGACCACATCAGCTAGGCTATTTCCATTTTTCCATAAATATGTTTTTGAATATTCACCAGGTGCATAACCACTCGTATACTTTCCACTTCCCACTGTAAAGTGATAATCGGAGTTTGCTATATTCCAAATATGACGCCCTTCGCCCAGCAACGAATCCCAAAGCCCACCAACCTTAGCAACGTAGTAATCTACACCGCCATAACTACGGTTTACTAAATTATCATCTATATAGGCAGTCTCATAACCACCACGATTAGGCTCCATCTGATTCCCAATCATCCCTTCAATCATGTAAAAAATATCTGGCGCAGTATCATGTAATTCACGAATTTGAGCTGGTGAATATTTTCCCACCCCACGAGATGGATGATTAAGAATCATATAACTATTAGGATAATTAGTTTTAATCCACTTTAAAGCTTTTACCGAATCTGCATGTGAACTAAATGCACGATCCCCTTCACTATATTTACTTAGAATGTCATTACTAAAATATTTTTTATCTTTATTGGTAAAAAGATATTCAAACTCTTCTACTGCTTTTAAATTTTTAGAATTATTTTGGTTCTCTATACCAATACCAATATTCACATGATCATGCGTTGGCATATCCCACTCAAAAGCAGAATAAACCGTTTTATTCGGATACTTACCATTTTTGATTAATGAATCAATATATGGAACTTCAAACTCTTTCATTCCTTGAGAAAATGCAATAGACCCATTTATTAAATCATTGCCTTCATGATCACGTTTTTCAAGACGTAAATGATTTGATAAAAGCATCCAATCTAGACTGTATTTATTTAAGGCTAAATCTAAAACATCGGCTAATTTTACTTGTGCATCATCCGATTGAATTGTATGCACATGTAAATCACCAGTACTCCACGCACCTTTTTCGATAGGTTCAGGCACTTGAATCACTTTTTTATCATTATCATCATTGCAACCTGTTAAACCTAAAATCCCAATACACGCTAATGAGATCGTCAGAGTTTTCATTTTTAAAAAACGCACAGTCATCTTATTTACCAAACATTAACAATATTTACAAAATAACAATCAAATATTTCAATAGAATTAATCACCATCTATTAAAAATATTGGTTAAACAAATAGGCATAATAAATACTGATGATTTTGTACTAATAAAAGATAGGGCTTAAAAATACGGAGAAAATTGATAGAAAAAATAACAGCTAAAGCACATATTCCGCAGAATTCTAGAATACAATCGATTAGTAATTATATGAATTAATGTTTATATAAAATGAGACACTTAATTGAAAATACATTTACCAGATTAAAGTATTTCAGAGAGATTGCAACTCGATATGATAAGCAAAAACAGAACCATAAAAACTCAGTTGTTTTAGTCTATATTTTTATTTGGCTACTACTAGGAAATATTAATCAATCTCATATAAGAAATTGATTTATCCTAAATAATATATAATTACAGTATTGGGTCTGACTAAAATTACTGAGTGGGTAAATCAATGCATGTATAGAAAAAAAGAGTTTAAAACGGTTTGTTGATGGAAATTGATCGCAGAGCTCGAGCGAGTGAAGTAATTTCATTATTCGTAGCTGAAAAAACCACATTTTATAAAATGCTTAAAAATAGTCAAATTCCTAAGAGCATACGACTAAGTGAAAAAGAGGTTTGGGGGTATAAGTCAACTGTTAAAAAAGAGGTTGAAAAATACAAGCCTAAAAATGGTATAGTAGCCTGTTCATAGCAGGCTTTTTTATGTCTACTTGTAAAGTATGCACTTTATTCAAAACGAGGAACATAACGGGCAACCTGCTATAATGCTTTAAATTATGATCTAAATTTCAAAAGGTTAAGCTAAAAATGCTTCTAATGATCGACAACTATGACTCTTTTACTTATAACATCGTTCAATATTTTGGCGAGTTAAATCAAGATGTAAAAGTAGTTCGTAATGATGCCGTCACATTGGATGACATAGAACGATGGCAACCGAAGTATTTGGTCATTGGTCCTGGTCCTTGCTCTCCATCAGAAGCTGGTATTTCAATTCCTGCAATCCAAACCTTTGCTGGAAAAATCCCATTACTTGGCGTTTGTCTTGGCCATCAAAGTATCGGGCAGGCATTTGGTGGTGATATTATTCGTGCTAAAAAAGTGATGCATGGTCGATTATCTGATATGTATCACAGCAACAAAGGAATTTTCAGTAACTTGCCTTCTCCATTTTCTGCAACACGTTATCATTCCTTAGTGATTGATCAAACAACATTGCCAGAATGCTTAGAAGTGACATGTTGGACCAATGAAACCGATGGCTCTCTAGAAGAAATTATGGGTGTTAAACATAAGACATTACCTATTGAAGGTGTGCAATTTCATCCTGAATCTATTCTGAGTCAACATGGCCATCAAATATTCAAAAACTTCTTAGAAATTTATGCATAAGTGAACCATATGAATATTCAACAAGCTTTAAGTCATATTACAAAAAATATTCATCTGACGCAGTCTCAAATGGAAGATGTCATGCGTAGCATTATGTCAGGTGAAGCGACAGATGCACAGATTGGTGCATTAATGATGGGACTTCGCCTAAAAGGTGAAAGTATTGATGAAATTACTGCTGCTGCACGCGTGATGCGTGAACTTGCCATTAATATTGATGTCAGCGATATTCCTAATTTAGTCGATATCGTTGGTACTGGTGGAGATGGTCAAAACTTATTTAATGTTTCAACAGCTTCTGCTTTTGTTGTTTCTGCTGCAGGTGCTACCATTGCGAAACATGGGGGCCGAGGTGTTTCTGGAAAATCAGGTTCATCCGATTTACTTGAACAGGCAGGAATTAGTTTAGAGCTAAATATGCAACAAACTGAACGTTGTATTCGTGAACTGGGTATTGGCTTTTTATTTGCACCCAATCACCACAAAGCAATGAAATATGCTGCAGGGCCTCGAAAAGAATTAGGAATTCGCACTTTATTTAATTTACTCGGCCCGCTTACGAATCCGGCTGGCGTAAAACGCTTTGTAATTGGTGTATTTTCTAATGAATTATGTCGCCCAATCGCGGAAGTTCTTAAACAACTTGATGCTGAACATGTCATGGTTGTACATTCAAAAGATGGTTTAGATGAAATTAGCCTAGCATCTGCAACTTATGTTGCTGAATTAAAAAATGGTGAAATTAGCGAATGGATCATTACCCCTGAAGCAGTCGATATTGAGTCTCAAACTTTAACTGGATTATCTATTGATAGCCCAGCAGAAAGTCTTGCACTCATTAAAGATGCTTTGGGTAAAAAGAAATCGGAAAAAGGAGAAAAAGCTGCCAATATTATTGCACTTAATGCAGGTGCAGCTTTGTATGTTTCAGGTCTAACAACAACGTATAAACAAGGTGTTGCGTTAGCCCACGACATTATTTATGGTGGTCAAGCTTTAGAAAAAATGGGAATTTTATCTGAGTTTACCAAAACCTTAAAAACATACGAAGTATAAGGGTAGAAATAAGATCATGAACACTATCGAAAATACGATTTTAGGTAAAATCATTGAGCGTAAAAAAGAAGAATTTGCGACTCGTTTAAAGCAACGTAGCTATAAAGATATAGAAGAGCTTGCTCATGCAGCCTCTCCTATTCGTCATTTTGCTCAGTCTCTTTTATCGAAACAACCTGGTGTGATTGCTGAAATAAAAAAAGCATCTCCATCTAAAGGGGTAATTCGAGAAAATTTTAATCCGACTGAAATTGCAGAACAATATGAAACTGCGGGTGCTGCATGTTTATCTGTCCTAACAGATGTCGATTTTTTTCAAGGTGCCGATGAAAATATTTCTCTAGCTCGCTCAAACTGCACGTTACCAGCACTCCGTAAAGATTTTTTAATTGATCCTTATGGCGTGATTGAAGCACGTGCAATACAAGCTGACTGTATTCTTTTAATTGTTTCATGTCTTTCTGATCAACAATTAGAAGAAATGTCTAAAACTGCATTCGAATATCAACTTGACGTTTTAGTTGAAGTCCATGATGAAAATGAACTTGAGCGTGCACTACAACTCTCAGAACGCTGTTTACTGGGTGTCAATAATCGTAATTTAAAAACATTTGATGTCGATTTAAATACATCCATTCGTTTAAAAAAACTACTTGATCCTTCACGTGTTTTAATTACTGAAAGTGGTATTGCAACACCAAATGATGTTCAAATGATGCAAGAAAATGATATTCATAGTTTTCTCGTGGGTGAGAGTTTTATGAAACAACCAAGACCAGATCATGCATTTACGGCATTATTTGGTCAGCCGCAAGTATATTAAACTGTTCCAAAGAAACTCAATTTATTATGTAAAATTGAGTTTCTTTTAATCATAAAATTATTGATTCGTCGAATAAATATAAGTACATACCTAAATATGAAGTTATTTCAATTTAATACTTTTTTGAAGTTTTATGTATTGCTCTTTGGAACTTTGACATTATTCAGCTTAGCTTTATCTATTTGTGATTTATATGTTAATTTCAACTTAATTTCTTTGAAAAACTCAATACGAAGTTGTGTCATCTTTTTCTTATTTTTTATGCTTGGAATTCATTATCATAAAATTCAAGCTTATTTCTAAAATAATGATTTATACCATGATTACTAAATTAAATAATCATGATATACACATATTTTTTAGCTCCACCCATTAATTCAGCTTTTCGTCTTGCGCTAAATCAATATATTCCTTTTCGTTCTTTTTTATAATTTTTTCACATAACTCATATGCCCTTTGAGTATGCGAAACAATTTGATCTTGATGTTGTTTCTTTTTCTGATCCACTGGTTGGTTTAAATGCTGCTGTAAAATTTCCTCACAATAGAAAAACTCAAATGCCAATTGGTTTAAATCTTCATCATAAATCTGACTATGTACAAAAATATGTAATTCATTAGAAAATACAGGAATAAGATTTAAGTACAAACTGTCTAATGTATGCATAATATTTTCAGCATTATTTTCATGATTTTTAATTTGTTGCATAAAATCAAAACTATATCTACGAATACGATAAAGGCTTGGAAATAAAATCACAAAATATTTTTGTTTTTGTGTTTCCAACATTTTCTTCGTATTTTTCTTCTCTAAGTAATTTAAATATAGCGGAATAACAATCGCAACAAAAATTGCTACAACAGATCCTACCGCCTGTACCCATGCAGCTAACTCTTGATTAAAAATTAAATCTGATTGTGTAAGCAATTCTATATTCCTCTAACGATCACAACATCTGACACATAAATTTCATTTATTCCATCACTGGTGTTATTTCAAATGTAAATAAATACAAATTAAATTGGAATATCATAAATTTAATTATTAGACTTACTATAAAAGTTCAACAAATACTAGAGCTAAGCCAATATTATTATTCAATATAATCGATTTAATTTATTATATTTTCAAAACTCATGCGTACCAAAATATTTTCTTCTTATTTAATCTAGGCAATGGAATCAACAAAGAGCATAAAATCAAATCAATTTTACACTGTTCAAATTCTTTATATTTCAGACTATAATTATTGCCTAATTCTTTGAAATCGATATTCGTTTAAACTATGAGTAAGTCCGATTCTTCACTTTCTAAAGATCAATTTAATTTATTAAAAGCCTTTAAAAAGCAAATCACCAATCCTCATTCTTCTGCACTCGAACAACAGTCTAAGCAGAAATCTCAGGCGACACCTCTAGAAAATGAAGAAGATGATGCCGATTTATTTCGTAAACAAATGCAAGGGGTCCAAAAAATGGAGACTAGCAATATTGCGAAATTTGAAAAATCAGTCAAGAAAAAACCGAATGCTCAAGTTCTTGCCAAACGTGCTGCTGCAATTGGACCCATGCAAACTGATGATACGGAATTATCTGATACTCAAGCCATGCTTAATCCAGTGGGTAGTCAGGTTGCTTTGAGTTATCGCATTGCTACCTTACAGCATAGAGTCTTTGAAGATTTAAAAGCAGGTAATCTACGTTGGTTTGAAGCAGTAGATTTACATGGTTGCACCATTGAAGAAGCACGTACAGCTGTTCTCCAAATTATTCAAATTGCAAAAGATGAAAACCAAAATGTACTTAAAATTGTTCATGGGAAAGGTCCTGATGCAATCTTAAAAACCTATGTAAATAGCTGGTTACGCCAACACCGCGATGTTTTAGCTTTTGTGAGTGCCCCTGAAAAGCAAGGGGGAACTGGTGCCGTTTTAGTTCTGCTTAAACGCACAGAAAAAAATCCAAAGTCTAAGTAATCATCGGAATTTTCTTCCATAACAGGGGCATTTTGCTAGTTTTCTGCTACAATGCCGTCCTTGTTCAATCTATCAAGTGTAAGTGAACACCTCTTATGTCTATGCAGCAATCCTACGCAAATATCCTAACTGCCGTTGGCGAAGATCTTCATCGTCCAGGTTTGAAAGATACGCCGATGCGTGCTGCTAAAGCTTTTTCATATTTAACTTCAGGATATAATCAGTCATTAGCAGAAGTTACTAACAATGCTGTTTTCCCTTCTGATAATCATGAAATGGTTTTAGTTAAAAATATTGAATTTTATTCTTTATGTGAACATCATCTTCTGCCATTTTATGGTCGAGTTCATATTGCTTATTTACCAGAAGGTCAAGTATTAGGTCTATCTAAATTCGCCCGCATTACTGAAATGTTTGCGCGACGTTTACAAATTCAAGAAAATTTGACTCAACAAATTGCTGAGGCTATTGCTGAGGTGACTGGAGCACGAGGTGTTGCTGTTGTTATTGACTCCGCTCACATGTGCATGATGATGCGTGGTGTAGGCAAACAAGAATCAACCACACGAACAGTTTCTTTTTTAGGTGATTTTAAAACCAATAAAGATGATCGTCGTGAATTTTTAAGTGCTGTGCCTGAAAGTTACTAAGATTTTTCATCAAAATAAAACCCCAAATAGTGGGGTTTTTTATTTAATATAACTTCCAAAAACCATTGGGTTTACGTTGACCTAGAATACCTAAAACAAGCACTAAACTTAAAAGTAATAAAAGGTACCATGAACCTAATTTACCCCACCCAACCATATGCCATGCATCGACTTGACTTGGATATAACCATATTTGATTAAATGTACTAATATTCTCAGCAATCCAAATAATAAAGGCTAAAACAAACATCACTGGAAGCATGGGTAATTTCATGTGAATATGTTTTAAAGAAAATCCAATTTTAGTTGGCCAAAAAATTAAAATACTCCATGCGAATAAAAAATATCGAATATCTGGTATGAAAAACTTCGACATAAAATTAATATATGAACATAATGCTAAAGCGAGCATATTGGGAAAGCTTGGTAAGTATTGAATAGAAACTTGGAAAAGTCGTAAAGATCTAGCAAAAAAACTTCCCACTGCGGAATACATAAAACCTGCAAATAACGGTACTGTACAAATTTTAAAAACGGCGGGTTGGGGATATTGCCATGATCCAATTTCAGGATGAGTTAGAAAAATTTCCATGATCATGGCCATAACATGAAATAAAGCAATTACTTTTGCTTCAGCCCAAGATTCTAATTTGCAATAAAGTAAACACGCTTGAATGATTAAAGCATAAAATAATAAGTAATCATAACGGTAGAAACCATAGTACATATGGTCTCCCATGCTTGATGTTAGAATAAATGCAATCAGTAGCAATATTCCAAACAAGGCAGCCGAAGCTGCCTTAAACGAAAATTCACCTAAAGATTTTAGGAATAAAATCACTGAAATTCCCTATAAATATTTCGCACTATATTCATGTACAGTATCGATAAATGCTTTTGGTTTTACTGGATCAACCCACTGCGTAATTCCGTGACCTAAATTAGCAATGTAGCCTGTCTTTTCACCATTTGCATAAGCATCATCAAGCATTGCTTTTGTGGCTTTAACAATATTTTCATGAGAACCGTATAGTGTCGCTGGGTCTAAATTCCCTTGTAATGCTGCACGACCATTCACTGTCTGACGTGCTACATTTAAAGATGTAGTCCAATCTAAACCAAAAGCATCAGCACCAGTTGTAATCATTGGCTCAAGCCACTGACCACCGCCTTTGGTGAATAAAATTACAGGAATTTTACGACCATCTTTTTCTCGTTGTAATCCTGCGACAATTTTATGCATATATTTTAATGAAAATTCAAGGTATTCACGATGTGCTAGTGCTCCCCCCCAACTATCAAAAATTTGTATTGCTTGGGCACCTGCATCAATTTGTGCATTTAAATAATCAATGACAGCATCAGCTAATCGATCTAAAAGTGCATGTAATACTTCAGGCTGAGCATACATCATTTGTTTACTAAAACGGAAATCTTTACTTGATCCGCCTTCAATCATATATGTAGCTAATGTCCAAGGACTTCCAGAAAAACCAATCAAAGGCACTTGTCCAGCTAATGCAGAGCGAATTGTTGAAACTGCATTCATCACATAATCTAAATCTGATTTAGCATTAAATTTTGGCAAATTTGCAACATCTTGTTCTGTGCGTATTGTTTTACGAAATTTAGGTCCCTCACCAACTTCAAAATATAGACCTAAACCCAAAGCATCTGGGATAGTTAAAATATCAGAAAATAAAATTGCGGCATCCAATTCATATCGACGAAGGGGTTGTAAGGTCACTTCACATGCAAATTCTGTATTTTTACATAAGGAAAGAAAATCTCCAGCTTGAGCACGAGTTTCACGATATTCTGGTAAGTAACGGCCAGCTTGTCGCATCATCCATACTGGCGTGGTATCTACAGGCTCACCGAGCAAAGCACGTAAAAAACGATCATTTTTTAAAGCCGTCATTTATTTTCCTATCTGTTTTTAATCTTGCTGACATCATAACAAAAAGGTTTACATTTGAATAACTCTACCTCTATATTAAAGTTTACTGTAAGCTCAGAATAAAGCTGGTATTTACACAAAAGAATTACTGCAAGGCATATTTTTTTCTGTAATACTTATATTGTTTTACTTATGTTTATGAATCATTCTTAAGGCTGCACTACATGTTCGTTCGCACTTTGCTCGCAATAAGTTTAAGCTGTATTTTTGCAGGCACAGCATTTGCTGCACCTCCTGCTGGACTACCTTCAAGTTCAAAAAAAATAATAGATTCTGCTGTCGAAGATCCAATCAATCCGCTAGAAATAAAGACGCCGATAAAAGCTGCATCTGAAGTCCAAATCACAGAACAAGAACAGCAAGATTTAAACAAAGCTTCTGATACCTTGAATAATCTTCAAACGAAAGAAGATAAAACATCAGATACAGGCACAGCACCAACTGTGCAAACAACAGCTCCTGCCTCTAAAGGATCATGGACGCTCAGTGGTCTCAATAGTGCAACATGGTATGAAAATATCGGCAGAGGACAATTTCCAGTTTATGCGCGTGCACATGTGATGTTAAACAATGCACATGCATCTCCTGGCGCAATTGATGGTACAAGTGGTCAAAACACACTTAAAGCAATCTCATCATTTCAACAAATGAACGGTCTTGAGCCGACAGGTGTTTTGACTCAAGAAACTTGGAATGCCTTAGTTGCTAAACAAGGAAATAAACCTGCATTTATTGAATACACCATTACCGATGCAGACCTTAAAGGTCCTTATGCAAAATCAATTCCACGTGATTATGCAGAACAAGCAAAAATGCCAGGTTTATACTACACCCGTGTTTCAGAAATGCTGGGTGAAAAATTTCATATGGATGAAGATTTTTTAAAGAAATTAAATCCAAATGCAAATTTTAATAAAGTTGGTGAGAAAATTATTGTCACAAATGTTCGTAATGAATTACCTGAAGATATTCATTTAATTATTGCGCATAAAGGTGCAAAACAGCTGTATTTATTTAACAGCAAAAACCAAATGATTGGTTCTTTTCCTGCAACGATTGGTAGTTCTGATACCCCATCTCCAATAGGAACGTATAAAGTCACAGGTGTTGCACCCAATCCTTGGTATAGCTATTCACCTAGCAACTTTATTCAAGGAAAAAACTTAAAGCCACTTTCCTTACCGCCTGGTCCAAATGGTCCTGTGGGTAATATTTGGATTGGTTTAAGCAAAAAATCTTTTGGTATTCATGGTACCCCAAATCCATCTGCCATTTCGAAAACAGCATCTCATGGATGTATTCGTTTAACCAACTGGGATGCCAATGATTTAGGTAAAAAAGTCAGATCAGGCGTCACTGTTAAATTCTTAGAATAATATTTTAGCGAAAATAGAAGGTACTCATATGAGTGCCTTTTATTTTATTTGTGATTTAAAATATATCGCTTTAATCATTCATGATCGCATTAGATCTATACCATTCGTTTCAGAAATAGAACGCAGCCTCATTTATTATGAATATATTAACGATATAAAACACTCTAAACTACGTCCATGTAAAGAATAAAGATAGGAATATACCAATGACAACTTATATTCATCGTAATGAAGATCGTGGTCATGTCAAAATGGGGTGGTTAGAGTCAAAGCATAGTTTTTCATTTGGAAACTGGTATAACCCTAAATATATGGGAATTAGTGCATTAAGAGTCATTAATGATGATCTTATTAATGCACATAATGGCTTTGGTACACATCCACATGACAATATGGAAATTTTAACCTGCGTACTCAAAGGGAGTATTTCACATAAAGACAGTATGGGAAATGCAGGAAAAATTTCTGCTGGTGAATGGCAGTTAATGAGTGCCGGTACTGGCATTCAACATAGTGAAATCAATGAAGGTGATGAAACCGTTCATTTATTACAAATATGGATTACGCCAAATGTACGAAATATAGAGCCTAACTATCAACAAATTCAATTGAATCCACAGCATCAACCGAATCAATGGCATTTAATTGCTGGGCCGAATTCAGATGCACCAATGCATATTCGTCAACAAGCTGAAGTTAAAACTGCAGTTTTACAACTTGGCGAAGAATTGGAAGCTATATCTAAATTTGGTTTGAATTATGTGCATGTTATCTCTGGTGCAATTGAAATAAATGGTCAAGTTGGAAAATCTGGTGATGCATTAATACACTCAGAACAAAGCGTAATTAAAGCTTTAGAAAATAGTCAGTTTATTTGTTTTGACTTGCCTCAGAAATAACAGAAAAAATTAACTCAATTAAATAGCACGATGACAATCAGCCCTTTTTTGATTGTCATCGTGCTTTTTTATCGTCCAACTTTTCAATTAAAATACGATTACATTCTAAAAGTATAATGATTCATTTCTTTTTTTCATAAGTTAAGCTATCTTCCTCTCTTCTTTTTTATTGATTTATTATTAGAATATGAGAATTTATATATAAGTTTAATCATGGATAAAGTCGTGGAGCAAAATAATCATCCTGCACTGAGCAGAGAAGATAAGAGAACATTGGGATTATCCTCACTGGGTGGTGCATTAGAGTTCTATGACTTTGTTATTTTTGTTTTTTATGCAAAATTAATTTCTGAACTATTTTTTCCAAGCACGCTTAGCCCCTTTTGGGCTCTACTCAATACCTATGGAATTTTTGCCGCTGGTTACTTTTTTAGACCATTGGGTGGCATTATTATGGCCCACTTTGGAGACTTAGTTGGTCGTAAGCGTTTATTTACCCTCTCAATTTTATTAATGGCACTACCGACATTATGTATTGGTATTATGCCTACCTATGAAACGGTTGGTTATGTTGCACCATTACTTTTATTATTCATGAGAATATTGCAAGGAATTGCAATTGGTGGTGAAATCCCAGCAGCATGGACTTTTGTGTCAGAACATGTTCATGAAAAACGAATTGGTTTTGCAAATGGTTTACTCACTTCGGGTTTATCTTTAGGCATTTTGCTTGGCGCATTAATGTCTTTATTCATTTCGACTCAATTTAGCCAACAAGAAGTGCAAGATTGGGCATGGCGTATTCCATTTATTTTAGGTGGTATTTTTGGATTTATTACCTTATATCTTAGAAGTTATTTAAAAGAAACGCCTGTTTTTAAAGCAATGCAACAACGCAAAGAATTATCAAAGCAATTACCTGTCAAACAAGTCCTAGCTCAACATAAAACTGCAACTGTACTGGGTATGATTTTTACTTGGTTTTTAACTGGATGTGTCTTAGTACTCATTCTATCTATGCCAACCCTACTCACAACAACATTTGGTTTTGAAAGAGCCGACGCATTCAAAATGCAAAGTGCTGCAATTGTAATGCAAATGGTAGGTTGTATCAGTGCTGGGTTATTGGCCGATAAATTTGGTGGTTGGCGAACCATGAGCATGGGTGTCATTTTAGTCGCAATCATTTCATCCATATTTTTTTATAGTTTAGGACAGCAGACTGATCACGTAATTTTCTTTTTGTATATGCTGGTAGGCTTATGTTCAGGTACTGTGGGTATTGTATCTTATATGATGGTGAAAATGTTTCCTGCACAAATCCGTTTTACAGGCATTTCATTTTCCTATAATGTTGCTTACGCCATTGCAGGAGGTTTAACTTTCCCACTGGTACAATGGTTAAGCTTGTTTAGCTCAGTGGGTGCAATTTACTATATTTGGATGATTTGTATATTTACCCTAATCGCGACCCTGATGTTCAAATATAAATTTGAAACACAGCATCATAAAATCTAATTGTTCATAAGCCACACTAATTTGTGGCTTATTTTTTATACTCTATTCAGATAACCTTTCTACAAATAATATTCCATTTAAATGATCTACTTCATGTTGCACAATACGTGCAGGAAAACCTGAAAGTCTCAACTCAAACTTTGTTCCGTCTAAATCAAAATAGTGAACCTGAATTTCATTTGCGCGTCTTACAGAACCTCTTTCATTCTGTACACTTAAGCAACCTTCCTCACCTAAATTTTCTTGTTCAGACATCCATACAATTTCAGGATTAATCATAATAATAGGAGACATTTCAGGTGCATCTGGATAACGAGGATTTGGTTTAGAAGCAACGATGATCACTCTTTTGGAAATATAAACTTGTGGTGCAGCAATACCAACGCCATTACGTTCAAGCATTGTCGCATGCATTGCCTCTGTCAGCTGATATAACCACTGTGAATTAAATTCTGCTTGTGAAATCACTGAAGCTTTTAATGCCAATACTCCCTCGCCTTTTTGTGCAACTGGCAATAATGTTCCCATTTTGTTTCCTCAAGCAACTTAAACAATGATTTATCTTATGTTATCCGATTTCTGATAACTTCTTTTATTCCTATTTATTCTATATTCCATCAGCATCTTCATATACCCCCAAACTTACTATCGTCTCTGAGGTTTTTTGAATTTTTAAATAATGATTTTTATATTCAATCAAAACATAAAATTCTTCTGCACCATCATCCAAACCCGTCACATACCAATTGGTTCCTTGGGGAAAATCATCTAACCATTTCGCTTGATAAAAATCTGAAACTGAATCAAAACATAAATAATGCTCGGGTTGATCCTTTATTTTCTGCACTAAACAGTTAAATTTTTCTAATTGGTGCTGACTAAAATGAATCATCATGAGGGTATTAAAGAACCTTGCATTTGTTGTCTATATATTTTTTGCCATTGTAGCCACCCCATTCCAGCTAAAATCACAAACATGGCGTATAACCCAGCTGTCGGATAAAGATCTTTATAAATAAACATCGCAACATAAATAATATCAACAATCACCCAAAGTCGCCATGTGCTTAAATATTTTTTACCACTCCAATATGTCGCTAATAAACTAAATGCTGCCAATTGTGCATCAAGCCAAGGAACTGCGGCATCTGTAAAATAAGCCAATAGTGCTCCAAAGGATAAACCAACACCAGCTGTAATTAATATTTGTATTAAAATGGAATTCAACTTAAGGTCAGAAATGATGAGTTCATGTTGCTCACTTAATCCTTTTTTCCATTGCATATAACCATAAATAGCCATCCCCATGAAAAAAACCTGTAAAATTGTTTCACCATATAGTTTAAATTCAAAAAATAAAATTGCATAAAGCACACACGCAAAGAAATTAAAAAACCAACACCAAAGATGTCTTTTAATGGTTAAAATAACGGCAATAATACTAATTATCACAGAGACAATTTCAAATAATGTCATGAATACAATTTAAATAATGAAAAAAAACATTATGAAAAGTTTATAAAAAATCTCAAGTCTATTTTGATCTTTTATGTTACGGATAAAATTAATCTTAAAAGTAAGTTTAAACTTATTTTTAATTCTTAAAATTATTTTACAGGTATTTGCAAAACAACAGATCGTTTTCCACAGCTAATGGAAGCGGTTTATCATTGAATCGTGATAAAAACTCAACGTAGCTTAGGTTATTGTTCATTTCTTCGTTTGGTAATTTCTCTTGAACGAAAATACATATCGTATGCCATCATTAATTCACGATGCCATTGCCAGTATGTGTGTAAAAAATAAAAGACTAAACATGGTATAAAACAGATTAAAAAATAAGCTTCAAAATAAATTTTCCAATTTAATAGGCTTAAAATAGCACTTATACTGATCGTCCATAGACACATCACCATGAATAAAATTAGGACTCTGATTATGAAATGTTGCTTATATAATATTTGAAATGGAATATCTTTCGTGAAACTAAAGTCCAGTTCTTGTAAAAAAATTCTTCCTAGAAAGATATAACGCTTCGTAATTTTTAAAAAAATTAGATTAATACACAGTACAATACTACATAAGATAAGCATTGCAATCATTAAAGCTAAAGAAAAATAACCATCTTTCAAAGAAAAATCTGGGTTTAATGCTAAAGGATGAATCGAAATTAAATTTAAAATAACAATAATAAAAACTGAATAAGCAACATATTGATAAAAACTTTTATACTTAATATGAGAGGAGACAGCATTTAATAATTGCTGAATATAGACAACTCTTAATACTCTGAATATTAAATAAATTACAAATGGTGAAATAAGATAAAGAAAAATAATACGATAATATTCACTAGAAAATAAAAAACTGCCTTGAACAACAATCCAAAAAATAAGAATAGAAAAAATACTGACAACAATTGGTCTAAGAAAAAATGCTGGAACGCTATATTTCTTTTGATTTAAAAAAACATCAAAATCCACACGCTCAAATAAAAAATTATATGTCCAATAAGCTTTCAACTCATAGCTAAAATTAAATAACATGATGGCAAAAAGTCCACTTAACCACCATACATCATTGACTGTTAAAGTATAGTTATTATTCTTCCAATAAAATCCAAGAACAATAAATAAAATCAAATAAAATAGAACAATGAGTCGCTTATCTTGAAAGTGAATAAATTTTAAATAATCCGGATTCATGATAGCCCCATCATCTGTCTACAATGTATGGTTTTTTCTGAAGAAGATGTAATAAAATCACTTAGCATATGCCCTAAATATGCTTTATTACTCACTTCTAATAATACTGGAGCAGTAGTGTGATTAAGTAATCTCTCCATGGACTCAGTCCATTTCACGGTATGTGTTAAATGAAGTGCTAAGTTTTCTTTAATGATTTCAGGATTTTTTTCTGGCATGCCAGTCACATTCATTACAACATCATATTCTGGTGACTGAAGTGGGATTGAGGCTAAATAATCTCGCATCTGCTGAACACCTGTATGCATAAGACGTGTATGCCACGCTCCGCTAACTCCTAATTTAGTTGTTTCATACCCATTTGTCATTAACTGACGAGAAAACGCTGTTAATGCATCCGTAGTACCACCAATCACTTGTTGCTGAGGACTATTATCACAACAAATATCGACTTCAACTCCAAAATGTTCTATTTGTTTCTTTAGGGTTTGATAATCAATTCCTTTGACCGCATACATTGATCCTTTATTTATTTGACTTAAGTCATGCATAAGATTTGCACGAAATTGAATCATCTTGAATGTATCTTCAAGTGTTGCCGCATTTGCAGCGTATAAAGCCGCGTATTCTCCTACACTATGACCACATAATCCTGCAACAATATCTGACGTCATGTTTTCACGACATAATGTATAAAGGCTGATATTTATTGCAGTAACTGCTAATTGCTGATGTGTGGTTTGTACCAATTTATTCATTGGGCCTCTTAAACAAAGACGGCGGATGTCTTTTTGTGAAATATCACTCGCACAATCCCAAATTTTTCGAGTTGTATCATTTATATCCCATAAATCTGAGCCCATACCAATAGTAGGGTTTCCTTGACCAGCAAACATAAAAGCAACTGATTTTAATTCTTTAATATTCATAATAAAAACCTTAAAAATGATAGTTAAATCCGACATAGCTACCGACAGTTTTTCCAAACATGCCGAATTCGGAATTCTTTTTACCTAAAGATGCATAAACACCCGTATAAACTTCTAATTGTTTTTGCTTTATATTGAGAGATTGAGAATACGTCATTCCAGTCGTTAAACTTTTATCTGACATATTCATTACGAAGTAGGGTTTAAAACTTTTTTGCTCTGCGGCGCTAATACTTGCATAACCATTAATATAATGTTTACCCTGTAAATTGCCTTTACTGGAAATGTTATATATCTCTGATGCCATTAAATATTTATATGAATCAAAAGCTTTATCTAATGGGACATAATTTGTTTTTTGATTCAAAAAATGAATTAAATTGGTTTGTGAACGCCTCTGTTTTCTAGAATACCCTTCACTTTGATAATAATACTCTAGTCCAAATTGACTAAAACGATCTGAGGTATATTGCATTCCTAATGCAAGCTCTATCCCCTTCTTATTTTTTATTCGATATAATTCTTCAGGGAATATATAATTTTGCAGTTTCTCTACATTACTTTCACTCAAATGTCGCCATTGCTGCTTTTGGTGTAAAGCCAATTCTGCATTAAACGTTAATTGTTGCGTAATATTATAGCTATCTGACAATGCAATAGATTTTGAACTCCCCAATAAAACACTCAGTGATGGCGTATGCTGATCAAAGCGGTGATCTGTATACTTTAATAAATATCGATCATTTGTATTTGAACGTTCAAGTGCAGACCAATTCGTTGATGAGATATAACGTTGATCAACATGTGTTAATTGGGGAGATGCTGTTAATGACAAAGAATAATTATCTGTATCTTGCGCAACCACTATCCCCCAAAAAGATTCTTGATATGCCGATTTCAATGCAGGATCATAGATTTGTGTTGGCTTAAATCCCGCATAATAATTACTTAACAGGTCAGATGGAGATTTTAAATAAATTAAGCCATTCTTATTTTTTATCTTTCCAACATCAACATTCACCGTATCAGAAACTGAATAAGAAAGATTGAACTGATCTAACAGTAGTTTTACCTGTTTATCATCTTCTTCAAATTTTCCAGTATCTTGATAAGGAGCATAAACTAAGCCATACAGACCAATATTTAGTTTTAATTTATCATCACTTAAATCACAATGATTACTATATTTAATTGCTAAATCATTATATCCATTGTTTGTACGATAAGGATTCTGTCCTTCAATTTCCCAGGTAGAAGAAGCTTTATGGGTATATGACATTTGCCCCAATATTTCTATATCTGCATCTGACAAACATGCCATAGCTTTTTCTACAGGTAATATTCCTAACGGTAATATAAGCCAGCGATAAAAAGACATTAATTCGCCCTTCGCTGAATATATTCCTTTGTGAAATGTGACACAGGCAAGGATTCAAATTTTAAATTACTATATTCCATGACTGAATAACCGCTTCCATGACGCGTGTCTTTCACAACAATTTTGGATGGTCTTTCTAGACCAAGTAAAGGCTTATAATTCTGATAAGAAACTTCTTTCATTAACTTGTTATCTTGTGAAAAATACGAAGCTTGATATGGTCTATAGCTTCCTTTTTCAACTAAATAAATTACTTTTGGCCATGTAACTTCGGATGATTTACGTGCTAAAGATAATTGATAGCAAGTCTTATTACCACAGGCTTGTTCACTTAATAATTGAGCATCATAAGCATCTTCAAAGTTTGTCACAATGACATCACCATTTGAAATTTGCCCCAATAATCTTTGTTGACGAGAAATTGGAATGGGTCTTCGTAGTTCTTGTGTGTAAAACCATAAATCATACCAATCAGACAACATGATTTTTCCTTTATCCCGAGGCGGATAAACAAAACGAACTAATGAACGTGCATCAGCTTTATTACTCCCATTCTGTTTTAAAAAACGCATTGAAATATCAAGAATTTGTTTATTAGAAAATTGCTTTGCACCAGACTTATATTCCAATACAGTAACGGTATAACGAAATGGTTGATTTGGTGAACGAATATTATCAGCCTGACGAATTATTTCGAGTGCACTTGGCGATGAAGGAGCTGCCCAACTTGAAGCAGAAAATAACAATGACGAACATAAGGTCATAAAAGTATAAATTTTCATATTATTTCCTAAACGGATTTAAAAGCATCTGAAATATTGAGTCTTGATGCACTCAAAGCAGGTAAAATTGATGCTAAAGATGCAGTGATAATTGGTAGTACCAACGTGATCCAAATCAACTCAAAACTATTTGTTTTAATAAATGCAATATAACCTTCTGTCTGACCTGGAGAGGGTGGCATAGTAATGCCTTGTAAATTAATCATTCCTGCAAAAGTAAAACCAATCACTAAACTCCCTAACGCACCGATTGCACCAATAAAAATGCCTTCCAATAGAAATAAACGTGAAACGTGCATGGGCTGTAAACCAATTGCTCTTAAGGTCGTAATTTCACGTGTTCTTTCTAATACATTCATTCGCATAGAATTACTGATCATAAAGACCACAATAAGTGCAACAATCACTTTAATAAAAAAGTAAATACCTGAGAGCATTCCCTCTACTTGTTGATAAAATAGTGAAAGTGACTTCCAATCTTTAATGATTAATTTCTGCTGCTTATTTGCAATAAAATTTTCTAGTTTTGTGTTGAATTCTTCAAGGTTTCGGTCATCTTTTAACAAAATCACTATTTTACTTACACCATCTGTATCCATTAATTGCTGGGCAGTTTGAAGAGGCATTTTCATAGCAACATCATCATAATCTTTTATACCAGATGAAAAAATACCGCGAACTTTAAGTGATAAAGCACCTTGCCCACCCTGACTATTTACCAATAAAACATCAACCCAATCTGCATACTTTGCATTTAATGTTTTTGCTAAACCATTACCTACGGTAATTTCATTCATTTTTATCCGAGATAAATCACTACCAGAAATTAACTTATCAAAAGAACCTAGTTTTAATGCAGGAAGAGGCTCAACACCAATTGCAGAAAAATAACTCGATGTTTCATTTTCGTACTGTGAAATCACGCCAGTAAATTCAAGCTGACCAGAAATGGTCGAAATATACTGCGATAATTCAGCATCTTCTAAAATTTCATTTTTCAGTATTTGATAATTTTCAATAATACTTTTACTTTTATTTGCTGTTTCAAAATATGAAGGGTCATATATCTGGACATGACCAACATTCGTTCTTACGGTTTGTTGTTTTAAAATCCAAAAAGAATATTCAATAAATCCGCCATAAAGGAAAATTGCAACACCGCCTAAAATGATTGCAAAAATAGTCGAAAGTGAACGACGTTTGTGCCTAAATAAATTCAAGAATGCAAATTTAGTATCTTGTGGCGTAATAACCATACTATAAATGACAAATGCTAAAATAAATAAGACGACAACACTAAAGAAAATAACGCCAATATTCATTTGTTCACCTGTTTCATTAAAGGCATTAGAATTTGTGTTATTTCATAAATATCCCACTCAGGTGATTGATTGTCTGGTAAAACCAATAATTTCTGTTGTGTTACATTTCCTTTTTTAAGTTGCTGTAACAATGCGTTGGCTGATGAGCTTTCTCCACAGCTATTTAGTGCTCGATAACGCATATGATTGATACGTGCAAGTATATCCGCATCAAATTTTTCCTTATGATTTAACAAGATTTGAGTATCACTTAACGCAATAACACAACGACCAAGATCGGCTGGTAAATAAGCATCTACACGCGCGCGTAAATATAGAACATTTAAGTTTTCTTCATCAGATTCTGCAGCTTCATCTAAATAGAAAAATCCTAATTTGGCTTGCTCTGAAGCATTTACATAATCATTGATCGATTTATAGTATTTAGCCAATTCCAAAACTGAATAAGCATAAAAAACAAGAGATGTAATATTTTTATCTCTCTGATATTCTTGAAATAATGTATTACTCATTGTTTTCAAAGCATTAAGTTGTTGCGGAAAACCTTTTTGAATAACTTGCTCAACTTGCTTTGGAACAGATGCAGCATAAACTTGTAGTGGCAATAATATGCTCAAACCAATACATAAGATCATTTTATATAACGGAGTCATGAATGAGTTCTCCATCTTTGATTTCTATAACACGCTTAGCTCTATCTTTTAATTGTGTGGAATGCGTTGAAATAATGAAAGTGGTACCAATGTCTTGGTTAATTTTCATCAATAAATCTAGAATAGCTTCTCCTGTCGCTAAATCGAGATTCCCTGTGGGTTCATCAGCAACCACAACATTTGGCTGATTTGCCAAAGCGCGAGCAATCGCAACACGTTGCTGTTGTCCACCTGATAATTGCCCTGGTTTACGATCATATAATTCATAAAGTCCCACACTATCTAAGTAGTGTAATGTCAGTTCTTTAGCGATTTTTTTAGAATACAAACCATTTAAAATAAGTGGATAAAAAACATTGTCAAAGGCACTGAGTACTGGAATTAAATTAAAAAACTGAAAAATGAAACCTAAATGCTGACTTCTAATCATTGAAAGTTGATTTTCATTTAGTTCATTCAGTGCTTTATTTAAAAATAAATTTGTGCCTGCTGTTGGTTGATCTAACCCAGATAAAATATTTAATAATGTACTTTTTCCACTCCCAGAAGGACCACAAAGTGCAAGAAACTCACCTTTTTTTATTTCTAAATTAATTTGTTTGAGTGCGTCAATTTTATTGTCACCGACACCATAACTTTTGAAAATATCAATCAAGAGTATCGCCGGCAATTCTTTTATTGCATTTGCCATTATTTATTCCTGTATATACTTTATTGATAATAAGTATCAAACCAACTATAACCACCAAAATTATCGGGTATCATGGTTCTCATTTTTGCAAGATCAGCGTTCTGCTGTTCGTGATAAATCCAGCTTAAGGCGGGTGAAATACAACCACTATGTCCATATTTTTCAGTTAGATTTATCACTTTTAATTTTGATTGATGATGAGCTTCAGGCCATTGATGTTCAAATGGCATTTTTCTTAAACCTGCAAAAGTCATTAAAGAAATATCAGTGTTTTTTTCAAGCATATCTCTCAGTAATTGCTGATTATTATCGGAACTTATATAATTTCCACATTTCACTTTCATGGCACTTTCATAATGACTAAAAATGAAACAGCCTGTTCGTTCAACAGATAAATTTGTGTTTAGAGCATTCGAGTTTTTTCGTTCTTTTCTAGGTGTCGTAATATCTTCTTCAGAAAAAACCAAAACAGGAATGGCACGATAAGCAGCGCAAATCACCACAAAATCAAAAACATTCCACTTTAAATAATCTTCAGCAATTTTCATTGCTTGAACCAACGATTGTTTTTCCCCTCTTAACTTGCACGTAAAGTCATTCACTGAAAATTTTTTCACTAAGTTTTTAGGTAGTGTATCTATCGTTGCGCTATGTAAAAAACTTGAAATATTTTCGAATGAACTTTGCTCACCCCAGCTATCGGCATAAATTAATGCTGTACGTGATTTAAATAATTGCATCCGCTGTTTGGCGGTTAATTGTTGTAGAGCATGATCAGATACTTGCTCCAGCGCATCTATATATTCTTTATAATAAGGTGTTCTAATCATTTCTCTAGCATACGTATGCTTACTTGTCCCAAAGCGTTTAAAGCCCCAACCACTTGATTTAGTTGACTTCAATGCTTGTTTATACATATGGGATTCCCATACATTTAACCAACAAGGATGATATAAATAAATATTGTCTTGTGGTTCCATCATAGAAAATGAAGATAAATACATAATATTTCCTCAATCGTTCTACGAATTAATGACGGTATTTGACATTACAATTGCGATTATAGAACCATCGACACCCAGTCCGATCTTCAATAGATGATGTTTTTCATGCTTTAAAATGCCTTGATTCAACAATAGATATTGCTTGATTTTATCTCGTATAACTCCACAACCTACTGGGGATATGAGTTCGCCATGACATAAAGAATAGTGACCAATCATTAAGTCAATTACACCTGAGCCTGTTGAGGTATAACCAATTTGGCCTTTATAGGCTAAGACAGGAATGAACTGTTCAGAAAAGAATGTTGTAATTGCTTGGGCTTCAGCTTTATCCGTTACCTCAGAGCCGTTTCCATGTGGAATAATTGCTGCGAGTTGCTGATTACTAATATTCGCTTGATCGAGTGCTTTATTCATCGTCTTAATTAAATTTGCACTTAACTGAGCCGCATCATTTCCACGTCCTGAACTTATTTGGGTATAGCTTGATGTCAATTGAACACCATGATTTAATCCACGTGCTTGACGATGTTTTGCACTTTCAAAAATCATGACACAGTTCCCTTCAGTAAAGAGTACACTTCGACTGTCTTCACCAAAAGGTTGTACTGCGGTACTTTCAAGCATTGACTGATTCGCCAAAAACTTGATGTCTTGTGTTGCAATTTTCGAGTAGTTAATAACAACTACTAAGTCAATTTCACCCCCATTAATTGCTTGAATGGCTAGATGAACTGCAGACAATGCAGAATTACTCGTGCAATTTAAATTGGGTGGATTAAATTTGAGATTAAATTTTTTGGCAATCTGATGCGCTAATGCATCTTGATTATTTTTAGCCGCATGCAAATTTTTTATTTGTTTATTTAAAGTGACATCTTCTAAATCATTGTGGTCATAAAATGATAAATAATCAATTATATCAATTCTAGAACCAAGACCTGTTAAATACACCCTAACGTTTTCACCTGACAAACTCTGTTTTTTAAGCATTGCTTGTTCGAGTGCTTGGTCAATCAGTTGTGATATTTCTTCAAAACAACTTTTATTACTAGACTTCAACCTCGCAATACATTTATTTTCATTAAGACCAAACTTATATGCAATCCTCTCTGATTCAAACCAATATTCTTTAGTAACACTCTTTCCTTGTTTTAAGTTACCGATTAATTCATCACAGTTAGGTGCAAATGCTAAATTTGCACTATAACCTGAGATAATCGTCGCGTTATTCAAAATATTATCCTTTTATCACAAATGCATAGTAGTTACCGCCTTCATTTGCACCTACCAGAAGTACATTATTGATGACAGTTGTCAGTGGAGAACGAACAAAATTAATTCGATCATCACAAAAATTTTCTGTATATGGAATTGCAGGTACAGCCTGTTTTTTAATACAGTCGACAATGACTGTTAAATTCATGAGTGCTGCACATGATTCTATAAAACCAAAATAAGCGTTATAGTTAACAACAGGTACTTGTGGATGATCCTGCTGAAAAACCTGATGAATTGCACCTATTTCAACTTGTACGCTTTCATCATCTCCACTGGTCGTTCCACACACGAGATCAATATCTTTTGCTGAAATATCTGCATCACTAAGCGCGCGTTGTATTGCCAATGCCATTGCTTTCGCTTTTTCCTGAATTTGCCCAGCACTAAAATAACTATTATTATTTGACTTACCGTAGCCAACAATTTCTGCCTGTACTTCTACATTTCGTTTCTGAGCAGCTTCTAGATCTTCAAGCAACAACATACATGCGCCTTCGCCAGGAATAAAACCTTTCGCATCATGACCATAGATTTGATATTCACTAGCCTCTGAACTCATTTGAATTTTTTGAGTCACAGCATCCATATAAAGTGACATTGATGGAAAATATTCATCTGCACCACCCACCAAAACCTGAGGTTGTAATTGTTGACGAACAATTTCATAGCCATAAGCTAAAGCACCTAAGGCTGCATTCTGACCAGTCGCAAGTGTTGTGGTATAGCCTTTAATACCTTCAGAAATTCCACAGAACGTTGCAATTGAGTTCATCAATGATCCAGGAAACTCAGAAGTACGCACCTTACGTGGATCAGGTTTTAAACTTTGCAGATACTTGTAGGTTGTTTCTTGTGGTCCACGTGACATTCCCATCACAAGACCTAACTCATGTCCATCACGTTTAATTTTTCGCTGCGCATGATTTAAAGTTTCAGATAATGCAATCAATGCAAACGTTCCACCTCGCGTGGCTTTTCGAGCATCATAGCGTCGCAAGTGCTTTCTGGGTTCCAAGTTTTGGATTTGAAACGTTTTAAAATTTGATTCATGCTCAGGTAATATACTTATTTTGCAGGCACTCTTTTGCCCTAATAAATCCTCAAATTGCCCTGTAGTATGAAGAATATCCAACAACTCTTCGGCTTCTGCTAAAGTATCTTCATAAAACTGAACGGTGCCCAGCTCTGGTATTTTTTTATTGTTCCAAATATGATCTAAAATTTCATTAATTGTGTGACCAATCGTTGAAACAGCACCCAAACCAGTAATCGCAACTCGTTTTGCTTGATAAGTACTTACTGGTATTGTTCCAGGTTGAGTACTCACAATAATGCAACAGTTATTACCACCAAAGGCATAATTATTTTTCATGAAAATATTAACTTCTTTTTCACGAAACTCATTCGGTACATAATCTAAATCGCAATTTGGACGTGGAACAGTAAAATTTAAAGTAGGCAATAAATGCTTCTGCGGTAACGTCACTAAACAACTAATTAATTCTACAATTCCTGCAGCGCCAATATTATGTCCATAAAAAGATTTCGTTGAACTCATAGGCAAATTTTCAGCATTTGGAAATACTTTTTTCATTGCTGTTGTTTCTATACGATCATTTGCTTCGGTGCCAGTGCCATGAACATTCACATAATCAATTTGCTCTGGCAATAGTCCAGCATTTTGCAGAGCCTTATTCATCACTTGAACAGCACCACTTGCTCGTGGATCTGGACCAGTTTCATGATAAGCATCACAAGAAGTCGCATAAGATAAGATTTCGCCATAAATCGTTGCCCCTCGTGCTACTGCATGTTCATATTCTTCTAAAACAATAGCACCTGCCCCTTCTCCAATAGACATGCCAGATTGTCCAGAAAATGGGGTACAAGACTCTTCATGCATAACATTCAATGCATAAAAGCCTGCAAATGTGGGTAAATAAATAGGTTCTGTGCCCACTGCCAGCATCATTTTATTTTTACCATTTTGAATAAAATCATAGGCAATCCCAATGGCATTTGGACTTGCAGTACACGCTGTTGCAACTAATTCAGTCCCACCTTTTAAGCCTAATAACGTTGAAACGCTAGAACAGCATGAAGAAAAACCACCAGAATATATGGCTTTTTTTAATGAAAAGTCTTGAATTCGTTGTTCAAATAGCGGTAAAAATGCTTCCGTACCAGCAGATGAAACCCCAATAATCAAACCTGTATTGTCTAAGGATACTTGGTCATGCACAATTCCTGCTTGAGTTAAGGCATCCTTACTCACCTTATAAGCCCAAAGTGCTGCATTATCTTGTGATTCGAGAATATCTTGAGGAATATCAGAACAATCTATTTCATGTAATACTTCTGCTGCACGTGCATTTTCAAACCATTTTGAAAATCTAACACTGTCAGTTACACCACATTTTTTATCAAGTAATGCTTGTTTAAAGTCATCAATATTATCTGCAAGAGATGACAAAATACCCATCCCCGTAATTACAACTCTTTTTCTATTCGTCTTCATTTTTAATCCGATTTATTTTTAATACGTATGCAATACAAATTCACTTAAATGTTATTACATTAACTTTATTATAAAAAATTATAGTGCACTCTTTGGCTTAGCCACATCAACATAACTATGTTCAGTCGGGTTAACCAACATACTAAAATTATAAAGAAATGGTAAATTATGCGTTTTTGCTGCAACATCACCATGACTTGTTTGAATATCAAAACCTTCAATATCCGACCATGCATAATCTTTATCGATTAATGCCAGTGCAATAAAAGATTGGTTAGCTGGAGAATAAGCGCCCTTCACAATGATCCCAACTTCTTCACCATTAATGAGAACTTTGTCATTTGCTGTAATTCCATGACATTCAGCCAATGGTTTTATGCCTAATAGTTTTCTATCCACACCAGCATTTGAAATTTCATCAACAGCAGATTTTCCCATGAAATCTTCTTTGTCATAGCCAATTGCCCACTGCATTTGTACAACGACTGGATTTCGGGTGTAATCGTGATAAATCGAAGCATCCCAACATGGATTCTCAATTCGTAAGATATTTTGATAATCTAAACCAGCAACTTTTAGTTGGTATCTTTCACCCTTTTGAAGCAATTTTTCCCATAATTCAGCTAATTCTTGCTTTTCACCAACCATTAAATAAGCAAACTCACCATGTTTACCACAACGAAATGTAAGCAATCCATCATCTGTATTCATGTACTCATGATACGGTAGTCCAATAATGTCAAATCCATAAATCTCAGATAACAACTCCCAAGAATACGGTCCTTCTAATAAAATTGCTCCCCAATTTTCAGTATCCATCGAATTGATTTCAGGTATTTCTTGAATGTCTAGATTTTCACTTTGCTCTGCAAGAATCAGATTTAAACGCTCGATTAAATCCGTCGTAGAAAGACTTTCAGATAGAATATAGTAACCATCTTCTGAACATAAAATGTATGCATCGCCAAAAATCGTTCCATCTTCATTTAATATAAGGGTATACATCCCTTGTTCATCACGAATAATCGAAATATCCGCAGATGATAAATAATTGATCAAAGACCATGCATCCTCCCCCATCACACTCAGTATTGACATGTGTGAATGATCAACCAATATCGCATTTTCTCGAACAGCTTTATAAACTGCTTCTGCATCATGATATAAAGCAGGAAGTTCTTTCCCATTAAAAACACCCATTTTCGCATTATTTTTCATGTGAATATTATTAAGAATGCCCATTTAAATAGCCTTATCGTTTTGAATTTTAGATTGAAATTAAAGTTAAGATTTTTTTTGTTTTTTAATTACAAATGAAGCTAGATTATTAATGCTTCTCATATATGAAGGATCATCACCTTCATCTACTTTAATGCCAAAAACTTTGTCTAAAAGCACCATAATTTCAGTTGCATCAACTGAATCTAATTTAAGACCATTACCAAATAATGCAGTATCATCATCAATTTGAGCTTCATTTTTTTGAATATGTAAACGTTGAATAATCTCAGTTTTAATTGTAAATAAAACATTTTTACGTTCATTAATATGTTCTTGCATCGTACTCATTATTTTCTCTCCGTACTAAACTTGTTTTGCTTCGCGAAAGTTAATTATTACGCCTTGACTAATTAATTTTTTACCTACATATGCAGATACTGCGTAATGTTTGAAACCATTATTATCTGAAAAAGAAAGCTTACTCAGGACCTCAATCGTATCTCCAGGCCGAGCAATTTCCTTAAATTTTAAATTTTGTGCAGCCAGTACCCCTCGTACTTGTGAACGGCGAGTGCGGATAATGTTGCGCATATTTTCTGTATTAATTATTTCGTAAATATCACGTAATGATCTCATTTCATGTTGATATTTTTCCTGATAAATATCACAAATATCGGTTAAAAAAGATAAATACTCACTTGCTTGACCAAATATTTCAGAAATCAATACACCTGGCATAATGGGGTCTTCAGGAAAATGTCCAATCATATAAGGTTCGTTATAAGTCACATGTTTAATAATTTTGATGTAACCATTTTCACCATACTTATAATCTTCTATCCTATCGACCATAACGAGAGGTTGACGCCATCCTCCCATTTCTAAAAAGATATTTGAAGGAATTGCATACTTAGACATAACTTACCTCATCACCATACCACCATCGATCACGATGGTTTGACCAACGATATAACTCGATGCAGTAGAGCTTAGGTAGGCAATCGTATTTGCGACTTCTTCACACTTACCTAATCGCCTTAAAGGAATTGCTGAGATGGTATCTCGAACTACTGTACGAGATACTTTTTTAACCATTTTTGATTCAATCATTCCTGGTGCAACAGCATTCACACGAACACCACGCGGCGCTAATTCAGCTGCCAAAGTACGAGTAAAAGCAAGTAATGCGCCTTTAGAAGCGCTATAATTCGCTTGACCTACGCTTGCAACTAGTGCTGCAATGGATGCAACATTAATAATAGTGGCGCTTTCTGAGGCCCTTAATAGCAAAAGTACTTCTTTAATTAAAGTAAAAGTTCCAAATAAATTTGTATTTATTACTGTATTAAAATCTTCAAAACTCATTGAAGCAAAAAGACTATCTCGAACAACACCTGCATTATTGACTAAAATATCAAGCTGTTTAATCTGTTGATTTAAATCTTCACATAACTGAGTTACGGCATCTTTATTTGCTAAATCACACTGTATAATGTGTAATTTATCTCCTTGCGGATGCGTATCTTTCAGTTGTATTAAATCTGCAGAATTTGAATTATAAAGTGCGTAAACATGAGCATTTTGCTTTAAAAATTCAGCACAAATACTCAAGCCAATATCACCACTGGCACCTGTAACCAAAACATTTCGATCAATAAGATCATTGTATTTATACATAACTACACTTCATATTATTTCTATTAAACAATCGCTGTGATTGCAATGGCATGTGTTCGACAATGCGAAATACTCAAGGAAATTTTCGAAACACCTTTTTCCTCTAAAATTTCTTTTAATCGACCATGCAGTAAAAAAGAGGGAGCCCCATATTCATCATGTATTACTTCAACATCATGAAACAAAATCCCATTACGGAATCCCAATCCAATCGCTTTAACGATAGATTCTTTTGCAGCCCAAAAACCTGATGCGCGTTCATAGTTGATGTCATTGAGACCAATTTTTAAAATTTCTGTATCCGTATATATTCTTTCAAGAAATGGTTTCCCAGAACGTATAATTGCACGTTGAATACGTTCAACTTCAACAATATCTGTACCAATAAACATATTTTTTACTCCAATAGATATCGTTATAGTTGATAAAAAATATTAAAATTAACGTTATATTTATCTGGACTTAACGCTTGTGGGTAATTCAGCGGTTTTGAAACCGAAATACCATAACCGAATGATTTAAAGTAACCTTTAAATCCAGTTGTCATCCCCAATAAATGCTTATGACGAAGATTGATACTTTTATCTTTAAAAACAACTCCATAATCCGCCCCAAAGAACCACTCTAGATTTTTGAATCCAGTCATGACGCTAATAGTATTTTGAGCATATGCTCCCTTATCACCATCTAAACCAGCCGCTGTACTTTCAAAGCCACGAACACTCCAACGATCTCCAATCGTAAATCGATCTTGTACCGTTAAAGAATGGGGAGAAAATTGCGCACCTAACTTTAAGTTGTAATACGCACTCACAGGTAAGTTATTTAATAACTTCGTATAATCCACATCAAAATTAAATACATTACTTAACTTGCTGACATCACCAGTCTTCATATCTGGTGTTTCCTTAGCACCAAACCAAGGTATAAATCTCTGATAAGTCAAGGTTGTATCTAACAATGCACCTGTTATGTTTTTCTTTAAATTGAGACCAAAACGTAAATTTGTCATATCACGTTTTTGTAATACCAATTCTATATCTTCTAATCTATTGCTTACCTTGCGATGGAATAACTCGCTACTTAAGGTTATTTTTTTGTCTGTATCTCGATAAACTGTTCGAGATGCTTTCAGACTGGAATATTCAGTATCCCCAAAGTAATTAAAAGCAAATGGACCAATATTTAGGCTCTGTCTCGACTGACTTTTACTATAAAACAAATCAAAATCCCAATACCCAAATGGTACTGAGTAATACGCACTCACGCTTTTATAACGACCTGTTTCATGTTCGGCATTTGTCGTGCCAGAGAGAGAGAAAATGTCATTCATTTTCGTCAAGTTATAAAGATATGCTGCCCCTCCTATTAAATTTTGGCCAGTTCCTTCATCTCCCCAGTTATTTGCCCATGCCCGTATATTCCAGTTTTTTTTACGCCCTGTATCAATCACAACATGGCTAAAACCATTTTTATTGCCTGGCTCAATATCGATCTTGACGTTTAAACTTGGTACCTTTTGTAAAGTTTCAACGCCTTGCTCAAGGTCACGAACATTTAAAATCTGATCAGACTTAAAAGGTAGAATCCAATTTTTAACATCATTATTTTTAATAATAATGTCTTCAATTCTGCCAGGAACAACAACTAATACGAGTTTTTTAGATGATAAATCCTGATCAGGAACTTCTACTCGTGTCGTGATATAACCAGATTTAATAAAGTAATCTTGTAACGTACTCGCAAGTTTCCAAATACCATTCGGACCTAAACAACGTCCAGTAACATCTGCTTTTATTTTCTTAATATTTGTATCATTTAAAAAATCATTGTCTAAAACTAATTCATCAACTTCTATACAACTCTCTTCAATCGGAAATTCAATATTATTAATGGTAAAAGCTTCAACTTTTGAATAAACATCTTTCTTACTCACTTGAGTTTCAAGACGTAAACTTTTATCAAGTTCTTGCTGTGCCTTCGTTAATCTATTTAAATCAACATCTGCGATAACCTGTTCTGCAATCCCTAAAGAACAAAGAATAAGTAAAGGCTGTATTGTATTTTTCATAAGTTTTTGCCTGAAAAAGGCAGCAGCATTGCTGCTCCCTTTTAAACTTTATTAATTACAATCCAACCACGATACCGCTACCAGTAACAGTATTGCCATGTAGTTCTAAACCTTGACGACCACCTAATACTGAATTTCGTCCATTGTTTTGAATACGAGATGCATTAATATCAGCAGTCCCTTCACTAAATAAATTACCTGTATTCGTAATTCGATCAGTAGCATTCACAGTGATTTTTGTATCGCCAACCATATTTCTAGAATTATTCACACGATTTGCAGTAACACTTAATTCTTTTTCTGAATGAATAGCATTACGATTAGTTAATGTGCCTTGAACATTCACATTGAGGTTTTCCTTACTCGAAATCCAACCATTATTCGTAAAGTTGTTCGCAACGTTTAATGTTAATGCTCCATCAGTTGCAATAATACCAGTTGCATTATTATCAATAATGTTGCCAGAGCTATTTAATGATAAAGTTCCAGTATCAATTATGAGATCTCCTTTTGAATAAACTGTTGAATAGTCACTCGAAATGGAAGCTGCTTTTATACTAGATGCACCATTACCTGCAGTTAATAAACTACGATCATTCAATAATGCTCCTATTATATTTAAGTTTAATGCACCATTTTCTGCCACAATACGACTATTATAATTATTTAATGATTTTGAATTAATTTCTATACCATTACGCGCAACCATACCGCCTTGCTGATTCGTCATACCCAGAAAAATACCGTAGTGATGACCAAAATTGGAACCATTAGCATTCGTAACTGTATTACCAGCATTCACAGCTAAATTATTTGTTGCGGCAATAAATCCAGTATCATTATTAATATTGTTAACAGCATTTAAATTAATATCTTCACCAAGAATTACTCCTGCTGTATTCGAAATATTATTCGCTTGAATATTAACATTACCTTCATCAGCAGAAATAATAGCAAGGCTATTGGTTAAATTACCAGTCAGATTAACATTGACACCTGTTTTACCATTAATACCTGATTGACTATTGGTTAATGTCGCAGCCAGTATAGAGGTAATTCCTTCAGATATAATTCTACTTTTATAATTATTTACATGATTTGATGCTGAAATATCAATATTTCCAGCTGAAGCAATTTGACCAACTGTATTTTCTAAGTTAGCTGCAACTAACTGAACACCTCCAGCCCCAGCAATAATTCCTAATGCATCTTTACTAGCTGTGTCAGCAGAACGCGTATTATTATTTATTAATCGACTACCTGCAGCGGCAATTCGAACATGACCAAGACCACTACGAATTAAACCAGAAGTATTATCAACTGTGCCTGCACTTGATATATCAATGTCACCATTTGACTCAATTGAACCATTACGGTTATCAACACTGCTCGATTGCGTACCTACATAAAAACCTTGGATTTGCCCATTTCGATTATTTAATTTACCTGTTTCTAAAGCAACAATACCAGCTTCAATTCCGACATTCTTACCTTTTCCAGTATTCATCAATTCAGCATTATTGGTATTAATTGCGACCATTTGGGCAGCTGCAATTTTACCATTGGTATTATCAAGTCGACCACTACTTATTAAAACATTGGTATCAGACATAATATTGCCTGCACGTGTATTAGTAATCGCACCATTACGTGTATCGATAGAAACAGCATTATTACTTACTATTTTACCGGTTGTATTATCTAATGTACCATTTGTTTTTAAATCAATAGCACCACTCGCCATTATTCGTGCATTACTATTGATAAGACGGCCATTTGTATCAATTTGAATACCACCTTGTCCGCCAACGAGTGTCCCTGCGTTACGTACACCCACTCCGCTTTCAGTACTAATTAAATTAATTTTATTTGCATACATTCCACCAAGTCTTGCAACATCAATACCATAAGTACGTCTTGCTCCTTGAGCCCCTACGCTACCTTTCACTTGATTTTCAGCATCAATAAGATTCGTTCCAGCAATTAGAGTTAACTCATTATCTGCAACACGTAGATCACCGCTTACCACAATTGCACGTGATAAAATGGCAGTTGGTGAATCATTTGTTAAACCGTTTACTGTAATTGTTCCACCATTTACCGAAAACCCATTTAAGGTATCATTCTCTAAATTAGGTGTACCTGTGGTCATAGTGACTTTTTCACTATTAATAAAACCACATCCATTACAAGTTATTCCATTTGGGTTTGCAATAATAAGGTGCGCTTTATCTCCTGCAACTTCCATCATTCCATTTAATGTACTACTATTTCTAGAAGTTACCTCATTAAGAATAATGCTTGCAGTTCCAGATGCTAAATTACTGTTTCCAGCAATCTGCCCACCTAAGACTGTATTTGCACCATTTTGACTATTATTAAAAATTAAACCTTCTTTACCAACATTTAATTTGTCATAAACATTATGGGAGATACCGTTGCCATTGGCTTGATTAATATCAATTATTGGAACACCATTTGCTGAAGTAATACGACCATTCACCATCCCAATATCTGCAGCACTTGCTACTGCTGGTAATGCTAATAAAATCGATACTGCTAATGGATTTAATTTCATAAAGTTTTGTTTATCTTTCATTATTACCTACTTTTATAGTTAGAAATGCCATTCACGGCCAAGATAGTGATCAATAGTTTGATATTATCTCTCTACATCAACACTATTTTTAAATGCAATGTTTGGAGCAAAACCGAAGCTCTTTCACATTACTATTTAAAACAAAAACAAACACTGCTACGGCGACATAGAAATATTTGTTGCATTAACTTCATTAATTCTTGTATTCAAATGATTTAAGTTTAATAACATTCAGTAGATAATGACTTTTTACACCAAATACAAAGCACAGTTAGTACCTAATACATTAAAAAAACTAATTATTTGAGTGAATTGATTTAGCTCAATAGCAAAATATGCCAACTTGGTCACAGTATATTATTTTTTAATCTAATTTTCACGCTTTTTTTTTATTTTTTTTATTGTTAATTTATTCTTAAATATTAATTATATAATACTAATTAAAATAATCGAAATTATAAAAAAGGGAGTTCAGAATAATTATTTATTTTTATATAAATCTATAAGCTATCTAAAAAATAACGATACAAATTATTGATAACGTTTATTAAAAGTGTTTTTTATATATTTTAAGACAATTATTTGATTTTAATTTATCTATTTTATTAATAATTTTAATATGTAATAAAAATAAATAAATGATAACTTAGCTCAAATAAAACTGATTAGATAACTCATAAATAAAATAGAACTTGATTAAAATATAATGTAATTTCATCCTAAGATCTTTTAATACTAGATGTAGCATACTACATAATTAATTGAATAAAAATATTATTAATTTAGATATGAATATACAACATCTTACCTAATTTATAGACAACCCCTCCTTATATTTAAAAATATTTTATAAATATTCAAAAAGATAATTTGAATCTATATACTCATTTTTTATTGTATAATACTGGCAACTCAAAAGAGTTGCCAAATCTAAATAATACTTTATCTAATTCAAGGTATAAAATTAATAATAAAAATATTTTATTTCAATAATATAATGTTCAAATTATATTATGATAACTTAAAATAATCATATTCTCTTTAATCGCGTGTTCTAACATCGAATAATTCAATTTCAAAAATCAAATTTGAATTCGCTGGAATAATATTACCCATTTTACGATTACCATATGCTAAATGAGCAGGAACAATAAGCTTTCTTTTCCCACCAACTTTCATTCCTATAATTCCTTGATCCCAACCTTTAATAACACGACCAGTTCCAATTACACATTCAAAATAACTACCACGGTCAACTGAAGAATCAAACTTAGTTCCATCTTCTAACCAACCTGTATAATGTGTAGTAATTAAAGCACCCTTAACTGCTTCATTACCTTCACCAACTTTCAAGTCAACAATTTCTAATTCGCTAGTCATAATCTTCACTCTTTTATCTATATTAAAATTACTGTAATTGTATCCACTCAATACTCGCTTGAGCATGATCTCCAATCAATGTCCACTCCCCATCCATGACGTTCAATTGCAGCTTCATGGTACGTTCACACAATGTTTGTATTGCAAGTGTTGTCTCAGTCGAAAGTTGCCATACCTGAACATTTTTTAAAGTTTTTAATTTACTATTCCTTTTGTACCATTCATTCACAGATGAACCATACGTAATCACAGCTACTTGTTTACAACGAGCAGCGGCTTTTTTAACTTTATCTTCATCAGGGCACCCGACTTCAATCCATTTAACAAATTGACCCGTTAAATCTTTTTCCCAGAGAGCAGGTTCATCTGTCTCAAATAAATCTTTAGTAAACTCTAAAGCTTCATCTGCATATTTAGCATAAGCTAAAAGGCGAACCATTAATCGTTCTAGTGTCTCCGATGGATGTAATGCCATCGTTAACTGATAATCACCATATTGATGAAGATCCATATTGGCAATATTCAAATCTGCCTTATAAATTGTCGCTTTTAACGCCATAAATCTTTCCTCAATTTTGGCGCATAGCATACCTGATTTCTATTTGTCATTTCTTCACATATTCATTTAAATATAAGTGCTCTTATTGTTGGTATGAAAGTAATAAGGCTTCAAATTGACTCCAATCTCTTTCTTCTTGATAAATAATTTCAATCCGATTATCAATACTTTCTTCGGTACTCTGATAATTAAATTGTTCGGGATTAAAATTAAAAGATTTCCATCCTTGAGTCGTATTAAATACCGCTTTAATTCTCAACCAATCTTGCTGTTCACAAAGTAAATCCAATACATCATCAAAACTAAAAATCCATTGTTTAGAGAATTTCCAGCCAGCCACACTATATCCTTGTGTAGTTTCTATATAATGATATGGGAGCTGTTTAATTTCAGGCATTTCCTGATTTGCCACTAATGTTTTTTGAATCTTTAATAAGGGTTGAATTTGACGCCTTATACCTCGATATGGTGCTTCAATTTCATCTAAATTCAGATTTCCATGTGTTGAAGTCACCCACTTTTGCCCATATGCATAGTATTCCTGTTTTAAATGATTTAGAGCTTGCTCATCAGACTGAGTCATTAAGTCTTGGTGTGATATAGCTACAATTTGTGCAGATTTCAATTGATCTTTATATAAGTTTTGTTGTGCCCATGCAGAATCATGCAATTTTGAACCATCAATAACAGTTACAGGACTTCTGATCTCTAAATAAGGTTGCCAATGTAACTCAGTTAATTGCTCAATAATCTGCGCAGGATGTCCAAGTCCTGTAGGCTCTATAAATAAACGATGAGGTTTAACGTCACTCAGTAATCGAGATAACGTTAACTGCATACTCAATTGGCTACTACAACATAAACAGCCACCAAGTAATTCTTTGATGGCATAACCTTCTTCATTGATCAGTAAAAGCTGATCAACTCCAATTTGTCCAAATTCATTAATCACCACTGCCCAAAGTTCATTTTCAGGTTTTTGGCTCAATAATGATTTTAAAAGTGTAGTCTTTCCTGCACCTAAAAAACCAGAAATAATATGTGTAGGGATGCGTTGACTCGGAGAAATTTTCACAGAAAATCTTAATATGTGGAATATTTTTCTATGCTATCAATTTTTTGTATAGTTTCAATGTAATTTATCCGTAAATGATAATTTCAAATCTGAGAAGCTTTTTTAAATATATTTCATTAAAATTTCATATATTTTGATACAACTAATGTTGAAATATTATTCAAATTTCACAAAAAAAATACACTTTTAATAGGTGCTGTACGGGCTATGTAACCCGACTGTTTTGCTTTGTTATATTGTTTGCGCTGACCTTTTAAAACTTCTAGCATTACAACATTCATATTTAAGTGATGATAAATATGAATAATCTTTTAATTTAATATGGATGCTACTATGAAACTTACACAAATTTTACTTGCATCAGCTATGGTCGTTACAACTGCGACAACATTTGCTGCTGTAGAAGTACAAGACCAAACGACCGCTGCACCAACTGTAATTGAGAATGAACAAACAACTGCTGCCGCAGATTCTGCAACTGCTGAAAGCGCTTCAACATCTGAAGTTGCTGTAGAAGCATCTGCAACAACTGAGACTCCAGCTCAGTAATTGTTTAGATACATATTGTTCAAATTTATCCCTCATAAAGCGACTGAATTACTCAAAGTAATTCAGTCTAAAGTTTTCTAAAGTTATTCATCGATCTACAAACATCAATCATGAATGACATGATTATTTTAAAAAAAGTAAAAATAAGATTTTAATCGATTATCTTTTTAAATATACAATATACCAATTATATGAGATATAAATCACAATAATATTGTTTATTTGAAATATTTAATTACATTTACTTATTTCATATTTAGGAAAAATATCATTTTTAATTGGTAAATTGTAAAAAACATGTATCTATAAATGTTCAATTCATGCACAAAACCTTTTCTTTTTTATTATACTTTCTTATCTTTTTATCGCTTATCTTACATAAAAAACACATAACTATATTTTATGTATATCGTCCGTTATTCATACTGTTTCTCTTTGTGAGTCCTCTTGCTCTCTTACCCAGCTCCTTTTAGCATTAGCAAGTCCATATTGAGGTGATGATCAATATGAACTTTTATTTTATAAATATTAGGATGCAAAATGAAACTAAAACATATTTTATTGACGGCAATTTTAGCAACTGCAGCAACGATCACTGTAGCTGCACCTGAAACACACCCAACTACACCTGCAGCACCAACCGTTGCAATCCCAACAAATGAGCAAGAAGCTGAGGCTGCAACTGTAAAAGGTGCAACATCTGAAGTTGCTGTTGAAGAAGAACTTAAGGACAAAAATACTGCTCAATAATTAACTTCATCGATATTAATCCTCCACCCCCAGACATGTCCTTCTCGTTACAAAAGTTGAATTACAAAAGTAATTCAACTTAAAAATGGATATCACATCATTATATTAAATATATACATATCTCTGTATTATCAATTAAATCTGATCTGAAGTACTTTATTAACTTAATATTTATGTTTTTGCTTAAAAGTAGGCACAACCATTTTTTTATAGGTAAATAAAGTGAATATGACAATGGCTGCGCAAAAAATATAAGTACTTTGAAAGCCAAACCAAGCAATACAAAGCCCCATAATAATAGACCCGACAGCAAGTCCTAAATCAAATAATGTAAAAAATGTTGAAACAGCATGTCCCATTCTTTCTCGTGAAACAGATTGAATTGCGATAGTCTGCAAACATGGAAAAAGTGAACCATAACCAATTCCAATAAAAACTGCTGACGCCCACATGACCCATTGATTGGTTAAAAAGCTAACAATAATTAAACCCACAGCAAAAAATATAAATGAAGGATAAATAACAGAACTTGGACCTTTTCGATCATACATACGACCAACGAAGGGACGAACAACAATCATAGAACAGGCGAAAACAGTAAAAAAAATACTGACATAGGCAAGTAAATGTTTAAACTCACTATATGCTGTAATAAAACTCAAAATACTTGAATATGAGAATGCTGTTAACATGGCGACTAAACCAACTGCAATCACTTTTGTTTCAACGATATCCTGTATATTTATTTTTTTGCGTATCTGTTTCTCTATAAGCTTTGGTTCAGATTCATCGACCTGAATACACAAGCAAAAAATAAATCCAAGACCCGCTAAAATAGACAAAATAATGAATAAGACTGTAAAACTTGTATATTGAATGACGAGCAAAGCCATTAAAGGACCAAATACTAATCCTAAATTTGTCGACATCACATAGTAGCCCATTCCTTCGCCTTTGCGATTCTCTGGGATAAAATCATTTGCTACAGGTACATTTACTGTAGTTAAAATACTGAACCAAATTCCATGCAAAAAACGCACAAAAAGCAGCGACCACATACTGTCGATCCACAAATAACTTAATGCAAAGAATACAAAGAAAAAATCAGATCCTCGAAAACTCAATTTCTTACCAATTTTTTGAATAATCAGTCCAGAAAATGGTCGAATAGCAATAGATGAAACCAAAAATAATGTCAGTGCTAAACCAGCTTGTTCTACGCTCCCTCCCAAATCTTTCATGATATAAATGGGTAAAACAGCCAATAAAGCAAAATAGTATGTAAATAAAAATAGATTATTAAAAATACATAAAATGAATGATCTATTCCATAATCGTTCTTCAGCTAACGTAGACATAATTAGAGCAACTATAATAAGAGGTTAAACAGACAGGCATACAGGTTCTAAAATCATGTAAACGAGTGCATGGATATATGCATCATCAGGAAGCCGATTAAAAAAAATAATTTGATAATGAATCGATGCATAAAGCGTATCTAACATTAATGCATAGGGATAATCTGCTTTAATTTTTCCATTTTGGATGGCAATATCGATTAATTTCGATGTTTGCTCACGATAAGGAAGCAGATATTGATGAAAAATCTCACTAACCTCCTCTCGATATTCCACCATTGCAACTAGTAAAGCACGACCAACGCCATGATGTAGTGCTTGACTTAAAATCTGCAATTGTTGAATCAAATTAGATTTAATACTTTGGTGAATATCTAAATGAAAAGTTGAAGTCGTATGATACTTAAAAGCTTCAAATACCAGCTCTGATTTATGTTTCCACCAGCGATAAATCGTCGACTTTCCAACTCCAGCGCGAGCTGCAATCTCTTCAATGGTTAAATGAGCATAATCTGTGTTTTCTAGAATATTAATGACAGTATTCAGAATAATTTCTTTACGGCGTGAATATTTTTCTTCCATTTTTCAGTCATTCAAGACGAGACGTATCGTTTTATCATAAATTAATTATTGTGAATTTTACATTACTTTATCAACTATTTTTAATTCGTTGAGATTTCATCCATTCATTAAAACCGAAATCTTGAATCCTCAGAAAAATAAATGAATAAAAAACTTAATTTTGTCGTTATTTTTGCTATAAAAAAAGGTCTCATCAGAGACCTTTTTGAAATCAATCTTGTGTTGATTTTTTATAAATGCTACATGATGGATGATGATTTTCTTGTAATCTTGCCACTTTACGTTGCTCTGCAGCTTCAAAACGACAACGCTTCCACTCATTGTCTAAATTTAAAGGAGGAATTTGTTTTGGTTTGCTATTTTCGTCTACCGCAACCATGGTGAAATAACAACTATTGGTATGACGTACGGTTCGCTTTTGGATATTTTGTGCTTCTACACGAATACCAATTTCCATTGAGGTACGCCCCACATGATTGACACTTGCTAAAAATGTGACCAACTCCCCAACATAGATGGGTTCTTTAAATGTTACCTTGTCTACTGAAAGAGTAACCACATAGCTGCCAGAATATCGACTTGCACATGCATACGCAACTTGATCTAATAGTTTTAAAATTGTACCACCGTGAACATTACCTGAAAAATTTGCCATATCTGGTGTCATTAATACTGACATATTTAATTCAGACTGATCATCTAAAATAGGTAAAATTTGATCTAATGGGGACATTATGCTCTCTAGACTCTTTTAAAGACAATAAGGTATAGGTGCGGAATTATAGCCTTTTTTTATCTTATTGGATGTCTCTAATCATAAAAAAGCTATCTTTATTTTTTATATCGACCCGATCAACATTCAATAAAATATATATTGATAATTTATTATCCACCTGTTCTCTCATTTTAGAATTCTTAATTTTTAAAATGATACAACTGTCACTTTAAACTTGAAAGTGCTAAAACATTCAATACAACTTAATAAATCTATTCTATATTTTATATAAATAGAATAGATTTTTATCTCTAATTCAAAGCAGTATCTGCAATACTTTCTTTACTAATATCATAATGTTGCCACTTATTTTTCACGTCATAGAGTTTTAAAATTGTTGGAAGCTCTTTCACAGCTGCATCCGCTCCTGCTTGAATCGTTTTTTCTCTACCTTTAACATCAAAAATATGGTTCTTTTCTCTTAAATCAGGTCGTATTACAATATCTGCATCTTTTAATTCTGTAGTTGCAATATTCTTTTGCATAATATTAATATTTTGATTAAATAACCCCCATACATTTGATGTTTCTGTATAAATCGGTTGTGCCAAAATATCGACTGCAATAATAATATCAGCTCCTAAATCACGTGCTGTTTCAACTGGAACTGGGCTTACCAAGCCTCCATCAACAAACTCTTCATTTCTTATTTTCGTTGGAACAAACATGCTTGGAATTGAAATGGAAGCTCGAACTGCCTGTCCAGTATTACCATAGTTAAAAACTGTTTTTCTTCCTTCTTTTAATTCTGTCGCAACCACATACATTGGTATTTTTAAATCTTGCAATTGCATATTATTTACATTTTCATTGATATAGTTTTCTACTTTTTTACCAATAAAAAAACCTTTTAAATCCAAAGTAAGATCTCTCACATCATGCGCTTTTAAATTTAATGCAATATCTTTTAAATCTTGTGCAGATTTACCACTCGCATAAATTGAACCAACGATACTACCTGCACTCGTACCCACAATAAAATCTGGTTTTATTCCACTTTTTTCTAAAATTTCAATCACACCAATATGTGCATACCCGCGAGCACCACCGCTTCCTAAAACCAGAGCGACTATAGGACGTTGCTCTTGTATTTTAATTTTTTTAAAATCTCGTTGATTAATAATTTCTTGTGGTTCAGGAATTTCTTTTGATGATTTTGAGGTTGTTGGTGATTGAAGGGTTGCCATGCTTTGACAGCCTGTTCCATTCAATAAAAGACAGCACGATAATAAAATAAAATGTTTTGATTTGACCATACGACATTTACCACTTCATTCAATCAATAACTTTATTCAAAATATTGACAATCACCTTTTCAATATAAAATTTGATGACTAATCTGAAATTATGCCTTAAATCACCGTTAAAATTTTACAGATATTTTGTATTATTTTATAGATCTTTTAGAAATAGACGTTTAAATCTCTATCTTAGAATTCTCTCACAACTCATTTTTACCTATTGATATATTGAAAATTACAGCAATTAAATTGAATCTTAAACCAAATCTTTTACCTCGATTTCAATAACGTTCAGTAATTATTTTAACCCTTTTTAAGCGAACAAATACATATTCAATGTCTATTTTTCTTTGATTGACTTCTCAATTATAAGTTTTTAACTCAGGATCTAATTGACAAAATCTCCTCACTTTTAAAGCCAATAGACTGTTGGAATATACATCATAAATCCATTGATTTACTTTTAGCTGCGAGAACAAAAACCCCAAATAGAATCTGCTGTAAATTCCATTTAAAACAGCTCGAAGCCATATACCATTCATTCCTCGCATATAAACACACTATTTGCTGACTCCTCTAGTAAATTATGACCTATACTTTAAGTGAGCGAGCCTTCTTCTTACCCCTATCATTTTGCTTCTGTTTTTAGACATTTGTATTAGAATTTACGTAGCATCTACAATTACAATACTCCAGTATATACCTTCACTTTCCGATAAATCTTTGGATAAATTAAATAGATTTGACCGAATCAAACAATCTTTAATATGACGTATAATTCTTAAAACTGTTAGTTCTCTCCCCAGAACTCATCATAACGTGAAATAAAGTTCAGTATTCTCATCTGTAATTCAGACAGAGCCGAACTTGATCTTCTCGGCTTAACGTTGATGGTCTACCCAGGGTTGTCGCATGCATTTTTACCAGCTCAACTATTAACATGAGATACCGCTGTAATAACTAAGCTGTGTTTTAGAATGCCTTTTTGAATCAATATATTTCATCTGTAGATTATGTATGAATGCTTAGATTTACAAAGCCAAAGATTAACCGCGTGAATAATCACTTTATTGATTTATAAAAGAGATCTCATATTGCGATCGTTAATGATATATTCTTATTAATATGACCTTAACATTTCATTTAAACATTAGACAATAAAATAGCCTCACAAAGAGGCTATAATCATTTATATAAGATATCAATTATTTAAAATAAGCACCTTCAGCTTGGCTATGATCCGTTTGGTCAATCACACGTGCCAATTCTGGAATATGCTGTTGCAGTGTCGTTTCCACTCCCTGCTTTAAAGTTACATCAATTGCCGAACACCCCTGACAACCGCCACCAAATTTGAGTACAGCAGTTAAGCCATGTTCAGCATCATCAATCACTTCAACCAATGCACAGTTACCACCATGTCCTGCAAGTCCTGGATTAATCTCTGACTGCAAAATATAAGTAATACGCTCTTCAATGGAAGCATCTGGCCCTACACGTGGTACTTTAGAGTTTGGCGCACGAAACGTCAGCTGTCCACCAAATCGATCTTTATTATAGTCAATGACAGCATCGACTAAATAAGGAATTGATGGTGTATCTACATATGCAGGAAAGTCTGGATATTCTTGTACATAATCTGTAGGTGCAACTTCATCTGGCGCGCTATATGCCATGCAACATTCAGCACGTGGTGTACCTGGATTTTCGACAAAAACTCGTACGCCAATGCCTGGGGTATTCTGCTTTTCCAATAAATCTTTCAAATACTCTTGTGCAGAAGGTGTAATAAGTAAGTTAGGAATTTCTCCTGCAACTGCAGTGCTGGTGTTTTCAGTCGACATAACAAATTTTCCTCAATCTGAAGTTCCTATTCTAACTGAAGATGCGTCTTTATAAAAAAAAATCAACTAAATTTGTCAGATTAATTATCAAAAGCCAAAACATCTATTATATTAATGGCATTATTGAGTCAATAAATTCAACTTTAAGAAAGACAACTTATGTTTGATTTACCTTTTAACCATACTGTAACGATTATTCTCATTACTGTCGTCATCTCCTTTTTAGCATTTTCCAATCAAAACTTAATGAATCGTTTAATATTTTGGCCGCCCGCAATGCAAAAAGGTCAATATGATCGCTTCATTACCCATGGTTTTGTTCATGCTGACGGCATGCACTTATTATTCAATATGTTTACCTTATATTTTTTTGGAAGCATTATTGAAACATTTTATCGTCAATATTTTTACGATATGGGCTTCATTTTATTTTATTTAGGGGGCTTAATCTTTGCCATTTTGCCTAGTTACTTAAAACATAAAAATGATACGTACTGGGCAAGCTTAGGTGCTTCTGGTGCTGTCTCCGCGGTTTTATTTGCTTATATTCTCTTTCAGCCTTGGAAATTAATTTTCGTTTTCTTCATTCCAGTTCCTGCGATTATTTTTGCTATTTTATATGTTGCGTATAGTATTTGGTCTGGAAAAAAAGGAAATTCAAACATCAATCATAGTGCTCATTTATGGGGAGCTGCATATGGTGTAATCGTGACAATTATTGTTGAACCGAAAGTACTTCCACATTTTTTAAAAGCACTTACACAGCTTCCATTTTAAAAATATAATTTTAAATTAACTCAAATCATTGACCAAACATTCTATTTTAAATAGCGAGTCTTTAGAATTACGTAACGTAAAACTCTATCTCGCTATCTTTTTATCTATTCGTATACATACATTTCATTCTTTATATCGTCATACAGATTCAACAAGATTGTTAATGATTTCCCTTATATGACTGTGTAATAAACACTGCAAACTCAATTTTAATTTGTCATTTTCATATTTACAAATCATCATCATTTTTAATGATGATATCGGATATATCACATCGAGAATTCTTTGCCCTTATGGCATACTGATGCTGATAAAATGCTAGAGAGTTTATTAGATGAATAATATATATACAGTTTTAGGGTTGGGGTTAATTGCATTAGGACTTACGGCTTGCCAATCAACAGCACGTCAATATAATGGAACTGTAGGTTATCAAATTGAACATCAAACTAAAAATACGGCAACTATTTCATACACCCTAGCAGGGCGAAAAAATCAAGATTTCAATGAATCAAAGTTACAACATGCTTGTGCTAAAGTCTTAGGAGATAAAAAGACCTATACCCTTAAAATTTTAAGCATTAATGAAATTATTAATCCTGAAAAAGATGTAGAATTTGGTCGCCAAATTGGCAATTCTAGAACAAGTATTGGACTCACAAACACGCCAAGCCTATACAATGGTGAATCGATTGCAACGAAACAAGCGTTAGAAACTCGCCCTGCAACCTTACACGTTGTACGTTATACCTGTTCGTAATCCGTCTTGCAAAGGGCTTTAAGCCCTTTTAATACCAAGTATTGAATTTTAAAAAATAATAAAATCAAAGTATAATAAGTATGAAAAAAATATTTTTATTAATGATCTTTATGTTATTAATCACAGTATCTGCGTGTCAATCGACCACTCATTATCATATAGAAAGTAAAACGCCGAATGCTGCAATCATTTCATATCCAATATCATCTTCTTTTCAAGGTGATGAATCTAAAATACAATTCCAAGATATATGCAATAAAGTATTCAATACAGAAAAATATTATACAATTAGACACTTATCAACGCATCCCTATGAGCTCACAACACTGCATCGCCCCTATGTCACACTACCTCTATCAAATGAAAACTCTTCTATATATCAACCCATTGATGTAAATTTTCCAAATAGAGGTCATTTAATTCGTTTCTCATGTTCAGACCCTCAATAATAAAATATCTAAATTGTCTTATAAAAACTTACATTTCGAAATTCTGGTGATTCATCTAAATCAGGCCATGTTGTTGCGCTACGTTCATCAATTTTTTGATATTGAGGATGAGTAAAATTTTTTACTCGGCTATCTGCGACCCAAACAGTTGATGAGAACTTAAGAAATTCATCTAAAAAAAATCGATTGCACTGATCATATAAAACATCTGCTGCAAGCAATACATCCACATGTTCTGTTTGATATAAATCAGCCAAATATTCGAGTTCAACCCCATTTAACTGGGCATTTTCACGACAAGCGGCCAAACTTATTTCATCAATATCACAGCAAATCACTCGCTTTGCACCTGCTAATTTCGCAGCAATCGCTACAACACCAGAACCTGCACCAAAGTCTAAAACAACCTTATCTTTTACATGATCTGGTTCGGCAAGTAACCACTGTGCCATCGCCAAACCCGATGCCCAGCAAAATATCCAATACGGTGTGTCATTCCAAATACGACGAACGACTTCATCATCTAAACGATCTGTGGGAAAAACAGGTGGGATAAGCCACAATAAAATAGAAGTTTCAGGTAGTTGTTGTGTAATCAACTCCGCATGAGGAATCACCTCTTGTAGTGCATTGATTAAATATTGAGGAGCTTTTGGTGATTGAGAGATGTAACTCATGATTAAACCTTCATCATGGTTTTAAGAATATTTAAAAATCTGAATTCAATTTCTAGGCAAAAATCATATCAAAAAATTAAAGGTCACAAAGGGAAAATGCCGTTGTGACCTAAGTATTAATTAAGCCAATGCTTTTTCTGCAGCTTCAACTGTTTGACGAATTAATGTTGTAATTGTCATTGGCCCTACACCACCTGGAACTGGTGTATAAGCAGATGCAACATCTTCAATTCCAATCAACTGAATATCCCCCACACCACCACCATCACGCGGATGAAAACCAGCATCAACAACAACAGCACCCTGTTTAATCCAATCTTTTTGAATTAACTCTGCCTTACCAACAGCACCTACAATAATATCCGCTTGTTTAACAAGTTCAGGAAGATTCTGTGTCCGTGAATGGCAAATGGTTACAGTTGCATTCGCTTGAAGCAACATCATTGCCATTGGTTTACCTAAAATAGCAGAACGGCCCACTACAACAGCATGCTTACCTGCAATTTCAATTTGATTTTCTTTAAGAATCGTCATAATCCCAGCAGGGGTTGCTGAACCATAAGCTGCCTCACCCATTGCCATACGCCCAAATCCTAGGCAAGTGACACCATCGACATCTTTTTCTAAAGCAATTGCATCAAAACATGCACGTTCATCAATTTGAGCAGGTACGGGATGTTGTAACAAGATTCCGTGTACATCTGGGTTTGCATTTAATTTTTCAATTTCAGCTAGCAATTGTTCAGTCGTTGTTTCTTTCGGAAGTTCAACCTTTAATGAATCCATTCCAACACGACGGCATGCATTTCCTTTCATACGTACATAAGTTGCAGATGCGCCATCATCACCCACTAAAATAGTAGCTAAAATTGGCGTCCGACCAGATTTTTCTTTCAACGCTTCAACGCGAGTGAATAAGTCTGTTTCAATTTTTTTTGCCAATGCACGACCATCTAAAACTAATGCCACGGCATATCTCCCAAGTGTTGATATGAATCAATTTCGCACATTCTACATCAATATTTTAAATATTTATTGTTATATGCTGTTTTTCTGTGCATACAATCACCTTGAGCTATTGTTTTTTTTTCAGAGCTTGCTAATATACGCATCAACAAGACGCGGCGGGGTGGCAGAGTGGTCATGCAGCGGACTGCAACTCCGTGGACGCCGGTTCGATTCCGACCTCCGCCTCCAATCTTGTAAATATGCCCGAGTGGTGAAATCGGTAGACACAGGGGATTTAAAATCCCCCGCCCACAAAGCGTGCCAGTTCGAGTCTGGCCTCGGGCACCATCTTAATGCTTTTAAGATGGTGCAAAAATTCCAGCTTTAAGCTGGTTTTTTTATGCCTAAAATTTAATGTAGTTCAAACTATCGGCTGTACTATATGATGACACAAAAGCAAACACTTCAATTTTTAGAGCAACTTCAAAAAAAACACCCTCAAGCCATTAAAAGAAGCTATTTATGTTATGGCTTTATACAAACAAAAGGCGCTCTTGATGAATTAAAAGAAATTATTCCTTGGGCTATTGCCTTAACAACATTTATTCCACTTGTCTTTTTTCTAAGCACCTACATTCAAAGTCTATTTGATCATTTTTCTAACTTCCAAGCACAAGCAAGTGCCATTATCTGCATTATGCTTTTTTTTATGCTTATTCTTCCACTTGTTATTTATCAAATTCAACATACCTCTCCCCATCTTTATAAACACATAAAAAATCTGCCATTTAAACTTGCAGCTCTAATCGTACTACAAGCCATTAATATTCAATTTTTTGAAAATTTGATTTTCCAAGGAATCCTATTTTTCCTCAGCTTAAGTTATGGTTTTGTCGCCCTATATAAAGAAAATTTATTTAAATCACATGCAACATCTATAGATCAAATCTCTCTAAACCAAATACGTCGTGCATGTTTCTGGTCTCACCTGCAAATTTTAAAATGTAAGCTCAAACTTCTTTTAACCCCTAAACATACATCAAAATATATATCTAGACTTCAAGAAAAAAAGGATTTTATAACCCTTCATCAAGAACTTATTCAACTTGAAAATCAAGTCTATAAGGCGATTAAGTATATTGATCTTGAAAGCTATGTTGATGAACTTATGAAATAACGATCTACTATTTAAACAAAATCACATCAATTGATTGAAAAGAAAGCAAACAAACGAATTTCCTCTTGCCAAGTTTTATTTCGTCCTCTATTATTGCGCTCATGCCCGAGTGGTGAAATCGGTAGACACAGGGGATTTAAAATCCCCCGCCCACAAAGCGTGCCAGTTCGAGTCTGGCCTCGGGCACCATCTTAATACTTTTAAGATGGTGCAAAAAATCCAGCTTTAAGCTGGTTTTTTTATGCCTAAAATTTAAGAATATGCATTCAATTATTTGATTTTAAAAGAGTGATTTTACCACTCTCTATTCGCTATCAACTCTTCCATTTCAATATTCATATAACCTTGCTCTTGAACAACCATCATCATTGCTTCAGCAATATAATCTGCTGCCGTATCATCTAGAGATGAATCTAAATCTTCAAATTGTGGTTTCATTTCATTAATTTGTACCAATACACCATCAGCCAACCTATAAACATCCATATCAATTAAGCTTTTTTCAATACTTTTTGAAAATTTTTCAATTAATTGCTTTATTTCAGCAACTAAAATATCGGGATAATATTCATCATCAAACATTGGGAGGAGTAAATCACTAAACATAGAAAACAAATTAGTTCAATATAATCAGCCTGAGCTTATAGCATAACTTTGATCTTTGACCAATAAAAAAGGCATGAAATAACTTCATCTCTTTAACTTAAATTTTTATTATTTAAAGGGTTTAAAACTTAAACTTTATATATTTTAACCGATTCAACAAATTCTATTTTCATACCATAAGAATCTGTCATCTGATTAAGTTTCGCTATGTGAAGAATATCGCGCCATGTTATTGCACTTATATACTACGTAACATTTACCCATCACTTACAACCACAACCACCCTCTGTACATCTAATGATGCCTGATTTAATGCTTTAACTCATTCTCCTTCAGCATATAGAAGGAATACCAATATTTTAAGCACTTAACCACAATGAACAAATACAACTCTTTTCTTATAATTTCGACTAAAAAACATATAATTCCTAAATTAAAGATTGAAATTCCAATTTAACATTTCAATCTTTTGCTGTATTTCTTAAGAATTTTGAGATGTAGCTTTCCAAACCAAAATTGCATCCTGCATCGCTTGGACATTATGTGTCCGAACAATGCTTGCACCTTGTTGAATACTCAATAAATGACCAACTGCCGAACCTATATCACGATGCTGAGCTTCTGCCCCATTTAATGCTTCACCAATGAAACGCTTGCGAGATAAAGCGGATAAAATGGGGTACCCCATTTCATTAAGTTTATAAAATTCATTTAAAAGCTTTAAATTTTGTTTTGCATTTTTTGCAAAACCAAAACCTGGATCAATCATAATATTTTCAGCTTTCACACCCGCATTTAACGCATCATTTACACGTTGTTGAATTTCCTCAATCACCTCATCTACCACATTGTTATATTGATCCAAATGATTCATTGTGGTTGGTTCTCCGCGCATATGCATAATAATCACAGGAATATCTAGCTCTGCTGCTGTTTTCAATGCATTTGGCCGTGTCAGCGCTCTGACATCATTCCATATATGCGCACCCACCTGTACTGCAGCTTTAATTACTTCTGGCTGAGATGTATCAATTGAAATAATTACCTTATGTTTAGCAAGCTCTTCCACTACAGGAATAACCCGCAGTATTTCCTCTGCTACAGCAACCTCAGATGCACCCGGGCGAGTTGACTCCCCACCAATATCAATAATGGTTGCACCCTCTTCAATCATTTTAAGTGCATGTTCAATTGCAGCCTCTTGATTATGATAACGCCCACCATCACTAAATGAATCTGGGGTAACATTTAAAATCCCCATAATCTGTGGATAAGATAAATCCAATAGATGATGACCACACTTCAAGGTTTTTTGTGGCAATTGAACTAAATGCATATTACTTAATCTCTAACAATCTTTTCAAATTTATTCTAACTCAATCATTCTTTAGCAAATGCATAATAATGACTAAAAGTTTTAAATGTAAAAAAACCACCCGAAGGTGGTTTTTAAATTAAGCTTTAGGCAATGATGGTAATGGAGGTGGAGTTAATGGACTCTCCTCTACAACATCAATCACTGGGTTTTCTGCAATATAAACCTTAGGTGGCTGTGGCTCACGCCCTTCCATGATATCGCGAATTTGCTCACGATCAATGGTTTCCCAATCCATCAGTGCTTTTACCATCGCATGTGCAATATCTTTGTTATTTTCCAAAATATCTCGTGCTATACGGTATTGCTCATCAATAATTCGACGAACTTCTGCATCAACCTGTTGTTGAGTCGCTTCAGAAATTGTACGACTACCAATACTTCCCATAAATGATTGCTGAGAATCATCTTCGTAAACCATTACACCAAGCTTATCTGACATACCATACTTGGTCACCATCGCACGTGCCATTTTTGTAGCACGTTCAAAGTCATTTGATGCACCTGTGGACATTTGATTAATAAACACTTCTTCAGCAATACGACCACCGAATAAGATTGAAAGTTCATTTAACATTTTGTCTTTATAGTGACTGGTTTGATCAAACTCAGGAAGCTGCCAAGTCACACCTAGCGCCCAACCACGTGGCATAATCGTCACTTTATGAACAGGATCTGTGCCAGGCAAAATTTCCGCAACAATTGCATGCCCAGCTTCATGATAAGCCGTTGCACGACGTTCTTCTTCACGAAGTACCATCGATTTACGTTCTGGCCCCATATAAAGCTTGTCTTTAGCATCTTCAAAATCATGCATATCGACCGTATTCTTATTACGACGAGCAGCAAATAATGCAGCTTCATTCACAAGGTTTGCCAATTGTGCACCAGAGAAACCTGGTGTACCACGTGCAAGAACCTTAACATCAACACCTGTCGTAGAAGGTAACTTTTTCATGTGAACATTAAGAATCTGTTCACGACCTTTAATGTCTGGCAAGCTCACCATCACTTGACGGTCAAAACGACCTGGGCGCAATAACGCCTTATCTAAGACATCTGCACGGTTCGTTGCAGCAATAACAATAATACCCTCATTGCCTTCAAAACCATCCATTTCAACAAGCATTTGGTTTAATGTTTGTTCACGCTCGTCATTACCACCACCAGTACCCGAACCACGGTGACGACCAACAGCATCAATCTCATCAATAAAGATAATACAAGGCGCATGACGCTTTGCCTGCTCGAACATATCACGTACACGAGAAGCACCAACACCAACAAACATTTCAACAAAGTCTGAACCAGAAATACTAAAGAATGGCACTTTAGCTTCACCAGCAATTGCCTTCGCAAGCAAAGTTTTACCCGTACCTGGAGGACCAACCATCAACACCCCTTTCGGAATGGTTGCACCAAGACGTTTAAATTTAGATGGATCTTTCAAGAAATCTACAATTTCAACGACTTCTTGCTTCGCTTCATCACAACCCGCAACATCAACAAATGTTACTTTAATTTGGTCTTCAGAAAGCATTTTAGCCTTTGACTTACCAAAACTCATTGGGCCATTTTTGCCACCTGCACCGCCACCCATGTTGCGCATAAAGAACATGAATAACAAAATGATTAAAAGAACAGGAAAGCTTGCAATGAGAAGTTGCATCAACAAACCTTGACGTTGTGGAGCAGTACCTTCAACGACAACATGATTTTTGATGAGATTCGGCATAAGTTCAGGATCTTGAATAGCTGGACGAATGCTTTCAAATGGTGAACCATTTGCTTTTTCGCCACTAATTCTTTCGCCATCAATTGTAACTTTTTTAATCTGCCCAGCATTCACCGCAGCAACAAACTCTGAATAGTTCATTGCTGTTGGCTTATCGCTGCCATTGATGTTACTGAAAATTAAAATCAGCACACCAAGTATAATGAGCCACAATACGGCATTCTTGAAGAGATCGCTCAAAGCTTTATTCCCATATCAATCTAATTTGATCATGCCCTAAATGGGTGACCTTTATTTCAAAAAAGCTGAAAACCAGCTATGCAATTTATTAAAAACCTACAAAATGCACAATTTTTAGCAAGTTGGCAAGTAAAGTTTAATTTGACACATTTTTACGCCCTTGTCCTATCAAAAATACTTCTTTAGAACGTGCGCGTGAAGCCGCTGGTTTTGCCGTCTTCAACACCTCAAATGTATCTACAACCTGCTTGCGAAACTCATCAAAACCTGTACCTTGAAACACTTTTACAACAAATTGCCCCTTCGGGCCAAGAACTTGTTGAGCAAAGTCTATTGCAAGTTCACACAAATAAATTTGACGAGGTTGATCTACAGCCCTATTACCTGATGTATTGGGGGCCATATCTGAAATTACAACGTCAACTTTACGTCCATTTAAAATATTTAACAATTTTTCGAAAACTTCTTCTTCTCGAAAATCACCTTGTAAGAAGGTTACATCGGGAAGTGCATCCATTTCCAAAATATCAGAAGCAATAACTAACCCCTTATCGCCAACCAATTTTCCAGCAATTTGTGACCAACTCCCAGGTGCGGCGCCTAAATCTACGACAGTCATACCTGGTTTAATTACTTTATATTTTTCTTGGATTTCTAACAACTTATAAGCCGCGCGTGCACGATAACCCTCTTTTTGTGCTTTTTTTACAAAAGGATCATCCAAGTGCTCTCTCATCCACGCACGGCTACTCTTAGATAACTTTTGGTTGGTAATACGCGTTGCCATAAATCTCTAATAACATAAACCTTCTTGAACTTCATTGTACGTTAAAAAGATCAGACATGCAGTATACAAGTGTATCTAAATCTCATCTTTATAGAAGTTTTTCTAACAAATTACCTTGAATTTTTGCATAGTTTTTACAGCGTTTGATTTTGCATTTTGCTATACTAAGCTGTTTTTAAAATTAGGTTATTTTTATGGCTGCTTTATCTATTCATGAACGCAAGCGTTTACGTCAAATTGGACACGCGCTTAATCCAGTTGTAATGATTGGTGATAAAGGCCTTACAGAAAGTGTCGTAGAAGAATTAAATCGTGCGTTGAACGACCATGAATTAATTAAGATTAAAATTGCAGGCGAAGATCGTGAAGCACGTTCGGCTTTAATTTTAGAAGTTGCTGAAGCTTCTCAATCTGAAGTTGTACAGACGATTGGTAAAATTGCTTTGCTTTACAAGAAAGCAACAAAGCAAAATCAAAAATTATCAAATCTTGTTCGTCACGCTCATTTGTCTAATTAAGATCAAGTACTTCTTATGGCAAGTTATGAACTCAATGCATTTGATCGACGATTTCAAGCAATTTCTTTAGTTGCCGCCATTGAACAGCAAAGCCCTTATACACTCAATATTGGCTATTGGTTACGTGATCCAAATCAGCTCATTCAATGGCCTGATATTGTTTCATCGCACCCTCGCCTTGATTACTTATGGCAAGATACCTGTTTTGAAGTTTTTATTGGGGTGCAAGGTGAAGATTTTTATCGAGAAATTAATCTTTCTCCATCACAAGCATGGCAAGTATATGATTTTGAGGAATATCGCTATCCTGAAGATATGCCGCCTAAAACAGCCAATGATATTGAATTAAACCAGCTCAAAAAAACGCATTATGGTTTAAATGTAAGTTTAGATTTGACCGAGTTTATGTTGAAACATAAATTGAAATGGGCTGACTTATTCATTGGTTTAGCCGCGGTTCTAAAAACGCCACAAAATGAACACTATTTTGCTATGCAACATAGTAGCCCTCAAGCTGATTTTCACAATAAACGCGACTGGCTTCATCAGTTTTAATAAAAAAAAGCAAAAGAATTATCTTTTGCTTTTTTATCATTTGAACCATAAATCATCTAAATATTGACTTTACGTTAACTTAATTGATTACAGTAGTTGCATCCTTGCTGTTTAAGCTCTTATGGGGAATTACTTTTTTCCAAACTTCTAATGTGTTTTCTTTTGAACGTTTTAATGTTTTAGTTAAATTCAATTTATGTTTAGATGAAAGCTCAGAAACATCAGCCTTTAACTCTTTACTTAGTATAGCCAAATCTTCAATGATTGAATTAATTTCTGCTCCAACCAAAACTTTTAACTCAATATATTCTTTTTGAGAAGAATCCAATTGCGCTTTGAGTTGATCAAATTTTTTTAATAAATCTTGTTTAAATAATTTAAGTTGATGCTGAATGTTCAAGTTTAACTCTTTTGCTTCATGTTGAAGCATTTCAGTGCCCCCCTTTGTATCATTTTCAAACTCAATAATTTTATTTGAAGAAATCTCATTGATTTTATTTGCATCTCCAGCTATTTCAGATACATCATTTTGCGCTATATCTTGATCTGAGATTTGTCTTTTTTTTGTCGTCATTTTTATGCCTCTGTTTATGTTAATTTGCTAAGATATTAATCTATTTCGATAAAATTTAATTTTTGATTTGTCTGACAATTATTATTTGCTTACATTTATTGGCAAAAAATCAATCTATCAATCTTTAAGCAAAATTCAAGCCATTTATCTTATATATTCATTGCATTTTTCATGGACTTTTCAGAAGAGTCTGCGTATAATGCGCTGTTAAGTTCAAGCGAGCAGACATAAGGAGGGTAGGTTTAAATAATGGCCTTCCTTTTTTTTCGTCTTCTCGCTTTTTTACAGCCTAAATTTCAGGAGCTTTGGTTTGAGCACCCCAGCAATTTTAGCCCTTGCCGACGGAACAACCTTTAAAGGTACTTCTATTGGCGCATCGGGTAGTACGACTGGTGAAGTCGTTTTCAACACTGCCATGACTGGCTATCAAGAAATTTTGACTGATCCAAGTTATGCACAACAGCTTGTGACATTAACTTACCCGCATATTGGTAACACGGGTTGCAATCAAGAAGATGCTGAATCTGGTCAGATTCATAAAGTATGGGCAAACGGTTTAATTATTCGTGACCTCCCTTTATTGCATAGCAATTTCCGTGCAACTCAGTCTTTAGCTGATTACTTAAAAGAACACAATGTCGTTGCTATTGCTGATATTGATACGCGTAAACTCACACGTATCTTACGCGACAAAGGCGCACAAAATGGTTGCATTCTTGCAGGTGAAAATATCACTGAAGAACAAGCAATTGAAAAAGCACGCGCTTTTGGCGGTCTCAATGGTCTAGATTTAGCTAAAGAATGTTGTGATCCAAACGGCTTTGAATGGACTGAAGGATCTTGGAGTCTAGGCAAAGGCTTTTCTCAACCTGAACTTAAATATCACATTGTTGCATATGATTATGGTGTCAAAACCAACATCTTACGTATGCTTGCAGACCGCGGTTGTAAACTTACAGTGGTTCCTGCACAAACTCCTGCAGAAAAAGTACTTGCCTTGAATCCAGATGGCATTTTCTTGTCAAATGGTCCTGGCGACCCTGCAGCATGTGATTATGCAATTGAAGCTGTAAAAACAATTGTAGAAGATGCACGTAATATTCCCGTATTTGGAATTTGCCTAGGACATCAAATATTGGCTTTAGCATCTGGTGCTAAAACAGTAAAAATGCCTCACGGGCATCATGGTGCAAACCATCCTGTACAAAACCTTGAAGAAGGTACAGTGATGATTACTTCTCAAAACCATGGTTTTGCGGTTGATGCTGAAACTTTACCTGCAAACCTAAAAGCTACGCATAAATCTTTATTCGATCAAACTCTACAAGGGATTCATCGTACAGATAAGCCTGCATTTAGCTTCCAAGGTCATCCTGAGGCAAGCCCTGGTCCACACGATTGCGCCCCGTTGTTCGATCATTTCATCGAACTTATCGAAGCATCTAAGAAGTAATTAAGGAGCACATCATGCCAAAGCGTACGGATATTAAAAGCATCTTAATTATTGGTGCAGGTCCTATTGTTATCGGTCAAGCATGCGAGTTTGACTATTCAGGTGCTCAGGCTTGTAAAGCATTGCGTGAAGAGGGTTACCGCGTTATTTTGGTAAACTCTAACCCTGCAACAATCATGACTGACCCAACAATGGCAGATGCAACATACATTGAGCCAATTACTTGGCAAACTGTTGCGCAAATCATTGAAAAAGAACGTCCAGATGCTATTCTCCCAACTATGGGTGGTCAAACTGCTTTGAACTGTGCTCTTGCGCTTGATGAGCATGGGATTTTAAAAAAATATAATGTTGAACTAATTGGTGCAACAAAGGAAGCGATTGAAAAAGCTGAAGATCGTAAACTTTTTGATATTGCAATGCGAAAAATTGGTTTGGAATGTCCAAAAGCAGATATCGCAGAATCAATGGAAGAAGCGTTAGAAATTCAAGCACGTTTCGGATTCCCTGTCATTATCCGCCCTTCATTCACCATGGGTGGTTCTGGTGGCGGTATTGCCTATAATAAAGAAGAATTCATTGAAATCTGTGAACGTGGTTTCGATCTTTCTCCAACAAAACAGTTATTGATTGATGAATCACTGATTGGTTGGAAAGAATATGAAATGGAAGTTGTACGTGATAAAAACGACAACTGCATTATTGTATGTGCGATTGAAAACTTTGACCCAATGGGCGTACATACAGGTGACTCGATCACTGTTGCGCCTGCTCAAACACTGACAGATAAAGAATATCAATTGATGCGTAATGCATCTTTAGCAGTGCTGCGTGAAATTGGTGTTGAAACTGGTGGCTCTAACGTTCAATTTGGTATCAATCCAGTCGATGGTCGTATGGTCATCATTGAGATGAACCCTCGTGTTTCTCGTTCATCTGCGCTTGCATCGAAAGCAACGGGTTTCCCAATTGCAAAAATTGCAGCAAAACTGGCTGTTGGTTATACCTTAGATGAGTTAAAAAATGATATTACGGGTGGTACAACACCAGCATCATTTGAACCATCAATTGATTACGTTGTTACTAAAATTCCTCGCTTTAACTTTGAGAAATTCCCTCAAGCTGACGCAACGTTAACCACACAGATGAAATCTGTAGGTGAAGTAATGGCCATTGGTCGTAACTTCCAAGAGTCAATCAATAAAGCGCTTCGTGGTCTTGAAGTAGGTGCTTGTGGCTTTGATGAGAAAATTGCATTAGGCACGGAAGGTGCTCGTGAAAAAATTCTTGTTGAACTGAAAGTTCCAGGACCAGAACGTATTTGGTATGTTGCGGATGCATTCCGTCATGGCTTTACATTAGATGAAGTCTTCCAAGCGACAAAAATTGACAAATGGTTCTTAATCCAAATCGAAGATATTATTAAAACTGAAAATGAAATCAAAACGCTAGGTTTTGGTGATTTGAATGCAGTAAATATTCGCTCATTCAAACGTAAAGGTTTGTCAGATCTTCGTATTGCCAATTTGATGGGAATTTCACAAAAACAATTCCGTAAACATCGTTGGAACTTAGGTGTTACACCAGTTTACAAACGTGTTGATACATGTGCTGCAGAGTTTGAATCTGATACAGCTTATATGTATTCAACTTACGATGAAGAATGTGAAGCTAATCCGTCTGAAAAAGACAAAATCATGGTAATTGGCGGTGGTCCGAACCGTATTGGCCAAGGCATTGAGTTCGATTATTGCTGTGTACATGCAGCTCTTGCAATGCGTGAAGATGGTTACGAAACCATCATGGTGAACTGTAACCCTGAAACAGTTTCAACAGACTATGATATTTCAGATCGCTTATACTTTGAACCGATTACCTTAGAAGATGTTTTAGAAATTGTACGTACTGAAAAGCCAAAAGGCATTATTGTACAGTATGGTGGACAAACACCACTTAAGTTGGCTCGTGCGTTAGAAGAAGCTGGTGCGCCAATTATTGGTACATCACCAGATGCGATTGATCGTGCAGAAGACCGTGAACGTTTCCAACAAATGATTCAACGTTTACAACTTCGTCAACCAAACAACAGCATTGTTAAATCTGCTGAAGAAGGTATGGCTGAAGCATCTAAAGTTGGTTATCCACTCGTTGTTCGCCCTTCTTATGTACTGGGTGGACGTGCAATGGAAATCGTATATAACGATGATGAATTGAAACGCTATTTACGTGATGCTGTTCAAGCTTCAAATGAAGCACCAGTTCTTCTGGATCGTTTCCTTGATGATGCTATTGAAGTCGATGTAGACTGTGTATCTGATGGTAAAGATGTTGTCATTGGCGGAATTATGCAGCATATTGAACAAGCAGGTATTCACTCAGGTGATTCTGCATGTTCAATTCCACCTTATTCTTTATCTCAAGAAGTACAGGATGAAATGCGTCGCCAAACCATTGCTATGGCAAAAGAACTTGGCGTTATCGGCTTAATGAATGTACAGTTTGCTGTCAAAGGTGATGATGTTTACATCTTAGAAGTCAACCCACGTGCATCTCGTACAGTTCCATTTGTTTCTAAATGTATTGGCGAATCTTTAGCGAAAGTTGCGGCACGTTGTATGGCGGGTCAATCTTTAGAGTCTCAAGGCTTTACGACAGAAATTATTCCTGAGCATTTCTCCGTAAAAGAAGCTGTTTTCCCATTCAACAAGTTCCCTGGTGTTGATCCAATTCTTGGACCTGAGATGAAATCTACAGGTGAAGTGATGGGTGTTGGTAAATCATTTGGTGAAGCATTCTATAAAGCGGTATTAGGCTCAAACGAACGCTTACCTGGCAAACCAACAGAAGGTGAAGTGAAACACGCATTTATCTCTGTTCGTGATTCAGATAAACCACGTGCTGTTGGTATTGCGAAGCAACTGGTTGATTTTGGCTTCAAAGTCATTGCAACTGGCGGTACTTATGATTTCATTAAAGCTGCGGGTATTGAGTGTGAACGTGTAAATAAAGTCACTGAAGGGCGTCCAAATATCGTTGACCGCTTGAAAAATGATGAAATTCACCTCATTATTAATACAACCGAAGGTAAACAAGCTCAACAAGATTCATTTTCAATTCGTCGTTCAGCCCTTCAAGGCAAAGTGTATCATACGACGACTTTGAACGGCGCTGATGCTGTATGCCTTGCTTTAGCGATTCAATTACCAATGGATGTATACAGATTGCAAGATCTTACTAAAGGCTAACTCATTTCCCGATAAGTCCCGTCACCTTATCGGTGGCGGGATTTTTTCATTTATAAACAATCTATTTTTAATACTTAACTTGAGGGACAACAATGCAACGTTATCCTATGACTCCAGAAGGCAAAATTGCCTTGGAGAAAGAATTACACCAATTGAAAACAGTTGATCGTCCACGCATTATAGCAGCGATTGCTGAAGCGCGTGAACATGGGGATTTAAAGGAAAATGCTGAATATCATGCTGCCCGTGAGCAACAAGGTTTCTGCGAAGGACGCGTTCAAGATATTGAAGGGAAATTAGGCGCATGCCAAGTGATCGATATTAAAGAACTTGAGCAAAATGGTCGCGTTGTTTTTGGCGTAACGGTAACGATTGAAAACCTAGATACTGAAGAGCGAAAAACCTATAAAATTGTCGGTGATGACGAAGCTGATTTTAAAATTAGTAAGATTTCAGTGAACTCTCCAATTGCCCGAGGTCTTTTAGGTAAAAGTGAGGGTGATGAAGTCAAAATTACGACACCTCAAGGAGAGGTTGAGTATGAAATTGTTAATGTTGAATATTTATAATTTAAAAGATTCAATATAAAAACTCCCTCAAATGAGGGAGTTTTTTTGCTTTTATTTTTAAATCACTCTTAATCTCAATCAAATTAAAATCGACATCGTCATTTTATCAATATCACTTTATAAATCAGCATAACAATTGAATCTATCCATCATCAACCATGTATCATTTTATTTTATGATTCACTAAAATTTAGATCAACACACTTCATCTTCCTCTTATCAAATTAACGATTTTTATTCATCCAATGTCCGAGCTATATTAGGATTTTATTGAAATAATAGGCTTTAGAACCATGCTCACATTCGTTAAATACTTTACAATCAACTTTCGCTAAAAGAAGCACTTCTTACTTTACTGCTACATTTACTCCAACTTCTATGCATTTCATCTTATGTCTGAAAAACTCATTAATTCTCCTGTAAACCATTGGTGCGAATTCGAATTCATTTCTAAGACCGTGAAAAATCCAAATATTCACATTAAGGGAAATTATTCATATTATTCAGCTTATTGGGATCAAGGTTTTGAACGTTGTGTGGTCCGTTATTTACATCATAAACCGTCTAGTTTAGACAAACCTATCGATCAACTTTACATCGGAAATTTTGTTTGTTTTGGTGCAGAATGCGTCATTATGATGGGTGGAAATCAACTGCATCGTACGGACTGGATTTCAGCGTTTCCATTTGATACACGTGGTTTTGTTCCTGCGGGAGATACCATTATTGGGGATGGCTGTTGGATTGGTAGTCGTGCCATGATCATGCAAGGGGTAAAACTGGGTGAAGGTGCTGTCATTGCAACTGGTGCAGTAGTTACAAAAGATGTGCCTCCATACGCCATTGTCGGTGGTGTACCTGCCAAAATTATCAAATACCGTTTCTCAGCAGAAGAAATTACAAAATTACTTGCATTCAAACTTTATGATTTAGATGAAAAAACCTTCTTAAAAATACGTGAGCAATTACAAAGCAATAATATACATGAGCTTTTAAAAGAACCGCTGAATTCTATATCATCACAATTGTGCCAAAAAGGATAAAAGTCTGATTCATTTACAGCGCATTATTTTAGAATAATAGATGTACCAAATTAAACTTCAATTATTTCATTCGTACATAAAAGAATATTCAGAATATGAATCATCTTTCTGAATATTCTTTTTCAACATTAAGAAGCAGGTAGTGTGACAATTGAAAACTTGCTCACTCCAACACGTTCAATATTCGCTAAGATCTTCGCAATTGTTCCATAAGGAATCTGTTCATCTGCATTTAAACTGAGTGATAGATCAGGATTCATCTGCTTTCTTAACAAAATTTCTGACTCGAATTGTGCCAATGTAATTAGCTCTTTATCCAAATAAATATCACCATTTGACTTTACACTAATCGTGATTGCTTTATTTTCTTGTGATGGCTGAGTTGGGGCTGCCTTAGGTAAATTTACTTTGACCGTATTTGTCATTAAGGGTGCAGTCACAATAAATACAATGAGTAAAACTAACATCACATCGACCAATGGCGTAATATTAATTTCGCTTACGACATCATCTTGCTCAGAAGTTGAAATTGCCATTAAGTTAACACCTTTTCTGCGTGTATATTTTTCACATTTTTTGTTCCTGTTGTAGCGACCGATGGTACTCTAAAACCATTTTTTTGATTTAAGCTGACTAAATCTGTACCGAAATCATCTAGCTGTGCACCGATGGTTTTAACTTTACGCACAAAATAGTTATAGGCAAGCACAGCAGGTACAGCAACAGCTATCCCCAAACCTGTTGCAATCAGCGCTTCACCAATTGGACCTGCAACAGTGTCCATACTCGCATTGCCTGTAATCGCAATGGCCTTTAAAGCATGGATAATGCCGAATACGGTTCCAAATAAACCAATAAATGGTGCATTATTGCCAATCGATGCCAATACTGCAGTTCCTTTATCTAAGTTACGGCGCTCGCTTAAGATTTGTTTCCGTAAATGGCGTTCTAATAGATCTTGACGACTCCATGTTTGTTGCAAATCTTGATGTGTTTGATCATCTGCATGAATTAACGTATCAAATCCAGTTTGAGCAACTCGTGCAGCAGATCCTTCCGAAGTGTTTGCTTTTAACACAGCATCTTGAAGATTTTTTGATGTCCAAAATTCACCGATAAACTTTATATTTTGTCGATAAGCTTTGTATGTTTGAAAGACCTTCACGACAATAACAAGCCAAGTCAGGATGGAAAGTCCAATCAAAAGCCAAACGGTCATATCGTGAATTAAATTCGTAAGATCAGCCATAAATTCTTTCCTTCATCAATTAAATTGAATACATTTTATTTGGGTAATTTAAAATCAAGAGGAACATCTACCCACCCTTCTATTGGCGTAGATCCTCTTTTAGCTGGTGCAAATTTCCACTGCTTTACTGTGCGAAGTGCAGCATCATCCAAAAGTTTTTTACCACTACTTTGTTTTAAATTAATCTCAATGGGTATTCCTGTCACAGAGACCAAAATTCGAAAAACTACACGCCCCTCCCATTCCCGTTCTAATGCCATCTCAGGATATTTTGGAGCAGGATTACTTAAATAACCTGCATAGCCTCTTGCTTCCGTAATTGGAAGATTCTCTGATGTTACTTTTTGCTCTACCAAGGGTTCTGGTTGCGGTGTCACTACATGCTTCGTATCAGAAGAATCATCTTTTGCAACAAGCACAGGTGCAGATGTCATGGCTTGAGCTGGCTTGGGTAATTGAGAGAGCTGTTTCATTACTTTTGTTGGTTGTGGCTTCTCTAAAGGCTGTGGTTTTGGTTGTACCGTAACAGGTGGAATTTTAGGCGCAATAACTTGAGGAATTTCTGGTTTAATCATTTCCACAATAATGGGTACTTCTGGCTTATCATTTATTGGTTCAGGTTGATCATGTTTTGTAAAATGATAAAAACCAAGATGAAACCCAACAATGATCATCAAGCTTAAAATAATGAAACTTCGTTGATGTCCCCATTTTGGCTGTCGATCTTGGATAACAGAAAAGTTAATATTGACCGCTGTTACTGATACTAAATCTTGCTGTACAAAGACCGCATGTTTATAGATCGGGCGTTTTTCATCATTCATAATCTTGCTACTTTAAAATGGAATGATTTAAAAAATGCACACAACAATCCCTTCCAATTCAAATGAACTGAAATCATGTGCGTTTAACTCAAGGAAATGAATTGCTCAATCGACTGCTTTCACGCAATCGAACAAAACAATAGCAACTAAAATGATGATTGCTTTTTACGACTTACACATAGACATTAAGATTTAATTGATTTAATTCAACCTAGCAAAGATGTGTGTTAATCGTATAAAGCAATTCATATGACTTTAAATAACACCTGTAAAGGCGTTAGCAGTAGATTAGAAGTTTATCGATATTCCAGCATACGTTGAAAAACCCTCTCCTGGCGATGATCGTGCAACATCTTGCCCTTTATCGTTATATCCAGGTGAAATTGTAGATGCATAATGTTTATCACCTATATTCTTGAAATCAATCCATGTATTCCACTTCTTACTTTCTGGTTGATAACCAATACTTAAACCCCAAATATTAAAAGCATCTGCATAGAAAGTATTGGCATAATCTACAGCAACTTTAGATGCATATTCTGTATTTAAACTTGCAAACCAACCACTATAAAAGTCCATACGTAACTGTGCTTGATAAAAATGTTTAGGTAAACCTGGTAGCTGATTTTTACCAAAGACAGGATCATCCTTATATCTAAAATCACTGTAGGTATAAGATTGACGCAACGATAAATCCCCCCAACTGTCATGACTAAACAATAAGCTATGCAGTCCTAATTCAACCCCTTGGTGAATTGTTCGACTGGCATTAGATTCAGCAACAACCAAGTTTGGCATTGGTGAAATTTCAACCAGCAATAATTCATTTTTAACTTTTGAATAATAATAGCTGGCATCCCAAGAACCGAGTACAAATTCTCCACGACCACCGAATTCAAATGTCTGTGCTTCCTGATTATCTAAATGAATTGGAGCACGATGACGTCCTGCTGCAGGTCCGCTTCCTTGAGGGAAATATTTATTTGACCCCCAAATCAGTGACCAAGGATGTGGGGGTTCAACACTCTTGCTAAGATTACTATATAAATGAAGCTCTGGATTCACCTCATAACGTAAACCAATTCTAGGTGCAAAATCCCATTTATCTTCGCTTAACTTTTCACCCGTAACTGGATAATACACTTCACTTTCACGCTTGGTATATACCCCTGCAACGCCCAATGTTAACCATAAATTCTCTTTAAGCTCAGAATCATTACTCAATTGAATCACATTATCTGAACCACGATAGGTATATCGTCGGGTGACTGTCCCTGCATCATAACCATTGGCATTAAAACGTAGCGTTTCTTTTACCCCAGAATTAGGTCGATGAGTGGTACTTCGAATAGAAGTTTTAGCAACACTGTTTAAACCAAATAATTCGTAAGGCTGTGAATAAGACAAGCTTGCAGTGACATCACTATATTTCACATCAGTTCGATATAAACTTTCTTTTAAATCCATTGGATAATGATGGTATGCGAAACTTGCCTGAATTTTTCCACCACTGTCCAAGCTCAATGTGGTTTTATTCGCTACCCACGTACTACCAGGTTGGGTTCGCTGTGCATCATATTGTAAATTAAATGGATTGGCAGCTCTTGGATCATCTTTAATTTGTTTTTTCGTTAAACGTCCAGGTGTTTCATGCTCCGTTTCACGATAACGTAAATAAAATCGAGTTTCTAGATCTGGTGTAATTTGGTAACCTACATTTGCAGCAATCCCTTTACTATCGCCAGAACCGTGAACTTGATAACCATTATACGTTGAGCCATTAATAGAAACGTAATAATCAAGTTTATCGATTTGTTGCCCAGAACTTAATGCATATTTCTGAAAACCACGACTTCCTACTTCATATCTTAATTGTAAACGTTCTGCATCTCGCCCTGTTTTCGTCACATAATTAACGGCGCCACCTAATGCTAAAGAACCAACATCAAAGCCATTGGCACCTCTTAATACATCAGCACGACTGATCCATAAAGGTTCTAATAATTCATACGGTGTTCCACCTGGTCCAGTGAAAGGAATATCATCCAATAACACATGTATGCCCGATGCATGCGCACCAGGTGCACGATTAACCCCTGAACCACGAATAGATACTTTCGCACCTTCATTGCCTGGTGATTTTGCATAAATCCCTGGTTGAAGGGCAAATATTTCTTCAGCTGTCCCAGATTTCCCTTTTTCAAATTGCGCTGCACTGACTAAGTTGGTTCCACCTGCAACCTTCCCAAGTGCTTGCTTTGCTGCTTGTAGACTTGATTTCTTTTCAGCAGTGATCAATATTGTATCCAGCTGAATCACATCTTCTTCTTTATCAGATGATTTAATTTCAGCCGCACTGATCGCTCCAGTACTGGCGAATGCAATCATCACAACCAATACTTTCCGATTAAACTGACTTAACTTATTTTCCATATTTAACCATTTACATTAATAACTTAATTTACGTTTAGAAATAGGATGATCCGCCGCTAAACGATCTCCTTTTCCGTATAATTTTTCCCGCAATGTTCCAGGACGATATTCCGTTTTCAATAAACCTCTGCGTCTTAACTCTGGTGCAAGACCATCTGCAAAATCTTCATAACTTCCTGGGGAAATTACATGTGTGACATTAATTCCATCCACACCTGCGTCTTTCCATGTTTGTATTACATCTGCTAAGCGCTCAGGACTACCCACAAGTTGTCTATTACGGCGCCACAGTAAAACTTTGCCCAAAGTCCAACTTTGATCAGGTGCAGATTGTCGAAGACTATTTAACCAACCCTGCTGCGTATTGGTTTTAATTTTTTCCAAAGGCGTATTTAAATCCACAGCCGAAATATCTTGTCCTGCGGCACTACTTAACTGTGCAGCAAATGCTTCTTCATGCAGATATTCACGATAACTTTTATCTTTACGCTGAGCTTCTTCATCGCTTCCCCCAACCACAAAAGTTAAGCCTTGGAAAAATAAAATATCTTCAGGGTTTCGTCCTAATGCTTTTGCACGCTTACGAACATCTGCAATAATTTGCTGTGCACCAAGAGGTGTAGATGAATCTAAGAAAATTGCTTCAGCATTGGCCGCTGCAAATTGACGACCAGCCTCGGACGAACCTGCTTGAAATAATACAGGAGATCGTTGTGGAGATGGCTCAGATAAATGTGGACCTGGAACTTTATAGTATTTCCCTTCATAATTAATACGATGAACCTTTGATCCATCTACATATTTACGATTTTGCTTATCTCTTAAAACCGCACCATCTTCCCAACTTTTTTCCCATAAAGCACCACATGCTTCTAAATATTCAGAAGCCATCGCATAACGCGTATCATGTTCTGGTAAATCATCCCAACCTAAATTTTTAGCGGCACTTGCTAAATGGGAGGTCACAATATTCCAACCTACACGACCTTTCGTAATATGATCTAACGTTGAAATACGACGTGCAAAATTAAAAGGAGGCTCTTGCAAAATTGATTGTGTAAAAATGAAGCCTAAATGCTCTGTTACAGCGCTCATTAAAGGAATAAGCACACTTGGGTCGCCACCGGGTGTTTGCATCGCTTGTTCAAGTGATGTCTGATAACCCCCTTTATAAAGATCATGTACGCCAACAACATCTGCTAAAAATATGCTATCAAACCCACCTCTTTCTAGCGTTTTTGCTAAGTCAATCCAAAATTCTGGTTGCGTATAATCAAATCGCTGTGACTCTGGATGTGCCCAAACACCGTGGTATGCTAATGATACACAATTCTGTTCAAAAGCATTAAAAAACAGCTCATTGTTACCGATATGATTTTTACTTTGTGACATGATTAATCCCATTCAATCTTTAATATTTCAATCCGAGATGAGCCCGAAGGGTCTCGCCCGTATACGCATCTCTAAATGCGTGGTTACGCTTTAAATGAGGCACAATGCCATCTAAAAAACCATTGAGTCCATGATGTAAGTCGGACGGCAAAATAATGAATCCATCAGTACAATACTCATTCACTCGTTGTTGCATCTGATTAGAGATATCAATAATTGTGCCAACAGGTGTCCAATGTCCTCGTGCAGTGACCAATGCATTCAAAACCGCTTTAAGCGTCGCTCTAGAGGATGCAAGTTGATATAGTTTCAGTGCCGTTGTACTTTTTTCAGTTTCTTGCATCTGCTGTAACTGTTTAGTAGTAAAGCCTTGATTTAACTGTTCTATTGTCACAGACAATGTTTTAAAAATGAGCTGAAATCTGGCTAATGCATAGGTATAATCTGTCAGTTCATCTAATTCATTTTTAATACGGACTGCTTCATCTATCGTCTCTGCAACAAATGGCGTAATGCCTTGGAATACTTTTAAATCATCTGCATTTCGACCAAAACTCACTGCTCTACGTTTTACATCTTGATAAAATGCTTTTGCATCTGAAGCCGATGGTTGCATGGTAAACACAATGTCTGCGTGTTGTGCTGCAAAATTTCGACCCTCTTCCGACGATCCTGCCTGAACAATCACTGGTCGATTTTGTATAGAACGTGGACTAGGTAATGCACCTTTTAACTTGATGTGCTGACCATTGAACTCAACTTCTTGAATTTTTTCTGCTGTTGCATATATACCAGTGTGTTTATTTAAAACAATCGCATCTGGTTGCCAGCTTTCCCACAATTTCTTTACAGCAATCGCGACTTCTTCAGCACGTTCATAGCGGTCGTCATGTGAGGGTAAGTGCTCCAAGCCATAGTGTTGCTGTCCAGAGCGTGATGTCACGACATTCCATCCAGCACGCCCATTACTTAAATGATCTAAAGATAAAAATTGTCTTGCAATGCTATACGCTTCATTAAAGGTACTCGACTGCGTACCAATTAATCCGATCTTTTGCGTCACTGCTGACAACGCACTTAATAACGTCAATGGTTCTAATTGATTGGTTGGCCAACTTTCGACCGATGCCACATCAAACCCCAAAACATCGGCTACAAATAAACTGTCTAAATTTGCCTGTTCTGCACGTTGAGCAATACTTTTAAATACATCTAAACGAGCCAATTGATCAGCATGGCTCCCATCAAGCCGCCAAGCAGCTTGATGGAATCCAACATCGCCAATCACTAAGGCTAAATGCATGGAGCGTGAAACACTCATGTGAGTGCCTCTTCATATTCGATTGCAAAATCAGCTTTTAAATTTTGCTGAATTTGTTTTTCTAAAATTAAAAACTTATTGTGAATGAATTTTTTCGCGTCTGCACCAACAATTAAACGCTCTGCAATACCCGCTGTAGATAAATTATTTTCTACATGTTGAATAATATATTGCGCTGCTAAATCTGGATTTCCAGGTTGTTGATTACGATTTGTTGATAGTTGCTGGCGTGCAACACCCACTGTTTCTGCGTAGGCATCTAATTGCTTTTTACTCACCAATAATGATGCATCATTCAAAAACTCAGTTCTTAAAATACCAGGCTCAACAATTAATACTTTAATACCAAAAGCACCCACTTCTTTTGCTAAGGCTTCACTTAAACCTTCTACAGCAAATTTACTTGCAGAATATACGCCCCATGACTGCGCACCTGTAATACCTGCTAAAGAACTCACATTAATAACGACACCTGATTTTTGCTCACGTAGTACAGGCAATACTTGCTGAATGACGTTAATAACAGCATTGACGTTTAAATCAAAAACTTGTGAAATTTCTTCAGGACTTGCTTCCTCAATTGCACCTAATAAGCCACGTCCCGCATTGTTAACTACATAATCAATATGACCAAAACGCGCAACCGTTTGCTGTACTGCATTTTGAACACTCTCAGCATTCAGTAAATCCACCTGCACATTCAATAACTGTGCATGTTGAATTCCGATATCTGAATGACGACTTAACGATACAACTTGATGTCCTTGATCCAATAAGTTTTTAACTAAAAAATGACCTAAACCGCGACTTGTACCTGTAATAAACCAAACTGCCATGTGTAAGAGCTCCCACCCATTCAAGAGTGTAAAAAATTTAAGGAAGAAATTAAAACGTGTTAAAGGATGCCGCTATTCGGTGGTAAAATCCCATTTAAGCGAAAGTTACCCAAATGATGAATTTTCCATCTAATTGGATCATGTAAAGAATGCGTCCGTGTATTACGCCAATGTCGATCATAAGCAAACCTACGATCTGTGCCACTAGCACCCATATGTTCAAAAATATGACTTGATATAGTTAAGGCATTTTGAGCCGTAAATGTTTTTGCTGCGGCAATCGCAAGTGATACTTCAGCAGCGGCTTGTTCTGCTGCTTCTTTTGAACTTGGATTTCGAATTTCAGCATCATATAAATCATATGTTCGTGCTGCCGTCTCTAATAAAGCTTGTGCTGCACGACGTTGAATATCAAATTCACCAAAGTTCCGAATCACCACAGGATCTTCAGTATTTCGTGTATAAGGCGACTCAGCAGATGGGCGAGATTTATCACGAACAAATGTTACCGCATCTTTTAATGCTGCATCCATAATGCCTAAATCTAAAGCAATATGATGTAATTGCCCAAAAGCACCATGACATTGAGGTTGTTCAAAGATTCTCCATCGCTCGACAAAGTTTTCCTTTGAAATAAAGACATCTTTGAATTCTGTAGTACCACTGGATGTTCCTCTCTGACCAAAACTATTCCAGTCTTGCTCAATGGTTAAACCAATGGCATCACGATGTACATAAGCAACACCAAGTCGATCATGCGGATCTTTTGCCATAACAGCAATCCAACGCGCAATACTTGCACCAGTACTATAGAATTTTTTACCATTTAGCACATAACCAGAGCCATCGTCCAAAGCTTGAAGTTTTGTCAGTAAGTGTTTCTCTCCGCGTGGAACACCAATTTCATTGGTTCCATTACCAATCCACGCACCATCCAATACTTCATGAAAAAACTTCTGTTGTTGTTCTACTGTTCCGACACGACTTAAAGCATCCACTGCGGCAAAATGTGGTTGAAATAATTGAGATACTGAAGGATCTGCTTCAGCAATTTTCTGGCATACATTTGCAATACTCACTGCACTTGCATCAACGCCGCCAAATTCCTTTGGTACATTCAGTGCCAACAAACCACTTTGAGCAATCAATTCTATTGCCTCATTTGCAATTAGACCTTGGAAATCACGATCTATCGCATGTTGAGCAATTCTAGGAACAATACGATTTAAAATATAGCTAATTTCCGATTCACTCTTAATCACATGTACCGCTGTCATACTTTGTACTCATTCACAATCTTAATCTTTTGTACGGTGTCTTCAGGCTCTTTGGGAGGAGAAACATCCATATTTCGTGCAGAAATTGCATCACCAATTTTCTCACTGCTTCTAAACATTCGAATTAACGTTGGTAAAATAATATGATGTCTTGCTCGACCAAATCCTCTTGCTTTCCATGCATCATTTGACACTTGGAATGCTCTTGATACCGTGGGAATAGAACGTAGCGTTAATGTCAAAACTAAGCAGATACGCCATGTATCTATTCCTAATTTCTCTAAAGGGCTTAATGCCCATTCAAATGTGTCTAACATTTCTGAAATATTCGTTGTTAGCGTTAAAAGACCTGCGGCTAAAACTGCAATATAAAGCTGTGCAGATAAACGAACGCCATGCTCCCAGCCAATGGTTAATGCTTGTGCCGATACAATCAGCACAATAAAAGGAAGTAAGCGAATAAAGATTTTGAAAATATGCTTAAATCCTAACGATGCACTCCAGTAAACAGCAACAAGAACAACCCAAAAACCGATATAAGAAAGAAGATTAGGGCTTAGGCTTAAGGCTGTAACAAAAACAATTAACCCTAAAAACTTCCATCGAGCAGAAAGTTGATGTAACCAAGAATGTTCTTTGACATATAACTCAATCATGCAGCCGACTCCTGTTCAAAATCAGCCAATCTGCTTTCAACCAAAGTTTTGTACTGTTTAACGGCTTCTGCTGGTGCTCCATCAAAATATATTTGTCCTTGATCTACCACTAATACACGATCAAAGTCTTCAATGATTTCTAATTGATGCGTCAACAGAATCACTTGCTGTTCCAAATTCCGAATGGTTTTAACAAAAACATTCACATTATGAAAATCTAATAACGTCGTTGGTTCATCACAAATTAAAATTTTCGGATCTGTGACCAAAACTGATGCCAGCGCCAACATTTGCTTTTGTCCACCTGAAAGTGAATGTGCAGGATGATCTGCATGTTTATGCAAATTAAAACGCTTTAATATTTGCAAAACTTCAGCATGAACGACTTCTTTTTTCAGCTTTTTCCAGCGTAATCCTAATGCCACATCTTCTTGCACCGTTGGCATAATAATTTGACTATCTGCATCTGAGAAAATAAAACCAACATGTCTTCTGGCTTCAATCGGCTTTAACTTTGTATTAATTCCATTGACAAGAACATGACCTTGGTCTGGAACCAATAATCCATTTAACATTCTTGCTAAAGTCGATTTTCCTCCCCCGTTTGCACCAATAATGGCAATTCGCTTCTCTGTCAATTCTAACGATATATTACGTAAGGCAACCCAACTACCAAAACTGTGGCTAATATTCTGAACTGAAATCATGACTTATCTCTCCTGATTTAAAACGACTCTTTATCTCAGCCCAGCTTTTGGGATCCGATAAGCCCGAAGCAATGAGGCTGCGACCAAAGAAACGATAATTGCTTTCACAATATCTCCAGGAAGAAACTCGATTGCTGAAAGCATAATGGCAAGTAAACCATTATCTAAACGCCATGCTGCAATAGGCAGCCCTATGGCATATATAACAACGATGCCACCAACTAAATTTGCAATTAAAAACCTAATAAATAAAAAACGAGTGGGCTGTTTAGGTGCCAACCATGCAATTGTTAAAACACCAGGAATCCACCCAAATAAATATCCAATGCTTGGGCTAAATAAAATTCCTACTCCGCCCCGACCACCTGCTAATAATGGAAGCCCAGCTAGAACTAAAGCGATAAATGTCACGATCACATTCAATGATCTTCGCGCGCCTAAGAGGCTGCCTGTCATCATGACACCCATGGACTGTAATGTAATTGCAACTGGCCCTAACGGAATCATTCCTAACATACCCAAGACTGCAATAAAGGCAGCGAATAATGCAATGAGTGCCAAATCTCTAGGCAATAATGGCAACTTATGATCTCTTGGATATTGGGAAATGTGTGTAGCATTCAATTCATCACCTCATCATGTTATGAGTTAATTACATAACGAATAGCAATATCGCATATATTTTTTTATACAAAAAATAATTATTATGAATATAAATATCACTTATTTGAATATTGTTTGCACCAAATTAATCAATGTAGCTAAATAATCTTAATAAATTGACTTATATTATTTTCAACATATGTTATATATATAACCAATAACCTACCAACTATTTATTCATTCATAAAAATGTGTATCATGATGCATGCTTAAATTCATGCTTAGGGATGCAATCTTGGATAACCAATGCGAATATAATCCACCATTATCTGAACAAGATTTAAAGTTCAATTTTAGAAGTGGAATGCCCTGTCTTTATTTAGTTGAAACTTTTGGGGAGTGGACTAGGCGACGTTATGACAGAATTCTCAATGGGGAAGTATGGAATACATGGTTAAAATTAATTGACTTTCCAACACCAACACATACAGCAACCACTAAAGATCTAACAAAAATGGCAGAATTACGTAGAGCGATCTATGGAATGGGGCAATCAACTGTCAAAAATTTACCGCCATTGGAAACAGATATACAAGTAATCAATCATTTCGCCTCTTTTCCAACACCTCAAATACAACTGAGTAAAAGCGGTGATCAATGCGAATATTCACTCGGAATTAGCCAAGAACAAATTTTGTCTCTCTTTGCACGAGATGCCATTCAGTTATTTTCAGGAGAGTTTTCAAATCGTATTCGTGAATGCAAAAGCCATATTTGTCCAGTTGTATTTGTCGATAAGTCACGTCGCGGAGATCGTCAATGGTGTTCAACAAACTGTGGCGCACGGCATGCTACAGCTAAATATAGAGAGAAACTCAAAGACTGTTAAACTTATTCTTTCAATCGCCATTTCACTTAACTTACGAGTAATTTTTTACTCGTAAGTTAATCAAATAATAATCAGGCTGAAATAACTGCTATAAACTTTTAAAACTTATTTTGAATATTTAAACAAACTGAATATCTGAAATAAAATTTCTTAACCAAATTAAATCTTGATCTTTGCCTTTATTGGTATTCCACACCATAAAGACACGAAAGGATGGAACATGAATAGGCACTGGGCAATAATCTAATTTACTAATACTTGCATAATATTTTGCAGCAAACGTTGGAATTGTGGCCACAATATCTGTATCAATAATGGCTGTCATTGCACCAGAAAAATGGGTAAAAGAAGCTTTAACTTTCCGAATCACATTATTACTTTCAAAAATGTCATCAATAAATCCCCTCCTTGCATCATAAGAAATACGCACATGATTACAATTAAAGTAATCTTCTTGTGAAAATGCAGATGCTGAATGAAATTCAGGATCATATAAACATGAATATGACGAAGAAAATAGTGTTTCTGCTTTGAAGTTATGATTAATAAAATTAGGTTCTGCACAGATTAATAAATCACAATCATGTTGCTCATAAGTCTGTAGAAAAATTTGACTACTGGTTTGATAAAAAGAAAATGTCACGTGTAAATTATTTTTAGTGATTAATTTAAGTAAGGATTTTGAAAGTACGCCTTCCAGATCATCAGATAAAGCTATTTTAAATACGCGATTTGATGTTTTTGGATCAAACTTTTCTTGCTCAGGTGAAATTAATGAAATCGTATTAAGTGCCAATGAAATTTTAGGTGCTAATTCCATTGCATAATTTGTAGGAACCATACACTGATTCGTTCTAATAAATAATTCATCATTAAAAATATCTCTTAATCGCTTTAATGATGAACTAATTGCACCTTGCGAAACACATAAAATCACAGCGGTACGAGTAACACTTCGTTCATTCATTAAACAATGAAAGACAATTAATAAATTTAAATCAAGACGAGCAATATTAATCAAATTAATCATAGTCATTAAAATTCATAGTTTGTTTAATCAATAAATTTTCCATAGTCTAAATCTTACTCACATCAAGGATTTGATTATGGAAAGAATAGTAAATCATTCATCCCCCTCACCAACAAGTGAAATATTGAATGAAAATAAACCTGAACAATCTACAGCAAAAAGGACCATTGCTGTCGGTATTGGTAACTTTATGGAATGGTTTGACTTCGCAATTTATGGTTATTTTGCAGCTGTCATTGGCATGCTCTTTTTCCCTTCAAATGCACCAGGTGTCTCTTTCTTATCGGCACTTGCCGTATTTGCAGTCGGTTTTGTAGCACGACCATTCGGTGCAGCGCTTCTAGGGCCGATCGGAGATAAACTGGGGCGAAAAGTCGTATTAATTATTACTGTTTTTGGAATGGGTGTATTCACCACATTAATTGGTTTATTACCAAGTTACGCATCGATTGGTATTTGGGCCCCTATTTTACTGATTACATTTCGATTTTTTCAAGGAATGATGGTGGGTGGTGAATGGTCTAGCGCAGGTATCTTTTTAGTCGAAAGTGCGAAACAGAATCGTCGTGCATTAGCGGCAAGTATCATTACAACAACAGCTGGGCTTGCCTTTCTTATTGGTACAGCCACGGCTGCGTGGATTAATGCAACACTGACTGAACATGAACTGATGACATGGGGATGGCGTATTCCCTTTATTCTCTCTTTATTCATGACCATTATTGCACTCTACATTCGACGTAAACTTTCAGATACTCCTATATTTGAAGAATTACATAAAAAAGGTTCTGTGATTGAAGAACAACGTGAATATTTAAGTAAACGAGAAGGTTTCATAGTTACCTTTGCATTTTCTGCTTTATTTGGTGTATCGCTCTATTACTTTATTACCTATATGAATAATCATTTGGTAAAAACCGTTCAACTTTCTCCAACAATTTCTTTAATTATTTGCAGTATAGCACTCATTTTTTATGTCATTTTCAACCCACTTGTCGCCCTTGCTTTAGATAAGTTTGGTCGACGTAAAATCCTCTTATGTGCCGCATTTTTATTAGCAATCCTTGCTTATCCACTTTTCTTACTGATTAATACAGGTTCATTTTTTGCCATTAGTATTGCTTTAATCATTTTAGGGCTATTGGTTGCGATCACCGCTGTATGTGATGTTGTTTTATTGGTCGAAATTTTTCCAGCATCAACACGTTCAACCAGCGCAGCACTCGGTCATAATTTAGCTTTGGCAATTCTCGCAGGACCAGGTCCATTTATTGCAGCTTACTTAATACAAGTCACTCATAATCCAAATGTACCAGCATGGTATTTAAGTGCTGTGGCATTTATTGCATTCATTATTCTTTGGAAAAAACTTCCTGAAACCATCAATGTTGATATCACAAAAGGATAGGAGATTCTTATGGTTAAAATAGCAGTGATACAAGCTTCGGCTATCCCCTTTGAACCACAAAAAACCGTCGCTAAGGCAATTGAAATATTATCAAGAGTCTCTCAAAAAGGTGCCCAGCTTGCAGTTTTTCCAGAAGCATTTTTAGGTGGTTATCCCAAAGGCGTTAAATTTGGTTCTGTTGTGGGTAATCGATCTGATGAAGGTCGAAACTTATATCAAAAATATGTCGAAGGTGCCGTTGAAATTAACGGTGATGAAATCGCATCATTAATTGAAGCGTCCACTACATACAATACTATTATTGTGATGGGAATTATTGAAAAATTGGGGCGGACTTTATACTGCACAAGTATTACCCTAGAACCACAAAAAGGTCTAACAGGTTTCCATCGAAAACTCATGCCAACAGGACAAGAACGTCTCATTTGGGGCTTTGGTGATGGATCTACAATTCCTGTCACATCAACCGCTGTTGGAAAAATTGGAACTGTCATCTGCTGGGAAAACTATATGCCAGCCTTAAGACAAGCCATGTATGCACAGCATGTAGAATTGTATTGTACCCCAACGGCAGATGATCGACCGACTTGGATAAATTCTATGGTTCATATTGCTTTAGAAGGTCGAGTATTTGTAATTTCTGCTTGCCAAGCCATTAAGCTTAATGAATATCCAACAGAATTTATTGAACAGTATGAACTTAATGCGAATGTGAATGATTACATTATGCATGGCGGTAGTGTGGTCATTTCGCCTTTAGGTGAAATTCTAGCAGGTCCTGTTTATGATCAAGAAACAGAAATTTATGTCGATCTTGATCTTTCAATTTTAGAAGCTTCAAACTTAGATTTCGATGTGAATGGTCACTATTCAAGACCAGATATCTTTACGCTTAATGTTAATTCAAAGCCACAAAAAAGTGTCATATTTGATTAAAGATTGAATAAATTTCTATTGATATACAATGGCACTTAATACAGTGCCATTGTAATTAAACCCCATAGTTTTCATCATATTTTATCTTTTATGATATTCTAAAAATAAATTTAACCATTACTCATTAAATGAAAAGTTTTCAATTAAAATGTTTTTCATCCAATTAATTGCTGAATCATTTTTAAATAATTGATGATAAAAAATATTAACTTCAATGAAATTTGAATCACTTTGAATTGGAAATATTTTAAATTGTTGATAAAAATTATATTTCTGAGCAATTGAGTTTGGAATAATTACCGCATAATCTGTTTTATTTACGATATCTGGTGCAGCACTATAATAAGGAATTGAAATTTTACAATCAAATTTAAACTTTTTTAATATCTCATCAATAATCTCAGAATGACCTGTTATATTGGTATTAATTGTAATTAATTTTAATTGGTCAAAATCTATTTTATTTTCTTCATTTTTAATATAAGGGTGTCCATCTCTGACCATGAGAACAAAATAATCATTAAAAAGTCGCTCTGAAATTATATTAACATTATGTTTTTTTAAAGTGGGAAAATTTCCAATTGCAAAATCAAGTTTTCCATCTCGCATACTCATTTCAATTTCATCTTGTACTAACTGAATAACATTAATATCAGTTTTTAAATTTGAATCTTCTAACAACATACATAAAGGTGGAATGAAATAAGATTGTGCAACATCAGACATGGTAATATTAAAGTTTTTCTTTTGAGCCAAATTATTATTAAATCCTTGATGGTTTAATGAAAGCTCAATTAATTCAATCGATTTTTTTAGATTTTGAATAATTTTTTCACTAAATAATGTAGGTTCCATTTTTCCAAATGAGCGAATAAATAATAAATCACCATAAGCAGCTCTAAGTTTTTTTAACGCTTGACTCACCGCAGGTTGACTAATATTTAATAAATTAGCAGTTAATGTTAAGCTCTTTGTATCATATAAAGTACAAAATAATTTAATTAAATTATAGTCAAACTTACCCATTAAAAAATCCTTTTATAAATGGAATATTTTGATACTAACAAACTATTTATATATCGAATAGCTTATTTTATGCTTGTTATAGAGTTTAAATCTCAATTTAGAGTAAAGCCTAAATAATTTTAGGCTTTACCTCTGGTTTTATTTAATTAATTTTTTAGCAAGTTGATCAGGATTTAAAAATAAAATTGTAATGATTCCAGCCACAATCATATACAAACCAATATACTCAAACCCATGATGAATACCTGTAATTAAATTCTCTGCCATTTGTGCGGACATTGGAACACCTTTTGGAGGTTGTACATAGCCTGCTGTATCCATTAAATATCCGACCATTGTTGGAGATACCATTCCGCCAATAGAAGCTGTTGCAACTAAAGTTGCCATAACAGCCGCTCGTTGCTTTGAACAGACACTAAATCCAACCGCCATAGTTGCCAGTGGGAAACACATAGCAAATCCAGCGGCAATTGTAATCAGTAAAATACAAACCCAACCACTTAATAATGGGATCAAATAAAATGCAATACCGGAAATTAAGACCAATAGACCAAAAACAACACCTAATGAAACATGAACTGTCGCTTGACGTTTCATCAATAGTCTAGAAATAAAACCTGCACCCGCTAAACTTACAGCACCTAAAATCCAAGGTAAACTAGAAACGGTTGCAATAATTTCAGGTGAGAAAGAACCCAACGCTGCAATATATTTCGGTGCCCATGTGGTTAAAAAACCAAGTGACCAAAAACACCCCAACCCTGCAAGAAACGCTGCTAAAAACATTTTAGATAATAAAATTTTACGAATCGCCACTGGTTTTAAAGCATCAACACTCGATGCAATACTTTTACTATTAGGATCATATACAACAGTTTTCACTGATGTTTCGACATTTTCTTGAGCTTTGTTGAAATGACTATAAGGCCCTTCTTTAAACACTAAAGCCCATAGAATTGTCCAAACAACCCCAACTAAACCAAGGAAACCAAATGCCCATCTCCAACCTAAATCTGGATGTGCAATGATATATGCCAAAATTGGTGCTGCAATAACTGGTCCTAATGTTGTACCTGATGCAACTAAGCTACTTGGAAACCCACGTGATGTAGGCTCAAACCATCCTTGAACATGCGTTAAAGAAATTGATGATGCAGGTCCTTCTGCTGCGCCCAAAACAATTCGAGTGACCAAAAGCGCCATTGCTCCGCCACCTAAAAGCATTGGAAATTGTAAAATTGCCCAACTCAATCCCATCAATAAAATTAACCAGCGTGTTTGAACTTTCTCCGCAATGAATCCAACAATAATGCCTGAAATCGCAAATAAAAAGAAAAATGAACTTCCAATAAAGCCAAACTCAGTGCTTGTCATCCCTAATTCAGACATGACAGATTCTGCAACCAGTCCAAGTACTGCTTTATCAGCAAAGTTCACCATCTGAAATATAATTAATAGCACAGTAATCAACCATGCACGTCTCATTATTTTCTTTGAATTGATGCGATTTGCATCTATCTCTGGACTTTCTACTTGCATATTCATTCTATCTTCCTTAATTTAAGAATGTCATTGATTAAAAATTAATGGTATATGTCGTAATCAAACGGTTTTCTTTAAAACCGTTTCCTGGGTTATGTCCTGCACCATATTTCACATCAGTTTCGGTATATCTCCATTCAAAGCCGAGACCTTTTAATTTTCCAGTGGGTACTGAATAAACCAACCCTATAATTTTTTCTGTTTCTTTATTATTCGATAATCCAACTCGTTTAATATGATCTCCATGGTGATAACTCATGCGAGTTTTAAGACCATTAATACCTACATCTTTAAAGTCATAAACATAGGTGAAATGCCAGATAAATTCTTCAGGCTGAATAAATGCTACATTCGACCATGCCTGTAAAAATGGCTGCGGTGGATAACCAGCTAATGTTGGGAAAATACTCTCCCCCATATTTTTTTGTATACCTAGATTAAAAAAATGACCGCCATGAAAAAGACTTCCCATTAATCCAACCGCTTGACTGTCTATTTTTCCATACAGCTCTTTACCATCTGCTCGATTATAAAAATAGCTACTATCAAGTTTAATTTTAAAATCTGAAAAATCTTTGTTATATGAGAGTCCAAAATAATTTTGCTGGTAAATATCCTCCAACTGACCAAACCAATATGAGGTTTTTAAATTGGGTAATATGGAGTAATCTAACCCAATTAAATTTAAGCCATTACTTTCATAACGTGGACCTGCGGTATATAAACTCAACTTTTCATAATGATCATCATTTCTCGCATTAATGCGCGTAATTCGTCCTGCTGTAATTTTTAAATCTTTAACATCTGAAGATTCAAGCAAAATACCAGCATAAGATGTCGGAAGTTGTCTTGCATCGTCAATATAAACCACGGGTGTTTTTGGTGAGAGTTCACCGATTTTTAGATCAGTATTTTTATATTTCAGTTTTAGTGTTAAGCCATATTTTGAATAATCTTTAGCAAGTTTATTTTGCTCAAAATCATAGGGGAAATTGGTATCTGGCCGTTCTTCATTATGATGATTTAAACGAAACGCATATTTAACACTTGCATCTACACCTACTTGAACAATACTATCTGTGTAACCTGACTCATAACGCGCAGTAATACCTTGAGACCAACTTCCAACATCTTTTGACTTTGGGTCAGAAAAATGTCGATCAAAATAAAAATTCCTTAAATTCAATGAAAAACGATCATCCTGAATAAAACCTGCAAAAGCACTCCCTGTTCCCAATATTAAAGAGAGAGCACCCAAACTTATTTGTTTCAACTTAAAACGTGTATCCATACTTTTCTCAAATACTCACTATTTCCACGTATTTTTCCTTTAAATACATGAAATTTTGGCTATCAAATGAAAATTGAAATGATGCGTGCCGATATCGCTTAAATATCAAGCACGAGTTGTTTTGACTTTGAACGTGAGCAACACAAGATTATTTGATCATTATCTTGCTTCTCATCATCTGTTAAATAAACATCTCGATGTTCTGGTTCTCCTTCCAGCACATCACATAAACATGTTCCGCAAATTCCTTGTTCACATGACTTTTCAATCGTAATTCCTTCTCTTGCCAAGGCAGTCAAAATTGTTTCATGAGCAAATACTTGTATTGTTTTATTGCTTTTTTTTGCAATAACTTCAAATGAATCACCTGTTAAATCAACTTCTGCTTGGAATACTTCTTTATGTATATGTTTTGAATGAAATTGATGTTGCTTTGCTAAATGCTCTACCCAATCCATAAACGCATTTGGGCCACAGGTATAAATATGACTTGATTTTTGAAATGCTGGAAAATGATCTTGAAAATATGCACGGTGATTCGCACCATCATTTTTAAAATGAAAATGAGTATATGGTGCTAAAATACCATCTTGCAATTCAACCAAAAATGCTGATCTTTCTGCACTACTACCACAATAATGTAATTCAAAAGATCGATTTTCATGATGAAGCTGGTATGCCATCGTAATGAGTGGCGTAATTCCAATTCCGCCACCAATTAAGATGGAATGATGCGCTTCAGCCAATGGAAATAGATTTTGGGGTGCACTAATTTTTAATTCAACGCCTTGATGCAACTGCTCATATACACATTCTGATCCTCCTCTTGAATTTTCATCTCTTAAAATTCCAAGCCGATAAAATGAATTTTCTGTTGGGTTTTGGCATAAAGAATACTGTCTAACCATACCATTCGGTAAATGTAGATCAATATGTGCGCCGGCATCAAAAACAGGGAGAATTTGATCCGAAGATGATTGCAGTGCAATGATGGAGATATTCTCTCCATCCATATATCTATCAGTGACTTTTACATCATATAAAATGGTCATAAATTTCAAATCATCAAAAAATTATGAAATATGCACGCTTAACTTGCATACGATTAAAGAATATAACTGATACCCGCTAATGTATCTGTCGAGTTCACTAAATTGATAATCTTACGGTTAATCTTAAAACCCTGTTCTTCATCACGCACTAAATGAAAGGTCACATCGGCCGTATAATGCTTTAAACTCTCTTTACGAAACTCTCGTAAATTCTGCGCACAACGTAAAACAATCTCACCATCTTCATCTTTTAGTATACGTACACGAGATACGCTACGAACCGTATTTGCGCGTGGCGTTGCTGAAATCGCTTCACCATTTTCCAAACGATTCACTCGTAATTGACGCATATGATGGTTGTCATAAGCATAATTCAAGTTATTTTCATAATCTGTCAAACTTGGATCAATCGGAATAATATACACACCATCTTTATTCCATAAGTTCAACCATGACTCATGCTCTAAATGATCTAGCATGTCTGCTTCAGCCCATATAAAAGCCGTCACTTCATTTAATAAATTTAAATCCAGTTTCATTGCTCTCTCCTTAAGCCGTCATCAACTTTTTCCACTGCTGATACGCAGCGCGCATGCCTGTCTCAGCACTCACATCACTTTTTAAACCATCTTCTGTTTCAACTTCGCCAGGTAAACCGCGGTTCAACATAATCCACAAATCATTGCCTGCATTTGCACCGTGTTGTACACGTTCCCATGCTTCTGAATCATCTGGCGTACCAAAACCAAATGGACCTTGGAAATGTTCATGTAAACGGAGACGATATTGGTTGGCAATTTGCGGACCACCATCCATCGTAATCACAGAGTGATGAATTTCTGTTTCATTCACTGAAATCGGTTGCATAACTCGGAAGAAAGCCATTGAACAAGCAATGTTCGGGAAAAGGTTGAGGTTAAAACCAGATCCACCGACAGCACGCACAATACGACGAACTTCTAACTCTTCATGCCCTTCATCGCGTAACGCTTGCGCTAACTCTTCAAAACGTTCTTGAATTGGACGCTCCATTAACTCTTCTTCAAGATCAACTAATTCAGGAATCATCACCATCACACTGTGACCATTGCCTAAGTCTTCAACAAAACCAGGTTGATTTTCAAAGTTAAATAGCTCTTCCGTTTTTTCATCGACAGAACTTAAGAATGATTTATGCACCAATGGGAAGTGATAAGCATCGGTGGTGTTTTCTAGCTGAATTTTCCAGTTTCCTGGGAAACGGAAACGGTGTTCACCCAAGACTTTAATTGGATAACCGGCACCTTGTTTCATGAATAAATCAATCCACTTTTTCGCAGCGCCTAAGAAATCTTCTAATGGTTCAATATCTTCTTTAAAGGTCGCAAAGATCATGCCGTTGTATTCTTCAACGCGCAGACTAATTAATGGAAACTCTGCTTTGTCTAAGCATTCACCATAGCTACCTGGGGATGGAACACCACGTAAACTGCCATCAAGTGCATAGCTCCAACCATGATATGGACAGACAAAGCTATTGGTTTTACCTTTTTTATGTTCACATACCGTCGCTGCACGGTGACGGCAGCGGTTTAATAAAACATGAACTTTCTTTTTACGATCGCGTACAACCACCACAGGTTGTTTACCAATATTAATGGTTTTATAACTACCTGCTTCTGGAATTTCGCTAGCATGTGCTACCCAAACCCAAGTGCTGTAGTAAATTTTTTCCATTTCATCTTCAAAAATTTGTTCATCTTTATATAAAGATGTATGGGCACGGTCACTTTGAACCAGCTCGTTGTAATCAATTTCTATGTTTTGCATTGGAATGATGCTGTTCATGTCAATTATCCTTTTCAATTTATCCTTGGGTGTATGACTGAGATGGTACTGGCAATATCGCTGTACTATTCCAGTGAGATATAGGACGACTAAAGATATTTTCGGTTTGAAAATGCTTTATTTTCCAGCAACCGTCCTGTTGCTGTTTAAAGGTCACACTTAACTTGGCTGCATTTAAATGGCTATTTCCATCTCTAAAGGTAGAACTTTGCAACATCAACCAAGAGGCTTGTGCCTCTTCACCATTTACATAAATTTGCTCTGAATTCACAAAATGAGCATTCATAACAAAATGAGATTCTTTTTGAGTGTAGGTTTTGAACATATCGTAAATGGCTTGCCATGATGTATAACAACCAAAAGATTTGGCGTACTTTTCACCAATTCCTTCCCAGATACTGTCGGGATCAAACAGTGCCATTAACTCATCTAAGTTAGTATCTGCATTTAACGCATCGCAAATTTCCATATAACGGTTAATGCAATTACGAATCGCTGATTCCGCTTCAAGCTTGTTTAAGCGTTGAAAAATAACATCTAAATTCATCATTCAACTGTTCTATTCTGATTAGAATTCAATCTATCTAACAATGCCTTAGCAAGAAAACACAGTTTTTCATCTTGTCCATGCTTTGCAATGAGCTGTAAACCAACTGGTAAACCATGGCTCGTCTCAAGTGGAATATTTAACGCGGGATGCCCTGATAAATTAAATGGACGAATTAAAGCAGTTAAGTTCAATACAGCTTTACTATTTTCCACCTCCAGTACTTTAGGCGGAATTGATGGCAAAGTAGGTAAAGCCAAGACATCAAAATTAGATAAAATTTGATTTATTTCTTCTGTAAATTGTTCACGAATCTTATTTGCAATGTCCACATCTGCCAAAGTTGTCAAAGTTGCAATTTTTAAACGTGCTTGAATATCTTGACCAAGCTTGTTACTTTCGAGTAAATGAGCAAATGCTTTAGATGTTTCATAATTAATAACTTGCATGCCTGCATCAAATGCATTTTGCATATAAGATGATGTCGTTTTTTCTATATTTTTAATACCTACATCATGAAAAAAATCTTGTATTGTTTGCCATATTTCAGTCTGTGCAGGCACGTCTAAAAATACAAATTTTAACGTTGAAATATCCAGCTTATCTTCTACATTAAATGTCGGATCAATGATTTTCATGGCTTGAATCAACATAGAAGGTGTATTTGCCATTGGACCAACACAATCTAATGTTGAAAATGCTGGTAAAACACCTTGTCGACTTATACGTCCAAAAGTTGGTTTTAATCCATAAATTCCACAACATGCCGATGGCATACGAATAGAACCACCCGTATCTGTTCCTATAGAAAAATCACACAAATTTTCAGCAACTGCAACTGCAGAACCACTTGATGAACCACCACATATGAATGCTGGATATTTCGGGTTTATTGGTGTCCCAGTAAAATGGTTAATGCCTGTAATACCAAATGCAAGTTCGTGTAAATTTGTTTTACCAATAATAGAACAATCATTTTTTAGAATCTGCTCAATAATGTCTGCATGCTGCTCTGCTTCAACATTATTTTCTAAAGCTTGACTTCCTGCTTTGCAAACCGTTCCTTGAATATCAATGCTATCCTTCACTAAGACTTTTAATTGACCATTCCCTAAATTTAGATGTTCTACAATGCTAACCATGACGACTCCTTATAGACCTTTCATCATCCATATTGATGTTGGTTATATCTTCAGAGCCACTGTATACCGATCAAATTAATCAAACAAATAACCACAACTTATACAATGCATAGCACTATAAATACTTCAAATTTAGCTCAAGGTTTGTAGATGTTTTTAAGTGATAAATTAACCAAATTACAGTTTTTATTTTTAATACTTTAATCATTGATAAAAAACAACAATAAGAAACACTTAAAAATCCATTTATGAATATCAAATTTTAGTAGATAAATCAGAAGATTAAATAGTATGAAATATTTTATAGTTTTTATGATAATAACAAATCATTAGTGAAGAAAATTGAATGATTAAGATGATTCGAGAACTAAAAATGCTCAACATACATTGACAAATAACATCGGTAAGATTGCTTTAAATCTATATAATTTCGATTTAATTTTTAATGATCGTTCAAAACAACAGGAATTATTTGCTGTTTTGAACGAAAAGTTAAAATATAAATTTTAAGCTTTTTGAGCCTCTAGCATGGTCAAAGCAACATCAACAATCATATCTTCTTGACCACCCACCATACGGCGTTTACCCAATTCAACTAAAATATCAAACGCTGATAAACCATATTTTTCAGCTGCAACTTCTGTATGGCGAAGGAAGCTTGAATAAACCCCAGCATAACCAAGTGCTAAAGTCTCACGGTCAACACGTACTGGACGTTCTTGTAATGGGCGAACGATATCTTCAGCAGCATCAATCAGGCGTTTAACATCGCAGCCGTGCTTTAATCCCATCCGTTCTGCCGCTGCAATGAATACTTCGAGTGGCGCATTTCCTGCACCAGCACCCATCCCAGTCAAACTAGCATCAATACGATTACAACCATGCTCAAGTGCAACTAAACTGTTGGCAACACCTAAACTTAAATTATGATGTGCATGCATCCCAGTTTCTGTTTCTGGTTTGAGAATATCTTTCATTGCTTTAAAACGCTCTGCAATATCATACATATTCATTGCACCACCAGAGTCAACGACATAAATACACTGTGCACCATAGCTTTCCATGAGGCGACCTTGTTCGGCTAAACCTTGAGGTGTATTCATGTGACTCATCATGAGAAAGCCAACCGTGTCCATGCCTAATTCACGAGCATATTCGATATGTTGACGTGAAACATCCGCTTCGGTGCAATGTGTTGCAACACGTACAACTCTAGCACCAGCATCATATGCTGCTTTTAAATCATGAACTGTTCCAATTCCAGGAAGTAATAAAGTCGCAACTTTGGCTTGTTTTACTTCACTTGCAACTGCTTCAATCCACTCTAAATCTGTATGTGCACCAAAGCCATAGTTAAAACTTGACCCTTGTAGTCCATCGCCATGCGCAACTTCAATACTGTCTACACCAGCTTCATCTAAAGCACGTGCAATTTGTCGAACCTCATTTAATGAATATTGATGTCGTACCGCATGCATCCCATCACGTAAAGTGACATCCGAAACATAAATTTTTCTGTCTTTATTGATCATTGTTAATGTCCTTATGCAGTTTTACGTATCAAATGAGCTTCAGCAAATCGTTCAGCAGCAGCCAAAGCAGCACTGGTCATAATGTCAAGGTTGCCTGCATAGGCAGGTAAATAATGTGCAGCACCTTCAACCTCTAAAAATATAGAAACTTTAAGCCCTGCAAGTTGACCTAGACCTGGAATATTCAATGGACGATCTGCATCAAAACGTTCAAATTGTACTTCTTGCTTTAAGCGATAGCCTGGTACGTAAGCATTCACAGCATCTGCCATCTCTTTAATCGATTCACGGATCTTTTCTTGGTCTGCATCAAGTTCAGCAAAACAATACACCGTATCACGCATAATTAATGGTGGTTCAGCGGGGTTTAAAACAATAATTGCTTTTCCTTTTTGCGCCCCACCCACTTCAACAATTGCTCTTGAAGTGGTTTCAGTAAACTCATCAATATTGGCACGAGTACCTGGACCTGCTGATTTACTCGCAATAGAAGCAATAATTTCAGCATAATATACATGTGCAACTTTAGAGACTGCATGTACCATTGGAATGGTTGCTTGTCCGCCACATGTCACCATATTAATATTGGTTGCATCTAAATGCTGGTCTAGATTAACTACAGGAATTACATAAGGACCAATTGCTGCTGGTGTTAAATCAATAACTTGAATACCGTACTGCTGTAAAACTTGATTATGATGTGCGTGTGCACCTGCAGAAGTTGCATCAAAAACAATTTTGATGTCTTTAAAACTTGGAAGTTTAACTAAGCCTTCTATACTTTCAGCCGTTGTTTCAAAACCAAATCGAGCGGCGCGAGCAAGCCCATCTGAATTTGGATCAACCCCCACCATAGCACCCATTTCTAAATGCTTTGAATTACGCATAATTTTAATCATGAGATCAGTACCAATATTTCCTGATCCTATAATTGCTGTTTTAATTTTTTCCATAATGCGTACTTCCTATTTTCCAAAAGTTGCAGTAACTGCGGTAAATCCATCAATTTCTACAGTAAATTCATCACCTGATTGCACGACGACCATTGGTCCTAAAGCACCTGTGAGTACAATATCACCTGCCAAAAGTGGGCGACCTCTGCGAACCATTTCATCAGCAAGCCATACTGCTGCATTCAGTGGATTTGCTAAACATGCCTTGCCCTGCCCTTGAGAAACAACTTTCTCATCACGTAACATCCGCATAGTGCAATTGACTAAGTCTAAATTTTCAAGTTTGACAGGCTGTGAACCCAATACAAATGCCGCAGATGATGCATTATCTGCCACAGTATCAAGCAAACTAATTTTCCAATTTTCAATCCGACTATCTACAATTTCAATTGCTGGTAAGGCATAAGCTGTTGCAGAAATAATGTCTGCATAATTATGTTGTTCTTTATTTAAATCATGCTGTAGAACCAAAGCAATTTCTGCTTCAACTTTCGGCTGGATAAAACGCTCAAAAGGAATTGTTGCACCATCACCATAGGCCATATCGGCAAATAACATACCAAAATCTGGTTGATCTACTCCCAATTGTGTTTGTACAACTTTTGAGGTTAAACCAATTTTACGACCAACTAAACGACGCCCTTGTGCCAAAGCCTGTAATGTGTTGATTTCTTGTATGGCATATGCCACATCAACATTGGCATGATTGCCTTCAAGTGTGCTACGAATAGGTGAAATTGCAACGGCATTGCGTTCTGCATCTGTCAAGGATTTCGCAATTGATGCGATTAAATTTTCAATACTCATCATCTGTTCCATTTCAGTAAATACTAAAATCTAGAAAAATACGTCTTAAGCTGTATCTGCAATACTTTCAAATACTGCTTGGCTACTAATCAGCTTTTTAATTGCACGCATTTTTCTAGCGGCATTGACTGTAACGCCAGCCATGACAATCCCATCTTTTAATCCATACGCAATAAATGAGGGAGCCGATGTTTTTGCGTCTTCAATATTACTAATACGCCAATCGCTGACTGTCATATCTCCAGCAAATTGAATATTTAAACCTAATTGATCTGTCCAAAACCATGCTGGATTAGCTTTAGGATGTTCAACATTCATAACATGTCGTGCAAAAATTCCAGCTTGAAGGTTGGCATTTTCCCACGTTTCGACACGACGATATTGACCATCTTCACGTAACTGAGTCGCAACATCTCCTGCCGCATAAATATCAGCATCAGATGTTTGACAATTTTCATTGACTTGAATAGCACCATCAACTGCCAAGTCAGCATCTAAAGCAAGCTGTGCATTCGGTATAACGCCAATTCCATAAATGATGGCATCTGCTTGTAGTACTTCACCAGACTGGAGAGTTAACACCACCTGATCACTTTCAAGCTTTACAGCAGAAATTTGTGCTTCAAAACGAATATCTATGCCTGCTTGGCGATGTTGTGCTAATAAAAATTCACTTAAAAACCGTGGTGAAGAACGCCCCATCAAAGAAGGACCAACCTCAAGCACCGTCACGTGAGCCTGTTTCGCTGTTGCAGATGAAGCGAGTTCTAAACCAATAACACCGCCCCCCACTAAAATTAAGCGACGTTCTGGCTGCAATACCGAAATTAATGCATGTGAATCTTCTAAATTACGTAAGGTATATACATGTTGACCTAAAGCATCTAATACGGGTAAACGTCTTGGTGCCGCACCTGTCGCAATTAATAATTTGTCATAGTGAATTTTTTCACCCTGACTTAACTCAACACAATGTTCCAGACGATGAATTTTTTGCACAGGATTATTTAAAATGACTTCAACATTTAAATCCTGTAACTTCTGTTCAGACAGTATTTCTACTTTTGTTGAATCTGGATTTAAAATGACATCTTTAGATAATGGAGGTCGCTCATAAGGCAAATGTGCTTCATCGCCAATCAGAATAATTTGTCCTTCATACTGATGTTGGCGAAGTTCTAAAATTGCACTTGCACCTGCCTGCCCTGCACCAATAATGACAATGGTATTTATAGTCATAGATTGAGCTCCTTCGCTTTAAATTCAGCAGAAATAATGCTAAATCCAGCAATCCATTCATCAATTGCTTCATAACAATGTACCTGCATTTCATATTCACCTAATGCATGCATTGTTGCTAAAGCCGCGATCCAACACCGAATTTCTTGCCCACCTCGACCACCTTGCTGTCGAATATCATCTTCTGTCATGGCAATCAAAGCATCAAAATCTGCGTTTTTAAACAATTCTAAAACTTTTAAATCCCATTCAGAATTCAGTGGCACAGCAACAGACTTATCACCTGCTGCAAGTTTTTCTCCCACAGCAATCACTTTGGACTGGCGAATATTTCTAGCTTCTACTGTTGGATTTCGTCCTGCAATTAAAAACTCTTCAACTTCTGGTGGCACTGAACCAATTTGTGGCGTCGGTGGATCATGCGATAACCCGCCTGTACCAAGAATAAGAACGCGTTCATTTTCCAGATCTAAAGTTTTTAAATACGCTGCAATCGCTTGACCCAGTTTGACTGTTCTTTTTACTGTTGGGAGAGGAACAGCCGCTGCATTGATAAATACTGGAATCGTTGCATAACGATCAAGTTGTCCGTCACATAAAAAATGTAATGGTTGAGTCACCCCATGATCTGCCTGCATTCTGTATGAATACGCAAGATCAACACCTTCATCTAAAACTTGGCGAATTAAATCTTTACTACGTTCTTCAGGTACATTCAACTCACCTGGACCATAGTTCCAATCACCTGCAGCAGAAGCACGTATTCCAACACAAAAACTTGGCATCAAATCATAAAAGAAACCATTAAAATGATCTGGGCCATATGCAATAATTAAAGTTGGATTATAGTGTTTAACTTCTTCTGCTAGTCGTTTAAACGTATCACGAACGTTTTTCTCTTGTGTTTGATCTTGAGGAGATGCGAATTCCATCAATGGGCTATGTGAAGCACATATCAATTTTACAGCCATAATCAATCCTTCTATTAAAAGCTTTCCAACCTTCTTTTAATTGTTTAACAATTCTGCTCTGGGTTGTCTTAAACCACGAATTCCTAAACCACAATCAGCGTTAATTAATACACCACTTAATGGTCGATTATTTTGACGAGATGCAAGTAAGACATAAGCACCTGTCATATCTTCTGGCTCTGGTAGAAAATCAAGTGGCATGCCTCTTGCTATCTTTTCAGGATCACGTGCATCTAACAGACCTAAGTTTTCCTGTCCTAAAGATGCAGCACCTTTAATATTGACATTCATACCCGATGGCGCTACTGCATTTACCCGAATTTTTGGAGCAAGTTCATATGCCAGCTCCTTCATAATGCCAACACCTGCATGTTTAGATGCGGTATATACGGGTCCACCACCTGCTGAATACAATGCCGAGTTAGACAAAGTGAAAATGATAGAACCTTCCGATTTAATCAACTCATCTAAAGCTGCTTTTGCACCCAAAATAAATGCTTTGGTATTAATACCCATAATTTCATCAAATGCTTGATCTAACTGCTCTCCAGACATATTGACTATGTCTGCGTAGTGATCCCAAATTCCAGCATTACCGACAAAACAATCCAACTTTCCAAAACGTGCTACAGTGGCTTCCACAGCACGAACATTGTCTGCATATTTAGCAACATCGCCCTCAATGACAACCACTTTGTCACCAAATTTTTCTTTTAATGCTGCAGCTTTAGCAGCAGAGCGCTGTAATACTGCAACATGCGCTCCTTCCTCAATGAAACGTTCAACCAGCGCAAGTCCTAAACCAGAACCACCACCTGTAATGAGCGCAACTTCATCCTTTAACCAACCCATAACCACTCCTTTTATAGTTCTACGTACAACGAACCATTTTCAATACTGACTGGAAATGTACGAATTGCATCTGTTGCAGGTACACACTGTGGGACACCTGTTTTTAAGCAAAATCGAGAAGCATGCAATGGACATTCCACTGTTCCATCATCTTCCAAATACCCTTCAGACATTGAGGCATTGCCATGACTGCATTTGTCATTCATGGCAAAAAACTCTCCATTAAAGTTGAAGACGGCAATTGCATTGATTCCATCAACATTACAATCAACCTTAAGTGCTTCACCTTCATCTAAGTCTTCAATTTGACAAACAAAAATCTTATTCATTAGAGGAACACTGTAATGTTATGTGAAGTCACTGTGGCTTGGTCTAAGGTGATGTCACGCTTAGCAATTAACCACCCCATTCCCTGATCCGTCTTACGTAAAACATCAATACGTTTACCTGCGTAAATCATAATGTCTGTTTCTTTTTGAGAGCGGTACAATAAGTAGTTTGTATGAACCAAATATTCATTTGAATTTTCAGTTAGCTCAACACGAATATTGGTAATTAAATGACGCGTCCGTGAAGGAGGTTCTTCTGACCAAGACATTCCCGTTTCTAACTTTGCAACTCGACGTTCAAGTACATGTTTTGAGTCGTTATAAATCCAAGTCGATGGTGGAGAAATGCTTTTTCTACGGTCACGCGTTTGAGCATTGGTGGTCGTTTTTAAACGATACAACATATCCTCTGCCAAAATATCCAACCAAGCACGAAAATCCCAATCATCTAATAATTGTGCTTCTGCATACATGAATTGGCTAATATCATGATAAAGCTCTAAGCTAATTTTATTCCACGGCTTTTGCACAGATGGCTGATCAACTAATTGATTCATTTTACAAGCTCCTTCTCGTATGCTTCTGATGCTTTAATTACATCTTCCCATTTTTCATGAATTAACAAGTCTGCCCAATATTTGTACATACTTCGAGCTGCAGTTTCTGAAAAAATATGATTTGTGATGCCTGGAATTCCATCATCTCGACGTCGCTCATTGCCAATTCCCATTTCTACAATAAGCTTGTTTTGTCTTGCTTTATAACCACGTAAAACTTTTTGAATTTCAATCCAGTTTTCGCCATCATCTGCTTCAGCAAAACCTGCTGGACCAAAAGCACGTGTTGCAGAACGTTCAAAAGCTTCTTTCACTTCATCTGATGCTGCTTTATCGGTAATACAAAATGCCCAAACTTCTGTTTTATTTGGTCCACGCGGATGCCATACGCGTAATGTTGCCGTACCATTCAACCATGACATGGTTGGGAACATATTGTTATGTCCAGCAAGACGTAAAGCACGGACATCACCTAAACGGCTTTTTGCTTCTTCGAAAGTTTCACGGAAGTAATTTGCAACTTCGCCATCAACCCAAAAGTTAGCGTCTGGCTTTTCTGTAAAGAAGAACCCAGAACCGTGTCCATTTTGACCAAATTGAATATTATCTTTTGCCGTTTCCCAAATTGGGCGAGCGGTCTGTGCTTGACCCAGTTGATTGGTATCATTATCACCAGGCTTTCCACCTAAAACTTGTACTGCTGAAGCATGTGAAACCAGTGTATGGTATTGGTCTGATGCAAATTGTTCTGCTGCAAACTTCCAGTTACAGTCAATAACCCACTTTTGCACACCACCAACGATTTCTGAACCACCTTCTCGACGATCCAAGACACCATCTAAATACCAAGCAATATCACCCATGTAGTCAATTAAATCTGGCGTTTCATCATCCCAGCATCCAAAAACCAAACCTTTATAAGATTCAACACGATTAACTTGAACTAAACCCCATTTCTCTTTACAAGCGCCATGTGGATAAGCTAAATCTTCTAGAGGAATATCTTTAATTGCACCATCAATACCATATGACCACCCATGATATGGACAAGTAAAAGCACGTGTATTGCCGCAGTCTGCATAGCTGACACGCATTGAACGATGACGACATTGATTCAACAATGCTTTAATTGAGCCATCTTTTTGACGAGTCACAATAATTGGGTCTTCACCCATGTAAGTATTAAAAAAATCACCCGATTTTGGAATTTGGCTTTCATGACAAAGGAATAACCAAGTTCTCCCAAATATACGTTCTAACTCTAATTCATATATTTCAGGGTCTGTATAGATAGATGGTACAATTCGCCCATTTTTAACATCGACCAATCTATCAATTTCAAGAAAATCAATTTTCTTATTCATCATATCTCTCCTTAGCCATAACTTCAAAAATCGAAGCTGGAATACATAGCGCCATAGTGAGTTTTGTGATGACTTAAGTGAAATATTTTTTATATGTTCATCTATATATTTTGCCAATTAATCCATTAAAAAAATAATTATCCATTGATATATAACAAAATAAATTAAAAACTTGCATAACAATATCTGATGTCTATACACTGATATGGTCGTAAAATAAATTAATTTCCTATAATTTAATTATAATTTTACTGCAATTATACGTCCTACTTTTGCTCTTTTGTACAAGGATTGTCTGATGGAACTTCGTCATTTACGTTATTTTATTACTGTTTCAGAAGAACTTAATTTTAGTAAAGCTGCGCAAAAACTATTTACTGCACAACCGTCATTGAGCCAACAAATCAAAGATCTAGAAGATCGTTTAAACTTAAAACTCTTTAATCGTACCAAAAGAAAAGTAGAATTAACCGAAGAAGGGAGAATATTTTTAGATTATGCACGCACAACCGTGGCTCAAGCTGATCAAGCGATTCACTTAACCAGAGAAGCTGCAAAAGCACAAAAAAATATTCTTAAAATTGGTTATGTTCCCGTAGTTGAAATTAAAGTATTTCCACATATTTTACCAAGTTTTCGCTTTGAACACCCTGAATTAAAATTAGCATTACGCAGTATGAACGACATTAAGCAAATTGAAGCGCTCAAAGACGAAGAGATCGATATTGGCTTTATTCGAGAAAATAAAGAAGATGAAAATTTAACAAGCCAACTTATTTTACGGGAAAAAATGATTTTTATTTTACCGAAAGATCACCCTTTAGCGCAGTACCATCAAATTCCGTTACAAGCACTTAAAAATATCAACATGATCATTCCATCTATCGAGCGTTCCCCTGCTTTACATCTGACGGTAATGAACTTTTCCAAAAAAAATAATTTAAATTTCAACATCATACAACATGCAGAAAATATACTTTTTAATATTAACTCGGTTAGCATGGGATTGGGGTGCGCTATTTTACCTAACTATATTGAGCCTATTTTAAAAACAAATGATCGTATTACAACACGACGTTTAGAAATAGATTTACCATTAATTGACTTGTTTGTTTGTTATCATAGAAAAAATAATCAACGAAATATAAAACAATTTTTGGATACCTTATTTAAAAAACTCCCCTAACGCATAAATCTAAAAATAACAATATAAATCAAACAATTACTATCAAATAATAGAAATGATAGATAGTAAGGTATAAAAATAATATTGGTCTAACAATTAATAATTCTCCACCATAATCATTCTGGTACAGAGTTTTGCTGTAGATGATTGATAACTTTTCTATGGATAAAAAAGTTCAAATCATCATTGAAATAAAGCTTCTAAAAGCTTGTCTCGTACCTAAAACCTCTACAAATATTTTAGAAATCGTTATACATCTTTTGATCTGATTTAAAGATGAACCATCTCCACTCTCTTCAATGACTCAAGGAACTTGATATGTCAACTGTAGAAATTCCAAATTATAAAACTGACGCATTTTTTGGATTAGAAGATAAATGGTTAGAAACGGCTGAAGGCGAACTTACGCATTACCATGAAGTTGGCTCTGGTACACCAATTTTATTCTTACATGGCTCTGGTACAGGTGTATCAGCAGCAGCAAACTGGTGGTTAAACTTACAAGAACTATCCGAAGTTGGTCATTGCTATGCGATTGATTCTATTGGATATGGACAAACTGTCGTTGCAGATGGTACTCCATACGGAATTCGTGAATGGGTAGATCACGCCATTCGCTTCTTAGACAAAGCTGGCATTGAAAAAGCATGGATTGTCGGTAATTCATTAGGTGGTTGGTTAGCATTCCAAATGGCATTAGACTACCCTGAGCGCCTATTAGGTATTGTATCTATGGGAACAGGTGGTGCCAAACAAACTGCTGCCTTAAAACAACATTCAAATCCTGTTTTATCTCTTGAAGGTATTCGTAAAACACTAGAAATGTTCGTTGTTGATAAATCATTGGTTACAGATGAATTAGTTAAAGTTCGTTTAGAAGCCGCTGAAAATGATTGTGCCTCTGACCGCATCTTAGAAGTCGTTGGTGCGCGTGATCGTGATCGTTTCGAATTTCCACTCGATTTTGAAAAAATGAAAAATATTGAAATGCCAGTTTTACTCATACATGGCGTTCAAGATGTGGTTATTCCTGTAAGCCGCTCTTGGGACATTTTAAACACTGTACCCAACTCAGATGCCCATATCTTTAATCAATGTGGTCATTGGTCGCAAGTTGAAAAACATAAAGAATTCAACCAAGTTATTAAAAATTATTTAATTCATCATGGGATTAAATAAAGTTTAAAACCACTGGCTATATATTAAAATCAATATTTATTTTTTAATATATAGCCCAAACTTATATAAATTATAAAACTTAAAAACTATTATTTGAATTTTTCTTATTAATCAAAAATAAATAAAATAAAAATATTAGATAAAAGGAATATTTATCTAAATTTGATTTAAAAGGAAATATTATGAATATCATCAAAGGGGTTTTATTACCTCTATGCTTAATTAACTCAACTGTATTTGCAAGCGACTTTTTTAAAGATGCCAATGGTAGCTTAACTGCTAGAAACTATTATTTAGATCGAGAATTTACAGATTTTAAAGCCATTCCAGGTGCAAAAGATTGGGCACAAGGTTTTATTTTAAATCTAAATTCTGGCTATACAGAAGGTCCTGTAGGTTTCGGTCTTGATATTATTGCAATGTCTTCCATTAAACTACATGGTAGTGATAAATATTTAAGCACTGGTTTATTACCAACCGATCCAATTACACGCCAACGCACTAAAACTGCCAGTGAAATTGGGGCAACTGGAAAAATAAAATATCAGAAATCTGAATTAAAATTCGGTACTGTACAACCGTGGAACCCAATTGTATTTAGTTCACCAACACGCCTCCTCCCCCAAACTTACCGTGGTGTGCTATTTGACTCCAAAGATATTGAAAAATTTGACTTTATCGCGGGTTATATTGATCAAGTCAATCACCGAGATTCGACCAACTACGAAGATATGGCCATTGTGGGTGCAAATGGTCGTTTTAAAGTTTCTAAAACCGATAGCCTATCTTATATAGGAACAAAATATAGCTACTCTCCAGCAACTCAAGTCGGGTTATATCACGGTATTATTCGTGATATTTACCATCAATCTGCATTCACATTTAAAAATAATTACAAAGTAGCAGAAGACACTAAACTATTGACAGACCTACGTTTTTGGCACAGTAAAGATGATGGTAAATCGACATCTGGACGAATTGATAACACCTTATTAACAGGTAATTTAGGTGTTGGTTATAAAAATCATACACTCACATTTAGCACCATGCAGAATATTGGTGATACTGCGCATCCCTACCTCACAGGCGGAGAAGTGTTGCTGTTTATTGATGGCTGGAGTGTCGACTTTCTCAACCCCAAAGAAAAAGTCTATGGTCTTCGATATGATTATGACTTCAAAGATTATTTACCTGGTTTACGCTTTATGACCCGATATACCAAAGGTATTGATATCAATTTACCTCATTTAGGTGGTAATAATCTCAAAGAAGATTCTTTAGACTTTGATATTCAATACATCCTACAAACAGGTCAGTTAAAAGGTTTGAGTTTACGCGCACGCCATATGATATCTGATAATAACTTCCATCAAAGTGCGAGCTTTAAACCTGCAAAAGAAACTCGCATTAATATTGATTATACTTGGAAATTCTAAATCAATAAAAATGAATGAAAGATCTATATAGATCTTTCATTTTTAAAATAACTCACCAGTTTATCTAAAAACTCAGTTTGATGAAATTTTCGATAATTAATATATAATGAAATACTTGGTGTTAAGTTAAAAAACTTTTTTGCTACTACACTTTCAGTTAATATTGTAGAAATGTAATCTGGTAAAATAGCACACCCTAGCCCCATATTCACATAGCTCATCGTTGAAAATGCATTTTCTGTTTCCAAAACCATATTTATATTAATATTATTTTTTTTAAAAAATTCATTTATTTTTTTATTTAACTGAGGTGCATTCACTTCAGATGGAATAATAAAATCAACACCATTTAGCTCTTTAATCGGAATATAAGGATATCGACTTAAAAAATGGTTTTTAGGATGTAATAACAATAACTCTTCTTCAATATATTTTATACTATTAATATCAGCATTATTAATATCAGCGCGCGTAAAAGCTAAATCAACCAAGCCTTTATTTAACTTTTCAATCAATTCTGGACATGTGCCACTTATGATTTCAATATTACCAAATAATGCTTCTTCACTTAAACTTTCCAGTATTTCTTTAGGCAGTTTCACCTCTGCGCCAACTAAGACACCTACTTTCAATGTTGCTTTATTACTTGTATTTAAATTTTTAGCAACTTGATATGTTTTTTCAGCTTCATCTAATGTTTTCTTAGCTTGTTCTAAAAACACCTCACCAGCTGCAGTCAAAGTAATAACCCTACGACCTCTTTCATATAAATTAACACCAATATAATCCTCTAAATCTTTCATCTGCTGGCTTAAAGAAGACTGAACAGTATTTAGTTTTTTTGCTGCTGAAACAAAGCTTTTTTCTTCACTAATCACTATAAAATATTTTAAATGTCTAAAACTCATCATAAATTAAATCCTTTTAAATTACCTCAAGTAAAAAAAGGTTAGCACATATTATTTACATAATATGTGAATAACCTTAAATTGAGAAATTATATTTAATTACGTATGTGCAGCTTCTGAACGCGCATTGGTTTCTTTTTCACTTTTTGCCAATTTCTTTGAAAGAATAACCATAATAATCGCAGATAAAACGATTCCTGGAATTGCTGCGGTAAATACACCAGAAGCGCCTGCACCTGCAGCTAAAATAAACCCTGCAATTGTTGGTCCCAACATCGCACCTACACGTCCCATTGCAGAAGCAGCACCAACTCCTGTACCTCTTAAATGTGCAGGATATATATAGCTACCGTAGGTATAAAGTACACCTTGACCACCAATTGTAAATGTTCCTGTTAATGCCGCTGCTAAATAAATCGAAGTTAATGTGGTTGCAGAATTTAAGCATACCAAACCCGCTAAAATACCAATGTACATGAGAATAATAACAGCAACTTTATTCCAACGATCAATCAACATGCCCAATATAATTGTTCCGAAGAAAGCACCGATCATGAAACATACTTGCGCCATGCTGCCATCTTTTCTGCTAAAGCCAAGTTCCATAAATAAAGATGGTAACCAGCTCAACATGATGTAAACCACCATCAAGGTAAAGAAATAACTTACCCATAACAATAATGTACGTCCTGCATATTGTTTATTAAATAAATCTTTAAAACTGCTTTGTTGCCCTTCTTGATCAGTTTGAGATTTAGTTGCTAAATATTCCTTAGATTCAGGTAAAAACTTAATCATAAATGGAATGACAAGCAGTGGAAGAATTCCACCAATATAAAAAATCGATTTCCAGTTTCCTGTTGGATCATATGCCGCCCAGAATGACAATAAAATTGCACCAACGGGTAATCCGCAGTACATCAATCCAACTGATTTTCCTCTATTTTCAGATGTTGTTGCTTCAGATGCCAAAGTAATTAAGTTTGGTAAAGCTGCACCTAAACCCATTCCTGCCAAAAACCTAACAATTAATAGTTGTGTAAATGACTCAACCCAAACGGTCATAAGGGTAAAAACAGCAAAAATAGCAACTGACCAAATTAATACAATTTTACGCCCTACTTTATCAGCATACCGTCCACCAAAAAGCGTTCCAGGTAATAAACCTAAAATACCCGCACTAAAAAATATACCGAGTTGTTCCGGAGATAATGAAAAATATTCTTTAATTCCTGATGCTGCTATGCCAGCAGCCTGTAAATCTAAGCCTTCAATCACCGCAATAACAAAACATAAAAAAATTGTTATCACTGATGTAGCTTGTGTACCATTGGATTTTCTTTCCATGCGCGAGACTTTCCGTTGTCTAAAATCATTCCTAATTTTCACTATCTTGCCTGATAATTAATCATAGACTAAAGTTTAATTGACTTTTAAAATTTATATAATTTAACAAAGAAATCAGAAAATCAATATGTTAAAAATTGTATTTATTCTTTTTTATGCTGTTTTTGATCTATAAAAAATATTAATTCAAATTTTGACTGTCACCTAATTATCATAATTACATTATTAGTATCTAAAAAATGTATGAATGTAAGATAGAAATGTGACAATCAACTGATAACTTAATTGGCTGTTTTACCAATGAACTTTACGCTATTACACTCATCACATATTTTTAGCGCAAAACATATTACATATTTGGCTCTACGTGATCCAAACACCAACGCCACTTATTTGATCAACGTCCTTTCGCTTGATCTCCACGTAATGTCATAACAGCACTGTGCGCAACCGCAACAACCTTTCCCTCTTCATTTTTTATTTCGCAACAATAATGACTGATCGTTCTACCCGAATGAGTTGGATATGCAGATGCTGTTAAGATTGATTTCCAAACAGGACGCAAGAATGTCATTTTCAGATCTATACTGGTAAAACTTTCACCCTCATTCATTACGGTAGAATGTGCTGTTCCAATGGTTGCATCTGCAAGCTCACAAAGCATTCCGCCATGAACCGTCCCTTGTTGATTTCCATGAATTTCAGCGTTAGCATGAAATTCAAGCACCGCCATTCCTCGCTCAATTTCGACTAATTTAAATCCTAATAATTGAGAAACAGGTGTCGGATAATTCATATGTGTATATTCATATTCACTTAATGTACCCTTTAATTGACGTTGAAGATACTCTAAAATTGATAAGTATTGTTTTTGCATATTACCCCTTGTTTTTATATGAATAGACTAAGCTAACTGAATCAGTTGAACGACTTATTCAACATTTAGAAAAGAAAATCATAAATCAAAACAAGGTTTATTTTATATAGACTTTAGTTCATTATTATTTTAATAGTAAAACCGACTTAATCTTTTTTATTTAGCCAATATACTCAAGTTTGATCAACCAGTAATAAAACAGATATAACCTGATTATTTAAATTATTCTTCTAAAAATAATTTATTACAAAGCTATATTTAACTCGATATATAGCTTTGTAAGTCGCAACGATTATTCAAAGCTGTCTGGATCTGGACCCAAACGCTCCCCTCTATCTAACGATGTAATTTTCACCAAATCATTTTGATCTAATTCAAAATTAAAGACATCAAAGTTTTCTTTAATTCTTAAGGTGTTCGTCGTCTTTGGAATTAAGATGAGATCATTTTGTAAATGCCAACGAATGATAATTTGTGCTGGAGTTTTATGATGTTTCTTTGCAATTTCTTCAATAACACCATCGTTAATTGCTTTATTTTGTGCCAATGGACTCCAAGACTGTGTTTGTATATTTAATGCTTGATTTACTTTGCGTAATTCATGCTGTTGCAAATATGGATGGACTTCTATTTGATTAATTGTGGGCACAACATTGGTTTCATGTATGAGTTTTTTTAGATGTTCTTCATGAAAATTTGCAACGCCAATAGAACGAATCAATCCTTGTGCCTTTAATTGAATTAATGTATTCCACGTTTCAACATATTTGTCCTTTTGTGCAGCAGGCCAATGAATTAAATATAAATCAATATAATTTAAATTTAATCGCTCCAAACTTTGCTCCAATGCTAAAGTTGTTGCCTTTTCACCTTGAGCATCATTCCAAACTTTTGTGGTAATAAAAATCTTTTTGCGATCTAAACCACTGTCTTTAATCCCTAAACCGACACCTTCTTCATTACCATAAATAGATGCTGTATCAATTAAGCGGTAACCATGAAGTAACGCTTCTCTTACAGAAACACTTGCTTGTTCATTTGTTGCTTGCCAAACGCCTAAACCAAGCTTTGGAATATGATAACCATCATTTAATGTAACTTGCTCTTTGAATTGTTTACTCATCTGCAACTCCTAAATCATTTTATCGTCATCAAGATATTTATTCTTTCTCTTCATGATATTGCAAAGAATATAATCATCAATCAAGTAATAAATTTTGATTAATTTAGCATTATTTCTATAGATGGAGTTCATTCCTTTTTATCAGTATGATGAAGCGTAATGAAACAATAATTATATAAAACACATTAAATATAAATAAACTTTCGTTACGTATGATCTTTTTATGTAAAATAAAATCATATAAATTCATTTAGTGTTCATGTTAGGTTTCAATGAGTAATTGGGTCAATGTTGAGCAAGATAAAAAAACTGGAATAGAGCTCATTCACGCTCATTTCAAAGGTCATGCTTACGATCCTCATTTTCACTCAAGCTATTTAATGGGTGTCACTGAATCAGGTATTCAACAATTTCATTGTCGAAAAAAACTCATCCAAAGCCATCAAGGTCAAGTTTTTATGCTTGAACCTGGCGAAGTTCACGATGGATATGCACCAGAACCTTTTGGTTTTACGTATAAAATGTTACATATTGATCCTCAGTGGATTAAACATCGCTATGATGGTTTATTTGAGAAAAAGTCTAAAACATATGAACTATCTATTGAGTCGACACTAAAATCTGATCATCAAATTGCGAACCTCGTACTCACAACTTTTCATGCAATTCAGCATAAAGAGCCACAACTTTTAATTGATACTAAACTTGATTTTTTATTAGAAAAATTAGTTGATACTCAATCTATTAAATTTCGTGAAAATGCCATTCAATCCTTACCCGATATTGCTTTAGAAATACGTGATATTTTACATGAGAATATATTTAAGGAAATTAGTTTAGATGAATTAGCCCAAATGGTAGGCATAGACCGCTTTTATATTAATCGTGTTTTTAAACAATCTTTTAATTCAGCACCACATCAATATCTCATTCGATTACGCTTAGATAAAGCAAAAGAACTCATTAAACAAGGTTTTTCATTGGCTACAATTGCAACAAATTTATGCTTTTCAGATCAAAGTCATTTGGGCCGTTGGTTTAGACGTTGCTATGGTATGACTTTATATCAATACCAAAAATCCTGCACAAATATTCTATATTTAGATTAGCCATTTTTTTAAAAATAGCGTTGTCTATTTTTTGAGAAATGTTATGGAAAGTATTTGGGCATTTTGTATTTTTGCATTTGTTGCATCCATCACTCCTGGGCCGACAAATTTTCTTATTTTAAGTACAAGTCATCAATATGGATTAAATAAATCTTTTTCTATTATTTTAGGAGCAAGCATTGGAGCAGCGTTACTCGTCTTACTACTTGGTGTTGGTTTAGGTCAAAGCATCAATCATCACCCGACTTTAAAGCTATTTTTAAGTATTATTGGTGGAGTATGGCTTTCATCTTTAGCATGGAAAATATATAAATATCAGCCGAATATTCAAGTCAATCTAGAAAAAAAATCACAAAAAATTGGTTTTCTTCATGGTTTTTTATTACAGCTCATCAATCCAAAATCTTGGATTATGGCAATGTCTGTCATTACGATATATTTATCAAATACCCCCAATTATCTTCACTTTTTATTTATGCTTTCTGGAATATTCATGCTTATTTCCATTCCTTGTTTATTTGCTTGGGCTTGGTTAGGTATTGTCACAAAACAATTATTAAACTCAAATCAGCAAATCATCATATTCAATCGGATATTAGCCATGAGCCTATTCATCTGTGTATGGTATCCAATATTCGCAATGCAAATGAATTAAGCGATAAAGTTCAAATTCACAAATCTTCTAGAATCAACACCAATGAATGCATGATGATGCCATTTTAATCCATGGAAAGTAAATTTATGTCAGACACTAAAATTGCGTTAATTGTTCGTCATGATCTTGCAATGTGGCAAAAACTGAATGTTGTCGCATTTTTAGCAACTGGTATTGCTTCTGAAACGCCTGAAGCAATAGGTGAAACTTATATTGATTCAAACCATCAGCATTATGGCAAAATACTGGGATTGCCAATGTTAATATTTACAGCAAATTTAATGGAGCTTCAAAAATCACATCGAAAAGCTTTGGAGCTCGAACTCACCATCATTCCATATGTAGAAGCAATGTTTACAACAAAAAATGACGTAGACAACCGTCAAGTATTTTTTGCAGAAGATGCAAATAAGCTTAATTTAGTTGGTTTAGCACTGGTTGGTCACAAAAAGTCTGTAGATAAAGCCATTAAAAATCTAAAGCTTCATCCTTAATAAACGTGTAGTTTTATTCTGTCATATTGATATATCGAATATAAAAACTTAAATAATTATTTGAATTGTGCAATAGAATAGCAGGACGATCATCCGTATGATGATTGTCCTGCTCTTTTTAAAAGAAACAAGTAAACATAAGTTCATTACCCCATAGAAAAGATCTTTCAAAAATATCCATCTTTTCTATTCATCAATCCATTGATTTACTTAGGGTGAACCATGTTCTTTACAGAAAGAACATCTGCTAAAACCTCATCAGACAGTAATTGTTCAACTTTAATTAAGCTTAAAATACTTTCACCTGTTTCATTTGCTTGTTTTGCAATTCGAGTTGTTGCTTCATAGCCTAAATATGGATTTAAAACGGTAATAATACCAATAGAATGATCAACTAAATGTTGGCAATGGTCTGCATTAGCACGAATTGTTTGAATGCATTTTTGTTCAAACATTTGCATTGCTTTACCTAATAAATCAATAGATTCAAACAATTTAAATGCGATAAGAGGTTCCATCGCATTCAACTGTAATTGTCCTGCTTCTGCAGCTAAAGTAATGGCTAAATCGTTCGCAATAATCTGATAGCATGCTAAATTCATTGCTTCAGGTATTACAGGATTTACTTTACCTGGCATAATTGAACTGCCTGGTTGGCGCGCTTCTAAGTGAATTTCATTAATCCCAGTCCGTGGTCCACTTGATAATAAACGTAAATCATTTGCGATTTTAGATAATTTAGTAGCAGTGCGTTTTAATAAGCTTGATAAAAGAACAAAGTCTCCCATATCAGACGTCGCTTCAATTAAATCGGGTGAACTTTTGATTGTTTTATTTGTAATTTCAGATAATGCTTGAATTGCATGAATACGATATGCAACTTCTGTGTTTATTCCAGTCCCAATTGCTGTTCCACCTAAATTTATAACATTTAAGGCATCTGGCATAATTTGATTTAACTTATCTAAATCATTTTGTAGAGTATTGGCAAATGCGCCAAACTCTTGCCCTAAAGTCATTGGAACTGCATCTTGTAATTGAGTACGCCCCATTTTTAAAATATCAGAAAATTCATCTTTTTTATGATTAAAACTTTGAATCAGACTTTGAAATGGTAAATTGAGCTGATCAAGTGCAAATAACAAACCAATTTTTATCGCGCTTGGATACACATCATTGGTTGACTGCGACATATTAACATCATTATTTGGGTGTAAATATTGATATTCGCCCTTAGCATGATTTAAAAATTCTAAACCAATATTTGCAATCACTTCATTGGCATTCATATTGGTTGAGGTACCAGCACCCCCTTGAATCATATCAATAGGAAATTGTTCATGATATTGTTTTTGCATTAATTGCTGACAAGCATATTGTATTGCCTGATATTTATTTTCATCTAATTTTTCTAATTTAAAGTTTGCCTCAGCACACGCTAATTTCACCATTGCCAGCGCTTGAATAAATGTTGGAAAATGACTTAGCTTATTTGGACTTAAATTAAAATTTTCCAGTGCACGTAGTGTCTGAACCCCATAATAACAATGAAATGGAATTTCCTTAAATCCTAATAAATCTTTTTCAGTCCGTGTCTTAATTTCAATATTCATTTGCCATGTCATTCAAGCTAGAGAGTGAATTTATCTTAGGTAAAGGAAACATCATTGGCTAATGTAAAAAAATATATCTGTATGCATTTTTTGCATATCACTTGTTATAATACTTAAATTAAATCTTGGCTGAGAAAGCACAATGACGTTAGAAATTCGATGGATCGAAGACTTGCTCGCGCTAGAACATGAAAAATCAATTTCAAAAGCTGCGGAAATACGTCATATCACGCAATCTGCATTTACTCGCAGAGTTCAAAATATTGAAGAGGCACTCGGATTTCAGATTTTAAAAAGATATAGTAAAAGTATCGATTTTACTGATGCAGGACAGGTGTTAATTGCATCATGCAAAAATATTCAAAATCAACTTGATATGACCATCAAGTATTTAGAAAAAAATATTAAGAACAATGAGCTATCTATAAAATTTGCAGTTTCTCATTCATTGGTCAGTCAATTTTTTCCACAATATATTCATGAACTCTCAACACATTACGAAGACCTAAAATTAGAAATAATTGCATCAAATTTACAGCATGGCATGCGTTTACTCAAAGATGGTTCTTGTGATTTTTTGATTTGTTACTGCGATCAACAAACTCTACAACAGTTAGATCATGCATATTTTGCATTTCATAAAATTACCCGTATGGAAATATTACCCGTTACAACAGCATTCGATAAATATCCCCAATATACGCTAGAACAATTTTTCCCTCTCTTGGCATATAGTAAACAAGCTTATTTAAGAAAGTGTGTTGATGCCATCATTGAGGAAAAACTCAATTATAGAACACTTTATGAAACAGATAATGCTGGAGATTTAAAAGCATTGGTTTTACAAGGCTTAGGTGTTGCTTGGCTTCCCCGTTTACTTGTTGAAGATGAATTATCAGAAAAAAAATTAAAAATATTAGATGGCTATAATTTTTTTCAGGATGTTTATTTAATTCGAAGTAAAGTTATCTTATCAGAACGAATTAATAATATTTGGAACTTCCTCATACATTAATTTAAATTAGAATCTAATGAAAAAGGCTTAACTATCACCAAATATTAAAATTTAATAATAAATGATCTATTTTTCAACTTGAATAGACCTCATTCAAGTTGCTTATACAGCATAATAATCTGTGGATTTTTTTCAAATCCACAAATGTATTTATTCTCGCAATTTTCTTAATTGTTGATCATTGAAATAATTTATTCATGAATACTTTTTTAATTTTTTGAATTATTTTCATAATTAATATGAATATTTCGTCCAGCAAATGTGCCCATAATTGCCGCAATAACTGTCAATAAAATTGCAATATACAATGGAATTGTCCAGCTATTTAACACATCATGTAAAGCCCCCATAGCAATTGGACCTATTGCTGCTAACAAATATCCAATACATTGAGACATTCCAGAAAGCGCAACAGCTTGCTGAGCATTTTGAGTTCGTAATCCAATAAATGTTAAACCAAGAATAAATCCTGCACCAATGCCTATTCCAAATAAAATAGACCAAACAAAACTTAATGCTGGAAACCATAAGATACCCAATAAGGCAATCCCTGAAAGTATGCAGCTCATTGCCGCTGGCAGGCGTTGGTTATCCATTTTTGAGATAATTGGAGCTAGAATTAAACCTGGTATTGCGGTCGCCAGTTGCAAAATACCATGTTGTGTGCCTGCTTCGACTGGGGTCATTCCTGCTTCGATTAGAATCATCGGAAGCCATCCTATAATAATATAGTAAATTGCAGAAATTAATCCGACAAATGATGTCACTTGCCATGCAATACTTGAACGCCAAATTTTCCCTTCATAAGATGAGTTCACAGTGGTCGTTATCGGTTGAGTTTTCGAACCCAACTGTTGGAACCAAAAAAGCATTGCCACTACAGGTAAAATAAGAAAAATACCTAAAGCACCACGCCACCCAAAACTATTAGCTAAAGGAATCGCAATGGCTGAACATATGGCTGCTGCAATTCCCATTGTCAAGGCATAAGCACTGGTCACTAAAGCAATTTTATCGGGAAAATCGCGCTTTACTAAACTTGGTAATAGCACATTTCCAATAGCGATTCCCATGCCAATCAACCAGCTACCTAAATATAAACACCAAATACTTTCTAAAGACCTAAAAAGAATGCCTAAGGCGATAATAATTAAAGCGCCAAATAGACTGCGTTCTAAACCATATTTTTGAGCAAAAAAACCACCAAATGGTGAAATAATTGCAAAAGCCAATAACGGTACAATTGTTAACACGCCTGCTGCAACCGTAGTTAAATCATAGTCATGACTTAAAATACCTAATAATGGTGGTAATCCAGTAAAAGGAGCGCGTAAATTAGCGGCGATCAGTAAAATTCCAATGATTAAAAAAATCATGCTTTTTTTACTTTTACCATTCATTGCAAATACCATATTTTTTACTCAGTACAGACCATGGCATTTATTCTAATCAGAATAATTTGTGTACAATATATCTATAATGACAGTTAATCTCTAAATTATGACAAATCACACCGCATTAAGTTGTTCAGTACTAGACTTTAATCCCGATCAGTTTGAACAGCCTGCAATCGCCCTTAAAATAAATGTTCAAGACAATAATGTTGAACAGCCCGTTCATCAACATGAAAAAGGACAATTGTTAATTGCCATGACAGGTGGTGTTGTATGTAAAGTGACAGATGCTGTTTGGATTGCTCCACCTCAACACGCAATTTGGATCCCAAGTCAAATGTTTCACAGCAATCGTGCTACAGATAATGCGCAACTCTATTTTTTATTTATTGACGAAAATGTAATTGATTTACCAAAGAAATGTTGTACTTTAGCGATTAGTCCATTATTGCGAGAACTCATTCAATATTTAGCTAAACAAGATCAAAGATATGAATGTAATACCCCAATCTCTAGATTAGTCAATGTTTTATTAGAACAACTCACTATTGCGCCCATACAAGCGTTATCTCTTCCAATGTCTGAGCATCCTAAAATTCGTTATATTGCAGATGAACTCACGCAAGATCCGTCAAATCGTTTTACCCTTCGTCAATGGGCCACATTTTTAGCAATGACTGAGCGAACACTTGCACGTTTAATTAAACATGAAACAGGCTTAACATTTGGTCGTTGGAGACAACAATTACATATTCTTATTGCGCTTAACCAACTTTCAACAGGATTAAATGTTCAACAAGTGGCTGGAAATCTTGGTTATGACTCAGTAACCGCATTTATTACCATGTTTAAGAAATCTCTTGGATGTACACCAACACAGTATTTTGCTAAGTTACATTAAAGATTAAACCAAGTTTTATATCATTTATATGTGCTGGAGATGGGTAAAATATTGAGAAATTTAAAACTATATCGATCATCAATAAAAACGATAAAATAAAGAAAATATTGATTGCAAATAAAACACTATAAATACGTGGTGATACCAATCTATAATTTACTCTACCCTATCGCTTTAATTCAATTAGTCCAACTGACCAATTTTATTTTCAATAATACTTACAAGTTCACCACGATGTATTAATGCTTTCATTTCATTAATAAATGCAAATATATAAGTATCTTTATCTGATAATGGAATACGTTTTTTTAATTCAAGAATTACTTCTTGTACCGCAGGACTACGTTGTTTATCCGTTGTAATAAATTGATGACTTGAATACGCAGAAAGTAATTCTATTGCTAAAATATATTCTAATTTATCAACGATTGAAATGGCTTTCTTCGAAGCATTATAACCCATTGCCACGTAATCTTCTTGATTGCCACATGTTGGTGTATTATCGACCGTAGCAGGATGAGACAAAATACGCATATCATTTAATAATGCTGCTTGCGTATATTGTGGAATCATTAAACCCGAATTCAGACCTGGTTGTTGAATTAAAAAGGATGGAAATCCTGATAAGTTTCCATCAATTAAACGATTGTTTCTACGTTCTGACATTTTAGCTAAATTCGTTGCAGCAATTGCTGCACTATCCATTGCTAGCCCCACATAAGATGAGTCTGGATTACAGGCAGAAATAATTTCTTGTAAATCTTGATCATGCCAAACAATCGGATTATCACAACAAGAATTCATTTCTATTTCAATCGTTACCAGCGCATCATTTAAGATCTTTTTAACAGCGCCATGTAATTGCGGAATACATCTTAAAGATAATGCATCTTGTAATTTTGTAGGATGACGCTGCAAAGCCAATTCAGAATTTTGTAGTAAACGACGAACATTAGATGCAGTTTTTGCTTGATCTGAATGAGGTCGAACATGCATTACTCGTTCATCAAATGCAACTAAAATTCCCTCTAAAGATTCAAGCGTTAAAGCCGCAATAATATCAGCAGATTTTGCCGCATTTTGCATATCATACAATGCTAATGCCGCCAATGCAGTCGTTGAAGTAGTTCCTGAAATTAATGCCAACCCTTCTTTGGCTTGTAGTTGAATGGGTTGAATATTTTCTGCCAATAAAACTTCTGCTGTCGCCCGTAATTCACCATGATAATAAAGTTGCCCTCGCCCAGTGAGTGTTAGCGCTAAGTGAGCTTCAGGTGCCAAATAGCCCACTGAACCTTCTTTTGGCATCCACGGAATAAGATTTAAATTTAAAAACTCGCGAATTTTGTCTAAAATTTCAAAACGGACACCACTATAACCTTGCCCTAAATTTTGTAATATCATGAGCATACAAGCACGTGCTTGTTCTTCATTCAGTGGATCACCCACTGAAACAGCATGTGATAAAATTAAATTTTCTTGTAATTCAGCCGTTTGTTGTGATGAAATTTTCTCAGAACATAATGATCCAAAACCAGTCGTTATTCCATACATTAATTCATCACTGGCCATCATTTCTTCAAGAACTGAACGTGATTTTTTAACACGGCTCACATACTGTTCAGAAAATTTGACCGCTTTTTTAAAGCGAGCAATTTGAATAAATGCATTTATATCAATTTTATCGCCTAATTGTATGTCCATATCTTCATCCTGATATTCAGATTTTAAGTCTAGAAAATTCATTTTTTCGATTTAAATGTGCTGTTAAAAAAAGAGTTTTTTAATGTTATTCACTCATTTCCAATCGTGTAAAACACCCATATTTAAGTCACTACAAAATCAGAAAAACAAATGGAAATATTTTATATTTCCATTTGTTATTAGCGTGATAAATTCACATCACCCATTAACCTGGGTAAATTCCACGTTCTTTACGAGCGCGTAAAATTCGCTCACACGCCAAAATATATGCGGCCGTTCTTAGACTACAGTTTTTATCATGCGCAGTTTGCCAAACATCATTGACAGCTTGTACCATCAGCTTATCTAATCGTTGATTGATTTCGTCTTCAGACCAGAAGTAACTGGCCATATCTTGAACCCATTCAAAATAACTCACCGTCACACCACCAGCATTACAAATCACATCTGGAACCACGGTAATGCCACGTTCTGTTAAAATGTCATCTGCTGCCAAATAGGTTGGACCATTTGCTCCTTCCAAAACCAGTTTTGCAGAAAGTTTTTGTGCTCTCTCCTCTGTAATTTGACCTTCTAATGCTGCTGGAATAAAAATATCCATCTCAACATTCCAAAAGTCATCATTACTTATCGAAACTGCACCTGCAAATCCAGCAACACCCTGATGTTCTGCTAAATGTAACTTTAAAGCCTCTACATCCATACCATCAGGGTTGAAAATTGTACCCGTATGATCTTGAATTGCAACAATTTTAGCTTTTGCTTCAGCAAATAAATAGGCAGCTTCACTACCGACATTACCAAAGCCCTGTACTGCAACTTTTGCACCATTTAAAGGAAGTTTAATTTTTTCGGCAACTTGCTGACCTGTAATAAACACACCACGACCAGTGGCTTTAATACGACCTAATGAACCGCCTAAATGAACTGGTTTTCCTGTAACAACTCCAGTGACAGTATAACCTTGACCAGATGAATAGGTGTCCATAATCCACCCCATAACATTCGGATTGGTACCAACATCTGGCGCAGGAATATCTTTTTGTGGTCCAATAATATGACCGATTTCACTGGTATAACGACGAGTTAAACGTTCTAACTCACGATTTGATAATGATCGAGGATCTACACGAATACCACCTTTTGCACCACCAAATGGCAAATTTAATGCAGCAGTTTTAATCGTCATCCACGCAGATAAAGCCATTACTTCATTTAAATCTACATCTGGATGATAACGAATCCCGCCTTTACCTGGTCCACGTGATAAATTATGTTGTACGCGATAGCCTTCAAAATGACGAATCGTACCATCATCCATGACAATCGGAACATCCACAATTAACGCACGTTTAGGACGTTTTAAAGTATCAATATACTCTTTTAGATGTTCAAGATAGGGGGCAACACGATCAACTTGAGCTAAATAAGTTTGCCATGCACCATTAGTTTCTGGAACATAAGATAAATTAGACATGATTCATCCTTACAATCATTTCATGCAGATTTTTACACCAATGTTTCATCTATTTTTTTCAATATTTCTAGACCTAAACCATGATGTAAAATACTTTATTGCATGGTTTAGTCAAAAATATAGTTAAAAATAATATACGCAGCTAATTTGGCAGTTTTATTGTCCAAATCATATTTAGGATTACACTCAGCAACATCAAAAACTCTGATTTTTCCAGTATTTTTAATGAATTGAATGAGTGGGTCAAATACTGCCAAATCAATTCCTTTTACTGCAGGTGCACTCACGCCTGGGGCAATACTTGATGCAAAAACATCGATATCAATCGTGACATAAAGATAATCAACTTGATCTATAAATTTTTGTACCTGTTGCTTTAGACTTTCAAGTTGTGAAATATGCACATCTCGGTCATAAATATACTGACTGTTTAAGCGGTCTGCCGTTTCAAATAAAATTTTGGTATTTGAATGTTTTGCAACACCAATACATAAATAATGAAAAGGTTTCCCATGCTCTTCAGAAGTTTGAGCTGCTTGTAAAAAAGGAGTTCCAGATGATGCTTGATCTGCTTGTCTCAAATCAAAATGTGCGTCAAAGTTGATAATACCAATATTTTTATCAGGTTCATTTGCCTGTAAATATTGAAATAATCCGCTAAAACTTCCATAAGCAACTTCATGCCCTCCCCCTAATACAATCGGTTTTTCACCTTGTACTAATGATTGAGCAACACGATTTGCAAGTTCCGCCTGTGCTTGCTCGAGCAAAGTATCATCACAAACTACATCTCCACGATCAGCAATCGTTACTGCATGATGGACTGGCAAGTTTGCAAGTTGCTTACGTATTGCATTAGGTGCCTCTGCTGCACCAATACGACCTTTATTTCGCTGTACACCTTCATCAGAACTAAAACCAATCAAGGCATATTCAGTTGTTTCAGCCTGATTAATAATTTGGAAAATACGTTGATGATTGGCTGCTGTACCATCATGACGTCCATCCCAATGAAATGAATGAGCCATTTTAATTCTCTATATAAAATAATGATGAAACTCAAAGAAATGTCATGTTTTAATCTAAATACAACATGACATTTCTCATCCTAGGAACTTCAATTCTTGCGCTTGATAAATAATGCGTTTGGATAAATCTCCACCTAACCAATAGGTAATTTCAGATGGATGTTCAATTTCCCAAGCAATGAAATCTGCAACTTTACCCACTTCCAAGCTGCCATGTGATTGTTGTAAACCCAATGCCTTTGCTGCATGAATGGTTGCACCCGCTAGCGTTTCCTCTGGGGTTAAGCGGAAAATTGTACTCCCCATGTTTAACACTAAACGTAAGGATAAACATGGAGATGTTCCAGGATTTAAGTCTGTAGAAAGTGCAATCGGAACTTGATGCTGTTTTAAAGCTTCAATCAATGGAAACTTAGTTTCTCTTAAGAAATAAAATGCGCCTGGTAAAATCACTGCAACCGTTCCTGCAGCAGCCATCGCCTTCACATCGTCTTCTGTAATATATTCTAAATGATCTGCAGATAATGCATGATAGCGTGCGGCAAGGCTTGAACCTGCCAAGGCAGAAAGTTGTTCCGCATGAATTTTAACAGGAAGCCCTAAATTATTTGCAGCCTGAAATACACGTTCAACTTGTGCAGGTGAAAATGCTAAATATTCACAAAATGCATCAACCGCATCAATCAAACCTTCTTGATGTAATTTCGGCAACATTTCCGTACATATATGCTCAATATAAGCATCACTTTGTTCTTCATATTCTGCTGGAAGTGCATGTGCTGCTAAACATGTACTTTTTACTGTAATCGGCAAATGTTGTGAAATTTGACGTATAACGCGTAGCATCTTACGTTCATTTTCATAATCTAAGCCGTAACCCGATTTGATTTCAATGGTCGTAACACCATCACGAAGTAAATTTTTAACACGTTTTAATGCACTTTTTAATAATTCTTCTTCAGATGCTTCACGCGTTGCCTTAACCGTACTGGCAATTCCACCCCCTTGGGCTGCAATTTCAGCATAACTCACGCCTTGTAACCGTTTTTCAAATTCAATACTACGATTACCACCAAATACACTATGTGTATGACAATCTATAAAACCAGGGCTTACCCAAGCTTGATTTAAATCTGTAGTTTCGTCATATTGTTCTAAAACTAAATCCTGCTCTGGTCCAATCCAGTGAATAATATTTCCTAAGGTCACAATTGCAGCATTCGCTATGATGGAATATTTCCCATTTTGCATCGTTGCAACATGACAGTTGTGCCAAAGTTTTTTCATAACATCCACCTTAGGCTCACACCTAACTTTGTTTTATATGTTTTCTTTATTCACTATAAGAAACAGTATGCTTCTTCATTGCAATAGGCTACTGCTGAATAAATCAACAGCAGCCTATTTATTTAGGTATTTCCACAATTCATGTTCAATGCATTTTAGCAATATGAATTTCGTGAGTCTGCATTCAGAGCTGAGGTATAGAATTCAGATGACACTTTCTTCATATCAGAACATTATTGCTTTTCAAACCCAAATTAACCTGTAATCATTGGCAAGTTCAAACCTTGTTCTTTTGCACAGTCAATTGCAATTTCATAACCTGCATCCGCATGGCGCATCACACCTGTTGCTGGATCATTGGTTAATACACGTGCAATACGTGCAGCTGCTTCATCTGTACCATCACAAACAATCACCACACCTGAATGTTGTGAGAAGCCCATGCCTACACCACCGCCATGATGTAAAGATACCCATGTTGCTCCACCAGCCGTGTTAAGCAACGCATTCAATAATGGCCAATCAGATACAGCATCTGAACCATCTTGCATAGATTCTGTTTCACGGTTTGGACTTGATACTGAACCTGAATCTAAGTGATCACGACCAATTACAATCGGTGCAGATAATTCACCACTACGCACCATTTCATTAAAGGCCAAGCCAAGTTTTGCACGTAAACCTAAACCAACCCAACAAATACGTGCTGGTAAACCTTGGAAGCTAATTCGTTCACGTGCCATATCTAACCAATGATGTAAGTGTGCATCATCTGGAATTAACTCTTTAACTTTTGCATCAGTTTTATAAATATCTTCTGGGTCACCAGACAATGCAACCCAACGGAATGGACCGATACCACGACAGAACAATGGACGGATATAAGCAGGAACAAAGCCAGGGAAATCAAAGGCATTTTCTACACCTTCTTCCTGCGCCATTTGACGAATGTTATTTCCATAGTCAAATGTTGGAATGCCTTGTGCTTGGAAGTCAAGCATCGCTTGTACGTGCTGTGCCATGGATTGTTTAGCCGCTTTTACCACCACTTGTGGTTCTGTTTTAGCACGCTCTTTGTACTCTTCCCATGTCCAATCAATCGGTAAGTAACCATTTAATGGATCATGTGCACTCGTCTGGTCTGTCACCATATCAGGGCGTACACCACGACGTACAAGTTCTGGTAGAATTTCAGCTGCGTTGCCATGAAGCGCAATCGAAATCGCTTTACCTTCTTTTGTATATTGATCAATCCGCGCTAAAGCATCATCTAAATCATCCGCTTGTTCATCGACATAACGTGTGCGTAAACGAAAATCAATGCTGGCTTGTTGGCATTCAATATTTAATGAACATGCACCTGCAAGTGTTGCAGCCAATGGTTGTGCGCCGCCCATACCACCTAAACCCGCAGTTAACACCCAACGACCAGTTAAATCGCCATTATAGTGTTGGCGACCTGCTTCAACGAAGGTTTCAAATGTTCCTTGTACAATGCCTTGGCTCCCAATATAGATCCAAGAGCCTGCAGTCATTTGACCATACATTGCCAAACCTTTTGCATCAAGTTCGTTGAAATGCTCCCACGTTGCCCAATGTGGTACAAGATTTGAGTTAGCAATTAAAACGCGTGGTGCATCTTTATGAGTTTTAAATACACCCACAGGTTTACCGGATTGCACTAATAATGTTTCATCATCTTCTAAGTTTTTTAATGTTTCAACAATTTTATCAAAACATTGCCAATCACGTGCTGCACGGCCAATACCACCATAGACAACCAATTCTTTTGGGTTTTCTGCAACATCTGGATCTAAATTGTTCATTAGCATACGAAGTGGTGCTTCAGTTAACCAACTTTTCGCATTCAATGTTGTACCACGAGGTGCACGGATTTCGATATCACGAATTCTTTTTTTCACTATTGGGTTCCTTCCAATCCACATATTTTTTTAATTACAACTAACTGAAAGTTAGTATATGTATAAACACACATATTCTTGTATATACATATTAAGCACTGTTTATTCAATTTGAAAAGAGTTCTTTGCAATAAAAATGAAAAATAAATCTAAACATCTGAATTAGAACAAAATTAATTTAAAATTTGGAATAATAAAGTGATGTAACTTTCAACATAAAACAAACACTAAAATATTTAAATAAAATTAATTAAATATTATAAAGATTCAATTGTTGATTAAATTTATTTAAAAAATATTAATTTAATAAAACCCAACCATAACCTAAAAAGTAAAAATCATTAATATTTAATAATCATGTTACATAAATACATCCGACTACAAAAACTATTACTTGAGTTTATAATTATTATTATATAACTTAAAAACTCAAAAATATAAACAATGAGTCATATTATGTTTGGAATTTCACTTTTATTTATCGGTTCAGTACTTTTAGTAAATGGCATCGGTTTAACAGGGCGTCTTGAGAGTAAAGAAACTGCCCCTTTAAACTTAATAGTTGGATTATTAGTTTTAATCATAAATTTAATCGGCTTATATCGAGCAGAAAATATTAATGATTATTTTTCAGTTGCGGGTGGTTTTTTATTTTGTTTCACCTATTTATATTTATCTATTATTCAATGGTATAAACTAAAAGGTGATGGTTTAGGCTGGTATTGCTTATTTGTAGCGCTTAGTGCATTGGTCTTTGCAACATTATCAGATGATTATCGCTTAATCATAATGTGGTTATTGTGGTCAAGCTTATGGTTTCTTTTCTTTATTTCATTAAGTTTTAATAAAAACATTAAATCTTTAGCATACTATACGATTCTCATTGGAGTTTCCACTTGTTGGCTTCCAGGATTATTAATGCTAACAAGTTACTGGTAGTAATTAATAAAATTAAAAACTCATTATTAAATAAAAAACCACTTCTTTATAAATGGTTTTTTATTATTTTATAAATACAAAATAAAGTTAATTAAATTAAAATAAAAACAAAAAAATATATTAACAAAATTAATATAGATTATTTTAAAACTCATATCGCGAAATTATAAATTTTAGATTTCAATTATCTCTAAATAACCACAATATGATTATAAAAATTAGTATTTATAATTATAAACCATGATTCCTTAGAAAACTTAAATACTATTTTACTAATGTAGTAATGAATCAATACCTTTAAATGCGTCTGATGAAATACTTATCTTATTTAATAATTCTTCGATTTTATCCTTTAAAACTCCCTTCCTTCAAAAGGTCTAAACGGAATTCTTTTGCCTTTAGATGCGGTACTTTATATAAGACATCACTGTAATCACCTGACTCGTTTTAGCATGTATGTCCAACGTTATCCTAAATCACTGGAGAAGAAATATACTGAACATCTTCTAAAACACGTGATGAAAGCGCTGTAAAGTATTTTATACAACTGAACTCAAGTGGATCTCTTTTCTGAGATTAAGACTAAACGTGGTATTTCTTCATTCCTCTTGTCTCGTTTTACACTAGCATTCAAAGGACCCGTATAATGATCATTTTGACCACAACCAAATAAAAAAACTCAACACTGAGCATATAAATAATTTTATTTTAACGCTCATATACGTTGCTATTTGAACCGTTTTTGAAAATATAAAATCTATGCTAAATATAAATAAGCAAATAGTAAGCCAAAATAAAGTTTATTTTAGATATAACAACTAACAAATTGAATTATTTTAATAAATTTAATTTCAATTCAATGCAACATGAAATAATGAGCCAATCCATGTACTAAATAACATGGCTAAAATGCCCCAAAGCATAACTCTTAATGCACCTTTCCAAATATTTGCACCACCAACATAACCTGCTAAAGCTCCCATAATCCCTAAACTGATAATGCCAACAAGCATGACGCCTTGATTTAAGAATGGCTGAGGAAGTAATAAAATTGAAAGTAATGGAAATAAAGAACCAACGGTGAAAGCCAGCGCTGAAGAAAATGCTGCCGTAAATGGTTGTGCAGAAGTATGTGCAAATATACCAATCTCATCTCGTGCATGTGCATCTAGTGCATTGTGTTTTGTCAGTTGCTCCGCAACTTTTTCTGCTAAATCAGGCTCTAGACCTCTTTTCATATAAATATGTTTAAGTTCATTTAACTCATGCTCAGGATGAAGTTTTAATTCACGAGCTTCCATTTTTAAATCACTTTTCTCAATATCTTGTTGAGACTTAACAGAAATATACTCGCCTGCTGCCATAGATGCTGCACCAGAGATCAGTCCCGCAACGCAAGCAATAAGAAGAGTTTGAGACGAAGCACCACTGGCTGCCATTCCAACAACCAGACTCGTCACTGAAATAATTCCATCATTTGCACCAAGTACCGCGGCACGTAGCCACCCAGAACGTTCCGTATAATGCTTTTCTACATGATATGAATGAGGCATGTTCAAATCGCTTTATCATTATGAAAAATTAAAATATAAAGGATTCAATATCTTTCATAAACTTATTTTTATACAAAATGCTCATCTTTATTTTTTTCATTTATTATTCACACTCTATATCTTAAAATATCGAGGATTAAACAAACTCTGTCACAAAGCTCCCCCATAAAATACAACTTATGACTTAAATTTACACAGCCCCCAAAAGTTATATGTTTTAGATGAAATATCATAAATTTAATTTCAAATTATAAAAACTAGTATTTTATTTCACTCCATTCAAACTCATTAATTTTACCTGCAAATACAGTAATATACTTGCAAAATGCGTATATATTCATCTATAATATGTGCAATATTTTTACTTCAACTATTCAGGGAAAAGTTTATTTATATATAAAACATGGATGAAATTACTTGTTACTGCTATTCAAAAAATATAAAAAACGTTAGACTTTAGTCTTATAAAATTAAATATTTTTAAGACATATATTATCTATTTGGGGTGAACAAATGACTTATATTTCTGCCTTATTGGTGGCAGTTGCGCTTTTGACTGTTATTGTAATTTGGACATTGGTCGAGTTTTTTATACATCGGAAAAAAAAGAAATTCTAACCTTCGAGATTTTTGTAAAAATTTTGCCAACATAATTAAAAGAAAAATATATGTAATTTTCAATAAAAATACCAATATGATCTATACATTACAATGAAGTGAAATTTACGTTACGTAAAGAGTGAAAACCTATCTTATAATTTTATAAAAGTAATTCGATAAAATATCGATCAAAAAATGATTCACCACAAAAAAATCGCCTATATTTAAAAGACAAATATAAGCGAAAATTGAGCAACAATAATTAAAATAGTTTTGCTAATCTTAAATTCACACGATGATCTTCCTTAATACCATTCTTCACATCGATGTCTTGACCATATTGAACTTGAAAATTCCAACCGGGTGCAAACCAAGTAGAAGCCGTTGCTAACCAACGATTGGTATTTTTACTATCATCTTGTTTTATCCCATCTACTTTCGTTTCTCCTCCTAAAGTATGATAGTACGAAACAGATAAAGAGGTTTTTTCCGTTGCTTTATAAGTTAAATGCCCCATTAAACTTTGTGATGATTCCTGTTTCATGGTTCTCCCATAAAAATCATCATTTTTTCCATAAAATGACACTTCACCAATCACCTCAGCCAAAAGCTTATCGGTCAATCCTTTTGCAACTCCTGCCTGTGTAATTAACTTCCAACGGTTTTCTCCAATATTAAATGGACCCGTAGAACCATCATAATCTCCTGCTGGCACAGACAGATAAATAGGAATACCAAACCATGTTTTAGATTCAGGATTGGCAACTAACCAAGCAGTTGCACCAACAATGGGATCACCAAAGCCAGTATGCTTAACCGCTGACTGAGCGCCTAAATCTTTCGCTAAATCGATACGACCAAATGGCACTAATAACTGTGGCAATATTTTAAAACCACCTACATCATACACATGCCCTAAACGTAACAATCCAATATTCGTTTTAAAATCAACATTATTTAACACCATATTACTGTCACTATATAACTTACTACTTTTAGTATTTAAGGAATAAAGTGCCGTAATGGTTGTTCCTGTTGGTGGTGCAACAACATCATTTGGATCAACAGCCAATTCTTCAGCCAAAACTGTGCCAGAAGCTATACTTAATCCCGAAAGCAACATGGCAATTGACCAATTTTTTGTTCTCAATATCTGTTTTTTTACTTTCATGTCTACATCCTGTAAAACAGTAAAAATATAAATGTATTTTAATTTGTTAAGGTCATGCCGCCATCGACCACCAATGAACTTCCTGTGATATATCGTGATTCATCTGAAAGTAGAAAGAGTGCTGCATTTGCAATATCAATTGGTTCTTGAAATTTTTTCATCGGAATTTTAGCTAAGAATAGTTCTGTGGCTTGTTCAACACTCACACTATGTTCACGTGCAACACGGTTGATTAATTCATCATACATTGGGGTATACACTTGTCCAGGATGAATACTATTACTACGAATGGCATAACCCATTTCACAGCAGTGCAATGCTAATGAACGAGTAAAATGTGCTACAGCTGCTTTACTTGCACCATATGCAGTTAAAAATGGGGTTGGAACTAAAGAACCGATGGATGACATATTAATAATCGACCCTGTTCCACCAGTACGTGCCATTTCTTTCACTACATATTTACAGCCTAAAAACACGCCGCCCATATTCACTTTATAAACTTTATCCCAATCATCCCATATTGCATTTTCAGGATCTGCTGGGCCTTTTAATGCAGAAAGACCCGCATTATTGATTAAACCATCTATTCTTCCAAATTGCGTTACGACTGCATCAACAATTTGAGCCCATCGTGTTTCATCAGTTACATCATGAGCAAAAAATACTGCTCCTAAATGATCAGCAAGTTTCTGACCATTTGCGATATCTAGGTCAGTAATTACCACTTGAGCACCTTCTTGATGCACACGTTCAGCCATTGCTTTCCCAAGACCTGCAGCTCCGCCAGTCACAATAATTACTTTGCCTTGTAAGCGCCCCATAATCTTCTCCTTGTTTAAGTATTTCACTTATTTATAAATCGCAGCCTTGCGAATAAGTTTAAAATTAACAGTAAAAAATAAGCCTCGATATGACGAAAATTACTCAATTTTAGGTAGCATATTGAATAATTTTTAAAATCTCTCACTTAAACAAATCAATAATCCCGCTATTAAACTTAAAATTACTGTGCATTTCTGAAAGTCATCATGAATTTTAAATTCTGTAAATATCATCAATATCCATTCAAAAACATAACTTATATTTAAAAATAAAAAATAGCTGAAATATCATGATGAATAAATCAGCTATTGGATATGCATCTTGAGGTTTTAATGGCTAAGTAAATATGAAGCCTGATTCATTGATAATTGAGGTTGGATCAAAGCAGTAGGATTTAAACGACCATGTACCGCATGAATCAATTGCGTACGTGTATGTACACCTAACTTTTCATAAACTGAGCGTAGATGATTTTCAACTGTTCGAATACTAATATGTAATTCATGTGCAATTAATTTATTACTTTTACCCATAACCAGTTGCTGAATAACATCTTTCTCACGATATGTCAGTTCTGTTAGATCATACGTTCCATGATTGATATTTTCTGAAGATGATTCTGCACATCCATGCTCCCATGTTAATAGATGATGCATTTCACCCGTATGAGTTTTAGACATAATTAACTTAACTTGCCCAAATCCTTCTAAACTTAGGCTCTTACTGACTTGCTGCATTCCTTCATCAATCAATATACTTCGTAAATTTTGAGAAGATTCTTGTAGGTTTTGCAAATTTATACGATTCATAATAAGTGAATAATATTGCCCAATCATAGCATTGCTATTTTTACGTGGAATCATTTGCTCATCAAAAAATATATAATGTGTATTGGTAGAACCAAACTCTAGCATTGAAACCAAAGCTTTTAATTCACTGCCTAAACTTTTTTGATAAATATGATTAAATGCCACACCTAAAGGGCGAACTAATTTTTCAAGCGTCATGTAATCTTCGGATTTAAACGTGGATAAATGACGAGAAAATGATTGTGAATTATATTTATGTACACCAATACAAGCAAAACGATTATCTTCTGTACCTAATGGAAATATTATTCCCAATACATCCTCTAGGCAATTTGCTTCAATAAATTGTTTATAATAACGGGTTCTTTTATCTAGTTGTGTTAATTGTCCCTGCTCTTTTTTAAGTTGAACTTTTTGAATATCATTCAATGGCATACCGTGTTGTATTTTCGTTGCGGGAAAAATTAATGGATCTTCATGATAAAAATCACGAATATATTGATCCATAATATTGCTCTTCTCGCCATAAGAAAAATTTCGGCATACCGAAGATCGACCATCCTTATGTTGCATGATTTCAATATAAATTGCACTGTCTGCATGCATCAGTGCAGTAAGTGGTTGCAGAATATACTCTGATACTTGCTCAAACCGTTCACAAGTAATAATCGAGTTTAAAACTGGCCATATTTTTTCGTCATTACTATCCATAGTTAATGATTCACTTTAGCTGGTTTTTAAATCAATTTTGATTATTTAGAAATCATATTAACTCATCCTGTCGTCAATAGTCTTTCGTCATTAATCCGTCTTTTATATGAGATGATTATCATAACTCCATATTCATCGTCAATGATTAAACACTATTGGACATCATCATCACCTTGTCAATAATGTCCAATTTTGTCTCTTACGTTAAATCATTACTCTGAAATAGTGCCATATTTATCAATTAAAGGGCTTAAGAGTTCTCGTGCTCTTTCAGCCGTAATCACATCACTATTTGCCACTTTAGTGATCACTTTAGATTGCGTATCTTCATAAACATGTTCACCAATCATCTTGCCATCACTGTTATAGTGCCAAACAAATGCCAAGGTACGACGAATCAAATAAAATGCATCTGCATCATATTCTGATGCACCTGCCGTTGCCCCAGTATTGTCCATCGATTGGAATACGTTATCACCAAGCAAAGAACCAGGTACAAATTGACTAAATTCTGCTTCACCAGCAAATCCCCAGTCATTCACTGCCATTTTTTGCTTACCAGTCCACATGACTAACATATTGGTTGCCGTCAATGCTTCATAAAACCCACGAACTTCTGCCATACCCGTTAAAATAACGCTTCCGCTCCCTTCAAAAACACGATATAACGGTTCAGCAACTGTCATATTCGGTGAGAGTAATTCATTATAACGGCCAGATACTTCTAATAAACCATGTCGACGGTAATTAACTAAGATCTTACGATGTACAGGATTTGTTGATGATTCTATCATTGTATCGATATCATCCATCATACGAACAAATTCTTCTTCATAAGATGTGCGTGGCTGAGTGCTAGCAGTATTGTGAATATTATCCATAATTTTAATTCCTTAATTTTCGTTCCAACGTCAATGCCATCTCAGGTGGCTGTATTCAAATTATCATTTGAACTACCTATTCGATATGACAAGAATTACTCATTTTTTGGAATAAAATTTAAATATATAAATTCTTAACAATGTTTAGTATCACTATAAATTCTTATAAAATACATGCTCGGCTCAGAATTTATATTTCTATATGATCAATGAATTTTAACCGTGAATTATCACACTCTATATAAAACTAAATGTACGGCTAAATAAAGACTGAAAAACATTTTATGATAATTATATCTGTAGGAACAGCACATTACTCTTTGATAAATAATGTGCTGTTTTCTATTTTATTCTTTCTTTATTTGATCATTTTGTTCTGATTCATCATCGACAATAAAATGATGCGTTGAACGTGCTCGTGGATGAATAAAAAAGTGCCCTTCTGGTGCGTTATGCATTTTAATATGCACTAAAGATGCATTTCCTTTTTGACCGTGTTTATTATGTACTGCATAAATAATAAAAGGTAAAAGGAAAATAATAACAAAAGAACCGACCAATAGTGTCACATACGTTTCTGAATGTGCACCTCCTGGTAGTGAACTTGGTGGGAAGAATGAAACAACAAAAGCAATAATTGAGATAATTAGACCTGATGATGCAACAATCAATTTAAAAGATTTACCACCTGGGATGTTAAATACCCGTTTCTTTTCAGGTTGTTTCCGAACCAAATGAATATAGCCCAAAAATAACATGAAATAACTACACAAATAGATGACCACTGTTAATGCCAATGCAATTAAGAAAGACATGTTACCGCCACCGCCTGTATTGGTAAGTACAATAATCCCCACTGTGGTAATTAAGAGCTGTGATACAACTAACTTAACTGGAACCCCATTTTTATTCACTTTCGCGAAGCTTTGAGGCAAAATACCTTTTTGTGCAGCAACATACATTCCACGTGAAGGACCTACAATCCACGCGGCAATTTCTGCCAATACACCCAATAATAATAATGCTGCAATGATACGAACAGCCCACTCTAAAGCTGGACTAAAATGAATCACCAATTGATGAAACGTTTCAACCACACCTGAAGACAAATTAATTTCATTATGCGGTATAACTGAAGCAACAGATAAGCCACCAATTGAACTTAAACAAATTGCCGCAATCATCAATAAAAGCATGGCTAACGGATAATCTTTACCCGGGTTCTTCATTTCATTCACATGAGTTGCAGATGCTTCAACGCCCATATAACTCAAAATAAATGCAACAAAGACAACTAATGTTCCTATTTGAGAAAAATCTGGAAAAAATGTTGCTGCACTCATTTCTATCGCTAGCGGTGCGCCACTAATCAAATAACTTACAGCTAAAAATACCAAAATAATCGCAGGTAATAGAATTCCTGCAAAAAAACCCACTTTCGCAATTATGGCAGTATATTTTGTTCCACCAAATTGGGTAAAAGCCAAAGCCCATAAAATAATTAAGGCTGCTACTGTTTTCACAATAGGATCTGTATTTAAAGCTGGCCAATTTAGAATATATGAAAGTGCACCCAATACAAAGTAAAGCATAGGGATAAAGCCAATCGCGATTTGCAAGTATCCAAACGATATTGCTGCAAACCCCCATCGTTCACCTAATGTATTTGATACCCAAGCGAACACCCCTCCTTCTTCCCAACCTTCAACGGTCGCCATTTCTGCTGCACATAACGCAACAGGAATAAACCATAAAATTCCGCCTAATAATAAGAAAAAGACTAAGCTAAAACCTGAAGTTGCAAATGTAGGATATTCATAAACTGCCATTACCATTGAAGCAGTAATAGCAAAAAAACCAAGTAATGTGAGTTGCTTTGGTGCGGAACTCTTTATTGCTGTTGCCATACATTTCTTCCGATACATTCAGTAACGTTTAATATGGAAACGGGGTTGAAACTATATTCAACCCCGTCTATTAAAAATTAAGCATGGTTAAAAGAACGACCTTCTCCATCTGTTAATGGCGCACTTACTGGATGTTTATCAAAATATTCAAGTGTACGTTTTAGGTCTTCAATTAATAATGATGCTAAATCTAAACTCACCCCATGACGTACTAAAATTCGTTGTACGACAAGATCTTCGCGATGTGCAGGCATTGAATATGCAGGAACTTGCCAACCACGACTACGTAATTTATCTGCTATGTCATAGAGAGAATAATTACTTTTCTCGCTATCTTTTAATTTCCAAGCGAGTGCTGGAATGCCTTTTTGACTGTCACCATCAAATAAAATTTCAAACGGTCCTAATTGCGCAATTTCTTTCGCCAAATACTGTGCAGTATGATAACAAGCATTATGAATTTTTGCGTAACCTTCGCGACCAAGACGTAAGAAATTATAATATTGTGCAATAATCTGACCACCTGGGCGAGAAAAATTTAATGCAAAAGTTGGCATATTTCCACCAAGATAATTAACATTAAAGATCAATTCTTCAGGTAAATCTTTAGCTTCTCTCCAAACCACCCAACCTGCACCTAAAGGTGCCAAACCAAATTTATGTCCTGATGCATTAATAGACTTAACACGTGGCAAACTGAAATCCCACTCAATATCAGGCGCACAGAAAGGCGCTAAGAAACCACCACTTGCACCATCCACATGAATTGGAATATCAAGACCTGTTTCTTGCTGTAGTTTATCTAAAGCATCATGTACCGCTTTTACAGGCTCATATTGGCATGTAAATGTCACACCTAAAGTTGGCACGACACCAATTGTATTTTCGTCAACACGCTTTAATACTTCTTCAGGACTCATAATTAAGCGATCACCTTCTAGTGGAATTTCTCTTAATTCCACATCAAAATAACGTGCAAATTTATGCCAACAAATCTGAACTGGGCCACAAATTAAATTTGGTTTGTCTGTTGATTTTCCTTCTGCAGCACGTTTTTTACGCCATTGCCACTTCAGTGCAAGCCCACCAAGCATCGCTGCTTCTGAAGATCCGATCGTGGAACACCCTAATGTATTTAAAGCGTCTGGAGAGTTCCATAAATCCGCTAACATATGCACACAACGACTTTCTATTTCTGCTGTTTGCGGATATTCATCTTTATCAATCATGTTTTTATCGATAGATAAATCCATTAACTCTCTAATTTCATCATCTACCCATGTCTGACAAAATGTYGCTAAATTTTGTCTAGAATTTCCATCAAGCATCAATTCATCGCGAACAGCGCTAAATACATTCCGAGGATTACTTTCATTTTGTGGAAATTCTGTTTTAGGTAAAGTACGGCTTAAGTCATATGAACCATATATGTCGTCTAGTTCACTATATTCTAAATTTTGTGACTTATTACTCATGATTTATCCTTATTTATCGAGGAATTTACAAAATAAATATCATTGTGTATTATTTATTACATTTGTTTAAGTAAATAAATTTCGTAATTAGTTGATTAATTAATATCTAAATAATTACAGAAATATCTATAACACAAGCTCATATATACAGATAAACATTCCATGTAATATTTCGTAAAATGAGATAAAATTTATTTTAATATTTCTAAACAATTTTCTATAATGATTAATATAATAAACCTACAAATAAAATATACTTGTGTTATTTGAAAAAATTTATTTTTTATAAATTACTTATTAATAAAAAAAATTAATATATTTTTTCACTAATTAATATCACATTAATATATAGTTATTTAGTCAAGAAAATATTATAAAACACCTTTTATTAACATCAGCTATTTTATTATCATTTTAGGGTTTAGCTAATGCAAACAGTAGTATTGATACTTCACTAAAAGCTGGAATTAGAGATACTAAATACAAAAATAGTGAAGATAAGAGAGTTTTTGATGGAGAGGTTTTAAACCTTGAAGCTAAAAATAATGATCAGACAAAATCTATATACCCTAATATCTCAGCTGCAGTAGGTTTTGACTTTAGTAAAATTAATGCTCGTGCTGAATTGGAATACACTTACAAGGGTAAAGATACATTCTCACCTACAGTAGACAGTTTGACTGCACGATTTGGAGATAACGTATATACTGGCAAAGCTCCTGATGGATTTGTCTTATTCGACAATGAACTAAGAAGCCAATCCTTAATGGTTAATGGTTAATGGTTAATGGTTAATGGTTAATGGTTAATGGTTAATGGTTATTATGACTTTAAATATACATCTAAATTCACACCTTATGTAAGCTTAGGCATTGGTGCCACTGGAGTAAAAAACTCACAGACAGAAATCTCTATAAATGATTCTGTTTCTTCTACAGATACTCATTTCACATGGTCAGCTGGTGCTGGTGTTGCTTACAATGTTACAGATAATGTTGCACTTGATCTAAGCCACAAAATTAACATCTACATGTCTAGTGTCCCACCTGAGCCACGATTAAAATGGCGCATGGAGGGAACTAGGTAATAGTTTTATATTCTACCAATAGCATTAGTTTTTTGAATTATTAACCTCCCAATCATCTATAAATGCTTTCATTTGATTTAATATTTTTGGTAAATCATCTTCACTTGCTATAAAATTACTGCTAATTAAACTTTCTATATAAATGTTCTTGTCATCATAATCTACAGCAAGGTTACATACCTGATTTAGTAAAAGCTCTGATTTTTCTTCTTCCTTTGGACAACGTATATAAAATGAGCCCATACCTTCATAATTTCCCATCCATTCATATGATAGAGGGGAGCTGATCCCTATACATTTCATATTTGACAACGGACAACTCAACTTAGATTTTTTTTGATAGCTTTCATAACTTTGTATATTTTCTATAGACCTCTGAGCATCAATATAATGCTCATTTTTAATATACCATTGCATAGATACCACCTGATGATTAAACCTACCGAACCTTTGTTGATTATCACTTTCTGCTAAGCCATCTAAAGTTGGCCAATAAAAATAGGCAATCATGCTTCCTTTTTTATCAAAAATTAAAGGACTCTGTACAGGTAAAGATGGATTATCAATATATTTTTTGGGGACTAGAAACTCTCTTTCTGCAATTAATACTTGTACATCTTGCTCACCGTCTATTATCTCATCATATTTTTTTGCACAGCTCGTAAGTAAAATCATAATCACCATGCTAAATATAAAATTATACTTTTTCATCCCCTAATCCATTCCTCATGATATCTACTATTTTTCATCTCAAACTAATGATATCTACTATTTTTCATCATAATTAACAATGCTTCTCATTCCTATTTGATAGTATTTCAACCAAATTCTAAACTTTTTAAAAAATGGATCACAATTGCGATCCAGTATTTATATTTTCATAATAGTAGATACCAATTCATTTTAAAAATAACTCCTTCTCTTTAGCTCTGCGATTCACTAAGCCCATTTCGGATACGCGCAGCCGTTTGTGTATAACTATCAGCCATAGAAATTGCTTTACTAATGGTTAGATAGCCAGCCACATACTTCGCCAGTTGCATCACAGCAGAACCATTCTTATTCAGCTGTGATTCTTGCTGCGCTAAATTCTTGGTGGTTTTAGAAGTGGATTCACCTAGTGATTTCGCTGACTCGCCTGTTGTTTTTAACTCTTTGCCTAGGGCAGCAGATGAAGTGCTTGATTTATTACCTTTTTCATATAATTTATCAAGCTCTTGATTTAATAACTCAGCATTACGCTTAGCCTGCTCTGAACTAATCTCAACAACTAAACGACTCTTTTGTTCTGTCATTTCACTTTCCTTTAGACGTAAAAAAAGCGCCTAAAGGGCGCTATCTACTTATTAATACTCTTTGATTGGTGATGCTTTAGGAGATAATAAAAAAGCACCATAAGGTGCTTTTAGATATTAAAATCGCATAAATAATTAGAGGTATTATTTTTTTTGCGTTATCTCTACTTGATTTTTAAATCTTTTGAGCGCGTGAAATGCCTTACTATCTTTACCACTATCTACTATTGCGGCCTCAACATAACCTTTTGATGTGTTGAGTCTCACCCATGTGCGCTTTGAATTAATAATTTTGTCTATTACTGCAAAATCCGTGGTATAGACTTTTGCTGATGAAACTCCAATATTTGTATTAAAATTAGTTAAATTGGTATTCGTAAGCTTAATTATTTCACCATCAATATTTAATTCAGCTGAATTAATAGCTCTTATATCATTTACCACTTCGAAATTCAGACCAACCATATTTGGCGCATCCTCTATCCAAATAGCACCTATTGCTGGACAAATCATCGATGTGCACGCTGCTCCATGAGGTGCTATTCTGACATGCTTTTTACCATCAAACCCGCTTATTGCTGTTTGCGCACTCAACCCTGATGTTGTAGCACACCCACTCAAACCCAACCCCATCACCAAACACAACCCTAATATTTTTCTCATAATACTTCACCCTCTTAGAATCACATCAAGATACTAAAAAATGTGAGAAAAAGAAACCAATCACTCATTGGCTTCTTTTGTGAACCTTGTCTAAAAGCAAATTATCCAGGACAAAAATACTCTCAACAAAAATATGCATTTCACACGGCGCATCATGAAGGTTTAGGTAAGCTTCAATCATGCTACTGTCTAAAGGTAAGGCAACACCAGTCTCATATGTACGTGATCGAGCAATCACATTAAAGGCACTTAAAATCACATTGGCCACATAGCTATATTCAGGAGGTTCAGGAATCTTTACCCCTAACGCTTGGAGTTGTTTCTTTTGGTGCTCCGTCTTCCCGATGTCTGAGCTGTGCCATTGATAGAGGGCTGTGACTTTCCCAAGATATCAGCTTTAACCTGATCCGCTTCGTTTTGAATCTTCTCAGCATGTGACATCACAAAGCCCCAAATCGCAACACCAATATCACCCATATTTAACAGCTTGGTTGCATTCTCTGCTGAATAGGTTTGTTCAACCTCTTGACCGTCTTCAATGAAAACTACACCTTTCCAGTCTTCAATCAAATGACAAGCTGTGGCTTCTAATAACAACTCATGATAAAGCTTATCGTCAGCACGTGCCATTGGTACATCATAACCCTTATGCGCGACCTGATTTTGCGCACGTTCTAAGGCCACACGATAGGGCTTGTAAGATTGACCACGTATTTTAAACTCGGCAAGCACATTACCTTCTTCATCTTTATATTCTTTCCAAAGGGAAATATTTTCACTCTTTTGAATTTCGACTTTTAATGCCATGGTTCTTTGATCCTAAAAAAGTAAACCGCCTATCAAGGCGGTATTATTCTGCTCTTACAGCTTCAAGCGTGTGATTTTTGGTGATACACGAATATGGTTGAAATTCACATCCAGCGTAATAGTATCTTCACCACCGCCATCTGGATGATTTGCTTCTGACACTTTGAGTTTCGGGAATTCAAAGGCATATCCATTACCACCACCCTCATCTTCAATTGAAAACTCTAATGGCATCGTGTCTCGTGATTTAACATAGTCTAAGTACGATGCTGATAGCCCTGAGAACATGTACTGTGTGTTAACTGTAATATCTACGATCTTTTCAAGGTACGTGGTCGCGGTGAGGCGTTTAGAACCAATACAGCGAATCGCTTCAAGGTTATTGTTTATGGAAAGCTCGAGCGTCTGCATACATGCCCGTCCAATGACCGTTTCACCATTTACTTTTAAATCACCGACATTCAATGCTGAAATTAAGACATCTGCAGGTACAGGCAATGGATTAATTACAGGATTGGTTGCACTTCTTTCAAAAATAGTCCCAACCATTCCAAAGTTCGCCGTGATCTTTCCTGTAGTTGCAATGGATAAAGAGGCTTCACCGATACGGATACCACGATAAATAAAGATTTGTCCGATATATTCAAATACTTTAACCAAGGTAAATGTCTTTCGAACATCTCCACCAAATAGCAGTACACCTTGATCATCCCATTCATTCATGGCAACGGCTGACCAAAAGTCATCAAATAGACCGACTGATAACTCTACCTCTAAGCTACCTGTAATTTCTGCTTCAGTTGCAAGCCCACCTTGACGAAAGCGATTATCTGCAACACTTGATGAAGTCTCTGTTGTCACAGATTCTGAAAGTCCATCTGTGAGATACAGCCAAAGCTTTCATCAATTTTCCAATCCTCAAAACAATCAGTCTTGCTTATTAATGGCAAAGATTAAGAACAAGAAGTTTCAACTTAGAAGACAGGTGGCGTGATGCAAGTTCGAATTAAAACTATTAATGGTGACTCTGGACTACCACCAAATTTAAGACAAGGCGTTATTTATCAAGCAACTCGTATTGATACTCAACGCATGAAAGTCACCTGTGATGATGGTCAAATAATCACAACCAATATCAAAAAATCTGGATATTTAGGTGATTACGGCGAGTGGGAAATTGTGAGTGAGGTGGTGGATATTCAGAAAAATATTATCGAAGAAATTCAAGCTGACAAACAAGAAAACCCAATTGATCAATTCATTGCTGACGGCGGTTTTGATCAAGCTTTTAATGAAGTGTTTGGGCTACCTGAAAGTGTTATAGAAAGTTTAAAGGAGGTTTGTTGATGGGAATTGAATTGAAGCCAGAAGAAAGATTAACGCAATTGATTGAATCAGGTGCTAGTCTTGTAAATACAGTTGATGCTGCAATAATTCTCGGACTCAAGCCAAATACTCTTAGAGTTTGGGCCAGTCGAGGTAAAGGTGATCTAAAACCTGTTATGACAAACAATGGTGCAAAATGGCGATTAAGTGATATACGAAATCTAGTTGGAATTTAATTTATCTAAGCTACCAGTCGGTAGCTTTTTTATTGCTTACACGAATATCATTCAGTGCTTACATATTGCTTACATGGATTTAGATATTAAAAAACCACTTAGGATTAATGCACCTAAGTGGTTGTTTTATATGGTGGGCCCACCGTGACTCGAACACGGGACCAACGGATTATGAGTCCGCTGCTCTAACCAACTGAGCTATAGGCCCTATTTCCTTTCAATTGCTTTGATATCAATTGTCTTGGATGAATGCATACTATATAAAAATTTAAAAATGTTCAAGTAGTTTCTAAAATTAGACGTTTAGTCGACTAAAAATCTATCACAATAAATTAATTAATACCTTAACCCAATGATCATTTTATATTTTCACGCTAAAAAGGCAAACCAATAAAATCATTTATGCATGGTAAAACAGTTTTTTATATCATTTATTCAATTTAAAGCACGTCATAATTTAAATATCCAACCACTCCGCCTCCTCCATCTTTAGGATGATGAACACCATCCATAACTGGAATATGTGTAAAATCAAATGGTGAGACATCCGTAATACATGCCACATTCACACCAAATTGATTCGGATTTGATCTTCGTTGATGAAAAGTATAAATACCACAAATCGAACAAAAATAATGTGTTGCTTGACGAGTATTGAATCGATATTCTGTCAATTTATCTTTTCCTTCATAAACATTAAGCCCTGAAAGCAAAGCTGAAGCAGCAACTGCGCCACGCATACGACAAAAAGAACAATTACATCTTCTGATGGTATTAAAATCATCTGATAATTCAACTGTAAACTTGACTGTGCCGCAGTGACATTGAGCAGATTTTATACCTGACATTCTATTTCCAGTTTTATATCATTTCTAAATAAGAGAAGAACTTAACACTATTATTTTCATTTTGAAATGTTATAAGTGATATAAAACTGAATAAGACTCGCCATATATTAAGTTTATATGTCAAATTATGAATGTCTTTCCTCAATGAATACATACTGATCACACATTAGGATTTCACAAAATGATGTATACAAATCCACAATTAGATAATTTGAAACTGAATATTGAAAAGTTAAAGTCTTTTGGTTTTAATTTATTAGATGATACTCAATATCAATATCATAAATCAATCTTGAACAATAGCTTTATCATCAATATTATGGTTAATACGCAGGGGAAAATCAGTACTAGTATCATAGATACAGCAACGCATGAAGACTATACTTTGCATTTATTTCCAGAAGCAACTGGACAATTCGTTGGTCAAATACGGGCTCAATATCAAAATTTACTTCAACAAATAATCGAAACATGTTTTGATAAAGATATTTTTAAAAGTGAGTTTGCAAAGCTTATTACTCAATATATTCATAATAAATATCAAGACCAGTTAGAATTTTTATGGCAAAAATTTCCTCAAAATGCAATATATCGTCGCAAAGATACACATAAATGGTATGCAGCTTTACTGGTTATTCATTCAGAAAAAATTGGTCTTATCGGAAATAGTCAAATTGAAATTTTAAATTTAAAAATGCAAAAAGATATCCTAAAAACCAAGATCAATCACCAAACATATTTCCCAGGCTATCATATGAATAAAGATCATTGGGTAACTATTTACTTGGATGGTACACTTCCTATAGAGGAAATTTATGCACGAATAGATGAAAGTTATGCATTAGCTAGTTAATTAAGATAAGCTAACAATCAACAATATATCTACCCATTCAAAATATAATTTCATTCATAAAATGTATAAAACCACACCAATTACCGAAAATTCAATCATAAGTAATTGTTTTATATAGCCTCTAATTAAAGCTAAATTTTATTAAACTTTACACACAAAATCACAATAAAATCATATAATTATTTATATTTTAAAACTTTGGATGAATATGTCATTAATTATCGGTATTGATCCTGGATCACGACTTACAGGTTATGGAATTATTGAAAAAGAAGGTTCCAAACTTCGTTTTGTCGATGCAGGTACAATTCGTACCGAAACAACAGAGATGCCTGAACGTCTGAAACGAATTTTTGCAGGCATTAATCGAATTGTACAATTTCACGGTCCAACAGAAGCTGCTGTAGAACAAGTATTTATGGCACAAAATCCTGACTCTGCGTTAAAATTAGGTCAGGCACGTGGTGCTGCAATTGCTGCTTTAGTTAATCTGGATTTACAAGTTGCTGAATACACCGCACGCCAAATTAAACAATCTGTTGTTGGTTATGGCGCAGCAGATAAAGAGCAAGTACAAATGATGGTGATGAGGTTACTCAATCTAAGTATAAAACCTCAAGCTGATGCAGCCGATGCACTCGCAGCTGCTATTTGCCATGCACATGCTTCAGGCAGCATGACAAAATTTGCTGTACTTAATGCACTCGGAGGCATGGCTAGAGGGCGTAGTAGAAGCAGTAGCCGTAGAAGATAGGTTTAATTTTGTTGTAAATGTAATAAAAAATCTTGTTTCATTTCTCGATCTGACGGTTCTTTAGGATATGTTGCTATCAACATACGACCATATAAACGCATATTCTTTTGTTGATTTTCATCAATACGAATCGTCACAAACTCCTCTTGCTCATTCCGTTGATTCTTACCTGATATTATAATGGTATTGAATTTTTCAATAACTTGAAAAGTTGGGAATGCAGATTGAACTCTCTCTTTTAAGCTTTTTGCACGTTGTACCGTTGTGCTTCCTTTTTGAGTGTAGACAACAAGAATTATGCAAAATAAAACTACAAGTGCAACGATTAAATATTTATCCATCTTTTAAATTTTTTCCGTGTTAAGTCACTGTTTTTCTAAATATATAAGATGCTGTAATCATTCACATTAAAATTACAGCATCATTTGCAAAATATATCTGATCGATTTAATACACGTTTACAATGTTGCTAAAATATTTCTAAGTGTTTGACATGGATTATCAGATTGTGTAATTGGGCGACCAATGACCAAATGTGTTGCACCATTTAACATTGCTTGTTGTGGTGTCACAATTCGTTTTTGATCATCAGCACTCGTACCTTCAGGTCGAATACCAGGAGTTATCAAAGAAAAATGAGTACCCAATGTAGTGCGTAACATCTTAGCTTCTTGTGCTGAGCATACAACACCATCAAGTCCACTTTCTTTGGTTAACGTTGCTAATCGCTTCACATGCTCAGAAGGTTCAACATTTAAACCCAAATCAACTAAATCTTCACGTCCCATAGAGGTGAGTACAGTCACAGCAATAAGCTGAGTATTGTAATTTCCTGCCTTTAGACGCTCTACACAAGTCTCCATCATTTTACGACCACCTGATGCATGAACATTGACCATCCATACCCCCATGTCAGCCGCAGCACAAACTGCTTGAGCAGTTGTATTTGGAATATCATGAAATTTTAGATCTAAAAAAATTTCAAAACCTTTATTATGCAAGGCTTTTACTACACTTGGACCTTCATGAGTAAATAACTCTTTACCGATTTTTAAGCGACATAAAGCAGGATCTAGCTGCTCAGCAATTTTTAATGCGTCTATTTGGCTTTTGGCATCCAGTGCAACAATGATACTCAAGAGACTTTCCCTTTATAGATGAATAATCATTATTATAAGACTAAAAAGAATTTGAACAAAGCAATTACTATAAATGAAAACACCCCAAGGACTTATCCTTAGGATGTTTTAACTCAAAAAATCTTGAGGGAGAACTAAAAGTTACAATGGATTAGATTTTTGTTCATCAACACCAATATCTAATACCGTTTTTTCATGTTTTGCATTTGCAACTGCTTCAGCAGCAGCTAATTGAGCAGTATGAATTTGCTCTTTACGTAGGTGATCAATGTCTTTACGCAGTCTTTTAATTTCCCAACTGGTCTGGAAAACTCGAAAAATTTGAACGCCAAATAGTAAACCAACAATAATACCCAATGCTAAAGTTAATAATAACAATAAACCTAGGCGCATTGCGGGCACCTGAGTAAAGAGTAAATCAACTGATAGCTCAGTACTATTTTGCAATACTAATGCTAATGCATATCCAAATATGACGATTAATAATATGACTAAAATATAGCGCATAGACACCCCGTTAAATTGTTATTTTTGAACTGATTCGTTCACTGCATCACGTAACGCCTTCCCTGGTTTAAAATGAGGAACTGATTTTGCTGCAACTTCAACTGATTTACCAGTTTTAGGGTTGCGCCCCACACGAGGTTCTCGATGGTGAAGTGCAAAGCTTCCAAAACCACGAATTTCGATTCTGTCATCCGCAGACAATGATGCAATCATTTGATCAATCATTATCTTAACAGCTTCTTCAACTAATGGCTCCGCTAAATGTGGATTTTTTAGAGAAATACGCTCTATTAAGTCAGACTTATTAAGTGCTTCTGTAGTCATCTACGACCTCTTTAATTATCAAGCTTATTGAAGTTATACCTGATAATAACCTGTTTAAATACAAAACGGTAGCGCAATACGTTAATACTACGCTACCGTTTGCGGTATTTATGTAAAAAATATTAATTAATTTACATTAACAATACGTTTTACACATACCAACTTAGTGGTTCATTTGAGCTTTGATCAAGTCACCAATCGTCTTAGGACCATTATCTTGACCAGGCGTAGCAGCAGTTTTTAAGTTAGCAACAGCTTCTTTCTCTTCAGCTTCATCTTTCGCTTTGATAGACAAGTTGATAGAGCGAGATTTACGATCTACGTTGATGATTTTCGCTTCAACATCTTGACCAACTTCTAAGAATTTAGTTGCATCTTCAACGCGATCACGGTTGATTTCAGATGCTTTAAGTGTCGCTTCAACTTCATCAGCTAACTTAATCGTAGCACCTTTAGCATCAACTGCAGTTACAGTACCTTTTACAAGTGCACCGCGTTCATTTGCCGCTAAGAAATCATTGAATGGATCGCTGTTCATTTGCTTGATACCAAGGCTGATACGGTTACCTTCAGCATCAACTGAAAGGATAACTGCTTCAACTGTATCACCTTTCTTGTAGCGACGAATTGCTTCTTCGCCTTGCTCATTCCAAGAAATATCAGACAAGTGAACTAAACCATCAATACCACCTGGTAAGCCGATGAAGATACCGAAATCAGTGATTGATTTGATCGTACCTGAAACTTTCTCGCCCTTGTCGTGGTTTTTAGCAAACTCTTCCCATGGGTTAGCACGAGTTTGTTTGATACCAAGAGAAATACGACGACGTTCTTCATCAACTTCAAGAACCATAACATCAACTTCATCACCAATCTGAACAACTTTAGATGGATGGATGTTTTTGTTTGTGTGGTCCATTTCTGAAACGTGTACTAAACCTTCAACGCCTTCAGCGATTTCAGCAAAGCAACCGTAGTCAGTTAAGTTTGTTACACGTGCTTTAACAATTGAACCTTTAGGGTAACGGCTCATGATTGCTAACCATGGATCTTCGCCTAATTGCTTAAGGCCTAAAGATACGCGGTTACGATCTTTGTCAAATTTAAGTACTTTAACAGTAACTTCTTGACCAACTTCAACCACTTCAGATGGATGCTTGATACGTTTCCAAGCCATATCTGTGATATGAAGAAGACCATCGATACCGCCAAGGTCAACGAATGCACCGTAATCTGTAAGATTTTTGATCGTACCTGTAACTGTTTGACCTTCTTCAAGTTGAGCAAGAAGAGCCTCACGGTCAGCTGAAGATTCAGCTTCCATAACAGCACGACGAGAAACTACAACGTTGTTACGTTTAGCATCAAGTTTGATTACTTTAAATTCTAACTCTTTACCTTCTAAGTGAGTAGTATCACGAATAGGACGAGTATCAACTAAAGAACCTGGAAGGAACGCACGAACTGGACCGATGTCAACAGTGAAACCACCTTTAACTTTACCAGAAATAACACCAGTAACGATTTCGCCATCTTCAAAGATTTTTTCAAGTTTAGTCCAAGTTTCAGCACGTTTTGCTTTTTCACGTGATAAAACTGTTTGACCCATACCGTTGTCAAGTGCTTCAACAACAACGTCTACAGTATCACCAACTTGAACTTCTAGTTCACGTTGTTCATTTAAGAATTCAGCACGGTCAACAACACCTTCAGATTTAAGGCCAGTGTCAACAGTTACCCAATCAGAGTCAATGCTTACGACAACGCCTTGGATGACAGCACCCTTTTCAACGTTGAGGTTTAATTCGCTTTCTTCAAAGAGGGCTGCAAAAGATTCGGTCATGATATACCTAGTAAAATCTGCGGTCTTGGATCAGACAAGGCCGGTTTAGTTAAGCGTTCATATAGTCCGTATAAAACTGATCAAGCTATACTCACGCTAAATAGAATTATTTTGCTAATTTTTGGTCGATATAAGCGGTCATCAAATCAAATACTTCATTTATAGATAATTCTGAACTATCTATAATATAAGCATCCTGTGCTGGCTTAAGCGGAGCAACAGTGCGTTCCATGTCACGCTTATCTCTAGCTTGTATATTAGCTAAAATGTCGTTTATTTTAACATCTAGACCCATCTCCTGCAACTGGTTTACACGGCGCTGCGCCCTTGACTCTGCTGATGCCGTCAAGTAAATTTTTGCTTGAGCTTCTGGAAAAATTGAAGTTGCCATATCACGACCATCTGCTACCAATCCTGGTTCTACTGCAAATGCATGTTGACGAGAAACCAGCGCTGCCCTAAGCTCTGGAATTGATGCAACTTTTGAAGCCAATTCACCGGTAGTTTCCGTCCGAAGTGCTTGTGTCACATTTTCATTTTCTAAATAAACCTGTATTCCCTGCTTTGCCGCTATAAATTGAATTTCTAGACTTATTGCAATGCTCACACATTGATCAAGCGAGGAATCGAGACAATCTATCAATTTTTTTTGACTTAATGACAAACCTAAAAGACGATATAATGCCCCCGAATCTAGTAAATTATATTGATAATATTCAGCAAGTTTTGCAGCTAAAGTCCCCTTGCCAGAACCGCTCGGACCATCAATCGTAATAATTTTAACAGTCATTATTTTTCCACATGTTTATATCGATTTTGCCAGCCTAATGAATCCACTTTTCAGTACGACTTTTAATTGGCTAAGTATTAACTTCGCCATAAAAGGAGCACCCATTTTCAGTTGAATTGTATAGGTTACCATGGTGCGTTTATCACTTAATGCTTCAAATTCAATCACACCCAAATGAAATTGAACTAAAGGGTTTTGTATGATTTGATATTCAATACGTTTATTTACATCTAAAGCTATAATTTTTTCTTTCAATAATTTAAAAGATTTTATACTAATTTGCCGAATAGAACCGATGCCATCGGGTCGTGATACATCCTCTGCATCCTTAATTCGAACAAATAGCGCTGGTGCGAAAATTTGATTATACGTATCGTGTTTAGCCAATAATTCAAAAATTATTTCCACTGGCATATTAAATTGTTCTTGTACTTGAATACAATTCATCTCTTTTCCACCATTGCAGATTGAGTTAAATTTTTCTTCAACAACTTTAGCTGTTTTTTTTGCGATCGTCGCATTTTAAAAAAATCAGATAACTGTAATGAACATTGCTCTTGTAAACAACCTTCTGAAAATTCAAATATATGATTGTAATAACCTGAACTCAATAATTGTCTTGCGCTCACCAATGAACCCGCTTTTGACTCAAATGCACCAAATACCACGCGTTTAATCCGCGCGTGAATTAATGCCCCTACACACATCGTACATGGCTCTAAAGTCACATATAAGGTTGCATCTTCTGGAAGTCTATAGTTCTGAATGTTTTGACATGCAGTCCGTATTGCTTGTATCTCAGCATGAGCAGTTGGATCATGAGAACAGATTGGTGCATTAAATCCAGCCCCAATAATTTCATTCTGACTCACAATAATCGCACCTACTGGAATTTCTTCTTGCTGTGCCGCAAATGCAGCTTGCTCCAACGCAAACTGCATCCAATATGCATCTGAATACAATTCAACCATTATTTAACTGATTACACCATGATGCTTGAGCAAGTTGTTCCAACTCTCAATGGTCGTAATAGGAGGATTACCACCTAAAATTCCTTTAAGAGATACTTCTTTACCTGTATGCCATTCAGGAGAAAGATCTTTATCAACCAAACGTGCACGTACACCTTCAACGAAATCTGAATGTTGGATTTTCCAGTCTGATATTTGTAATTCTAACTCAAAAACTTCATTCCATGAGTGGACTTGCTTACCCCATTGCCAGAGCAGCCATGTTAATGCCGCAGTTGTTGGTGAACCCTTTTGTAAGTTCTCACTTGCTTGGCGTAACCAATCACTTCGAGCATCACTTAAACCAATAATAGACTCATAGTCATTTTCAAATCGTACACCACGACAAACACTTTGAATTGTATCTAGTGAGTTTTGTAAAGGACCAGGTCCTACAGGTCGATGCAAACTATTTAAAGTATCATCAATAGCTCTAAAATCGCCTGCTGGATAATGATTCCAATCAATATTGATCACCTTTTCAAGCACGACTTCTCTGGATGAATCACAAATATGAGTTGCCCAACCAATTCCATATGCACCTGCTGCGGTCATGATTGACCCAGTCAAACCAGTAAACAGTCCAATTGCACCACGATCTGCAAGGAATCTGGTCGCACCGACATCTGGATATAAACCGATATTGATTTCAGGCATAGCTAACCGTGAGTAAGGTGTCACTAATCTAAATGGCGCAGCCATAAATAGACCTAATCCCCCCCCCATGACATAACCTTCTCCCCATACTACAATAGGCTTAGCATAATTATGTAACAATAGGTCAAGTGCATATTCTTGATCAAAAAATTGATTCGCTGCCGCAACTTCATCATTGATCACCAACTGACGTAGTTTACGTACATCCCCTCCAGCACAAAATGCTTTAGGCGTTGTTGAATCTAACCAAATTGCTTTAACTGTATCATCTGTGTAAAAATCTTGAAATACTTCTAACAGCGCAGTCACAATAGACTCATCTAGCGCATGTAAAGATTTCGGACGATTTAAACGAACAATACGCCACCCATTTTTAGCTTCTTCTATAACTAAATCTGGATGATAAATTTTAGAAATGGGAGTGTATGTCATGCGTCCAGCTGCCAGTTTATAGGCTCAATGCCATGTTGTTTAAGATAGTTATTGGTTTTTGAAAAAACTTTACATCCAAAAAAACCACCGCGATTTGCCGCTAATGGTGATGGGTGAGCAGCTTTTAATACTAAGTGTTTGTTTAAATCGATGCGTTGTCCTTTACGCTGTGCATATGCACCCCATAAAATAAACACAATATTTTCTCGTTGTTCATTTAGAACATCAATCACACAATTTGTAAAGTCTTCCCAACCACGTTTTTGATGTGAAGTTGGTTGACCAGCTTCCACCGTCAATACACTGTTAAGTAGCAAAACGCCTTGTTCTGCCCAAGTGGTTAAATCTCCATGCTTTGACACCGAAATGCCTAGGTCGCTCTGTAATTCATGAAAGATATTACGTAATGACGGTGGTACAGCAACACCACGTTGAACTGAGAAGCTTAATCCATGTGCTTGATTTGGTCCATGATAAGGATCTTGACCAATAATAACCACTTTCACTTGAGAAAGTGGTGTAATATTAAATGCGTTAAAAATAAGAGAGTTTGGCGGATAAACAACTTTATCGGCTTGCTTTTCTTGAACCAAAAATGCTTTTAACTCATCCATTTGTTGACTTAGTAAAAAATCACTTAAGCCATATTTCCAACTTGCATCCAATTGGACTTTTTCTAGTTTAGCAAGTTGCTGATCAGTCAAAGACATACCTGTGTTCCTAATTCCTTCTTTAAAATTAAACTTTTACTTGCAAATCAACAATAGGGTTTTGAAATTTCACCCCATTTTTTAAGCTTTCAAACATTTGTGGGTTTTCCCACTCACTTTGAACTTGTTCAGAAAATATAATTTGCTTTAAATCTAAAATACCCATTTGTTCATTCTGAATATCTTCTAAAAAACTTTGTGCATAGCCTGTATCTGTTTCATGCACAATCACAGAATAAACCTCAACATCCCCTTCGCCATTTTGTGTTTCTGTAGAGGCTAATACTTGCTGAGCAAGATAAAAGAAAATACGAGAAAACTGTTCTGCCGATGGTGACACAGGCAATGAAATCCAACGTGCACTAAACTGCTGACACGCCTTTATATATTCTTGATCATCATTTTGCCAAAAACAAATTGCATGATCAAAAGAATCATATAAGTCTTTAATTACACCTTTAAGTAAGCCAAAGTCATAGACCATTTGACCATGATCCAACTTAGATGCTTTCAAAAGCAACTCAACTTTATAACTATGACCATGAATTGAACGCTTACATCGATCAGATGTACAATTGCGCACAATATGTGCATTTTCAAACTTAAATAACTTACGAATAATCATATGGCAGTCATGGAATCCACAAACTCAATCATCATACCCGATTATAAAGCAAAACTTATTATACGCACATTAATTTTACTGTTTAATGTCATTGGATAAACACATTACACTTTTTATTCTAATAATTTAGAAGGCACACGGGTTTCAAAAGGTGCAAGGCTTCTATAATTAATGTTTATATCTTGATTATTTCGAATAAAATAGCTGGTTAATTGTCTTTTTCTCTTATTAAGTACAATTTCTATTTGCGCTTTAAAATAAGTTGATTTGACACCCAATAAAGATGCCACACTTTTTTTAGTGTCATCATCAATTGCTCTCATAACATCTAAAGACCAAAGCTGATCAACCGTCTCAAAATATTGTAAGTTTTGCTTTCTTTTATCTAATTCATTTTGAATTGCGACAGGATCTAATTGGCTATTAAGACTCGCCAGTAAAAATCCTGAAGCTGTATTAATATTCACTTGTGTATCAACATTCGGCTGTGCAGTAATGTAGGGCGCGATCAATTTATAACGATCACCTTCAAAACCTCTAACCTGTTTTAACTCTTCAATATCGTAAAACTTCTGATTTGCCGGAAGAATACCACCTGGTAATCCTGAATAATAAGCTGATTCAGCTCCCATAGAACCAATGGGCTCATCATCTTCATCTTGCCAGTCAATGACTGCTTCACTTAATTGTTCAGGTAGACCTACACGTGCCAATAATCTTTCAAACCATGCTTTGGCTGGCTCATTTACAGAACCATCTTTTTTTAATAAATTGTTTAAATTAAATTTTCCAGATTCATCTTGGATAACCCCTGTGATAAAACCACCCTCAACAGGAAATACAGGCATGGGCTTTGCCCAAGATTCATTTAAATGATCAACTTCTCCAGCATTTTTAGCATCATCTAATAACAATTCACGAAAAAAATACTCTGCACTTTTCGCATACAATAAAGCTTGATTCTGACGTTTTAAGTAATCTGTATTTTCTCTAGTATTGGTCTGATGCTTCATAATCGTTGCAGCTAAAATTGTTGCCAATGCAACCATAACCAAAATAGTAATTAAGGCAATTCCTCGTTGCTTTTTCATGAATTAACTCGATTTGGTATTTGCATCATTATTTTCACCAATAAAAGGGTCATTCTGATGACCATTCCATTCACCCGCTCATTTCTATTTGAGCAAATGTTCTGTATTGAGCAAACTAAAGAGCCATTCGTATTGTGTTCCATTGCGACTAAACACGAATTTAAGCCCCTTAGGTAATACTTGTTGACCTGCATTATTTCTGTTTTCTAAACCATCATTTTTCGGCCAAATCATGAGTTCTTCAGGATCAAGCACAGTCATATTTAGCTCATCAACATTGTCTAGAAACACACTCTTTTCTGGCTTTTCATTATTATTTCTATTGAGGTTTTGATATCTTAAACGTGTAATCGATTTATTATCCTCATCATAACGATATTCAATGCGTTCAAAGGGTGGACGCCCTTGCAGCAACGGATCTACAACGCCAGATTTACTAAATGTTAAGTTTCCATTTTGCAAAACAAGCGCAGCTTCAACATTGTGGTTTACATTGGCTTTAATTGGTACTATCTGCACACTATCTTTTAATAAAATTTGATATGCTGTTTGCAATTCACCTAATACTTGTTCACGTTGTATATTACGCTCTTTCACATGTGCTACATGGTCAAAAACTTTCCATCCTAAAGCCGATAAAACAGCAAAGATCGCAATGGCAATCAATAATTCAATTAATGTAAAACCTTGTTTCATTTTTATCATTGATCATTCGACTCACGATAATTGAAAAAAGTTAAATCGGTTACACCATTTTCAACTTTACCTGTTTCAGTATTAAATAAACTTATTTGCATATCAATTCGCTGCACATTTTGACTGATCGTAGGTTGGCTATTTTTATCAATCTGCCAATCAACGCCTTGCTGTGACACTCGCTTAGATTCACTACCAGTCAACCATGCTTTATTAATTTCCATTTGTGCCTGTTCGTTAAGTGCAACAAATTGAGCTTTTGTTTTTAACTCTGATTGATAAGTCGATTGATTATATTGCGTTGCAACTTGTGTTAATGCCAAGGCTGCAATTGCAAAAATTGCTAATGCAATCATGACCTCTAACAAAGTAAATCCTTTAGTTTTCATGAATTTTACCCAAATAATCAATTTGGATTTCAGCCCCAACAGGCTGTTGATCATAATAAAATTGAACAATAGCAGGTTTTATTTCACCATTGCCTAACCAAATCAGCTTAGGTGCACGCTCATTCAGTAACTCTGTATTCTTAGCATTCGTAAAATCAAATTGAGTTGACTTTATTTGAATTAATACATTTTTAGGTAATTCACGTGCATTAAATCCAGAATACTTCGTCCACCTAGAATCTAAATTTGTGAGACCTGTAGCTTGTACATCTCCCTGCGGTTGATATTCAAGTACTTCATATTGATATGTATTACTTTCTATTGAAGGTTTTAATGATAATGCCAAAATTTTAGATTGATCTTGTGATTCACGCGCAATTCTTTGTAGATCTATCATTAAAATTTCACGTGCCTGCATCACCTTACGATGGTCTATTCCTGAAAAATTAACCAAAATAAGCGATGCAATAATCGCGACAATTACAATCACCACCATTAATTCTACTAAGGTAAAACCGTCTTGAGATGATTGCTTCATGACAATGCTCTTAAACCGCCTGATCTAAACTTTTATTTATAAACTGTTTTGGCAAAGCTAAAACTTGATCAATATAAGCAACTCTAAGGGTATCTCTAGACCCTAAGTAGCGTTGATAAAAACTTGAATTTAATATTGCTGCTGCACCATAGGTAATTGACCAGATTGAAGCCAAATAATCTCTGACACTCATTGTGCTTTGAATAGAATTCAAATAAATTTCTGTCATTCGTATAATCAGGCGTAAACGCTCTTTACGAACTTGATAAAGTTCATTAAATAATAAATTAATTCCCACACCTGTTGTAGATAAACGTTCTTCAATTTGATGAAATAACACCGTTCGCTCTGGATGATGAAGATGATGTAACATAAAAAAGGCTAAATGTTCTGAAAAACTTTTTTCTGCATCTTTAATCATTTCAAGTAACATCTTTTCATTACGAATAATCAACAATATATAAAGTTCATCTTTACTTTGAAAATGCTTATAAAGTGTACCCTTAGCTAAATCCAACTCTGCCGCCAAAGCATCCAAAGTCATTCCCGCTTCACCATTTTCAAGCAAAAGCTGCTCTGCAACTTGGAAAATTAATGTTTCTCTTGCTCTAAACTGAGCCTGCCGATCCATCTTCACTCTACAAACTCTCTTATTTGCTTATCCATATTTAATTTTACTTTTGTTGCAAGAGGTTTTCAAAATTACGCATCGTAATGAAAGCCATTTCCTCTAGAGACTTATCATATACGTCACTTAACGCTTTTGCCACATATGGAACATATTTGGGTTCATTGGTTTTACCTCGATAAGGTACTGGTGCCAAATATGGACTATCTGTTTCAATTAATACACGATCTAGTGGTACTTGCTTAGCAACATCTCTTAAATCTTGTGCATTTTTAAATGAAATAATGCCAGAAAATGAAACATAGTAGCCACAATCCAGTACTGCTTTTGCTGTTTCCCAATCTTCAGTAAAGCAATGTAAAATGCCATGCGTCGATTTTTCTGCACGAATAATATCAACGGTATCGTGTTTAGCTGAACGCGTATGGACCACAACTGGTTTTTTTACCTGCTGAGATGCGTGAATATGACGTGCAAAACACGCTTTTTGTTCTTGAACAAAATCAGTACTATGAAAATAATCCAAACCGGTTTCACCCAAAGCCCACACCTTATCAGCTTGAGCCAATTTAACTAAATAGTCAGTTGTCGCCTTTGCCATAACATCAGGATCTTCGCATGGATGCACACCAACAGTATATCCAACATCTTGATGTCGAGCAGCAATTTCAGACAACGCAATGTGATCATCTAAATTGACTGAAATCCCCATAAACTTAGATACACCAGCTATACGCGCTTGCTCTAAAGCCAGATCTAAATTTCCGTCATAGGGCGTTAGATCTAACATGGTTAAATGACAATGGGTATCTACAAACACAATATAATCCTACTTCACTCATTACACTACATAGTGTAACTACTCCGAGCGCTCGCTTTAATACCTGCAAGCAATTTTTCTGCTTCAACTTTGTAAAAAATACCTTCTTCACCTGATAACTGAATACCAAAACCTTGTGGTTTAACACCATTTTGTTTTTGCGAAATCCAAATCACTTTACCTTTCAGTAAAATTTCTTGATCATAATCTGGTAAAGTTGCGGAGACTGATACTTCCTCCCCCATCGTTACAATCTTCTTTGAAGGAATGAATAATCCACCACCAATCACATAAGGCATGTAACTATGATAAAGCGTTTCTTTGTCAGTTATATTAATTTGAATCACATCATGCATAATTTACCCCAAAAAACTTAATTTATATTCATTAATTTAATACATAATTGATCTAATACGAGATTACTTTGTACGTTCTGTTCGATCATTATTTTTGATTGTTGTAAGTCAGAATATATCGTGAATAGTGTATCGAGGGAATAATATTCTGCTAAATTTTTAAAATCTAAATCTACATTTTTTATATTTTGAAGCATTTTAAGACATACGACATCAGACAATAAGTACTCAAACATTTGCATAAAATCAGCGAAATTTAACTCTTTATTCCATTTCGTCGCAATTGCCAGTGGCATATTTTTTTGTGTCACCAACTTAAACCAATCTTGCAAAAAATCTTGCCGCTTTTCAAGCCATTTTTCATTTGCCAGTAAAATTGCTTGCAATGGCATTTGATTCGACAAATTTAACAACAATTGCTTTTTAACCTCTTCAACATCAGGTAAATGTTGTTGTAAAAATAGATCAAACTGTGTTTGGTCTATTCGATCTAAAGCAAAATGCTGTAAACGACTACGAATCGTGGCAGGTAATTTTAAATAATGCTCAGCTAACAAAATAATTATGACCCGTTCACCAGGTTCTTCCAAGGTTTTTAATAAGGCATTAGACGATGCAATATTTAAGGCCTCAGCAGGATTGATCACAATCACTCGCCATCCATCTACTGTTTGCTGAACAAAAGGCAATAAATCACGAATTTTTTCAATTTTTATTTTTGCATTTTGTTTTTTATTATCATCATCCGTACTAATGTAAACATAATTAGGATGCGTATCTGATTTCAACCATTGACAACTCCCACACGCACCGCAAGGTTGATTTTTTTCATGTCGATTGGCACATAACACCCATGTCAGAAATTGCAGCGCAAACGCTTCTTTACCACAGCCCTTTTTTCCATAAAAAAGCAACCCATGTCCAATTTCAGGAAATCGTGTCGTTAACGTATTCCAGATTTGTTGTTGCCATGGGTAAACTTGAGCAACTACTTCTTGCATGATGATCTCAAATTATTCAAATGAAGAAATATCCATCGTATTTAAACGATCCAAATCTTCTTGTGTATCTACGCCTGGCGGTAAGTTCGCTTGAGCAACGGCAATTGCAATTTGATGCCCATTTTCTAATATGCGTAACTGCTCAAGGCTTTCTAATTGTTCAAGTACACCCACGTCCCATGTCACATACTCTTGCAACAACTTAACGCGATAAGCATATAACCCTAAATGGCGATATGCTTGGGTATGTAATCTAGGTTCTGCAAGTTTCGCAGCATCTCGATCATAAGGAATAGTCGCTCGGCTAAAATATAAAGCTTGATTGTTTTTCGACATGACCACTTTTACAATACTGTCTCGCTGAAATTCTGCAAGTTCATGAATCGGTTCACATAAAGTTGACATTGAACATTCTGGATGATCTTCTAAAAGCTGTGAAACCTGTTGAACCAACAAGGCAGGCAACAAAGGCTCATCCCCCTGAACATTGACAATAATATCGCTGCTCGCCCAGCCTTTAATACGTGCAACTTCACTTAATCGATCGGTCCCAGATGGATGATTTTTTGATGTTAAAACAACATCTACATCTGCTTGATGGCAAATTTCCGCAATACGCTCATCATCTGTTGCAACACAAAGATCATCAAAACCTGCTACTTTTTTTGCTTGATCAACCACACGCAAAATCATGGCACGCCCATGAATTTCAAGTAATGGTTTACCTGGTAATCTTGAACTTGAAAACCGTGCCGGAATAACAATATGCTTCATATAATTGCCTAATTCAGTTGAATACCAAGTTGCTTGAGCTGCTTATCTAAAAGGGCATAGCATGCCTCAGATAGTACTGCCTCAACAGGAATAACCCATATCTCCCGTTGAAAATCTGGGTGTGCTTTAAGCAATGGTAAAAGCTTCACTGCATCTTTTTCAGTGGTAATAATGGGGCTTGCATCCTCAAATTCTAAATCATCAATTGCATAATCATAATGATCTGGAAATTCATGACATTGGAATTGATTTACACCAATAGACGCCAATGTTTGATAAAATCTTTGTGGAAAACCAATGCCCACCAATGCATAAAATTTTTGTTTCGCATTAAAAACCAACGTTTGCATGTCATTTAATAAATAAGGCTGTGTAACAGCCAAATGCATATGCAAGGAAGAGTTCGGTCTTGCGGCATGTTCAATAACAGTCGCTGACATCAACCGCGTTTTGGGTTCTCTCAAATACCCCTCAGGTAACAATTTTTCATTGCCCAAACCACGATTTTGATCTAAAACAATCCATTCCAGTTGTCGATTCAGTGCATAATGCTGCAATCCATCATCACAAATAATCAAATCTAAAGTATGTTTTGCAAGTAACAACTCAATATCTTTTTGACGATTAGAACCAACAGCCAGTGGTATTCCAGTAGACTGTACAATCAAACAAGGTTCATCTCCGACAGTATTTGGTGTCGCATCAAAGTCCACATAGGCTGGAAATGGTCCTTTACCCCCATAACCTCGACTGATGACACCAACACGAACATTACGTTTTTGCAAATAATTTACAAGTTGAATTAATAACGGAGTTTTGCCACTCCCACCGACAGTAATATTACCAATAACCATCACTGGAATGGGTGCAGTATAGGCTGACTTAATTCCTGAGCGATAAAGCTTTTTATTCAATAGTGAAATTGAACGATAAAGCAATGAAAGAGGTCTGAGCACAATTAACCATTTCGCTTGTTTTTGCCAAGCATTTTGAATCATTTGTGCAACTGACATGAATTAATGTTCCTCAAAGTTACGTTTATGCAATTGATAATATGCACCTTGGCAAACAATTAATTCTTCATGCGTTCCCATTTCAACAATTTCACCTTTATCCATAACGACAATACAATCTGCATTTTCAATTGTAGATAATCGATGCGCAATTACGATAGTAGTTCGGTCTTGCATTGCTGCATCAAATGCTTGTTGAATAAAATATTCAGACTCATTATCTAAAGCACTTGTTGCTTCATCTAAAATTAAAATAGGTGCATTTTTCAAAATTGCGCGTGCAATTGCGATACGTTGACGTTGACCACCTGAGAGGTTTAAGCCTTGTGCACCTAATGCCGTGTCGTACCCTTGCGGTAAAGACATAATAAAATCATGGGCATGTGCAGCCTTTGCTGCTGCAATAATATCGACTTCAGCGGCATTCTCTAATTGCCCATATGCAATATTTTCACGAACAGTTCGATTAAACAAGACAACCTGCTGATTTACCATTGCAATTTGAGAGCGTAAACAATTTAACTCAATATCTTGAATATCAAACTCATCTAATTTGATCTGGCCTGCACTGAGTTCCTGAAATCTGACCAACAAATTAACTAATGATGTCTTACCCGCACCTGAGCGACCAACCAGTGCAATCGTCTGACCTGCTTTTACCTCTAAACTAAAGTTTTTCACCGCTTGATGACCATCTTTATAAATTAAAGATGCGTGGTCAAAAACAATATTACCCTGTAAGACTGGTATTTCAGCGCCTGTATTCACTTCTTCATCTAAATCTAATAATTCAAATACAGAATGTGCCGCTGCAAGTCCTTTTTGTAATTTTTCATTTACTTCAGTTAAGGCTTTAATGGGTTTACTGAGCATACCTGCTGCCGTAATATAAGCCACAAACTGACCTGCACTGATGTCTCGTAATATTTCTGGTCTTAAAGCAATCCAAATAATAATAGCCAACGCAAAAGACATAATCAATTGTACAACAGGACTATTCAATTGAGAAATTGCCACCATTTTTAAACCACGTTTAAGGTTTTCCAAAGAGTGCTTTTTAAATCGATATTGCTCAAATTCTTGACCTGAAAATCCTTTAACAACTAGATTACCATTCACTGTTTCTTGTACAACATGGTTTACATCTCCCATTGTATCTTGTACTTGTATAGAGAGCTTACGCATGCGTTTTGCCGCTTTTCTAATTAAAAGACCGATTAATGGCGCAAAAATAAAAATGCATAATGTTAACCGCCAATTGGTATAAATTAAAAAGCCTAACAAGCCAATGGTAATTAAACCTTGTTGAATAATTGTTCTGAGTGAATCTGTTGTTGCATTCGTTAATTGGTCAACGTTATAAAGAATTTTTGCAGTAATGTGACCACTGGTATTATCTAAAAAATACTGGGAAGGTAATTTTAAAATTTTAGCAAATACTTCTTGTCGAACATTAAAGACCAAATTTCTTGAGATTACTGCCGTATAATAACCACCAATATAAGATCCTAATCCCCTAAAAAACATTAAAGCGACAACCAACAACGGAAACATCGTCGTAAAACTTCTGTCTTGTGTCTGAATTGCATCAATAATACTTTGAAGTAATTTGGCTACAGCAACTTCTGTCGCCGCACTAATTGAAAAGCCGACAATTACAATAACCATTAACCCGATAAACGGTTTTAAATATTTAAGTAAACGACGATAAACCTGAAGATCTTTCTTCACTAATTAACCTCAAGTTAAAAACTTAGCACGAACACAACCAAGCTGCTCTATAACATCTATTACACAAATTACATCTTGAACATAAACTTTGGCAACTATTGCAATAATAAACATTAAATCACGATATCTACTCGAGATTTGTTGAATTGCTGTATTTCGATCTAATGATGAAAAAAAACTAAAAGACCAACCAAAACGTAATCAAGTTTATGTGAATATTTACAATATGTGAACGATTAATTTTCATGATTTATTATTTGTGACTTCTCTTATAATCTTTGAATTAAAGGTTTAGTCATCACTTCACATATTTAAAGCTTAATAAATCATAAATCTATTACATCATCGTAACCGCTTTACGGTATAAAAGCGGTCAGCACAATTATTCAGGTAAGCAAATATTTAATATGCCATCCAACTCATCCAATGAATGATAATGAATGACCAGCTTACCTTTGCCTTGCTTATTGTAGTCAATTTTAACTTCAGCACTAAAACGCTCAGACAATTTTTGCGTTAATGTTTGAATATCAGCAGAGGTTTTAGGTTTCTCTTTTTCTGTTGGTTTTGGAGAAATTAAATCACGAACCAATTGTTCTGTTTGACGAACAGATAAACTTTTAGCAACCACAACCTCAGCCACTTTAAGTTGATCTTTCTCTTTCAGTGTTAAAATTGCACGTGCATGCCCCATGTCAAGTTGACCTTGTTGCATCAAATCTTTGACTGGATCGGTAAGTGACAATAACCGTAGCAGATTACTTACTGTTGTTCGTGCTTTTCCAACGGTATCAGCAATCTCTTGATGACTTAAACCAAATTCCTCATGAAAACGTTGCAAAGCCAAAGCTTGATCAATTGGATTTAAATCTTGTCTTTGAATATTCTCAATTAATGCGAGTGCAATGGCCACTTGATCTGGTAAATTTCTTACAATTGCAGGTATTTCACAGAGTCCTGCCAATTGTGCTGCTCGCCAACGACGCTCACCCGCAATTATCTCATAAGGATGCGACTCATCATCCACTGCGCGAATCACAATCGGTTGCATGATGCCATGTTTTTTAATCGATTCAGCAAGCTCACCTAAAGCTTCTTCATGAATAAAACGACGTGGTTGGTACTCACCACGTTTTAATAATTTCACATCAATTTGTTTCAGTTGTCCATGGTCTATCGCTTGAGCATCTAATTGAAGCTTCTCTTTTTGAATTGAACCAAGTAAGGCATCTAGACCACGTCCTTTAGCTAATCCGCGTTTTTTTATGGTCATGCTTACTGTCCCTTTTTCACTTTACTTTTCTTTAATATTTCAGCTGCTAAGTTTAAATATGCAACTGCACCCTTTGAGCTTTTTTCAAAATAAATAATGGGTAAACCATGTGCCGGTGCTTCTGCCAAACGTACATTACGTGGCACAACCGTATCATAAAGTTTATTACCAAAATATTGTTCTAACTCTTCTGAAACATCACGAGTCAACGCATTTCGCGGATCATACATTGTCCGTAAAACACCCATAATCTCCAATTCAGGATTTAAAGATTGTTGAATTCGATCAATTGTTTGCGTTAAATCTGCCAATCCTTCGAGCGCATAATACTCACATTGCATCGGAATAATCACCGCATGTACGGCAGATAAAGCATTGACTGTAATTAAGCTTAAACTCGGCGCGCAATCTACAATAATAAAATCATAGTCTTTTTCAATTTCTTTCAACGCTTCGCGTAAAATAAACTCTCGACCATCCTGCTCAGCAATAGCAAGCTCCACACCTGCTAAATCACGATTTGAACCTAAAATCTTATAACCAACTTCAGACTTTGTAATCGCAGATTGAATTGGCACTTCTCCAAGCAATACATCTGTAATTGAATACAATAAATCATTTTTTTGTATTCCAGACCCCATCGTGGCATTGCCTTGAGAATCCATATCTATCAATAAAATACGTTTCTTTAATACTGCTAAAGAGGCAGCTAAATTCACTGCTGTTGTGGTTTTTCCTACGCCACCTTTTTGATTCGCAATTGCAATAATTTGTGCCATGGTGACCCCAATCTCTAATTCTTAAATTTGTTTTAATAGAAGTAAATGACGTTGTTCATTTAATTGTGGAACCTTAAGCGCCACAACCTCACAGCTAAACTGATCTTTTAAAGCAAAGACTTCTTCTTCTGGTATCAATCCTTTCATTGATGCAATAATACTCTTTTCATGCATAAATGGTACGGATGCTGTAACAAAATCTGTTAAAGATGCAAATGCACGGCTTGTAATAACATCAAATTTCCCTAATGCTTCAATACTTTCAACACTTTCAACACGTGTTTGAACCGCAATGACATTTTCTAGTTTTAAATCTGCAATGAACTGCGTTAAAAACCGAATTTTCTTTCCATTTGAGTCGAGTAAAACACATTGGCGGTCTGGTTGGCAAAGAGCAATGATCATACCAGGCATTCCTCCGCCTGTACCAATATCAAGCAAACGTCCTTGTGGCAAATCTTTCAAAATACTCAAGCTGTCTAATAAATGCTTAATTAACATTTCTTTAGGATCGCGAATAGCCGTCAAGTTATATGCTTTATTCCAAAGCACCAATGCATCTTGATATTTTAAAAGTAAATTTAAAGTATCATCAGAAAGTGCTAGACCTAATGCCTGACTACCTGTTTTGAGTTCTTGAAAAAACGTATGCATGAACAATTAACGTCTCGATTGAATTAGATGAAAGTATACCGATTTATCATCGGTATCACACTATTGAGTGTTTAGCGAATACACACTTAAGCCAATTTACCCGTATGAATCGCCAAATCCAAGGTAGTTAATCGCTCAGGAGTCCCCACATCAACCCACTCACCTTGTAATTTTGAGGCTAAAATCTTGCCATCTTGCATTGCTTGCTTTAACAATGGTGCCAATGGACGCTTACCATTTTCTAGATCAGTGAATAACTGAGGATGAATTACCGAAATACCACTAAAAGTTAAATTCTCCCCTAACTGGTTTTGATCAAATGTGTATGCTTTTTGATTTAATAAAGTAAAATCCCCCAAAGGATGTTGTTCAGGGTTTTCAACCAAAACCAAATGCGCCAAATGATCTTGCAAATGAACGTCACATAAGATTGAAAAATCCATGGATGTCCATACATCACCATTAATTAGGATAAATGGTTCCTTACCTAATAATGGAAGTGCATTAATAATACCACCCGCTGTTTCCAAGCCCTCACCTTCATGAGACCAAAGAATATTCACACCAAATTGATGACCATCACCCAAGGCAGCAACCAACTTATCACTTAACCAAGCCGTATTAATCACAATATCAGTAATGCCACATTTTTTGAGTTTCTCAATATGCCAAACAATGAGAGGCTTCCCTCCCACTTCCAATAACGGTTTAGGCGTATGCAACGTCAAAGGGCGCATCCGATTTCCCAACCCTGCCGCAAGAATCATGGCTTTCATTCAACAACAACCTCATATACACCATATTTTTCTTCGAATTTTGGCATAACAACGGAAATAAGAAATGCCACAAAAGGTTGAAGTTCTTCATAAGGTCGGCTTTCTTCGAGCACATACCACATCACTCTTGGTAAATCTTTTAAATAGCCTGCTTTTCCATCACGCTCGAACAGTCGAACAAAAATACCCAAAATTTTAATATGACGTTGTACTGCCATAAAATCCGCATCTTTTTTAAATTGTTCAAAACTACGATCTACTTTTGCAGCATCAGGAAGTAATTGATAAAACACTTCGAACCATTGATATACACGTGCAGGACTCCACTGTACATAGGCATCACGTGTAATAGAGATTAAGTCGTAAGTGTCTGCACCAATCACAGCATCTTGAAAATCGATAACCCCTAAATCGGTCTCACCTTCAATTTTCATTAAGTTACGACTATGAAAATCTCGATGCACAATCACGTCAGGTTGCGCCAATGCTGCATTTGCAAGTATGGCAAAGGTTCGCTTAATTAAAGCACTTTGTTCCGTGCTCAGTTGAATATTGAGAGAAGGAAGCATCCACTGTGTAAACAATTCCATTTCCGAGATTAATTTCTCATAACTATATGCTGGAAAATGCCCTTGTCCAGAAATGCTCTGCAATTGCACTAACTGATTGAAACTTTGCGCATAATATGCATCTACTGTATCGTGATTTAATAAAGTAGAAAGCAATATATCTCCAAAATCCTCTAACAATAAGAAACCTTGCTCCAAATCTTTTGCAATAATATGCGGCACTCGCACCTTATTTTGATCAAAAAATTCATCAATCGTCACAAAAGGTACACAATCTTCTCGATCAGGAGGTGCATCCATGAGCATAAATGTTTTATTATTCAGGTTGATTCGCGCATAACGACGGAAACTTGCATCGCCTGCTAAAAAATTAATTTCAAACTGATCAGAACCAAGTACAGTTGTTATCCAGTTTTGGATAGATTGTTCACGTTGTGTAGTCATTTGCGATAAATTCTATTTACAGGCCGAGTTTTTAAAGTATTAAGTGTAGCCACTTATGAACTTTTTCTCTATCATGCAACAATAATTAATTGCGATTAAGCACTCTTGGTTAATGAGAAACATGAAGCAACAGTTTAAATATAGCCCTTTGGCGACTGCAGTTTTAACCCTTCTATGTGGAAGCGCTATGTCAACATATGCAGCTTCTATAGAGTCGGCTTCAACAACGACAAATGAACAATTAAAAACAGTAATTAAAGAAAATTACCCTGGTCAACTTTTTTTTGAACAATACTATGTAGATAAATCTACACCAGAAGCACAACAACGACAAAAAAGATCCTTAAGCTCAGCTTTTTGCTCAGGCACATGGATCACCCCAATTAATCCTGAAGTAAAAACAGATACTGCTGATCAGTCAACTTCTACAATCACTGCAGACTATGGTCACTATAATCCAAATGGCGATTCAATTTTAGAAGGTAATGTCATTATTGATCAACCAGGTCGTCAGGTAAAAGCAGACAAAGTGACCATTGATCAAACACAAACTTATGCAAATGCAGAAGGACGTGTGCAAATGGCGCAAGGCGGCCTACTCGCACAAAGTGATCATGTAAATTATAATCTTAAAACACAATACGGCGACTTAGATAAAAGTTCATATATTTCTGAAGCACAACATGCACACGGTCAAGCTGAAAAAATCATTCGCTCAACCACAGACATCACTGTACTCAATGATGCGACATATACCACCTGTCCACCAGATGAATCACCAACATGGCAAATTAAAGCCAAAGAAATTATTCTGAACCAAGACACAGGACGTGGTGAAACCAAAAATACACGCCTATATGTTAAGAATGTACCCATCTTAGCAGTGCCTTATTTCAACTTTCCAATTGATGATCGTCGCACAACAGGTGTTTTAACCCCTTCATTTGGTATCAGTAATACCAGTGGTGTTGAACTTGGGGTTCCTGTTTATTTAAATTTAGCGCCCAATTATGATTTAACACTCACGCCAAGGTATCTTTCTAAACGTGGTGCAATGTTAGATGGTGAGTTTAGATATTTAACCGAAAATTTTGGTTATGGCCGTCTCAATGGTGGAATTTTGCCATCCGATAAAGAATACAATAAAAAAGATCGAAAACATTTAGAGTTTGATCATTTTTGGCAAATTAACTCACAGTTCTCCACATTCGCTGAATATAATTACGCATCTGACAAAGACTATTTCTCAGATCTCAACAATAACCCAAACTCACGAACTGATCTTAACTTACGTAGAGTTTGGGGGGTGAACTATTTTAGCCAATCATTACCTGGCTTAAGAGCTCACTTGAAAGTTGAGGATTTTCAAACACTTGATAAAGAGATTCCAGATAAAGATAAACCCTATGCTCGTCTGCCTCAATTCTTATTAAATTATACGACTGGAAACCCTGAAGGCTTGCAGTTTGAATATAATAATGATTCTGCTTACTTCAAGAAAAATATTCGCGATTTTACCAATACGGCAGAACCAAGTGGAACACGTATCTATAATGACTTCACGGTTCGCTACAATTTAAGCAATCCGTGGTCATATGTTCGCCCAAGCGTTTCTGTACGGAATCTGAATACTTATTATGATTTAGATACTCGAAATCGTTTTGATGCAAATCCGAATAGCACAAGTCGAAACTCCGAAGATGTTTCAATTGTTGTTCCTGAATTTACGCTAGATACCGCATTAAATTTTGAAAAAAATGGCAAATACCTGCACGTATTAAGCCCTCGTGCATTTTATGCCTATTCACCATATAAAAATCAAAATGGTAATCCTAACTTTGACTCAGTAGCAGCAACGATTGGCTATGAGCAACTGTTTAGTCCTCGACGTTTCTATGGTCATGACCGCTTAGAAGACAATAATTTCGCATCACTTGGTTTAAGTTATAGCTTATTTGATCAGATTGGTTTAGAAAGACTGCGTGCCAGTGTTGGTCAAACATTCTACTTTGAAGATCGTCGAGTCACTTTAAATGGGGACACCGACCGCTTTGATACAGAAAAGCGTACAGGACCAGTGTTAAGCCTCTCAAGTCAAGTAACTCAGAACTTTACAATTAACTCAAACAGCGCGTGGCTCGCAAATGGTAAGGATGCACTTCACAACTTAAATGCATTAATGACCACGGAAAAAGGTGCTTTATATAGTGCTGGTTATTATTATGAAAGAGATATTCCAAATCGACAGCGTGCATATCACCAATTTTCTGTTTCATTTGTTCAACCCGTCAAAAATAATTGGAGAATTATTGGGCATGCACAATATGATATTGAAAATAAAGTCGGACGTGACTATCTTGTAGGCTTGAACTATGAATCATGTTGTTGGGGTGTTTCCGTATATGGTCGCTCCTATTATAATGACTTAGATAATGTTAAAGCCTCAAATGTAAAACCAAACAAAGCAATTATGGCTGAAATTACTTTAAAAGGTCTTGGTAGCTTCAACAATAAACTTGCTTCTTTATTAGAAAACCGTATCTTAGGATTCAGTACAGCAAATCAATCTTGGACAAAACGTTAATGAAGACAAAACAACTACAACAGTTTTTTAAAGCCTCTATAGTCGCTCTCAGCATTGTTGCAGCATCTTCTGCATCAGCTCAAAGCTCAGATGAGATTGTTGCTATTGTTGATAACAATGTTATTCTGAGAAGCGATTTAGCACATAGCATAGAAGAATTTAGACAACATTTTGAAAATAATAAGCAAACACCGCCTGAAGCTTTTATTGCTCAACAAGCACTGGAACAGCTCATCCTTCGTGAAGCTCAATTGGAACAAGTCAAAAAATTTAATATTAATGCAGATGAAAAATCTTTAAACGAAGCAATTTTAGGAATTGCAAAACAAGCAGGTAGCCCGTCTATTGAAGCTTTTCAAAAAAAATTAGATGCTCAAAATCCTGGTGCTTATGAAGCTTTAAGATATCAAGTTGCCGAAGATTTAGCGATTAATCATTTACGTCAACAAATTGTTATGTCACGTATTCAAATTAGTGATCAAGATATTAATAACTTTTTAAAAACCCCTCAAGGTCAAGCAGCTCTTGGTAATCAAGCCCATATCATGCACCTTAAAATATCAGGTGAGAATGCCAAACAAGTTGCTCAACAAGTCCAAGATGCGCTTAATACGACAAATGACATCAGTAATATTAGCCAGAAATTTACAAATGCAAAAACATTTGTAACAGGCAATGATTTAGGTTATCGCAACCTCTCAGATATTCCAAGTGAACTTGTCGCAGAAGTTAGCACATTAAATATCGGACAAACAACTCAGCCAATTCAAGTACGTGATGATTTCCATGTCTTAAAGCTTGTCGATTTAAAGTCAAGTGACCAAAAAGCGCTCGTACCCCAATATAATGTACGCCACATTCTCATTCAGCCTTCAGAAGTCGTCAGCCAAGACAATGCGAAACAAATGATTGATAGCATTTATAATCGCTTAAAAGCAGGTGAAGATTTTGCGGTACTTGCCTCGACCTTTTCTAATGATCCAGGTTCTGCACGAGATGGTGGAAGTTTAGGCTGGGTAAATTTAGGTGTTATGGTTCCTGAATTTGAAAATCAAATGAAGAATACACCTATCGGAACATATACCACTCCATTTCAATCACAGTTTGGCTGGCATATCCTAGAGGTTGTTGACACAAGACAACAAGACATGACCAAAGAATATCAAAAGAATATGGCGCGTCAAGTTTTAGGTGAAAGACAATTTGACGCTGAAGTTGATAACTGGTTAAGAGAAGTACGCAATAATGCTTATGTCGATATTAAAGATCCTTCTTTAAATCCAAAAACAAATAATTAAATAAATCAATCAATATTCATATTATTCATCAATAAAAAAAGCCTCTCAATCGAGAGGCTTTTTTTATTTCAATTAACGATTACTGTTATTTTCATCTTCTTGAACATCATCAAATTTAGGTTCAGCATCAAAGCCACCTTGACCACCAAAGCCACCTTGACCACCGAAGCCACCTTGATTGCCGCCGAAGCCACCTTGACCACCGAAGCCACCTTGACCACCGAAGCCACCTTGACCACCGAAGCCACCTTGATTACCACCAAAGCCACCTTGACCACCGAAGCCACCTTGGTTACCACCAAAGCCACCTTGACCACCAGCACTACCACCCTGAGTACCGAATGCTGGAGTGCTACCTTGAGCACCAGCTGGACGTGGATTACGTGCAGGCACTACAGTTGAAATAGCATGCTTATAAACCATTTGGCTTACAGTATTTTTTAACAAAACAACATATTGATCAAAAGATTCAATATGACCTTGTAATTTAATACCATTTACGAGGAAGATAGAAACTGGAATACGTTCTTTACGAAGTGAATTTAAAAACGGATCTTGTAAAGTTTGACCTTTAGACATGTTATATAACTCCAAAAAATTTAAAATATCAGCGCAAAACCGTCTCTAATTTTTCAATTAAAATTTATAAAAAAGACGGTAGTTAAATTTTGCTTTAAACGTAATAGTTTAGCAAGTCTTCTTGTGCATTCTTAATGGTTAAATATGTTTGAATTTTATGTATTTCTTTCAAAGAACGTAACCAAGTGTATTGACGTTTTGCAAGTTGTCGTGTTGCAAATAACGCTTTATCCTTCATTTCTTCCATATTTACGTGATTATTATCACATTTAAGTAGAAAATTCAAGGCTTGCCGATAACCAACCGCACGCATTGACGAAAAATTCTCATCTAAATCATATTTTTCAATAAGAGATTCTACTTCACTCAAAAAACCGATTTCCCACATCTTTTCTAATCGTTGCTCAATCCTTTGATGTAATTCAGCTCGATCTGGTATCAATGCATAATTTTCAAATTTATAACGATAAGGTACATTTTTAGGTTGTTCTGCTTGTAACTGTGTAATCGGTTGCCCAGTAATTCGATAGACTTCTAATGCACGAATAATACGCTGTCTGTCGCTGACTTTAAATTTTTGCCCCGCAAGTAAATCCACTCGGCAAAGTTCAGCATATACAGATTCCCAACCCTGTTTTTCTGCTTCAGCTTCAATTTCACGACGAATCGCATAATCTGCACTCGGTAAGTTACTTGAAAGTCCTTCAAGTAATGCTTTGAAATAAAGCATAGTGCCACCAACTAAAATCGGTGTTTTACCTCTAGCATGAATTTCATCAATTAAACAACATGCATCTTCTACAAACTCCGCAGCAGAATATACTTCTAATGGAGAAATAATATCAATTAAATGATGTGGATATGCCTCTTGCTCTGCTTTACTTGGTTTAGCCGTACCTATATCCATATCTCGATAAACCAAAGCAGAATCAACAGAGATAAGTTCAAATCCACCATGTTCATATAGCTCACATGCCAAAGCTGTTTTCCCGCTTGCTGTAGGTCCCATCAAATTAATGACTGGCAATTCGTTTGACATGTAAAACTACTCTCCTCGAGCAAAAAGTTTATCTAATTGAGCTAATGGAAACGCACGCCAAGTTGGTCGTCCATGATTACATTGACTTGCGAATTCAGTTTGTTCCATCTGTCGAAGTAGTGCATTCATTTCAGAGAGACTCAACATTCTATGTGCTCGCACTGCACTATGACATGCCATGCCTGCTAAAATTTGATCACGCTTTTGCAATAAGCCTTGTGCTTCATCATTTGGGTCTAAATCATTTAATAATTCAGGGATAAGTTCAGAGAAATCTGCCTTATGCAAAATTGCTGGAACACCTCGTACAATAACCTGATCTTCACCATATTGATTTATCTCAAGCCCCAAACGCGCCAATTGCTCTTTAAGCTCTTCCACCCGCATCGCCTGCATACGCGTAATACTAATAATTTTTGGAATCAACAACTGTTGTGATGTCCAAAATTCAGGCTTATCCCATGCCGATTTCATTTGTTGTAAAACAATACGTTCATGTGCTGCATGCATATCAACAATAATTAGACCTTCGGTATTTTGTGCAAGAATATAAATCCCATGTAACTGTGCAATGGCAATACCTAGCGGATACTCATCCACTTTTTTTGCAATAAAATCATTCGCCTCTACATGACCATCCGATCCGTTCAATGAAGATGATGGCACAGTTGTTTCACGTAAAGGTGCTAAATAATTTTTTAATGCATTATTTAATTGAAGACTATTAGAATACGGTTTCGCTGTGGAATATGCGTTTGCATACTGCACATGTTCAGGTCGATTATGATTAAAATCACTTAATAGATTATTTTTTTCATTACTAGATTCATCTAGGACAGATGATGATGCGTTATGAAGGTTAAATTGTTCCTGATAACGTGGCTGATACATAACCTTTGAATCAACGTGATTATTATTTTGTTGACTATTCAATTCAGTCTGATGATTACCCTTCATTGCTGAAGCTAAATCAGCAGATGCCGTTTGAAATTGAGATAATGTATCTTTGGCATAATGACGTACAAACTCATGTACTTCACGTTGATTTAAAAAACGTATTTCATGTTTGGTCGGATGCACATTTACATCTATATTTTCGGGCTCAACTTCCAAAAACAACAAATATGCCGCATGTTGGTGACCATGTAAAATGCCATCAAAAGCCATTCTTAATGCATGAGAAATTGTTTTATCTTTCACAATTCTCCCATTTACATAAACATACTGTAAATCCGCCTGTGATCTTGCATCAGAAGGATGGCCTAACCATCCACTTAAACGCATATTCACACTATCTGCATCAATCCAATATGCATTTTCAACAAACTGGCGCCCGAGTAGTTGCTGAACTCTTTGAAAGCGTAGCTCACCACTGTCTGCAATGGGTAAATTTAATTTAATCGACTGATTATGTTCTAAAACAAATCGAATATCAAAATGTGTTAATGCTAATCGACGAACAATTTCTTCAATATGTCCAAACTCTGTTCCTGGTTTTTTAAGAAATTTTCGACGTGCAGGCACATTAAAAAATAAATCTTGAATACGAATATGTGTTCCCTGAGGAGATGCTACAGCTTGAATTTCCTGATGGTCAAATGCTGTTCCATTGACTTCAACTTGATAACCCACGCCATCATTATTTTGACTACTGGTTAAAGTCAGTCTAGAAACAGCAGCAATTGATGCTAATGCTTCCCCTCGAAACCCTAAGCTGATAATTGCATGTAAATCTTCTGATGTTTGAATTTTACTGGTCGCATGACGCATTACTGCCAAAGGTAAATCTTCAGCATGAATCCCTCGACCATTATCAATGATCTCAATAAGTGTACTACCACCTTGCTCCACACGAATAATGAGCTCTGTTGCGCCTGCATCAATTGAATTTTCAAGTAACTCCTTGACCACTGATGCAGGTCGCTCAATCACCTCACCTGCGGCAATTTGGTTGGCTAATGCAGGATGTAATGTATGAATACGGCGATTATGTAAATCATTCAGCATGCTTGAAATTACTCTCTAAAGCGCGTTGTAAAGCCTCAGAACTTGAACTTAAAGTGATATTTCGAGTCAGTTCATCTTCAGATTTTTCTATATTAATGATCAAATCAGCTTCAGGAATCTCACGTTCTCCTTTAGAAGGCCACTCAAAAAGAAATAAGGCGTTCGCTACCTCTAAATAATCACGAATCCCCATCAGTTCTAATTCATATGGATCATTGAGTCGATATAAATCAAAATGAAAGATATCTTTTCCTAAAATATGATAAGGCTCAACCAATGTATAAGTCGGACTTTTTACTGCGCCTTGATGACCTAAGGTTTGTAATAAATAGCGCGTGAATGTAGTTTTTCCAGCACCTAAATCTCCAATTAAATAAATAACTCCAGTCGTAAAATGCTGTGCCAAAAATTGTGCTAAATTTTGGGTCTCATTTTCATTATCTAACGTTAAATTAAATGAATATGGCATATTCACGGCAAGACGACTCTCAACAAGCTAAAAAAGTGTAAATATGATAACATTGCCCTGTATGAAAACCTATGTAGCAGTGTGTAAAAGTTATTTTTTCACTCAGTAAATTTTAATTTTTTGACCATATTACAAATGAATATTAAATCTGAATTTTTACCTCCTATGATCAATGGAGTGAGTGCAAGTAAACTTTATTTACCCGAAATATTCTTACAACCAACAACGACAATCTTTGAATATCTATGCTTACAGTTTACCCATATTAGTCAACATGAATGGGCACAACGATTTAATGAACAACTCATTTTCAATGATGCTGGACAAATACTTACCACTCAATCTCTATATACTGCCAATATTCATATCTTTTATTATCGGTTTCTTTCAAATGAAATTCACGTTCCTTTTCAACATATAATTTTATTTGAAAATGATGAACTTATTGTTGTCGATAAACCACATTTTTTAACGATGACGCCAACAGGTCAATATGTACAAGAAACATTATTGGTTCGTTTAAAACAGCAAACACAGAATGAGCATCTCACTCCCATACACCGACTAGATCGTGAAACAGCGGGTGTAGTTTTATTTTCAAAGCGGCCGAAAACACGTGGTCAATACCAACAATTATTTGCTGAGCGCAAAGTACAAAAAACGTATCATGCGATTGCCCCTTTTAATCCAGCCTTAAAATTTCCACAACAACTTTCTTTACGTATGGAAAAAGGTGAACCGTTCTATACCATGCAAGTGAGTGAGGGTATAAGTAACAGTACAACACGTATTTCAATCCTAGAACATAACGATCAATGGGCGAAATATTTATTACAACCACTGACAGGTAAACAACATCAACTTCGCGTTCATTTAAATCATTTGGGGCTTGCAATTCAGAATGATTCATTCTACCCAAAGGTAGTACACCACTCAGACCATGACTTTTCTGCACCATTACAACTTTTAGCCAAGAAGATTGAGTTTCAAGATCCAATTCATCAAAAGTATTTGTCTTTTTCATCACAACAAGAGTTGACATTGTCATAGCTTTGTCATTACATTAATTTAGATTTATCGTGTTATTTTATTGAAATAACTTTTTGTTCAATTAAAATACCCATTAAAGCCTTTATATATTTGACTATGAAAAATCATGAGAAAAACTGAAGTCTATCAAGTTCGCCTAGATTCACAAGAAAAAAAACAGGCTTTTGCTGTTTTCAAACAATTAGGAATTACGCCAGCACAAGCTGTGCGTCTTTTTTTTAAACAAGTTGTATTAACAAAATCTATCCCCTTTTCAATTGAAAATCAGAATATAGATTTAGAGCAACTCATTAAATTACGTAAACTCAAACAAGAACAAAAGCCTATCAATCTTTCAGACTTATCTGAAGCGATTGATCAAGATCACTCATTGGATGATGAGCACAGTGATTTCTTTAAAGAACTTGATGAATTATTAAATGATGCTGACAAAAAATAACATTGTCGTATTTTTAAACAATTCTATTCATCTTAGAACACAATTTTTCTTTATGCTTAATGTAAAAGGTCACTTTTACATGGAGTGAATAATGATTGTAAGGCGTGCAAAATTTGAAGATTTAGATCAACTCACCGTTTTGTTCGATGAATATCGCCAATTCTACGGTAGCTCATCCAATATTGCTGAATCCTACCAATTTTTAAAACAGCGCTTTGAAAATCAGCAAAGCATTATTTTTATTCATATCAAAGATGACATATTTACTGGCTTTGTCCTGTTATATCTAGGTTTTTCTACGGTTGCCTGCTCAAGCTATTATATTTTAGATGATGTATATGTCACGCCTCAGTTTCGCCGTCAAGGCGCTGCGAAACAACTCATTGATACTGCCATTTTATTTGCAGCACATAAAAATGCACTCAGAATTAGTTTAGAAACACAAAAAAATAATTTTAAATCTCATCAACTCTATGAAACGATGGGCTTTGTAAAAGACGATCAATTTCAAACCTATCACTGTTTTTTAAAGTAGTTTTCACTGAACTCAATCTTTTAAATCACGATATTTTGCTTGCTCAACTTGCTCTTGTCTTAAATACACCCACTCACCTTCAGCAAGTGTTGGTAATTGTAGTGCACCAATTTGATGGCGATGTAGCTGCTCAACTTTATTACCTACTGCCGCAAGCATTCTTTTTACTTGATGATATACACCTTGATGAATCGTTATTTGAAGATGCTTATCAGCTAAACACGTTATATCGGTAGCCGCAAAAATACCAACTTCATTGCGCAACTCAACGCCTTGTTTTAATTTTTCCATTTGCTCATCATTCACGACATCAGCAGTATGCATTTGATATACTTTAGCAACATGCTTTTTAGGATGTGTGAGTGCTTGTAAAAACTGACCATCATCTGTGAGTAACAATAATCCCGTTGTATCTTGATCTAATCGCCCAACACATTGAATACCTCGTTGATTAAGAACATCATCAAATAAATCAAATACACTAAAATGATGTGTCGATTGATGTGAACATTCATAACCTTGAGGCTTATTTAAAGCAATATAAACTTTTTCACGATACTGATATTCATGACCATAAACACAAAATAATAATTCATTCACATCTACTTTTTCTTTAGGGATTTGCTTCACCTCACCCTGTATTTGAACTGCCCCATTTTTAATTAATTGCTGACAATGCTTTCTTGTACCAAAACCTTGTGACTGTAACATTTTTTCCAAAAACATCATTGCTCGCTCATTATTTAAAATAGCCAACAGTTTAATCAAAACTGCCCTGAATACCTAGATAAATGCTTGTATCATCTCCCTTTCCATCATAAAAAGGACTACACTATTGGCTTTGTTATCATTTAATCAGTCGCATGTCTCAACTTGATCTTAACCTTATTGTCCTTTTGGTGCTTGTTGCTTGCGGAATATTTAGTCACAACACAGCTGTGACCATTGCTGCTGGTGTACTTATTGTCTTTAGAATCACTCCCTTAAGTGAATTTTTCCCTTTATTGCAAGAACATGGGCTAAATTTAGGGGTTATTATCCTAACTATTGGCGTACTAACACCCATTGCTAGTGGAAAAATTCCTGGAGATGAAATTCTAAAATCATTTCTCAACTGGAAATCATTATGCGCAATCGCAATCGGATTATTTGTTGCATGGTTAGGTGGTCGAGGGGTCAACTTAATGTCAAATCAACCGAATGTTGTTGCAGGCTTACTCATTGGTACTGTCGCAGGTGTAGCTTTACTTAAAGGCGTTCCTGTTGGCCCAATGATTGCTGCTGGTCTTCTATCACTCATTATTGGTACTGGGCGCTAATTATTCTCGCGCTAGCCTTATTTTATATCAAATACTCATGTATCAACGATATCAAAATCATAGTAAAGATACGACACCCATAAGTGATCATTTAAATCTTAAAAGTGTATATAAATCTTTAATACGCATAAAAAAAGCCTAAATCATTTGATTTAGGCTTTTTAAAATTTTGGAGCGGGAAACGAGACTCGAACTCGCGACCCCAACCTTGGCAAGGTTGTGCTCTACCAACTGAGCTATTCCCGCAATATGGAAAGGAATTATAAAGACTTTTAATTGACTGTCAATATATTCCCAACCAAATGCTGAATTAATCAGCACGGCGCCAAATCGTTCCTTGACGGGTATCTTCTAAAACCACCCCTTGATCGAGCAGCGTCTGACGAACTTCATCTGCACGTGCAAAATTTTTATCTTTCTTCGCATCTTGGCGTTGCTGAATATAATCTTCAATTTGCGCTTCAGATAAACCGAGAGCGTTTTGACCAATATCTGATTTTAAGAAATCATCAACAGGATATTGAACCAATCCAAGAATATTCGTAAGATAGCGCAAAGTAGAATAATAAATCGCTGATTGTTCAGTATTCTCTTCTTTAACTGCTCTATTGAGCTCTTTAATAATTTCAAATAAAACGGCTATTGCCTCTGAAGTATTAAAGTCATCACGCATTGCTGTATTAAAACGCTCAACGAGTGCTTCATCTAAAGTATCGACCGTTTTACTAGCATAAATTGCTTCATAGGCTTTATATGCATGATAAAAACGCGTTAATGTCGTTTTTGCTTCTTTTAATGCCACATCAGAAAAATTAACAGGACTACGATAATGTGAAGATACAATAAAGTAACGAATCACTTCAGGATGGAACTTTTCCATCACATCACGAATCGTGAAAAAATTACCCAATGATTTAGACATTTTTTCGCCATCAACATTAATAAAACCCACATGCATCCAATAATTTACATACTGTTCACCTGTTGATGCTTCTGACTGTGCAATTTCATTTTCATGATGTGGAAAGAGCAAATCTGAACCACCACCATGAATATCAAAGTGATTTCCTAAGCAGCATGTTGACATTGCTGAACATTCAATATGCCAACCTGGACGACCATTTCCCCATGGGGATGCCCATGAAGGTTCATTTTCTTTTGCATGTTTCCAAAGAACAAAATCAAATGGATGTTTCTTTTCAACTTCAACATCTACACGCTCAGAGGCACCGGCTTGCATGTCATCAAGTTTACGCCCAGAAAGACGACCATATTTTTCAAACTTTTCAACTTCAAAATATACATCGCCATTCGCTGAAGGATATGCAGTACCTTTATTCACCAAGTCACCAATCATATTTTGCATTTGGTCGATATACTCAGTGGCACGTGGTGCTTCATCTGGTGCTAAGCAACCTAAATTTTCAGCATCATCATTCATTGCTTGAATAAAACGATCGGTGAGTGTTGTAATACTTTCACCATTCTCATTCGCACGTTTTATAATTTTGTCATCAATGTCTGTAATATTACGTACATATTTCACTTGCCAACCTTGGCTACGTAAAAATCGAATAATATAATCAAATGCAACCATGACACGCGCATGACCAATATGACAATAATCATAAACAGTCATACCACATACATACATGTCGATATGTCCTTCTTTACGTGGAACAAATTCAACTTTTTTACGTTGCTCTGAGTTATAAAGAACAAATGGCTGCATAATACTTCAATAATAGTTTTATAAAAGATCGTCCATCTTAACCTAAGCCTTATTATTCATAAAGATTTGAGCAATGTTTTTCTTATTTAATTATAAAAAAATTGCAACTTTATCGAATTGATAATCGATTATCTGTACACGTTTTTCATTATAATCTCAATCATCATAAAAAAAGAGGTTAAATTTAATCTAACCTCTTTTTAAATCATTTGCATTTACTTAAATTGAATATCTTTAAATATTACATTCAACGTTATTATTTTTTTTGAACAAGAATTGAACCTACAGAATATCCAGCACCAAAAGAACACAATACACCATATTCATCATGCTCAACTTCATGCGCAGTACGGTGTAGTGCAATAATTACCCCTGCAGATGATGTATTTGCAAATTCATCCAAAATAATAGGAACCAACTCTGGCTGTGCATGTTCTTTTCCAACAACCAACTTTAAAATCAGTTCATTCATACTCGCATTAGCTTGATGCAACCAATAGCGTTTAATATTTTCAGGCGCAATCGCATTTTTATTCAACTGCTCTGTAATCATTTTAGCTACAAGCGGACAAACTTCCTTAAAAACCTTACGTCCATCTTGACGGAAACGATTATTATCGATATCTGCCTCTATTTCACTTAAATTTAAAAATCCAAAATTATTACGAATATTGTTTGAAAATTGCGTAAATAAATGGATATCCAATACTTCAAATCCAGATTTTATTTCGGTATCTTCAATAATCGATGCCGTTGCAACATCTCCAAAAATAAAATGACAATCGCGTGAACGGAAATCTGTATGTGCAGAAGTAATTTCAACATTGACTAACAATACACGACGTGCTCCTGCTTTAATTGCATCATACGCTTGCTTAATTCCAAATGTTGCTGCAGAACAAGCAACATTCATGTCATAGGCATAACCTTGAATACCTAAAGCACTTTGAATTTCAATTGCCACAGCAGGATAAGCACGCTGTAAATTAGAACATGATAAAATTACAACATCGATATCTTCAGGTGTTACCCCAGCATTTTCCATCGCTTGCTTTGCTGCAATTACGCCCCATTCTGCTTGAATTGAGAGCTCATCATTTGTCCGTTCATGTAATTTTGGACGTAAACGATGAATATCTAATATTCCTGTTTTTTCGATTACATAGCGTTGCTTCACGCCTGATGCTTTTTCAATAAACTCTGCACTTGAGCCACGGAGTTCTTCTAACGCCCCAGTCGCAATTTTTTCAGCATTTTCTTGGTTATAATGTTCCACATAAGCATTTAAACTTTCAACTAATTCTTCATTGGTAATGACATCTTTTGGGTGATACAAGCCAGTACCAGTAATGCGAATGCCCATGTAAAACTCCTATTAATTTTATCTATATATTAACTGATTCCAAGCTGTTCCCATAGTTTTTGCAAACGTGTGGTTGAAATTGGCATCTTTGTCTTCATTGGTTGAGAGAATAAAGAAATACGTAACTCTTCAACCATAAAATATAATTCTTTCAAACGTACATCATGTTTATATTTAAATAATTTTTCCATCCAAGGGTCAATTTGATCTATCGCGGCATTGTCACGTTGTAAATTATTAGGCAATCGATCAAGACGTAGAATCAATGCTTTTAAATAACGTGAAAACTCAAGCCAAACATCTATCGGTTTATTATAAACAAAGTCGGATAAATCCATTAAATCAAGTTGATCTTCAATATCATTTATATTCACACTGAATACAGATGCATCTAGAAGCAGTAATTTTCGACGAATATCCTGCCACTGAATAAAAATATCACTTAATTCTTGAAGAATCTTTTGTCCATGCGTTAAAAACGTTTTTTTAACATGTTCAAGCAAAGCATCATACTCATGAACATTAACAGGAAGCTCTGAAATAGCCATTTGTAATGTTGCATAAATTAACATTTGTTCTAATTTTGCTTTATCGCCTAGTGGTGAATATGCCAATGCCAATGGCTTAGAGATCTGTTTTTTAAGCTGACGTATCAAATCCCCCAATTGCATATGTACTAAACGTATTACACCACTTCGGTGCTGCTTTACCGCTTCAAATTGATCATTAAATGTTTGAATAACAACACCTGACTCATCTTTTTGCTCTAAGTCAGAGAATTTTCGGGTTGGCACTAAAGCTTGATACTGCTTCACAATTACGCCCGTAACCTTCTGTGAAGCTTCAAAAACAAAATTAGCTGGAAAGCTTTTAAACTCTCCCTTTAATTGTTTTACTGGGCTATGTGTTTCTGTGCGACAACGAGCTTTTAATTCGGCTAAATCCCGTCCTTGTTCAATCACTCGCCCATTTTCATCACGTACTTTGATTAATGGAATCAAATAGGCTTCAACGCGCTCAAAAGAGAAATCTTTTTCTACAATTTGCTCGCCACGAAGCTGATAAGCCAAGTAATGAAATATATGCGCTTGTAAATGCTGTGCATCAATAGCTTTCAGCAATTTTTTAGCCGTATCTGGAACTGGAACCAAATTGCGACGCTTATCTTTAGGCAAAGATTTTAATAACGCCTCAATCAACTCCTGACGCCAACCTGGCACTCCCCACGACCAAATATTCTCATCGACCTGTGCCAAGGCTTGAATTGGAATTTTAACTGTCGCGCCATCTTCATCATGACTTGGATCAAATTTATAAGTTGTTGCTAAACGTAGCTCACCATTGCGTAAAAAATCTGGAAATAATTGTGTCGTTGGGCGATCATCCAACCACAATGCATCATCTTCCACAAATAAATAACGCGGATCTTTCGGTTCAATTGTTGCACGCCAATCTTCAAAACTTCGTCGACTTGCTATTTCAGGTGGTATTTTTGATGCATAAAACTGATAAATCGTTTCTTCATCGACAACCAAATCACGACGACGCAGTTTATCCTCCACACGCTCCACTTCTTCAAGTTTTAATAAGTTATGCTTGAGAAATGGTGGAGAAATACCTAAATTTCCTGTCGTTAATGCATCTCGCAGAAAGATTTCATGTGCCGCTGGCTGATCGACTTTTTCATAATTAATTGCTTGCTTAGGCTCAATAATTAAACCAAATAATGAAATTTGATCATAAGCATTAACAACACCGGTTTTTTTAGACCAATGTGGCTCAAAATAATGATGCTTTAATAAATTACCTGCGGCCAGTAAAATCCATTCTGGTTCAATTTTTGCTAAAGTTCTCAAATATACTTGTGATGTTTCCACCATCTCGAATGCCATCACCCAAGAGGTATTGGTTTTATGCAAGGTGGATGCTGGGAATACGCGTGCTTTTTGCTGCCGAACTGCCATAAAAACATTACGCTCATCTGTTTTATTGGCAATAAAAGATAAAAGCCCTGTTAATAAAGCTCTATGCAAATTTTCATAGCTAGCCTTTTGGGCATTAAACGAGAGTTTTAACCCACGTGCTAAATCAACCAATTGCTCGTGTGTTTTTTTCCATTCTCGCAAACGCAACCAACTCAAAAAATGTTGTCGAGCAAAAGTACGACGCCTATTCTCACTCATACTTTCATGAGAATTATTTATAGCATCCCAAAGTTTTAAATAAAATAAGAAGTCTGAGTCTGCTTCACGGAATAAGGCATGTTTTTGATCTGCTTGCATTTGCTTATCCGCTGGGCGCTCTCGCGGATCTTGTACAGCAAGTGCAGCAACAATAATCAAAATTTCATTTAAAACACCAAAATGCGCACCACCCAAAATCATTCGTGCAAGCCGCGGATCAATCGGCATTCTTGCCATTTGCTGACCAATTTTAGTTAATGCCTCTTTAGGTACATTTTTACGCAATTGATCTTTAGCGATGACAGATTTTTCAACCATAGCACCGAGTTCAATTAAAAGCTTTCTCCCATCATTCACTAAACGATGATCAGGTGGCTCAATAAAATCAAACTCTTCCAGTGTACCCAAGCCCAAACTTTGCATTTGCAAAATGACAGATGCTAAGTTAGTTCGTTTAATTTCAGGTTCAGTAAATTCTGGACGACTTAAAAAATCCTCTTCACTATATAATCGGATACATACGCCAGGTGCAATACGTCCACAACGCCCTTTTCGTTGATTGGCTGCTGCCTGAGACACTGCTTCAATCGGAAGACGTTGCACCCTAGAGCGATAGTTATAACGTGAAATACGCGCAAAGCCACTATCAATGACGTAGCGAATATTCGGCACCGTAAGTGCAGTTTCAGCAACGTTTGTTGCAATAATAATACGTCGCCCACCACCCGATGGATTAAAAATTTTCTGCTGTTCAGCTAAAGCTAAACGTGCATATAACGTAAGTACTTCTGTATGTTTTGGCCCATGTTTAATTAATGTTTCTTGTAATTCTCGAATTTCTTGCTCGGTACTTGCAAAAATTAAAATATCTGCATGCTCTGGATGCCCTTTCGATTGTGCATCTTGCAAGCACTCTGCAACTGCTAAAACAACTGCTCGAGGTAAATTTTCCTCAAAATCATCAAATTCATCATCATCACTACCACCGATATTAAGTTCAGAAATAGGTCGATAAAGCACATCTACTGGGTAACTACGCCCCTCAACTTCGAAAATAGGCGCATGATTGAAATATTGACTAAAACGGTTTACATCAAGTGTTGCGGACGTAATGATGACTTTTAAATCTTGTCGTTTAGGGAGTAATTGCTTCAAATACCCCATAATAAAGTCAATATTCAATGAACGTTCATGTGCTTCATCAATAATAATCGTATCGTATTTATTTAAATAACGGTCATTTACTAGTTCAGCCAGTAAAATACCGTCTGTCATCACACGAACAATCGAATTTTCTGAACCTTGTTCATTAAATCGTACTTTAAAACTAATCGAATCTCCTAACTTTTCACCAACTTCTTCGGCAATACGTTGGGATACACTTCGTGCAGCCAATCTGCGAGGCTGGGTATGTCCAATTAAACCCGTTAATCCTCGACCTGCAAGCATTGCAATTTGTGGTAATTGTGTTGTTTTACCTGAACCTGTTTCACCAGCAACAATAATCACCTGATGCTTTTCAATGGCTGCAATTAATTGATCTGCATATTGAGTAACGGGTAAATCTTGATTTAATTTAATATTTGGAATTTGTTCAACTCGAGCTTTCACTTTGTCATTTGACTTTTTAAAAAGCTCATCGAACTGCTGTAGATTCGCATCTTTACCTTTAGCTAGTCGATTTAAACGATGACGGTCACGCACCATTACGAGTTGATCTACATTTAAATGACTCAGCACAGATTAAAATCTCTTCAAAACAACAAAAGCGTATTTTACGCTGTTCTCTACAGAAGAGAAAGCTTCCCTTTTTCGATAATTTTCAACTTTTTTAATTTTAACACTTGAATTTACACACCTTCGTCATCATGTATAGGCATGCTATACCAATAAATCTGCTTTTGGCTTTATTAAATATTGATTGATCTACTCAGAAAATCAAAGTCAATTATTGCTGATATTTATTATTCGGTTTTTCCGATTTTAGTAATGTAAAAATACTGTTTCAGCAATCGAGAAGAATTCGCTACTCTTCTTAAGGAAATTAAATACTAACCTCAATCATGGAGACAATGATGAGCTTAATTAATACTGAAGTTAAACCATTCAAAGCACAAGCATTCCAAAACGGTCAATTCATTGAAGTTACTGAAGCTGATCTTAAAGGCAAATGGTCTGTTGTATTTTTCTATCCAGCTGACTTTACTTTTGTTTGCCCAACTGAGCTTGGTGATCTTGCAGATAACTATGCAGAATTCAAAAAATTAGGCGTTGAAATCTATTCAGTTTCTACTGATACACATTTCACACACAAAGCTTGGCATGATTCTTCTGAAGAAATCAAAAAAATTGAATATGTAATGGTTGGTGATCCAACTTGGACTCTTTCTAAAAACTTTGACGTATTAATCGAAGCTGCTGGTCTTGCTGATCGTGGTACATTCGTGATTGATCCAGAAGGTAAAATTCAAATCATCGAAATCAATGCTGGTGGTATTGGTCGTGATGCTCAAGAACTTCTTCGTAAAGTTAAAGCTGCTCAATATGTTCATGCTCACCCAGGTGAAGTATGTCCAGCGAAATGGAAAGAAGGCGAAGCAACTCTTGCTCCTTCAATCGATTTAGTCGGTAAAATCTAATTTCGATTAGATTTTTAAATATAAAAAACCACGCAATTTAGCGTGGTTTTTTTATATCTATTTTTAATCATTCAATATCTACAAAAATTGTTATTTTCATTCTTTTAAATCTTGTATCTCAAGGTGGTTATGCTATACATAAATAATAAACACCAATCTAACCATTTAGGCTCAAATTATGATTTAACCTTTAACCACCAAGAGGTTGCTTATGGAAATAACTGTTGCTGTGACATCTTTTAAATACAATTCAACATCTAAATATTTAAAAATTTTTTATAACAATGGAACTGTAGATTTATTTCATCCAGTTCCAGAATTCATCTACAATAATTTAGTTCGATGTAGCAATAAAGCAGTATTTGTCCATAAATATCTAGAATACAATTTACACTTCAAACGAATGTCAATTCAATAAAAATTGCAAAGTCATCATATTAAACTTGATGACTTTTATCTTTGATATAATCTAGTTAAAGAGATGTAACTAAAAATAAGCCTGCCCCTATAGGTAATGTTGTCGTTGTAAATGTTGTATCGGATTGCACTAAATCCAAAAATGCTTGAACTTCAGTCTGATGAGAAATTATATTATCCACAATTAATATTCCCCCTTTTTCATTTAAAAGATGAGGTAAATATCGCCAATATTCACAATATGCATCACGCTCTGCATCTAATAAGATTAAATCAAATTTTTCTGAAGAATGACGTAAATATTCCTGTGCATCTGACACAATAAAATCAATATGATCATCAAGTAGAAATTCAATTGCATTTTTTTGTGCCATTGCAGATCTAGCAACGTCTATTTCAATGGTTGTAATTTTTCCTTGTGTTGCTTGAGCTGCATATGCCAACCATAAAGTTGAATATCCAGTCGATGTTCCAATTTCTAAAATATGACGCGACTGCTGTGCTCGAATAAAAATATTTAAAAACTCAGCTGATTCTGGCTCAATATTTCTATACCGATTTAAACGATCAGATTGTGTAGCATCATGTGTTTTAAATTGCTGATATAAAGTTTCTATTTTAGATAAAAAATTCAAACCACTCATTGATCAAACCTATCCTAATTCTTGAATTAACTTAAAACGCTCTAATGTTTGGCCATCTACAATCACTGCTTCACAAAACATATCTAAAGGCCTTACCCACATCGAATAATCCCCATACAAGCACTGATAAACAACTAACTTTTCTTGTGTTTCACTATGTGTTGCAATAGAAAAAACTTGATATAACTTTCCTTTATAATGTTGATATATACCTTTTTTAAGCATCATCTTTTATCCACCTAATTATATTAAATTTCAAACCTAAATCGATTATAAAAATTCCACTCATTTATTAGCAATCTCTACTAATCTCTTGAAAAATTAAGTTTTATCTCCATTAATTTTATCAGACTTGCATAGGTTTATAACGTTATTTTAATATTGATTCAATAAACCGATCATTTAAATGAGAATAACTTGTTTTACCTATCTATTGGTTTATTCTATGATTCTTCCATCAAATAAAGATTTACTCCTTTGGAGACGTTCGTCATGTTAGATCAAAATACTTCAGCACAATTAAAAACGCTTCTTGAGCGCCTTGAAAGTCCAATTGAATTGGTTGCAAGCTTAAATGATTCAGATAAATCAGAAAAGATCAAAGAACTTGTGACAGAAATTGCCGCACTTTCAGATAACGTGACTGCACGTTTTGATGGAAAAAACAAGCG
>NZ_NEGH01000005.1 GCF_002135375.1 Acinetobacter sp. ANC 4558 | reverse complement strand
CGTGGATTCGCTAATAAGGCTGCACTTGAAAAATACAAACCAAGTATTGAAGGCAGTCTTGCACAGGATATGGAAACCAAGAAGGTTTGGTTATGGGATGGTGCTAAGTGGAATGATACAGGGGCAAGTGATAAGGATTTAGCTATTGCTCATTCTGATGCTGAGATTGCTAAAACGAATACTGCATTAGCAAATGTCAAAGATGAGGTCTCACAAAAAGCAGATGTTTTATTTGATTTCCACACCAAGTCTATTCTGAATGAAAAAACGGTATGGAGTGGTATTGATGAAGTTGGAAACGTATTAGTCGCAATTGATAAGTACGGAAATGTTGTTCCAAACTTTTTATATGATTTTCATACTGAAATAGAAAAACCTAGCTACATACTCGTTGATTTTGACTTCAATATTTTGCAAAAGACAGGGAATGAAAAGGACGAAAATGAAGTCTATATCGATTTCTATACTGTGAAAGATGACTCAATTTTTTTAACAGTAGATCTGAATTTCAATATTTTAAACAGTAATTCAGTTCCTAAAAAAGACGATGAAAGTACAAATCAGATTGATTTTTCTAAACTACAACTCAGCCAAGTTTATCCCAATGATATAACACACGGAGATGTATATCGTAATTTTGACAGTGTCAAAGTTCAAAATAATTATGCTGATGCAATATATCACGCATCCGTTTGGTCACTATTACCCGATCATCAAAGTGTATATAGACTATATGATGGGTTAGTTGCTAAATCATCATCAAAATTAAAATCAGAAGTTTTAGGTGTAGATAGTGATGGAAACGAAATACGAGCATATATCTATACACCTAAAGCACTTCAGTATGGTTCCGACACTCCAGAGGTAAGTTGGGGTAAAGAACTGACCTCACCGCCTAAAATTTTGATTACAACTGGCGTACATGGCAATGAAAAGGATGCAATTCTTCAATTTTATTTGATCATGAAACGAGTTATAGAGACTACATTTGAAGATGAAGACATTGCACTTATTGCACAAACGCAATTAATTATTGTGCCTGTCGTGAACCCTTCAGGTGTAAATTTAAATACACGATATAATGCTAGAAAAATAGATTTAAATCGAAACTCTCCTACAGATTGGTCAAAAAGCGATACCGCTGCTGGCCCTAGACCTTTAAGTGAACCAGAGTCAGTCATCGTTTCGGCACTCCCAGAGCGATTTCCCGATTGTGATTACTATATTGATTTTCATAACTTCAATATTGCAGGTAGTCGTCTTGCATGGTTTGCAACAGCAAAAGAAGAGACATTACCGCTGATTAGAAAAGTGAGCTTGCATATCAATACGGTTATGCGAAGAGACTATATTTTTCCTGCAAGTTGGCCTGTACGTTTATCGATTAATGCAGGAGGAACTTTCGCAAGGCATTGGCAACTTGGCTTAGATAAGCAAGGATTTTTACTTGAAACACCAAGAGAGGAAGTGGGGTCGAATCCTTTCTCTATTTATAAAGTTAGACAACACGGTATCAACGTTATTAAACACGCATTACATGAAATCATTAATTTCAAAATGCTGAATCCAACAATTTAAATTTAATTGGGACAAACACATGAAAATTATCAATCGCTTAACAAGTGCTAATGTTGGTCAGACATCATTAGGCCGTTACAATAGAACTGAAGTAGGTGCTGCAATTGCTCATATTCCACGCTTTGAGGCTTATTATGATGCGGAATATTACATTGCTGGTGCCAAAGAAATATTAAATATGGCTAAAGGTACAATGACAGTATTACCTAACGCCTTTACATCTGTGACAAATGAGCAAGGGCAAAAAGCTGTTGAACGTATATATGTTAATTTAAACAATTCGGTTACGCATTTAGGCGATTTCGATATAGACGTGAATGGATTTTCATTCTTTGTTGTATTGGATCACTACAATGATCAAGATTTAAATACAATACGAGATTTTAGATTAGTACGTAAAGTTTTACAGGATGATTTACCATCATTCCATGCATTATTGAGTAATGTGGGGGCTACAGCTAGATTGAGAAGAACTTCAGATCGAGAAGCTAATTCAGTTTTGACAGCGGCCGTTGACCCTGTTAATAAACCTTCTATCATAGTATTTTCGTACTCGAATGGAGTGGGTTCCATCAATGTTAATGGAAAAGTTACGAGAGGAGCATTCCCTCAGCCAACAAGTGGCTTAAAAGCTGAAGAGTGGGATTGGTTTAGAAATATGAACGGTAAGGCTTATGCATGGGGTGGTTTAAATATAGATTTAGCTCTACCAGAAAACAGTGGTTATTTAGAACAACTGATAACTTTTTATAAAAATAAATACAGCATCGCATAACGTTCAACAACCTCACACCCCGACATTGTTCGGGGTTTTTTATTATGCAGTAACAGATAATGTTGTAATATAAAAATATATTTAAGTGATAAATGCGCTCATTAACTCGAATCGCAGATAAGAAATAGACTTGAAAAATATGAAGATTAGAGCCATCAGTTGAGTTGCTACACATGACTCTACTCTTATTGAAACAGAATGGAATTGAGGGATAAATGATTTATGAAAAAGGTCTATCGTAGTTGTATTGAGAGAGAACTCTAGTTTTTTATTATAAAAATAAACTAAAATTAAACTCTAAAAAATTAAAAATAAGTTATTATTGGTCATTAAAATTTTGTATTTTATTAATTTAATTTTACCATCATAGTATATTCTTAGGATGAATAATGAAAATTTTTTCAGATAGCTTTTGTAATGAGTATTTATTTTTACAGGCATTAAATAATTTTAGGTTTGAAATGCCATATCAAAATTTAGATGAAATTTTTTCTACTAAAAATAATATAAAAATTGAAAAATTTGATGAAAACACATGGAAGATAGAGAATTCAGTATTATATAGAAATAATATTTCAGGACTAATGTATTCTAGTTCATATGTAAAAGACAGAGGAACTATATCTAATCTATTAAATACTAATAGAAAAATATATAATTTAAGTCAGAAAGTTGATGCTATTTGTTATGCTGAGGAATTGCTTAAAAAAGGTAATATAACAGTTAGTCCAGATGACATTACATCAATTTTTTCATTTAAGAATATTTCAGATATAAGTCAGTTTGAAAAAGCATGGAATAAATTAAGCAAATTTAATAAAATATCTGTTGAGGAAACAGCTTCTGAAGATATTCTAAAACTATTTATTATTAAAGGTAAACTTGCGGCTATCTATGGTGTACTACCAGCTTTTATAATTGGTGATGGATTATTATCAATAAATGAGTTAATTGAAAAACAAAATAAAGAAAGAATGAAAAATATTCTATATAAAAATTATAAAATTAAAAATACTAATAATAAAATATCACAGAATCATATTCCAGAAAAAGGTGAAATTATAAAATTAAAAGAAACTACTAAAATATCAAATGGTGCCATTTTGGTTGATTTAACTAATTTTCTGAAAAAAAACTTTAGTGGATTAACTGATACATTTGATAATTATCTAAAAGACATAGATTTTTTAATGCTAACTTGTGTAAGCGATGATTTTAATCAAGGATGGAATTATAAGGGCTTTAAGGTTCGAGAAATTTATCAAAATAAAGCTGATTTTTCAGAATATTTAGCATGTGCTACGGATTTGGTGCAAATAAAGAATCAATTATCTTTTTTTAAGGATAATGAAAATAAAAAAAATAAAAAAAATATTCTAAGTAAAAGTAATATTTTTAATAATTCTAATTTAAGATCTGCTTTGCAAACAGATATTATTAAAGAAGCAGCATACCGAAAAGGTTTAAGAATTTCGCACATTGAGCCTACGGTAATTTCATTAGAACATGAAGAATCAAATACCCAAGTTGTTTTTAATTCAGGTATGACAAGCAAAACTAAAACGTTCATTAGAGAATTCACAAATGATAAATTTAAGTCAAAATCTTTATTAGAAAATTATAATATTAATACACCAAAGGGATTTAAAATATCAATTGATTTTATGGAAGAAGCATGGGAAAAAGCAAAAACGTTTAATTCACCAGTTGTGGTAAAACCATTAGATGGATCAGGAGGGGCTGGTGTCTCAACATATATCTCAACTTTAGATGATTTTAAAGTTGCCTGGAATATTTGTCGAGAAGAGAAAGCAAAAATTGTGCTAGTTGAAGAGTGTGTATCTGGAAATGATTATCGAATAGTTGTGGTAGATAATAAAGTATGTGCTGTTACACAGAGAATTGCAGCCTATATTGTAGGTGATGGAGTTAATAGCATCAGTCAATTAATAGAGTTAAAAGCTGAACACCGAAAGCAAAATCCATTTTTTTCACGTAAAATCTTTAGACCAAATGCGATAATGATTCATTATTTATTACAAAGAGGATTGCATTTAGATTCAATACCTAAGGTTAATGAAAAAATTCAACTGCTAGATGCTGTTAATATTGGGTCGGGTGGTGAAAGTATTGATCAGACTGATAATATTCATCCTGATTGGATTAATATTGCGGTAAATGCTAGAAAAGCTGTGCTTGGACCATATCATGTTGGTTTGGACTTAATGGCCGAGGATATTAGTAAATCACCTCATAAACAAAAATGGTCAATTATTGAAGTAAACACTAATCCTGATTTAGGATTGCAAATTTTTCCAGAAAAGGGATTTCCAAGAGATATAGGAATGTCTTTACTTGATAATATATTTGGCAGTATTAATCCTAATATTAAGACTTACAGCTATAGTGTTTATGGAAAAGTCCAAGGAGTTGGATATAGAAAATGGTTGAAAAAAATTTGTGATTTACGTTCAGTGACTGGTAATGTGCAGAACTCAATAAATAATGTTCATAGAGTGGATATTATAATAAAAGGTCCAGAAGAAACATTAAAAAATGTTATTGAGCAGTGTTATAAAGGTTCACAAAATGCCATTGTAAAAAAAATATGCTTTAGTCAAGAGAATATGAATACAGAATTTAAGGAATTTACGATTCTTAATTAGCTTTAGTATTTAAAAAACTACTGTTTATGTGATTAAATAAACTAGCACACCCCGACATTGTTCGGGGTTTTTTATTGCCTAAAACCAGGAGGAAACATGGATAACCATGAGAAAACGATTCTTACATTAATCATTATCGGAGGGCTGATCGGTATGAGTAAGCTTCTCGTTTCATCTGAAAAAATAACATTTCGAGTTTTAATTGGTCGAACTATTCTAGGATCAGCATCTTCATTAATCGCTGGTCTGGTATTACTTCAAATCCCTGATATTTCACCTCTTGCCTTAATTGGCATCGCCAGTGCATTAGGGATTTTAGGTTCAACCTTTATCGAAGAGTATTTAAAGAAAAATGCTAAAAAGTGGGGTGGGTAACTATGCAAAAAATATTTGATTATCTTCGTAAAATATCAGGTGGCAAGCTCACTCAACAACAAGTGAATGCCACAGATAAACTTATTTCATTCGATCAAAACGCTGTAAATGACATGCTCGGTATCAAAGATCAAATGACTGTTGGTGATTTCGGTATCAATTTGATTTGTGGCTTTGAAGGTAAAAGACTAACCGCCTATGACGATGGTGTGGGAGTCTGGACGATTGGCTTTGGTACCACGGTTTACCCGAATGGCCAGAAAGTTAGAAAAGGGGATAGCTGTACAGAAGATCAAGCCAAACAGTACATGCAGAATGATTTAAAGAAATTTGAACGCACTGTAAATGAAGTGGTCACTGTATCACTCAATCAAAACCAATTCGATGCGCTTGTTTCACTGACTTATAACATTGGATCGGGAGCTTTTGAGAAATCGACCTTACTTAAAAAACTGAATACTGGTGACTATCAAGGTGCAGCGAATCAATTTGATGTGTGGGTCAATGCAGGAGGCAAGCGATTACAAGGCTTAGTGAATCGTCGCGCTAAAGAGAAGGAGTTATTTTTAAAATGAAAATAGCTCTTCAGCAATTTATAGATAAGTTTTACCAAATCATCATTTTAGTTTTGTTAGCCATAATTTTAATTCTTTCAATTTTCAGTGGTACACAGACTTGGCGAGTACAAAGTCTAAAGACGAATTACTCATTACTGAATGCTCAATACAAAACCGAAGTTGCTGAAGCTAAAGCCTTAACCGAACAAGCTAAAGCTGAAGCAAGAACTAAAGAAAAGCAATGGTCAGATAAACTTTTAGAAGCAGAGAGAAATCATAATGCGAAAATGCAAGAAATCATTATTGATGTTAATCGTGCTAAGTCCGCTATTAATGGCATGTCAAAGCAAATCGATAAAGCCACAAGTCGTATGTCCACAGCCTCCAAAGAAACCATTATTGAGTACGCCACTACCAACAGTGACATACTCAAAGAGTGTATCGAACAATATCAATACATGGCAGAACAAGCTGATAAACACGCAGCTGATGCACGGCGATTGAGTGATGCATGGCCTGAATAATTCTAATAAAACCTTAATTTATGTTATAATCTGAATAGCTCAATAAAAGTTACGCCTTAATTTATTGAGCTATTTTTTACGCCATATTTACGCCTAGAATTAATTTGTTTTTATTAATGTTTTGAATAATAACAATTTTTAAAAATAATTAAACCAATCTTGCAACGGTTGAGTAAAGGGCACAGTATTTTCTTGTGCACGCTTTACAAACTGTTCTCCCATTACTTCAGTTCTAACTTTTAATCCATTTTCATAATCTTGTTGTGACATTGTATTTCTCTAAATAAAGTAGTGATTCTTAACCTAAAGAATAAAATGTTGAAATCTATAGATCAATAGTCGTAAAAAAGCCTTCTTATAAGAAGGCTTTTTTATTGGTATAAGAATGATTATGCTTCAATGGTTTGAACAGTAATTTTCTTTGCAGGATCTGCTTTACGACGAACTTGCGGTACTGGTTCACCATAATATTGACGATCTGCAAAATAACTTGAACGCACCATAGGAGCAGACCAAATATTTCGGAAACCAAGCTGACGACCATGTTCAGCATAACGTTCAAATTCTTCTGGTGTTACAAAACGATCAATAGGTGCATGCTGCTTAGATGGCTGCAAATATTGACCAATGGTAACATAATCAACATCATGCGCTCTTAGATCATTCAATAATGAAATGACTTCTTCTTCAGTTTCACCAATGCCGACCATGAGACCACATTTAGTTGGAACATCTGGACAATATTCTTTAAACATTTTGAGAAGATTTAAAGAGTGTTGATAATCTGAGCCTGGACGCATAGCTTTATATAGGCGAGGTACAGTTTCAATATTATGGTTGAATACATCAGGTGGGCATTCAGTCATAATACGAAGAGCGATATCCATACGTCCACGGAAATCTGGTACTAAAATCTCTAATAGCGTTTTCGGGCTAAGTTCACGTGCTTCTTTGATGCAATCTACAAAGTGCTGAGCACCACCATCTGCCAAATCATCACGGTCAACTGAGGTAATGACTGCATATTTCAAACCTAAATTTGAAATTGTTTCTGCCATATGGCGCGGTTCATCAGGATCTAGAGCATTCGGTCGACCATGTGCAACATCACAGAAAGGACAACGGCGTGTACAGATGTCACCCATAATCATAAATGTTGCAGTACCACCACCAAAGCACTCTGGTAAATTTGGACAAGCAGCTTCTTCGCAAACGGTGTGAAGTTTTTGCGCGCGTAGAGTTGTTTTAATACGTTGTACTTCTTCCGGCGCAGACATCTTCACGCGAATCCAGTCTGGTTTGCGTGGTGTTTCAACCGTAGGAATAACTTTTACAGGAATACGTGCAACTTTTTCAGCGCCACGAAGTTTAATGCCCTGTTCAGGTTTACGGTTTTCTAACATATTTAATAATTCCACTGTTTTGGAGGGGAGTTCATTCGTGCATTATTAGATATTATAACTGAGAACAAGAAAAATTGTGAAAATAACGGTATTCATATAAAAAATGTGATTATCACAGAATATATACTAGGTAAATACAGCAAACCCAGATAAATTCAGTCATAATATGCTGAAAATAAGTTGAAAAGATAGGTTAAGGAGCGTTGAATGCCACGTAAAAAAGAGGTCCTTGGAGGAGCTTTCGTAAAGTATGATGCGGTTGTTCTAGGTTCAGGCCCAGCGGGTGAAGGCGCAGCAATGAAACTTGCTAAATCTGGTAAGCGAGTTGCAATTGTAGATATACGTGAACAGCTTGGTGGAAATTGTACGCATGTCGGAACAATTCCAAGTAAAGCATTACGTCAGACGGTCTCTAGCGTTATTCGTTATCAACGTGATCCAATGTTTCAAAAAGTAGGTGAGTGGAAACATTTCACGATGAAACAAGTATTACGTAATGCACATAAAGTGATTCAACAGCAGGTTGAAACACATTCACGTTTTTATGATCGTAATAAAATTGATATTTACCATGGGCGTGCTTATATTCAAGATAAAAATACAATTCTTGTATTTAGTCCTGAAGGGATAAAAGAAACGCTTATTTTTACACAATTAGTGATTGCAACGGGGTCACGTCCATACCGTCCGACAGGACTTGATTTTAATCATCCTCGTGTATTTGATTCAGATAAAATTTTAGATTTAGATTTCTCTATCCGTAAAATTATTATTTATGGTGCAGGAGTTATTGGTTGTGAATATGCATCGATCTTTATTGGTTTAGACCATAAAGTTGATTTAATTAATACTCAACCGAAGTTATTAAGTTATTTAGATGATGAAATTTCAGATGCTTTGTCGTATCACTTACGTGAGCAAGGGGTTTTAATTCGTCATAATGAACAAATTGATCATTTAGAGACTTTTGATGATCATGTTGTTTTATATTTACAAAGTGGCAAGAAAATTAAAGCAGATGCTATTTTGTGGTGTAATGGCCGTTCAGGGAATACCGATGGCTTGGGTCTTGAGAATGTTGGATTAAAGCCGAATAATCGTGGACAATTGGCAGTCAATGATCAATATCAAACTGACGTTGAAAATATTTATGCGGCAGGTGATGTTATTGGTTGGCCATCGCTGGCATCTGCTGCGTATGACCAAGGGCGCTGTGCAGGTGCGAATATGAGTGGCGAAGAAAATGTTGCGCCAGTCACTGATATCCCAACAGGTATTTATACCATTCCAGAAATTTCTTCGATTGGCAAAACTGAACAACAGTTAACTGAAGAAAAAATTCCATATGAAGTTGGACAGTCATCTTTTCGTTATTTGGCAAGAGCACAAATTACGGGTGATACTGTGGGTGAATTAAAAATATTATTTCATAGAGAAACACTTGAGATTTTAGGTGTTCATTGTTTTGGTAATAATGCATCTGAAATTATTCATATTGGTCAAGCTGTTATGAATAGTCCAAATAATACGATCAAGTATTTTGTTGAGACCACCTTTAATTATCCAACAATGGCTGAAGCATACCGTGTTGCAACTTTAAATGGGATGAATCGTTTGTTCTAACGGGTTCATAGCCATGATAAAAAGCTGAGTTATTTAACTCAGCTTTTTATTTTTTAAGAATAATTTTTTACCAATTAAAAAATTAATAAAATAATCATTACTTTTAAGCATGAAATAAATATAAAAATGGTAATTTATATTGGAAAAAATATATGGATTTTTAATAAACTGTATCTTTATTAAATGGTGGTGTTAATTTTTTGTTAATTAGTTGGGATGTGTTTATTATTATTTTATTGATTTGAATTGTTTTTTTATTATTAGGTTAAAACAAGAGTTAACATTTATTTCATATGTTTAGAATTATATTGAATTGCTGGTTTTTTATATTTTATTTAATAGATAGTATTCATTATTTTTTATAATACTATTAATTATACTCTATTCAACATAAAGATAGAGAATTTTTATGTTGAATATTTTTTAATTTAATTTTAAACGGTTTATTGATATGAAAATAATATACAGAATCATCATGATTCCATTATTTACCATATTATTTTTAGTCGGTTGTAAAAATGATGACACACGCGACTTAAAGGCTGCGCCACCAAAAAATCAACCGCTGCAAAAAGATATGGTCTTAAATAGTATTAGCATGAGGAAACATTTAGAAAACATCCAAACAATTGCGATGAGTAATCAGAATAATCGTGCAGTTGGAACAAAAGGTGCACAAGAAACTGCAGAATATATTTTACAGCTTGCGAATAAAGCAGGTTTTAAAACAACAACAATGACATTTAATAATGAAGAACTTCAGGAAGGTAAAAACATTCTTGTTGATATTCCTGGAAAATTAAATAACGCTGTTATTTTAGTCGGTGCTCATTATGATTCAGTACCAGATGGCCCTGGTATTAATGACAATGCAAGTGGCGTTTCTGTTTTACTGGAATTTATGAATCAACTGAGTTTATTAAAAGAACCTCCAAAATATACCATACGATTAGCATTTTGGGATTCTGAAGAGACAGGTGCGGTGGGTTCTAAAAATTATGTATCTAAGCTTAATACAGCACAATTACAAGAAATCAAAACATATATTAATTTAGATATGGTTGGAACAGGATCACCGACTGCAACAGTAATTGATGCAGATAAAACGTCGCAAACAGCATTAGCCACCAAACTTAGAAATGAAAAGAAGTCAGAGGAGGAAATAGCAGAGGAAATTCAAAAAGTTCTGGCAATTCCATCTTTACCTGAAGATTTGCAATATGAAGTTGTGATGAAGACATTTTATCAATCTAAAAAACAACCTTTTTATGAAGATTTGACCCTTATACCCTCGACAGATACAAGAGCATTTGCAGGAAAAGTACCTGTGGCAGCCATTGAAATGCTGAATGAAAATAATGGAACTGATCGATTTGCACCTTGTTACCATCGGATTTGCGACACAATTGATTTAATTGATTCGCGAACTTTAGAACTATCTGGACAAGCACTTATACATTTAATTCAGACCATTGAAAAAAAATAAAGTGATGAGATTGGTAAGTAATAAAAGTGCATTTATTTAGTAAATAAGTTGTCTTTTAAATTTGATTTAAGAACGGTTTCAGTGAGATTTTTATGAAAAAACTATATCGCATGATACTCATTCCAACCATTGTTATATTCATTCTCACTGGTTGTAAAGATAAAAAGTTATTACCTTCTCCCAATATCCCCCATAACTAAAATAGAGCCCAAATCAGCTTTAGCTTTTAATCGACAAAGAGAGCTGAATATGATGAATCATTTAAAAGAAATTCCTACGCATATTGGAGATGCCGCACTGAAATCAAGTTTAAAAGCATTTTTTTCAAAGAGAAAAATCTAAATGGTGGATACATTGCCATGATTAAAAATACTGATAGCGGAGCGTTTATCAGTGATGTCTCTGTTGTTGGGTTTAGGTTGGTTAATAATACGTTGAATCTTGCAGGTCAAAGTGAGTTAGCAATCTGTTATCAAAGATCCTGCGACGCAATAGAGTTGATCGATCCTCGTTCATTAACATTTGCTGGTCATGCGATTGTACATCTAATCAAACATATAGAATTTCAATAAACATTTAAAAGTAAATTTAGTTTTTGTTAGGTGGGTGAATTTGGAGATTAAATGAATTCACTTTCTATTTTATTGATGAAATATCAAACGGTTCATTAAGGATAAATATGAAACTTATATATCAATATACTGCAATTTCATTCATCATTGCATTCGCTTTAGTCGGTTGTAATGATGAAAACAAAAATGAGAAGAAAGGATCAGTTCCACAACCCCAAGTACAGCTACAGCAGAAAGAAATCATTATTAATGAGCATAATATGGTACAGCATTTAAGCGAGTTTCAATCGATTGCAATGCAAAATGGTGGAAATCGTGCTGTAGGAAGTGCAGGTGGTCAAGCGAGTGCCAAATATATTATTGACCAAGCCAATAAAGTTGGTTTTCGTTATCAGGCAACTGAATTCAAAACTGAAGAAAATCAAACTGGAAAAAATATTGTGGTGGAAATTCCAGGTAAATTGAATGGTTCAGTCGTGCTGATTGGAGCACATTATGACTCTGTGAAGAAAGGACCAGGCATCAATGATAATGCTAGCGGTGTTTCCGTTCTTTTAGAATTAATGACACAATTTAGTCAGAAAAAAATACAGCCAAATCATACTATTCGATTGGCATTTTGGGATGCTGAAGAAACTGGACTAGAAGGTGCGAAGGCATATGTGAGTAAGTTGAGCGAAGCTCAACTTAAACAAATTAATACTTATATTAATGTGGATATGATCGGTGCAAGAAATCCAATTGCGATGCTTCCAAAAGTTGATAAAGCAGCAATGTTAAAAGAAGAAGAGGAAAAATTACGTAATTCCGCACGTCAGGGTAATCAGATGACTGAGGATGAAATTCAGGCTTTTCTTGATAAAATACGAGAAATTCCAATACATCCAAATGATCTTGCTATAAATAAAAGTCTGGAAGCGTTTTTGAAAAGCCAAAAACTGATGGTGGAAAAAACTCTTGTGGTCAATACCAGAACAGATATGGCCGCATTTGCAGGAAAAGTACCAGTAACTGGATTTGTTTTCCGTAGTAGTACTCCTGGAGAAGAGGAATTTATACCTTGCTACCATAAACTATGTGATACAAGAGAGTTGATTGATCCTAAATCGTTGGGCATTTCAGGCAAAGCAGTTGTTCATCTGTTAAAGAATCTTAAAACATTATCATAATATTGAGGGATTCCTGAGAAGAATGTATTTCTTTTAAAATTATTTATTAAAGTACTTATGATGGTTGAGTTCTTCATAAGTCTTTAATTTTTTATCATAAAAAAGCAGTTTTAAAAGAATTTTTTATTGGGTTTATAAGGATAAATCTGTTTTTCCATCTAGCCGATTTTTTTAATTCACAGTAGAATACGCACTCTCTTCAAAGTCACATTGTGGCATGGTTTTAAGACCATCCCGTGGAGCCAAAATCAGCATGTTTATCGTGGCCGGTGCACCTGCACATTCTTCTTTTAAGAAAACTCAACTATTAACACGCTTATCGTCCATTAGTTCAGTTCAATCTATAGAAAGCCAATGGGTCTATCTGTTTAATCAAGCGCTTAACGAGCAGCAGCAACAATCTGCTTTACAGCTTTTAAATGATGGACAGTCTTACGAGCTGCGCCAAGCTGCAAGTGATGAAGTTCAGATTTTAGTCACCCCCCGAATAGGAACAATATCACCGTGGTCATCGAAAGCCACAGATATTTTTGCTAACTGTAATACACCGGTTCAACATCTAGAACGCGGTGTTTTGTTCACTTTAAAGGGTGTAAAAAATATCTCTCATGAAGTGAAGCTTGCACTTCACGATCGGATGACAGAAAGTGTTTTCAATCATTTTGATGAAGCATCTGTTTTATTTACTGAAACCGATCCAAAACCTTTAAATAGCATTGATATCTTAGGTCAAGGTAAAGATGCGTTAGTGAAGGCAAACTCTGAGTTTGGTTTTGCATTGTCTGAACAAGAAATTGATTATTTGACTGAAGCATTTATTAAGCTTGGTCGTAATCCTCACGATATTGAGTTGATGATGTTTGCACAGGCAAACTCTGAACACTGTCGTCATAAGATTTTTGGTTCTGAATGGACGATTGATGGGGAAGTTCAACCTTTATCATTGTTCCAAATGATTAAAAATACCTATAAAGAATCTCCTACAGATGTGTTATCAGCATATAAAGATAATGCTTCAGTGATTGTCGGTTTTGATACACAGCGTTTTTATCCAAAGAAAGATGCAGAAACTGGGCATTATATTTATAAATATAAGAGTCAAGCTGCTCATATCTTGATGAAAGTAGAAACGCATAACCATCCAACAGCAATTGCACCATTTGCAGGTGCAGCAACAGGTTCTGGTGGTGAAATTCGTGATGAAGGCGCGACAGGTCGTGGTGGTAAACCAAAAGCAGGTTTAACAGGCTTTACCGTGTCTAACTTAAATATTCCAGGGTTTGAACAGCCTTGGGAAGAAAATTATGGTAAACCATCTCGTATGGCTTCACCACTTCAAATTATGATTGAAGGGCCATTGGGTGGGGCAGCATTTAACAACGAATTTGGTCGTCCTGCATTAAATGGTTATTTCCGTACATTTGAACAAAATGTTAATGGTGATGTTAAAGGTTTTCATAAGCCGATTATGATTGCGGGCGGTTATGGAAATATTCGTCCAGATCATGTTGAAAAAGATGCGATTCAACCAGGGGATCTACTCATCGTTCTGGGTGGACCTGCCATGCTCATCGGTTTAGGTGGTGGCGCTGCTTCATCTGTTGATAGTGGTACGATGGGGGAAAATCTTGATTTTGCTTCTGTACAGCGTGAAAATCCAGAAATGGAACGTCGTTGCCAAGAAGTTATTGATACTTGCTGGCGCATGGAAGATTATAACCCGATTGTCTCTGTGCATGATGTTGGTGCAGGTGGTGTTTCTAATGCGATGCCTGAACTTGTAAATGATCATGAACTTGGTGCAATCCTTGATCTTCGTAAAATTCCATCTTTAGAGCCTGGCATGTCTCCAATGGAGATTTGGTCAAACGAAGCACAAGAACGCTATGTTTTAGCGATTCGTCCAAGTTCATTAGAATTATTTGAATCGATTTGTGCACGTGAACGTTGTCCATTTGCAGTACTCGGTGAAGCAACAGAAGCACGTCATTTAACGGTTGAAGACCCATTATTTGAGAACAAAGCTGTAGATATGCCAATGCAGGTGATGCTTGGCGGTACACCACGCATGAGCCGTTCATATGAAAGTATTGAGCGTCAAGGTGATGATTTTACAGCTGAAAAAGTAACTGATTTAACGGATGCAATTTATCGTGTACTTAAAAATCCAACAGTTGCTTCTAAATCATTCTTAATTACTATTGGTGACCGTTCAATTACGGGGATGGTTGCACGTGATCAGTTTGTAGGCCCTTGGCAAGTTCCTGTGGCTGACGCTGCTGTAACAACAACAAGTTTACAAGGCTTTACTGGTGAAGCAATGGCAATGGGGGAACGTCCACCCGTTGCATTGTTAAATCCTGCGGCGTCTGCTCGCTTATCTGTTGCAGAATCTATTTCAAATATTATGTCTGCCAAAATTGACCAAATCAGTGACATTAAATTGTCTGCAAACTGGATGGCAGCGGCAGGTCAAAAAGGGGAAGATCAAGCCCTATTTGAAGGTGTAAAAGCCATTGGAATGGAAATGTGTCCTGCACTAGGTATTGCAATACCTGTAGGTAAGGATTCATTGTCTATGCGCACTACATGGAATGATGAAGGCGTCGATAAATCGGTAACGTCTCCTATGTCGGGTGTAATTACCGCATTTGCACCAGTAACTGATGTGCGTAAAACGTTAACACCTGAATTGAAAAATGAAGAATCAGTACTTGTACGGATTGATTTATCTAAAGGTCAGTTCCGTTTAGGTGGTTCAATCTTAGCGCAAGTTTATAAAGCCATTGGTTCTGTAACACCTGATGTTGATAGTTTTGATGACTTTAAAGCATTCTTTGCATTGGTTCAAAACTGGAATGAACGTGGTTTGATTCAAGCTTATCATGACATTGGGGATGGTGGTTTGTTGGCAACCGTTGCCGAAATGATGTTTGCTTCGCGTTTAGGTGTTGCTTTAGAAGATCAATCTGTGGCGGCATTATTTGCTGAAGAAATTGGTGCAGTCTTGCAAATTAGTCAAGTGGACTGGGCGATACTTGAAACTGAAGTTGCTGCATCTTGCTTAAAAGATACAATTTCTGTTGTTGGAACTGTAAATGATACAGATCAACTTACCATCAATGGTTTAGTGTTTGAGCGTGCAGATTTACAAGTTGCTTGGACTGAAGTTTCACATCAAATCCAACGTTTACGAGATAATGTAGAAACAGCTGATCAAGAGTTTTCATTAATTACGAATCAAACACATACTGGATTAATTGCTCAGCCAACTTTTGATTTGAATGAGCCAATTGAAGCACCGTATATTAATGAGCGTCGTCCAAATATGGTTATTTTACGTGAGCAAGGCGTAAATGGTCATGTTGAAATGGCAGCAGCATTTGATAAAGTCGGTTTCAATACTGTTGATGTTCACATGAGTGATTTATTGGCAGGTCGTGTGATTTTAGATGACTTTGAAGGTTTAGTTGCATGCGGTGGCTTCTCTTATGGAGATGTTCTTGGAGCAGGTGGTGGCTGGGCAAAGTCAGTGTTGTTTAACCCAAAATTACGTGATCAGTTTGAGAAATTCTTTAATCGTCAAGAAACATTCTCTTTAGGGATTTGTAATGGTTGCCAAATGTTGTCGCAATTAGCACCATTAATTCCTGGTGCAGAACATTGGCCACGTTTCCATCGTAATACATCTGAAGTATTTGAAGCGCGTAGTGTCAATGTACGTGTTGAAAAAACCAACTCAGTTTTATTAGAGGCAATGGAAGGATCAATTCTTCCTATTGCTGTAGCACATGGGGAAGGACGTGTTGTTGCAAGCACAGAGAGTCTTTCGGCTTTAAATGCAGAACATCAAGTAATAATGCGTTATGTGGATAGCTTAGGTCATCCAACACAGCACTATCCATTAAATCCGAATGGTTCACCAGAAGCGATTTCAGGTGTAACATCGAAAGATGGTCGTGCAACCATTATGATGCCGCATCCTGAACGTAATTTCCGTGCTGTTCAGCATTCTTGGAAACCTGAAGATTGGACGGAAGATGGGGCATGGTTACGTATGTTCCGTAATGCACGTAAGTTTATCGGTTAATTACTCTTGAATCTAAAAAGCCCTTTAAAAGGGCTTTTTTATTGCCTTGTTCTTTGGTTTGATTTCACCTTTAACAAAGTTAAAATAATGAGTTAATTTAGAAGATTGAAGTACATTATCGCTTGATCCATACATTTGAATTTTCAATAATGCCATTCAATGCAACCAGCTAAACATATTAAATTCATTCTTATATAGGAATGGGTGAAATTCTTGAAATATTGATCTGTGGTGAAAGTAGGATAAATATTTATTTTTAGATAATATATTTTAGTGTTTCACAATAAAATAGACGTGTTTATACGATTTTGCTCTTTAAAATAATGAAAGAAGAGTCGGACTATTGATATACGTTAATATTGTGAGCAAATAATTAAAAAGAAGTGAGTAGGACAATGTTAAAGCTGATTTATTATGTTCCAGAGTCTCATCTTGAAATCACCAAAAGTGCGATTTTTGCAGCTGGTGCTGGAGGAATGGGTCATTATGAAAATTGTGCATGGCAAGTTTTAGGGCTTGGACAATTTAAACCTGTCAAAGATGCCAATCCATTTCTAGGTGAATTAAATGTTTTAGCGCAGATTTCTGAATGGAGAGTTGAGACGATTGTTGCAGAACATCATGTCAAAAGCGTGATTCAAGCGCTCAAAAGTAGCCATCCTTATGAGGAGCCTGCATTTGAGCTCTTCCAGATGATTGAAATCAATTAATGCATTTACTTCTTTCGATGTTCAATTTGATGAATTTGAACCTTAAACTTCTTACTTATCATTTTATATAAGGGACCAATACTACTCATCACACCAATCATTCTGACCACATGAAAAGCAGTAACGAGAGGAACACCGAGTTGTAAGACTTTTGCTGTTAGTGTCATTTCTGCGACTCCACCAGGAGATAATCCTAAAAGAAGCGTTGGAAGCGGAATTTGTGTAAAGAAAACTAAAACATAGGCGGTTAGTAATGCTAAGCCAATGGTCAATAAATTACTTAACGCGACCACTGTTAAAAATTGTGGTGCTGATTTAAAGAAGTAAGCATTAAATTTGTTGCCTAATGACCAGCCCAGTAAAATTTGACCTAAATGTAAGATTGAAGGTGGGATTGCTGAAAGGTGAATACTATTTGCTGTTAACAAAACTGCAACCAGTAGAGGCCCAAAAACCCACGGATTTGGGAGTTTTAGTTTCTTAAAAATAAAACAACCAAGAAAACAAAGGAGTATTAATCCAGTAAAATTAAGCCAATTAATTTCTACAGCTTTTGTAATGATGGAGGTATCTAGACCATGCCATCCCATAAATTTATACAAAAATGGAATAAGAATCACCACAAGGAGTACACGAAGTGTATGTGCAGATGCTACTTTATCTAACTGTGCTGAATAATGTTCGGCTAAATGAGTCATTTCACTTGCACCACCAATGGCAGATGCAAACCATGCTGTTTTAAAATCAACCTGTCCCCATTTAAGCAAAATAGAGGCAGAAAGTGCACCAGCAAGTAAAGAAAAAACGAAGCCTAATAATAAAATTTGCCAATGCTCAAAAACTAGACTAATCATCGGTGGACTAAAATAAAGACCAAGAGATAAGCCAATAATGAGTAAGCCTAATTGGCGTGCGGATTGGTGACATTCAATTGGGGCGCGATTGATTTTTAAAATTGCAGTAATTAAGAGAGGGCCTAATAACCACGGTAATGGGAGTTGTAATTTTTGTGCTAAAAGAGCACCACACAAAGCAAAGCAGAAGCTATAGAAATATTTAAAATATATCACTGTATTATTTAAATCTCTAAAGGATGCTCTCTATAGCATTTAGATTGTATAGAGAGCATATCTATTATGTAGGGGTTGATGTTTGACGATTACGGAAATAACGAAATAGTGGGAGCACAATCATTAAACCTGCTAAAAGCCACAGCACTTTGGTAATCGGACCATCAAATAATATCGCAATGTTACCATGAGAAATAGACAATGCGCGTCTTAGACTTGATTCCATTAACTCTCCAAGTACATAACCTAAAATTAATGCAGATAACGGAAAGTTCAATTTTCTTAAAATATAGCCAAATATACCCAGAACGACCATGAGTACTAAGTCAAAAACAGTGCTATGAATTGCATATACACCCACAAAGCTAACCGCAGCAATGGCAGGAATAAGAATAAAGTTAGGGATGGTTAAGAGTTTTGCAAAAAAACCAACCAATGGAATGTTCATGAAGAGTAAGACTACATTCCCAATAAATAAAGAGGCAATAAGTCCCCAAACAATATCAGGTTGTTCAGTAAATAATTGAGGACCTGGGGTAATGTTATATAGGGTTAATGCACCTAACATGACGGCCGTCGTTCCTGAGCCAGGAACACCTAAAGTCAACATCGGAACAAATGAACCGCAGGCTGATGCATTATTAGCTGCTTCAGGTGCTGCAATACCACGTAAATCGCCCTCACCAAATTGACCATTTTTTCCTGCAAGTTTTCGTTCACTGGTATAGGCCATTGCACTGGCAATGGTTGCACCTGCACCAGGAAGAATGCCAACGATAAAACCCAGTAAAGAGGAGCGTAAAGTTGAACCTAAGGTAAACATGTATTCTTTAAAATTAAATAAACTCCGTTTTCCTTGTTCGAGTGCCTTTTGTCCCGCTGTAGTTTGTTCCAGCATAATCAATATTTCGCTAATGCTAAAGAAACCAATGACAATGGTGGTAAATTGTATTCCATCACTTAAATTGACAGATCCAAAAGTAAACCGATATACGCCTGTAACAGCATCTACACCAATGGTAGCAATAAATAAACCAATTAAAGCAGAAACACCAGTTTTGACAGGTTGGTCACTGATCAGTCCACTTAGACATGTAAGCGCAAATACCATCAACACAAAATATTCTGCTGGGCCAAATACAATTGCCCACTTTGCCAGTAAAGGAGCAAAAAATACAATTCCAAGTGTTGCAATTAAGCTGCCTGTAAAAGAACTGACAGCAGATAATGAAAGGGCAATCCCCGCTTTACCTTGTTTTGCGAGTGGGTAACCATCGAGTGTTGACATAATGGCAGCAGCATCACCAGGTACATTAATTAAAATGGCGGAGATTCGACCACCATATTCACATCCCAGATAAACCGCGGCGAGTAAAATAAGCGCACTTTCAGGTGGCAATCCCATAGCAAAGGCAAAGGGTAAAAGTAATGCAACACCATTAATTGGACCTAAACCAGGCAACAGACCAACAATGGTACCAATAAATGCACCAATGACAGCCAGTAAAAGATTTTCTGGTAATAAGGCAATTTGAAAACCGTGTAAAAGATATCCATATATATCCATTATTATTATCCTTTATTGATTTAATAATCCAAGAGGAAGGGGTACATCTAAAAGATAATCAAATAAGAAATAGCAAAGTATGCCCAGCAATATGCCGCTGATGGTTGAGGCTTTAACACTGCCACCAAATAATATTCCAACAAAACATGCCATCAGGGCAGTGGCAATAGGAAATCCTAAATATTCAAAACCAATGGCGTAAAGGAAGAAAAATAGCAGTGTAAGTCCTACTTTTTTTAAAATTAAAGGGCTAAACCCTAAATGAATTTTTTCGGCAAGAAATTGAGGGCGAAGTACTAAATATAAACAGGAAGCAGCGATGAGACTTAGTAATAAAATTGGATATGGGCGAGGTCCTAAAGGATCATAAGCAATCGGAGCAACCAATGACCATGCAATGTATAAGAGAAAAAGACTGGCAATCACGAGACAACCAGAAAAAATCCGTTCAATTAACATAAAATTTCCTTATTTAAGTGTTACTTATGATACTTTTTTTAGAATGTAATTATTTTGAGACCAAATCATATTCTTTAGATAATTCTCTGAATTGATTGGTTTGTTTATACACATATTGGGTCAGTTCTTCACCTGTCATGGATAATGGGAGTAAGTCATATTGCTTACGAATTGCTTCGAACTTTTGATCTTTTGCCATAGTATCAAATGCAGACTTCCACCAACTAAATGCTTCATCGCTGACTTTAGGTCCCATGTAATAACCACGAACGACGGGCCAATCAATGTCATAACCTTGTTCTTTAGCCGTTGGAATTTTAGCTAAATCTCCTGGGAGTCTTTCTTTAGAAAATACCGCTAAGACTCTCAGTTTTCCTGCTTTGACATGCGGTACAATCTCTGCAATCCCGCCACTGACTACTTGAATATGATTGCCTAAAACAGCGGTAACTGCTTCACCACCACCTTCGAGAGCAATATAAGTCATTTTTTTAGGATCAACACCGACAGTCTTTGCTAACATGGCTGTTTGTAGCCAATCTTGTCCGCCAACGCTGCCTCCAGCACCAAAGCTAACTGCTTGAGGATCTTTTTTTAAGGCAGCGACTAAGTCACTTAAGTTTTGGTAAGGGGAATCCTCTTTTACAGCAACCATGCCATAATCAGTGCCAATAACAGAAAGCCAACGGACATCTTTTTCATTGTATTGTCCAAACTTTCCTTGAGCGATATTGAGTAAAGAACCTGTTGAAAAAGCAATAATTGCATCATTATTAGCAGGATCATTGGCAACAATTTTATTATAAGCAACCGCACCGACACCACCAGGCATATAGGTAACTCGCATCGGGGCTTTTAATATATTGGTGGACTTTAAACCATTTTGAGCAAGTTTACAGGTTAAATCAAACCCACCACCAGGTTTTGCAGGGGCAATACATTCAGGTCTTTTCGGTTCTCCATTTGCTAAGTTATTTTTATTACAAGCAGTTAATCCAATACTTAAAGTAAGAATAGAACTCGAAATTATGAATGATTTTAACATTAGAATGTTTCTCCATTAACTATTATAATTTTGTATAACTATTATGATCCATTTTAATATTTAATATTATTTAAACCCATGATAGTTTTTAAATACTAGCATCATTATTTATAATGAATATTTGGAGATTTGTTTTAATTGTTGTTATTTTATTTGGCGAATTTATATATTTGTTATTAATTTTTTTGTGATTTTATTTTAATTTTTATTAAAATAAAAGATAATATATTTTATAAAATATTGGATTTATATTTTTTTATTTTAGGGTTTTATAATATTGTAGGGAATTATTGAAATAATAAAAGAAACTAAGATTCAAGATTTTATTTAAATAGTGATTTTGTAATTTAAATATTTAATGGATAATAATTCATTGAAAAATTACCCATTAGATGGAAAGTTACTTAAACTTTTTTAATAAAAAAATCACGATTAAATCGATATTGAGGAAAGAAAACGCCATCTTTCGCTCGCTCACCTGCAGCAATGACCATAATAGGATGCTCTTGATGATTCAGACGAAGTAATTTTCGAACTAAAGGCTCATCAAAGCCTTCCATCATGCAGCTATCAAAACCATATGCACGTAAAGCTAAAACAAGATTTTCACAGGCTAAAGCAGTAGATTTAGTTGCCCATAATTTTGTATCAGCAGGATTGAATGTGCTAACAGGGAGTTGTTTGTCAAGTGTACGGACAACGGTAAAGGCCACTTTTTTGAAGTGACCTAATGCATTGAAATAACCTGTTTTGTAATTATATGGAATGATTTGATAGTATTTTTTTACCATCTTAGGTGCAGTTTCGAAAGGAAATTCTGAGATATTCAGTTTTGCCATTGTATCAATGCGATCTGTTCGTGCAACGCAGACAATAAGTTCAGATGCGGTTCTTGCAGCAAGTTGCCCTAAACAAGCTTTAATTAATTGCTTCTTTTTAGCAGGATTTTGAACGACATAAAATGTCCAAGGTTGTAAGTTTGACGAGTTTGGAGCCAATAAAGCAAGATCTAAACATGCATCTAGAACATCATTTGGAATGGTTTTATCTGTGAATTTTCTCACAGAGCGACGGCTTTCAATCACCTTGCGAAAATTATCAATATCAATGTGTTCTGGTGCAGGTTCGAGATAGCGTTTTTTTTCTGATGGATCTGTATTTGATTGTGACATACGTAATAATCATCGTAAATGTACCTAGAGTATTCCTCTAGGTACGGGTTAATTTAATTAAATTGTGAAAAATCGGGTTTACGTTTTTGCATAAAGGCAGCAACAGCTTCCATCATTTCAGGAGAACCAACACGTTGCATAAAAATTTCAGCTTCATGATCAATCCATTTCACAATATCTTGAACATTGTGTTTCATTAAAGCTTTGGATTGTTTTAGTGAGGCTAAAGGAAGTGCTGAAAGTTGTATTGCTTTGTGCTGTGCATAGGCATAAACATCATCTTCAATACGATTGATAATATTTGCTGCAAATGCAGTTTCTGCATTAAATTTATCTGCTGTTAATAATAATTCAGCAGCTTTATGATAGCCAGCCTGTTCAACTAAGAGTTTACTTGCTGCACCTTCGGGAGAAAGTCCTAAGCTTACAAATGGAATTTGGAAAAGAGCAGTGCGATCACAATAGGCAAGATCACAATGTAATAATAAAGTCACGCCAATTCCAATTGCTACTCCACGAACAGCGGCAATTAGTGGTTTTGAAAATCGAGCAGCAGCTTTAAGTAAGATAAATGGAGGACCTTGTGTTGCAGGAGTTTGTTCTTTTTGAGCAGCATACTTCATGAAGTCTTGCATATCATTGCCAGCAGTAAAGTCAGTATCTGTACCTCGTAAAATAACAACTCTGACATTTGAATCTAAATCTGCTTCATCTAAGGCTTGTGCAATTTTTAAGTAAAGTTCACCATAGATTGCATTCTTGGCTTGCGGGCGATTTATGGCTAATGTCAAAACGCCGTGTTCTAAATTTACATTTAAATGTTCATGTGGATGTTGAATACAACTCAGGCTCATCGTACTATCCTTGCTTTAAAATTTAGTTTAATTTTATAACTCATTATGTCTTAAATCACATCCTGTGACACAACTCATGAGTTCATAAAAAATTTGAATATGCTATGAAATATACATTTGATTATCTGGTTTTTATTGGTCGTTTTCAGCCTTTTCATTTGGCACATATGCAAACCATTAAAATCGCCTTGGAACAAAGCCATTATGTCATCCTCGCTTTGGGGTCAGCGCAAAATGAACGGAATATCAAAAATCCGTTTTTAGCTGTTGAACGCCAAGACATGATTTTATCTAATTTCACACCAGAAGAGCAAAAGCGTATTAAGTTTGTCCACGTAATTGATGTGTATGATGATAAAAAATGGCAGAAGCTGGTTAAATCTTTAGTCAATGAAATTGTTCAACCTGAAAAAAGGGTGGGTTTAATTGGGCATTTTAAAGATGATTCATCCTATTATTTAAAGTTCTTTCCTGAATGGGAAATGGTTGAATTAGAAAGTTTACAAGGGGCAATGTCTGCAACGCCAGTTCGTGAAGCATATTATCGTGGGGATATTCAAGAAGCAGCTTTCCCGCAAGGTACTATTAATTTTTTAACACAATTTCAAAAAACAAAAATTTATCAACAACTGCAAAACAAGTACATTTTAGAGGATAAAACAAATCTCAATTGAGGTTGATTGGATGAAGTGTCATATGACAGTAAAAATTGAGTTAAACCCCTATCTGGATAAAATTTGAACTTTATAAGAGCATCATCAATAGCGTTATACTGTGTTTAAAACAGTTTGTGCATTTTGAATAATGGTATTGGTCAAACATTGTAGGGGGATGGGTTGTTGTTTCCAATGATGCCAATAAAGCTGAACATCTGTTTGAGCACTTGGAATTAACTCTATAAGTGTTCCTTGGATTAATTGCTTCTGTACTTGTATAACAGGAGCCATACCAAACCCTAAGCCGAGCTCTATCGCTTCTATAAAGGCAGTGGATGAGGGAATAAAATGATAGGGATATTGCTGCATATTTAAACCAAATAAAGACAAGGTTGTATCTTCGTGTAATTGATCTTTGGGATTAAATATAATTGCGGGTGCTTGTCGTAAAGCATCTCTAGAAATGCCATGTGAAAACCATTGTTTTTTGAATGCAGGTGTGGCGACCATTTTATAAGTCATTGCACCTAAGGGATGGGCTATACATCCTTTAATGGTTTTTTCTTCGGCAGAAATACACGCATTGACCAAGCCATTTTCTAATAACTGATGCGTTTGAGATTGATCATCGATCATGACATTTAACGTTATTTTTTCTTTAATTAAAGTTTGCTGAATGATGGGTAATAGCCATGTTGCTAAAGAGTCAGCATTGCTGGCAATGCTGAATTGATGAAAGATAAAAGCAGAATTTTGACCTTGTAATTGTTGGAGTAAATTATGTTCCATCAAGCGCTGATGTTGTAAATATTCAAGTAAGATTTTCCCAGCTTGAGTCACCTTACATGGACGTTCTCTTAATATTAAAATTTGACCAAGGCTTTTTTCTAATGCTTGAACTCTGAGTGTAACTGCTGAAGCTGTAATATTTAACTTTGAAGCTGCTTGTTCAAAGCTGCCATATTTTGCAACTGCAAGAAAAGCCTCAGATGATTTATGTATTAACATCTATAACCTTAAAAAAAATTAGCTATATTGATATTTTTTTAATCATACTTAATTTAACTTAAATTGCTAGATAATATTTTTATCTCAAATATGTAGTCTTCATAATGTGGTATAGCTTAGGTCAAGGTTTTTTGGTGGGATTAAGCCTTATTCTTGCAATTGGTGCGCAAAATGCATTTGTATTAAAACAAGGTTTGAAAAGGCAACATGTATTTTGGATTTGCTTGATTTGTGCAATTTCTGATTCTATTTTAATTGCTGCTGGGATATATGGGTTTTCACAATTGGTTCTAACCCATATGCATTGGGTAAATTGGGCAAAGTATTTAGGTGCACTTTTCTTATTTTTTTATGGTGCACAACATTTTTACCAAGCATTTAAAGCGAAAAATAGTTTGTTAAGCAGTAACATTGAAGAAACGAAGTTATTCAAAATGCTCAGTATTTGCTTGATGTTGACATGGTTAAATCCACATGTATATTTAGATACAGTGGTGCTGATGGGTGCTATCTCAACAAATTTTAATGATTTAAAATTTTATTTCGCACTCGGTGCGATCATTGCTTCTTGGATATTCTTTTTTAGTTTAGGTTACGGTGCTCGTTTCTTCGAACCACTTTTTAAAGATTATCGCGCATGGAAAATTTTAGATTTTATTATTGGTCTCATTATGTGGGGTATTGCATTTAGTTTAGTGGCATAGTGCGTCTTTATTGAACTTTCTTTACATGGCGTAGAAAGAAAGTATGCCATGTAAAGAAAGTGGATATTAAACTCAGCACCTGAGTTGGAATTTAAAAGACTAAAACAAATATTCACATTCTATAAAGAATAATATATTGATTTTAAATGTAATAAGCTCTTTTTAAGCTTGCAGTGCTTTTAAATCTTCTAGCACTTGCTCCGCATGACCCGCCGCTTTAACTTTACGATATTCTTTGATGAGTTTACCGTGATGAAAAATAAAGGTAGAGCGTTCAATGCCCATTACTTTTTTTCCATACATATTCTTTTCTTTAATAACATCAAAAAGTTGACAAAGAACTTCTTCTTTATCACTAATTAAATTAATAGTTAAACTCTGTTTTTCAGTAAAATTTTGATGTGCTTTTACAGAATCTCGTGATACACCTAAAATTGTGGTATTGAGTGCATCAAACTGATCTTTTAAGCAAGAAAAGCTAACGGCTTGAGTTGTACAACCTGGAGTAGAGTCTTTAGGGTAGAAATAGATAATTAACCATGGAGTAGAAACTTCGGTTAAATTAATTTCACCTGTTGTAGTTGCAAAGTTTTGATGCGGCAACGTAATTTGAGAAGGCATAGTTATACAATCCTTTTGAAATATTACTTGAAGCGTAATTTTGAAAATCAAAATTATGAAAGAGTATATCGAGATGTAGAAAGTTAGGGATAAAAAAAGCCACATTCAAGTGGCTTTTTTTATAAAAAATTATTTTGCTTGTAAGCTCAGTAATTTTTTCTGTAGGTCGGCACCTAGGCATGCTTTGATTTTCGGTTCTTCGGATTTTTGTAAACGAGTTAAAATTTCATTTACTTTATTTTGATTTTTAGCATTGGTTGCACTTTGCAGTTCCCATTTTTGACTTTCAGTCATACGACCGCGAGAGTCAACATTACAAGAACATAATTTAGTGACTTCAGCTTTAGTGAGTTTATTTAAAGCACCAGCTTTTGTGTAGTCATCTACACAAACATTCACTAATCCTTGTTTGATATTTGTACTTTGAAAAGCAGCATCAAGTTTTTTAGCTTGATCATCTGTTGCAGCAAAGCTCGTTACAGAAGTAAAAGATGCAAAGGCAATGATTGCAGAAAGTAAAATTTTAGATTTCATAAAGCTTTTGTGTCCTATTTATTAGGAATATAGCGAGTTGGGTCCGCAACACCTGCCTCAACAAAACCTTGTTTGCGTAAACGGCAGCTATCACATTTACCACATGCTCGTCCTTCTTGGTCAGCTTGGTAGCATGACACAGTTTGACTATAGTCTACGTTATGTTCTATGCCTAAGCGAATAATATTTGCTTTGGATAAATGTAACAGAGGTGTTTCAAACTTAAGTGGTTTTCCTTCCACACCGACTTTGGTTGCCAAACGAGCCATATTGGCAAAGGCTTCAATAAATTCTGGACGACAATCTGGATAACCCGAATAATCGACAGCATTGATACCAATCACAATTGCTTCTGCACCAAATACTTCAGCAGCTGCTAAAGCATAAGATAGAAAAATAGTATTACGTGCAGGAACATAGGTAATAGGAATACCTTCTTGTTCATGGTCTGGAATATCAATATTGTGATCAGTTAAAGCAGAGCCGCCTAAATTACCCAAATCAATATTGATGATACGATGTTCAACACCTGAGCGTTCTGCTAAAGCTTTTGCAGCATCTAATTCTGTAGATGAGCGTTGACCATACTTAAAACTTATTGCAATACAATCATATTTCGCTTGAGCCCATGCCAAGCAAGTAGTTGAGTCTAAACCACCAGATAATAAAACTACGGCACGAGCACGCATCTTTAATTCTCCAAAAATATTATCATTAACGACCAGTTTCATCGTTCCATAACAACTTATGCAATTGTAATTGGAAACGAACAGGGAGATGGTCTTCTAAAATCCATTGTGCTAAGTCACGAGCGAGTTGTGGTAACCGAACAGCACCTTTTTCAACAGCAAAAGCAGGTGAAAACCATACTGTACTGACTTTTTGATCAAGCTGAAATTGTGCAACTTGCTGTTTTGACCATTCGTAATCTTCTCGATTACAAATGACGAATTTAATTTGATCATGTGAGGTTAAATGATCTAAATTGCTGAGTAGATTTCGGTGGGCTTCACCTGAAGTTGGTGTCTTTAAGTCTAAAACTTTTGATATTCGGCAATCTACTTTTGAAACATCTAATGCACCGCTGGTTTCCAATGATACTTCACAGCCAAGATCAGCCAAGTGTTTCATTAAAGGTAATGCATTGGGCTGTGCTAAAGGTTCACCACCTGTAACGCAAACATAAGGTGTATTAAAAGCGAGCGTTGTTTGGATAATTTTTTCTAGCGATTGACGCTCACCACCTTCAAAGGAATAAGTCGTATCGCAATAAGTACAGCGTAATGGACAGCCTGTTAAGCGAATAAATACAGTCGGTAAGCCAGCTGCATTTGCTTCACCTTGTAGTGAATAGAATATCTCCGTGATGCGTAACCCCGCAGATGGATCTGAAACTGGAATAGCAGAAGAACGAAGGGAAGTCATAACACGATGTACCACAGAATAAAATACAACAAATTGAAAAGTAAAAATCTCTACGATCATGGTTGATCGTAGAGATTTAGTGAATATTTAAAGATTAGTCTTCGCGTAATAAATCATTCAAGCTAGTTTTTGCACGTGTTTTTGCATCAACTTTTTTAACAATGATTGCAGCATAAAGACTATATGTCCCACATTTAGACGGTAAACTACCAGAAACTACAACTGAACCCGCTGGAACACGGCCATAATGAATTTCACCAGTTTCACGGTCAAAAATTTTGGTTGATTGACCAATGAATACGCCCATTGAAATGACAGAACCTTCTTCAACAATGACACCTTCAACGATTTCTGAACGTGCACCAATGAAGCAGTTGTCTTCAATAATGGTAGGATTCGCTTGAAGTGGTTCTAATACACCACCAATTCCAACGCCACCTGATAAGTGAACATTTTTACCAATTTGTGCACATGAGCCTACAGTTGCCCATGTATCAACCATTGTTCCCTCATCAACATAAGCACCGATATTGACATAAGAAGGCATTAAAACAACATTTTTAGCTTGGAATGAACCTTTACGTGCCACAGCAGGAGGGACAACTCGAACACCAGCGTCTTTAAACTGAGCATCTGTCCAATCTTTAAATTTAGTATCTACTTTATCATAGAAACGAAGATCGCCAGATTCAATTGCTTTGTTATCATTTAACTTAAATGATAACAATACAGCTTTTTTAAGCCATTGATGAACAACCCATTCACCATTAATTTTCTCTGCTACACGTAGAGTTCCATTATCTAGTCCAGCAATAACTTGTTCAACTGCTTGGCGAATTTCGACAGAACATGTTTCTGCGGTAAAATTTGCGCGATCTTCAAATGCTTGCTCAATAAGAGTAGAAAGCTGAGTCATGATCTTCCTTCCTAAAAAATTTTGAAGATTTTACACTATATGACACAAAAATAGCTGAAAAAAGGTAGGAGTATTGGATTAATTTGTTAATACTTCTTAAATAGGTAAAAGCATGATTATTTAAGCATTAATTATAATAAATTATGAATATATTCTAAATGGTATTTATTCTAAATTAAGATTAATTTATAATTAAAAATGTGATATATATTATGTGGATATACATACTTGTAACTAAAAGCTACAAAAAGTATCACTTCTCTTCATAGATATCTTTTATATTAAATATATATAGAACAACATCGATTTATAAATTTTGAGGAAATTTGAATGAAAGCAATAAAAGTAATGCTCGTAACTTCTGCACTTGCTGCAATGGCATCAACAGCAATGGCTGGTGTAATTAATGATGGCTCTTCAGAAGCTTCTTTTATTCCGACAGGTGTACGAGCTGAAGTAGGCACTACAGGTTACGGTGGTGCAATTCAATGGACTGCTAATCCATATGTTGGAATTGCTTTAGGTTATAATGGCGGGAAAATTTCATGGTCAGACGATCTGAAAATTGATGGTTCAACTTACGATTTAGAAACTCGAAGTAAAACAACTTATTTAAATGCTGAAATACATCCTTGGGGTGCTAGCGATAATAAATGGGCACAAGCGGCGTATATTGCAGCTGGTGTGGCTTACTTAGATAATAAATATGATATTGATCGTGAAGTACATTCAGGTCGTGATTTCTCTGTTAATAACAAAAGTTTTAAAGCTGATGGTAAAGTCACAATTGATGGTAAGTTAAATTACAATAATTCATTTGCACCATATGTGGGTATAGGTTATGCACCTAAATTCAATAAAAATTGGGGTATATTTGGAGAAATTGGTGCTTATTATACGCGTAATCCAAGTGTGACATTAACAGCGACAGGTACTGTTGTTGGCGGTACAGTGGTTAATGAGGAATTTCATCAAGCAGTACGTAATGAAGCATATAACATTGCAAATAAAACAAAATATGAGTGGTTACCAGTAGGTAAGGTTGGTGTAAATCTTTACTGGTAAGCAAGTCATCTAGTGATTAAAAGACCATCTTTAGATGGTCTTTTTTTATATGGTTACTATATTTTTTGAAATTAGCAAGTGTTGTTCATAGATCATTCAATAGAGCCTGTAGTGTTTATTTATACTTATCATAAACGATTCAAATTTTATCAAACGTATAAGGTTTAGTAATACATTTTATTCAATAGCGTTGTATCGACTATATTTTATAACTAAAAAATTATTAAGAAAATCTAAATAATATCTTGATTGTTCCACTTTAGTTGGTATTATTCTTAAAACTTGTGATTTATATTAATCTTTATAAGATAAATGATAATTATATTATTGTATGGGTTGAGATAAAAGATACTTTTGATTTTTGGAGAAAAGAATGAAAACCATGAAGTCACTTCTAGCTGCTACAGTTTTAACATCACTAGCAACTGGTGCAATCGCTGCGACAGACGATAATGGAACTTCAGATGATGTTATTCCTACAGGCATAAGGGTTGAGGGGGGGATCACTGGCTATGGTGGTGCGATTCAATGGAAAGTAAATCCATATGTAGGAGTATCTTTAGGATATAACGGTGGAAATATTTCAGGTAGTGATGACCTTAATGTAAAAGGTTCTCGTTATGATCAAGATGTGAAAAATGAAGTTATTTATTTAAACACAGAAATTCATCCATGGGGTGGAAGTAAAAATAATTGGTCTGAAGCATTTTATATTGCTGCTGGTGTTGCATCTATTGATAGTAAACGTGAGCTTGAGCGTAGTGTTGAGGCAGGACAAAGCTTTTCAGTAGACCGTATAAGTTTTACGGCTATTAGTGGTGTAAAAGTGGAGGGTAAATTAGATTATAAAAAGACCCTTGCCCCTTATGTTGGTCTAGGTTACTCGCCAAAACTTGGTAAAAATTGGGGCGTATTTGCAGAGGGTGGTGCTTATTATTCGAGAAATCCAACAGTTCGGCTAAAGGCATCTGGTCAAGTGGCTGATGGTCGTCAAGCAGAATTTCAACAAGCAGTTCGTAATGAAGCTCAATATCTTGCAGGGAAAAAGAAGTATGCATGGACTCCAGTGGCTAAAGTTGGTATAACCATTTTTTGGTAATATATAATTCAGATACGCGTTTAGATATAAAAAAGGCTATCAATTTGATAGCCTTTTTAATTAATCTTCAGGGTACGCCATTTTCTTTAAGGCTTTGATATCTGTCTTTGGTGAGCATAATGAAATAAACTCATACCCATAACCACGAAGCAAATGACCTTTTCTTACAGCAATCCATGTTGTGTTTATGCCAAAAATATCCGTTTGAATTTGTTTTAGACGATAATCACGTTCTGGATCATAAGCAACATTGTTGACGATACCAACCCCCATACCTAATTCAACATAAGTTTTAATGACATCGGCATCAAGTGCTGACATCACAATATCAACATCAAAACCTGCATCTTCAAATGCGGTATCTATTTTAGAACGACCTGTGAAACCACCATGATAGGTAATGATAGGGTGCTCTGCTAAATCTGCAATACCAATACTTGATTTTGAAGCAAGTGGGTGATTTTGTGGCGTAATAATACTATGTTGCCAATTATAATAAGGAACACTGGCAAGATTATCTTCAGTGGTTAGAGATTCAGTGGCAATACCAATGTCAGCTTCGCCTTGTAAAAGCATTTCTGAAATTTCAACTGGACTTGCTTGTTGTAAGATTAAATGTACCTTAGGAAACTCTTTTTTAAATAAATTGACAATAGGAGGCAATACATAACGTGCTTGTGTATGTGTTGTAGCTACGGTCAGAGTACCTTCATCGACACGGTTAAAATCATCGGCTAGTCGTTTGATATTGTCAGCATCTACCAACATTCGTTCTACGATTCCAAGTAATGATAGACCTGGTTCGGTTAAACCCAGTAAACGTTTACCTTTACGAATAAATAGCTGAACACCTAACTCATCTTCTAAATCTTTGATATGTTTACTCACACCAGATTGAGACGTGTAAAGTGCAGCTGAAGCTTCGGTAAGATTAAAGTTCTGTCTAACTGTTTCTCGAATAATTCGTAGTTGTTGGAAATTCATACCTGTGTTCCTTAAAGGATGGAGCTTTCGCTCCATTTAAAAGCCTTATGCGACTTGATTTTTGAATAAATGCAAGTTTATTGCACTTAACCAAACTGTTTGGTTGGGACGGAATTGATGCAATTTAGATTCTTCGGGAGTTAAAGAAACTTCAATTAAATTACCTTGACGATCATTTAATTCAGCAATGACTTTTCCTGCAATCCAAAGTTCACGTAAAAATGTAGCTTGGATTGTATTCTGCTGTGGCTGAGAAAGGATGCGTAATTCATTTGGTCGAACAAATGCAATGACGTCACCTTGCGGCATATTTTGTGTATTTGTTAATTGAATATTATCTTCACCTATTTGAATAATACCATTTTTATTGATACCTTCAAAACGATTTGCTTGACCTAAAAAGTCAAAGACAAATGGTGTGGCTGGCTTTTCATATACTTCACGTGGAGAGCCAATTTGTTCTACATCTCCTTTATTCATGACAATAATTTGATCTGCAACTTCTAATGCTTCCTCTTGATCGTGTGTCACAAAAATAGAGGTAATATGTAGCTCGTCATGTAATGCTCTAAGCCAGCGTCTGAGCTCTTTACGAACTTTTGCATCTAATGCACCAAAAGGTTCATCAAGAAGCAAAACTCGTGGTTCTACTGCTAAGGCGCGTGCAAGAGCAATACGTTGTCGTTGACCACCAGAAAGTTGTGCAGGGTAACGATCTGCTAAAAAGCCGAGTTGTACCAAGTCAAGTAGACGAGTGACTCGTTTTTTAATTTCGGCTTCTGAAGGTCGTGTTGAACGTGGGCGAACTCGTAAACCAAAAGCGATATTGTCATATACGGTCATATGACGAAATAAAGCATAGTGTTGGAAGACAAAACCAACTTCTCGTTCACGTACATGAACATTGGTAGAATCTTGTCCTTCAAGAATGATCTGTCCACTATCTGCAGATTCTAAACCTGCGATAATGCGTAAAAGTGTTGTTTTACCACAGCCAGAAGGGCCAAGTAAGGCAACCAATTGACCATCTGGAAAATCTAAAGAGATGTTTTTAAGTGCATGAAATGCACCAAAGTTTTTTTCAATATTTTTTACTTGAATACTCATGATGTCATTCCTTAAGAAACTGTTGAATCTTCGTTACGTTTGTCTTGCTTTTCTTGGCGTGCTTCAACCCATGTTTTTAAAATAAGGGTAATAATTGCAAGAAAAGCCAAGAGTGAAGAGACTGCAAACGCTGCACTAAAGGTATATTCGTTATAGAGAATTTCTACATAGAGTGGAAGTGTATTGGTTTCTCCACGAATATGACCTGATACAACAGATACTGCACCAAACTCACCCATTGCACGTGCATTACAAAGAATGACGCCGTAAATTAAACCCCATTTAATATTTGGGAGTGTTACTTTCCAAAAGGTTTGCCAACCAGAGGCGCCAAGTACAATAGCCGCTTCTTCCTCTTCTGTGCCTTGAGCTTCCATAAGTGGAATAAGTTCACGTGCGACAAATGGAACAGTAATAAAAATTGTTGCAATGACAATTGCAGGAACAGCATATAAGATCTTGATATCATGATCTTGTAACCAATCACCGAACCAACCTTGAGTACCAAAAATAAGTACTAGCATTAAACCAGCAATCACTGGTGATACTGAAAATGGCATATCAATAATGGTGGTTAAAATTGATTTACCACGGAAATTGAATTTTGCAACAGACCATGCAGCTGCAACACCAAAAACGACATTCAGTGGAACAGCAATTGCGGCTGTGAGCAAAGTTAGCTTAACCGCAGATAATGTGTCTGGTTGTATTAGAGCATTAAAATAAACACTCATCCCTTGTTTAAATGCTTCTACAAAAACCAGCACTAAAGGTAAAACTAAGCAACTTAAAAAGAAAATTAACGCGATGATGAGCAGTAAGTTACGAACCCATCTAGGTTCTCGAGTTGCATCACGAGATTGAAGTCTTTCAGCTAAAGCATTGCTATTTGTATTCATCGAGCAGATCTCCCTGTACGACGGCTTGCCCAAGCTTGCAGCAAGTTAATCAAAAACAAGATTGCAAATGAAATGACCAACATCACAACAGCAATCGTTGTTGCACCTGCATAATCATATTCTTCTAAACGAGAAATAATCATTAAAGGTGCGATTTCCGTTTTAAAAGGTTGGTTACCTGCAATGAAAATGACGGAACCATATTCACCTACACCGCGAGCAAATGACAGCGCAAATCCTGTGAGTAATGCAGGCAGTAAAATAGGTAAAATAATTTTAGTGACAATTTGGAATCGATTTGCACCTAATGCAGAAGCAGCTTCTTCTAATTCAGTTTCCAAATCACTTAGCACGGGTTGAACGGTACGTACAACAAACGGGAGTCCAACAAAAATTAATGCAAGTGTAATACCTAATGGGGTATACGCAATTTTAATACCCAAAGGTTCTAAATATTGACCAACCCAGCCAGTAGAGGCATAAAGTGATGTAAGTGCAATACCTGCAACAGCAGTAGGTAGTGCGAAAGGTAAATCAACGAGGGCATCTACAATACGCTTACCTGGAAAGGTATAACGCACAAGGCACCATGCCAATAATAAACCAAAAACTACATTTACCAATGCAGCAATAATTGCGACTGTAAAACTTAGCCTTAAAGACGCTATAATACGTTCAGATGAAATAATTTCCAGTAAACCATCCCAGCCAATACCTAGCGATTTAATAAATACAGCAGATAGTGGAATAAGAACAATTAAGGATAAATACGCTAGGGTAAAGCCTAGAGACAGACCAAATCCAGGCAGCACTCGGGATCGCTGCGACATGACTACTCCTCAAAGAGAGAATACTGGTTAATGTAACCAGCGAAAATGAAATTTAAAACAAGCATAATTTGCAGGGCTCAAAAAGCAAATTTAAATAAATACTTGTTGTCATCAGAATTATTGATATGTTGCATATTCTTTTCTGAAATTAAAAAATTATAAATTTCAGGGAAAGGCCCAAAGCCCGAAGCAACATTAATATGACCGACTTGACCTAAGTTTACTGGTGCTAAACGCCAAGATTTTGCAAGTTCTATGGCATCTACAAAACTGAGCCAAGGGTCATTTTCACTGATGAGTAAAGTGGTCGGAACTCGAATTTGAAGCTGATGAAAATAATCGTGATAATTATTGTGTTCGTCAATCGCAAAACCAGACTCACTAAATCGTACTGGATTTGCAGGTGCAACGAGAACTAAGTTGTTTATTTTACGATTAAGTTCAGGATGTTGTGCTAATGCGGCAACCGTTGTTAAACAACCAAAACTATGTGCAACTACCTGAATATTATCATTATTGGTCGCTAAAATTGTATTTATAAATTCGGTTATCCAAATTTGTAATACCGGAAGATTCCAATTTTTTTGTTGGACACGGGAGCAGGATGTAAGTTGTTTTTGTAACCAAGACTGCCAGTGAGCATCCTCACTACCGCCTACACCGGGAACAATTACAGTATGTGTCATCATGCTGCTCCTATGTTGATTTGTTAAAATTATTTAGCGCTATTTGCTGCAACGATTTTGTCAAAAACACCACCATTTTCGAAGTGCAGTTTTTGAACTTTTGCCCAACCACCAAATTCTTGATCAATTGTAACGAGCTTTAAAGGTTTAAAATTATTTTTATATTTTGCCAGTACTGCTTCATTACGTGGACGATAGAAGTTACGTGCAGCAATTTCTTGACCGAGTGGAGAATACAAGAAGTTTAAGTAACCTTTAGCAAGATAAAGATTTCCTTTTTTCTCTGCATTTTTTTCTACTACAGCAACAGGCGGTTCTGCTAAAATTGAAATTGAAGGCGTAATAATTTCAAATTTACCAGGTTGTTCACGCACAGCTAAATGCGCCTCGTTTTCCCAAGCTAAAAGAACATCACCAATACCGCGCTCAGCAAATGTCGTTGTTGCTCCACGTGCACCTGAATCTAAAACTTTAGTGTTTTTATAAATTTTACGTACAAATTCTTGTGCAGATGCATCAGTGCCATTTGGTAAATTCTTTGCATACGCCCAAGCTGCTAAATAGTTCCAACGTGCGCCACCTGATGTTTTTGGATTTGGTGTAATAATTTCAATGCCTGGTTTCACCAGATCATTCCAATCTTTAATACCTTTAGGATTATCTTTACGCACTAAAAACACAATCGTAGACGTATATGGTGTAGAGTTATCAGGTAATTTCTTTTGCCAATCTGTTGGAAGTAATTTAGTTTTTTCTGCAATTGCATCAATGTCAGCTGCTAAAGCAAGAGTCACGACATCTGCATCTAAGCCATCAATGACGGCACGTGCTTGTTTACCTGAACCACCATGAGATTGTTTAAAGTCAATTTTTTGACCTGTACGACTTTGCCAATAAAGTCCAAAATTTTTGTTTACATCGTCATATAATTCACGCGTTGGATCATAAGAGACATTTAAAAAGCTTTTTGCTGTGGCAGTAAAGGAAGTTGCTGAAATAATTGCTGCAAGGATCCCAAGTTTTAATTTTGAACTTTTCATGCTTATTCCAATTATTAAATACGTTATAAGATGGAGCAAGGATAACGCTAGATGCTTTTTCAAAAAAATAATAAAAAATGAATTTTATATGAATAAAAAAGAATAAGAGAAATGAATATTAAAATTTAAATAGACTGAATACAATATTGCGAATGGTTGAGGAAATTTTGTTATGCAATGTTTTAGAAATGCACAAAAAGTAAGTGATATTTCATTGTTTGATCGTGCATTTCATTATGGTGATGGTTGTTTCACTACGGCACGCATACGCCACGGAAAAATTGAATTAATACATTTACATATTGCACGACTAACATTGGCATGTGAGCGTTTATTTTTGCAGATAAATTTGGTATTTATTGAGGAAACTTTAAAGCAACTCAATGCACATCACTTAGCAGAAGGCACGTTAAAAATTTTGATTAGTCGTGGTGAGGGGCAACGTGGTTACAGTTTGCCAAAACAGAATGCTGATTTATGGGTTTTTTATTATCCTCAACAGGTGAAGACATTTCAGCCTGATTTTATCGAATGTGGTGTATTAGAGCAACGTATTGGTATATCTATGCCAAATTTAGTAGGATTAAAAAGTTTAAATCGACTTGAACAAGTATTGCTTAAACAGGAAGCCGATCAAAAAGGATGGGTAGAAGCATTAAGCTGTGATGTTCATGATTCTATTGTTGAAGGGATTAGTAGTAATTGTTTTTTTCAAATAAATGATACATGGATTACCCCTGAACTTCGCTATAATGGTGTACATGGCGTGATGCGTGCGGAAATTTTAGCGAGAATGCAACGCTATCAAATAAATTGCGAACAAAGATTGGTGAATGTGGATGAAATACCAAAAATTCAAAGTTTATTTTTTTGTAATGCATTAAACTCTATGCGAGTCGTAACTCAGCTAGATCAGCGAAGTTTAGATTCACATGCATGTCTTCGTCTTTTTAATCATCTTCAATTGAATCAGATTTTTTAATATGTCTACGCCCAAAGCCAAGTCAAAAGTCAAAAAGAAAGCCAATAAGACAACTCATCGATTTTCAATCAGAATCTATCTATTGATACTCACAACTTTAGTGATTGTTATGATGGGGGGATTGTGGTCGAGTTTATTTAAAAGTTACCCTGTTGAGGGGAAAAAGCAAATGTTAGCCATTAATCATGGTGATACCTATTCAGCTTTTATTGAGCGACTGAGCAAAGAAGATAAAGCTCATTTTCCTTTTATTTTAAAGTTATACCAACGATTTTTTATTCACGACACCCTGAAAGCAGGGGTGTATGAAATTCCCCAAGGAACCAGTATACGTCAAGTTTTAGACATGATTTCAAATGCAGATAATGCACAATTAAATCGTATTTTGGTGATTGAAGGTACGACATTTAAAGATTTAATCAATAATTTAAGAAAAGATGATTTAGTAACACATGAGCTGAGTGATCTATCAAATGATGAATTGCTCAAAGCTTTAGATATTCCATTTACACATCCTGAAGGTCTATTTGAACCTAATACCTATTTCTTTGCAAAAGGTGAGTCGGATAAAAAGATTTTACAAGATCTATATCATCGTCAAATGAAAACTTTAGATCAGGCTTGGGAAAATAGAGCGCCAAATTTACCGTATAAAAATAAATATGAAGCGTTAATTATGGCATCAATTATAGAAAAAGAAACCAGTGTAAAAGCTGAGCTTGAGCAAGTATCAGGTGTTTTTGTAAGACGTTTAAATATGGGAATGCGTTTACAAACAGATCCAACGGTCATTTATGGAATGGGGGATAAGTATCAAGGTAAGATTACGCGTCAAGACTTAAGAACACCGACCGATTATAATACCTATACTATTTCAGGTTTACCGCCAAGCCCAATTGCGTTGCCAAGTAAACGAGCGATTGAGGCTGCCATGCATCCAGATCAATCGGCTAATATTTACTTTGTCGCAACAGGAAATGGTGGGCATAAATTTAGTACAAATTTGCAGGATCATAACCGTGCAGTTCAAGAATATTTGCAAGTATTAAGATCAAAAAAGGAGTAAGCATGTTTATTAGCTTTGAAGGTACTGAAGGAGTTGGTAAAACGACGCTTATTCAACGTATTTATGCTTATTTAGAGCAACAAAATCATCAAATTGTATTAACACGTGAACCAGGTGGAACTGTGATGGCGGAACAAATTCGTTCATTACTCTTATCTGTAAACCACCAAGAACAAATGAGCCATGATACTGAGTTATTGCTCATGTATGCTGCACGTGCACAACATTTGGCACAAGTCATTGAGCCTGCATTAAGACAAGGTCAAACGGTTTTATGTGATCGTTTTACAGATGCAAGTTTTGCATATCAATGTGCTGGGCGTGGTTTAAACCCAGAAAAGCTCGCTTTATTAAATGAAAGCTTTGTATCTCGAATGCCACATTTAACGTTTTGGTTAGATGCACCCATTGAAATTGGAATGAATCGTGCGCGTGAGCGAGGCGCTTTAGATCGTTTTGAGCAAGAAAAGTTGAGTTTTTTTGAAAAAGTTCGTTTAGGTTATGAAACACTTTGGCAAAAACATCCTGAACGAATCAAGCGTCTAGATGCAACTCAAATACCAGATCAGGTTTTTTCTGAAGCACTTCAATATTTGAATTTTAATTAATAAAGACTATATAAAAATAAAACTCGCCATATCAGATTGATATAATTTAATGGCGAGTTGTTTAAATTTTAAGGATGGATTGATTCCTTTTTAACTTGAAAATTTGGTGGTATGAGCACGGTTCGCTCTAATGTTTGATTTTGATCTGGATAATCTAAGGTGAAATGTAAACCACGTGATTCTTTGCGTTGTAAAGCACATTGCACAATCATTTCAGAAACCATGACCAAGTTTCGTAATTCAATAAGATTTTTACTGACTTTGTAATCTTGATAATATTCATTAATTTCATTTTTGAGCATTTCAATGCGGTGCAAAGCGCGCTCTAAACGTTTAGTTGTTCGAACAATGCCCACGTAATTCCACATGGTTTGCCGAAGTTCATCCCAATTTTGCAAAATGACTACGTCTTCATCTGGATGGGTGACTTGGCTATCATCCCATGAAGGTATTAAAGGAAGTAAAGTATGTTCCTTAAATTGCATTTGAATGTGTTTGGCTGCGGACATACCATATACAAAGCATTCTAAAAGAGAATTACTTGCCATACGGTTGGCACCATGTAAGCCTGTATAAGCGGTTTCACCAATGGCATATAAACCGAGGAGGTCTGTTTGACTATGTTGATCAACCATGACCCCACCACAGGTATAATGTGCGGCAGGTACAACAGGAATCATATCTTGGGTAATATCAATCCCAAAAGTTAATAAATGTTCATAAAGTGTTGGAAAGTGTTCTTGAATAAAATCTGCAGATTGATGCGTGATATCTAACCAAACATATCGAATCCCTAAGCGTTTAATTTCAAAATCAATGGCACGTGCAACGACATCACGTGGTGCAAGTTCAGCACGTTCATCAAAACGTAGCATGAATCTTTCACCATCTGGTAAGCGTAAATACGCACCTTCGCCACGCATCGCTTCTGTAATTAAAAAAGATCGTGCTTGAGGATGGTACAAACATGTTGGGTGGAATTGATTGAATTCCATATTGGCGACACGACATCCCGCACGAAAAGCCATTGCAATTCCATCACCAGTTGCAATATCAGGATTTGAGCTATGAAGATACGCTCTCATTGCACCACCACAAGCGAGTGCAGTAAAAGGGGCTAAAAAGGTATGTACTGTTTCGGTTGCTTCATTGAAAGCATAAAGTCCAATAGCACGCTTTGGACCATCAATTTTTAATTTATCAGACGTAATGAGATCTATTGCGATGTAATGCTCAAATATTTCAATATTTTGATGTTCACGCGCGCGTTCAATGAGTTTGGTTGAAATGGCTTTTCCAGTCGCATCTGCGGCATGGATAATCCGTCGATGTGAATGACCACCTTCACGTGTTAAATGTAATTGTTCTTTTTCATCTAAAGTAAATTGCACACCTTGACTCAGTAAAAAGTCGATCGATGCTTGCCCACCTTCAACAGTATGTTTAACGGCATTCAATTCGCATAAATGCGAACCTGCAATCATCGTATCATTAATATGATTTTCAATTGAATCTGTCTTGTCGAGTACCGCAGCAACGCCACCTTGAGCATAATATGTACTTGCATCATTTAAATGTGATTTTGCTAAGATTGCGATTTTAAAGTGATTTGGTAAAGAGAGTGCGAGTGTTAAACCTGCACCACCACTACCAACAATAATGACATCAAACTCATGAGAAATAGTTGAATTGGACATGTCTATGGTGGGATTGAAAAATGTTTATTAATAACACCGCTTTTTTTAGCAAAAGGCAAGAAATTTTCAATTAAAATGAATAAAAATAATGAAGATTAAGTAACGAACAGTATATTAAATGCTTGTTTTATAAAAAACTGAGAACATATTATTACGTAAGATATATACTATTTATGATAAATATCGATCTGTTTAAATTAAAAAAATTGAGTGAATTCAGTATATGAGTAATGAATATTTGAAAAAAGGTGCATATACGGCATTTTTTACAATCGCATCGGTTCAAACCTTTGCAGCAACGCCTGTAGATTTCTCAGATTTGGTTGAAAAAGTCAGCCCAGCAGTTGTCAGTGTAAATGTAGTAAAAAAATTATCAGAGGAAGAGCTACTTCAACAACAGATTCCAGAAATTTTGAAACGTTTTTTTGGTAATCAAGTGGTGATCCCTCAAAAACAAGTACCACAAGAAAAAACAGGATATGGCAGTGCATTTTTCATTGGAAAGGATGGTTATTTATTAACGAATCATCATGTCATTGAAAATGCATCTAAAGTGACGATTATGCTGAATGATCGCCGTGAACTCGATGCAACAGTCGTTGGAAGTGATGCACGCACGGATGTCGCTTTACTTAAAGTTGACGGGAAAAATTTCCCAGAATTACGCACAGGAAATGTAGATAATTTAAAAGTAGGGGAGCCAGTACTGGCTATCGGTTCACCATTTGGATTTGATTATTCTGCATCTGCGGGAATTGTAAGTGCAAAAATGCGTAATATGCATGGTGAAGCAACCGTTCCATTTATTCAAACTGATGCAGCATTAAATCCTGGAAATTCAGGTGGTCCTTTATTTAACCAAAAAGGTGAAGTGGTTGGGGTGAACTCACGTATCTTTAGTGGTACTGGTGGGTATATGGGATTATCATTTTCTATTCCAATTGATGTTGCCATGGATGTTGCGGATCAATTGAAAAAGAATGGTAAAGTGACACGTGCATATTTAGGGGTAAGTCTACAAGAAATAGATCGAACTTTGGCGGAAGCTTATAAATTGCCAAAACCAGAGGGTTCACTTATCACTCAAGTAACCCAAGGTTCTCCAGCTGATAAAGCGGGATTAAAATCTGGTGATGTGATTTTAAAATTAAATGGAGTGCCTATTTTAAGTACAGTTGAGTTATTTGCTTCGTTAAATCGTGCTGTACCAGGTCAAACCTTAAATTTTGAAATTTTAAGAGATGATAAACGTCAGAATAAATCAGCAACATTAACCACAGCTCCAGACGATACTCCTGCGAATAGCCCTAATACCGCTAAACCAAATGCTGGGCCAGTACTTGGCGTTTCTATTCGTAATTTAGCACCGACTGAGATGGAACGCTTAGATACGAAGGGTGGCGTATTAATCCAAGATGTACGCGCTGGTGGTATTGCAGCAACTGCTGGAATTATGCCTGGTGATGTGATTATTCAAATCAATAACTCAGAAATTAAAGACTCAGAACAGTTAATTAAAGTTGTTTCTGAGTTGAAAAAAGGCTCTGTAGCACGAGTAACATTGATTCGACAAGGCGCTCGTGGAATTGTTGGAATGAGAATTTCTTAATATTTTTAATATATTGTCAATTTAGAAGCCGCTCATTGTAGCGGTTTTAATCATGTACTGATAGGTATTATCAACATAGTATACACAAGACTGATGAAGAGTCATTGTAAAAGAGAGTGAAAATGACAGATATATTTGATCTGGAAATTCAAGTTGAAGCGAAACATATTGATGTTTTAGGTCATGTAAATAATGTGGTCTATGTACAGTGGATGCAAGATATTGCATCTGCACATGTCGAATATTTAGGTTTGGGTGTGCAGGAATATCTTAAATTAAAGCATGCAATGGTGGCTGTAGAACATCATGTACAATATCGAAAAGCTGCATTAGACGGTGAATCCGTTATTTTAAGAACATGGTTAGATGATATCAATGCTTTATACTTATCTCGCCAATATGCCTTCTATCGTCCCGAAGATAAATCTATTTTGTTTTTAGCAAATACAAAATGGACATGTATAGAAATTGCATCAGGACGTCCTAAACGGATGTCACCAAGTTTTACTCAAGCTTATCAGCCAATTTCTACCAATATTAATCCTTTTGATTTTGAAAAATACCATATTGACGAAAAGTAGATTAATTTATAACAAGTGGCGTTTTATTGATTTTTCAGCTATTGCTGAAAGTTGCGCATAATCATGAATACTTTGAAAGTCGATTTGCTATAGATCATACTCTTCTTAAAATATGAATACATACGACAAGCATAATTACATCGAAGATCAAGCTAAAGCTTGTAAATTATTTTGCATAAGTTCGACTTTTATAATTGATCATTAAAATGAATCGCAAGCCAATTCAATGCTAAAGACCACTTTTGAATTGGCATGGTTCTTTTTGGCTAAATCAGGAGAAGAGAAGATCTTGCTACGTTGGGATTACATAAGCTTTTTAAAGTTTATCTTTTTCATTATTTAAATGTACAGTAGGGCTCGTTTTTTTTGAATCCCCACAAACCATGCTAGAAAACACACCATCACGATAAATTAATGCGTGCAAGAGAGCAGCCGAGATGTGACCTAAAATAATAGCAAATAGCAACCAAGCAAAAATACCATGTGCTGTCCGTAACAAAGCATAAAGTGTAGTGTTATATGGAGCAATAGATGGGAGGCTTAAGTCTGGTGTCAAATTTATAGGCCACCCTCCAGCAGATAGGGTTGCCCAGCCAAGTAACGGCAAAATAATCATTAAGAGATAAAGCAACCAGTGTGAGATATGTGCAATTATTTTTTGAAGCCGTGGAATAGTTGCTGGTAATGAAGGGGCAGGGTAGTAGATTCGATTTATCAGTCTTAATATTGCTAATACTAAAATTGCCATGCCTAAGGGCCGATGAATATCTATTAACCAAGGTCGCCAAGTTAATGATGTAGTCATTCCAACCCCAATAAATAACATTATTAAAATAGCGAATGCCATAAACCAATGTAATATACGAGCAGTTAAATTAAAATGATGTATTGTATTATCAGATATTTTTTTCATTATAAAATTTCCTATTTACCAATAGCATCTTTTGCTTTGCCAAAACCAATTTCACGTAAACGAGCATTATAAGAGTGCGAGTAGATACCAGCTCTTGCTGCTAAAACAGGATCATTTGATAACTTAATACCAGACGGAACTAATGTTGGATCAAAATTAATATCACGACAATCGCCATTTTCTTGATCAGTTACGTGTTTTACTTCCAACACCCCTGCAATAATTTCTTCACGATTTTCAGGCCAAGGTTGAGATGGATCATCAATGGGATCTTCTGGTTTTGCAAGTTGTATAACTAAGTCCCAATAAAGAGGGCTTTTATCCAATTTTTTCTTAATATCTTTAAACAAGAAGTCATGATCAGCCTGTGCATGCTGTTCTTTTGTCAAATTAATAAATTTTGAATGGGGTCGCATAGACCAACGGAATGGTTGTTTTTCTCCATTTGAATTTACCAATATAAAAGCGTTAATACTATAGTATTCAGAACTACTAAAACTACTCGGTAAGGGCATTTTATCCTGCTGTTCAACTGCTTTACGTGCTTCTGGATAATCTTTAAAAAATTTAGCAACCCTTACTGGATCAGGTTTTCCAGTTTTAGGATCTACTTTAAAAGCAGCGATTAGTTCTAAAAAACCTTCTGGTGTTCGAGTAGCAAAATAGGGAAAATTATTTAATTTCATTCGCCACTGGGATTGGTCATCTGGTCTAATTAGTAATGCTATACTAACTGTTTGAGTAGAATTATCTGCAGCATGAGGGTTAGGACTACCTATGGAAAATCTCCCAATTACAGGCATATTAGAATTAGAAAAAACTTGAGCTGTAGAAAATTTTTCTATGTTTCCATTGCTATGATAAACTCCATCAAAACAAATACCTTTGCCATGTGCGCGTCGATATCCTGGGTCAAACTCTTTTATTGAATTTCCAAGAAAAGTTTTTGTCGTTATACGCTCGCCAATTAAACCTGCAAACCATAAAAATGTTAATGCTAATATCCCAATTATTGAAACAATAATACTTAATGAGATTAATCTTTTCTTATAACTCAAATCACTTTCCGTTTTTAGCGTTATTTATGTTAAATGTATCACATTTAACTTTAATATTGTTAATTTTTTGCGTTGTTTTATATGCGGATAAAACTCCCCCTACTTTAAGTCGGCTATTTAAAGCATTTTTAAGGTTGATGCTTTTCATAGCCGAGATGATTTAAACGTTCTGTATTGAGTGCAGTTTCAATCTATACCTTCACCTTCGGGGATATCCTTGGGTAAATTAAACAAACCTGACTGGATTAAAGTATCTTCAACTTGATGAACAATTCTGGAAGCTGTTAGCTCTGATACACCATAACTTGTAGTAAAATGAAATAAGGTTCGATATTCTCGCCAATAGCTTAAACAGAGTAAAACCTGATCTTCAAATCACAGTTTGGGTGGTCTGCATTTAGAAGGAATTTCCATCTTCATTTGTTCAACCATTAGAGAAAATGTTGAACGAGGGATGCCTATGTAACGCTTAAACTGAGAATCAGAAAGCTTTATTGAATCGTGATATTTCATACACAGATTATGTGTGAGAATCTAAAATTCAGGATAAAAAACAAGCAAAAAGATGAAAACTTTTTGATTTATGAAAGAGACTTAATGTAGTAAGACAAAATTAAGTTGGAATATGATATTTATATTCCAACCTGATAATGTGAATAATAAGATGGTTGATTAAAAGTTATTAGTATTTAAAATTAACATTAAAACGAATCATTCGAGGATCTCCCCAATTCACAAGCTGTGCATTTGGTGTGGTTCCTATGAGGTATTCTCGGTCAAATAAATTTTTGATACTTAAATTTGCTCCCCAATGTTTCGCTTCATATCCTGCATTGACATCAAATAAAACATAAGTTGGTAATTCAACATAATCTGTACTGCGCTGCGCTGTACGTGAGCCTTGATATCTCATTCCAGCACCAATATACCAACCGAGTTTATCTGTATTAAAGAAGTATTGTGATGACAATGAGGCTGAACTTTTAGGAATATGATTGATCCGATTTCCAATATCAGCAGTGGTCAAACTTTCTTTAATTTTTGCTGTTGGGATATAACTATAAGTTGCTGATAAATCCCATTGTGACGTTAATGCGGCAGCAACTTCTGCTTCAAAACCTTTGGTTTGCTGTTCGCCAATTTGTATGGAGAATAGTCCTGAGGCATCTGTTTCAGTTACATTTTTTCGAGTTAAATCGTAATATGCGATATAGCCTTGCAATTGTTGATTTAAAGCTTGGAATTTTACACCGACTTCCGTTTGTTTCCCTGTTTCAGGCTTCAATAGTTCCCCATTTTGCCCTGCATCAGTGACAGGCATAAAAGATGTAGAATAGCTAATATAAGGTGCAAACATATCATTAATGCGATACATCACTGAGCCATTACCCGTAAAAGCACGATCTGAATTTTTAATTTTGGTTTGTTTTAAGGTATTATCAACTTTTATTTGAGTCCAATCTTGACGGCCAGATAAACCAATAATCCAATGATCTTGAATTTTAATTGTATTCTTTACATATAAACCAGCATATTGGCTATAGGTAATTTCGTTGGTTGGCGCACCTAATTTCTTAATGATGATATTGCCATAACTTGGCTGGTTTACATTAAAGTCATTAATCGTATCATTACGACGATAATAATCACTTCGTTCATGCATTAAGTCTAAACCAGTCATGAAATCATATTGAATGGAACCAAAGTTGAAATTACGCTGTATATTATTATCGAGCGCGTAATTGATATCCTGTTTATCTTGATTGTTAATTGAACGTTTTATAATAGGCAATGTACTTCTGCCAGAAGCTAGAATCGGGCTACCTTTTGCATCTGTTTTGGTTACAGCAAAATTTTGTTTAAAAATCCAATTATTATCAAAATAATGGGCATAATTTGCTCCTAAACGATAGACATCTATTTCATAGCCATGATCTGGATCACCAAAAAATAATTGATGTGAATAATTCCTATATTGACCATTGCTATAAGGAATACCTTGTTGGCGCACATATTTTCGATGCTGATAACTTGCGATAACTGATAAATCATCCGCCTCTCCTAAATCGAAATTATAGGAAGGAGCAATATAATAATTTTTAAAGTAGACTTTATCAGTTGGGTCATCCTGATCAGATATTCGTCCTACAAGTCTAAATGCACCTTTTTCAGTTTGATTCGGTGCATAATTTAAATCAAAGGTTCCTTCTTTTAAACCATAACTGCCGTAGCTTAACGTTCCTTTATATGCTGTTTCGGCTTGTGGGCGTTTGGTTGTTAAATTTACTAATCCACCTGGCAGACTCAAACCAAAGCCTACCGATGTAGGACCTTTTACGACTTCAATAGACTTAAGCCCAGATATGTCTTCAGAGCGTAAGACGTTATTTGAGGTTTGTATTCTCAAGCCATCGATATATGTTTGAGCACTAGAAATTTGCCCACGAATAATAAAATCATCCCAACCACGTCGACCATATTGCCCTGCTGAAACACCTGCAACACCATCTAAAGCTTCTGCTAAAGTTTTGGCTTGTTTTTGTTCTAATTGTTGGCTTGTCAGTACACTAATGGCTTGAGCAGTTTCAAATAACGGCGTATTTGTTCGTAATACGGCTTGAGCAGTGATTGCAGCATACTGTGTATTATCATGAGCAGCTTTTACAGTAATTGTTGGAAGGGTAGAAGACGGTATTTCTTCTATTACATTAGATTCAGCATAAACTGTAGATGCTAGGCAAGCAGAAACAGAAAATGCTAAGTAAGCGCGTTTAAATTGCACAGGAGAATACCAAGGGAGAAATAATTCTGAATTATAATCATTTGCATTTAAAAGTATAGTGAAAGATGAAGTTTCATTGAATTGAAATTCATTCACTGTTTGTCTGATTTATTGAATGATGTCGTGCTTAATAATCGGCTCTAAATAGAGTTTTAGATGATCTAAAGTACAGTTGATGAATAATCATATGCTCAGGATTTAGCACTAAAAATAGAAATAAATATGAACAAAGACAGCACACAATGTATGTGCTGAAAAGATAAAATTTGAAAGTATAAATTTTTATAATAAGTGAATTTACTTTCGATTCAAGTGAGTAAAAAGTGTGCTCTCTGCCAATATTTATAGCCATTCATGCTTATACCTAGTGAAGTTCAACAAATGGTTTAAATTTCTTTAAATAAACTCTAAAAATGATCATTAAATATAAACATAGTTTTATAACTGTATAGTTTTTTTTACTTTTCAATACTTGTTGATTTTTCATTTATACTCTAAATATTAAGAATTAAAACCATATTAAATAATGAGTTGAAACAAGGATGTAAAAATGAATATTTTTTTAACACTGTTACCAATTGGTTTAGCCATAGTCATGATTGGTCTAGGCTTAGAATTAACAATCAATGATTTTAAACGCGTGAGAAAGCATCCTAAAGCGATTATCACCGCGTTATTTTGTCAGTTAGTATTATTGGTTAGCTTGGCCTTTATTATATGTAAATTATTTTCTTTACCACCGTTATTGTCGGTTGGTGTGATGCTTCTGGCAGCATCTCCAGGTGGACCAACTGCAAATATTTTCAGTTATTTGTATAAAGGCGATATTGCACTTAATGTGACCCTTACAGCAATAAACTCTATAATCGCAGCATTTACCTTACCATTAATTTTAAATCTTTCGTTGAGTTATTTCTTGAATGATACCCAACAAGTCGGGCTTCAATTTAGTAAAATCATACAGGTTTTTATTATTATTTTAGTGCCTGTTATTATTGGCATGTTGATTCGAGCGTATTTGCCGAAATTTGCCCATAAAATTGAAAAATTTGTTAAATATTTTGCTGTAGCATTTCTTGTAACGATTATTGTGGGGGCAATATATAGTCAAAAAGATCAAATTTTAGAATATATTTTGCAAATTGGGACTGTGACTGCACTCTTCTGTTTTTTAAGTTTAACTCTTGGATATTTCATACCAAAACTTGTGGGTGTGAGTAGTTTTCAGGCACGTGCATGTTCATTTGAAATAGGGATTCATAATAGTACTTTAGCCATTACGATTGCATTAACTGTTTTAGCTAATCCTACAATTGCAATACCTGCTGTTGTATATTCATTATTTATGTACATTTTTGCAATTATTTTTGGCACGATCGTCATGAGAGAAAAACGCTGAATGTCAGCGCTTAAGTTCTATTTATTTGCTGGAAGGCATTTATATTATTAAATGCCTTCACGCGGATTTTAATTCGTTCAAGTGTGATAATCATTTTGATAGCTATGCAATGCATTATGTTTTTATGGGTATAGGCTTTAGGCAATTTATTAAGATATTAATAGATAAGCATTTTTATTTCATATTGATAGCGTGAATATGGAGCGATGCATTGTGGAAAATCCATCATAATCTTATAAAATATTGATGTAACAATAGTCTGAGACGGATTTTTAGCAAGGTGAGTAAAATTCGAAAGAAAACTGATTATAGTCTTCAGAATTTTGTAAAGAGAAAAACTTTATTCCATGATTCTATCTATCTAAATTTTGATTTCATTAATCATGGTGATCAAAAATTATGGTGATATTTCAGTGTTTTTTATATTAATACATTGGATAATCTATACGGAAATTATGGGAAATGGCCATTGGGAAGAGTTGATGCCATCAGGATATAAAAAGTCATTTACGCTTTGATTTAGCCTATAAAAGTCTAGGTCTTTTAGAACCTTATATTCATTATAAAATTGTTCAATATCGCGATCATCTACAAGGTTGATAGCGTGTTGATATTTATAAATGTCATCTATTAAAGTGTTCCTTAAATTCACAATCCGCTTGAACTACCTTCATCATTAGACCGTCAAAATTATGTAAGAATTCTTAGAGGCAAAGGATGAGTTCTATCGAACTTAATATTGGAATGCCGAAATTTTCTAATTAATTTAATGGATTGAAATAGCCATGACGAGTTTTTCTGATATTGAGTCAAAGTCACAGCAAAAAGTAAGTAAAGAGGTAAAAAAATCCTTGGTTGCCAGTGGAGTTGGCAATTTATTAGAGTGGTATGACTGGACAATTTATGCTGTAGCATCTGTATATATTGCGACTGCATTGTTTGATAAATCAAATCCAACATCAGCTTTGTTGAGTACACTGGCTGTTTTTGCTGTAGGTTTTGTATCTAGACCAATTGGTGGGTTTGTATTTGGTCCATTAGCCAATAAGTATGGTCGTAAAAATATTATGTTAGTGACGATGGTTATGATGGCACTAGCGAGTTTAATGATTGCATTTATTCCTTCATTTGAGCAGATTGGTGCTTGGGCTTCAGGACTATTACTGATTGCGAGATTAATACAAGGTTTTGCTCATGGTGGAGAAACTGCGACCTCTTATGCATATATTGCAGAAATAGCACCGCCTAAAAGACGTGGTCTATGGTCAAGTATGTCATTTTTTGCAGTTGGAACAGGTTCACTGCTCGCAACGCTTTTTGTCGTTTTGTTAAACCAAATTTATACAGAGGCACAAATGTATGAATGGGCATGGCGAATCCCATTTGCTATAGGTGGTGGTCTGGCATTCTTTGCTATCTATTTGCGCCGTAATATGATTGAAACACATATTGAAGGACAAGCTACAGCAGATGTAGAAGAGGTGATATGGCCTTTACCAAAGATCATTAAGTCAGGGATGAAATTATTTTTCTATGAAGCAGGTTCTACGCTGACATTTTATACCTGGGTTACATGTGCGGCAATTTATGCAATTAGCATACAAAATATGCCAGCAAAAGATGCATTTATGATGAGTTGTATTGCACAGGTAATTTATTTAATTTGTCTTCCTTTTCAAGGATTATTATCTGATTTTATTGGTAGAAATGCTAACTCGTTAATTACTTATATTGGATCTTCACTGTTACTTTTCCCATTATGGAGTTTAATTAGTTCTGAACCGTGGACATTACTCGTGGCACAAAGTATTGGTCTCTTTACGATGGGTTTTTTGATGTCCTGTAAACCTGCTGCAATGTCAGAACAAATTCCAACTAAATATAGAACAAACTTTCTAGGCTTTTTTATGTCATTGGCAATTGCCATATTTGGTGGAACAGCATCATTTATGAATACATGGTTATATTCAATTGATAAAGGGTGGATTTTTAATATTTATCTCATAATTGTCTCGATATGTGCATGTATTGCGGTACTTACTTGGAAGAATAATAAAGGGATTGATCTAGATAAGATTAAATAATAATTAGCCATCCCAAAAAGCCATGTCTTTGTGGCTTTTAACATCACATCCGAGATCAAGAAAAGTATGAATCAATTACAATTTATGGGTCGAAATATTTTAATTACAGGCGCTGCTCATGGAATAGGTGCAGCAATTGCAGAACATTTTGCTCAGTTGGGAGCTACAGTCGCATTGGTGGATAATCATCAGCAATATTTAAGTGAAATACATTTAAAACTTGCAAGAAAAGGGTATAAGGTTCGTTCTTTTGTGACCGATATTTCAGATTATGAGTCCTGTCAGGCAGCTTATATCTATTTTTCAAATGAGCTTGGTTTTATGGACACGCTCATTAATAATGCAGGAATTTCACCTAAGCATCAAGGTAAAGCTTATAAAATATGGGAACTACCTGTAGAAGAATGGCAACAGGTCATCAATGTTAATTTAAATGGTAGCTTTTATTTTAGTCATTTACTTGTTCCTGAAATGATTAAAAATCGGTTTGGTAAAATTATTAATACATCTTCTGTTGCAGCAAATGCATATTTATCGGTGGTAGCATGCCATTACAGCACAAGTAAATCGGCAATTATCGGATTAACGCGGCATTTAGCTGGAGAGTTAGGTCAATATAACATCCATGTTAATGCTATAGCTCCTGGACGTATTGAAACACCAATGGTCTTTGAGGCTGGTGAGCACTTTAACCAATCTGTTATAGACGAGACACCATTAGGTCGACTTGGTGCAACATCTGAAGTTGAAAAAGTTGTGGAATTTCTTGCTTCAGATCAGAGCAGCTTTGTCACGGGGCAGGTGATTGATGTCGCTGGTGGTTGGTTAATGCGATAAGATTAAAGGGAGAAATAATCTCCCTTTAACATTTTAGTTTTCATACTTCAAATGATGAGTATAAAGAATTGCTTTTTTAAGGGCATCTGCAGTGATTACGGGTATAAAATTTTTACTATAAGAATTATCTAATGTATTGCTCACAATCGTATCGAGTTGACCATGAGATAATACATCCTTAAAACCAAGGTCATCTAAAGTTGTAGGTAATCCGATTGATCGTAAAAATAAGATAAGTTCTAGAAGAAAGCATTGTTCCCTTTTTTCTAGGATTGCTTGAACAATCGTTCCATATGCAACCAGTTCGCCATGTAATTTTGTAGATAATTCTGGGATAGACGTGAGACCACGAATTAATGCATGTGCTAAAGAAAGTCCACCACTTTCGAAACTTAATCCACTTAGTAATACAGTTGACTCGACAACTTGTTCAACGGCAGGTGTAATTTTTTTTTGTTTAACATCTTCATAAGCAGCTTTCCCCCAAGTGATGAGATTCATATATGTATGATTTGCTAAGAGCAAGGTCATTTCTAATGGTGGAGTCCCAAATGAATTTAGACCATTCGCATTTTTACATTGATTAACTTCGAACATTTTACTTATTGCATCCCCAATTCCAGCTGCAAAAAATCGTGCGGGTGCATGTACAATCGTATCTAAGTCTACAATCACAATGTCTGGATTACGTTGGGTTTTTTCTACTGCTTGAACTTTATGGTTTTTATCATAAATAATAATGAGTCGACTGGTTGGCGCATCACTTGATGCTACTGTAGGACAAATAATAATAGGTAAATTTAACTGTTTTGAAATTCCTTTAGTGGTATCCATAGCCTTACCACCCCCGAGTGCAATTAAGGCATCTACATGATGTTCCAGCATATTTTGACTTAAGTATTCAATCGTTTCATATGTGCACTCACCCGAAAATTTAAAAGTAATATATTGAATTTTAGATTGATCTAATGCATCTGTTACCTTGGTTAAAATTTTCCCTTCAGTGATCGGATCATAAATAATACAAATGTGTTTAAAGCGATATTTTTGACTCACTTCACCAAGATGTAAAAGTGCATGCTGTCCTTGAATATATTCACCTGGAAATCCCATAATTTTTAACATATTTAATCCTTTATTGGTTTGATAAAAATAAAAATGCCAATCCTGAAATGAATTGGCATTTTTTGATTATATTGTCTGTGATTAGCGAATAATTTTTTCTAATTCACTGTCGGGTAACCCAAGGCTTTTATAGTGTGCTCGAGTTGCTTCTAATTTTGTAAATACATCTTCATATCCCACAGCATTTCCATATGGATCTACGTAGGTATAACCCCCATGTACGATAAATAAGGTGATCATTTCACTCACATCTTCAGGAACAAACAATGTATGTGTTTCACCTGGTGGCTCATAAGCAAAAGACTTCTCTTCTGCAATCCAATCATGTTCTAAATAATACCAACGACCTTTAAGAACAAAGGCATGCACAGCTCCAGTATGACGATGACGTGAAAGCACACCGCTTTTTCGCACACGTAATAAATTAATGTAATAACCAGTACTTGTGTTAAAAAGTAGGGGTTTAAAGCTGACCGCCTCGGACGTTGGAACCCATAAATGATCATCTTTCAAATATTCATCAAGTACGCCAGGAATGACAAGATCTGGAGACATATAGGGAACTTGAGGTAATTGAAATGGCATTAATTCTTTATTTGCTGAAAAATCGGGGTTTCTTTGCTCAAGCATAGCATTCTCCTTGAAATAACATCTTTGACTTGTGTGAGAAAGATCTTATCAAAAGCATTCGATATGAAGATTGCGCCTAATTCAAACTATATGTGAATGAGAGGCACGGCTAATCGAATAAAAAAATGTAATATGGAAAAGAACTCCAATGAGAATAGGCAAAATTTTATGGATAATTATCGACAATTAATGGCATTTATATGGGCATTTGAACATGGAAGTTTTTCAGCGGCGGCCCGTGCTAATGATCTCACCCCATCTGCAATGAGTAAATTAATTACTCGACTTGAAAATCGGTTAGGTGTCCGTTTGGTTATACGAGGAGCTAGAAAGGTGACTTTAACTGAAGAGGGTGCGGCATATTTAAAAAGTGCTAAAAATGTTGTTGCAGCAATGCAAGAAGCTGATTCTTTAGCGGAAGCTTTTCCAACCCGAATTAGTGGTGTTCTTAAAATCAGAACCATGCCAACATTTGCACAGCATCAGATATTACCTTGGCTGCCAGAGTTTTTAGCGTCTTATCCATCATTAAGTGTAGATTTTGAACTAAATGCGATATATCAAGATGATTTTGATAGAGGGGTTGATCTTGCAATATATGGCGGAATACTTCCGTCTTCTTCACGAATTGCAACCAGAATTGGAGACAGTGAGTGGATAACATGTGCATCACCTAAATATCTACAAAAATATGGAATACCAAGTAGTCCTCAAGACTTACTGAAACATCGCTGTTTTCATTTTAGTTTTTCAAGTAGTTGGAATAATTGGGATTTTGTTAAAAATGATGAAAGTTTAATCATTCCTGTAAAGCCGATAGCTTCTTTTTCTCAAGGTACTTTTCTTCGAGACTTAGCATTAAGAGGAGAAGGTATTGTAAGGCTAGCAGATTATCATATCGGTGAAGATATTAAACAAGGAAGGCTGATTCCTATTTTGAGAGATTTTAGTTCTGGAATTACTGAGCCACAGTATTTAATTTATGCAAATAGAAAATTACAGAGCCCTAGAATTAGATGCTTTATTCAGTTTATTCAACAAAAGGTTAAGGAAAACCCTTGGAAAATTCAGTATTAAATTAAAATAAATGGTCGCTATATGAGCTTCTTAAATTATGGTTAAGACTTTTAGAACATTATCCCATGAACTGAATAGCGCTCATTAATATATTTATCGTGAAACTTTTCGCTTAAAAATTAATGAGAAAATTTTAAAAATAAATTACTTTTTATGCTTATCAATGAAGCAATTAATAATGCTATCGATGCGACATATAAAGCACTATTAAACGAATGTGTAATAGCAAATAATGTATTTGTAACCAATGGTCCCATAATTTGTCCAATACTAAAAAAAATAGTCATGATGGCCAACAAATTACGTTTTGTTTGTTTTGCAATAGATTGCGCAACAGGCATGGTAATGGTCACTGTTCCCATGAATGTACCGCCAACTAAAAAGGCACTAAGCAGATATCCAAATGTTGAAGTTGAGACGTTAGGTAAAATCACCCCAAAAGCTTGAATGATCAAATTTGCAGAAAGCGCAATACGTGTACCGTAGTGTTGATGGAGTTTGTGCCAAATAAAACATGATGGAATTGCACTTAAACCAAATATTGCCCAAACATGGGCAGAATCTAGATTAGGTAAAGCATGTTTGACTAAAAGAGGTAAGTATGTGGCAGTGATAATATAGCCAAACCCAGCTAAGCCATAAATGATGATGATCGGTAAAGATTGAGTGATTGTAGATTTAAAAATGATTGGTTTTATAGTGATTTTTTCATGATCAATAGCTGTTTTTATAATTAAATGACGTACGGTGAATAACCCTATGAATACACTGAATAGGGCAAGTAATAGCCATAAGCCTTGACTGGATAGATTGAGGAAAGTCCCTACAACAATTAATTCGGCAGACAAGAAAATACCTAAACCGACACCTGAATATAAAAATGGAGTGAAGTGTATGAGTTTATGATGGCTGAGAAGCCATAATGATGCAGATACCATTGCCAATGCGCTGAAGACACCAGCAATACCACGTATGAGAATAATGGTAATAACAGAATGGGGAGTCGAAAGAATACCTAAACAAAAAATAGTTCCGATTATTGACCATAAGCAAAAATAATGAGCATGATATGCACGGATTTTAACTGAAATTAAAGCACCTAAAAGATAACCTGCATAATTAATAGATGCGGCAATACCACCAGCAGATAAGCTGAGTACTTTTTCTTCTACCATGTGTGGATAAATTGCGGTAAAAGCAAAGCGACCGAAACCCATTCCAATTGCCATAATGAAAGTGGCACTGATTGCAAGTTGTAAAGGAGAGGGTATTTGTTTCATATCTATCTACCATGCAGATATTAAAAATGATTGATTATTTAGATGCTAGGCTTCGATCTTACAAAACTACTCGCTATATTCAATGTGTTGAGTGGGGCTAGATTTACCAAAAACTTTAGTGTCAAAAAGGCTTGCACCATAAGTCATAAAACTGAACAGCATAAGTATGAATAGTAATTTAGAGATGTGTATAAAATGGCTCATCTGATTTCCCCTTGTTCATGTGTAATTGAATTTAAACAAGTCATCATAATCATGTAAAATGATTTGATTAGATACCAACTATCTCTAAAAGTGATTCAGATGCAAATTAAGTCGTTAGAAGTATTCCTCATGGTGGTGAAATTAGGAAGTTTTTCAGAGGCAGCAAAATATTTACATACCGTACAATCAAATGTCACCAGTCATATAAAAAAGTTAGAAACAGAGTTGGGTGTGGAAATCTTACATCGACAAACACCTATACTACCTACGCGTGCAGGTTTGCAACTTTATGATTATGCTGAAAAAATTGTGAGTCTTCAAAAAGAAGTTGTGGCGACGTTTAGTCATACTCAAATGAGCAAAAGTTTTCCGTTAAATGTGGGAAGCATGGAAACGACAGCGGCAGTGAGACTGCCAATATTATTCCAACATTTACAGCAGATGGAACCAATTTTCCCATTCTCATTAACTACAGGGACCAGTCGAGATTTAATTGATCAAGTCAGAACATCACAATTAGATTGTGCTTTTATTGCGAGCAGTGTGCCAATTGAGGGGTTATTTAACTATCACGTGTGGACTGAGCAATTAGTTTTAATCTCATCTCAGCATGTTCCACACCCCTTAACGAAAGAGTTTTTAAGTCAGAAAAAGTTTATTGCATTTAAACAAGGATGCAGTTATCGGAAAACTATAGATTTATTTTTATCTTTAAATGACTTACCAGCAACAAATATACTTGAAATGGGCAGTCTAGATGGCATTGTGAGTTGCGTGAGCTTAGATGTGGGGGTGGCAATTTTACCCATCAGTTATGTTCAACAATCGCATTTTTATGAACGTGTTATTGTTCATGAATTAGATCACCGCATTCCTGAAATCAAAACGTATTTAATTGCAGATGTTCCAGCAAACTGGGGAACCAATATGACGCATTTCCTTGAAAACCTAAAATTAATGATGCACGATCTTCATTCAGAACCAAGCCAGCAAAACCCCATTGAAGTTACTTAAAAATATAGTAACTTCAATGGGTGGAAGATATCGGGGGGCATGGTTAATTTTGACCATTATTTCCCCATCTTAAATAAGCCTCACGTTGACCTAATAACTCATAATAACGTTTGACATGTGAGTATTGTGGCTTCGCAAATGGTGTTAAATACCAACGCTGTACCGATAGTCCAATCCCAATATCAGCCAGACTAAAATGCTCACCAGTAATATAGGCACCAGTTTTAGCCAGTTGATGGTCTATAATACCCATGAGTTTATTCCACGATTGAATACTTTTTTCAACCAAGGCAGGATCCTGATGGTCAGGTGAATGACGAATAATATTCATCAAAGCATATGTCCAACTATTATTGAGCTCTATGCCTTGCCAATCAATCCATTGATCTATAATGGCGCGCTTTTTTGCATCGACTGGATAAAGTTCTTGACCGTGATATTGATTGGCTAAATATCGAATAATTGAGTTCGATTGCCATAAGACAAACTCATGGTCAATCAGTACTGGAATTGTGGCATTTGGATTTAACTGTATAAACTGAGCTGTTTGGGGAGATTGAAAGCCACGCCCCCAGTCTTCACGCGTATAGGAAAGATTGAGTTCATCGCAAACCCAAAGTACTTTTCTTACATTTATCGAATCTGCTCTTCCAAGAATTTGAAGCATTAGAGAATTCCTTAATTCAATGTGTAAACTGAGTTCAACTGGAATATACATAATATGAAAGATGAATATGTAAAGTAAGTATATAAATATATTTATTTGACTAAATTAAGTTTATAGCGATGCAGAGGATGTGAAAAACATGGTGATTTTTTAGAATTAAAACTGATCAATATTAAAGTAAATTCTTTTTATTGATGAATGGTCAAGAGGCCATCCCATGAGAAATAATCTTGCGATAGGTGAGTACTGTTTGTGATCCATGCTTCATGAGAAATTTTACATGAACCGAGTGCTATTTTTTGATCACCAAATTTATCTTTAATACGTTCAATTGCAATTTGTAAATTTTCATTTTTTGTCATTACATCAACATCTGTGAATAGGTCGGGAATGTAGCTTACTTTGTTTTCTATTCCCGTTAAAATGATGCCACATTTTTTGAACGCTACGCCCTCTTGATAAAGCTGATGTATATGCGCCATTACTGTCTTATTGATGACAGCCATAGAATCCGTTGGTTCAGATAAATCAATATGGATGACTTTTTGATAGAAAGGTCGCTGCGTATCAAAAGGACTTGAGGATGCAAAAATTATCATACAATTACATAAGCTTTGATCATCTCTTAAGCGCTTGACTGCAGATTGTAGATAATCACTCATGGCTTCAGATAAAGCGTCAATATGAGTAACACGTTGCCCGAAAGAGCGAGAGGAAATAATTTGTTTTTTAGCAGATGGGCTATGTTCAATTTCAATACAAGAGATTCCTTGTAATTCTGCAACTGTTTTGGCGAGTACAATTGAAAAAACTTTTTTTATGGCTTGAGCATTGGCTTGAGTCAGATCGAAGGCTGTATGAATTCCCATACGATGTAGTTTCTGACTGTGTTGTTTGCCAATGCCCCAAATTTCTTTTATATCAATTAAACTGGAAAAATAATCCCGATATTTAGGTTCCATTGTGGCTAAATTACATACCCCATTAAAGCGTTTGCCATTCTTTGCCATATGGTTTGCGAGTTTAGCTTCAGTTTTACTACGCCCAATTCCAATACAGACAGGTAAACCAATCCATTTGAAGATTTTATCGCGCATATTCTGTGCATATAGGGTTAAATCAAATTGATATTGATAGGCGGTTAAATCTAAGAAGCATTCATCAATAGAATAAATTTCTTGTTCATGCGGTGAAACATAGTCAGAAAGAATTGCATGAAATCGCTTCGACATTTCGGTATACAGCTTATAGTTACTCGACAATATTTCAACGGCATGTTGTTCTACAATATCTTTAATTTGAAATAGGGGAATCCCCATTTGGATTCCTAACGCTTTTGCCTCTTGAGATCGCGAAACAATACAACCATCATTATTAGACAAGACAATGACAGGTTTATGATTGAGCTTTGGATTAAATACACGCTCACAACTGACGTAGCAATTATTGACATCAATTAAGGCGTAAATTTTATTTTGATATGTCATCTTAAATTTTTAATCACTCGGGTAACGACTCCCCAAATGATAAACTCTTGTCCATCTTTAAGGTGAATATCTGAAAAATCAGAATTTTCTGCTTTGAGCCAAATTGTATTGGTATCTTTCATGAGTCGTTTAACCGTAAACTCATTATCAATTAAGGCAATAATGATATCGCGATGTTTTGCATCTAAACTGCGGTCAACAATCAGTTCATCATTAATATCTAATCCTGCATTTACCATAGAAAGCGAGTTTACTTTGACGATAAATGTCGCATTGGCATTACGAATAAGATGTTCGTTAAGATCTAGTTTTGCATCAATATAATCTTGGCTTGGTGCTGGAAAACCCGCTGCAACACGTTCAGTTGCTAAAGGAATTTGTAGATGAGTGACCGGATCAATTTGTCGAATATCCGTAATTTCAGTTGAAATTTTTGTTTGAAGTAAATATTTCTTTACGTCTATAATTCGAGATTCAGGAACACGTAATACCTTTGTTGGCTCGTTATATTTAAATTTTCTACCCGCACCCTCACGTTTACCACCATGCGTTGCCATTGCTAAAACTCGAAAAAATTACATAATCAAAATTCTATAATGAAACTGTTTAAAATTCAAACATCGTCTTTAATTTTAGATCGTGTTATTTCAATGAAACTGAACGTCATTATGTAAAATTATAAAGGCAAGGAGAAATTATAAAATGAAATGTAAATTTTAAAAGGCCTATAAGTTAAATACTTATAGGCCTTTTATTAATGGTTTTGTTTGATTTTTATCAATATTGTTATTATTATGTGATTCATTATACATATATGTTAATTTAAGTCAATATTATTATTTTTTTATATTTTTTTGTGATTATTTTATATAAAGTATTAAATTTAATTTTTACTGAGCATAAGCATCATTTTTCTGAAAAAGTATATTTAAATATGTAAAAAATAGAAAAATCATATAGTTATTTATCAGTTTAAAATTTTGTATTTCATTGGTTTAATATTTGAGAAAGATTATTTTGGTTCATGAAATAAAAATAAGTTTTAAACTATAATCTATAATATTTATAATAAGATAGCTTGAAATTGATAGTTGAAACACAACGTGTTAAATTTTGATTTCTAATGCCAATGAACTTAAACCCTAAAGGTTTATAATTGTATAAAATTAAATCAATTTTATGAATATAAACGTATTGCTGTGTCTTCGGACTGAAATATTCACGTCATAAAATGTAATGAAAAATTATGATGTTTAATGTTCGAAATAAACACAAATTTCGCATAGAATATTGCACGAAGAAAAGCGAATATGTATGAATTTCAAGCGAAATAGCAATATGGAAAGATATTTCGTTGACTGAGATGCATTGAGGGACGATACTCTCAATGTTTTATTTAAGCAAACTGGTTTGAAAGGGCTGAGTCATAAGCTTAGTCCTCAGAAAACTCTATCCAAAGCAAGGGGCTATATATGGCTGGTGGAAAGTCAACAATCATTTACACACTGACCGATGAGGCGCCACTTTTAGCGACTTACTCGTTGCTACCGATCATAGAAACCTTTACTAAGCCAGCTGACGTTGAGATTGTTAAAACTGACATCTCTGTCGCTGCACGAGTGCTCGCAGAATTCACAGAATATTTAAATGATGAGCAAAAGGTTCCTAATAACCTCGCAGAACTAGGTCGTCTTACACAAAATCCAGATACTAATATTATTAAACTCCCAAATATTAGTGCTTCTGTTGGGCAATTAGTAGCTTGTATTAAAGAGCTTCAATCGAAAGGCTATTCAATTCCAGATTATCCAGAAAATCCAACGACTGACGAAGAAAAAGCAATTAAAGTTCGTTATGGTAAGTGTTTAGGTTCTGCAGTAAACCCTGTATTACGTGAAGGTAACTCAGACCGCCGTGCACCTGCGGCAGTGAAAAACTATGCGAAGAAGCACCCTCATTCAATGAGTGAATGGAAACAGTGGTCACAAACGCATGTTTCACATATGGAAGAAGGTGATTTCTATCATGGTGAAAAATCACTGACACTTGATCGTGCACGTGACGTAAAAATGGAGCTGATTACCAATCGTGGTGAGACGATTGTACTGAAGTCAAAAGTTGCTCTTCAAGATGGTGAAATCATTGATTCAATGTTTATGAGTAAGAAAGCACTTTGTGATTTCTACGAAAAACAATTGGAAGATTGCCGTGAAGCAGGAATTTTATTTTCACTTCACGTGAAAGCAACAATGATGAAAGTTTCACATCCGATTGTATTCGGTCACTGTGTAAAAATTTATTATAAAGATGCATTTGAAAAACACGGTAAGTTATTCGATGAGCTTGGCATTAACGTAAACAACGGTATGTCAGTGCTTTATGAAAAAATTGAAACTTTACCTGAATCACAACGTGATGAAATCATCCGTGATTTACATGCATGTCAAGAACATCGTCCAGCGCTTGCGATGGTTGATTCAGCAAAAGGTATCACAAACTTCCATTCTCCAAATGATATTATTGTTGATGCATCTATGCCTGCAATGATCCGTGCAGGTGGTAAAATGTGGGGTGCAGACGGTAAACAGTATGATTGTAAAGCTGTGATGCCAGAATCTACATTTGCGCGTATTTACCAAGAAATGATCAATTTCTGTAAGTGGAATGGTAATTTTGATCCACGTACCATGGGTACCGTGCCTAACGTTGGCTTAATGGCGCAAAAAGCTGAAGAGTACGGCTCTCACGATAAAACTTTCGAAATTTCTGAAGCGGGTGTTGCGAACATCACAGATTTAGAAACTGGCGAAGTATTGATGTCCCAAAATGTGGAAGAAGGCGATATCTGGCGTATGTGTCAGGTGAAAGATGCACCTATCCGTGATTGGGTTAAGCTTGCAGTAACACGTGCACGTAATTCAGGTATGCCTGCAATTTTCTGGTTAGACCCATATCGTCCACATGAGAATGAGCTAATTAAGAAAGTTGAAAAATACTTAAAAGATTATGATACGACTGGTTTAGACATTCAAATCATGTCGCAAGTTCGCGCAATGCGTTATACGCTTGAGCGTGTAGCACGTGGTTTGGATACCATTTCTGTAACTGGTAATATCTTGCGTGATTATTTAACAGATTTATTCCCAATTATGGAATTGGGTACTTCTGCGAAAATGTTATCTATCGTGCCATTAATGGCGGGTGGAGGCATGTATGAAACAGGTGCAGGTGGTTCAGCACCGAAACATGTTCAGCAGCTAGTAGAAGAAAACCATTTGCGTTGGGATTCATTGGGTGAGTTCTTAGCATTGGCAGTTTCACTTGAAGAGTTGGGTATTAAAGAAGATAACGCACAGGCTAAATTGCTTGCTAAAACTTTAGACCAAGCAACAGGTAAACTGTTAGATAATGATAAATCACCATCACGTCGTACTGGTGAATTAGATAACCGCGGCAGCCATTTCTATCTTGCTAAATATTGGGCTGAAGCTTTAGCTGCTCAAAATGAAGATGCAGATTTGAAAGCGAAATTTGCTCCTCTTGCGAAATCATTAGATGATAATGAAGACAAAATTGTAGCTGAACTTGCAGCAGTTCAAGGTAAATCTGTAGATATTGGTGGTTACTACGCCATTAATGCTGAGAAAGTAAATGCCGTAATGCGTCCAAGTGCTACTTTGAATGAAGTTCTTGCTACGATTGATGCTTAAGCTTTCATTTTAATATTGAAATGTATCAAAAAAACCAGTGCATATTGCACTGGTTTTTTATTCTGATTTAGAATAAATAGATTGTGAACAAAATATTTAAATCAGTTTTGATCATCCATCGCATTAGAATAAAATTTCACACCAAGCTGAATGCGATCTCGACCATTGCTCATTCTCCAGCGATTGGTATCTCGAAGGGAGTAAACACAGCCACAATATTCTTGTTGATAAAACTCTTCTTTTTTACTGATCTCAAGCATACGTGTCGCACCGCCATGTTTACGCCAATTATAGTCCCAGTACTGAATGCCTGCGTAATGTGATGCAGAACGATGACCACAGTCATTAATCTGCTGCATATTTTTCCAGCGAGAGATGCCTAGCGAACTACTAATTAAACTAAAGTCATTTTCTGCGGCATATAAGGCTGTACGTTCAAAGCGCATATCAAAGCACATGGTGCAACGAATCCCTTTTTCAGGTTCATTTTCCATTCCTTTTGCACGAGCAAACCAATTGTCTGTATCATAGTCAGCATCGATAAAAGGGATATTATGCTTTTCTGCAAAACGAATGTTTTCATCTTTACGAATCAGATATTCTTTCACTGGATGAATATTGGGATTATAAAAAAAGATCGAAAAATTGATGTCAGATTCAATCAGCGTTTCCATGACTTCTCCTGAACATGGTGCACAGCATGAGTGAAGTAGAAGTTTATCATGACCCTGAGGTAAACTTAGCTTTATGCGCTCTAACTTTGACATACAACAGCTTAATCTGAAAATAAAAATATTATTGTAGTTTTTATTCGGGGGAAAATAAGATGAGTTTGATGAAAAATTTTCATTTAAAGTTGAAAATTTCTAATCTTGATGTGGTGATATTTTCATTTTTTGAACATAAAAATAGGCATCTAAGTGCCTATTTCAATAATAAGATATTTTTAAGATTTACTTGTTTTAGTCTGAATTGCTTGAATTTCTTGTAATAAAGACTGTTGTAGTTCAACTGACTTTTTCTGTAAAGCTGTGATTTTTTCTATATCTGGTGGGTTTTTCATGCTCATTTCAGCTAATTCAATGCTGAGATGATTCACTTCTTTCATTTTAGTACGTAGCGCATTACCTTCATTACTTTTTAGAGTGAGCGCATCAAGATCTTTATTAAATCCTTCAACATAGGTGGTCATGTGTTGAATGACTTTTTCTAAAGCAGATTTTTCTCCAGTTTGTGCAGCTTGTGCAAGATCAGTTTGAAATTTTAATGCCTCTTGAGCTTTTGTATTTGAAAGGGTTTGAATTTTTTCTAAATCATTATTCATATCAGCAGTAACATTGTCGCTGTATACAATGCTAACAGTTGAATTTTCTGCAATTGTCGGTTTAACATTTTCAGTTTTTTTATCACAAGCAGTTAATGCAAATGCTGATATACATAATGTTGAAATTAATAATTTTTTCATGGATTTTTCCATTATTACTACAATAAAATGAAGACGGTATAGCTCATGAAATGACAAGATTACAGGTGAGATCTTGTTATTAAAACGATCTATTTGATTTTTGTTAATTTTATCACAAAAAATAAAAATTATGTGAATTTTTGTATGTAAAATAAATAACTAATATCAACAAATCTTAGAATAGATGACGATGTGAAATGCGATAAGTCATATGTTATATTTGAAGTAAGAATGCAAAATGGAGGTCACTTAATTCATACGAATTAAAACTTAAATTAACTAGAATATGAATTGATTCTTAATTAAAGTTTTATTGAATATATCGTTGAAGGTGAGTGATTAAATCAATACAAGGTTAAATGATAATAACTATTGTTCTATAAATATAACTTAATTGATTGATAAGTATTGATAAAAAGAATAGATGTGAGATAGTAGTTATAATAAGAATTATTACCATATTTACTGGTAACAATAAACGTAAATTATGAAGAAATATAGACTTTTAATTTATATTAAAGATTGCATAATGTCTCAAAGGCAAGTGAGTTGCTAGGAGGATAGAATGAAAGCATTAATATTATCAGATGAAATAAACCAATTTCATTGGTCTATGCTTAAGTCTGTTCTTTTAATTTTAAGCATATTACCCTTAAGCCAAGGAATACAATATTTATGGCAGTCTACCGAGGGTAGTAGTCAAATTATGGTTGGTTTTTTTGCATTAAGTTTAATGAGTTCATTATTCATTTTAAGTTTTTGGTCTGCGTTAAAAGCAACCATGGCTAAACTCAATCCTCATGTAATGAGCCAATTTGAATATAAGGTAGTGAATGCATATCGTCATTTGCCCATGCTATTTTTAGCAGGTATGACTTCATATGTCACAACGATCTTTTAATTTTATATATTCAATTAAAAAGCCGAGCAATTAATCTCGGCTTTTTAATTAGAGCTTATATTATCGACGCGATTTAAAAGAAATATCAACTCGTTTAGGTCTAAAAAACCAGCCTAAAATGAGAAGTAAAGCAGAGAAAATTAAAATAGGCCAATCGCTTAATCGTGTATATAAAGTTTGACCTTGCATTGCTGGCAATTCACCACGTAATACAGTTCGCGTATCCATAGGTGCTTGTTTGACAATATGACCTTGTTCATTGATAAATGCAGTCACACCTGTATTTGTTGCCCGAATAAACCAACGCCCATTTTCTTTTGCACGCATTTGTACCATTTGTAAATGTTGTAAAGGACCAGCTGTTCCTGTAAACCATGCATCATTGGAGACAGTCACCAAAAAGTCACTGGCTGATGCATTACGTCGTGTTAAGTTTGGGTATGCAACTTCATAACAAATGGCTGCTGCCAATTGATGACCTTTAATATTGAGTGGTTTTTGATGATCATCACCCGCAGTAAAGCCAGCGGCGGCAGGATCATTTTGTAATGCTGGTAGTACCCAACTTAGTAGGCCAGAAAGCGGAATATATTCACCAAAAGGAACTAAACGCTGTTTTTTATATAAGCCGTTTGAGGAACTGCCATTTGCAATGATACTGTTATAGTATTTTAATTCCTTACTGGCTTGAGATTGTTTAACATCCCAAAAAGGAATGCCTGTTACCCAAGCCGAGCCTGATTGAATGGCTTGTTCATTCATTGCGCTCAAAAATTCAGGAATATCTGTTTGGAACATTGGAATAGACGATTCTGGCCAAACAATTAAGTCTTGTCCCCATTCTTGACGCGTTAACGTTGCGTAAATTTCTAAGGTTTTAATTTGGTATTCCGTTAGCCATTTGAGATCTTGTGGAATATTTCCTTGAATTAAAGATACGCTCAATGGTTTTTCATTTTTCGGTGTTACAAATTGTAAATAGGATGTTCCCCATGCACCTAGAAGAATCAGTGCAATTGGAATACTCCAAAAATATTTCTTCTTGAGGATTTCAACGAGTGCTGAAGCAATTAAGATCACGACAAATGAAACACCAAATACACCTAAAATGGGTGCATAGTGATCTAAAAATCGTTCTGTGAAGGCATAGCCAACAAAGAGCCATGGAAAACCTGTAAATACCCAAGTTTTTGCCCATTCAAAGAAAACCCATAAAGGTGCAAAGGTCAAAGGTGTTTCGGGGAAAAAGCGACGATAAACCCAAGTTTGTACAGCGGTAAATAACCCCATGACGACAGCCATAATGACAATCATGGCTAAACTTAAATAAATATTGGTATCACCGTAGACATGAATAGAGGTAAATAACCAAAATGCCCCAACTACCCATAATCCAAAACCATACGCCCATCCAATAAAAAAGGCATGCTTGGCACTTTTTTTCATCAGTGAGGCATAAAGAAGTGCTGGAGAAAGAATAGCAATCCACCAATAATAATAAGGTGCTAATGCTAAACTAAAAATTGCGCCAGCAATTAAAGAGATAAGCAGGGGATAAACGAACGGAAGTTGTTTTTGTGTGTCAGATGGTTTTAACAATTTATCAAAAAATGTCCTCATTTACGTATAGCTCGAATAAGGTGAATTGTTCGTGCATCTGCTTCTAAAATTGTAAATTGCCAATTGGCTAAATCAATGGTTTGCCCTTGTAGATCACTGACCAGTCCAATTTCTTGAAGTAATAAGCCACCCATAGTCTCAACTTCATCGTCTGGGAATTCGGTATTTAAAAACTCATTAAAAAATTCAATTGGAGTTCGTGCAAGAACTAACCAACTGTTGTTTGTTAATGGTTCTTGATCAGAGGTAATATATTGCACTTCAGCATCAATTTGATCATGCTCATCTTCAATTTCCCCGACAATTTCTTCCAGAATATCTTCTAGTGTCACCAACCCAGACGTCGTTCCATATTCATCAATCACAATCGCAATATGTGTTTGTGTGTTTTTTAACATACGTAAAACTTGATCTGAGCGTGCACTTTCAGGAATGAATAAAGGATGACGCATCAGTGCTTTGATATCTACTTTTGAATTTTGCTCAGTCAGAAATGGTAATAAATCCTTAGCTAATAAGATTCCCACGACATTGTCGGGCTGATCTGCTGAAAATACTGGGAATCGAGAATGTGCAGATTCAATGAGAACATGAAGAATTTCAAATAACTCATCATCTTCTTGTAAACTGACCATCGATGTACGAGGGGTCATGACTTCACGAATTTTTGTTGCAGGAAGGTCTAATACACCTTCAAGCATGGTCACGGTATCTGGTTCTAAAAATCGACGTGAATCTTGTACTAATTTTAATAGTTCGTCGCGTGTTTCTGGAGCAGTGCTTAACCATTTGCGTAAACCACGCATACCCCACGACGGGCTTGACTCCTCGTGCATGATTTTTCCTAAAGACTCTTTATAGATAAAAAATTAGTTTAATCATACCTTAGAAAATATCGTTGTCTATTATTAATGAAGATAAAGCGAGTATTCATTTATCATTTTTTGTATTGTGATCGTTTTATGAAATGGATGAAGTGCGAAATTTTATGTTTATGTTAAAATTAACCAAATTTATTTATAGAGTTTTACGATGTCAGAATCTACGCTTACCCCAACAATTCAATTGAATACTAGAGGTTTACGTTGTCCTGAACCCGTGATGATGTTGCATCAAGCTATTCGTAAATCTAAATCTGGAGAAATTGTAGAAATTTTTGCGACAGATAATTCGACTTCATGGGATATTCCAAAATTTTGTCTGCATTTAGGTCATGAATTATTATTGCAAGAGGAAACTTTGGATGCGAATGGAAATAAAGAATTTCATTATTTGGTGCAAAAAGGATAATCAGCTTAGTACAAGTGAATCGTATTTTAATAAAAATATAATTCACTTGTACTTGTTCGGATGATGCGATCATGAGCGAATTAAATCTGAAAATATTCAAATTGTATTTTACTCAAAAATGATCGCTGACTTAAGCCAATTCAATCGCTATAGCAGTCGCCTCACCACCACCAATACATAAAGCAGCGATACCTTTACGTTTGCCCAAACGTTTTAATGCGTAAATAAGTGAGACAATAATACGTGAACCAGATGAACCTAACGGATGTCCAAGCGCACAAGCCCCCCCATGAATATTGACTTTATTTTCATCTAATTGAAACGCATCAATGGCTGCCATGGTAACCATGGCAAATGCTTCATTAATTTCCCATAAATCAACATCTTGAATTGACCAACCCGTTTGTTTAAGTACTTTTTCAATTGCACCAATAGGGGCGATAGTAAATTCGCTAGGGTGCTGTGAATGGGAGGCGTAAGCTTTGACGTCTGCAAGAATATCTAAATGGTGTTCTTTTGCATAATCTTCTGAACTAATCATCAGTGCAGATGCACCATCTGAAATAGAACTTGAATTCGCAGCGGTAATGGTTCCATCTTTTGTAAATGCAGGGCGTAAACTTGGTATTTTTTCTATTTTGGCATTTGACGGATTTTCATCCTCTGTAATTATGATATCACCTTTACGATTAGATACTGTGACTGGTGTAATTTCAGCATTAAAATATCCTTTTTCAATTGCTTCTTGTGCACGTTGTAAAGAGCGAATCGCAAATTGGTCTTGTTGCTCACGTGTATATGCTTTTTTATCTGCCATCTCTTGTGCTAATACCCCCATAGATAGCCCTGTTTCAGCATCTTCCAGGCCTTCTTGAAACATGTGGTCAATGATTTTTCCATGCCCCATTCTGTAGCCTGTACGGGCTTTATCCAATAAATATGGTGCATTACTCATAGACTCCATACCGCCAGCAATGATGAGTTGAGCACTTCCTGCCTTAATTGCGTCTGCCGCTTGCATCACTGCTTTCATGCCAGAGCCACAAATTTTATTAATAGTGGTCGCACCAACATGATCTGGAATCTGCGCAAGGCGCATCGCTTGACGTGCGGGTGCTTGCTTTAAACCCGCGGGAAGTACACAGCCCATAATGACTTCATCAAGTTGTTCGATGTTTATGTGAGAATGTTGAATAATATTTTGAATGACATTTGCACCTAATTGAGGTGCGCTCAGATTAGAAAAACTACCCTGAAAGCTGGTCATGGCTGTTCGGCTTGCAGCAATAATGACAATTTTTTTCATTTTTAAACTCTAATTTTAAGATAATATGGGAACTCAAGTCGTGTGTATTACTTTGAAATATTTAAGAAAGCAAGGACTTAAACTGTTTTAACGTCAGATATGATCAAGTTAATACCTGTTACAGACTGAATTTCATCACGACTCACACCGCTGGCAAGTTCAATGAGTTGGACGCCTTCTGAGCTAATATCCATTACGCCTAAATCTGTAATAATACGGTTAACAACGCCTTTTCCAGTCAGTGGTAACGTACAGTTTGGTACAATTTTAGCACTGCCGTCTTTGGCGCAGTGTTCCATTAATACCACAACTTTTTGTACACCAGCAACCAAATCCATTGCACCCCCCATACCTTTGACTTTTTTCCCAGGAATCATCCAATTGGCTAAATCACCTGACTCTGAAACTTCCATTGCACCTAAAATAGCAATATTGACATGTCCACCACGAATCATGGCAAAGGATTCTGAGCTAGAAAAAAATGCTGCGCCAGAACGTGCAGTAACTGTTTGTTTCCCTGCATTAATTAGGTCGGCATCTACGGTATCTTGAGTTGGAAATTCATCAATACCCAATAAACCATTTTCAGATTGGAGCCAAACATCAACACCTGCTGGGAGGAAATTCGCCACCAAAGTGGGTAAACCGATGCCTAAATTGACATAAAAACCATCTTCAAGTTCGAGGGCAGCACGCTGTGCCATCTCATTACGTGTCCAAGCCATGCTTTATCCCTCCGCTTTTAATGTCATTTGTTCAATACGTTTTTCAGGGATTGCATTCAAGATAATTCTGTGAATATAAATTCCAGGTAAATGAATTTCATCAGGATCTAGCTCACCAATATCGACAATGTGTTCTACTTCAGCAATGGTGATTTTTCCAGCCATCGCACATTCAGGATTAAAATTTCGAGCAGTTTTACGGAAAATTAAGTTGCCTGCTTTATCTGCCTTATATGCTTTTATTAATGCAACATCTGCGGTGAGTGCGTGTTCTAAAATATAATCTTGACCATTAAACTCACGAATTTCTTTGCCTTCGGCAACGGATGTTCCAACACCAGTTCGGGTGAAAAAGGCAGGAATACCTGCACCGCCTGAACGTAATTTTTCAGCTAATGTTCCTTGAGGCGTAAGCTCGACTTCGAGTTCACCATTGAGAAATTGACGTTCAAATTCTTTATTTTCTCCGACATATGAAGAGATCATTTTTTTAATTTGTTTGGTATGTAAGAGTTTACCTAAACCAAAATTATCTACGCCTGCATTATTAGAAATACAGGTTAGGTTTTTGACACCAGTATTTTTCAAGGCATCAATGAGTGCTTCTGGAATACCACAGAGTCCAAAGCCGCCAACAGCAATGGTTTGATGATCAGCAACAATATCAATTAATGCCTGTTCTGCACTGGCAAAGACTTTATTCATCCTTATTTTCCTCAATCCTTTAACTTGATTCTATATGTAGCATTGCAAGGTTTTTTTTAGAAATTGAATATTTTAAATGTATAACAAGAAAAACTGATTAATCCTTAGAAAATCATATTATGACTAGAGGATGTTAGTGCTTAGATAGATAATATTTCAATATTTAGAAATGATTTGAATAAAGAACGCTCATTTTGTATTAAATCAAAATGTTTAAGCATGTGCATCGGAAATAGGATTATGAATAATAGGACAAGATTACATTAATAAACTCAAATGAAATATTGGATAATTCAAAGTCTTTTTTATAAATTACACCTACTGGTAAAGACATATTGCTGTTGCTAATTTCGATCAAAGCATTTTTTTCAAGATCGATAAATTTTTGAAAATGACGTGGAATAGCACTTACTCCCATACCATAAGAAACAAAATGAGACAAAGAGCTAATCTGATGGCATTCAATTTTTAAATCTAAAATAATATTATGTTCTAAGCAATTTTGTTCAATAACGTGGCGAATAATAGATGGGTTTTGAAGTGTAATAAACGGAAATGTACATAATTCTTGCCATGTGACACTTTTGTGTTTTGCTAATATATGTTGACGAGGTACAAGTGCTAAAAAGTCTTCATTGAATAATGATTGAAAATGAAGTTGATCATTTTGTTTGGGTTCAAAGCAAATACCAATTTCAAAAATACCTTCTTGAACATTTTCTATAATTTTCTCATTCGTAATATCATGAATAGAAAAACTAATATTTGGATGTTTTTTCGAAAATTCATGAATAACTTCTGGAAGAATGGCATGGGTTGCAAAAGGCATTGATGCGATACTTAATGTTCCTCTATGAAGTTTAAAGCGCTGTTTAAGATCTTTTTCCATATCCTCCCAATTTGCTAAGAGTTTTTTGGCATAGGGGATTAAAGATAGTCCTTCTATCGTAATTTCAACTCGTCGGGTATTACGTCTAAAAAGTTTACCTCCCAATTCATCTTCTAGTGTTTTAATACTGAGGCTTAATGCAGATTGACTCAGGCAAAGCTCATTTGCAGCATTGGCATAATTTAATGTACGAGCTAAAACAAGAAAAGCTTTGAGTTGTTTGAGAGTCATGTTTAAACCATACTAAATAGAAAAATAAAAGGTTCGATCAAGTAATCAATGGAGTGAGTCTAATACTAAAAAATAAGATTAATTAAACTAAAATATTAAAAAAGAACATATTTATCTCATCATTATAACAAGCAGCAGACTGCTTTCATAAGCCATTTTTTATTCATTACAATTAGATATCTATAAACCTAGAGTTTTTCTTATTTTATAATGAAAAAGTGTTCATGTTTTATCGAGATGTACCTTTGACATTTTTTAATTATTTTTCATTTTTGACTTAGAACATTATACGGCTATTTCAGGATGAACGAGGATTATATATTTCAATCTTCCTTCAGATGAATATGTAAAAGTAGGTTAATTTCTAAGATCGTTTTGGAGATGGTGCATGTTAAAACCGAGCTAATGACTTAGCTCGGTGGATGAAGGATTTAAAAAATATTGTTTACACTAAGAACTGAACTTATTTAAGTCCCATTGCATCACGCATAATGAAGAATAGGTCAGTTTGGTCAAGTAAACCAGAAATGTTGGCTGCACGAGGGCCATATGCTGCAGTACGTACTTGGGCACCAGTATGTTCTTGGCTGCTACCTGTTGAAGTACCATAGTTAATAGTCATATCTGCATTGTCTTTAGTGCGTAATTTTACAGTACGGCCAGGGCTATTCGCATCATTTGGAATAATCTGGCTCGTATGTGCATGGTCACCTGTTACGATAATTAAAGTGTCAGGATTTTTCTTTGCAAATTCTAAAGCAACTTGAATTGCTTCATCGAAAGCAACAGTTTCACCAATTTGACCACAAGCATCTGAGGCATGGTTGCGTTTGTCAATTGAACCACTCTCAACTTGCAAGAAGAACCCTTTAGGATTTACTTTCAGTAAATCAATAGCTTTGCTTGTCATATCTTTCAATGCTGGAATTGTAGCATCACGTGCAGGGTTTGGATAACAGGTTGTTGCTGCTTCTTTATTGCCGTTAACTTTCGCAGCTGGACCAGCCCAAAGTACAGGTAAATTTCCAGTATGGAATAAACCAAGTACAGGACTATTCTGATTTGCAACCGTAACACCATTAAGCTCAGATGCTGTCGTAATGATATTGTAATTCATTGCTTTAGCTTGTTCTAAAAGCGTTTTTCCTTTGTAAGCTCCAGCAGTTGCTGTTTCTCTTTCGAAAGTTGCGCGGCCACCACCAAATGTGACATCGGCACGTGTTTGTAATAATTGTTCAGTAATTGAACCTAAGCCACCTAAATCTAGAGAGTAAGTTGGACATTTTGCTGCTGTTGCAACAGGACCATAACAGCTACGATATGAAATATGAGAAATTAAAGCAGCAGGTGTTGCATCTTGCAATTCGGTAGTTGTTACATTACCTGTTGCAAATCCTGCTTGCTTCGCAAGTTCAAGAATAGTTGCATGTCGTTTACCAAAGGCATCAATACCAAGGGCATTATTGTAAGTTTTTACTCCAGAGGCCCAAGCTGTTGCAGATGCAGCAGAATCAGTCACATAATCAACTGTTTTATTTTTTTCATCTAATGCGTAAGTGGTATATGCACCTGTAAAAGGGAATACATCTAAGCCTTTAAAGTAACCAGCAGCACCTTCAGCATAGTTACGTGCTGCGGTGATTTCTGACTCACTGGTTCCATCACCAATAAATAAAATAACATGCTTAACTTGTTTGTTACTTAAAGATGCTTTTAAGGCTTCAGTTCGATCTGCTTTTAAGCGAGCAGCTCCACCAAAAGTAGTGATATCACCTTTTGCACCTGGCTCAAGTAAGTCACCATTGGTACGATCAGGCGTGGTTGGATTTGTCGGGGTCGTTGGTGTTGTTGGGGTATTTGGTACTTTGATATTATCATCATCGTTACCACAAGCAATTAAAGTACTAATAAGCAGTGGCAATAAGAGTAATTTAGTTTTCATATAAAATTGGCGAAATATTTATGAATAGAACGATGAGCATATGAGGGAATTGTTTCATTTAAGTTAATGTTTTATTTATGTTTAGTGAATTTTAATCACGATAAAAAATGATTCATATATGTATCTTGGTTTATTTCATTCGTCATTTTTTCATAAAGTGCTTAATTTAATATTTTATAGAGACTACATTTATTGATTATTCAATTCTCACAGATATCTTATAAATCATATTTTTAGACTGTTGTTTAAGTATGAAAATATACTCAATGGGTCTTTGACTGTTCAGAATTAAACACCTAGAGTCGATCATGATATGTCATCAAAAAATTGTTGAGTGAAAATATGGATATAACGACTCAAGAGCATTCTTTGGTTCAAAGGGTTTTGAATCAAAGAATATCAAGATATCAATGGATGGTCATTCTACTCTGTTTTTTAATTGCATTATTCGATGGATTTGATACCCAAGCAGTTGCTTTTACTGCGCCAGCTTTATTGGTACATTTTAATTTAGAAGCAGGCTCATTAGCACCAATTTTGACTGCTGGAATCATTGGGATGACAGTAGGTGCAATGCTGCTAGGAATATTAGGAGATAAATTAGGGCGCAGAAAAACATTATTGTTTTGTGTGGCTATTTTCTCAATTTCGACTTTACTTACAGCCTTTGTGAGTCATATTGATCAAATATTTATTTTAAGAATTATTGCTGGTTTAGGTATGGGAGGTGCAACTCCAGTTTTGCTTGCACTTGCTGCTGAATATTCTCCACAAAAAAATAAGGGAACAGTCACGACCTGTGTTTTATTGGCTTTACCCGCAGGTGCGATGATTGGTGGTTTACTCGCAGCTAAGATTTTACCGATCATGGGTTGGCAAGGAATTTATATCATAGGTGGTGTTTTACCTTTATTTCTCTGGATTGTGTTGTACTTTTTACTCCCAGAATCTTTAGAATATTTAGCTCAATTGAAAACAGAAGCTGCGCAGCAAAAAATTCAGCGTATTTTACAAAAAATTTCACCACAGCAGCAAATTATTGCAGAACAAGATTTTACGATGGTCACGAGTAAAGTCATTGAAAAAGCAAAGCTATCGATGTTATTTCAAAATGGTTTAGCGCGGACAACCGTAGGGGTATGGGGGGTTTACTTTTGTAATTGGATTGCATGGTTCATGCTTTTATCATGGCTACCTACGATTTTAAAACAAGCTGGGTTATCTCCAGATCAGGCTCCTTATGCATCGGTTACTGTGAATGCTGCATTTATTTTATTTGCCTTGCCTTTAGCATATTTTTTACCCAAATTAAATACGGCTAAAATTATTACCTTTATGCTTATTACTGGGCTATTTATTGCTATAGGTTTAGGGATTTTAATTGAAACGCAACAATGGAGTTATATTTTTATATTAATTGCATTGGCTGGTTTTGGAATTGGCGGTCAGCAACTGGCATTAAATTATCTGGTGATTGCGGCCTATCCAACTCAAGTAAGAGCAACTGCAACTGGTTGGGCAATAGGAATGGGAAGAACAGGGGCTATTATTGGTTCTGCAATTGGTGGAATTATTTTAAGTCACTTCGGAATCTCAGGTTATTTCTATGCATTAGGTGTACCGCTGATTGCTGCTTTAATTTGTGTATTTTTAATTAAATCTCAAAAAAATCATGTAGTGCATTCCAGATAAAATGAGAGAATATTAATCAATAAAAGAGGTTATTTTGACCTCTTTTATTTTGTATATTATATGAATAATTTATTAAAGACATTTTGATAAGATCTGCTGAGTGAGATAGGAAGATACTTTTTTATTTTATAATTTATTGAAAATAATCAATAAAATTAAATAAAGTGTTTTTCAAAAATTATATCATGGCTTGAAAATAATGTCTTTTAAGTGAAATCTAAAAAATCAAATATCATTAAAGCGTAATATTATTGTAACCTGATTGTCATATTCTAAACTCAAAATGAAGGCATCCAAGGTATAGCTCCAAATTAAGTGACTATATTTAAATAAATGCTTTATAAAAGAGAGAAAAGAATGCGTCTAAATTATATCGCAATGGCTTTAGCAATTTCTGGAGCAACTGCTGTTACAGCGGCAAATGCAGCTCGTGATACGATTCAAATTGCTGGATCTTCAACTGTTTTACCTTATGCAAGTATTGTTGCAGAAGAATTTGGAAATACATTTCCACAATTTAAAACGCCAGTAGTTGGTTCAGGTGGTTCTTCAGGCGGTTTAAAGCAATTTTGTACAGGTGTTGGCGATAACACGATTGATATTGCAAACTCATCTCGTAAAATTAAAGATACTGAGCTTGCTGCATGTCAAAAAGCAGGTGTGAACCAAGTTTTAGAAGTTAAAATTGGTTATGACGGTATCGTATTTGCTTCAAATGCAAAAAAAGCGGCATATAAATTACGCCCACAACATGTATTTGCTGCTTTAGCTGCTGAATTACCATCAAATGGTAAAATGGTTCCTAACCCATATACACATTGGAATCAAATTGATCCGTCACTTCCAAATGAACCAATTACTTTAGTAATTCCAGCATCAAACCACGGTACGCGTGAAGTGTTCCAAGAGAAAATGGTTGATGCAGGATGTGAAACTTATGATGCAATTAAAGCATTAGACAAAGATGCTCAAAAGAAAGCATGTTCTACATTCCGTAAAGATGGTCGTGTGATTGAAATCTCTGGTGATTACACAGAAACATTAGCACGTTTGAAAACATCTCCAAGTGCTGTTGGTGTTTTTGGTTTAGGTTTCTATGATCAAAACAAAGATAAATTACGTGTTGCAACCGTAAATAACGTAGCACCATCTGAACAAACGATTTTAAATGGATCATATCCAGTATCTCGCCCATTATTCTTCTATGTGAAAGGCGAGCATTTAAAAGCAATTAAAGGTTTACCAGAATATACAGAATTTTTCTTAAGCAAAAAAGTATCTGGTAAAGGTTCAAAATTAGATAAAGCAGGCTTAATCTCTTTATCTGACAAAGAACGTGCACAAGTATTAGCGAACTTTAAAGCTGGTAAAGCTGTGAAGTAAGAGATCCGAACTCGCCAATGATTGAATTTTTTTCATCATTGGCGATTTTGTCTTAACAGCGTTTTTTAGCAAGATCATTGTTAAAAAACAGTGGAGAATGCATGAATCTGCTACTTATAGGTATTTTACTGGCAATTATTGCCATAGCCTATCAAATTGGTTTAACGACAAGCCGTAAAATAGCAGGTAAGGGAAATAATTCTGCGATGTTACATTCACGCCCTGGTTATTACGGTGCGTTAGTGGCTTTGTGGTGTGGTATTCCTGCTTTTTTAATATTAGTCGTCTGGAACTTAATAGAGCCTGTTATTTTAGAACAGGTCATATTCAATCATGTACCAGATGCGATTTTGGCGACATTAGATCAAGCCAGTAAAGGCGTATTAGTGGGGCGAGTTGAAGCAATTGCTTCAGGTTTTGGTGTAAGTGATACACCTGCTGCTTATGAAATTGCAGCTGCACATCAACTTGCAACTTTTACCATGATTGGCTCTTTTGCAAAACTAGCAGTGGTGATTTGTGCAGCCTTGCTAGGATTAGTTTGGGCAAAAAAACGTATAGAAAAACAATATCGTGCTCGAAATCAAGTTGAAAAAGTCATTAATATTGCTTTAGCGCTTTGTTCTGGGGTTGCAATTTTGACCACTATTGGCATTGTGATGTCAATGTTTAGCGAAGCACTTCGGTTTTTCAGTTTTGTTAGTCCACTCGATTTCTTCTTTGGCACCGAATGGAATCCTGGTTTTAGTACATCAGGAAATGCTGAAGGAAGTTATGGTTTACTCCCATTACTTTGGGGCACATTAATGGTCAGTGGCGTAGCACTTTTAGTTGCTGTTCCTGTGGGCTTAATGATTGCCATATATTTAGCGGAATATGCATCTCCAAGGTTTCGTTCTTGGGCAAAACCAGCCATTGAAGTTTTAGCAGGAATTCCCACCATCGTTTATGGTGTTTTTGCATTAATGATCATTGGTCCATTTCTAAAAGCTTTTGGTGCAAGTATTGGCATTGATATTAATGCGACAAGTGCATTGACCGCAGGTTTGGTTATGGGAATCATGATTATTCCTTTTGTCTCATCATTATCAGATGACATTATTACTCAAGTTCCACGTGCATTACGTGATGGTTCATTAGGGCTAGGCGCAACCAAGTCTGAAACAATCCGTCAAGTGGTATTACCTGCAGCATTGCCTGGTATTATTGGGGCATTTTTACTTGCAGCCTCTCGTGCCATTGGTGAAACGATGATTGTGGTTTTAGCAGCAGGAAATAGCCCATTACTTCACGTAAATCCATTAGAAGCAGTTTCGACTGTAACAATCACGATTGTCAATCAATTAACAGGTGATACGGATTTTGCAAGTCCACAAGCTTTGGTGGCATTTGCATTGGGGTTGACCTTATTTGTGATTACATTAGGTCTCAACATTGTGGCACTTTATATTGTGCGTAAATACCGTGAGCAATATGACTAATGACGACGACGAATACAAATTCCTTGGGTCACATTGATCCACAAAATGCAATAGAACTCAGAAATGAGCGGAAACGCAGAATAGAAAGTTCGCTTGCAAAACGCCATAGAAAAGAAAAAACCTTTAAAGTATTTGGGTTTTCAGCAGTCATCACAGGTTTGTTATGTGTAGCTTTGTTATTCGGTAGCATTTTAGCCAAAGGTTTACCTGCATTTTGGCAATATAGTTTTACGGTTCCAGTGTATTTTGATCCAAGTGTTATTCAGGTTGGTGCAAAACCAACACCGATTGCAAACGAGTCCCCAGCTAAATTCGAAGAGCGTATGATTGCATGGCAAACTGAAATGGGAATGGTCGATTGGGATATGCTTTTGAGCAAAGCCATTGTTGCCAAAGATCCGAAGGTTGCGGCTCAAGAAGATGAGTTATCATCACTTTATACGAGCTCTGAAACATATAAACTACGTGATATGGTGATGGCAGATCCATCGCTCATCGGGCAGAAAAAAGATCTTAATGTTTTGGTTGATGCCAATGTAGATGTTTGGTTGTCTGGTAATATTGATCGCTCTTTACCCGACGAACAACAACAATTAAGTCCTGAAATACGCCAACTGGCAGATGAGCTTAAAGCGCAAGGCATTATAGAAAAGACATTTAATACAAATATTTTCTTTAATCCAGATTCACGTAGTTCTCCTGCAACTTCAGGCTTAGCTGGTGCTTTCATGGGCTCAGTATTCATGATGCTCATTGTGATTCTGATTTCAATCCCAATTGGTGTTGCATCTGCGATTTATTTAGAAGAATTTGCGCCTAAAAATATTATTACAGATATTGTTGAAGTCAATATTAATAACCTTGCAGCTGTACCATCTATTGTTTTTGGTTTACTGGGTGCAGCAATCTTTATTGGTTGGATGCATATGCCATTATCGGCACCTCTAGTTGGTGGTTTGGTATTGAGTTTAATGACATTGCCGACGGTGATTATTACGACACGTGCATCACTTAAGGCTGTACCACCTTCTATACGCCAAGCTGCTTTAGGTTTAGGTGCATCTCGATTACAAACAGTATTTCATCATGTTTTACCATTAGCATTACCAGGTATTTTGACAGGTGCGATTATTGGTGTGGCGCAAGCACTTGGTGAAACTGCACCATTACTCTTAATTGGAATGAGTGCCTTTGTTGCGAGTGTACCAGCAACACCTTTGGATCAGTCTACTGCATTGCCTGTACAAATTTTCCTTTGGCAAGGAAACGAATTACGTAATTTCTTTGAAGGCCGTACAGCAGCAGCTATTATTGTCTTACTTGCGTTAATGATTGGCTTAAATAGTTTGGCCATTTGGTTACGTAAAAAATTTGAAGTTCGTTGGTAAAGGGGACAATATATGAATATTGAAACTGCATCAGAAACAGATTCCTTAGAAAAGGATAAGTCCGTGAATTCAGAACAAACGCAATTTATTTCTCCAAACTTGGATAAATCAACATCAACCTCTTTTGTTTCGCAATTTGATACGCAAGCATCGTCTAAAAAAGAAAAACAAACGACCAATATTAAAATAAGTACTTCAGATGTGCATGTATATTATGGTGCATCGGAAGCAATTAAAGGTATTGATCTTAATATTTATGAAAATGAAGTCATTGCCTTTATTGGTCCTTCGGGATGTGGTAAATCGACATTCTTACGGACTTTAAACCGCATGAATGATACGATTGATTCTTGTCGTGTAACAGGTCAAGTATTGTTAGATCAACAAGATATTTATGATCCTAATCTTGACGTTGTATTGTTACGTGCACAAGTAGGAATGGTATTTCAAAAACCGAACCCTTTTCCTAAGTCTATCTTTGATAATGTTGCATATGGACCAAAATTGCATGGTTTAGCACGTGATAAATATGACTTAGAAGAAGTTGTTGAAAGTAGCTTGCGCAAAGCTGGATTATGGGAAGAAGTTAAAGATCGTTTAAATCAACCAGGCACAGGTCTTTCTGGTGGACAGCAACAACGTTTATGTATTGCTAGAACGATTGCAGTAAGCCCTGAAGTGATTTTAATGGATGAGCCATGTTCAGCACTGGATCCTATTGCGACAGCAAAAGTTGAAGAATTAATTTCAGAACTTTCTACGCAATATACCATTGCAATTGTAACGCACTCCATGCAACAAGCTGCGCGTGTTTCTGATCGTACTGCATACTTCCATTTGGGCGATTTAATTGAAGTGAATGCGACTGAAAAAGTATTTACTCAACCAGATCACCAACTGACAGAAGCATATATTACTGGACGCTTTGGTTAAGTTATTTTCTAAGAAAAAGAGTCTTATGGCTCTTTTTTTTGCTTCGTGTTTGATCTTCTAACCATTTTAAAAATCAAGATTTAATTAAAGTTTATGTGAATAGTAGTTATCCTTCGGATTTAAATAGGTGAGTGGTGGTCTGGTTGGTATGGTGCATGTTTTGTAGATTATTGTTTAAATTATAAATGTACCATTGAAAAAACATTGAATAGACCTAATGATATCAAAATAAGCAGAATCATCTGAGAATTTAAATTTTATGCTATTTCATACTTCTAAATTGCCCGCAGAAATTCGTGTTCATCATTTGAATGCACGAATTAACGAACAACGTAAAAAAATAGCACAATCTACAGCAAGCAAATTTGAGCTTTTACAATTAACTCAACAATTAGCGAAAGAAGCACGGTTACGTAAGAAATTAAATCAAAAAATATATGTGCTTGACTTTAAAGGGGATACAGCAGCATCTGCTGTAGAAAACTTAAGGGAAGAAATTACACTTGTACTGGCAACAGCAAAAGCAGGTCGAGATAAAATTATTGTCCGTCTAGAAAGCCCTGGTGGAATGGTTCATAGTTATGGTTTAGCTGCTGCACAATTGGTACGTTTACGTGATGCTGGATTTTATTTAAGTATTTGTGTCGATAAGGTTGCTGCCAGTGGTGGTTATATGATGGCATGTATCGGTTCTGAAATTTTGTCAGCGCCTTTTGCAATTTTAGGTTCGATTGGAGTAGTTGCACAGCTTCCTAATTTTAATCGTCTGTTAAAAGAAAATAAGATTGATTTTGAACTTTATACCGCAGGTCAATATAAACGTACTGTGACCATGTTTGGTGAAAATACACCAGAAGGTAAAGAAAAATTTGAAGAAGAGCTTCAGCAAACGCATCTTTTATTTAAAAATTTTGTAGAGAAATATCGTCCACAATTAAATGTAGAACAAGTGGCTACAGGTGAGCACTGGTATGGAAAAGATGCCAAAGAGTTAAATTTAGTGGATCGCCTACAAACATCTGATGAGCTGTTATTAAGTTTAATTCCAAAGCATGATGTGTATATGATAGAAACACGTAAAAAGCCAACATTGGGTGAGAAGTTAGGATTACAAGCAGTGCAAATTGCTGATCATATTATTCCTGTGGTCGTGGATAAGTTGGTTGAGCGTTTATCTAAAACAAGTTTAAGTCTGATTCAACTGCGTGATCCGAAGTTATAAGCGGTATACATTGAGAATCGATGACATAATGAAGATAGAAATTAAATTAATGCGTATTTAATGCTTGATATACATCTTTTAGTGTTAAAAAATTATTATATTTAAATAAAAAACGAAGCCGAAGCTTCGTTTTTTATTACATTTCAAAATTAGATTTTAGAAATTAATTCTTGAATTTGTTGTGCTTGAACGGATGCATTACCTGTGTACGTTGCAGGAGTCATTTCAGCTAAGCGAGCACGATCACTTGCAGGAACGGCTTCTAACTCATTGCCATTGACAAAATCAACCATCATTTCACGTGTCATTGCTTGACCACGTGTTAATGCTTTTAACTTTTCATATGGTTTTTCAACGTTATAGCGACGCATCACTGTTTGAATTGGTTCAGCAAGTACTTCTTGCGCTTGATCTAAATCTTCCAAAATACGTTGTGCATTTAACTCAAGTTTACCAATACCTTTAGAACATGCTTCAAATGCAATTAAGCTCTGTGCAAAACCAACGCCCATATTACGAAGTACCGTAGAATCAGTTAAATCACGTTGCCAACGAGAAATTGGAAGTTTTTCACCAAGATGCGCAAGAACTGCATTTGCAATCCCTAAATTACCTTCTGAGTTTTCAAAGTCAATTGGGTTAACTTTATGTGGCATGGTTGATGAACCAACTTCACCTTCTTTTAAACGTTGTTTGAAGAAGCCTAAAGAAATATAACCCCAAACGTCACGGTTAAAGTCAATTAAAATTGTATTAAAACGACGTAAGGCATCAAAGAGTTCCGCCATATAGTCATGTGGCTCAATTTGAGTGGTATAAGGGTTAAATGTTAAACCTAAAGATTCAACAAATGCTTGTGAATGAGCAGGCCAATTAATTTCTGGATAAGCTGAATAGTGAGCATTGTAGTTACCTACAGCACCATTAATTTTTCCCAATAATTCGACTTGTTTGAACTGCTTAATTTGACGAGCTAAACGGTAAGCAACATTGGCCATTTCTTTCCCCAACGTTGTTGGGCTTGCAGTTTGACCATGTGTACGAGATAACATTGGTTGTTCTGCATGTTGTTCTGAAAGTGCAACAATTGAATCAATGATTTGCTGCATTGCAGTCACAAGAACATCACGACCATTCTTTAACATTAAAGCATGAGATAAGTTATTGATATCTTCAGATGTACAAGCAAAGTGAATAAACTCTCCTGCATTTTTGAGTTCATCAATATGGGCAATTTGTTCTTTTAGAAAATATTCAACGGCTTTGACATCATGATTCGTTGTGCGTTCAATCTCTTTAATACGATTGGCATACTCTTCTGAGAACTGTTCAACAATCGCATCTAGTGCAGCATTTGTTGCAGCAGAAAAAGCAGGAACTTCAGTAATTTCAGGGTGATTTGCAAGCGCTTGCAACCAACGCACTTCAACGGTTACGCGAGCATGGATTAACCCGAACTCTGAAAGGAAAGGGCGTAAAGCGTCACATTTGCTAGCGTAACGTCCATCTAATGGAGAAAGTGCGGTTAAAGCGTTCATATTGATTCCCTAAACTTTGGAATTAAACGTAAAATAATAAAGATGCTCATCAATTTCAAGGTTCAACCAATTGATATTGTAAACGAGCTAGATTTTGAATATCTTGAAGCAATTTTCGTTTGCTAAATATAAGTCCCCATGAACTGCCACCTAGCTGTCGCCATAAATGCGCAAGTTGTAAGCCAGTAAAGAGAGCAGCACGAATTCTATTGGTATGAGCGGGATCTTTGAAAGCTTCAGCATTTCCTTTGACCATAATACGAGGATTAATCTGCCCAGCGGTATCTACATAGGTTTGCGCTAAATTAGCAATAATACTGGGGTGTAAATAATTATTGTCGAAAAATGAAAGTTGTCGTAGTATTTTTTGTTGAGATTGTTCAATAATTTCTACAAATTTAGGATTGCTATATACCTTCTTTTCAAGCTGTAACAGTGCCATTGCATAGGACATTGGAAGCTTTGTATTATTAAATTTGGGTAGCCTTGATTTAGGTGTATTGGTAAAGGGTTGAGTAATGCAACCTTCTAAGGTTTTTAATCCTAATGAAATATCCGTGACTTGATTAAAAAAATCGAGAGTTTGACTGTTTTTATTCATACTGGGTCGAATATTTAAACAGGCTTTAATGAGTTGTTCAAAATAAAAGTTACCGCTCTCTCCAATACTCTGCCGACCTGTTAATGCGGTCATATGTGTAAGCTGCGTCGCTTGAAATACACCGGCTAAAGCGAGTGCTTTATTTTGACGATCATTGAGTACTTGAGATTGTTGAAACGGTAACTCTGTCATTCCGAATTTATCCTTAAATAAAATCAGGTTTAGGGGCATTTGTATGATGAATTACACCGCCACCTAAACAAACTTCACCATTATAAAAAACAACGCTTTGCCCTGGCGTGACAGCGCGCTGTGGTTCATCAAATTCGACACGTACACCACCTGGTGCATCTATATCGTTAAATAACGTACAAGGTTGATCTGATTGGCGGTAACGTGTTTTTGCAGTACATCGGAAACCAGAATCAGGAATTTCTTGTTCACCCGCAACCCAATCAATCGCATCACTCCAAAGAATGGTACTTTGCATAAGCAGGTGTTCATGTCCTTGACCTACAACAAGACGGTTACCTTCAATATCTTTGTATAAAACGAACCAAGCACCTTCTTCAGCACCTTTCATACCACCAATACCAATACCGCCACGTTGCCCGAGCGTATAGTACATTAAGCCGTGATGATCACCAATCTCTTTTCCATCTTCTAGAACAATTTTTCCTGGTTGTGCAGGTAAGTATTGTTTTAGAAAATCATTAAAGCGACGTTCGCCAATAAAGCAAATACCTGTAGAATCTTTTTTCTTTGCAGTAATTAAATCTAATTCTTCAGCTATTTTTCTTACTTGTGGTTTTTCAATTTCACCGACTGGGAATAGGGTTTTGTCAATTTCACGACCATGTACTGCATGTAGAAAATAAGTTTGGTCTTTATTTTGATCTAAACCACGGAGTAAAGGTGCATATTGCTCACCTTTGGAATTTGTCATGCTTGCACCACGACGGCAATAATGACCTGTCGCAATAAAGTCTGCGCCTAAATGAATGGCATGATCTAAAAATGCACGAAACTTGATTTCTTTATTACATAAAATATCTGGGTTGGGTGTTCGTCCAGCTTTATATTCGGCAAGAAAATGTTCGAATACACGATCCCAATATTCCATAGCAAAATTTGCGGTATGTAACTTAATGCCAATTTTATCGCAAACGGCCTGTGCATCGGCAAGATCTTCCATTGCTGTACAGTATTCTGTACCGTCATCCTCTTCCCAGTTTTTCATGAAAAGTCCTTCAACTTGATAACCTTGTTGAAGAAGCAATGCTGCAGAAACTGAAGAATCTACACCACCAGACATACCGACGATGACACGTTGTTGCATAGGATTAGGCATCCAATTGGGTAAAGAAAGGAGAATTTTGATGCTCATAGATGAGCGATAGTGGAAAATGTTGACCTGACAAAGCATCTTCCACGGCTTTACTTACGAGTGGACTTCGGGCACGAGCAGACTCTTGTAGCTCATCAAGCGTCATCCAAACAGCACCGACAATATCTGTATCTAACTGTGCATTTTTATGATGTAAGATCTCTTTTGCAAGGAAGCAAAAACGATAATACGTCCGATCTGGAAACATGGGCGGTGTATATGTGTAAATACCAAGAAAGGATTGAATTTCAACTTCATAACCTGTTTCTTCAAAGGTTTCACGAATTGCTGCTTGAATCAGGGTCTCGCCACATTCAACATGTCCAGCAGGTTGATTGAACACAGTATGTGTGACACCATCGGTGTATTCTTCAACAAACAGAAATTTTCCATTGTTTTCAACCACAGTTGCAACTGTGACATGAGCAGTCCAAGCGGTCATAAAGTAGCACCATAGGAAGGGAGACACTATTCTACAAAATTTAATGGGTGGTGGCTATGGGTAAAATTTTCTTTGCTGATTGTTTAATAATCACGAACGTTGAACGAATAGTCTTCGAATAGAAAAAATTAGAGAATGTAATGAATATTTTGAGATTAGCGACGGTTGACGATATTGATATAATTTTTGATATCCGAACCAGTGTAAAAGAAAATCATCTTTCAAATGAGCAATTAACTGAAATGGGGATTACACCAACTGCAGTTTTAGAATTAATAAAGGGGAATGCTTGTACGTGGGTGATTGAAAATGAAAATATTGTAGTCGGATTTTCAATTGTAGATTTTGATACAGGTTCTGTATTTGCTACTTTTGTTCATCCTGATCATGAAGGTCATGGTATTGGTAAAAAGTTAATGGCAAAAGCAGAAGCACTTCTGTTTGAAAAATTTAATTTAATTTGGTTGGAAACAGATCAGCAAAGTAGAGCATATCAATTTTATAAAAGTTTGGGTTGGAGGGATGATGCGCTTTATACAAACGGTGATGTAAAAATGGTTAAAGAAAAACTTTAGAGATGATATTGGAAATTAAGTGTTCTTATATTGGTGTCAGAATGTAGTTTAGTGAATATCTTGGTTCAATATTTTTCTGATGATTTATTAAAAAAACTTTATAAATTATCCTTTTATATTTAATAGGATTAAGAAAAATATACTATTTATTATAAAATCAAGATAAATTTGGTGTAAAAATGATACGAGTTTGTACGCATATGCTTACAAGAATAGATGGCGATTGCCTCTGTTGTCTAATGTTGAAAATTCATATGATGATTACATCAGGAACAGGATGTTCCAGAATGTAAAAAGGAGTTTATGTTCTACCGCAAGGATTGTGTGGTACAACAGGATGTTGTATCAAGAACAGGATACGAAAACCCTCGACAGGATGTTGAGGGTTTTTATTTTTAGATATTATATTTTAAAAATAAGTTAATTTTGTAATAAATAATGATGCGCTACTTTCACATAATGTCTTGCTGAGTAAATTAAAAACTCTTTTTCTTTTTGCGTTAAGGCACGTACTTTTTGTACAGGACTACCGACATATAAATAACCGCTTTCTAAAATTTTACGTGGCGGAACCAGAGAACCTGCACCAATCATGACCTCATCTTCAACAATTACATCATCTAAAATAATACTACCAATTCCCACCAAAACACGATTACCCACTTGACAGCCATGTAATTTGACATGATGTCCAATGGTGACATCTTCACCGATGAGAAGCGGGGAACCATTTGGTTTGTCAGTATTTTTGTGGCTTACATGTAGCATCGCATGATCTTGTACATTGCTATTTTTACCAATATGAATATGATTGACATCACCGCGAATGACAGCAAAAGGCCAAACAGAAACATTTTCAGCTAAGCTAACTTCTCCAATGACAATAGATGCATCATCAACATAGCACGTTGTATCAATTTGAGGGTATTGATCTAAATAAGGGCGAATATTTTTTTTCATATGAATAAAATAACGTTTAAAAGTTTTGAGACAGTATAATGTAAAAAACACCTATATTGATTATAGATGCTTTTTAATGTACTCAACCTAATAAAGATTTAGAATAAGTTTGCAAAGAATTGTTTAATATGGTCAATCATGCGGGCAAAAAAGCCAGCTTCTTCGATTGCTTCTAAAGCAACTAAAGGTTTTTCTGCAATCACTTTTCCATCTAAAGTCGCGACATATTTACCAACAACTTGTCCTTTTTTTAGCGGTGCAGTGAGTTTGGGCTGTACGACAAGCTGAGTTTTAATATCATTTGCTTTACCTTTAGGCATGGTGACACTAAAGTTTTCAGCCAAACCAATTTTGACTGTATTCTCTTTACCGTACCAAACTTTTGATGTTGCTAATACTTGGTTGGCACGTTGTACGCTTTTTGTTTCAAAGTTCGCAAAACCCCATGCCAGCAATTCACGCGTTTGAGCTGCGCGTTGGTTCATATTAGGTGCACCAAAAATTACAGAGATTAAGCGCATTGGGCCGCGTTTAGCAGAAGTGGTTAAACAATAACCAGCTTCATTGGTGTGACCTGTTTTTAAACCATCAACACTTGGGTCTGTATAGAGAAGGGCATTACGGTTGCCTTGTTTAATACCATTAAACGTAAACTCTTTCTCAGAGTAAATAGGATAGTACTTTGAGCTATCATGAATGATATGTTCAGCTAAAATAGCCATATCTTTGGCAGTAGAATAATGACCTTCTGCCGGCATACCTGTTGCATTGATAAATTGAGTATTTGTCATCCCAATTCGCTTTGCTTCTTCATTCATGATGTGTACGAAAGTACCTTCATTGCCAGCAATATGCTCTGCCATGGCTATAGAGGCATCATTACCAGACTGAACAATGATTCCACGTAACATTTCAAGAACAGTGGCTGTACCATTCAGGGGAACATACATACATGATTCTGCGCTGGAGCCACGACACCATGCAGACTCATTCATACGAACTTGTTCACCTTCGGTCAGTTCGCCTTTCAATAGTTTTTGCTCGATGATGAAGCTCGTCATCATTTTTGTCATTGAGGCAGGTGCTAGTTTTTCATTTTCATTTTTAGCTGCAAGTATTTGCCCTGTTTCATAATCCATCAAAACATAAGCTTTATTATTGAGTTCTGGTGGAGAAGATAAAACAGTTGCTGCATAGGTGAAGCTTGGTGCGAGTAATAATGCAGCTAGGGCGCTTTTTGGGGTCATTATAGGGGATTCCAGTGGTTTTATAAGCACAATGAATTTTGCATTTTAGGATAAAGCGAGCTTGAGTTCTACGGGGAAAATAAGCTTATTTGAAAAAAAGTATTGTAACTAAATTCAATTAGTTAGTATATGTAACTAACTCTTCACATATGACTTTATTTTTATCAGTTCCAGCATTCTTAGCATCAACTCTTGCTTCATCTAAAATGGGTTTAAATTTTGGGGTTTGTGTTAACTTTTTTAGTGCTTCAACTGGTTGTTTTTCTTCAGGAAGGTACTCTTTAACTAACTTTTCATATCCAGATGAAAATTGTGCTTGATTACTCACTATGCTCGGGCAAACCTCAGAAAGGACATAAATGACAGCCAGTTCTTCAGCTGTAACTTGTTGCATTGGAGTGACTTCAATATTTTTATTATCTGCAAGCGTAACTTGTGTTAAGCATAAACCAAGAAAAAGCGATGAAACCAAATGGAGTTTGCGAAATATCATATATGACCTCAAAACCTCAAAAGAATAAAAATTTCAACTATCATACTATGAGAAATAGGATGAATTAATATTATAAAATAATGAAATGTATAAATAATGTAGATGATACTTACTTGAAATTTAGACAGAATGATTTGTGCGTAACTAGATTCTATCTTTTATTTCGATTTTAAAGAAAAATTTTAATTGCTTGAGTGTTGGAATATTTGAATACACCTTGATTTCAAAAAGGACTTCAATATGATTGAATTATAATGTTTATATCGACGATAACTTGTAATTGATTATAAGCTATAGAATCTATATGAAATTTAAGAAATAGATGTTTGTTTACTAAGAAAGACGAGTGTGAAGTGAATATTTTAATTGCAAATGATGACGGTATTTTAGCGCCAGGCTTACAAGCTTTAACAGATGCTTTAAAACCATTAGGACGAATTGTTGTGGTCGCACCTGAGAGTGAACGTAGTGGTTTTTCTAGTGCCTTGACGTTAGATCGACCGCTGAGAGCGATTCAAATTGCCTCCGATAAATGGTCTGTCAACGGGACTCCAGCAGATTGTGTCTTTCTTGCGTTGAATGGGTTATTTGATTTTGAATTTGATCTGGTTGTTAGTGGAATTAATAGTGGCGCAAATTTAGCTGATGATGTTTTATATTCAGGAACAGTTGGTGCTGCTTTTGAAGGTCGTTTGTTGAAGCAACCAGCGCTTGCTATTTCATTAGCAGGAGATCAAGTAAAATCTTATGTAGATAAAATTCATTATCAGCAGGCTGCACAATGGGTACATGATTTTATTGCATCAGGCTTACCTAAAATTCCATTTCAACATGTTCTTAATATTAATATTCCTGATGTATTCAATATAAAAGGCGTTAAAGTCACCCATTTAGGGGAAAAGAAACTTTTGAAACCAGTTACTGCATGTACTGATATACGGGGTAGAGATGTTCAGTGGATTGGTCTATCTGGTGAAGAAGTTGTGAGCTCTAAAAAAAGTGAGGTAAGTATAGAGTCTGACTTAAAAGCGGTATCTCAGGGTTATGTCAGTATCACTCCAATACAGATGGATAGAACAAACTATGCAATTTTAGAAACATTAAGTCATCAATTGAGGTTATAATGTTATAAATTTGTGAATATAAAGATATTTTATAAAAAAAATATCTAATTGTTGACTAAAATTTGGTTAAAGTATTTAGAGTCATTATTTGTGTGAGGATAATAAATGCAATTTGCGTCATATTTGCAAGGTAATTCAATGCCTTTGAAATTTATAAAAACAACATTAACTTTTGCAGCGATTGTTTCTACTGTAGCAATAACGGGTTGTGCAACGAAGCCTCAAGTGAATAATACTAGTGCTACGCGGTATGCGACAGCCCCTAATTATTATACTGTTCGTTCAGGTGATACTTTAAGTGGTATTGCGAGCCGATATGGAATGAATTATATTAATATTGCAGAAATAAATGATATTGCGCCTCCTTATAAAATATATGTGGGACAATCTTTGCGTTTGCAAAATAACGGGAAAACACAGACTGTAAAAACGCAACCAATTACACAAACGGCTCAAATTGAACGTCAAAAAGTAAACATTCCGACACAAACGACGGTGCAGAGTACTAAAAACACTGCAGTTGTAAGTCCACCAACACCAAGTAAAACATCGACTTTGAAGTGGGTGAGACCAACCAATGGAGCTGTTTTAGAGCGCTTTAATTTAGCCTCGAATGTAAAAGGTGTACGTTTTACTGGAAATGCAGGAGACCCTGTATTTGCAGCAGCAAATGGTCAAGTGGTATATGCAGCAGATGGTTTAAAAGAATATGGTAATTTAATTTTAATTAAACATATCGATGGTTATATCACTGCCTATGCCCACAATAGTAAACTCTTAGTTAATAGTGGGCAAAATGTAAATGCTGGACAAAAGATTGCTGAGATGGGATCTTCGGGAGCAAGCCGTACTATGCTTGAGTTTCAAGTTAGGCAAGATGGTAAGCCAGTTAATCCAGAAAATATTTTATTAATAAATTAAATTTAACGAATACAAACGATAAATTTCACCGTATAATACAATGAGTTGCTTTGGTCGGAAGATAGAGCACTCATAAGTTCAGAGGGAAATTTATGTTAGATCAACTTCGTGCAATGGGCGTATTTGCCTGCGTAGTTGAAAAAAGCTCATTTAGTGGAGCTGCACGCGAACTTGGTATTACAACGAGTGCAGTGAGTCAGCAAATTCGATCGTTGGAAAATGATATGGAAGTTACGCTTCTACATCGTTCAACACGAAAATTAAGTTTGACCGAAGCTGGACAGGCCTTTTTTCACAGTTGCCAGGAAATGTTAGCTGCCGCAGAGCGCGGTAAAATACGTATAAACGAGTTACGTGATGATCTCGTTGGGGACTTACGTATTGCAACAACTCCAGAGCTTGGAGCGAACCACGTCATTCCAGCATTATCGCATTGGATGTCAGCACATCGTGGATTGGCTGTGCATATTGAAGCAGATAATCAATATATTGATTTGATTGAAGGTCGAATTGATATTGCGTTGAGAATGAGTCAAAAAATTGATGATCAAAATCTTACGTTGATTCCTTTAGCGCAAGTTGAGAGAGTTTTGGTTGCAGCACCAAGTTACTTAAATCAATCAATGCCAATATCTCGCCCTGAAGATTTAAAAAATCATGATGTGATTCCAATTCATTTAGTGAAAGATTCTAGATTATTTAAATTTAAACATATGGGTAGTCGTGATTTAATTGAGTTGGAATTAAATTCTCGTTTTACTTCGAATAATGTCATGGTTGCGAAAGCATTTTGTTTAAATGGAAATGGTATTGCAAATTTAACATATTTAGATGTTCAAAAAGAATTAATGAATGGAACTTTGGTTGAAGTCTTACCTGAGTGGAAATTACAACCATTTACTTTATATGCTTTAACTTCTAAACGAGAACAACAACCGATGAAAATTAATCGTTGTTTAGATGCATTAAAACAGTATTTTAGCCAATTACCTGTGGGCAGAGTATATCAAGAAGCTTCATAATAATTTGATTAATCTATAAAAAATAAAAGCCGCAGTTTGCGGCTTTTATTTTATTTATATTTAAAGGAAATCTTTTACGAGTTTTACAATACGTGAAATAAGCTCATCAGCTTGTTCTTGAGTAATATTTAGTATTGGAAGTAAACGAATAACAGATCCAGCAGTGACATTAATAATTAATTGATGTTGTTCACGAGCAACATTGACTAATTCGCCACATGCTTTTGGCAGTTCAAGTCCAATCATTAACCCAAAACCACGAACAATGACATTTTGTTCAGCAAGTTGCTGCTTAAACTGTTCAACAATGTATGTTCCCATAATATTGGCATTTTCAATCAAATTTTCTTTTTGAATTGTATCAATAACTGTATAAACAACACGTGAACCTAAAGCTGTCCCACTATAAGTAGAACCATGATTACCTGCAGTTAACACGCCTACAGCACGCCCTTGGGTCATGACTGCACCAATAGGGAAGCCATTACCTAAACCTTTTGCTGTGGTAATGACATCAGGGACAATTTGTGTATGTTGATATGCAAAATATTGACCAGTACGTCCATTGCCAGTTTGTACTTCATCAAGCATCATCAGCCAATGATGTTGATTACAAATTTGACGGATTTCTTCAAGATAACTAAAACCTTGAGGTGCTGTATTGACACCACCTTCACCCTGAATTGGCTCTACTAGAATTGCAACGATATCTGGATGCTGAATTGCTGCCTCTTCAATTGCTTCAATATCACCAAAAGGAACACGAATAAATCCTTCAACTAAGGGTGCGAAACCTTCTTGAACCTTTGCATTTCCTGTTGCTGAGAGTGTTGCTAAAGTACGACCATGAAACGAGTGCTCTGCAACGATAATTTTAGGGGTTGTAATACCTTGCATATTTCCAAATTTACGTGCAATTTTTATTGCACCTTCATTCGATTCTGCACCACTATTTGAGAAGAAAACTTCTTCCATCCCAGATACTTCTGCCAGTTTTTGCGCTGCAGCTGTTTGCCAAGGAACTTCATATAAATTACTGGTATGAATGAGTGTTGATGCTTGATCAATAATTGCTTCAGTTACTGCAGGGTGAGAATGTCCGAGTCCACATACCGCTATACCAGTGAGGGCATCTAAATATTCTGTACCATCCTCTGTATAAAGATAAGATCCTCGGCCTCGGACAAAGCTGATCGGTTGACGACCAAAAACAGGCATCAAGTGAGAAGGTTGATCAGTTTGCACGGGAGCAAGGGTAATGTTATTCATGACTAACTCTTATCTGTTAGGTAATTGAAAATATGGATGATTGATGTATATATAAAACATCAGGTGTTCTATATAAGCAAAATATCATCGAAATTTAAAGCCCGAATACAAATAAAACTAGAAAAATTATTTTTGAAGTACTGTTTTGTTTACATTAGGGTATAATGCCATGCAGATTAGTTGAGGATTGATCGATGACTGAACAAGCACGCGATACTGAAGCGTTAATTCGTGACCAAATTGCAAAACATGCAGTTCTTCTTTACATGAAAGGAACACCACAATTTCCACAATGTGGTTTTTCTGCACGTGCAGTAGAAGCGCTTAGTCAAATTGGTCGCCCATTTGCATATGTTAATATTTTGGAAAATCAAGATATTAGAGCTAAGTTGCCACAAATTGCAAATTGGCCAACATTTCCACAATTATGGATCAATGGTGAATTGATCGGTGGTAGTGATATTATATTGGAAATGTTCCAAAAAGGTGAATTGCAGCCCTTGGTTGAACAGTATAGTCCAGCACAAGAAGCATAATTCAAAAAAAGCGCCTTAAGTAGGCGCTTTTTTTATGCTATGTTTCAGAAGAGTTTTCACTTGAACTGAGTGTTTCTTCAATAATGATCACATCTTTCTTTTTGTCTTTTTTCTTCTTCTTTTTTTTCTTTTTCTTAGGCTCTTCTTCTAAGACTTCACCATCCTCAATGGCTTGCCAATATTCAAGTTGCTCCATGACTGCTGCATAAATCGAATCTTTACTATAGCGACCTTTTTTATCTAATGTACCGACTGGGCGAGCCATAAGAATTTCTAAGGCTTGATCAATTGTATCTATGGCATGAATATGAAATTGTTCTTGTGTTACAGCCTCGATAACATCTTTACGTAACATAAGATGCTGCATATTTTGGCGAGGAATGATGACACCTTGTTTTCCTGTGAGCCCTTGCAATTTACAGGCGTCAAAGAAACCTTCAATTTTGGCATTGACGCCACCAATTGGTTGAACTTGACCTAACTGATTCATTGAACCTGTGATAGCCCAAGATTGATCAATTGGGAGCTGGCTAATGGCAGAAATTAATGCAGATAACTCGGCAACGGTAGCACTATCACCATCAACTTGACCATAACTTTGTTCAAAGGCAAGTGCAGCAGAGAAGTGTAAAGTTTGTTCACGGCCAAAATGGGCTTTTAAGAAGCTTGACATCAATAGCACGCCTTTCGCATGCAAAGATCCGCCAAGTTCTACACTTCTTTCAATATCTAGAATATCACCGCCGCCTTGGTAAACAGAAGCAGTTAAACGAGAAGGTAAACCAAATTCAACGTCAGCATAGTGAATAACAGAGAGTGCGTTAATTTGCCCTAGGCGATGCCCACGTGTTTCAATTAATTGTGTGCCACGTGATAAGTCTTGCCAATAAAGTTCTCTTAAATAGCCTAAGCGATATTTGCGATGATCAAGCGCCGTACTGATATGTGCTTCAGAAACACTTTTCGCATTGGCTTGAACTGCATGATGATGAGCTTCACGAATTAAATCACCTAAGGTAAGGGCATGTAGAGATAAAGAACTTTGATCTTCCGCTTGACGGCTAGAATCTGTAAGTAAAGATGCTAATGCGCTACGATCAAATGGTAAAAGCTTATCAGACTGAACATAATCTGCAATGAGCTGCATATAGGCTTGTTCATTACTTTCATTACGTTGTAAGGTATCTGTAAAGTCTGCACGAATTTTAAAGATACTGCCTAATTCAGGTTCGAGTTCTAAAATTTCATAATAAATTTCAGGTTCAGCGAGTAATACTACTTTAATATTTAATGGAATTGGTGCAGGTTCAATGGAGATGCTGCCAGTTAAAGTCAGCATGTGTTCAAGCGATGATAACTTTAGTTGACCAGATTTTAATGCACGTTTTAAACCTTGCCATGCATAAGGTTGTTCAAGTAATTGCTCCGCTTCTAGCATTAAAAAACCACCATTGGCACGATGTAAAGCACCAGGGCGAATTAAGGTAAAGTCTGTGGTAATTGTGCCATTTTGTGTCAATTGTTCAACATGACCCAATAAATTATAGTGAGTAGGGAAGTCATCAAAAATTACAGGAGCACCACTATTCGCTTTATGACTCACAATAATGTTGGCTTGGTAACGGGCTGGAACACGGCTAAATACTCCAGGTGTAAAATCATCTTCTTCCTGCTCTAAGACAATTTCAACATTATTAATAATATCTTCAGCATAAGCTTTGAGATAATCTTCGAGTCCTTGCACTTCAGAAAATTTATTCAATAATAGTTCAATACGAGGAATGACGACTTGTTTAGCAATATCACGATTTAAAATTTGGACTTGATCGCGTGCATCATCTTCTAAATCACCCAAGTGTAAACCTAAGCGTTCTAATTTTTTATCCATATAACGCATATTGGCTAAGACTTCTGCACGATCTTTGCTATTGAGTGCATTTAAATCTGCTTGTGTCATTTCTTGAATTTTATTATCGATGAGATGCACAGGAATAAAACAATGTTCTTCATTTTTGGTGATTAATTTTAAGTCTAAATCTTCACCTTCTTTGGTTAACTCAATGAGGGCTTGTTGTTGTTCATCACCTGTTTGTTCACGAATAAGCTCAATACGGTTATGGTAAGATTCGGCTGTGAATCTACGTTCTAGTTGTTTTAAAATGGTTTGCCAAGTTTGATGCAACAAATTTTGAAATTTTGCTGCTTGTCCTGCAGGGAGTTGTAATGCAATGGGTTGTCTCGAATGTTTGAAATTGTTGACATAAACCCAATCATTGGGTGTTGGCATAGATTTGGCGTGTTGGCGAAGCAAACGCTTAATCATGGTGCGTTTACCTAATCCTGCCGTACCTACTGCAAAAATATTGTAGCCTGAATACGGTAAGGCAATTCCAGCTTCAACGGATGCACGTGCTCGATCTTGTCCCAAAAAATCATTTAAGGCTTTAATTTTTCGTGTAGATGCAGGTATTTTTGTTAAGTCTGGAATATGTGTCAGTTGTTCGGATTTTAATTGTGTACGCATCAATGTATTTTGAATATCCGGTTGATCAAAAGATGAAATCAGATTATTTATTTGATTTTTCTGAGTGTGATTTGTTGTATTGGCAGATAAAGAAGAACTTGATTGATCGAGTTTTTGGGTCACAGTAAAATCCAAAACAAAAAAATAACGATAGAGTTTCAAGGTAAACAGGTTTACATGAAAAATTCAAGATAATAGGACAGTTTAATCTGCAATTATTTATATTGTTTTAATAAATACTGTTGAAACTGAGTTGATTAAGCGGTTGAATAGCACATACTGATTTAACTGAAAAATAATTAAAGTAATGACAACAGCCTCAACAGGGTGGAAAGCCGCCTTTACAGCTTTTTTAGACCGCCGTGCACTCATCATGTTATTTTTGGGTTTCTCTGCGGGTATTCCTATTTTATTAATTTTTTCGAGTTTATCGCTATGGTTAGGCGAGGCTGGAATTGAAAAAAGTGCAGTGACCTTTTTTAGTTGGGCTGCTTTAGGTTATTCATTCAAGTTCGTTTGGGCACCTTTAGTTGATGAATTACCAGTACCCTTTTTAACCAAAGCTTTAGGTCGCCGTCGTGCATGGTTGCTAATCGCACAAGTTTTAATCATTTGTGCGATTTGTATTATGGCATTTTCAGACCCATCATTGGGTCAGCAATACCTTTATCAAATGGCAGCAGGCGCTGTTTTACTTGGATTTTCTGCAGCGACTCAAGATATTGTTATAGATGCTTATCGTATTGAGCTTGCCGAAACACAAATGCAAACGATTTTAGCTTCAACCTATAATGCAGGCTATCGCATCGGTATGATTATTGCGGGTGCAGGTGCTCTATTTTTAGCTGCATATTTAGGAACAGCAAAAGGTAATTATATTTATGATGCGTGGAAATATACGTACTTAGCTATGGCAGCAGTCATGGGAATTGGTGTGATTACCACGTTAATTGTACGAGAGCCGCAAGTAGAGCGTGTCGTAAAATCCTATGTGAAATCGGACTATTATCGTTTAGTTTTTGTTTTCTTTTTGGCTATTCTCGGTTTTGTTGCAAGTTATATTTATGCTGATAGCCTAGTTTCTTTTATTAAAAAATCACTTGAAATTACAGACTCTTTTGCATTATTTGGCTTGGAAGCTTTACGTTTTATTGGTGCTGGTGCAGTTGCATTACTGTTAGGTTCAAGCTTGGTTAAACTGGGTGCTGTGAATAAGCAAATGGCTTATGAAACATGGGTTAGCCCAATTGCAGACTTTTTTAGTCGATATGGTCTGAAATTAGCATTAGTCCTGCTTTTATTAATTGGTTTTTATCGTATTTCAGATATTATTTCTGGAGTAATTTCTAATGTTTTCTATCAAGATTTAAACTTTACCAAAGAACAAATTGCAGAAGCTGTGAAAGTTTATGGCGTGCTTTTTAGTTTGTTGGGCGGTTTTTTGGGTGGTTTGCTTGCTCAACGTATGAACATTATGAAATTAATGTTTGTGGGTGCTTTTTTAGCAAGCACTACAAATTTAATATTTATTGGTTTAGTGAAATCGGGACCTCCTTTAGGAGATGTCACGGTTCAGGTTGGGCAACAGAAATATATAGTACAACCTGATGAAGTGGGGCAGTGGCGTATTAATGTTCCCAATCAGGTTTTAGCTCAATCGAACCAGATTAAAGTTCATTCTCAATATGCAGATGATATTACTATACAAAGAGAATTAAGTTTACCGTATTTAGTGGAATCTCAACAGCCACAAATATTGATGTTACCGATTACTTCTGATGACCAAATCTCAGCGAAAGAAATAAAGCAAAGTGTTGTCATTAAAGGACAGCTATCAGGTGTTTCGATCGACCAGTTAAATGCAGATCGCCCGATAACACTAAAGGTTGATCAACAGGAGTTTCCTGCAAGACTCGATGCAAATAATTTATTTAGTGGCGCAATTGATGGGAAAGTTTTACAGGCTGCGAAAGCTAAACAAATTTTTGCTGTGGTCAACTTTAAAGATGATGTAAATGTTTTACAAAGTGAGCGCACGTATCAAGTCATTGATCAAAAGCCTACATTAGATGTAAACATTCAACCCATTTTTCCTGTGAAGTCAACGGCTGGAGAAGTTGAGTTGAGTGGGAAAGTGATTAAAGAATATAGTTCGTTGTGGCTTTATTTTGCAATTGTTGTTGATAATTTAGCGGCTGGGCTGGCTGGTGCAGCATTCATTGCATTTTTATCTAGCTTAACCAGTGTATCATTTACGGCTGTGCAGTATGCAATTTTCAGTTCCTTAATGACTTTAACGCCTAAAATTTTAGGCGGTTATTCAGGTACGATTGTGACTAAAATCGGTTATCCAGATTTCTTTTTAATGACGACACTTATTGGGATCCCAATTCTATTTTTAGTCGTTTGGGTTGCCAAGTTATTGAAAGAACATCAACAGTCTTAAACTTTCATTTAAAAGGTGATAAACAATGCGTATGCTCCATACCATGTTACGTGTAGGCAATTTAGAACAATCATTACAGTTCTATACCGAAGTACTGGGAATGACTTTATTACGTAAACGCGATTATGAAGAAGGCCGTTTTACCCTAGCTTTTGTCGGTTATGGGGATGAAAAAAGTACGGCAGTACTTGAATTAACCCATAATTGGGATACCAATCAATATGATCTAGGCAATGGCTATGGGCATATTGCGATTGCTGTAGATGATGCTTATCAGGCATGTGAAGACATTAAGGCGCGTGGTGGAAAGGTTGTGCGTGAAGCAGGTCCAATGAAAGGTGGGATCACAGTCATTGCCTTTGTTGAAGATCCAGATGGATATAAAATTGAGTTGATTCAACAAGATGAAAATGCACATAATAATTAATTGACATAGTTTAACAAAATAGTGAACATTTCCCGAAAATGTTCGCTTTATTTGAAAAGCCCAGTAAGATATTTATCAAATGATAAACCCATCTTATTGGGTTTTTAATTGAATTTGAAAAGGATGGGGATATGTTAAAGCTCTTAGCACTTGATCGGTTTACAATTTTGATATTTTTAATGGTGCTACTTGCAACATTTATTCCTGTCTATGGACAAGCTGCTGATATTTTTGGTGTGCTTACCATTGCTGCAATTGCAATGCTGTTTTTTTTACATGGTGCAAAACTTTCTAGAGAAGCTGTCGTACAAGGCATCATGCATTGGAAATTGCATGTACTTGTTTTTGCTTTTACGTTTGCATTATTTCCGATTTTAGGATTATTGGCTAAGCCAATTCTAGTTCCTCTGTTAGGACAAGAGTTGTACTGGGGATTCTTGTTTATGTGTTGTTTACCCTCAACCGTACAATCTTCAATTGCTTTTACGTCAGTGGCGAAAGGAAATGTAGCCAGTGCGGTATGTAGTGCATCATTTTCAAATATTATTGGCATGTTTATCACACCTGTATTGGTAAGTTTGCTCATTTTTGGGCAATCACAACATGATTATGATGCGACATCTTCTGTTCTGAATATTTTGTTATTACTTTTAGTTCCATTTATTTTGGGGCAAGTTTTACGTCCTTATGTTTTCCCCAAAATGCAAAAAATTCCAGGCATTGTGAAAGCTTTTGACCAAGGCAGTATTCTAATGGTGGTTTATGGTGCTTTTAGTAGTGCAGTCGTTGCAGGACTTTGGCAAGAAGTAAATGGAATGACTTTATTTTTATTAATTTTAGCATGTTCAATTTTATTAACCATCGTGATGCTTTTAGCATTGTATATTCCCAAATGGATTGGGTTTAATAAAGCAGATCAAAAAGCAGTATTTTTCTGTGCATCTAAAAAGACATTGGCAAGTGGTGTACCTATGGCGCAAATTTTATTCATTGGGCAGCCTTTGGGTATGATTGTATTACCCATTATGATTTTTCACCAAATACAATTAATGGTCTGCGGTATTATTGCTAATTATTGGGCGAACCATACGCGTGTAGAAGATGAAGAATAATTCGCATAATTGAAAATATTCAAGTATAATCTTGTCCAACTTGTTGTGCTTAGCCCTAACGGTATCCGTTTCGGTGAGCCAAAAGAATGGTCTGTTATGGTGTTGATCTGCCGATGTAATGTATTACATTGCCATTTCCTCATTTTGAGAGTGATCAATTGCGATGACAGCAAAACCTTCTTTAATTAATGGAGTAATCGAGCATGCGCGCCGATATTCACCCAAAATATGAAAAATTAGTTGCAACTTGTTCTTGCGGTAATGTAATCGAAACTCGTTCATCACTTGGTAAAGAGACACTTTATCTTGACGTATGTTCAGCTTGCCACCCTTTCTATACTGGTAAGCAAAAGAATGTTGATACAGGTGGTCGTATTGACAAGTTCAAGCAACGTTTTTCTGGTATGTCACGTTCTATCAAACGTTAATACTAGATTCAAAAAAGCGGGTAATTACCCGCTTTTTTATTACATAAAAATGTCTATAAATTTATTCTAAAGCATCCCATTGATCTTGATTTTTAACTTCATTTAATTGTTTCTGAATAAAACGGTTTAAACTGGGTTTTTGTTGTTCATTTAATAATTCAAAATCAAAACATGTAAAACTTTGAGTAATCAAGATGGGTTTGGTTAAATATACTTTTAATTCTTGATCTTTTAAATGTAATAAAATGGTTTGTTTTTCTTTAATAATATTCATACCAGAGACAATTAAATGTGTGGAAACGTCATCTAATTGTGTTGACTGCATGAGTAAGGCTGGGAAATAATCATTCTGTTGATTGGCCTGTAAGTGAATTGCACAAGGTGCGATATCTTGAGCTAAAATTTCTAATCCCATTTCAATTTTTTTATCTGTTGATTGTTTGATCCAGCGAATTACACCGCCTCGCCATGGACTTTGTGAGTTTTCTTGTACCAGAATAAACTCTCCTGTTTTTAAGGTTGCAGGTGTTACGCCAGTCCATTTAATACGATAACCATTGACACTAATATCTAAAACATCAACTTGATAAATTTTTCTTGTTTCACGTTCCAGTGACTTAATATTTTGTTTGAAAGGTGTACTATCTGCATTAATAAAGCGGGTTTCATATTGCGTATTATCATTAAAATTTGTATTTAAGGTCTCTATGAAGTTTTTCCCTTTAGACAGATAGTAGTGAGCAACGCTGACGCCAAAACAAATTTTGATTTGTGTTGAATATTCATAACGCTCATGACGACGTTCTGCTTTGGTGGTTAATAAATTGTGAATGTGAAAGTGTAGAGCAGGCGTTAGAAACTTTTTTTCATTATCTGATAAATTTTCTTTATGCCATCCTTCATTATTACTTAAGTACTCGAGTAAACTTTGAGTTGAAATAAAAATATCCGGTTTAAAGTTATGTTCCTGATGCGCATTGTAAACAGGAGCCAAATCTTTATTTGAATCTATAATATAACGTGAATTGATGGTTTCTTTCGCAGAAATGTGGATGAGTTTAGCCCAGTCAAAAGTGCATAAATAGAGACCTTGGCTTTCTGAAGGGCGAATTTGGTTGTTATTAAATATATCAAGTAAAATTAGCTGTGCGTAAGCTTCATTAATATTTTTTAAAGGGTAGTGTGTTCCTTGTAGAAGGTTAATATTCGTCGAATTAAAGTGATATTGTATTGCACAGCTCATCAGCTGATGAGCAATTAACCATTGACCAGGACGTGGTGTACTATATAAAGTTTGCTGCTGATAAAGTAAACGACCTAGCTGTTGTAAGGCATAATAACTGGCAAAAATTCGAGCGGTTTGGAAATTTTTTTTTAATTGGAAAGCGAATAATGAAATTTTTTGCTCAGTGAGTATGTTATGACTTTGCTGAGCAATATTAATATATATTTTTGCAAATTGAGTTCTTAATAAAAGAGCCAATTCAATGATTTGTTCATTACGATCATTGGTAATGAGTGATTGGTTAAAATAATGCTTTTCAAGATTATTTAAGGTGTTTTCAATTGAGGAGTGAATCACCTGAATTAAATCAAATCTGAGTGTTTCAGAACATTTTAATTCAGAAATTTCAATAATTGCATTACAAAGAGCTTTAGAATAACTACCCAATTGAAGTGTGTTTAAATTATTAATCCACTCCTGCATACTTTTAACTGAACTTTTACAAAAGCTCAATTTATCTAGTAATTGCTCTTGAGGACTTAGTAAAATATTAGAAATTTTCATTGATGTTCTATCCCCAAAGGGTCAATATGTTGAAACTCCATACAATGGTGTTTTATTTTTTTCACCTGCAATTTCTCTGACTAATTTAGGAACCAAATAACCAGGAAGGTTTGCCAATACATCTGTATAGATTTGATCTATTTCCTCCGCTTGGAGATCAAAATGAGCCGCCCCTTTAACTTTGTCTAAGACATGTAAGTAATAAGGCATAATACCTGCATCAAATAATCTATAACTCAAATCAGTGATCGCTTTAACAGAATCATTAACGCCTTTTAATAAAACAGATTGATTGAGTACCGTAATATTTTCTTTTACAAGTGCGTTAATTTTCGTACAGGTAAAATCATCAAGTTCATTGCTATGATTTGAGTGTACCACCAGAATAATTCGGAGCCTACTAGTTTTAAATAATGAAATGAGCTCCTCATCGATTCGATTTGGAATGACAATAGGAACACGAGAATGGATACGTAAGTATTTTAATTGATCGATTGTTTCAAGGCGCTCAATCCATAATTTTAATTTTCGATTAGATAACGTTAAGGGGTCGCCACCACTTAAAATAACCTCATTGATAGCTGCTTGGCTTTCGATGTAATGTTTAATATTGACCCAATCATCGGATTTAGGCAAATTTTCCTGATATGGGAAGTGTCGTCGAAAACAATATCGACAATGCACTGCACAGGCGCCTGTAAGCGTTAATAAAAATCGAGATTGATATTTATGCAAAATACCGGGTAAGTGATTTGCTTGTTCCTCACCCAATGGGTCAGTGACAAAATTTGGATGCTCTAAAAGCTCGAGATGATGTGGAAGAACTTGTAAGAGTAAAGGATCATAAGGATCTGCTTTCACTATTTTTTCTACAAAAGCACGCGGAACCCGTAATTTGAATTGCTCAGACGCTAAAAGACCACCAGACAAAAGTTGTTCGGTTGAAAGTTCTAATCGTTCTAGAAGCTCAGCAGGATCTGTTATAAGATCGCTAAGTTGGGTTTGCCAGTTTTGCTCTTGGTACAAATAGTTTATCATGCTACATGTTTAAAATAGTGCTGAGTGGGGTATGTTGTTATCAACAATGCCCAAATACAGAGAAGGTTAAGTGAATTGAGTGATGAAAAACCTAGACAATGATGCAATCATTCATAGGATAAGATCATTCATTTAAAGTTTACCTTTAAGTGATATAAGTTTAAATGTACTTTGTTTAATTTCAATACAAATACAAAGAGTATTTGAATTAGATATTAAAATTTTACATTGCTTCGTAATGTATTGCTCATTTAGAATGCGACACATGAAAATATAAGCATTATTTTATTGTGTGATTAAAAGTTAATGCTATCGCGTTCTTAGCATTAAATTATCTAAGTTAGTTAGTTTGGAGTGTGCCATTCATGGCCTATTATTCTACGAATGATTTCAAGTCAGGCCTTAAGGTTATGCTTGATGGTAACCCATGTTCAATCATGGAAAATGAATATGTTAAGCCTGGTAAGGGACAAGCATTTAACCGAGTGAAGTTACGTAATCTTCGTTCAGGCAAAGTGTTAGAAAAAACATTTAAATCTGGTGAGTCTTTAGAGGCAGCAGACATTGTAGAAGTCGAAATGGACTATTTATACAATGATGGTGAAATGTGGAATTTCATGGATCCTGTTTCTTTTGAACAGATCGCAGCTGATAAAACAGCAATGGGCGATGCTGCAAAATGGTTAAAAGATGATTCTAATGAAAAATGTACAATTATGTTATTTAATGGTGTGCCATTAAATGTAAATCCACCTAATTTTGTTGTACTTAAAATTGTTGAAACTGACCCAGGTGTACGTGGTGATACCTCTGGTGGTGGTGGTAAACCTGCTAAACTAGAGACAGGTGCAGTGGTACGCGTACCATTATTTGTACAGCAAGAAGAAAGTGTTCGTGTAGATACACGTACTGGTGAATATTTAGAGCGTGCATAATAGTTTAATAATAGACTATTATAGAAAGGGATGATGGTAATCATCCCTTTTTTAATATCAGAATTTTAAAGTAAAAGATAATAAAAAGGGTGAAAGCACATAATTAGAAACAGCAATGCGATGTATTAAAAAAATTATTGCTGGTTAATTTAAATCTAATAAGTTAGAGGAATTGACATGGATTCAGTTCAAACGAAGCCATCAATGGCTTCAAAAATAATATGGCTTTTGGTCGCAATACTTGGAGCAGTCTCTTTTGGCATACTTGCACTTAGTCGTGGTGAACATGTAAATGCTGTTTGGCTCATTTTGGCTGCGGCATGTGTTTATAGTATTGCTTATCGTTTTTATAGTTTATTTATTGCGAATAAAGTTTTTGAACTTAATGAACGTCGTTTAACGCCTGCACATCGGTTAAATGATGGTCTTGATTATGTACCAACCAATAAAAGTGTACTTTTTGGGCATCATTTTGCTGCAATTGCTGGGGCAGGGCCACTTGTCGGACCAATTCTTGCTGCACAAATGGGTTATTTACCGGGCACAATTTGGTTGTTAGTTGGTGTTGTACTGGCAGGTGCTGTTCAAGACTTTTTAGTTTTATTCATTTCCACTCGCCGTGATGGTCGATCTTTAGGAGAAATGGCAAAACAAGAATTAGGAACTTTTGCTGGAATTATTGTGATGCTGGGTGCGTTAGGCGTCATGATTATTATTTTAGCCGTACTTGCACTTGTGGTGGTAAAAGCACTAACCAATAGCCCATGGGGTGTATTCAGTATTGCAGCCACAGTACCCATAGCAATTTTTATGGGGATATATATGCGTTATATCCGACCAGGAAAAATTGCTGAAGTTTCTATCATTGGTTTTGTATTAATGATGGCAGGCATTATTTATGGAGGAGATATTGCTCAACATCCATATTGGGGACCATTCTTTACCTTATCTGGTACGGAGTTAACATGGTGGTTAATTGGATATGGCTTTGTCGCATCGGTTTTACCAGTTTGGTTGTTATTAGCACCACGTGATTATTTGTCTACGTTTCTTAAAATAGGGGTTATCGTTGGACTCGCAGTAGGTATTTTATTTGCAATGCCTGAAATGAAAATGCCAGCAATCACGCCATTTATTGATGGTTCTGGACCTGTATTTGCAGGCTCTTTATTCCCTTTCTTATTTATTACGATTGCTTGTGGTGCTATTTCAGGCTTCCATGCGCTCGTTTCCTCAGGTACGACACCAAAGCTTGTCAATAACGAAAAAGATATTCGTATGATTGGTTATGGTGGAATGTTGATGGAATCATTTGTTGCTATCATGGCTTTAGTCTGTGCAACTGTTTTGGATCCAGGCGTATATTTTGCCATTAACTCACCAGCTGCATTATTAGGAACAACCGTTGAATCTGCATCGGAAGCCGTACGTAATTTAGGTTTTGTGGTTACACCCGAAGCATTGACTCTACTTGCACATGAAGTAGGAGAAAGCTCAATATTATCTCGTACCGGTGGTGCTCCTACCTTTGCAATAGGTATGGCGCACATTATTACAGAGATTTTCAATAGTCGTGAAATGATGGCATTTTGGTATCATTTTGCCATTTTATTTGAAGCATTATTTATTTTAACAGCGGTAGATGCGGGTACACGTGCTTGTCGTTTTATGGTTCAAGATACTGTTGGTATTGTGATTCCCGCTGTAAAAAATTCACGTAATTTTTTTGGAAATATGTTAGGAACAGCAGTTGCTGTCGCGGGATGGGGATTCTTTGTTTATCAAGGTGTGATTGATCCACTGGGTGGAATCAATAGTTTATGGCCATTATTTGGTATTGGTAACCAAATTTTAGCGGCTATGGCATTAATGCTAGGAACTGTTATTTTATTTAAGATGAAGAAACAAAAATATGTTTGGGTCACTATTGTTCCAACGATTTTCCTCTTCATTACATCAATGACAGCAGGTTGGCAAAAGATTTTCCATGAGAATCCAAAAATTGGTTTCTTAGCACAGGCCAATCGATTCTCTGATGCAATTGCCCGTGGTGAGATTTTAAAACCGGCGAAAACATTTGGCGAAATGCAAAACATTGTATTATCGAATCAAATTAATGCCGTGCTGTGCGCATTCTTTATGATTGTTGCAATTGTAATGTTAATTGCGGCGGTTGGCGTAATTCGTCGAGCTTTAGCAAGCCCAACACCAACAGCGCATGAAGCTGAAGCAATTTATGTTGATCCAGAAGAACTTGATCGACCTAAAATAACGCATTAAATGGGGAGTTTTTTATGAACCTTAAATTTGGCAAAAATGGAAAGACAATAATCTATAAGATTATTAAAATGACAATCATGTCTCAGAGGGATTTAATTTTTAATCCTAAAAATTGGTCGAGAATTGCGACGTTATGGCAACGTTTACAGCAAAGTTTTCGCTTAATGGTTGGGGTTCCAGATTACCAAAATTATTTAGAGCACATGAAAAAACATCACCCAGACTTAGAGGCGATGGATGCAAAAACATTTTATCGTTATTGTGTCGATGCACGTTATCCAAGTGCTGATGGTGGTATTAAAAAATGCCCTTGTTAAGTAATTGAATCTTAACTCAACTTCATGAAGGTATTACACAGTGAAAACCAGATCTTTGATCTGGTTTTTTAAATTATACATGTTATAAACTGAGCTTAATTTATGATATTTAAGTGGAGAAAAAGAAAAAAAGACAAAATAAGATTAAAAAGTATGCGTCCATTTAAATTATGTATAAAACTACTTGTCTTAAAATAGAAAATTGAATATCATGCAAATCACTTTAGGCGTATAGCTCAGTTGGTTAGAGCGCTACGTTGACATCGTAGAGGTCTCCAGTTCGAGTCTGGATATGCCTACCATATACATATCAAGGGTTTGCAAGGAATATCATGTACTTGCAAGCCTTTTTTATTGCTTATTTATCATGTTTATTGGTTGGTACAGTTAGAAAGAATGGTAAAAGTGGCAATATTTCATACCAATCTGCGACAAAATGAAATTATCAAAGTCAAGAACAAGATCAAAGTTGAAACAGTTACCAAATATGTTAATAATGGAGGATGCGTTGTTACCTCTATTCATATGCTATTATAAATAGGATTAATGATGTGCGAATTTTTCTTTAGCACACGTTTATAAGCAGTTACCTGCGATTGAAATTGCTATTCAAGAACAATTAAAAAATTCTAGGGTCTGTTGACATTTGTAGGCTAAAAAATAGCGAAGTCGTAAAATTAAATCACCAAACCCAATTTCACTATTCGCTATGCTTCGAATTATGCTGACTGATCAACATGGTCTAAGCTAAAATCTCTCTTCTTTAATTTCGGTATTTATCTCAAACATAATTTAAGATCATTTATTGAGGTAATTCTTTATCGGATTAGAACAGGATGTCCTTGGTGAGATATACCTGAGGTCTTTGGCAAGCCAAACTTTATTTTTAAGAAATTCAATCGTTGGTGTAAAGACAGTAAACTACTAAAATATTTAAATTATTATCTAGTGATGCAGACTTAGAATGGAATTTTATTGATGCTAGCCATGTGAGAGCTCATCAACATGCGACTGTCATCAAAGTGCAATCTATTTCTAAAAGTATCAGTGGGAGTCGCTCTAAAATCCATTTAGCGGTGGATGCAAACGGAAACCCTATCGAATTTATCATCCGTGATGGAACAACTCATGATGTAAAAGTTGTACCTGATCTAATTGATGGCTTAAATTTAGAAGAAATTGAAGTCTTATGTGCTGATCATGGTGATGACTCAGAACTTCTCAGAGAGAAAATCAAAAGTACAACAACGAAAGCCAATATTTCCAAGAAATATAACTCTAAATCCAGTAATGAATATATGGACTGGTATTTATATAAGATCAGACACTGAGTTGAAAATGCATTTGCAAGATTGAAACATTTCAGAGGTATTGCCACACGTTACGATAAGCTAATGCGAAACTATGAAAACTCAGTTGCTTTAGCTTGTATTTTTATCTGGTTACCAGTATGAAATGTCAACAGACCTTAGAGAAAATAAGTGTGGGTATATTGAGTCTTATTTGGTAATGCATGTTCATACAAAAATAACATAAAAGAGATTACTGCAATTCATATATTAGAGTTTTACGCCAATACTCAGGGGAACTTTCATCCTTTATTAAAATTATTTATTTCGTATGAATAATATATTAAATTAAAAAACACGTCACAGATATTAGAATTCGATTATGAGTGGAAATGATTGATTTGTATGCATTAAAGATAAATTTATTGTTTTTTTATTGATTTATTGTGTTATAAAACGTTACAAGTAACTAATTAAAAAAAATTATGAGTAGGTTTGATGAGAAGTTAACGGTAATAGGGTTTAATCAAGACCAATATGAATTAAGTCAATGCAAAATAGAGATTCATAAAAGAACGATTTATACAAAAGATACCAGTATTGAAATTAAGAATGGTTATAGGATAATTTACGAACTTAAAACAGGTTATCTTGAACGTTATCTGGTAATACATATTTGTAAAAAAGCTTCATTGAGGGGAATTACAGCAATACATGTAATGAGATTTTAGTATACAAGTAATATGAAATATAATTTGTTATGTGATTCAAAATATTTAGTTAAATAATTTTATTAAGAAAAATTTGATTTACTAAATAAAAATATAGTTGTTTTTTAGTATGTTATACACTTAAGTATAGTTGAAAAGTGAGTAAGTGAAATCAATGTAAAAGATAAACTTGAACGTTAGAGTAGTAAAAATCTATTTTTCAACTAAGTTCTATAAGCTCACTTTTAGCTAAAGTAGTAGTTGTAAATAGAAAGGGGGGAAAGAATGAGCGAAGTAAGAAAACCTAAATATCAAATTGGAGATGTGGTGAAGTTAAACGCTGGGGGGCCAGAAATGTCGGTTTATAAAACAATGCGCCCAATAAATAAACCCTCTGATTTCACAGGTATTTACGAATGTCAATGGTTTGCTGGGAGAAAACTTGAGTCTGGAAAATTTGCTGAAGCAAGTTTAACCTTATCTCAACAAAATAGGAATGAAATCGAGAGTAAGTGTATTGTCTGAAAGTAATTGCATAAGTCTTAATCAAATTATTATATGGATACAGGCTAGGCTTAAAGAAGAGGGATGTCTATATCAAGCCGATATAGTAGATTATTTAATTAAAAATGAACAAAAGAAGTTTTTGAAAATTAATTCTGAAGGTGATCATATTTTAACATTGAATATACACAGCGCTTTAGAAAAAAATTTTCATCAAAATATTGTTTGGGTTGCAAGCGGTAGATATTGGCGCTATAGAGTGCTAGAAGATGAAGAGGGTTATCACGCAGCTGGTTGAAATTTTAAAAAGCCACGAGAGTGGCTTTTTAATGGTTAAATGAATTAAGGCATAAAATTCGTCATTTCAAAGAGCTATAAATAGAAAATATTAAGTTATGATTTAATGCGTAAAATCTGAGGAATAAACGTTTAGGAAATATTTCAATAACAAACTTGAATTGCCATATATATTTTTATATTGACTAAACAAGTAAAGTCATTGTGAATATAAAATTGAATTGGCATATAAAATAATGATATGAGCTTTATAATAAAAAACCCCGTAAGGCTTCCGATTATAACGAGGTATGTATTCTTAAGAAATGAAGTGAATTAAGACTAGAATTTAAGGTTATTCTTAGATTTTATAAATGCATAGCAGATTAATTAATGTGAATTGTAAACTATATGAGTAAATTTCCTCCAGATTGATTGTTTATGTAATATTTACGTGAAATAGGTTGTAAAATAGTCACGAAATATTCATTTTAATATTATTTATATCATCCGTTATTACAGATTACATTTGGGATAATTCAGCGTAGAAGGAAAGTTGATAGCTTTAAATATAACTGATAGAAATTGGTTCGTAAGGTTTAGTTTGGGTGATAAATTTCATCTGACAAATATTTTTTTATGATTTTGCTATATTTTATTCTACAAAATAACTGAACTTCATAGCTTCCTGCACCTTGAATACTAAAAACAAAATTTGGTGAATCTTGGTACCATTGAGTATTTATTTTGATCTTATTTTTAAAGAGATAAGCAGCATATTCTATTTCAAAGTTGGACTTTTTAAAGTGAGCATTAAAATACATATAATTGTCTGAGATCCTCAGCTTCGGATCAAGAAGGACGATACTTTCTTCGCAATAATTTTCTATTTCAATCAAGGCTTTTTTGTAAATCTTATCAATATAATAGTAAGTATTTAATCCATTTTTTAGTTTAGATCGAGTTATAAATACAGTTTTCCCATAGTTGATGAATTTTAAATTTGTATAATTTCTTTCTAGTGAGCAATATATTTCATTTAATAGTTCATTGGCTTTATTGATATAGGTCAGCATTGAAAATAACGCTTTACCATGTTCATCATGCGTTGCCCAAAAAATTTTATTTACAATAAGCTTTTCACTTTTCCCTATGGATTTTAAATTATCATAAAATAGGTCAAAACCTCTGAGAATATCTTGTAAATATTCATTATTTCCATACGTTGTTTGGAAGCCATTTTTTTGAATGCTGTCATGAGTTGTTGCAGTTTTTGAGTCTAAGTAATTAATACTCCAATTATTAATATTCACTAATCCATATTTTTCATTCATGAAGTCAATCAAAATAAAGTCAAAGTCTTTATTGATAAGATGTGGAAAAAAGTGTTGATGCTGATGTGCCGGAATCATATTATTTTGATGAGATAAGCGCTTCTCTTGTAGAGATGAATGTGAACTTTTTTGAAAAAATGCGTATGAAAGTGCAGCGAAAGCGGGTTTTTCAGAATAGTGTACGGGTTTAAAATTGCTCTTTTCTTGAAACTCAAAAATTTCGCGGGTTAAGCGACTACCTTGTATATATATTTTTATAGCCATAATCACATTTCTTATTATAAATAGTAGCATTTACAAAGAATAACATAGGATGTTTGAGGCTTGGTGATAATTTTATACGTGAATTTACATCAAGATATACGTAGATTGTAATATATCTATATTTAATCTAATTGCTTTAAATCTATATAGGTATTTAGGTTGATTTATGATTTTAACCATCTGCTGTATTTATACTAGTTTGATAGGTTATTTCTGATTCGTATTCGATTTTTTTATAATTGAACTTTACCATATGAAATTATAGGGTTTTATTATTGTCTACGTATAGCCTAGATAGCAAATTATCTAGGCTGTACAAAAGTAAATTATTATTCAATTATGACAAGTAAAAAAGTTTAAATTGAAAGGTCTATTGTGTGGTCATAATAATTGTTCCTGTCGCATTAAACTCTCCGGCAGGAAGTTCTTCTGCTGTGGCATTTAATTTTTGTACAGGTGCAACAATTAATGTATCACTTCCTGTACCTTGCTTGATCTCGGTATTAAAATATCCATTTGCCCTACTGTTTGGCGCTAATATCTTATTACTTTCTTTATGGTAGACTTCAATACCTAAACTAGGAATAATGGTACCACCACCTGCAGTCATTCCTGTTCTTGCTTGTACTGCAGTATTTGAAAAACTTGTAGGTGCCGCAGAAAGATACATTTTAATTTTTTGTGAATAGTTGTGATCAATATCACCATTTTCATCATTACATTGGTAAGTTAAAGGAACTTCTTTGACACCAATGCTAGATTGACCTGCACCTGGTCCTGCAATTTGTGAACGATAAAGTGCACCTAAATCTACTTCAATAATATGCCCATTATTAATATCGCAGGTTCCAATAGTTAAAATAACATCGTTGGCAGCGGTAAATACCCAGTCGAATCTTTCATGGTCTATAGGTGTGGGGTTTCCATCATAGTTTGCATATTTCCACATCTTTGCTCTTAATAATTCATCATCTTTTTTTACAAAGATGCCATCATCCGGTCTGTTTTTGACCATCATGACTAATTTCAATGGCAATTCTTGTCGAGCTGCTTCGTTTAATGGAAACTCCATGACTAAAGTATCACCAGGTAAACTTCCAAAATAGTTTTTACCTTTAATTTGCACGCCAAATACAGTATTTGGGTTTAATGCGGAGGTAAACTGTGTCATAAATAGAAAATCGGCATAAGCACCAGGTGCTTGATTATAACAAGAATAAAAGGTGTTAATATCCGCAAATTCATTTACTTGGCTACCTCCAGATCCTTTGATGAAATCTGAATCTAAAGGAACACTGATATAAGAGACGGCACCATCATTTCCAACCTGTGCACCTGTCGCATTATCTTGACATATGAATGCATGAGAATTCGTTATACTGAATAAAAAGAACATGCTGAATATTACTTTTTTAATCATTGCTTTATCCTTTTTTCATCTCATTCAGTTAATTTGTCTATAGACATAAAGTGAGCGCATCATTGATTCACTTTGTATTTAAACAATAATTGAAGAATAAGTATTTATTCATAAATTATTTGAAAAGTAGCAGAAGCTTCAAAAGTACCTAATGCAATATCACTGAGTTGAAGCGTGCTCGATTTTTTGATCACATAGGAATAAAATTTTATGTTATTAGGTCCAGCACTGATCGGAACAGATACGGTACGTTGCCCAAATGTTAAAATATTGCCTGATTCATCTTCAATTTTAATTCCGATGCCACTGGCTTGACTTTGTGGTGATACATTTAAAAGCTGATTATTCTCACTGACATTGCTACTGTTAAATTGAACCCTGACAGACCCATTTGCACCTATGTCGCAGTTGAGTGCAATAACAAATTGTTGGCGCATACTGCTATATTTAAAAATATCTTTATTGGTGATTGTTCCAAAATCGACAATAATGGGGTCGTCATTTATCGTAATGCAAGGTTGCTCTAAAATTCTGCCCGTGACAACCAATTCACCGTTACCAGTTGCAGGAGCAGCGTGGGCGGAGTTGAACAATAATATGCCAAAGCTCATGATGAGAATTCTAAGTCTATTTTTGGCATTATATTTTTTATCATTTTTTAACATCTGCATCCTCCTTTATTTCATTACTCATAAATTAATTCAAATGAAATAATAGATTGAAATGCATTTGGTTCTAATGTTGCAATTTTGATGGGGGTAATCCAATATTTAAAAATTTCTTGTGGTGGCGTAATAAATAAAGGATGACTATTCGTACCTAATGCAATGGGTGTTCCATTTTCTTCACTAATTTGTAACCCAATTCCTTTAGCACCATTTACACTAATTAAATTTGGAAAACCTTGAGCACTTTGTGCTAAAAAGCGAATTTTAAATGCAGGTTGATCTGTACTCCAATATTCCGTTGCTGTTTTAAAATTAGTCATTGAAGTGTTGGTTGAAATACAATCTTGAAGTAAAATTTCAAAAGGAATTGCTTTAGCTTTATCGCCAATAGATTTAAAATCTGCAGTTTGAATTGTACCTAAATCAATAGATTGATCGGCAGATGTCATTTCTAGCTGACATGCACTTTCAACTAAAGCACCATGAACCCGAATTTTTCCGACATTGCCTGCAACTTCTGCATAACTTGTGCTCAAGGGCACCGTCATCAGGATTACTAGGCTCGAATGAGAAACACAGAATTTTATTTTATTCATTGATATGATTACTCCTTTGCAGGTGTCTTTATCACATTGCAATTGTTTATTTCGCATTGAAATTGCATTTGAATACGACCACCATAATCATTAATGTAAGTAACCGCGGGAGAACTTCCGAGCCATTGAGCTTTTATCGGCAAGGCTTCTTGGCTAAATGGAGAGATCATTGTTGCTTCAAAATTTTCAGCATCTGCACTAGTTTTACTTTGGCGAATACTCAGAATTGTAATGTAGTAAGGTGTGGGGTTTTTAGCTGTGACCCCACCATTTTGTTTAATTAATTGCAATTTATCCTGCCAAGGATTATTCATCATTTCTGTTGAATTTAATTCCAAACTTGCAGGTCGGTAAAATAATTTAATTTTACTTTGCAGTGCAATTTGCATGACATTTGGTTTATCTGATTTAGGTGGAACTTCTCGGACATTGAAATAATATAGACTTTCCCGATCTTGAGGGAGCTCATTGATTTTGGTCGATGCTTCAATTCTTATTTGATTTGACTGTCCAGGTTCTATACGTTGTAGGGGAGGTAAAACAATAAAAGGAAAGCTAACTTTTTGGCTATCTGAATTTTCTACCCAAGCTTGAGCTAAGTAAGGTAATTTATTATTTTTATTTGAAACAATGAGAGTCATTGATTTTTGCGAACCATTAAAAATTGCACGTGTGCGATCTATGGTAATTGCTGAATGACTGAGCGTAGACAGCCCAACGAAACTGACCATAAATACTTGCGTTAAGATTTTTTTGTTTAACATTAAACGATTCATATGTATCCTTATTTATGACCTAATTCACACACAACTGTTTGACCCTCATCAATGTTTATGTTCTGTTCGGTGAACGTAATGAAACATTTTTGATCATGATTTAAATTTGCAACTATTTTTTGATTAATTTGAATACCACTTAAATATACAAGTCCTTTTTCATCTACTAATCCTGTTATTCGACCTTGTTCATTGGCCAGTTGCGTACCAAATGGCAAGTAGTCTCCATTGGATGTTTGTAATGTCACTAATCTTTTGACTCCAGAAATAACATTGAATTTACGGTAACCAATGGCACCTTGGGTTAATGTGGTGTGTAGAATAGAATCGGATATTTCCGCATCTTCTGGTAAATGATTGATATCTACTCTAATTCGATTACGATAATAACTACTCACATCAGCTACGACTGCAGAGCCTAAGAAATTCGAAGTTGTTAATGGACCATACGCTTTGACAGGTATATTTTTAATGCCATCTGTATCAACCAAAACACGCGTAGAACCTAAAGATGTTACACGGTGAAAATCTACACCTTTAGCAGTTAATGTTAAACCGCCTTGTAGATTTGCACCCAAAGTAGTCGATTGATTTTCAATATGATTGATGTTGGCAGTAACTCGAGCGCGTTCTCCGACATGTGTAATATATGCACCACCAGAAACGCTATTATTATTTGAGTGCGCGACATTGAGCTGATAATTTGTACGCTCATTTATACGATCATAATAGGAAACTTTTTTATTAAAATCATTTTTGTTATATGAAAATGCATAGTTGACACTCGAACGCGATTCAAGCGGGAGAGTGATAGCTAAATAAGCACCATAATCTTTACTGTCAGATCTGTTCTGTGTCGCAGATAGTGAAACATTAATATTTCGCATTGAGCCAGCATCAAATATTCGATTAATCATTAAATTATAATAATCACGGCTTGATCGATCCCAATAGGTTTGATGATTTAAATTTAAATATACGGATGTCTTTTGATCTGGAAAATTTTTACTAAAAGAAATGGTATACATTTCTTTATTTTTTCCAGCATAAGGTAAGCGAGAGTCTTTTAAAGTTAAGTAGTCCGTCATACTTAGATAGTCTTTTTCAGAAAAGCGATAACCTGCAAACTGAATTTGACTGTTATATTCTTCTAATTTTTTTGCATAATTCAAACGATAAGAGCGTCCAGATAAATTATTTTGCTGTGGAAGTTTTGCAAAGGACTGGGTAACATCTAAAGATAATGCGCCTAAAAACAATAAATCACGACCAAAACCTAAAGATAATGCATTATAGTTTTTACTATTTAAGCTCCCTCCAAACATTGACCAACCATTTGATACGCCCCAAGAAAACTCACCTGTTGCAAATAAATCACCTTGAGCTTTATGGTCAAAGGTTGTTGGGCGACCAATCGAAGTTTTATATCGTACAGCACCTGGGCGTGTTAAATAGGGGATTGATGCAGTATCTACATTAAATTCAGTAACGGTGCCATCTTGTTCTTCTACTTTTACATTTAAGGTCCCACTGATTGCATCAGTTAAATTCTGAATCCGAAATGGTCCTGCAGGAACTTGGGTTTGATAAATGATTCTACCTTGTTGGCTAATCACGACATTCGCATTACTTTGTGCAACACCAGCTACTTCAGGCGCATAACCTCTTAAATTCGGAGGAAGCATGCTTATATCTGACATTAAGCCGAAACCTGTAAATCTAAAACTATCAAAAAGATCTGAATTTAAATAATTTTCACCAATCATCAGTTGAGATTTAATATTTTTTAATGCTCTATAGGCATAAAAACGATCCCAATGAAAATTATGTTGATCGCTTTGATTATGATTACTTGTACGTAAATAATTAGTTTGCCAATTTGCTCTTACACGCCACTCATTCACATTCAAACCAAGCACACCATTTGCACTAATATTTGTCAGATCATATTGATCTCGATGATTCTTAAAATTTGTATTGGCAAGGACATTATAATCGAAGATTAATCCATTAATTCCTTCATCCCAAGAAGAGGGTGGATCCCAGTTTTCTGTTCTATATTCTAAATATGCTTGAGGAATATTAATGTTGATTGTACCTTTAGATTGATCACTTTTTACAGTCATCCCATCTAGGCTGTTAATCACTAAACATTGATGATCATGATCCCATTGTAAGTTTTTTTGTATTTGTTTAATAATACCAAATTGTTGGACAATATCTGGTGTTAGACAAGCTTCTGATAAATGATTTTGCTGATTTGATTCTAAAAATGTAATCTTTTTTTCTGATAAATATTGATGATTAAGACTTAATTTAAATACATACTGTCCAGGCATAATGTATCCTGGTCTAGAAAAATAACCCAGATCAATATTTCCTTTGTCTTCTAAATCTAATAAATCTGTATTAAATTGTATTTCATTATTTGCAGCACTAAGACTAGAGAACGTACTAATTAAAATCATTGAGATTAATCTTTTTTTCTGTAGATTCTGCATTGTTTATCTCAAAAAACCATAATTAACAAAAAGTTATAATTTTAAGCTAGTTATAACTAATACTATAATGAACTAAGCTAGAATAAAGTCCTGGCTTTAATTCTTGACCGTTAGGAATCAGTTTAAAGCTGTATTTATTGATAATTGTTTCCGCTGTTTGTTCTTCGAATGGAACTTTCATCCCGGGTAAAATTTGTTTACCTGAACTATTTTCTAATCGAAGTTGAATGCCTTCAGCTTCACCGTCTACTAAAAAAAATTGATCATTCGTGTGACCAGTAAAAGTAACATCAAACCCTTGATAATTATTTTTACTCGATTCTCCCCAACGACAATCGATGAGTGTGATAAAAAAATCTTTAGGTTTACTTTCACCTAATCTGGAAAGTGTGCTAATTGGAATAATACCCATATCGACAGTTTGGTCTAAAGAATTCATATCAATGGTGCAAGCACTTTCAACAATTTCCCCATTCAGTTCTACTTTGCCATGCCCATAATCTGAATTGGCATAAATATGCGTAGCACTTGTAATATGACAAAATAAGATAATTTGACCGATTCTTTTCATTGAATGATTTTTAAGAGAAAGAAAAGGATTAATCAAATTTAATGTCATAATAAGATCATCCTTCTCTCTACTAAATTACTTTATTAATTATATTCAATTGTAAAGTTGGTTACGCCCCAGAAATTACCTAAAGGAATATCTTCAAGCTTACTTGTTGGCGCGCCTCTTAAGAATGAGGTGAATAAAAGTGTGTTACTTCCATTTTGTAAGGTATTTCCTAAATCAAGGGCAGTACCTAAAACAACTTGTTCATTTTTAGCATTATTAATTTGAATACCTACATTTCCAGTATTATTACTCGGCGAGTTTTCAAAGCCTGTAACACCTAAAAGATTTCCAAATCCTGCATCTGAACCAGTGAATGTAAGTTTAAGCCCTGCGCCTACAGGAGCTGTCGCTTCATCAAAAGCACAATCTTCAAGTTGGATCGTAAAGGTTTGCGCTGGCGATGCTCCACCTTTTTGTAATGCTGTATTCGAAATTTGTCCAAGATTGACAGTTTGATCTATAGATTCTGGGCTTATTGAGCATGGTGCATTGATGATTTCACCAATAAAATTAACTCTTCCATTACCTTGATCTGCTGCAATAGCAGAAATAGACATACTACTTAATAATGCGAGGGGAATTATCACTTTATACATAATATTGACTTCATTTTTATTGATCTGAAACATGAGAATATCAAGAGTTGAATTATTTTGTTTTTAATGAAATTGAGGAAATAGTGATTTTATATGTAAAATAATGCTAAGTAGAAAATTTAAATAAATCTAGTTGTTTTAAATTAAAAATTATGTGATTTATTTAGTATAAAAAATACATTTAGTTTTTTTTTGATGAAATAGTAAGCATTTATTGTACAGATAGTTAACAATATATATGTCAAAAGTAACAGATTATGCATCAAGTTTTAATTTTTTAGTTAGACTTAAATAACTGTTATTTTTTTGAATTATTTCTTATGATTAATATTCATCATTTTATAGATCACAATAAAATGATGTGTAATAAATAGAGAAATTTTACAATTTTTATAAATAAAGTTGATAAATATCAGTATATTGGTTTATTTAAATGATATTTAACGTATTTATGTTGGAAATGAGAATAGTGTTATTTCATTTAAACTGTGAATAATTATTAAACTTGGACAGAAGGCGAATAGGGGGTAAATGATAAAATAGGGATGTATAGCTCAATGGAGATTGACCATATATAAAGTATAAATATTATTTGATTGTGACTCAAAATGAGCACTTATAGCACTCATTTTGAGTCAAATAGAATGAATGTTTACCAATTAATATTCAATGCTAAAGCACCATTAATTGCTTCTCCAACGGTGAAGTAACCTCCGCCACCAACAGCCCAATATTTTTTATTAAAGAGATTATTGATATTGGCATTTATCGTTGCATCTAATCCTTGTAATTTAAAGTCATACGACATTCCAAAATTAAAGATTGTATATGCAGGTGCTTTCAATTGGTTTTCATTATCAAAATATCGAGCGCCATTGTAACGAGCGTTTGCATGTATGCTTAAGCCGTCAATTTCAGGAATATGATATTCTGTATTGACAACAATATTCCATTTTGGAACAGCTGAAGGCGTTTTTCCCTCAAGGTCAGTTGATTCGGCACTTACTTTTTTCTTTTCTGCTTTTAAATAAATTAGACCCATACCGAGTTTTAAGTCATCTGTTACTTTTGCATTTGCATTTAATTCAAAGCCATTGTAAATATCTAAACCATCTTGTTTTAGATATTTCATATTATTGCTACGTGTATCTATTGTGCCTGCGCGTTGGATACGAAAGAGTGCTGAAGTTAAATTGATATTATTTAGCTCATATTTAACGCCTAATTCATATTGTTTACTCACGGTTGCATCAAGAACTTCCCCTGCATTTGCATAAGTATCAGCAACAATGCCACCTTCTTCTAAAGATTCAACATAACTGAGGTAAGTTGTCATGTTCTCAATCGGTTTATAAAGAATGGCAAGGGTTGGCGTGAATGCTTTGGTATTATAGCCTTTAGGGTTATTTGTATCTGCCTCAACGTCATAATAGGTATAACGTGCACCTAATATCGCTTGCCATTGTTGCGAAAATTTTAATGTATCACTTAAAAAAGAATAAGTTTGATTCGTTTCAGAATGATCTTTTGCTAAAGCAAAATTTGGATGACGAGTGACAGTAAAATGCTGTTGCTGGTATAGATTACCCGTAAAATCTTTACGCCAATAAGATTCTTGGCCAGATTTATACAGCGTTTTAATATTTCCTACACCACCTACAAGTTCATGCTCAATGAATCCTGTCGTCATATTTCCAGTTAACATTAGTTGATTTAAGTAGTTTTCCATACGAGAGCTAAAATTAAACATATAACCATCGTAATCCCCATTTGTTGAGAGTAAATCTACAAATGATTTATTCGATTTATGATTTTTTTGGGTATAACCAAATTGATATTTAGCTTTTAGATGATCATTGACGGTCCAATTTAATGCTGTAGAGGCAATCGTTGTATTTGATTTATAGTAAGAATTATCAATATTAATATGATCATAATCGTAGGTAGCTTTAGGTAAGTTTCCTCTGCTACTGGTGATGTAATCCTCACCTAACATAAACGTAAAAGGTTCTTTTTTCAAATCACTATTTTCATAAATAATATTAGCCTCCCAATGGAGTGTATCGGTAAAGTCTTTTTCTAAGGCTAAAGATCCAACATATCGTTGCATATCACTATCGTTGTAGGCAGTTCCTTTTTCACCAGCAACTACAGCTCTATATTTTAGACCGATACTATCGATCACATCGCTTTTATCAAACATAGCAGAAAATAAACTGGAGTTTCGATATTCAATATTTGCTGTTGTTTTAGGCGTGTTTAATGGTCGTTTAAGTTGATAACTAATTGCGCCTCCAGGTGTTCCGAACCCATACATAAAACCAGTTAAACCTTTGAGTGCTGTTACGCTATCAACAGTTTCTAAGGGAAAATCACCACCCCAATGAAGTGCAATGGGGTAATCGTCCGCAAAATAATTTCGGACAGGCAAGCCGCGCATAGTTGCTCCCCACCAATCCGTTGCACTTGCGCCTGTTGGTGAATAAAAGGATGCATCATTACTAAAAATTTGGCTCATAGATTTTGCACCACGCTTATCAATGTCATTTTTATCAATGACTGTAATTGAAAATGGTGTATCTAATATTGTTTTTGTACCTAATACACCCGATTCTACTTTTTTTTGAAGTTGTTCATTTGTCTCAGCTTTAACGGTAATTGTTGGTAATACTTCTAAGTGATTGAGGTCACTTTGTACATTCTCTGCATATACTTGACTTGATATGAAATGAAAGATCGATAGACCTACCGCGAGACTGAGAGTATTTTTTTTGGGAAACATGGTAAAACACAAATGATAATCATTTCGATAAAATAGCAGAAAGTTTTCAGAAGTAAATCATTATTTTTAGAAGTCATGAATTTTAAAAGCAATTAAAACGTAATATAAAAATATATTTAAGCCATGATTTCTACTTATTAATAAGTTTTAATATGCAGTCAAAAAGTATAATTAAGATCTTTTATTAAGCATTTTTATTAACATATTTACCTTGTAATCAATTGTTTATGTAGATTTGTGATAATTGATTGAAAGTGAACTGTATCTTATATTTTAAATGCCATTCTATGATTGAAATTCATTTTTAGATTTTTTGTTAATTTGCAAGAATAATAATATCAATAGGGAAAATGGTACCATCAATACTGATGATTGTATTGACCGTTATTTCTTTAATTGGCCATGTCACTAATTCACAATTATTTTCTTGCAGTGCCGTATAGTAGTCATCAGATTTAAGAAAATCAGATGGAAGACTCGCAATATTTGGACTTAATTGTCGCTTTAACCAGTGATTAAGGACTTTAACATCTAAAAAACGTAAAGAAATGAGAGATTGTATTCGATGATTTAACTGATGACGATTTTTAATCAGTAAAGGGTGTAATAGTTGCTGTAATATTTTTTTAGTTTTAGGCAAGATAAATTCGGGTTTAGTTTGGAAAACAACGACTGAGTGTGCGGTATGACAGATTGAACTGAGGTGCGTAACTGTAAATTGGTCTGTACCAATAATGGCTACATTCTTATAAGAATAATCATGTAATAAAATATCAGTTGAATGAATGATTTTGCCTTGAAAGGGAAGAGATGAATCTTGAAAGAAAAAGGGAGGACTATTTTGTTTTAGATGTATTTTTTTCATCATAATTATTCCGATATTTTAAATATTTTCATTCGTATTATGTATTATCTTATACGATGAATATTGGCGATAAAATAGTACTTTTTGTGAACTGAATAGGTTAAATAATAGGAATTGACTTCAAAAATATTCGCTATAAGTGTTGAGTTCTTTACAAATTAAATTTCGCTTTTTAAGTATTCACGTCATCCTAATATTCTGAATAAAAGGATGACGTAATTTTTAAAATTTAAGCAGATGTTTTAAGTTCCATGAGTAATTTAAAGTTATTTAAACGTTTTTCTGTATCATAAATATCACAAGTAAAAATAAACTCATCTACATCATATTGCTGTAATAACTGCGTCAAGCCCGCTTTAACAGTTTCTTGACTGCCAATTTGTGCCATAGCATAAAAATTATCAACTGACATTTTCTCAGCAGGAGACCATATTTTTTCCATACTGATAACAGGCGGTTTTAACTTTAAACTCTGACCACGCATTAAACCCAAAACACGTTGATAAGCACTGGTTGCTAAATAGTGTGCTTCTTCATCTGTTTTGGCAACTACGGTCGGGATACCCATAGAAACATAAGGCTGATCTAAATATTCAGATGGTTTGAAGTTATCTCGATATAATTGAATAGCTTGCCCTAACATACGTGGTGCAAAATGTGAGGCAAAAGAATAGGGAAGACCAAGATGTGCAGCCAACTGTGCACTAAATAAACTTGAGCCTAATAGCCATACAGGGACATGTGTACCTTGTCCTGGTGTCGCTGTAATTTTTTGTTGTGGTTGAGCTTCTCTGAAATAACTAAGAATCTCTTGCACATCTTGAGGAAATTGTTCTTCTGTTTCTTTCCGACCACGACGTAATGCACGCATTGTGACTTGGTCTGTACCAGGGGCACGTCCCAATCCTAGTTCTATTCTATTTGGATACAGCGTGGCTAATGTTCCAAATTGTTCTGCTACAACCAATGGCGCATGGTTTGGTAGCATAATTCCACCAGAACCGAGTTTAAGTGTTTTTGTATTTGCCAGAATATAGCCAAGTAATACCGCAGTTGCTGAGCTTGCGATACCATCCATATTATGATGTTCAGCAAGCCAGAGGCGCGAATAACCTAGCTGTTCTGCGTATTGTGCGAGTTCTAACGCATGATGCAATGAAAATTCAATCGATTTATCATCTCTGACAGGAGCAAGTTCTAAAATTGAAAACTTGATATCTTGTAAAGATTGCATAGGATCACTCAAATAAAAGTATTCTTTACAGCATACGTCGTTCTATAAAAAATGTATATCGAAAAAAAACGATATATGATTTTTTTCGTAAACTCTATGATAAATACCTAAGTATATAATTTAAAATTTATCTGTTTTAATGCTCGATTAAGAACGATATCCATAAGAGTTATAGCGGTTTTGTTTTTTATAACGATGATTTGATTTGGTGCGTTTATTTCTAGCGTTTTTGTTTTGATGTCTATTTTCACTCACATTTTTTCCTAATACTGATCCACCTGCAGAACCTGCCGCTGCACCAATCAGCCCACCTGTTGATCCACCCATATTTTGACCAAGGGCATAACCACCTACACCACCTAAAGCGCCACCAATCATTGCACCATTACGATCTTTTTTATTTGAAGATACTGCTGCACCTGCACCGCCACCCAGTGCAGATCCAACCATCGCTCCAGTATTTCCTCCCATTTGTTGACCGACTGTCGCACCAACTAGACCGCCTAAACCTGAACTGAGTGCAATATTGGTTTTTTGATCTGCTTGAGCTGTAGTCATCAGTAGCACTGAAGTTATTGAAAAGATCGACATCATAAAAACTGAACGTAATTTCATTTTTATCTCCTATAACAAAATTTGTATCTGTTGGTGACGATATAAAATTAAAGTGAGCTAAAAGCCCGTAATTGGTGTAATAAATGTATAGATTTCCACTAGATTTATACACATTTCATTCAAAGAAGAGACTTAAGTAAATAAATACAAATAATGTGAAATATATGAATAAATTGTGTGGTTTAGATGTGCGACATTTGTGCTGTGGCGCGCATCGTTTCTGGAAGATGAATTATCTGAGGTTTTCAGCTATGTTAAGAGATATTTATTCACTCATTTGAATTGCTTAAATAATACATATGTTATTTATTCGCTTTAATCGGTAAACTATGCGCAATTTTTAAAGATTGCTTTACTGTGTAAAGCCTATGAATAGAGATATTTTAAAAGATGAAAGAGTCATTGCGTTTACGATTAGATCAGCTTTCTGATCGTCATGAAGAACTTACTGCATTACTTGCAGATGTTGAAGTGATTTCAGATAACAAACGTTTTCGTCAACTTTCTCGTGAACATAGTGACTTAACTGAAATTACTGAAGTTTGGTTAAAATATAGACAAGCTGAAGAAAATATTCAAACAGCAGAGTCAATGCTTTCTGATCCAGATTTTAAAGAAATGGCACAGGAAGAAATTAAAGAAAATAAAGCGTTAATTGAACAGTTAGAATCAGATTTAAATATTTTAATGATTCCTAAAGATCCAAATGATGCAAACTCTGCTTATTTGGAAGTTCGTGCGGGAACTGGTGGAGATGAAGCTGCTATTTTTGCGGGTGATTTATTTCGGATGTATAGTAAATATGCTGAATCTCAAGGATGGCGTCTTGAAATTTTATCTGAAAATGAAGGTGAACACGGCGGTTATAAAGAAATTATTAGTCTTATTAATGGGGAAGGGGTCTACGGTCGGTTAAAATTTGAAAGTGGTGCTCATCGTGTTCAACGCGTGCCCGCAACAGAATCACAAGGTCGTGTACATACCTCTGCATGTACGGTTGCAATTTTACCTGAAGTCGATGTTGATACGACTGTAGATATTAATCCAGCTGATCTTCGCATTGATACTTACCGTGCATCAGGTGCAGGTGGTCAGCATATTAACAAAACGGACTCTGCTGTACGTATAACACATATTCCAACAGGCACCGTTGTAGAATGCCAAGATGAACGTTCACAACATAAAAATAAGGCGAAAGCACTGGCACTTTTGGCATCTCGTTTAGAAAATGCGAAACGTGCTGCTGCCGATGCAGCAACTTCAGAAATGCGTCGTGATTTAGTCGGTTCAGGAGATCGTTCAGAACGTATTCGTACTTATAATTATCCACAAGGACGAATGACGGATCACCGTATCAATTTAACATTATATAAATTAGATGCCGTTGTAGAAGGTGATTTAACTGAATTGCTTGATAGTTTACATCGTGAATATCAAGCTGATCAGTTGGCTTTATTAGCTCAGCAAAATGGTGGTTAATGAATATTGAGCAGGCTTTGGTGCTTCGTGGTGAAAAAGAGAGTTATGAGCGACAAGAAAGCATTTGGTTACTTGAACATATTTTAAATTTAAATTCTTTAGAATTAAAGTTTAAGTATGAACTTGAACTTACTCAGCAACAGGAACATGATTATATACAAGGGTTGAAACGCATTGAGGCAGGTGAACCATTGGCTTATGTTATTGGTTCTCAGCCTTTCTGGACACTTGATTTAATCGTGACCCAAGATACTTTGGTGCCTCGACCAGATACTGAAGTATTGGTTGAAACTGTTCTTGCTTTAGATTTATCTGAAACAGCCCGCGTTGTCGATTTAGGTACTGGCACAGGTGCAATTGCATTATCTTTAGCGAGTGAACGACCAAATTGGTCAGTAACGGCAACAGATATTTACCAGCCAACATTAGATGTTGCCAAACAAAATGCTCAGAAACATGCACTTCATCAAGTTCAATTTGTGTGTGGGCATTGGTTAAGAGCTTTTAAAAATCAATATTTTGATGTGATTGTATCGAATCCTCCCTATATTGATGAAAATGATCAGCATATGCTAAATTTAGCCACGGAGCCTGAGCGGGCATTAGTTGCAGATCATCATGGTTTAGCTGATTTATATGAAATTATTCAACAAGCTAAATATCATTTAGTTGAAAATGGATGGGTTGTTCTTGAACATGGCTATGATCAAGCGAATGCAGTACGCCAAATTTTCTTAGATGCAGGATACCAGAAAATACGCACTGTGAAAGATTATGGTGGCAATGATCGAGTTACATTAGCCAGAAGACCAGTATTGATTTAAATCAGCTTTTTATGTGAGTTTTGTTTGATTAAGTCATAAATATTCAGCCAAAGCAGACAATGAGTATTGCATGCTTTGGGCTGATATATTTCATGAATAATACAAAGATATCGCGATATCAATGTTTGATCACATCTCTCCATCTGAGTAGCCATGTTTCAATATGGCGCATGATGGTATCCGATAATTTTCCTAGAATAGCCAGTAAAATAATAGCAATGATGACAATATCTGGACGTGATGTTTCTCGTCCATCACTGAGCAAATAGCCAATACCTTGTGTTGCAGCAATTAATTCAGCAGCAATCATAAACATCCAAGATAAGCTGAGACTATTACGTAAACCCGTTAAAATATTTGGAGAAGCTGCTGGAATAATGACTTGTAATAAAATTTGATGATATTTAAGTCGATATACTTTGGCTAATTCATGTAATTTTCGGTCTACACCTTGAATGCCTGCAACGGTATTGGTATATACAGGGAAAAAAGCGCCAATTGCAATTAACGTAAGTTTGGATCCCTCATCAATTCCTAACCAAAGTAATAATAATGGAATCCATGCAAGACTTGGAATGGATTTAATCGCTGAAAAAGTAGGTTCTAGAAAAGCTTCTAGCTGTTTATTTAAACCAACCAAGAGTGCGAAAATTAAACCTAAACCCGCACCAATAGCAAAACCAATCAATACTCGCCAAGAACTTGCCCAAATATGTTGATTGAGATCAGACTGTGCAAGGTCTATGAATGATTGCCAGAGACTACTTGGTGCAGGAAGCAGGTATGGCTCAATAATTCCAGCCCTAACAAAATATTCACATAACAGAATAAACAATACTGGGAGCGCTAAAGCTTGAGCAATACGTTTAGTATGTAATAAAACTACATTTGTTGTTGCAGGTTTTGTGAGATTGTCAGGTTGCTTTGACATTATTTAACTACCTTTTGTGCATATTTGGCATCAAAAAGTTGTGAAATGACTTGATTCGTATTGGTTCCTTTTCGAACTAAGTCTTCTTCCGTTAAAATTTTTCCAGCTTTCTGTAACGCAGCAACATGTTTTGCAGTTGGAATGTTTTGATCGAAATTGGTACGGCTTAATTGTAGTTTAGCGACATTATTGGGAAGTTTTGCTTCTCGTGCTAATAGCTCAGCCATTTTATCTGGATTTGCTTTTGCCCATTTTCGTGCTTGTTCATAGGCTTGAATTACGGCTTCAATTGCTTCAGGACTTTGTTGTGCAAATTGATCCTTTACACTTAAAACACTATAGCTATTAAAACCAACATTACGATATAAAAGCTTGGCACCAGATTGTAATTGTGCAGATGCCATCAGTGGATCTAAACCAGCCCACGCATCAACTTGTTTTCTTTCTAATGCAGTTTTTCCATCTGGATGCTGTAAATGAACAAGTTGAACATCATTTTTTCCTAAACCAACTGTATCTAAAGCTTGTAGGGTAAATAGATAAGGATCAGTGCCTTTTGTTGCTGCAATCTTTTTCCCTTTTAAATCAGCTAAACTTTTGATTTTAGAATCTGCTGGAACGACTAATGCTGTCCATTCAGGTTGACTTTGAATATATACTGTCTTAATTGGGCTACCATTGGCACGGCTTAAAGCCGCGGCTAAACCAGCAGTCGATGCAAAATCGACACTACCGCTATTTAAATATTCTAATGATCGGTTACTTCCTTGACTAAAAACCCACTTAATTTGCGTATTTGGTAAAGCTTTTTCTAAAAGTTTTTGTTCTCTCACCACCAAACTTGTTGGAGCATAATAGGCATAATCAAGTTTCAATGTACTGGGAATAGCAGCTAGAGTGTATGTACTTGAAAATGCGACAGCAATTGTTAGTACTGCAACTTTAGAATGAGAAATGAAAGATTTCATAATATTTTCGATCAGCCTTATGAGACAATGATTCTTTTTTTAAAGATTTATGCGTAAATGTGCAAAAGAGAAAAAAAGATAAAAAAATCAATAAAATGTATATATAGAGAAGAGCAGATATAAATAATTGAATTTATAATTGTTTTTTTAGTTGGGATTGAATGAGAAAAATATAGATCAAAATATTAAATCATTATGAAAATTAATGATTTGCTTGAATATTATACAAAATAGTGAGTTCAAAAAAGCGACGTGTTTCGTCGCCTTTTAAGTAATCGCTTTACATTGGATAATCTTGTAAGCAATCAGAAATTTCTAAATTAGCCAATATATCGGTTTCGAGTGCCAGAGACAGCATAACAATTTTTTTGACATCAGAAAGATATTGGCTATTTTTTGCTGATAATCCTAATTGTAAAGCCTGAATATGATCAATATGAATATCTAAAGCTTGTGCTGTTTCAAATGCATTCACCTCATTAAAAAATGATGTAATTGCATCGTTTAATTCAGTTTCTGAAGCATTTAGAATCTTATGATTTAACTGTTCATCAAACTGGTTATTGGGTGTGTTCAGTGCATGAATAAAGTTGGGAATAATATTTTGACCTAAAACATCAATGATCTTGGACATATTAAAACCTATATACCAAAAAGGTAATGAGAGAAGAATGGAAGATGGGGAATAAGCAAATTGCTTAAAATATGGTTAAAAAATAGACTACTTTTCAATAATAAGCAAATTATGATTTTGAAAATGTAATTGAAAAAGATATATTTCATGTAAGTTATTTAGTATATTTTTATGTAAAACATAAACTTAAATTTAATCATGTTGCTTTTGACTGATGCGTTCATTCTTCTTGTAATTCACGATATGTCCCAGGACTAACGGCAGTCCATTTTTTAAATGCACGGTGAAATGCACTCACATCGTGAAAACATAAAATTTCACTTATTTTTTGTAATGAGTCAGTGGTTTTAGTCAGAAGTTCTATCGCTGTATCACGTCGAATTTCATTTTTCAGTTGCTGATAATGAGTTCCTTCATTTTTAAGTCGTCGTTGAATGGTCGCTTCGGACATATGAAGCTGTTTTGCTAAATCACTGAGTTCTAGCCATTCAGATGGATCATGTTGATGAAGGAGTTTACGAATACGTTGATTCAGCGAGTGTGGATTTCTAAAACGAACCAATAAGTTATAGGGCGTTTGACGAATAAAGTCATACCAAGATTTTATATTTTTTTTGGTACTTAAATTCAAATAATTGGCATCAAACTGAATGTAGTTTTCTGTGGCATTGTATTGAATATTTTCACAAAAACGGATTTTATAATCAACATCATCTTCAGGTTGATCACATTTGAGTTGAATGGTATGAATTAACAGGCGTTGACTGGTCAACCAACATATCAGACCATGAATTAACATGATATATGTGGCATAACTAAACATTCGCTTCGTAGGTTTTAAATCCTGTATCACAATAAAAGCATAGTTTTCTTGATGGAAAATTTTACTGGAGAAATCATCTAAAACTAGATTTAAAAAGTTTAGGATATGTTCCAAAGCTTGTTGTAAATTTTCAGTATATAAAACTGATTTTGAAAGTAATTTATAGCTTCCTCTTCGCATAGCATGATGATCCATACCAAAAAATTCATCATTCATTTCATCTGCCAATGTAACCCAAAGAGCAGCATATTGTGAAACAGAAACCCTTGCTTTAGGGGATTGCAAAAGTTCAGGCTGAATTCCTGATTTAAGCAAAATAGTAGAGATATTCATGCCTCTATGCTTCGCTGTTAGGCAGGCTTCTTTGACTAAATGAATAGAAATAGTGTCCTTATTTTGGTCAGAATCTAGCATTTCCATATCGGGTTATCTTCTATATTTATACATTGGCTAAATACATCACTCAGGATGCTTGATTTGGAAATTGTGTTATCGATAATCTCTGATTAATTTGTCTCTTAAATCGAATTTAAATTCTAATATAAGGAAAAATAATGAAAATTCAAGGAAAAGTCTGCATTGTCACTGGCGGTGCTTCTGGCTTAGGTGCAGCGACAGCAGTGTATTTAGTTGAAAAAAAGGCGCATGTAATTTTAGTTGATTTAGATCATACAAAAGGTATAAAACTTCAACAACAATTAGGTGAACTTGCTGAATATGTCTCATTAGATGTCACAGATGAAGTGATGGCGAATGATTTTTTTGAATATATTGAAAAAAAATATGGTCAATTCAATGTTTTGATTAATTGTGCTGGTATTGCAGCATCTGCAAAAATTTTAGGAAAGGAAGGTCTTCATACGTTGGCATTGTTTCAAAAAGTGATGGATATAAATGTCATCGGAACATTCAATATGCTTCGTTTTGCAGCAAAGCTCATGTCAAAGTATGAATTACAAGATCATGAAGAAGAGCGTGGTGTCATAATAAATACTGCATCTATTGCGGCATATGAGGGGCAGATTGGACAAACAGCCTATGCTGCATCTAAAGGTGCAATTGTTGCAATGACATTGCCATTAGCACGTGAATTAGCACGAGAACAAATTCGAGTGATGACGATTGCGCCAGGTATTATGGAAACACCAATGCTTCAAGCGATGCCACAAAATGTTCAACAGGCATTAGCTGATATGGTGCCATTTCCGAAACGATTAGCGAAACCAGAAGAATTCGCATTTTTGGTTGGACATATTATTGAAAACTCATATTTAAATGGTGATGTTATTCGTTTCGATGGCGCAATTCGCATGCAAGCAAAATAACGACTTCTATCCATTAGCTGATGATTAAAAATAGAAGAGAAGAAGGGATATCGTATGATTTTAAATGAACAGCAAAAAATGATTCAAAACATGATGCGAGAATATTCGCAAAAAAAGCTTAAGCCGACAGCAGCTTATCGAGATAAAACGGCTTTATTTCCAACACAAGAATTAAAGGAGCTTGGTGAGTTAGGTACATTAGGCATGACGGTATCTGAAGAGTGGGATGGTGCAGGTTTAGATTATGTTTCATTGGTCTTAGCCCTGGAAGAAATTGCAGCAGGGGATGGTGCGATTTCAACCATTGTCAGTGTTCAAAATTCTTTGCCATGCGGCATTCTTCAACGATATGGATCAGAACAACAAAAACACCATTATTTAAGAAAGCTTGCGACTGGAGAATGGCTCGGGTGTTTTTGCTTAACAGAACCCCAAGTGGGGTCAGATGCAGCGGCAATTCAATGTAAGGCGGTAAAAGATGGAAATGAATGGGTACTGAATGGTACAAAGCAATTTGTAACCACAGGAAAACACGCGCAGATTGCATTGGTTTTTGCTGTGACAGATTCAACTGCGGGTAAAAAAGGGATTTCCTGTTTTCTTGTACCGACAGATACTCAGGGATATATCGTTTCACGGCTAGAAGAAAAAATGGGGCAACACTGTTCAGATACGGCGACCATAATGTTTGATGACTGTCGAATTCCATTAGACCACCTATTAGGTGAAGAAGGTGAAGGATATAAAATCGCATTGTCTAATTTAGAATCTGGACGTATCGGTATTGCATCTCAATCAGTCGGAATGGCACGTGCTGCTTTAGATGCTGCAATTGAATATGCTAATACGCGTAAAGCATTTGGAGTCGAAATTGTTCAACATCAGGCAGTTGCTTTTCGCTTGGCCGATATGGCGACACAGGTTGAAGCTGCAAGACAATTGGTTTTACATGCAGCAAGCTTAAAAGATGCAGGCATAGCCTGTTTAAAAGAAGCCTCTATGGCAAAGCTCTACGCCTCAACAATGGCAGAACGGGTGTGTTCAGATGCGATTCAAATTCATGGTGGTTATGGCTATGTTACCGATTTTCCAGTAGAAAGAATTTATCGGGATGTAAGGGTTAGTCAAATCTATGAAGGTGCATCAGATATTCAGCGTTTAGTGATTGCCAGAGAAATTACGAAAATTTAGTTAAATAAATGGCTAAATGATTTAGATGTTCAAAACCTACCATAAGATTGAGGTATTTGGAAATTGTGTAAGCAATCAAATCATGTTTATCTCATTTTATGGTTGATAAATAACGCATAGCGCAAAATTGATTGAAGATTTTTTAAAATATCATTATAAAACATGGTGATACTAATATAAAAGAAAAATGGATATGCGAAGTAGATCTTTACTTTGCTCATAAAAAGGATGAGGGAAAATTATCATGCAGACATTAGAACAGGCATATCAAAATTTTAACTTAGAGTCACTGATGAATGAACAATTAGTTGGTTCAAAACAAAATATAAATGCTTATATTGAATGTTGTGGTCGCTATGTAGGTCAACATCGTATTGCATTAAAATGGGAGGGGAAAAATGGCGAGTCAGCTGAATGGACTTTTGATGAATTGGCTGATAAATCAGCACAACTTGCACATTATTTTCAACAGCTTGGATTAAAAGCAGGGGATTGTATTGCAGGTTTATTGCCAAGAACGCCTGCACTACTGATTACGATTTTAGCGACATGGCGAATTGGCGCAGTTTATCAACCTTTATTTACAGCTTTTGAATCTAAATCAATAGAACACCGTATAGAAATAGCGAAGACACAATTAATTGTGACTCATCAGGAACAACGAGCAAAACTCAATGGCATTAAAATTCCACATATTTTAACTGTTCATCAGAATCAACCTCAGCAACAAGATGCTGACTTTTGGCAGGCTTTAGAACATCAATCAGTAGATTTCCCCCCAATATCGAGGACATTTAATGATGATTTTTTAATGATGTTTACTTCAGGAACAACGGGGCTTTCAAAGTCAGTGCCTGTTCCGCTGCGTGCCATTTTAGCATTTAAAGGATATATGACGCATGCGGTCGATTTGTGTGAACAAGATTCTTTTTGGAATTTGGCAGATCCTGGTTGGGCTTATGGATTATATTATGGTATCACTGGACCATTGAGTCTGGGTCATTGCATTATTATGGATGAACGACCATTTAGTGTTGATCATGCAATTGCGATCATTAAAAAATACAAAGTGAATAATTTAACAGGCTCACCAACAGCATTTAGAATGTTCTTTGGCTTTAAAGAAAAATTTGACGCAGCAATTAAAACACATTTACGTGTCGTGAGCAGTGCAGGAGAGCCACTTACACCAGAAGTGATTCATTGGTTTAATCAAGATTTAACCGTCAATATTTTTGATCAATATGGACAAACTGAACTCGGTATGGTGATTGCGAATCATCATGCTTTAGATCATCACAAAAAAGTAGGTTCTGCGGGTTATGCAATACCTGGACATCGTTTTGCGGTATTGAATCAAGATTATCAAGAAGTTGAACGAGGGGGAATTGGTATACTTGCAATTGATTGTGCGCAATCACCTTTATTTTGGTTTAAAGGGTATGACGGCCATAATCGAAAATCGTTTGTTGGGCAGTATTATTTGACAGGAGATACAGTCAAATTCAATGAATTTGGTGGTATTGATTTTATTGGTCGTGCAGATGATGTTATTACGACATCAGGATATCGTGTTGGACCATTTGATGTAGAAAGTACATTGCTTGAATGTAAAGAGGTCTTAGAGTCAGCAGTTGTCGGTAAACCAGATCCTGAAAGGACGGAAATTGTAAAAGCATTTGTAGTTTTAAAAGAGCAATATCCAGCGACAGATTTATTAATGAAACAACTTCAGGACTATGTCAAATCTCGTTTATCTAAACACGCTTATCCTAAAGAAATAGAGTTTGTTGAAGCATTACCGAAAACATCGAGTGGAAAAATTCAACGGAACTTACTGAAACAACAAGAAATTGCTAAAGCACAAGGGATACAAAAAGTGGGTTAATTAAATAATAGGTTGAATTTAAAAAGTACCTAAATAGAGGTACTTTTTACGTATTAATGGTCGTGAGCTAAACATGTAAAAATTTTAAGGTATGATATGACTTGATCAAGATGTGCTAAATTTTTTAAATTATCATTGTTCTCGAAGATTAAGTGCGCGATTAACTGCATCAAAATATCAGTTAAATTGACTTTGAGTAGATATTTGATGGGTTATGATCATTGTTTTACGATTTCTCGTTATACTGTACATTCTCAATGGCGAACTTCTCTGATTGCAGAAAGTAAGCTAAAATTTGATTCATGGATGATGAGTCGAAAATAAAGTCATAAATTGTGAGTTGTGGTTTGGACAGTGAATTAGAGATGAATTTGGAATTAAGTGATGCTGAAATGCATCTTTATTCTCGTCAAATTCTATTAGATGGTTGGGATATTGAAGCACAAGAAAAACTCAAACTGGCGAATATCTTAATTGTCGGTTGTGGTGGAATCGGCTGTACGGTTGCTGAACTTCTTGCAAGAGCAGGTGTTGGACAAATTAATTTAATCGATTCAGATACGATTGAAATGAGTAACTTGCAAAGACAAATTGCTTATACAACGTATGATATTGGTTTTTATAAAGCAGATATATTAAAGAAGCGTTTACAACAAATTAACCCATACATTCATGTCAATAGCTGTACTGAAAAATTAAATCGAGAGAATGCAAATGACTTAATCGCTGCCCAAGATTTAATATTAGATGGCTGTGATAATTTCGAAACACGTTATCTTGTGAATGAAATTTGTCAAAAATACTCAGTTCCACTGATTAGTGCATCTGCAATTGGCTTTCAGGGACAGTTATTCATGGTTGAAGGCAATTCAGCATGCTATGAATGTCTTTTTCCTAAAGAACAGCATGATAATGAAAGTCTTCGCTGTGCTGATTCTGGCGTTTTAGCAACAACACCTAATGTTATGGCAAGTTTGCAGGCACATCATGCACTTTTATATTTGGGCTTAGCCAAAACACCATTAAAGCAGAAACTACTGCTTTGGAATGGATTAACGATGATGCAAAAAGTTTTAAATTTTACGCATGATCAATCTTGCCAAGCGTGTCAACCTTGAAAGTATCTACAGCCGATGAAAAATTTGTTAAACTCTTAGAAACTGAATTGATTCAAATATATGATGAAAAATAATATCTGGTTAGATGGATTGCGTTCCGTTCGCCGTATGGGTGAAACCGCTGTTGTTGCTGCAAAAGCAGGCATCAAATATGCAACAGAAAAACCAAGTAATGCAAAATTAATGCGTGAAACTTTTGAAGATTTAGGCTCAACCTATATTAAATTAGGACAATTTATTGCCAGTACACCTTCACTATTTCCTCGTGAATTTGTTGAGGAGTTTCAAGGTTGTTTAGATCAAACCCCTAAATTACCATTTAGTTATATTCAGCAAGTTTTAGCTTCAGAATTTGAAGGCAGAGATTTAAATGAAATTTTTGCATCGATAGATGAAAATCCATTGGCTTCAGCTTCAATTGCGCAAGTTCATGCAGCAAAATTGGTCACGGGTGAAGATGTCGTGATTAAAGTGCAAAAACCAGGCGTAGAAACAATTTTATATACAGATTTAAATGTTTTACATTGGGCGACAAAACTACTAGAAAAAGCAGTGCCAAAAGTAAAATTTGCATCATTAGCTGATATTGTTGAAGAAATTAAAACACGTATGGTACGTGAAGTTGATTTCATTGAAGAAGCGAAAAATATTGATGATTTTATTAATTATTTAAATATTACTCACAATACCACAGCAATAGCGCCAAAGGTTTATCATCAATATTCAACACGTCGCGTTTTAACGATGCAACGTTTGCGTGGTGTACCACTGACAGATTTTGAAGTGGTTAAAAAAGTCACGAAAGATCCATCCCAAGTATTAATTACTGCCATGAATACATGGTTCGGTAGTTTAATGATGTGTGAAAGTTTCCATGCAGATTTACATGCCGGAAATTTAATGCTCTTGGATGATGGTCGTGTCGGGTTTATTGATTTTGGGATTGTTGGGCAGCTGAATGCTGAAGTCTGGACTGCCTCTATTGCATTTATGGATGCATTACAAAAAACTGATTTCCACGTAATGGCAGAAAATATGCTTAAAATGGGAATGACAGATAAACAAGTCGATACCCAAGTTTTAGCCAATGATTTAGAACGACTTTTTAGTAGTGTGTTGTTGGCAGATCCACAGCAAATTTTATCGTCTAATCCAGCAGATTTGAATGATATTATGATGGAAATGGTCGGTGTTGGTGAGCGTCATGGCATTCGTTTCCCACGAGACTTTGCTTTACTGTTTAAGCAAATGCTTTATTTTGATCGTTTTATGCGCATTCTTGCACCGTATACAGACATTTATGCAGACCAACGTTTGCAAATGATTCAAACTATGGATCCGAATATATGACTGAAAACATAGTTATATATTGATATTGAAAGCTTGTTTAGGATGGGATTATGGATTCAATTATCATTGAGGGGCTAAAAGTTGAAACAGTTGTCGGCTGTTTTAATTGGGAACGTCAGATTATTCAACCTTTAATGTTAGATTTAATTTTATCAACTCATCTTGAACAAGCTGCGAATTCTGATGAGTTAGCCGATACTATGAATTATGCCGAGATTTGTGATATATCGGCTCAAATCATTCAAAATGCACAACCAAAATTGATAGAGCATGCCGCTAAATTAGTCATTAATGCATTATTTTCTACATTTCCAGCTATTGAATCGATTATAATTACAATTCGTAAACCTGCTATTATCCCACAAGCAAATTCTGTAGGAATTCGTCTTGAACGCCACCGAAACGATTTTTGCACTCGCATTAGCGAGTAATTTTGAATCACAAGCTCATTTTGATCGCGCCTATCAGCTTATTCAGTCTTTAGGTGCAACGAAGTTTTCAAATATTTATTTAATTCCTTGCCGTGATGGCGTAGGCGCTGATTATTGGAATTCAGCATGTTTATTAAAAAGTGAATTAACGAAAGATGAAGTCATTAGATTACTAAAAGAAATTGAAGATCATTCAGGGAGAGTACGACCTTCCCATAAAATATCATTGGATATTGATCTGATTGCATGGGGAACTGATTTATCACAGATGCAATTTAATATTAAAAAAATGCCGTTAGCTCTAGATGTCCAAATTCCACTCAGTGAAATTTGGAAAGACTTAAGGTTGGAAACGGTTTCTCAGCATTATTACCCAGTGATTTAAATCAATTATCTATTGGTATATTGAGTTCTCATGTGATGCTTTAAACATCACCAGTTTCAGTTTCTGTCGTGAGTTGTTCAGCCATTTCACGCGTTTTTCTTAGACCTGGCATTCGATATTCGGTATGACCATAGTCCTGAATAGATTTCCAACGACCACCCCAAGTGAGCCCGACAGATTCAGCAACCTCACCATACAGCTGATATCCTTTCATCGCCCAAGGGTCGCGTTCAGAAATGACAACTTTACCATCTCGTTTAAAAGCAACGTCAGCGGCTAAACCAAATTGATGATAACTTTGGTAGGCTTTAGCTAAAGTCGTATTTTTATTACCAGATAAACGGTTTTGGCGTTCAGGACTGCGGTATCCTTCAAGCAAAACAAGCTCATAACCATGTCGTTCCTTCATGATTTTGAAGACCATGAGTAACCGTTGTTTATAGCGAGGGTTCATTTTATTCCATTTACGATCAATCATAGCGCGATCACTTTGTTGTAGCGCTTCTAGACTATGCTCTGAATGAGAAGGCAACGTAGAGTTATTTGCATTTTGTTGTTCTAGAATAATTGCAGAACTAATCGCTTCTTCAACTAACTTTTCATCTACCTCTGGGGGAGGTGTTAGCATTTCACCTTTGAGTAATGCATAAATTTGAGGGTCAGATTTTCGAAGGTAATTTGCTTCGATTTCAGTTGGACTAATTGGTCGTGTAAAAGAAAAAATGAGAATACTACTAAATAAAACTAAGCCTGCAATTAAAATCCACCATTGTTGTAAATGCCAGTGAGATTGTGTTTGGTCAATAGAGGATGATGTATTTATCTCATGTGCAAATTGTTTAGCTTTATACAATTTATCTTTATTAAAAATAGCATGAAATTTTTCCTGAATAGCATTTCTAAGTTCATATGAGCTTAGAAATACTAAAAGACTAATGAAAAATATAAAACTTAAGATAATAAAGATAATCATAAAATTATAGGTTCTTATTGGCGCATTGAGGTATAACAATTAACCTATTGCAAAACGGGCATGTCTAATTCAAGTAAAATGACCGCATCGATGGAATCTATTTTAAATGATTGATTTAATTTCGGTGGATCGGATGGGCTCTTCATCCCTTGTTTTGATGGAGCAACTTTAACAATCACAGGAATTTGGGTGTTTGTGGTTCGTTGTTGTGGGCGTTCGACCTGAATAGGTAGTTTTTTAGGTATTTTAACCTCGATCGCTGAGCCACGAGAAGCAGATGAAGTGATCGAAGACGAGATGTGCTCAGAACTCTCCTTACTAAAAAGCTGATCGAATGAACTAGAAGAATTTGTATTTTCAGATTTAAGCTCTACACCTTGTAAATCCTTAATACTCTCTTTGGCTTGTTGAACATGTTGCGATTCACTTTCCAAAGAGAAGGAATCGCGACTATCAAATCCAAGATAGTACAAGAATAAGCCACAAGAAAGTACAAGGCCAATAATGATGAGAATCAACAGGAAGCGATATCTTTTTCTTTTCCAAATAGGTTGATTCTTAAGAATTTTAATCGAATTCTGGCTCATAGGCATTTATTTTTAAGGTAAGTGAATTGTAATATTGGCTTGTTCTGTTGGTGCACTAATTATATTGGAATAATTTGCTAAAGATGATTTGGATTCATGTTTTAAGGACAGGCTTAATCCTATAAATGTTAATAAAGCAAATATAATTAGACATAAGAAAATCCAAACAAATGGTAGGTCACTATGTAAAACATTTTTAATTTTATCTGGTATTGTTGAAAAAGGTGAAAATGCAGATTTTTTACCTTTCAAATAATCAATTTCATCTCCAACTCGTGCCACCAGATGATTTAAAGATTCAATAGATTCCAAACGATATTTACCTTGGTAACCAAGTAATAAACAATAATGAAAGACTTCGAGTGACGCTAAATTCACTTTTCCTTTGCTGCGTAATTCTTCTAAGCTTTCAAAAAAACGATTTCCCGCCAGCTGAGAACCAAATAATGTTAATTGAAGTGGATTGAGTAACCATTTGTTTTGTAAGTCAAAAAATTTCTCATTACTTTGGATTGCAATCGTTTCATCAAGTAAGGCACAGTAAGCATATTTAGAATTTTTAATATCTTCAGGTGTAAAATGTAGTTTTTGTGCTTGATGCTCAAACCGGTTTAATAAATCGAGTATTTTTTCTCTAAAATTGCTTGAGTTCTGTGGTACATATTGATTTTTTAATAAGAAAACAATATAAAAACCATCATAAAGTAAATCAATAAGATTGGTGGTATTGGTAATTTTCGGATGAGCCGTCGCAGTATTATTACTACCAATTTGCCCATCATCAAATAGGGAGGGTGCTTTATTTGGTTGATTCATTATTTTTATTTCCTATCCATTAACAATTGCAATAAGTTCTAAACGGATATCTTTAAATCCTACAGGAATATAAATACAGATTGATTCAGAGTCGAGCATTGCTTGATAAAGTTCATGTTGTGCTTCAATTTCAAAATAACTCACACCAGAACGGACTGGTATTGCAGTTGGAACCTGAACAAGGTGATGTATTGAGATAGCAGGTAATGCCGCAACAACACGTTTTTCGACATCAACGGTGCTACCGACTTTAAATCTTAGAGGGACAATCGGGATTAATTCGTGAGTTGGCATTGAATCACTAGAAACGGCTAAGTATAGTCGTGATTCGCGGTTAATTTTATCGGTTTCAAGGCTTCCGACCCAGTAAGATGGACGAATTTCTTTGAGTGTAATGGTGATATATCGGCTAGAAATAATGGTATCTAGCAAATCTCGTAATATGTCATCTAAGGATTCAAACGAAGTTTGTAAATTGTGGTGATCATAACTTGGCAATTGATCAATTTCATAGGCTGTTGAAAAAGTAAGTAAAGATCCAGTTAAGCGTAATAATTCTGAGAATAATCGTTCAGGATGAATTTGAGCATGTTTAGAGAGATGATGTAACATGGCATGTGCTGTATTTAATGCATTGACAAGCCAGAAAGAAACAATATCTCCTGAACGAAATTCAATTAAATTTTGTTCATTTTCTCGATTGTTTTTTTGAATGGTTTTAATTTTTGCTTTAATAATATTAAGTGTGCGTTTTAAATTATGCGTTAATATTTCTGATGATTCAATGTGTAATAACGGCGGGATAAATTTGCGATCAAATTCAAACTGACCAGAACTTTGACGTTTCAGTTTGCCAATAGATAAATATAGAAAACCATCGAGTTCATGATTGGGTGTCTCATGTGGCTCTAAGAGTTTAAACTCCGCACGTCTTCTTAATAAGGTAATTTCTGCTGTTGTTGCATCGGTAAAAAGATCATGCGTCTCTACAAGATGGGCATGATAGCGGCTTGGTTGAGAGTTTTCCTCATGAGATACGTTCCATTTATTGGGTTGTAGAATAGGTAATGCTAAATACACCTGCATTTCATTACGTAAATTTAAGCTATCAAGTTGAACTGGTTCAGGAAGTAAATCTTGAGCAGGTGCAGAATAAATTTCACCATCTTGCCAAATCATTGTAATTTTTTCTAAAGCAAGAACATGTAAAGACAGCTGAGACTCATCAAAACGTAGATTTTGAACGCCATATGAATAAGGAACCATGGCACGAACAGTCTGATTTAAGTGCTGTTCATGGTAAGTATCTTGTATTTGAAAGTGTTGTGGACGAAGAAATAAGCCTTCACCCCATAAAATTTTCTCAGCTTTAAACATTGTTATTACCAGTTATTTGATTCATTAGGATCACGCTGTACGCCTAAAAGTTCTTGTATGTTTTCAAGTGGATTATCATTTTTAATGACTTGATTAAGCCATTCATGCAATGGCATCTGACTCCATTTGATTGTTTTTTCCAACATATAACTTACAGGGCTATGTGGTTCATTTTCTTTAAAATATTGTGATATTTGCTCCAAAACGATCAGTGCTTGTTCACGATTTTGAATATGATTTTGTGGTACTGCTTGAAAAGAATATGCATTGGATGTTGTTATCATTGGCGCCACTTCTTGTACATGAGCGTGTTCAAAAGATTGTTGTTGAGGTGCTAAAGTAGCCTCAGAAATATTATTTTGTTGTATAGTAGAATCTATTTTGTAGATTTTTTTAAGTGTGACGCGAATATCAGTGAGCAGTGAGTCTACATGAGCAAAACTGGGTGCCTCTATGCCCATTTGTGTATCTAATACTTGTTTGATTAAGTGCCAATATTCAAAAATATTTTCAAAATCTTGATAATTATTCACTTGAAATGCTTTACTTGTTGAAGCAATAGCATGTTCAAACTCTTCCATTAATTTTGCTTTATCAGTATGCTCAGAATCATCACCTGACTTACGTAACGCATTTTGTTGATATAAGCGTTTATTGTATTCTGCCAAGGTACAAAAAGGCTGAGATGTTGTGAGCGGAACTTGTTTAACTAATATAGGCAGTTGAGTAATTAATCCCTGTAATAACCCTAGACGTTGATCGAGATCATCATCTTCAATCATCGGGTGTACATCTGACCAATATTCTTTAAGAATATAATGTGAGAGTTCAAGTCCTTTTTCAATTCCTTCAAAACCATATAAATGAGCCCACGCCTCTGTAATCCATGTTAAAAGGCGAATATCTTTAGTACGGTTTTGGAGTAATTCAGTAGATTTTTTAGCAACAAAAGGCCAATCTGCTTGTTTAGGTTCAGTAACCCAATCACCTTGATCTAATAAAATATCATCTTGTGTTTTTGCCTGTTTAATTTCATGAAATTCATTAGAGAAAGATAAATCTTCTCCACATAAACTTTGTTCAGAAATAGGTTGCAAAAAATCTTTTACATCAAAATTCACGTTAAACCTCAATTTTCTTTGTTATTGGGGTATTTTTAGTTTTTTTCTTAACAACTTTTTTTGTTGGATCTAATTGGTAGATAATTTCTTCATCTTTAACATCAATAAAAATCAGTTGAGGTAATTTTTGTTGACTTAAAGCTAATAAAATTTCTGTTGCTAACGCTGGTAGAACAGTAGAGTTTAAAATGTTATCTACGTTTCTGGCACCACTATCGACCTCTGTACAGCGACTGAGTAATAATTCAATTAAGTCGTCACTATATTCAACTTTTGTATCATATTGTTTTTCTAGACGTGCTGTAATTTTATGCAATTTATGTTTAATAATACGCACAAGTAAATCATCATGTAAAGGGAAGAACGGTACAATCCGCATACGCCCTAGAAATGCAGGCTTAAACTGTTTATAGAGACTTGGTTTTAAAACCTCGATTAACTCTTCCGCAGAAGGCCATTCAGCAATAGGATGGTTTAAACAAGATTGCATAATGGCACTAGAGCCAGCATTCGAGGTCAACAATATTATGGTATTTTTAAAGTCAATAACACGTCCTTCACCATCTTCTAGCATGCCTTTGTCAAAGACTTGGTAAAATAATTCTTGAACATCACTGTGTGCTTTTTCAATTTCATCTAAAAGTACCACACTATAAGGGTTTCGACGAACTGCCTCAGTTAAAACTCCTCCTTGACCATAACCAACATAACCAGGAGGTGCTCCTTTTAGAGATGAAACCGTGTGCGCTTCTTGATATTCAGACATATTAATGGTGATTAAGTGAGATTCGCCACCATAGAGTTCATTGGCCAATGCATAGGCGGTTTCAGTTTTACCAACACCACTTGGTCCAACAAGCATAAAGACGCCTTGAGGTTTATTCGGATCTTCTAGTTTGGCCTTCGCAGTTTTTATACCTTGAACAAGTTGATGCAGCGCATAACTTTGTCCCATCACGCGTTGCTCAAGTTTTTCTTCTAAGCTTAAAATCTGTTGAATTTCATCTGACATCATTTTTCCAACAGGGATGCCAGTCCAGTCAGAAATAATTTCATTGATGATATGCGCATTGACTCGTTCAAAAACAAGAGGACTACGATTTTGAATATTTAAAAGTTCTTGGCGAAGTACATTAATTTTCTGATTAATTTCTTTTTGATGTTCTTGTTGGAGTAATTCTGCAATTTGTTTAACGAGATTTCGCTCTTTTTGCCATTGAACCTTTGTTATTTCAATTTCTTTTTCAATATCGGAAATTGTGGTTTTAAGTCCTTTAAGTCGTACATCATGAATCTGATTTTGTCGGTGTTCATCTTCAACTTTGGGAAGCTTGTTCAGCAGGTTATACCTTTGATGAAGTTCAAATCGATTATTATCGTGCAAATGGGGATAAACGAATCAAGTATTTGCAAATTAAATTAAAACATGTACTTGTTTCAAGTGTAACTCCAACTGTAAATGCTGAAGGTGTTCCAACGGAGTCTTTTGGTCTTAAATATGCTGCTGTAGAGTGGACATACAACCAACAAGATATTGATGGTACTGCGAAAGGTGCTGTTACTAAAAAATGGTCACTTTCGAATAACACAGCGTCTTACGCTGCGTAATCTAGATGTGATGTTTCAAATAGAGAGTGACTCCGTCATTCTCTATCTAATCATTATAAAGATATAAAAATGAATTTAGATCACTTATATCCCTATGGATTCAGGTCTACCTTATTTGATCGATTAACGCTCGAAAATGAACATCTGAGCGGATTATCAATTCTGGAGTTGAGAAATTCTGTCGCTCGTGATTTAGAAGAGCTGTTAAATACTCGACTGGCGAATTTAGATCATATTATCGATGAATATCCTTTGGTTAAAAGATCGATTGTACAATTTGGAATTATAGATTTTGTTGGCTTATCAACAGCAAACCCTTTAGATAGAGCAAAAATTTGTCAATCGATTGAACAATCAATTTCTGCACATGAACCTAGATTAAAGCAAGTAAAAGTAGAAATGTTGTTAGATGGACATAATATGGGAGCATTGTGTTTATCTATTCAGGCCTATTTGAATCTACATCCGTTATATGAGCCAGTTGTTTTTGATGCGTTGCTTAAGCCAGCAACACAACAATATATGATTACGGCTAGAACTTAAGTTTGGAGTATTTTAATGATTGAAGAACTTTTGCCATTTTATGAAAAACAATTACAAGAATTCGGAATTCAAGCTCGCGAATTTTCACAAAAGTATCCTAAAATTGCACAAAGATTATCACTCAATCAAGAACAAATTGATGATCCTCATATTGAACGTCTGATTCAATCATTTTCACTCATTGCAGCGAAAATTGATAAAAAACTAGCTGATAGTTACGATATTTTTACTCGAGCAATATTCGAGGTGATGTTTCCTCAATATTTAAAACATTTTCCCTCCTGTACGGTGGTTAGTTTTGAAGATATTAATAAACAAAAACAGCTGGTTAATAAACATAATATTCCTAAAGAAACGTATTTAAAATCTAGAAGTTTTAAAGGTGTGCAATGCATATTTAAAACCAGTACAGATGTTGATCTTTTACCCATTCAGCTGAAAGATGTTAGTTTTAAAACCAATCCTAGTTCATTAATGCATTTAAATAAAAATGCAACCTTAAGTTTTAAATTTGAGATTTTTAATGCTGCTCAGACATGGATGCAACATGAAAAACTGACTATATATTTAGATGCAATTGCCAATTTTCCATTACAGGTATTAGACGGAATATTCAAAGCAGATAGCAGTTTTAGTTTTGTACAAAATAACTTTAGTTCGGAAATTAAAAATCCATTTACTGTGAAAGGATTTGCTGAGTCAGAAGCATTGTTACCGATTGATCAACATACCCATCATGCTTATAGATTGTTGCTTGAGTATTTTTGCTTTCCAGAGAAATTTAATTATTTAGATTTGAATTTGAGTTTTCTAAAACAGCTAAAAGAAGATCAAACAGAATTTGAAATACAAATCCATTTGAAATTAAATTTAAATGATCAGTCTATTATCAGAAATTACTCAGAATTAAATACGGCTAACTTTAAATTGTTTACAACACCAGTGGTTAACTTATTTGAAAAGAAAGCTGAACCTCAAAAAATTAATCATAAGCAATTAGAGTATCCACTGATTACAGATACACATCATCCTGAATTTTACCAAGTCTATTCAATTACAAATATGCATATGATTCGCGAAAAAAGTGAAGATAATCAAGTGTCTTACCCTGTGGTTCCTTTTTTTGCAATGAGTCATTATTATGGTGAAAATGTAAAATTCTTTTATGCTTTAAATCCAATTTTATATCAGAGTAAATATACCGATACTGGCTATAGCATTATTTCTAAAAACTTAGAGCCACATCAATTAAAATCTGATTTTATAAGTACAACATTGCAATGCTCGAATGGTGATTTACCACATGAAGCATTAAGTATTACTAATAATATATTAAGTTTAAATGATACCACTATCGCACGGCGTGCTTTAGTCCTTAAAAGACCAACTATTCCAGCATTTTTTGAACAAAATAAGAAAGAGCAATGGCGTATTATTTCTCATTTATCTTTAAATACTTTAGCTTTAATGAATGATAATGCGATTAGTCATATTAAGGAGTTATTAGAGCTTTATAATATAACAAAAATTAAAGAAAACCATTTGGTTATCGACTCTATAAAGAAAGTGGATTTTAGTTTGACTCATAAAATGGTGGAAGCTAAGCCATTTCCACTTTTTGTTCGAGGCATTAAAGTCATTGTACGAATTAATTCACAGGTATTTAGAGGACATAGTTTATATATTTATAGCATGCTTTTAAGCCATGTTTTTAATTTAAAAGTTCAGATGAATAGTTTTGTTGATGTTTCTATTATCGATTCTCAAACAGATCAGGAGGTTTACCAATGCGTGCAGAACGTTGGTGGAAAGAAGCTTCTGTAATTGATGATTTATCAAAGCATCCTCAAAACTATGAGTTTATTCAATCAGTTCGATTACTTAGGCATTCACCCTATATTCAAAGTAAAACTAAATGGGATGAAGGGTTTCTATTTGAAAGTTCTTTTCATCTGAATTTTCCATTAGCTGAAATTGAAGCTTTAGAAATTGAGGACTCTAGAATATCGATTACAAATTTGATTTCTGGTTTAACAGGAATTCAAGGGGCTTTACCTTATACATATACAAATAAGGTCCGCTTATTATCTCGCAAACAGAAAGTTGAGATTAAAGATTTTATTAATTTATTTAATCATAAATTAGTGTCGCAATATGTTGAGGCCAGCTTGAGTTATAACTTGCCAGTATTGTATGAAGTGAATGATGATAATCATTATTTAAAATTTTTACATGCATTGAATGGCTATATTTCAGAGCATCATCAAGAACATGATATCGATGATTACTTTGCAGAATTTGCAGGTTTAATGCAAGGGCAAAATAATAATACACATGCAGTATCTACCGTTTTAAATTGTATATTCAAACCTAAAATTGAGATCGAAGAATTTGTTGAAGAGAAATTTAAACTGGAAGAATCACAACAAACTCAATTAGGAAATGGACATTCATCGCTTGGTATGAATACATTTTGCGGAACATTTGTAAGGCAAATAAATGGAAAAATAGTCTTAAAAATAGGACCTCTAACGAAACAACAATATTTTGATTTTCTACCCATGAACAAATCGAGTAATAAATTAAAACGGATTTTACAACAGTGGTGTGATCCAACGTTAGCCATTGATATTTCATTAGTTTTGGATAAGTCAGAAATTGAGGCTTGTCAGTTAGGTTCGAATGCAACAATGGGATTAGCACAGGGCGCATTTCTCTTGCCTAAATATAAAGTAGACAACGATGAAACTCGTTACACATTAATTGGATAAAAAAATGCTAAAAGTAACGCTTGGTACATTGACTACAATTTTCGGTATTGTCGCCTTAATTGTTATATTTTATTGGCGTGATATTGGATTTGAGCCTTCATCAAAAGATTTAATGATTTTTTTTGTAGCACTTCCTGTTTTATTAACAATTTGTATTTTATCACCCCTATATATTATGAAATGGCTTGAATTTCGAAAAGCCAAAACAGAAAAAGAAAATCAAAAGATTGAAGAAAATGGTGTTGACGATTTAGCACATCAAAATATCGAACCGATGTGTATTCAACTGAAACTTTATTCGAATTATTGTTTGAATGCTTTTGGTGAAGGTCAAGAAATAAAAAGTGCAATACAAACGTTTTCCGGACCTGATTTGGATGAAAAATTGACCAATTTATATGGTTTGCCTTTAGTTTCATATCGAATTAAAGATTTAGATGTTTCACAAATAGATCAAGAAGATAATCATTCTGAACTACAACTTCGTTTAATGACTTTAATTAAAGGGCAGTTTGAGCATTATCATTTAGAAATTCAAACACTCATTGAACATATTAAAAAATCCACATTATTTTATGATCAACAATTGGCTTATGAATATAAAATTCATCCAGCATGGATAAATACAGATGTACAAGACATCGGAACAGATGTGCTGATGGATGTACCTGAACAAGTCAGTAAACTTTCATATTTCAATATTCATATTATTTTGGCTGACTCATTTGTTCATAGCTTTGATGAAAAAATGAGTACAAGCTTAATAGAGGAAGAACTGTTTAATTTAGGATTAATCAAACAACAAGTCCGAATATATTTTCACTATTGGGATCAAGGAACATCATATAAAAATTGGGTAAACTTACTTAAAACAATAGCAGAGATAGATGATGAGATTACATGCTGTATTGCGATAGATTCAGAGATTAATCAAGATATTATAAATGAAAAAAGCGCGATTAGAGAAAATTATATACCTGCAGAATTTGCCAGTAGTTGTCTAATTTCATCTACAGATTTAGAGGTTGAAAATCTATTTGCTGAAAAAAGTATTTACATAATAGAAAATGAAAATAACTTAACAAATAGTTTAAAAACTCTTAAACTGGAAGAGTCACTACAATATGCAAATGATCAACCCTTTGTCATCATTTTAGATTCGATTGATGGGGCAAAAATTTCAAAACAAATAAATCAATTTTTTTTAAATAGTCCAATAGAACCTCAGCATTTATTACTGGTTAGGCAAAGTTTAGGACATACCCAGACATTAGTGAATATTTGGGGAACCATGTTGGGTATGCAAATTTCTGAACAAGAATTTAATCTGGTATATACGACAAAATATAAACAAATACAAGTATTTATACTGTCTAATGAGCTCAATAGCACTTTAGAAATAAGTTGAAAAATTTAGAACTATGGAATAATAATGTACACGATTTTAAGCTATCTTTGGCAATATGTGACAAATCCTAAAGCAATTATTGCTTTATCATTATTTGTTGCATTGATATCAACCTATAATGTAATTCCCCGACAAATATTTTGGGGGCTGTTAGTTGCCTATATTTTGGGCTTAATTTGTTATGGTCTTTATTGGCTCATTCAACGTAAAAAGCATGTTGAAAATGCGGAAGCACTTGAAGAGGGAATTGAAAAAACAGCGTTAATTTCCGACAAAGGTGAAAGTAAAAATAAAGAAGAACTGCAATTGATTAATCAACAAATGAAGGAATCAATTCAGTTAATTAAAAAATCAAAACTTGGAAGTAGAAAAGGGAATGCAGCACTTTATGAATTACCGTGGTATATGGTTATTGGTAATCCTGCTGCAGGGAAAAGTTCAGCAATTTATAATTCAGGTCTAAATTTTCCTTTTGAAGATACACATCAAAAAGTAATTTCTGCTGGGGTGAGTGGAACAAGAAACTGCGATTGGTTTTTCTCTACGGAAGGTATTTTATTAGATACGGCAGGTCGTTATTCTGTTTATGAACATGATCACGAAGAATGGTTAAGTTTTTTAGGCTTACTCAAAAAGAGTCGATCAAAGGCGCCAGTGAATGGTGTGATTTTAGTTGTTAATATTGCTGAGTTGGTGAGTCAAAGTCCTGAAAACTCATTAAAGTTAGCTAAAAATTTACGTGCACGTATTCAGGATTTAACGGAAAGGCTTGAAGTTTTTGCTCCCGTTTATCTTATTTTCACCAAAATGGATTTAATTGCTGGGTTTACTGAATTTTTTGATTATTACGAGCAAGATGAGTTTGATCAAGTTTGGGGAGCAACACTACCTTATAATCCAGAATCATCACAAAAGGCAATTGAGTTATTTGAAGATCATTATAACGTTCTGTATGACGGCTTAAAAAGTGTGAGTACAACGCATTTAAGTCGTCGTCATGCACAAAATATATCACCCAGTGTTATGACATTTCCGTTAGAGTTCAAAACATTAAAGCCAATTTTAAAGTCTTTTATTGGTGCTCTATTTGAGGAAAATCCATATCAGTTTAAACCTGTTTTCCGAGGGTTTTATTTTACGAGTGCGCTACAAGAAGGCACAATAGAAAGCCCAATGACTGAATTATTAGCACAAGAGTTTGAACTTGCTAAAGAAAATTCAGAAGCTAATGTGAGTAAACAAACTGGGCAAAATCATGGATATTTTTTAAAAGGGCTTTTTTCAGATGTTATTTTAAAAGATCGAAATTTAGTTAAACAGCACATTAATCCTGCAAATAAGCGGAAACGATTTTTAGCATTCATTGCCTCTTTAATGGCTGTGTCGATTATTTTAGGTGGATGGCTATGGTCGTATCGCAATAATCAACAATTAATCACAGATGTACAAGCAGATTTAAATAAAGTTGTACAAATGGAGAGCCAATCACAAGATTTGACCAGTCAGCTTGAAGCATTAATGATTTTACAAAATCGCTTACAGCAATTAGAGGCGTTGGATCATCAACATTTTTTAAAGTTTGGTTTAGGTTTGTATCAAGGCGATATGCTTTATGAAAAGCTCAAGGCGGAGTATTTAAGTGGTGTTAAACAGATTATTTTAATACCAGCACAACATGAAATGTCATCATTTTTGCAAGCTGTTCAGCAAAACTCAGAGAAATTGAAAGAAAATCATAGTCAGGTTGAGATCAAACAAGTTTCTATGACTCAGCAATATGCAGCTCCTTCGGATTCTAATCCACAAGATGCATATAATGCGTTAAAAGCATATTTAATGTTAACTAATCCTCAATATCGTGAATCAAGTCATTTGGCAGATCAAATTACTCGTTTTTGGCGTTCAAATTTAGATGCATCAAATACTGATAATATCGCAAAAGCTGAGCAAATATTGACATATTCGATGAGTTTTGCGAATGATAAAGCTTTTCCAATTTTAGATTCAGACTCACAATTGGTCGATCAAGCACGTCAAGTTTTGCTCTCAGTTGTACGTGGAATGCCTGCGCGTGATCGGGTTTATAATGAAATTAAAATGCGCGCTTCTGTACGCTATCCAGCATTAACAGTCGCTCAAATTGTGGGTGAAAAAGATAAAAATATTATATTAGGTGGTCATGCTGTACCAGGAATGTTTACTCAACAAGCTTGGGATGAATATGTAAAAAAAGCAATTGAGGATGCTGCAGATAACCCAACAGATACCAAAGACTGGGTTTTAAATAGTCGTCAATCGGATGATTTGACCTTTAGTGGTAGCCCAGATCAAATTCGTAAGCAGTTAATTCAAGTGTATAAACAAGACTATATTAAAGAGTGGAAACAGTTTTTAAATAGTATTCATTATGCAAAAGGTACGGATTTTAATAATCAAGTCAAAATAATAGATGTTTTAGGCGATACACAAAGCTCACCTATTTGGACGTTAATAGAGAGAATTGCTAAGGAAACGAATTGGGATGATCCTGTTGTTCAAGCAGAATTAGCTGTTCCACAAAAAGGTTTTATTGCTTGGTTTAAGCGTAAAGTTTTAAGACAAGGTGTTGAAACAAGTATTAAAAATGCTGCTGCACAAGGTCAGGGTACATTAGCTAAACAATTTCAAGTTTTTTACCAGCTAGTGCGTAAACGTGATGATTTACAAGATAAATCATTATTGGATGAATATTTAGAAAACTTAGCAGCAGTCAGAAGTAAGTTAGGTGAACTGAAAAATTCAGGTGATATTGGTCCGAGTGCAATGGCTTTAGTTAAATTAACTCTTAACGAACAAACATCTGTATTTAACCAAACAGATAAAGTCGTTAATGAAAAGCTTTCTTCGGGTTTAAATGATTCTGATCGTCAGACCATACAGAAATTACTTGTAAGTCCTGTACTAACGACTTTTAATAGCCTTATTGCACCAACGCAAGATGAATTAAATAAATTATGGATGACACAAGCATACCAACCATTTAGTCAAACTTTGGCAAGCAAATATCCATTTACTTCATCTGCTTCTATTCAAGCGACAAGTACAGATATTGGTCAAATTTTTGGAGAGAGTGGAAGTATTGCAAGATATGTAAAAGAGACTTTGGATCCATTTATTATTCGTCGAGGGTATATTTTAACATCTAAAACTTGGAAAGATTTAGGTGTTAGTTTAAATCCGCAGTTTGCAATGAATTTCCAAACTTATGTTGCTCCATTAAATGGTGTAGCGACAGGTTCATTAGACCAACCAAGCCAGCCATCTGCAGCGAGTCAATCTAACTTTCAGTTTTATCCAATTGAAAACCCTCAATTAGTTGCTTATATCATTGATATTGATGGTCAACGTATGAACTATGAAAATGGCGTACAACAATGGGTTAACTTTATTTGGCCTAATCCACAAGCAATACCAGGTGCAAGAATTACAGTGATTGATCGTCAAGGTGAGACACACACAATTTTTGATGCGCCAGGTGAATATGGTATTAATCGTTTAATTAATTCTGCAACTCGAACTGATCTTGGTAATGGTATTTTTGAAATGAAATGGATTAGCCAGCAAGATTCGAATCTTTATATTAACGTTAAATTTCGTTTAATTAGTGGAAGTTCTGGTGGTTCTCGTGGTGCAAATTTTGAAGGATTAAAATTGGTTGATCAGGTTGCAACAGCAAATTCGAATGTACGAATTGTTGCAGCGGAAAAGACAACCAATCAAACAAATTTGGGGACTGCAAAATGATGATGAATATAGTTGGTCGGAGGATGACATGGACTTGCTAAAAGCATTTTCATTTTATTATGGGAAAATTCCTTGTCATGGTGATTTTTTAAAATCCAAAGGACAATCGGCATTAATTCAACTCTTTGATCAGTGGATTTCTGAAGCATTAGAACAAGCTATGAAGTCTTCAGATTTTCAGAACAAATATTTAACGTGCCCAACTTTTGATTTTTTTATTACAAACCCACAAGAGCCTATGTTTGTCGTTGCAAATTTAATTGCAAGTAAGGATTATTCAGATCGCTGCTTTCCTATGCTGTTGGGATATGTATTGGAGATTGATAAACCTGAAGCGAATTTATTATTTGCACCATTTCGTTATAAATCGATATTAATCAATCTATTGTTGAAAAATAAGGCAGTATATCAACTTTCCAACACAGAGCAATTACTGAAAAATTTAGATGAATTAAAAACAGAATTAGAAGTGCCATCCTTAATTGAAAGCAAAGCGATTTTTGATAACCACACAATGTATTCTTTTGCGAAATTAATGGATATTCCACTTTATGAATTAGCGCGAAGTATTATAGGACTTGGTCTCTTATTACAACCTATTTCAGAAAAAGGAGTCCAGCAGCTTAATAAGGTTTTAACCATTCCGATGAGTGAACGGTTTAGAAGTGAAATTGCTGCTTTTTGGGTAAATTTAATCGGAAGTTTTTTATCTAAACATCATGTCGAAGTTCTTTTTGGAATTATTCATAGCCAAAAACCAATGCTGGTTTTTGGCTTTCAAGGTGCGGCCATTCAGACTTTGAGTGATATTTTTTTACAAGATTATGAAAATAGTCACTGGGTGCAATTAATTAATTCTCAGTGGGTAGATGAATATGTACAAGAAAATGCAAGTTTAGCTTGGTTAGAGCAAACCCTATGTGAACGCCAGTTGAGTTTAAATCATGGCATACGTTTATTTAGACAATATTTTATAGATGGTTCATTATGAAAAAAAATATTAAAAATTTTGATGGTATTGTGAAAATAGTCTCGTTTTTAATAGGTTGCTCATTTGTAACTTATAGTATGGCGGCTCCAATTGTTATAGAAGGTTCTGTTCCAGATCAAGCTACAAAACAACAAATTTTAGATAAAATGAAAGCAACATATGGAGAAGATCAGGTCATTGATAAAATACAGATTAAATCTGTTGTAATGCCTAAAGGGTGGGTTGAATCTGTAACAAAGTCAATTTCACCAGACTTAAAAAAAGTTTCACAAGGTAAACTGTCAGTTCAAGGGACACAAGTTAAATTAACAGGAAAAGTAAGTAATGATACAGATAAGCTGAGTACTGAAGCTGCGATTAAAAATAGTATTCAAACACCATATCGTTTCACATCTAATCTTTCACTCAATTTAGCAGAACAAAAAATACTTGATGATGCTTTGAAGAACCGAATTATAGAGTTTGAATCTGGTAGCTCAATTTTAACGACAACAGGTCAGAATATCTTAAATGAAATGGCTATTGCTTTAAATAAAGTGAAAGGCAAAAACATTAAAATTATTGGGCATACAGATAGTTCTGGTGATCCACAAAAAAATATTATCTTAAGTCAAGCGAGGGCTGAAGCAGTTAAGCAATATCTCATTTTTAAACAGATTTCAGCAGATTTTTTGTCTACGCAGGGGCAAGGATCGCAAAATCCAGTTGCTGATAACTCTACAGCAGATGGACGTAAAAAAAATCGACGTATTGAATTTGAAGTATTGTAATAAGGAGAATAGTAAAATGACTACACCATATATAACGATTGGTTGTCCAACAACAGGCGGTGGTACTGTTATAACAGGTAATAGTTCTTTTCTTATTCATGGCATTGCAGTCGCGTGTGTGGGGGATAAGGCAACTTGTCCATTACATAAAACTGTTGCATTTATTGTAAGTGGGGATCCGAATGTTCAAGTGATAGGGAAGTCTATTGCGCGAGTAAATGATACTTTGTCTTGTGGTTGTAAATTATTAGCAATGCAGACACTGGTTGTACGTGGATAAATAAAAATGACTTGATATTATGGTGCTGAATTGAACAGGTATGAATTATTATTTTAAGTCATTGATCAGCAATATTTTTTCATTGGATTATATACAATGAAAATAATTTTTAATGATAGAAATATTGTTTGTTTCGTTGCTCAAGAGTAATCTATGTATGTATTTTTATAATAAAGCTGAAAATTAAAATTAAAAAGTGAGTTATAAATGAAATTTTATTTGTTATTAATTGTGCTCTTAAATTTATCAACTTTAAGTTTTGCACAAAAAGCATTAGATATTCAGCAAGCTGAGCTTGTTGGTAAATGGCAATGTAACGTTCATTATAAGGATGATGATGATTTTGAATTTCATGATCAATTTACAGAAATTTTTCATACAAATGGGATTGTTTCGACGGTTGGATTAGTCAAATATAAAGATGGTGTGGCGCAAGCAAATGTTAAATATGAATATGAGTCTAAATGGAAGTTACAACAACTAAAATTAATGTTTAACCAGTTTATGACGAAAAATTATGAAATAGATAATAAAGAGTTTGAACAGAAATATGAAATAAATACACTTTTTTCACCGAATCGAGAAGATATTGAAGTTGCAAAGGTTACACAACTTAATAAGGAAAAATTAGTATATGTGTATGAAAGTGACAGTGATGAATATACAGTCCATTGTGATAAAAATTAAAGAATATAATAATCTGTAATAGAAAGTGAAATAAAAGCAATAAGATTTAGAAAATTAAAAATATTTGTTAAGTATTGATTGGGGGAAATTAATGAAACTTAAAGTAGCACTGTTGTCTTTAGTTTGTGGAACATCATGTTTTGCGAGCGTAGAAATTATGAATGAACAAATGTTAGTTGGAACATGGTCATGTTCTAGTTCATTTTTCATGGGAAATTTACAGGTTACTGAACTATCAGAAACAACATTAAATGATAACGGGACTTCTATACAGAAAGGTATTACATATTATAAGGCTAGTGACGGAGAAGCTACGCTTAAATATGATGTCGCGTCTGAATGGACAATGTTGGGAAATAAAATCAAATTTAGTAAGCTGAAAATTAATAATTACTCAATAAGTAATCATCATTTTGATCAAACGTATCAAATTAGCTCTACATTATTAAGTTTAGGAAATAAAATCAATAGTTATACAATCTTAAAGTTCAACAATCGTGAGCTAATTATTAAACCGGATGATTATGATTTAAAAGAAACTTGTCAAAGATAAAGATGTAATTTGAAAGATCTATGCATATTTAATAAAAGAACCGAGCTTTATTGCTCGGTTCTTTATGATGAGTTATTATTTTTCAACAAATGCGCGTTCAATCACATAGTCACCAAGTACACCCATACGAGGTGATTCTTTGAGTCCATGCTGATCTAAAAGTGCTGCAACATCATCTAAGAATGCGGGGCTACCACAAAGCATTGCACGGTCAGTTTCAGGGTTAAAGCGAGGTAAACCAATTTTCTCAAATAATTGACCTGATTCAATAGCAGACGTTACACGGCCTTGGGTATGAAATTCTTCACGCGTTACAGTCGGGTAATATACTAATTTTTCTTTAATTCCTAACTCTTCAAAAAACTCATTATTAGGTAATTCTTCTAAAATTAATTCCTGATAAGCGAGTTCAGAAATAAAACGAGTTCCATGAACAACAATCACTTTCTCAAAACGTTCATATGTTTCTGGATCACGAATAGTTGATAAGAATGGTGCAAGACCTGTGCCTGAAGAAAGAAGGTATAAGTTTTTGCCAGGGTTTAAATCATCAAGTACTAAGGTTCCTGTTGGCTTTTTAGAAATTAGAATTTCATCACCAACTTTTACTTTTTGTAAAATTGAGGTTAATGGACCATCTGGTACTTTAATTGAGAAAAATTCAAGTTCTTCTTCATAATTCGCACTTGCAATAGAGTAAGCACGCATTAAAGGCTTACCATTTACTTCAAGACCAATCATGACAAATTGTCCATTTTTGAAACGTAATGCAACATCACGAGTCGTTTTAAAGGAAAATAAAGTGTCATTCCAGTGATGTACGTGAGTAATCTTTTCGACGTTAAAAGCAGCCATTCAAGGTCTCAATATAAATTATCAAATTAGAACAGATTCCTATTCTAATCTAAAATCATTCTCGATAAACTGAATATATTTAATTGAACTTATCAGAAAAAGTGATTATGAACGTGGTAAATTTCACAATTATTGGTTATATGCATTCACCTTATCAAGAGAAGTTTGGCATTCCTCGTCAACCAAATTTAGTCGATGTTGAATCATATATTGAAATGATTGAACCGTATAATGATTTACTCGCATTTGAAGGAATTGAAACGTTTAGCCATATTTGGTTAATTTGGCAATTTCATGAAAACAAAAACCAAAATGATCGAAACGAGTTTCGACCGCAAGTGCGCCCGCCAAGGTTGGGAGGTAACAAAAAAATAGGTATTTTTGCGACGCGAAGTATGTATCGACCATCTCCTGTTGGTTTATCTGTCGTGAAAATCAAAGAAGTTAAGAAGATAGGAAAAGCTGTTCGTTTATATGTGACAGGGAGTGATTTACTCAATGGTACGCCAATTATAGATATTAAACCTTATATTCAATATTCAGATGCAGTGATTTATGCAGAAAGTGGATATGCGCAAGAAGAGCAAATGAGAAAAGAGATAATTTGGGCAGAGGATGCCGAGCTAGAAGCAAAAGAACTACTCATTAATGAAAAAATTACACGTCAAATGATGACTGAATTAGAGCAAGTTTTATCATTAGATCCACGACCTGCTTATCAAAATGATGAGCAGCGGATATATGGTATGAAACTATTTCATTTGGATATTAAGTTTAAAGTCATAAAAAACAAGATTTTTATTGTTAAATTGGTTAATTATAATAAATAATATGTGATTTATTTTAAATAAATATATTTTAAATTGATTTAAAACTCATAAATATATGTTGCATCAATATTTGTTCTTTATATAATAAAATGTGTAATTTACACATAAATAAATTAATATAATAATAGTGAGAATAAGATGAAATTAACAAGTATTTGGGGAAAGGTATTTAAGGTTTCAGTATTAGCTTGCCTCATTGCTCAGACGAATGGTGTTATGGCTGGCTCAGTAAATGTTTGTGATGGACAAGAATCAGCAATTGGCACGACAACAACATCTAATGTGTCTACGGGGTGTACAGGTAAGCAAGGTGTTGCTTTGTATGAATGGAACTTAGGCGGCTTATCATCAGATTATGCAGGTATTGGCATAGGCATTGGTGCAAATGGAAGTGCAGAGGGGGCGGTATACATTAATGCACCGAACGGTACGACGATTAATTCAACTGTTGATATGAAAAATCATCAAATTAATAAATTAGCAGATGGTACTGCAAATAGCGATGCCGTGAACTTAGGGCAACTTAAAGCATCCGAAGCAGCAGCGGTAGCACAAAGTAAAGCCTATACAGATACAGCGAAAGCAGATGCAATTGCCCAAGGTAAAACGTATACAGATGCTGCAAAAGCAGATGCGATCGCACAAGGAAAAACATATACAGATTTAGCCAAAGCAGATGCAATTGCACAGGGGAAGGTTTATACAGATGTTGCAAAGGCAGATGCGATAGCCCAAGGAAAAACGTATACAGATTTAGCCAAAGCAGACGCTATTTTAATAAGCAATAATTACACAGATACAGCGAAAGCAGATGCAATTGCCCAAGGTAAAACGTATACGGATTTAGCCAAAGCAGATGCTATATTAATAAGCAATAATTATACAGATATAGCGAAAGCAGATGCAATTGCGCAAGGAAAAACGTATACAGATTTAGCCAAAGCTGATGCTATTTTAATAAGCAATAATTACACAGATATAGCGAAAGCAGATGCAATTGCGCAAGGAAAAACGTATACGGATGCAGCCAAGGCAGAAGCAATTTCAACAAGCAACTATTACACGGATGTGGCGAAAGCAGAAGCGATTGCAACAAGTAATACCTATACCAATCAAGAAATAGATAAATTAAGTGATAAAGTTGTTCATTATGATGTTAATGCCGATGGGTCGACCAATAAAACCTCTATAACCTTTGCTGGTGGAGAAAATGGTACAAAATTAACGAATGTTGCCAATGGTAAAATTCAGGCAAATTCAAAAGATGCTGTCAATGGTGCTCAGTTAAATATTACCAATCAAGCTCTGGCAGAATATTTAGGTGGAAATACAGAATATGATACAGCAACACAAAGTTTTAAAGCCCCTTCATTTAGTGTAGGTAACTCTAAATATAATAATGTAGGTGATGCTATTTCTGCTTTAGATACAAGAGTTGATGTGGTATCGAATCGAGTTGACAAATTAGAAGATAAAGTCGAACAAGGCTTAGCGATGTCTGCCGCGATGGCTGGTTTATTTCAACCCTATGGTGTTGGAAAATTCAACTTAACTATTGCAGGTGGAGGGTATGGAAGTCAAGGTGCTTTAGCACTTGGTTCTGGTTATCGGTTTAATGAAACTGCTGCATTTAAAGTTGGGCTTGCTGCCATCCCAGGAAAAGGTAAAGCAAGTTATAATGTTGGAATGAACTTTGAGTGGTAATTTAATATTTGTTATTTTAATGAAAAATTGATGATTTAATAAATACGCCATTAACGTTAATATTTTCATTTATTGAATATTATAAGGTCTATTCTTACATAGACCTTTTTTGATATAAGAGGTGTAATAATTGATTTAAAATATAAGTTAATAATCTTGTAATTGATTTTAAGATAATAAAATATTATTTTTCGGATTTATAATTATTAAAATATAAAATGTGATTTAGTTTGCATTTTAATTAAACTCTTGCTAATTTTTACCGCTTAAAGGCGTTGAGTTTATTTTTATAATAAAACGCTTCTATAAAATTTAATGAGTAATAAGAGTAAATTATGAATAAGAAAATAATACTAAAAACGAATATAAAATTTTATATGCTGTTGAGTTTAATATTTTCAATCAATCATACTGTGGCTGGATCAGTGGATATCTGTACAGGGAATAATTCTTCTACGGGGTATTCATCTGGGAGTAATCCAAGTTATGGCTGTGAAAATAGTACAGGTGTAGGTTTATATGAAAATTATTTAAATAATTTTTCACAAAATACCGCTTCAATTGGTATTGGTATAGATAATGATGGAAAGAAAGTAGGTGCCGTATATATCTATGCCCCTAATGGTACAACGATTAATTCGAATCTGACTTTAGAAAACCATAAAATTACAGATATTGCAGATGCAACTGACGTGCATGATGCTGTTAATTTAGGGCAAATGAATATAGCAACAGCAGATGCAATCAACCAAAGTAATGCTTATACCAACACCAAATTTACTGATGCAATCAACCAAAGTAATGCTTATACCAACACTAAAGTTACCGATGCAATCAACCAAAGTAATACTTATACCAACACTAAATTTGCTGATGCGATCAATCAAAGTAATGCTTATACCGATACTCAAATCTCGAATGTAATCAATGATATTTCAGATCTAAGTGATCAGACTGTACATTATGATAAAAATATAGATGGATCTGTGAATAAAGATTCTGTCACTTTTGAGGGTGGTGCGACAGGAACGCGTCTAAGCAATGTAGCAACTGGGCAGGTGAGTTCAAATTCCAAAGATGCAATTAATGGCTCTCAATTAAATCAAACCAACCAAGTTATTGTTGAATATCTAGGTGGTGGTGCGGCATATAACAATATTACTCAAAGTTTTAATTCTCCAACCTACCAGATTGGAAACAATAATTATAATAATGTTGGTGATGCTTTAGCTGCACTTAATTTGGAAGATATTGCGATGAATAATCGTATTGATAGAACCAATAAACGAATAGATAGTTTAGAGTCTAAAATCGATGATGGGTTGGCCATGGCAGCTGCAATTAATGGTATTTTTCAACCTTATAATATTGGTCGGTTAAATATGTCTGCTGCTATTGGAGGTTATAACAGTCAGCATGCTTTTGCGGTTGGTTCTGGTTACCGATTTAATGATCAGTTCGCAATTAAATCAGGTTTGGCATTTAATCAAAGGCAAGGAAGTTTACTTTATAATGTGGGTATGAACTTTGAGTGGTAACTTAAAGGTGAGTATTTAATAGATTAATATTTATTGCTTTGTGAATTTTGAAGCCTACAGTAATACGATTACTTTAGGCTTTTATTTTTTGAATGATTTTATCTGTTTAAATTTTGTTATATGATTAAATGCGAGATTAATTTGAAGAATAATAATGCATAATTTTGAATTAAATATTATATGGTGTTTAGAAGAGCTTGAAAAAGATAAACAAATAAATGAGCAAGATAAGCGATTGATTCAAACCACTTATCGAACAAAAGAGCAAATGAAATGGCATGCTTTACAATGGATTGCACATTTTAATTTATCAAATCTTTTGTTTCCTAAAGAAAAATTAACGATCAAATATTTAATGGAATGGTTATCTGAAAAGTCAAAAGTTCCAGTATATACAATTGATCCATTAGAGATAGATGTTCCATCATGCACGGCAGTTATGTCTCAAGAATTTGCATATTGCAATAAAATTTTAGCTGTTAAAGTGACTGCTGATGAAATATGGATTGGAACAGATCAACCTTTTCAATTGGATTGGTTGGAGAGTCTAACACAGAGTATTTTGCCTAAAAAAATTGTGAAGGTTCTACTATTTCCTGAACAATTACATCGCTATTTAAATGAATTTTATCAAGTTAGCCGTGCTGTATCTGGATCACAAAAAGCAACTGCATTTCTAAAAGAAAATAAAGGGATAGAAGCTTTATTAGAATTCAATCATACGCAAAGTCCTGATGCAAATGATCAGCATATTGTGAAATTGGTAGACTGGATATTACAGTTTGCTTTTGGACAAAGTGCGAGTGATATTCATCTTGAACCTAGAAAAGAAATTGGTAAAGTCAGGTTTCGTATAGATGGTGTATTACATACCGTATATCAAATGCCTGTAAATACCTTAACCGCAGTTATTTCGCGGTTGAAAATTTTAGGGAGAATGAATGTTGCTGAAAAACGAAAGCCTCAAGATGGACGTTTAAAAACACGAACTGCGCTTGGACAAGAAACTGAATTGAGGCTCGCAACATTGCCAACCGCATTTGGTGAAAAGTTGGTCATGCGTATTTTTAATCCAGATGTAATGGTGAGGAGTTTTCAAGATTTGGGTTTTGACGATCAATTACTTAAACAGTGGAAACAACTGACCGAACATCGTCATGGTATTGTTTTAGTCACTGGGCCGACAGGATCAGGTAAAACGACAACACTCTATTCAACATTAAAACAATTGGCAACGGATCAAGTAAATGTTTGCACAATTGAAGATCCAATCGAAATGTTAGAAGCCAGTTTTAATCAAATGCAAGTGAATTATAATATTGATTTGAGTTTTGCTGATGGTATTCGTGCATTGATGCGTCAAGATCCAGATATTATTATGGTTGGTGAAATTCGTGATTACGATACTGCCAATATGGCAATACAGGCAGCACTCACAGGGCATTTGGTGATCTCTACCTTACACACCAATGATGCACCATCAAGTTTGATTCGACTCCATGATTTAGGGATACAACCGTTTTTAACGGGGGCGACGCTATTGGCTGTTTTGGCACAACGTTTGATTCGAACACTTTGTGAAGGTTGTAAGCAAACCGCAGTAATAAATAAACAAGAATGGCAACAATTAACATATGATTTTGATATTCCTTGTCCATCCTTTGTATTTCAAGCAGTGGGCTGTGGGCAATGTCGAAATACTGGATATAAAGGTCGAATCGGAATTTACGAGTTCATGCCGATGACTTTACAGTGTAAGCAGCTGATTGCTCAAAATAGCAATTTAAATGTGTTGAAAGCGCAAATAAAAAAAGATGGTATTGAGCCGTTACGTATCGCAGGTGCTTATAAAATTATTGCTGGGATCACGACAATAGACGAGGTTTTACGAGTTGTACCATTAGGTTAGTTTTCTAGTTTAATTTTTATTGATTTGCTGAATCATATTAGACTGCATTCAATTGAATGGTGTACTTAACGTTATATTGGATGAAGAGAAAAAAGCAGTATCATTAAATACTGCTTGTGCCCACGATTATAATTTTAAAGTGATAATTTATTTTGTAAGTATTAAGCGATTGTTGCGTGTAAGGCGTAGGCGGTATTCCTCTCCAGCGTGCATGATGCGAATTTCTCTTCCTAATGCAAAGAGATTATTCGAATGTAACATAGGGAGAGAGTGAGCGACTTCGTTACGTGTGAATAAGCTAAAAGGTGCGTTCATTTGATGGACTCCGTGGTGTAATTATCTGAACGACTTAAATGATAATCATTATCGAATAGGGCTGTCAATAAAATATTTATACATTTTATAAAAAAATATAATTAGCATACACTAGGACATTCATCGGTAAATGGAAAGATCATGGCTAAACCAGATATACATGTCTCGATTGCAATTTTAATTCATCAATCTAAAGTTTTGGTGGGATGGAGAAAAGCTGAACAGCATCAAGGGAATAAGTATGAATTTCCTGGTGGTAAAGTTGATGCTGAGGAGACGCCTTTAAAAGCTTGCCGTCGTGAAGTACTGGAAGAAGTAGGCATTGATCTAGAACATTATTTTAATTTTGATTTTATTCGCCATGAATATGAAGATATTGTGGTTAATCTACATTTTTTTCTAGCTTATGTGCATGCAGACCACTTAGCGCATATTAAACAACCATGGTCATGGTATCGCCGTGAAGAGTTGCAAGATTTAAATTTTCCTAAAGCCAATAAAAATATTGTCAAACGATTAAATTTGCTTAAAAAAATAAAAATATCTGAGGATTTATCTCAGTTAAATACCTTACAAGATCATCAATATTTTTATTGGCGGCCAGCGCAAGACGAGATATACAGCGCACTCCTAGCAGGTTATAGCCCAAATTTACTTTCACGCGTTATTGTAAATATTGATATATGGAATACGCTATCAGAATTACAACAGAAAATGATGAAGATTGTGCAACTTAAACATCATCAAGTGATGCAGCTTAAGCAAGCAGATTTACAGCTAGGCATCACCTATATCGCATCTTGCCATGATCGCGATAGTTTGGACAATGCACAACGAATGGGTTGCAGTGCTGCCTTTTTAAGCCCAATTTTAGCAACAGACTCTCATCCAGATGTACAAGGAATGGGGTGGTCAGTATTTTCAAAATTGGCAGAACAATCTGATTTAGCAATTTTTGCACTTGGTGGTTTAAAATCAACAGATTTAGCAACTGCAATACAACATTATGCTTATGGAATTGCGGGTATTCGCCATATGTAAAATATGCCTAGGTTCAATTGAATAATCTATTGAACCTAGGCATGTCAAAACGTATGAATAAGCGTTCGAATCTACGGTATGTGTTTATTGGGTTTGCCGAATAATTTGGTTGAGTTGTTTTTTCAAATTTTCATTTGGTGTAAAGCTGAGGCCACGCTGTGCGAAGGAAAGCGCATTTACTTTATCATTTTTAGCCAAAGAGATTTTTGATAAAGTTAAATACGTTTGTGCAGTTTGTGGCGCAAGCCTTTGCGCTTGTAAGGCAAAACCTTCTGCTTGTGAAATTTGATTGTGTTGAATTGCGATTTCTGCTTGTTGAATTAAATTTTTAAAAGCGGGCAATTGACTACCATCATTAAATTTTTGCTCATTTTTCTGTTGAGGGATGACAATTCTTTGCTCGACATGCGGTTTTGGCGGCATTTGTTGACGTTTAATTTCCTCTTGCTCATAAGGTTTAATCACGACACCCGTTGGTGTATGTATCTCTTTTGCAATACTTGGGGGGTGAGGAATTACTTTAGGCGGTTCAATGATTGGCTGAGGTTGGCTAATACAGCCAACCAAACCCAGTAATAAAAATGATATGAGTGAAATTTTAACCATAAGTTTTATTCGATATATTTAAAGTTTTGTTCAGTGAAATAATTTGTCCACGACTAATATCATTACGTTCAGTTTCATTGATATAGTTTTCGATCGGATCTGTTTGATCGAGCATGTTTGGATCGACAGCTTCAGATGCGGGCTCAACATGATAGTTTGGTAAACCACATTCGGTTGCACTACGCGGTATTTGAGAGTCAAGCAGTGGGATACGAATTGCACCATTACAACCTTGTGCAGATAAATAACCGGTATGTGTGTCCATCCAATGCCATTGAACGTTGTCTGGTTGGCGTAAGTTGACTGGTTTTTGTCTAAGTTGTTTCATGACATTACTCCAAACAGGTAATGCACCAGATGAGCCAGTAAGCCCCGTAACAGCGTTATTGTCCAAGCCTAGCCAAACGACAGCAACGTAATTCCCAGAATAACCTGCAAACCAAGAGTCACGAGTATCATTTGTGGTACCCGATTTACCTGCTAAGTTTAGGCTTGTAGGGAGGGTGTTGTATGCAGAACGCCCGGTTCCTGATGCCATAACTTGTTGTAATCCATAATTCAAAATGTAGGCTGATGAAGGATCAATCGTTTGTTGTACGGTTAAGCCATAATGATCTAATACACGACCATTTGAATCTACGACTGAACGGATTGCTTTCGTTGGATATTTAAAACCACCAGTTGCAAAGTTTCCATAAATTCCTGCCATTTCAATCGGTGTTAAATCAACTGCACCTAAGAAGCTAGAAGGATAGTTAGGAATGTTATTGCTATTAACTCCAAGTTTAATCAGCTGATTTTTAAAAGCCAATAACCCAAATTCTTGTCCTAAACGAACAGCAGAAAGGTTATATGAGTTTGCTAAAGCTTGTACCATTGGGACAGTGCCATATTCACGACCACTATAATTTTTCGGTGTCCAATCTTTTCCACCAGAAGGAATTGAAATTGCGCTATCGGTGATCGGGGATGCCCACGTGTATCGACCAGATTCAATGGCAGTGAGATAGATCACGGGTTTGAGTAAAGAACCGACTTGACGTCTTGCATCTAATGCACGGTTAAAACCAGTGAAGTCTTGAGTTGAGCCGACAACTGCAACAAGTTCGCCATTCTCAGGGTGAACAATCACGACTGCACCTTGGAGGTCTTGTAAGCGCTTAGGATTAGATTTAGAAAGTCTATTCACTGATGCTTTAAATGTATCTTGAACTTTGATTTGAGCAACAGGGTCAAGAGTTGTAAAGATACGAAGCCCTTGATTGGTTAAATCACTTTCTTGATATTCACTTCTGAGTTGACGACGGACAACATCTAAAAAGTCTGGGAAGCGAGCAGCAGCAAGAGCTGGTTTTTTAACCACACCAAGTGGGCGTGCAGACTCTAAGTCATATTGTTCAGGTGTTAGATAGCCCATCACCATCATATTGTTTAATACAATATTACGACGTTTCAGCGCACTTTCAGGATTGCGCCATGGATTATATAACGAAGGACCTTGAACTAAACCAACAAGAAAGGCTTGTTGGGCAATATTGAGCTCTTGAAGCGGTAAACCAAAGTAAAATTGGGAAGCAAGACCGTAACCATTAATAGAGTAATTACCACTTTGTCCTAAGTTAACTTCATTTAAATAAGCTTCTAAAATTTCATTTTTAGAATAATGAAAGTCAACCAAAACAGACATTAATGCTTCATTAACTTTACGTTTTAAGGTTCGTTCAGGCGTTAAATAGAAGTTTTTAACCAATTGCTGAGTTAATGTTGAACCCCCTTGTCGTTTTCCACCCGTCACATTACTCACAATTGCACGGGCAGTTCCACGAAAAGAAATCCCATGATGACTATAAAAATTACGATCTTCGGTCGAAATGAGTGCTTCAATGAGTGGTTTAGGAACTTTGTTTAATTTAATAAGAACGCGGTCTTCATTGTGTTGAGGATAAATTCCACCCACCAACATCGGTTCAAGTCGAGCAATACCTGTTGAAGATGGTTTTGTTGCACTGACATCTGAAACGCGATCATCGGTAAACGATACTTTTAGAATTTGTTCAGGGTCAACACTATCGCCAAAATCGAAACCACGTGTATGAACATAAACGGTATTACCCGTCGATAAATAATGCCCAGTTTTTGTATAGTTATCTGAGCTTTTATAACCGAGTAGTTTTAACTCTTCGAGTAGGTCTGCTTGGCTGATTGATGCATTATTAAATATTTCTAATGGGCGAGCAAAAACTTTAGCAGGAATGTCCCAGCGTTTTCCTTCAAATTTGTCACGTACAATATTGTCCATTCGAATTAAATAGATACTAAATGCGACAAATGCACCAATCACAATAATACAAAAAAGAAGTGCGAATAAACCGATACCACGTTCATACTTCATATAAATTAATTAATTCCTAAATATACTTGCTAATCATGCGAAGCTTTTTACTTTTTTGCAATATTTAATCTGTGAATATTTAAAGAAGAAAAAATGAAAATATCCTTTTTCATGTATTTTAAAATTATTAAAATATTCATAGTTGATGATATGATATGTAACGAATCGTATGGGAGCGATATCGCAGGTGCAAATTTCACATAAAAACTTTCGAAACATTGGACTGATTGGTCGTCCTGGCAAGTCGTCAGTTGTTGAAACTTTAAATCTTATTCATGATCATGTGTTAAGTCTTGGATTACATCCAATTTTTGATGCAGAAACCGCTGAATTAGTTCCTTATAAAAATACTCAAACGGTGAGCCGCGCTTTATTAGGTGAGGTTGTCGATCTTGTTATTGTGGTCGGTGGTGATGGTTCACTCTTGCATGCTGCAAGAGCATTGGTTAAATATAATACGCCAGTTGTTGGTGTTAACCGTGGCCGTTTAGGCTTTTTAACGGATATCAAACCCACAGAAGTTATTTTTAAACTTGATCAAGTTTTACAAGGGCAGTTTCAATTAGATCGTCGTTTCTTATTAGAGATGGAAATTCGATCTAAAGGCGAAATCATTTACGAAGCAGTCGCACTCAATGATGTTGTTTTGCATTCGGGTAAATCGGTTCATATGATCGATTTTGATTTACATATTGATGGACAGTATGTGTATAGACAACATAGCGATGGTTTAATTGTTTCAACCCCAACAGGTTCAACTGCTTATGCACTTTCTGGTGGTGGTCCAATTTTACATCCAGGTATGGATGCCATTGCATTAGTGCCCATGCATCCTCATACGTTATCATCTCGACCGATTGTGGTGGGTGGTCAAAGTGAAATTAAAATTGCCATTCGTGAAAATCGAGTGTTGCCTATGGTGAGTGCAGACGGTCAGCATAGTGTTTCATTAAGTGTTGGTGATAGTTTGCATATACGTAAACATCCTTATAAACTTAATTTACTACACCCACCAGGCTATGATTTTTATATGGCATGCCGTACAAAGCTTGGTTGGAATCAAGATTTTGAATCTTTACAGCAACAGGATTAATCATGAATATTGAACAAATGCTAGCAGTACTCGATCCTGATATTGTGAGTCGTTTAAAAGTTGCAATTGAAATTGGAAAATGGCCGAATGGTGTTGTATTAACGCCAGAACAACGTCAAATATGCATGCAAGCTGTCTATACTTGGGAAGCTAAAAACTTACCAGAAACAGAACGTAGTGGTTATATTGATCGAGGCACGAAAGAGGAAGATGAACATTGTGATTCACATGTTGAAGAGCCAGAGTTTAAGCCAATTCGATTTGTATAAGCTATAAAAAAAGACACAATAAAGTGTCTTTTTTATATTCGATTTAAGTTAAAGCGTATTATTGGGAGAATCGTGTCGTCCAGAGCACCCGTGCCTTTTGCATGGCATCATGATATGTAGCACAAACATTCATGGTATATAATGCAATGCCGATGGTCTCAATCACAGCAATTTCACCATATTCATGCTGTTGTTGACCTTCCCAAACGGCCTTAAAAATATTTAAATCTAACTGATCTTCAGTTGGGCTCCGATTATCCGTTAATTTTGCAAGCTCATGTTCATATAACTCACCATTTTTAATACCACAAATTAAGGTTTTAGCATCTGGATTACGTTCAAATTCTCCACCTTCACCTTTGATTACAGCACTATTTTGATAACCTAATTTAAATGCAGCATGTTGATGGGAGCTACGATAAGCAGGATGGAAAATTGCTTGTAATGTTGCTTTTGCATTAAATGGATTAATTAGGCGTGCTAAGGTATGAATTGGAGAACGTAATCCCATAATATTTCTAAGCGAAATGAGCTCGTCTAAAATAGATGAAATTGCTGATAGCGGTAAATACGCGAAATTTTTCTCTTGTAATTGTTGTCTTACATCATTTTCATTTTGGCAAATAGGAAAGCCTAAAAATGTTAATACTTGCTCTGTATAAATACGATTGATGGTATGACCCGATGCACCATGCATTACAATGTTATAACCATTTTTAGCTAAGGTGAGTGCAGCTAAAATGAACCAAGGAAAATGTTTACGTTTCCCTGCATAAGATGACCAATCTAAATCGACATTTAAAGTTTGAAAATTGAGTTGATCTTTCGTTGCTTGCACAAAACCCGTCAGTTCATCTACAGATTCCTCTTTAACTCTAAGTAACATTAAGAATGCACCAAGTTGTACATCAAGAACTTCATTTTTCAGAATCATAGAAAATGCGTCATAAGCTTCATTATAAGTCAATGAGCGAGCACCATTTTTTCCTTTTCCAATAATACGTATATATTGAGCAAAAGGATGTTCAAAATTTTGATAGAGGTTACGTTTGGTATTCATGATTCATAGACAAATAAATAGAGCATGACCAATATGCCATATTTAAAAAATAAGAAAAGAACCGTATTTTATTTTTTATAAAAATGAAGCTGTTATTTTGAATGATTCAAACCGAATGATTGGCATCATTCGGTTGAATTTACAGAAATATAAACTTAAGTATCGAGTTTTGCCGTTGGGTTAATATCGGTAGTAGAGAGTGTTGGGTTTTTCATTGTATGATCAAATGTTGTTTGATCTAAGGCATTGTCCCATTTTGCCACAACAATGGTCGCACAAGCATTACCTACTAAGTTGGTGAGTGCACGACATTCTGACATGAAACGGTCAATCCCTAAAATCAATGCCATGCCTGCAATTGGAACGGATGGAACGACGGATAGGGTTGCTGCAAGAGTAATAAAACCTGCACCTGTGACACCAGCTGCGCCTTTGGAACTAATCATTGCAACCAAGAGTAATGTAAATTGTTGTGTAAGCGTAAGTTCAATATTACAAGCTTGGGCAATAAAGAGAGCCGCCATTGTCATATAGATATTGGTTCCATCTAAATTGAAGGAATAACCAGTAGGAATGACCATTCCAACAACAGATTTTTCACATCCCGCTTTTTCCATTTTACGCATTAACGACGGTAAAGCTGCTTCTGAGGAGCTGGTACCTAAAACCAGCCATAGCTCATCTTTGATATAGCGAATAAGATTTAAAATAGAAAAACCGTTATAACGTGCAACAAGACCTAAAATAACCAGTACAAAAAGCAAAGAGGTAATATAGAAGGTAGCAATGAGCATCATTAGATTACCAATGCTCGATATTCCATACTTTCCAATAGTAAAAGCCATCGCACCGAAAGCACCAATTGGTGCAAATTTCATGAGCATACCGACTAAGTGAAATACAGGCGTCGTCAGATTATTGAGAAAACTAACAATCGGTTTGCCTTTTTCTCCAATAGCTGCCAGTGATAAACCAAAAATAATAGCAACAAATAAAACTTGAAGTATTTCACCTGAAACCAGTGGGCTGATTAAAGTTGTAGGTAAAATATTCATTAAGAAATCAACAATAGATGCATCATGTGCTTTTGCAGCATATTCCGTAACTTTATCACTATGTAGCGTGAGCGGGTCTATATTTAATCCATCGCCAGGGCGAATTATATTCCCCACAATCATGCCGATAATGAGTGCAAGTGTTGAAAATGTGAAGAAATAAAGCATTGCTTTTCCAGCAACACGGCCGACAGCGCCCATATGTTGCATGCCAGAAATTCCTGTAACCACTGTTAAAAATATCACTGGTGCAATGATCATTTTAACCAGTTTAATAAAGGCATCTCCAAGCGGTTTTAAGCTTGCACCGTAATCTGGATAAAAATGTCCAAGTAGAATGCCAAGAGCAATGGCAACAATAACTTGAACATAAAGAATTTGATAAATTTTTTGTTTTTTAGGAGGCGTGGAACCGTGTTCAGTGTGAATATCCATAAAAATCCTTATATCTATATGCTTTTATTGCAATATTTATCCATTAAAAAATTATTCAGTTATTTCAAGAAGGGGGGCATTTTTTGATGTTAAGATTTTAAGTATTTTTATAACGCTCAGACAAATATCGATTTACGATCAGTTACTTAACTATTATTCACGAGAATATTTATATAATCATGATGTGTTGAATTTAATGTGAATTCAAATCTTTATTTTTGGATGATCAAAGTTAAAATTATTAATTATCATGATTTAAATTTTTGTAGCAGAAGAATTTATATCAAAATAAGTAGAGTATTATTTATTTTAATTAACACTAATTTTTAAAAATAATAAACTGTTATTAAATTTGCAATAATATAAAAAAACAATAAATAGATATAAGATATTGAATTTTATTTTGATGGGATTAATATTTATTTCTTATTTATCGATTATATGTGCAAATTACATAACGATTTTAAGCAGATATATTGAGTTGAAAGATATTATTAGAAATGTTTGAGTTCAACATAAATGATCTGCATAAAATGATTTATAACAAAATTCAGTTATTGACATTATTATGAATAAAGAAGTGTATTGAAAATAATCAATTTAATTTTTATATGTCCAAGTATTTTAAACTATTGAGAAAGAGAGCTTATGAAAATAGTTTAAGGGAGATTGATTGCTTTAATTGTATATTTTTCAAGCTTAAATTTTCAAAGTTCTATTGCGTAACAATTTAAAGCTAACTATTGTTATAATGTAGAAAACGGGTTTTAAAAGGCACCATAATAATGATCCATGACGATCAAAACACCAAGACTTCTCTAGATCTTACGCAGATTCGTGAAGATATTGATTCTGTAGATCAGCAGATTCAGCAATTAATTAATCGCCGTGCTAAATTAGCAGAGGCAGTCGCAATCGCGAAGTTTGCTGCAGAAGAGAATCCGCTGTTTTACCGTCCTGAGCGTGAAGCGCAAGTTTTACGTAATGTTATGGAGCGTAATACTGGTCCATTATCAGATGCAACGATGGCGCGTTTGTTCCGTGAAATTATGTCTGCGTGTTTGGCATTAGAAGCACCACAGAGTATTGCATTTTTAGGTCCAATAGGAACCTACACACATTCTGCTGTGCTTAAACAATTTGGACAAGATGCAGTTATTCGTCCCTTACCAACCATTGATGAAGTATTTCGTGAAGTTGAAGCGGGCAGTGCGCATTATGGATTGGTGCCAGTAGAAAACTCATCTGAAGGCGTGGTCAATCACACTTTAGATTGTTTCAAAGCATCTCATTTAAATGTGATTGGTGAGGTTGAATTACGAATTCATCATCAATTCCTAATCTCTGAAAATACACGTAAAGACAGTATTAAACAGATTTACGCTCATCAACAAACGTTAGCACAATGCCGTGGTTGGTTAGATGCGCATTATCCAGGGGTGGAGCGTGTAGCTTTAAGTTCAAATGCAGAAGCTGCGCGTCGTATCCGTAATGAGTGGCACTCTGCTGCAATTGCTTCAGATGTCGCAGCAAGTATTTATGATTTAGAAATCTTACACAGTAATATTGAAGATAATCCTGAAAATACCACAAGATTTTTGGTGATTGGTCGTGAGAAAGTGCCACAAAGTGGTAATGATAAGACATCTTTACTTATTTCTGCACATGATCGTGCAGGGGCATTGTTGGATATTCTTGCACCATTTGCCAAGTACAATATTAGCTTAACCAGTATAGAAACACGTCCAGCACTTCCTGAAAAATGGGCGTATGTGTTCTTTATTGATTTAGAAGGTCATATTGAGCAAGACAATGTCAAAGCAGCAATTGAAGAAATTCGACCATTAGTTAAAGAAGTACGAGTGCTCGGTTCTTACCCTATTGCTGTTTTATAATGCATCAGAGTTATTCATTAAAATTGAATGAATAATAGCTATTATTTGAAATAAATTGGAAGTATCAAATGACGTTTGTCCCAGCCAATGAAGGCATTGCACAGTTACAACCGTATCAACCAGGTAAGCCAATTAGCGAACTTGAGCGTGAGTTGGGCATTACAGATATTGTTAAACTTGCTTCAAATGAGAACCCTTTGGGCTGCTCTGATTTGGTAAAGCAAGCTGTTGCTGATGAACTTGCTGAAATTGGTCGTTATCCAGATGGTGGTGGTTTTATTTTAAAAGACCAAATTTATTCGCAATTTGGTTTTAATCATAATCGTATTACCTTAGGAAACGGTTCAAACGATTTACTTGAAATTTTTGCACGTGCTTTTGTTTCTGAGCGTGATTCAGTCGTTTATAGTCAACATGCATTTGCCGTTTATGGTCTAGTAACACAAGCCATTGGGGCTAAAGCAATAGAAGTGCCAGCAAAAGATTTTTCTCATGATCTTATTGCTATGGCTGAGGCAATTGAAAAAAATACCAAACTGGTTTTCATTGCAAATCCCAATAATCCAACAGGAACTTGGTTTGAAGAAGCAGAATTTGATGTTTTCATGCAAAAAGTACCTCCTCATGTGATTGTGGTATTGGATGAAGCTTATGTTGAATATTTTCCAGAAAATTTTAATAGCTTAAAATTTCTTGAACAATATTCGAATTTGATTGTAAGCCGTACACTCTCTAAGTGTTATGGTCTTGCTGCTTTACGTGTTGGTTTTGCATTAGCGTCTATAGAAGTGACGGATTATTTAAATCGAATTCGACAACCATTTAATGTGAACCATTTAGCCATGGTTGCAGCCGTTGCAGCTTTAAAGGATGAAGATTTTATTGAAAAATCTCGTCTTGTGAATAAAGCAGGCATGGCGCAACTTGAAGCGGGCTTCAAGGCACTAGGTTTAAATTATGTTGCTTCTCGAGCAAATTTTATTTTAGTTAATGTTCAAGCTGATCCAGCGCAAACATTCAATGCATTATTGAAGGAAGGTGTAATTGTACGTCCAGTGGGCATTGCAAAACACTTGCGTGTTTCAATTGGAACAGAAACAGAAAATGCAAAATTTTTAGCAGCATTGGCTCAGGTTTTAGGTTTAGAGGCGAAAGCTTAACATGTCTCAAATGATGTTTGAAAAAGTGGCATTTATTGGGCTTGGACTAATTGGTTCAAGTCTTGCCCGTGTTATTGTTGCTAATCATTTGGCAAAGCAGGTAGTTGCTTCAACACGATCTCAGAAAACACTTGAAGATGCGAAGGTCTTAGGTCTAATTCAACAAGGTTATGAAAATCCAATTGATGCTGTTCAAGGTGCAGATTTAGTTATTTTAGCGTTGCCTGTACGTGCAACACAAAAGGTACTTGAGACTATTAAACCTTATTTATTCAGCCATGCCATTATCACAGATGTTGGTAGTACCAAAGGCAATGTAGTTGAAGCTGCAAAAGCTGTATATGGGGATGATTTACCAGAAGGTTTTGTACCCGGTCATCCTATAGCAGGTTCTGAACATACTGGCGTTCATGCAGGCAGAATTGATTTATTTGCAAATCATAAAGTTATTTTGACGCCATTGCCAACCAGTGCGAATTGGGCTGTTGATAAGTTAATTTGTCTTTGGCAAGCTGCACAAGCAGAAGTTATTTGTATGGATGTCGATAAACATGATGAAGTCCTTGCACATACCAGCCATCTTCCACATTTAATGGCATTTAATTTGGTTGAGCAATTAGCGAATCGAGAAGATAATTTAGATATTTTTCGCTATGCTGCTGGTGGTTTTCGAGATTTTTCACGAATTGCTGCCAGTGACCCACAAATGTGGCATGACATTTTCTTTGCCAATAAAAAGGCAATTTTAAATGCAGTAGATGGTTTTGAAAAACAATTGGCCGTTATTCGCCAGTTAATTGAAGATGAAGATTCACACGCTTTAATGGGTTTATTAGGGCATGCACAAGCTGCGCGCCAGCATTTTAACCATATGCTCGCAAAGAGCCCTTTGATGGAGAACAAAAAAGTGACGACACAACAATTTACGATTTTGCCTGGTAAAAAAAGTTTCAAAGGTAAATTTAGTATTCCAGGTGATAAATCCGTGTCACATCGCTCCATCATGTTTGGTGCAATTGCAGAAGGAACGACGCATGTTACAGGCTTTTTGGAAGGGGAAGATGCACTTGCAACCATTCAAGCTTTCCGTGACATGGGAGTCAGTATTGAAGGACCAAAAAATGGTGAAGTTACTGTACATGGTGTAGGAATGCAGGGTTTAAAAGCACCAAAATCTGAGTTGTACATGGGTAACTCAGGGACCTCAATGCGTTTACTTTCTGGCATGCTGGCTGCACAAAAATTTGACTCAGTAATGACTGGTGATGCTTCACTGTCAAAGCGTCCAATGGAACGTATTGCAAAACCTTTACGTGAAATGGGAGCACAGATTCAAACGACGGGCGAACGTGGTACACCACCTGTGTCTATTACAGGGAGTCAAATGCTCAAAGGGATTCACTACGATTTGCCAATGGCTTCAGCACAAGTGAAATCTGGCATTTTATTTGCAGGTTTATGGGCAGAAGGCGAAACGTCGGTTGTAGAACCAGAACCAACACGAGATCATACAGAACGTATGCTGCGTGCATTTGGATATCCGGTCAAGACTGAAGGAAATCGTATTTCGCTTCAAGGTGGTGGTAAATTAATTGCAACAAATATTCAAGTTCCTTCGGATATTTCATCTGCGGCATTCTTTATGGTGGGTGCAGCAATTACAGAAAATTCTGATGTTACCTTAGAAGCAGTTGGCATTAATCCAACTCGGACAGGAATTATTGAAATCTTAAAACAGATGGGCGCAGACTTAACTGTTGAAAATGAACGTATTGCAGGTGGTGAGCCAATTGCAGATATTCGTATTCGAGGTTCACGTACTTTAAAAGGTATTCATATGCCTGAAGATCAAGTGCCACTTGCAATTGATGAATTCCCTGCATTATTTATTGCCGCAGCATGTGCTGAAGGTCAAACTATCTTAACAGGGGCAGCTGAGCTTCGAGTAAAAGAGTCTGACCGTATTCAAGTGATGGCGGATGGTCTAAAAAGTATGGGAATTGATTGTACACCCACTGAGGACGGTATCATCATCGAAGGAAAAGGGAAGTCTGGAGAATGGGATGCAATTTTTACAGGCAGTGAAATTGAATCTCATCATGATCATCGTATTGCGATGAGTTTCTCTATGGCAGGTTTACGTACTTCAGGTGCGATTAAAATTGTGGGGACAGAAACTGTCGCGACAAGTTTTCCGACATTTACCGCATTGACTGAATTAGCGGGTTTAAGCATTCAAGTCAGTGAATAACGCTTTACGCTGTAATCTTAAAAAAGCTTGCGTTTATCGCAAGCTTTTTTATGTCTTAAATTATTAAATAAATTTAAAGACTTGAGTTTTTATTTGTAATTAATATATTAAAAAAATGGAATTTACTTGGCTGTTTGCTGTTTATTACTTATGCTAAAACAATACAAGAAAAATGCTTTTAGGTCTTATGATGCGTACATTAAAATTTTTAGCCAATAACGGAACAGATAATCAAGTACAAAACTCACATGAAGTGCAAGACTATGTTGCCAATGTATTAACTCAAAAATTAACTAAATATGGTTTTGAAACACTTGCCCAAAGTGGCGCACAAGTTGCAGTCAGTGTTGACCAATATGCTTTACCTTTGGCTGTCCGTTGTGAAACTCAAAATGCAGATGGTCATTTGGTTTGTGAAATTTCATCTTATCCAGACGAAGAACAAGATTGGTTAGCGCGCATTACAGAGCGAAGTTTACTAAATCAGCTTGCACAAGCAGTTGAAAACTCCTTAAAAGATGAAGCATCATTAAGTGAATTTAAATGGATTGATCAAGAAAATATTTAATTTGAAGTATGTGGTAGTTTTTTAGATAAATATTAATTTATCCATATATTTTTTAAATTCAATTTTACAAAAGAAAATGACAGTATTATTTTTTTCTTGATCGTTATTAAATTTATCGCTATCACCCTGCACGAATGTGAGAGTGATAGCTGATGAGACTTAAGCGATTGCTAAGAATCTGGTAATCGCAATACGTAATTGTTTTAAATAACCAGTAAAGAAATGGTTTGCACCTGGTAAAACAGTCACTAAGTGGCGCTGAGGCTGAGCCCAAAGAATTAAATCTGAAAGTAGTGTGATGTCATCCGATTCACCATGAATAAATAAGATATCTCCTTGTATTTTAGGTGTTTCATAATGACGAATGTTGGCTACAGTTGCTGTAGGTAAACCACATAGAATAAGCTGTTTTGCTTGTAGAGGAGCCGGCAGGGCGGCATAAGCCTTTGCCATTACATGTGCACCAAAGCTAAAACCGCCAGCGTAAAAAGTTTTTCCAAGATGCTTTGAACGGGCATATTCAATCGTTGCCAGAGTATCTTCAGTTTCACCATAGCCTTGATCATGGGATCCATCACTTTGGCCAGAATCACGAAAACTAGGTCTATATACAACACAACCACGTTCTAAAAACATTTGGGCAAGTAATGTCGGAACTTTATGGTGAGGTGTACCACCTTGCAAAGGGTGCGGATGACAAACAACAGCAAATCCTTTTATTTCACCTTGCGGGTAATCCACAAAAATTTCAATTTTTCCAACAGAACCTTCAATAAAAATTTGCTCAGACATAATTTAAAACAGATAAACAGGAGAATGATTATTTTACCGATAACACTTAGTTAAAACATAAATTGGTATTAAAATAAGTCTACTGTTATAGTCTGATTAGTTATTTTTTCATCAGGTTCTTTATGCTTGCTCTTATTTCACCCGCAAAAACGTTAGATTATGAAACATCGTTACCGAGTGATCAATTTACCCTACCAAGATTAATTGACCAATCTGAATTGTTAATTAATGATTGTCAAAAATTATCTGCAACTGATATTTCAAATTTAATGACTGTAAGTGAAAAAATTGCTCAATTGAATGTTGCAAGATTTCATGATTGGCAATCCGATTTTAATTTCTCCAATGCTCGTCAGGCAATATTTGCATTTAAAGGTGATGTATATACAGGCTTGGATGCATATAAACTATCAGAACAATCTCTTAAGTTTTCACAAGAACATTTACGTATGTTGTCAGGCTTATATGGACTATTACGGCCATTAGATTTAATGATGCCATATCGTTTAGAAATGGGAACAAAATTAAAGAATGATCGTGGTCATAACTTATATGAGTTTTGGGGGGATCGAATTACTCATTTAATCAATGAGGATTTAGCACACACACATTCAGAATTATTGGTCAATATCGCTTCAGATGAATATTATAAATCTGTAAAAGAAAACAAAATTAAGGCAGATGTGATTAAACCTGTTTTTTTAGATCAGAAAAATGGTCAATATAAAGTCATTAGTTTTTATGCAAAAAAAGCAAGAGGATTAATGGCACGTTATATTATTGAAAATCAATTGAGTACAGTGGAAGATTTAAAAACCTTCAATGTCGATGGCTATTATTTTGATGCTGAAAGTAGCTTGAAAGGTGAGCTGGTATTCAAGCGAGATGAGCAGGGAGCTAAATAATTTTATATTTTAGGGGTATATTTTGCGAGTGTACCCCTCAAACTTTCACTCAGAATAAAAAAATGATTTAGATCCCTTTAAATGTATCTAATGCTCTTTGTCTGCTTTGCTTTAAATCAACAATAGGCTTTGGATAAGCTAATTCAAGATTTGAATTTTTGGCATAGGGTTCATGAATGAATTGATCATCTAAATTTGCCAATTCTGGCACCCATTGTCGAATATAAGATCCTTTCGGATCAAATTTTTGTGATTGACTAATAGGATTAAAAATACGGAAATAGGGTACAGCATCTGTGCCTGTAGAAGCACACCATTGCCAGCCACCATTATTTGCCGCTAAATCTCCATCAATTAAATTCTGCATGAACCATTGTTCTCCTAGTCGCCAATCAATAAGTAAATTTTTACTCAAAAACATTGCAACAATCATTCGTACACGATTATGCATCCAGCCAGTTTTTAACATTTGACGCATCCCTGCATCAACAATAGGAATGCCTGTTTGTCCAAATTTCCAGGCTTCAAAATCTTCAGGTGAGTGACGCCAAGTAATTTTTTGAGTGTTGAGCTTAAAGGGTTCATGTTTCGATAAGCGTGGAAAGTCAAATAAGATGTGTTGATAAAATTCACGCCAAATTAACTCATTGAGCCAAGTTTGTTGACCTTCATTTTGTATTTGAAAATAACCATCTGTAGTTTTGAATAAAGCATTTATACATTGGCGGATTGAGAGTATTCCGCAATTTAAATACGGTGAAAGTAGACTGGTATGATTGTTATTTGGTAAGTCCCTTTCTAAATGATAGTTTGATACATCATGCTCGATAAACTGATTCAGTTGATTGAATCCTAGATTTTCACCTACATCCCATTGTTGTTGATTTTTGATTAAATGAGTTGCAATATTCAGCTGTTTTAAGGTTGGGACTTGAAGATTAAAGGTTTGCTTTAGATGATTCTCATGCTGTTTTTTGGGTGATGGAAAGGGCTGTGGAATTGATATTACGAGTTGCTCGATACATTTCTTTTTAAATGCACTAAAAACTTGATAGGGGTGATTCGAATGATTACGTATGCTACCTACTGGAAATAGTGTTCGATCGTGGTAAAGCACTAAATCTTTGTGTATGTGATTTAATGCTTTTTGGACGCGCGCATCACGTTTAAGCTCGTTCCAACCTAAGTCGATATTCGCATGTACATTTTCAATGTAGTGCTTTTGACAAAAGGTTGAAATAAAGCGAGGAATATCTTTCCATAAAGGGATAATTTCAATATGTAGGGGAATATTAAGAGAATGAAGTTTTTGTTTTAAGTCATTCACTTGTCTGAGATAAAAATCAATTTTAATTGGTGCATCATCATGCTGTTTCCATTGTTCTGGAGACAAAATAATCAGACCAATGGTTGGGTTTTCTCGGGTTGCATACCAGAGCGCTGTATTGTCTAAAGTACGTAAGTCTTGTCTGAACCAGATCAAAGATTGATTTTGCATTATTGATTAATCATTCACAGTAGCTTTTTTATTCTATAAATTATTTGTACTGAAGTCTGTTGATATTTAATAATAAGTATCATTATTTAAAAGTTTATCAATAAAAAAGGCTAAGTTTAACTTAGCCTTTTTGATCATAAAGACCTTAGTGGTGATGACCACCCGCACCATGTACATGACCGTGCTCTAGTTCTTCTTCTGAAGCATCACGGATTTCTACGATTTCAACTTCAAAAGTTAAATCTTGTCCAGCAAGTGGGAAATTCGCATCTACAACGATATTTTCACCTTCAACTGCTTTAACAGTTACAATTTGAACACCATCATCAGTTTGAGCTTGGAATTGCATACCCGCTTGGATATTTTCAACGCCTTGGAACATTTGAGCAGGTACTTCTTGAACAAGTTCAGGGTTATATTCACCATAAGCTTCAGCAGCAGGAATCGTAATCGTGAATTTTTCACCAACAGTTTTGCCTGCTAATGCTTTTTCAAGTCCTGGAATGATGTTACTAGCACCATGCAAATATGCAAGTGGTTCACCTTGAGATTGGTCGAGAGTTTCACCCTCTGCGTTAGTCAATGTGTAGTGGAATGAAACCACGTGGTTATTTGCAATAGCAGTCATGTTATTGATCCATTTCGATTATAAATAGTCAGCATAAAGGCAAACGCCTTTTGTAGAAATCATCTAAAAAATTACTACAAATTTATGATGTTTTACCCATTATGGGGATGATACAGATTAATTCAATATTTTCTTATTTTTTTCGCTTGTTTTTTACAATATATCTAAATTTTTTTTATTTTCATCTTTATTTTTGCTAATTATCTCTTCATTGTGTTGAGCGTATAGATAATACGTGAATGTATATCGTTAAAGAGTGAGTAGGGTTTAGTTCAATGAATATGTACCAAGTTGATGCATTTACACAAGAGTTGTTTCGTGGTAATCCAGCAGCAGTATTGATTTTAGATGAATGGTTAGTACCAGAAATTATGCAGCAAATCGCTGCCGAAAATAATTTAGCAGAAACGGCATTTGTGAAAAAAATTGATCAGGAAAACTATGCAATTCGTTGGTTCACACCAACCAACGAAGTTGATTTTTGTGGTCATGCAACATTAGCCAGCGCTTTTGTTTTATTTCAAAATGATATTGAGATTAAAACAATACAATTTCATGTGAGTAAACTCGGTATTTTTACAATTACACAAGAAGAGGATGGGAAAATTGTAATGAATTTTCCAATTCGTACTGCACAATTGATTGAAGACTATCCTGATTTATTAAATCAAGCATTTACGAAACCTTTTAAAAATGTGTATTTGAATGCCCAAGCTTATATTATTGAATTTGAAAATGCCCAAGATGTACTTGATGAACGTCCAAATTTGGAACTACTTAAACAATTAGGAAAAATAAGAACAGCAATCACAGCAGATGCTTCAAATTTAGATGTCGCAATTACCGCAACATCACAACAGTATGATTGCGTATCGCGCTATTTTGCCCCTGCGAATGGCATAGATGAAGATCATGTTACTGGATCCATTCATACAGGTATTGTGCCATTATGGGCTGAAAAGCTTTCTAAGCAGAAAATTTTGGCATATCAAGCTTCATCACGTGGTGGTGAGTTATATTGTGAGTTATTAGAGCACAATCGAATTGAAATATCAGGTTATGCACGTCTGTATTTCAAAGGTGAAATTTATCTTTAATTGAGGATGTCATTGATTAATTTATTGAACGTGCAAAATACAATTTTTGTGCGTTTAAATACTTAAATTTCAAATTGATGATGAGATAGAAGTAGTACAAAATAAAATTCTGTCGCTTATTCGGTGATTGAAAATGAATTTTCAGTACTTGACGTTTAACTATTGAGTATATTGTTACGAAAAATATTGAGGGTAGATGTCAATTCATTTAAAGCACGCTGTTATATTTTTGTAATAAAATGTCTTAAATATCAAGAAGAGTATGAATAATAAATAAATTCTCATTAAAATAAATAAAGGTGATTATCAAATATGAAATTGAATTAAGTCATATTCAACTGTAATCAAATCATGATTAGGTATACAGGTCGTATATCATTTACTTTTATTGTAAGAAAATAATAAAAGGTGAGTAATTTATTTATCTTTTCTCCATTTTTGTGGAGGAGGCTAGTATAAATATTGCTTAACTTTTTGGAGCATCCATGATCCTTCGTTTTAACCCATTATTTATTTCATTCTTAATACTCGGGGGGAGTGTTTCAGCATTAGCTCAACCTGTGCTTGTTAAATCGGAACAAAAAATTGAAGAATATCGATTAGATAATGGTTTTAGGGTAATTTTGGCACCGAATGAAAAAGAAAATAAAGTGTATATGAATACTGTATATTTGACAGGTTCATTAAATGATCCAAGTGGAAAAAGTGGTTTAGCACATTTACTTGAACATTTAGCATTTAAAGGAACAGTTAATGTTCAAGGTGAAGAGTTTCAAAGACGTTTAGATCAATTCACGCTTTCAAATAATGCTAGTACAGATTTTTATGCCACTAAATATATCAATATTATTCGTCCAGAGCAGTCTGCAATTAATGAGTTGATTCATTTAGAAGCAGAACGCATGGATAAACTTGTATTACAAGAAAAATTTGTGCCTGCTGAAATTGATATTGTAAAGCGTGAACGTGAAGTTCGTATGGATCAGCCGTTTGCAGTCTTGATGAATCAGGTTTGGCAATCTGCATATGGAAATCAATACTTTGGTCGTTTGCCGATTGGTGAGTTAAACGAATTACAATCGATTAATATGCAAGAATTAAATCATTTTTATAAAACATGGTATGCGCCAAATAATGCAGTGATGATTATTGCAGGAAAGTTTAATAAAGCTGAAGTTCTTAAAGAGGTAGAGCAGCAGTTTAGTTCTATTCCATCGCGTTCAATTCCAGCACAAGTCAATGTCCCTCAATTAGATGCGGCTAAAATCAAAAATCGTCAATTCACGGTTCAAAAAGGAAGTGATTTGGCGAAGTTTAATGTGTATTTAAATGGCACAAATTCATCAATTAAAACGTCATTGGCAGTATCTCCATTATTGTATACCTTACAACCAAGTGGTCATTTATATCAAAATATGGTGGAAACTGGTGTTGCAACCAATGTTTTTTCTTCAACTTATTTAGATAAAGATTTTAATATGTTGTTTATGGGCGCTGTATATGGTCCTAATCACAATGCAAAAGATGTTGAAAATGCATTAATTGCCGGTGTAGAAAAAAATCAAAATTTTAATCTAACTGAATTAAATCGAGTTAAAAGTTTAATCAAAAATGCTCAAGACAGTATGTTTGTAAATTCATCTGCTGTTGGTGCTATGCTGAGTGATTATGTGGTATCTGAAAAAGGAAATTGGGCTAAATATTTTGAACATCAACAAGATTTACAACATTTAACGGTTGATCAGGTTAACCAAAGCTTAAAAAGTTTTGTAAAACCTGAATATCGTATTGAAGGAAGCATTCTACCTACGCCAGAAGATCAAAAAAAGGCCTTGCAGCAGCAAGTTATAGAGCAAAAACCAACCTTAGATCAGAACAATGATCAACCTGAACCCTTGAAAGATATTAGTACATATCAAAATGAAATTGCACAAAATTTAATTATTTCAAAAGCATATTTAGAAAATACTGAAAAGAAAATTCAGCGTGGGAAATTAAAAAATGGTATGCAGTATGCCTTGTTTCCCGTACATACTCGCGATGATAAAGTCTATGCATCTATTCAGGTCGATTTTGGCACGGCAGAATCGTTATTCAATAAAGCAGAAGTTATTGATTTAACAGCTTATTTATTATTGAGGGCATCTCATCAATATAGTTTACAAGACATTGCCGATAAAATGATTGATTCAAATGGAAGTGCTTCGGTATCTGCAAATGACAATGGAATGAACATTGAGATTGTGGCAAAAGAAGATAAATTTGATGATTTCTTTAAATTTATTATCAGTGTTTTAAAAAATCCAAAATTTGAACAAACTCAGTTTGATTTAATTAAATCTCAAATTTTATCAAGCTTAGATCGCCCTTATACTGAACCTGAAACTGTGGCAGGTTTAACGATGTCTCGTATTGTTGAAAAATATCAAGCAGGAGATTTACGTTATCATTTCGAACCAGATCTTGCCTTAGAACAATTGAATAATGCAACAAATGATCAAGTAAAACAGTTGTATAAGCAGTTTTTTGCAATGAATAATGCACAAATTGCGATTACTGGGAATTTTGATGCAAACAAGATGAAAAAGATTTTAAATAAAGCATTTGGTTCTTGGCGTAGTCATGAAAAATATGCTCAGTTAGATTCTTCCTATCAGGCATATCCAGCACAACAAATACATGCTTTAGCAGAGCAGCGTGAGTTTGGTAGCTATATTAGTTTACTCACTTTTCCGATTGGGGCGGATAATCCTGATGCGCCTGCAATGATTGTATTGGGTAATATCTTAGGAGACTCACAACTTTCATCTCGTTTAGCGAAAGAATTGCGTGAAAAAAACGCCTTGGTTTATGGTTTTGGTAGTTCTATTAATTTGAGTGAATCCCAAGAATCAGGTGCTTTGGGCATTAATGCACGTTATACCGCTGGAAAATCGGCACAAGTTTCTCAATCAGTACATAAGGTTTTTAAAGAATTGTTAGACAATGGTGTGACAGAGCAAGAGGTTGCGGCAGCAAAGGCAGATATCATGAAAAAACGAGTGACGGCCTTGGAAGATGAGCGTCGTATTCATCGCATGTTGTTACCACAGTTAAAGTACAATAAAGATCTGTACTATCGTGAAAAGCGTGATCAGGATTATGCCAAGTTAAGCAAAGCTGATATCGATGCAGTCATTAAAAAATATATAAAACTAGATGGTTTGGTTGAGGTTATGGCGGATCAATATGGTCAACCTCAATCTTAAATGAGATGGTTGTATTGACGCTTTAAATTGAGCCAAGATATGTAAAAATCCCTTTAGGAGGGATTTTTACATATGGATTATTTTTTAATGATCATGTGGATGGCTGTGTTTGTTGGTATGAAATTCTTCATTGTGACGGAAGCGAAGGTAGTTTTCGAATTGTTCACAATATTCATCATAATTATCCTCTAACATCATTTGAAATTGCTGAAGAATGTATGACATGACTTGGTCTTTGGCATCTCGCATTTCATTCCCATCTTTGAAGTTATTTGCAGCAACCCATGTATTAAATCGAGCAGCTGCAAACAGCATAGAGGCACTTACTTGACCGCGTTTTTCAGTTGGTTGCTCTTGGCTTCCTTTTTCTACACGGCAATATTCATTTGCTTGTTTGATAAATTCATCTGCACGTTCAAAAAATGCAGCGTTTAAAGCTTCTTCTTCGGTGACGTCAGTTGCTTCAATCTTTTGAACCATGAACTGTTCCTAGCATAAAAATTTAGATTTGCATTATAGGCAAAGCCTTGCCGAAACTAAACCTTTGCTTTAATCTAAAATAGCCTAAGCATATTATGGATGATCCCATGCAAGATGCAATTGCTGTTCAAAGTTTAAAAAGTGATATCTCACTTCTACGTCAAAATATATGGCCACCCACTCAACTTGCCCATGTGGAAGGCTTACCTATTTATTATGGAATAAAATCTGAAGTTGAAGAATATTATCAACAATGGTCGGGATTAATTGAAAGAGCACAAGATTTATTTCAACCGTTTATGGAAGATGAAGTACTTGATGCGATACATTTACCGAATCATTTAAACTTACCCTTATTTTATTTTTATGTAGATCGAATTCGTATTAATAAAACACGCGCAAAAGAGTCTAAAACTTTTAGAGGTGTTGCAAGTTTAATTGAAAAGTGTGGACAGTTTGAGCCTGAGCAACTCACTGCAATGCATCATTGGTTAGAAAGTGATGATACTGCTGCACTTGTGGCACATCGAGAATTTATAGACTTGAGAACTTATGTTTTTCAGCATGGACAAAGTGATTATACTCGGACACGATTTTATGTGAATGGTATTGTGCTTAGTGTTGAAGATGATTTTAACTTAATCGATGCACGAGATAAGCTGCGTAAACAACGCAATGATAGTTATAGCGATCCTTTAGCAGATAATCAGATGTGGAAAGTGTTTGGTAAATATCGCTAATTACAAAATAGATGATCATCTGATTTAAATGATTGTTTCAAATCAGATGATCAAAAAAATTATTTAATAAATTTACGGCTTACCATAAATTGCTCCGTTGCTTCGATGAGTTTTTCTGCATATATCTCTTGTTTTGCAGTTAACCAGCCAAGCACAAACCAATCACTTGCTTCAAGTTCAGTTTGTTGAATATACAGGGCAGAACTTGCCAAAACTTGATATTCTTTTGCAGCCAGTTGAGCATCATTGAGCGCTTTACTGTATTTTTGCAAGTTTTTTACATCATAGATAGATGTCAATATTGGAAAAGAAAACTTTAATTCACGTATGTGTGTGGACAGTAAATCTAGACTTTCAAATTGACCAATATTGGCTTGATTTAGGCTCTCTTGGAGTAATTTATATTGATGGTGCAGTGTCGTTTGTGCGTACCACTTTAAATCATGAGTTTGCTGAGTAATTACTGAGTTTAAACTAAAGGTAAACAATTCTAAAAAATGATGAACATTTAAAGTTGACTTGACCAAATTGTTGAGCTTTTCACTGGCATATAAAATATCTTTTTCAAGCTGTGTGGTTGTATTTGGATTTTGTAAAAATGTTCCTAAAGTATCTTTCATTTGTTGAAAATGTTTTAAATTTTCAAATTGCTGTTTAAATGCTTGAAGTTGATAACCCCATTTGTCTGAAATATCTGAACTCCAGTCTTTAAACAAATGTGTCGTTAAATATAAATGTTCTAGGGCGAGTTCGGCTTGATCAAAATGTTCTTGTTGGGCAACCCCAGCAGAAATTGCAGCAATATTGGGAAGTAAATGTTGTAGTTGTTGCGTAACTAATAAACGAACATTTTTATCTGCTGAATCTTTTTTAATCAGTTGAAAATCTTTACTTAAAGTTGCAGGGCTGACTGTTAAATTACTTGCAAGTAAATGACCAATTTCAGCTTTGCTACGAACATCTAACCACAGTTGATATTTTTTGACCCATTCAAAACTAAATGCAAGTAGGGCGTGTAAGGTGCCCTGTTGTAATTCAAATTCAACTTCATGGACGTCGATTTTTTGTGTAAGCGTCTGAATAAAGCCAATATCTAAACTCACCTCAATTTCTGTTTGATCAAAGCTTAAAACTCGACGGGTTCTTTGAATATTTGTTTCAAATTGCAAGTTGAGTTCCGAAAAATTAGCACCTAAAGCTTGATTTAAAATAGATTGGGCTTCAGATTTAGTCTCATAGATCGAAAGATCTAAAAGGGGAGGCTGCGCTAATTCACCTAAATCATAGTTATGTTCAAAACGTTCAAGATGATTTTTTCCTGCTGCTTTTAAAGTTTGTATCCAGCGTGTACCTTCAAGACGTTGACGTAGAGCAATACCATTTTTTCCTAGTAGTCTTTCTGGCGTATCGTAGTATTTAGCTTGTAGTTGAATCGTTTCTGATTTTTTCGGATCTAAAGCTTTAAGTAAAGCATTACGACGTGTTTCAGGAATCTGAAACTTCAATTCGATTTCAACCATGTGTATTGTTCCAATAAAGTGATTAAATCAAAAATAATCAATGCAAGCACTAGAATTTGTCATCATTTATTTTTTATTCAAAATAGTCAGCAGGAAAGTATGCTGATCAGAGCAAGTGAATTGTAGCGGAAATCGGTTTTTATGTAAGGCTTGCTGAGATAAGTTTGTTTGAGATGGCTTTAATTTAAGCAAAGAATCGGTTAACGTAGAAAATATAAGAAGGAGAAGATGATGAGTACAGATCTAGAACCTAAGCGAATTATAGAAACTGAAATGAACTTTAAGTTGCCAGTTAAAAATTATCATGAATTTTATCGTTTTTATTTAACTGAACATCGCAATATTATGAACCGTAGATTGCATTTTTTAGGAAGTTCAATTGGTCTTTATTATATTACGAAAGCGATTAGACAGCGTAAAGTAAGATATCTGGTCTATGGCTTAGTATCGGGATATGCTTGTGCATGGATTGGGCATTTTGTATTTGAAAAAAATAAACCCGCAAGCTTTAAACAACCAATATATAGTTTTATTTCTGATTGGAAAATGTTTGTAGATATTTTGAAAAATAAATTGAGTTTAAAAAACATGGATTTAGATAAAATTTAGTATTAGGAATAGGATGAAAGTGATTGCGGAAAGATACTTATTAAACGAATAGATCGAAAATAGAAAAAATAAATGAAAAAAAAAACGTATTATTGTAGAAAAATAGGGTAAAGTAATATGACATCAATATAGATTGATGAAAATATAACCGTTTTCCAAACCTAGAGACTTATTTCTCTAGGTTTTTTTATGAAAAAATAAAAGTGAAAACACATCTATAAAATGAATGATTTTTCAGGGTTGAAACGATTTTTTTGTCAGAGTTATGAGATAATTAGGCGATTGCTAAAATTCTGGTAAATAATATGCGTGGTTTATATCTCATTACAAATGATGATGCTTTAGAGCTATTGCTGAACAAATTAAAAGTTGCTTTTGAAACAGGCGGTGTAGCGATATTGCAATATCGACGTAAAAAGGTGAGTAAAGAAGATCAAATTGATGAAGTTCAAAAAATTAAAATATTATGTGAAAAATATAATGTTCCTTTTGTTGTTAATGACGATTTAGCGTTGGCTGAAAAATTTGGTTTAGGAGTTCATCTTGGGCAAGGTGATGGCGAAATTTCAGATGCTGTTGCCCGACTGCCGAAAGATGTGATTATTGGACGCACTTGTTTAAACTCGATTGAACTTGCTCAAAAAGCTATTGTAGATGGTGCAACCTATGTTGCATTTGGTGCAATTTATGCTACTGAGTCTAAACCCGAAGCTGGTAATATTGGTTTAGATGTACTCAAGCAGGCTTCACAAATAATTCAGCGTCCAATTTGTGCCATTGGTGGTTTAACGGTTGAAAACTCAAAAGTCGTGATTGAATCTGGTGCTGACCTTTGTGCTGTGATTAGTGATATATTAGCGTTAGAAGTGGAAGATATTCCAAGTCGTGTACAGGCTTGGAAAGCGTTATTTATAGAGCAAATTTAGTTTTAAGATTTGATATTGAGTTGAGTAGATTCATGAGCCTGTCTCCAAAGCAAGAGCAATTATTTAAACAAGCAAATAAGCATATTCCTGGCGGAGTAAATTCACCAGTACGTGCATTTAATAGTGTTGGTGGCACACCAGTATTTATAGAAAAGGCACATGGTGCCTATTTGTATGATGTGGATGGAAAACGTTATGTAGATTATGTAGGTTCATGGGGACCTATGATTTTGGGACATGCGCATCCAGCAATTATTAAAGCTGTACAAGATGCTGCTGTTGATGGTTTAAGCTTTGGTGCACCAACAGTGCATGAAACAACTCTAGCAGATGTAATTTGTGACATTATGCCATCAATAGAACTGGTTCGAATGACAAATTCGGGTACAGAAGCAACAATGACTGCAATTCGATTAGCGCGTGGTTATACAGGTCGAGATAAAATTGTAAAATTTGAAGGTTGCTATCATGGTCATTCAGACTCATTATTGGTTAAGGCAGGTTCAGGTTTATTGACATTAGGTGAAGGAGAAGCAACTTCCGCAGGTGTTCCAGCAGATTTTGCTAAACATACCCTCACATTGCCATATAATGATATTGCGACTTTAAAAGAATGTTTTGCAAAATTTGGTTCAGAAATCGCAGGTGTTATTGTTGAACCTGTTGCTGGAAATATGAATTTAGTTAAGCCAATTGATGGGTTTTTACAAGCAATTCGTGATGTGTGTGATGAATACGGTTCCGTTTTTATTATTGACGAAGTGATGACAGGCTTCCGTGTCGGTTTGGGCGGGGCACAAGCGCATTACAATGTGAAGCCAGATTTAACTACATTGGGTAAAATTATTGGTGCGGGTTTACCAGTAGGAGCTTTTGGTGGTAAACGTGAAGTAATGGAGTGCATTGCGCCACTAGGTCCTGTTTATCAAGCTGGAACATTATCAGGCAATCCACTTGCGATGCGTGCAGGCATTGAAATGTTTAAACATTTACGTGAGCCAGGATTTTATGAAAAGCTGACTGTGCAATTGGAAAAATTATTGATTGGTTTGCAAGCAGCAGCAGATGAAGTGGGTATTCCATTTAAAACCCAGCAAGTGGGTGCTATGTTTGGTTTGTATTTTACCGATCAAGAAGATATTACAAGCTTCGATTCAATGTTAAAATGCGATGTTGCTGTATTTCGTCAATTTTTCCATGGTATGTTAGATCGTGGTGTGAATTTGGCACCCTCTGCATTTGAAGCAGGTTTTATTTCTGCGGCTCATTCAGATGAAGATATTGCATATACAATTCAAGCAGCAAAAGAAACCTTTATTGACATTCAGCAATCGAAATAATCACAAATTGAAAAGCCTGTAATAAACATTATGGGCTTTTTTATGATCATAGGGAAATTGAGATGAAAACAAAACATTATTTAACATTGGATGATGCAACCATTATTTTAAATCATGCACATCAATATGCGATTCAACAGAACTTTAATGTCAGCATTGCCATTGTAGATGAAACGGGGTGCTTATTAGCCATGAAACGCATGGATGGCGCTTCACCAATGACGGCAAATTTATGTTTAGAAAAAGCAAAGTGTTCTGCAATTAGCCGTCGACCATCTGGTGTATTTGAAGAGATTATTCGAAATGGTCAAATGGGTTTTTTAACGTTAGAGACATTGAATGGAATGTTAGAAGGCGGTGAACCGATTTTATATGAAGGGCAATTGGTGGGTGCTGTTGGTGTGTCGGGGGTGAAGTCGGGGCAAGATGCAGAAATTGCACGATACGCGATTCAACAGTTTTTAGCTCAAAACCTCTCTTAACCGATTAAAATATCAGACATACTGGTATTTTTTTGTTATGAATATTTAAAAATCATCACTTAATTTTAAGGAAATAAAGTGATGATTTGATAAAGCGATTGATAATAGGTGAGATTTAATAAAAATAGGTGTGTATATGTTAAAAATAAGTACAACAGAAAAATAAATTAAAAAAAGATGCCTTAATTTATATTTATAGATTGTAATTCCGCTTTAAGATTTTTATTATTGCCGGCTTGTTTTTATGATCTGCTTGGAAGTGAACTGTGAGTAATTTTCTAACTGAACATCTCATACATCGTGATGATGATTTTATCGTAATTCATAAACCAGCAGGTATCTTAACAGTTCCAGGAAAAACTGAAGATTTACAAGATTGCGTGATTAATCGGTTATTAGAAATAGAACCCAGAACATTATTAATTCATCGTTTAGATCGTGATACATCTGGTATTTTAGTTTTTGCATTATCTAAATTTGGTCAAAATCGCATTTCACGACAATTTCAAGAGCGACAAACCGATAAAACATATCAAGCTATTGTCGTAGGAACATTAGATGGGGAGGGCACTGTTGATGTGCCTGTAATCTATGATCCGACACGGCCTCCATTACATATTGCCGATCCAACATATAAAAAATCTGCATTAACGCATTGGCAAGCAATTGAACATTTTAAAATTCAAGGTCAAGCAGTTACCCGTGTGAAATTGACACCAATTACGGGACGATCCCATCAATTACGCGTCCATATGCAATTTTTAGGTCATCCTATTGTCGGGGATACATTATATGCAGCATTACAGGACCAAGAATTAATGTCTCGTCTATGCTTACATGCTGAAAATTTAAGTTTTTATCACCCTAAAACAGAAAAAGAGATACAATTTCATTGCCCTGTACCATTTTAAGCTAAAAAGCTTAAATAGTTTTAAAAACGCTCACTTTTTGGTGAGCTTTGTGTCAAAATATAGTGCTTAAAGATGTGATTTTTTGTTCCTATGCGAGTTTAAGTGTTGAGCAAAAAATTGATCGATAACTTCGAAATAAAGGTGGAAAAATTGCAGCAGTTTGCTATTGGTCAACGTTGGTTATCAGACACAGAAACGGAACTTGGATTAGGAGTTCTAATTGATGTAAATGAACGATCAGTCAGCATTTTATTTCCCAAAAGTGATGAAACTCGTGTCTATGCACGAAGCAATGCACCTCTATCTCGTATTATTTTTAATACCTCTGATGAGTTACAAGATCAAGAAGGCAATCAGTGGACAGTTGAGTCTTTAGAGGATCGTCATGGTGTTGTCCGCTATAATGTTATTCGTACATTAGAAGATGGCTCTGAAGAGCGTAAATCTTTAAATGAAACACGAATTGGTGCAACCATTCAACTCTCTAAGCCTTTAGATCGACTGTTGGCAAGCCAGGTTGATTATAAAGAGTGGTATGATTTGCGTATAGAAGCGATGCAAATGCAAGCGAATATGCAGACTAGCCCATTACGAGGACTGATTGGTTCACGTGTAGGATTAATTCCACATCAATTATATATTGCACATGAAGTTGGTAAGCGTTTTGCTCCTCGTGTTCTCCTTGCAGATGAAGTTGGTTTAGGTAAAACCATTGAAGCAGGTTTAATTCTTCATCAACAATTAAAAACAGGTCGTTCTGAACGTATTTTAATTTTAGTACCAGATTCTTTACAATATCAGTGGATGATTGAAATGCGCCGTCGCTTCAATCTAGAGTTTTCTTTATTTGATTTAACTCGAACAGCATCCATTAAAGAGCATGATCCAGATCAAAATCCATTCTTAACTGAACAACGGATTATTGCATCGATCGATTTAATGATTGACCATGATGATTTACGAGAGCAAGCATTAGAAGCTGGTTTTGATTTACTGGTTGTGGATGAAGCACATCATTTGATGTGGAGTGAAGAAGATGGCGGTAATGATCGTTATGATCTGATTGAAGAACTCGCTCAGCAAACAGCAGGGGTACTTTTACTGACCGCAACGCCTGAACAATTAGGGGTGGAAAGTCATTTTGCGCGGTTACGTTTACTTGATGCACAACGATTTAGTTCTTTAGATCGATTCTTAGAAGAAGAAGAGCAATATCAGCATACGGCTAAAATTGCTGAAATTTTAATGTCAGATCTTCCCTTAGAAGAAGGTCACATTACAGCGCTTGAACAGCTACTTGGACATCGTATTGATGATGAACCTGAACAGCGTTTTCGTGCAATTCATGAATTGTTAGATCGACATGGTACTGGACGTATTTTGTTTAGAAATACGCGTGAAGCAATTCAAGGATTTCCAGGTCGAGATTGTCAGCCTGCACCACTGACAACCCCTGAATCTTGGCCAAGAGAAGGGAAGTTACGTGAACAAATGTGGCCTGAAGAAGCGCAATTAGATGGTGCTTGGATGGAACATGACCCACGCGTAATGTGGTTAATGGAACGTTTACGTACAGATCTGAAACATAAAAAAGTATTGCTTATAGCACGTAGTGGACCAGTCGTTGAAGCATTAGAAAATGTTTTACGCTTACATGCAGGTATTCGTACAGCAATGTTCCATGAAGCAATGAGCTTACTAGAACGTGACCAAGCGGCTGCATATTTTGCTGAAGATTCTTATGGCGCACAAATTCTATTATGTTCTGAAATCGGTTCGGAAGGTCGTAATTTCCAATTTGCATCCGATTTAATTTTATTTGACTTACCAGCTAACCCTGATGTACTCGAACAACGAATTGGTCGATTGGATCGTATTGGACAAGAAAATCGAATTCAAATTCATGTTCCTTATTTGGAAGGAACAGCGCAAGAACGTATGTTCCGTTGGTATAATGAAGCTTTAAATATCTTTACAAATATTTCTCCAACAGCACAAACATTACAAGAAAACTTTATTGTTGATTTAAAAGATTGTTTATTGTCAGATTTAGGTCAAAAATTTGAAGATTTGCTTGAAAATGTTAGTGTGCAACGTGAAGCTTTAGAAGCAGAGTTACAAGACGGGCGTGATCGTTTGCTTGAATATAATTCTTGTCGTCCAATTGTGGCTCAAGAAATTGTACAAGCATTAGAAGATTATGATGATAATACAACTTTGCCTATGTTTATGAAACGCTTTATGGCGGCAACAAACATTGATTTTGATGAGCAAAGTAATGGCACAGTAATCATCAAGCCAACAGATCAAATGCAAGTCCAAGGTTTAACGTTGGATGAAGAGGGAATGACGGCAACATTCTATCGGGATCAAGCACAAATTCGTGAGGATGCTCAATATTTAACTCTTGAACATCCGTTCACAGAAAGTGTGATGGAAATGATTACAACCCAAGGGTTTGGGAGCACAAATGTAGCAGTTTTAAAATCTGCAGCATTACCACAAGGGTCGGTATTGGTTGAAATATGGTTTAAAGTCGATGTTGTGGCACCTAAAGCATTAAATTTACCTGCAAGTTTGCCACAGCAATTAATTCGTGTTGTTTTAAGTGAAAAAGGGCAAGATTTATCAAATAAGATTGCACCCGAAATTTTAAAACCTTATTTACATCATTTAGATGGCAATAGCTGCCGTCAAGTAATTAAAGCTCGTCGTAATATAATCGAAGAGCGTTATGCTCAAGCGCTTGAAATTGCTAAAACGTCTTTGCCAAATTTTAAGCAGCAAGCGAAGGAAATATATTCAAGTAAATGGCAATATGAAATTGACCGTTTAACATATTTGAAGCAGTTTAACCCAAGTATTCGTGAAGATGAAATTACACGATTACAGAAATTCCAAAAAGAAGGTGTGACCTTATTGGATGGTTTATCTGTTACCCCTGAGGCAATTCAGGTGATGGTTGTTGTTAAGCCATCATAAAAAATAAAAAGCACCTTCGGGTGCTTTTTATTTGAATGATTTATTTTTGATAGAATATAAAGTCATGAATATCTTTAAAGATATTTTTATATCAGAGATTATTGCTCAAGTTTATACAAATATTAATTGAGCTTAAAACCATCATTTTTGATCTTAATTATTTTGAAAAATACAGGTTAAATATGTATTGAATTATTCTTGAATATCCCTAAGATTTTATCGTTTATTCATTAAGAAAGTCTTCAAATGCTTGCCAAACTTTATCAGTCACTAATGTTGCTCTATGGTTATTTGGCTTAAGTCCCATTGTTTCAACTTCGATATAAAGAAAAAACTCTATAATTTGGGCTTTAGATGCATTTTCTTCAGCAAGAAAATCGAGAAGATCTCCAATATAAGCATCATACTCATCATTCATATCCTTATTTTTTGAAATCCCGATCGGATCCCAATCATTGAGTAAAATATGATGTAATTGTTGGATGAAAAAATCACTTTTCTCTTCAGTATTCATGAGCTTAATCCTATCAATCTAGCTAATATTCTAATCTTTATTTTAAGACGAATGATTAAATTTTAGTTTCATCTAAATGACGTGCACCTGATAAAATCATGCGAATCATGATCATTGTTTGCTCTGCTGCTTCTTTACGCTCAGTTGGTTTCATATCAATGACTTTAGCTCCCATATTAAAAACAAGCTGTGTAATGGCCTTGGAAACTAGGTCTGGGTGAACAAGTTTGCTGTTATTTAGACGTTCTAATCGAATTAAGTCTTCTTGTAATTCTTGTTGAAAATAATTAAGTTGGTGTTCAACTGCATGTTTATAAGACTTTGAGCCTGTATAGCCCTCTCTTAGCAATAAGCTTAGATTACCTTCATCTGCATTTAATTGTTCTATAAATACCTCAACCGAAGTTCGAATAATACTACTTTGATGTGATGCTTTCATCCGTGCTTCAAGCAGAATTTGACGTAAGACTAGACCTGATCGTTCGATCAGTTCAATCGCAAGTTCATCAATATCTTTAAAATGACGATAAAAACTATTTGGCGCAATGCCAGCCTCACGAGCGACTTCTCTTAGGCTCAAGGAAGAAATACTCTTTTCAGGACCAATTAAATTTAATGCAGCTTGAAATAGTTCTTCTTTGGTAATGGTGGCTTTTCTACCCGCAGTTCGTGTAATTGGTTTTTCGTGAACTTCTAATAATTCATTGAGATTAGCGTCATTGCTAGTTTTCATCGGTATTGTGTTCATCCCAAATATTATGCATTAGCTTATTAGTAGTATAGCGAATTGCGCTCAAATTTGAAATGTTTAGAAACAATACACGTATATATACAAATATATATACATGTGTATAATAATTAAAACTTCTACCACGTGGTATTCGATAATGCATGTAATCGAAAAGTCAACATCTCCTATCTCATTTTTAGTTGATACAGTTTTTGATATACATTCAACTAATTTCTGGCTGCAAAAGCTAAATCCCTTATGGTCTGTAAATCAGGCGTTAGGTAAAATTATTAATAAAGAAAAAATTGCGCAAGATACAGTTAGCTTAACAATTGAATTTAATCGTAAATTTAAGGCAGGGCAGGCAGGGCAACATCACCCTGTTTTTGTCGAAGTTGATGGCATTCGTTATGAAAGAACCTATAGCTTAACTCATTTAGATGAACATAAAATTTTATTAACCGTAAAGCATGTGGCAAATGGAAAAGTGAGCGGTTGGTTGGTTGAGCGCGCTCAAATTGGTGATATTTTAGAGTTTGGGCAACCTTATGGCGATATGCTGATTCCGACACAACAATCGATTATTTTGTTGGCTGCAGGAAGTGGCATTACTCCAATGTATAGCCTTATGGCAGCAATGATAAAATCTAACACACTTCAGCAAGTGAAAGTTCAGTTGAAATACTGGGTAAAAAAGAAGGAAGATTTTGCCTTTAAAACTCAGTTTGAAGCATGGGCTGCACAATTTAACAATTTCACTTTTGAGTGCTTTTTTACTCAAGAGGAAAATGCGGATGCGAGATTAAACCACAGTCATATTCAAAACTTAAATGCTTTATCTGAAAGCGCAGTCTATGCCTGTGGTCCATCTGGATTTGCAGCGCAGGTTGAGAGCCTTTGTTCAACGGCACAAATTTTGAAAACTGAGGCATTTAGCATGAGTCCTGTGCTAAATGATGATATTGGCTTTGTTAATATTACATTGACACAATCAAATAAAGTTATCTCAATTCCTAAAGGGCAATCTATTTTACAAGGCTTGGAGCAACAGAACGTGAAGCCAACCCATGGTTGCCGTATGGGAATATGTAATAAATGTGCTTGTAATAAAGCTGAAGGCTCAACAAAGAATCTTGTTAATGGCGCACAAAATAATGAGCCAGGTAATGTTTTAAAAATATGTGTCAATTCAGCTCAAACTGATCTAATTATTGATTTATAAGCGAGTCATACATCATGAATATGCCCATCAAAACGCAGTTTTATAAAAACCCAAAAAATCGCGAATTAAATCATATAGAGTTAGATGAACTTGCTCGTGAATTAGATGCGATTAAACAAGAAGTACTTGATGATATTGGTGAGAAGGATGCCAAATATATTCGCCGTGTATATTCTACAGTTCGTTACTCTGCTATTGCAGGACGCGCATTATTATTTGCAGGATGGTTCCCACCAGCATGGGTATTAGGTACAGGTTTACTTGGTTTTTCTAAAATTATGGAAAATATGGAGCTTGGTCATAATGTCATGCATGGTCAATATGATTGGATGAATGATCCAAAATTTGATGGTCCAAGCTATGAATGGGATATTGTGGGTACAGCAGATAATTGGCGTCAAACGCATAATTATAGACATCATACCTATACGAATATTCGTGGTATGGATGATGACATTGGTTATGGTTTGGTCCGTTTGTTTCCTGAACAACGCTGGAAGCCTTTTTATTTATTCCAACCTATTTACAGTATTCCATTTTGTTTATTATTCCAATGGGGCGTTGCGGTACAAAATTTAGAATTGGGTAAAGTCTGGAAAGGGCGAAAATCTAAGACGCAAGCGAAAGAAGAGTGGCGTCCAATGCAGAAAAAAGTAACGAAACAGTTATTTAAAGATTATGTTTTTTTTCCATTGATTGCCGGCCCAGCAGCATTACCTGTATTGGCGGGTAACTTTGTGGCGAATGGCATTCGCAACATTTGGACATTTAGTATTATCTTCTGTGGTCATTTTACCAAAGATGTGGAAGTATTTCCAAAATCTGTTCTTGAAAATGAAAGCCGAGGACATTGGTATATGCGTCAAATTCGTGGGTCTTCTAATTTGACAGGATCTGAGGCTTTTCATATTCTTACAGGGCATTTGAGCCATCAAATTGAGCATCATTTATATCCCGATATTCCAGCGCGACGTTATCGTAAAATGGCACCTAAAGTTGAAGCGGTATGTAAGAAATATGGCATAAACTATAATAATGCAAGTTTATTCAAGCAATATGGAAGTGTGATTAAGCGCATTGCGAAATATGCATTTCCATTTAAAAAATAAAATATATAACTGAATTTAAAATACTGCGATTATTCGCGGTATTTTTTATTTTATCAATGAACTATTATTCTAGTAATGGCAAGGGAACAGAGTCGGTAATAAGATAAGGAAAATCTGCTAATGAAAGCATTTCATTGTCTTCGATACTATTTCCATAAGCAAAAATATATTGATAATTTGCTAAATTGTAGCATTCTAAAATACGTTGTTTCTTTTGTACACGACTACAATCTTTTGAGAGAAATTGACCCGTATACACTTGATCTTTGATTTCTGTTTTTGTACAAATCAAATCAATATTTAAATATTCACAAATATATTTCAAATAAATATCAATTGAAGCAGAAACTAAAACAACGTGATCACCTAGAAGCTGATGTTTAATGAGTTGTTGATATATTTGAGGATGAAGATACTGGTCTAAAAGAAGCTTAGCATAGCACTGTGCTATTTGATCAATTTCAGATTGGGGTAAAGATTTAAATAGCGTATAAAAAAGTTTTGGCCGCATGTAATGAGCTGGATAGACTCTGAAATAGTACGCTAAAATCCAAGGTGAAACTTTGATTCCTTTTTTGATAATATCCATTTTAGATAAGCTGAAAAAGATGAACTTTGTGAAACTATCGGTGCGACACAAAGTTCCATCAAAATCGAATAAAGCTAGATTTTTATACGTTTTGCTTTGTTCATGCATGTTTCATACCGACTATTTACACGAGAAGCGAACCAATTGGTATTATAATCCCGACTCAGTTTTGGACCAGTAATAATGACCTCTGGCATAATAGCGTAAATTGGTTCAGCTTGAGTCTTGTCACTATAAAGTTTGGTAATGGCTTTATACGTCAGCGAATCTTCAAAATCTTTATCTTTTTCTTGTTTGAGGTCAGATCGAAGTTGTCGTGGCGTAATTAAAATATTATTTTTTGCAAAAATTAAAGTCAGCTCACGTTCAGATAGGCTTTGAGTAGTTTTAGGTGAGCCATCTTTATTGTACGAAAGTAAATCACCATCTAAAGATAATTGATTCTCTGTTAAAGCATTCATCATTTTTTGAAATGCAGCATTTCGGCTTGAATACACTCCAGAGTTATAATCGGCAAATCGATAAATTGGTTTATCATAATCTGCTGGATACATCATTAAACGATGAATACCATAATATAGTCCGCCATATTGGCTGTATAAATCGGTTCTTAAATCTGCGATGCTGCCACTTTGGCGTTTATGTTTTTTCGCATATCCAACATGTACTTGCATAGAGCCTAGAGTGGTAATCGGGTTTAATTTTTCAGCAACATCTTGCCCTACTAATTTTGCGATACCTGTAAATGCACTGACGTGATAGTGTTTAGACATATAATTAAAAATTTCACGATAAAGTTCATCGAGTTGACGCTCTGTTTTAACTCGTCGCATCTGGCTAAGGTAATTATTTTCAGGGGTAGGTTGGTTTTTTAATACCTCTTGGAAATAATCTGCTAGAGAACCTCCAAGCGTATCACCTAATTTATCAGTGAATTTTTCATTCAAACGTTCCTGCACTTCTTTAACTGCTTTCGCACCTAAACCTGCAACTTCTGGATCTTCATGAAAATTTGATTCTTGATCTACTACGGCAATAATACTACACATATTTTGCTTTGTTTGTGGAATGCCAAATTTTTCAGAAATATCGTAGATATCTTGAGACCAAGATTTTTTATCATTAACTCGAGGAGGAAGTAGCCGATTTAATTGTTCCACATTAAGTTTGGGCTCATGATTATCTGACCACCATGAGCTATTGCCGCATGCAGTTAGCTGAAGGGTTAAAGCAATGAGCGTCACAGATTTTAGAAAAGGAGATATAAGAATTTGTTTCATAAACAAAAAACTCGCACCAAAAAGGAAAGAGCTCAGAAGAGGGACTAAATATTATACGAGGATTAAAAAATATCAAGAATATTTATGTATATTGCTTGAATATTTACATTAGAATAAGATGAACAATACTATAAAAAAGAAGTATGAGATTTTCTGAATATATTGTATTTGCTAAATTTTAAAGATCAGCGCATTTTCCTCATTATAAAAAATGCCCTGATCAGCGGATGACTTATATCTGAGTACATATTCGAATATGAATGATAAAAATCTAATAAAATTTATTTAATAATATATCAATAAGTGATGCTTTAAATACTTCGCCATGTTTTAGATTAGGATAAATCAAAAACTTAGCATCGACACCTTGTTGATTAAAAATTGAAAGAATTTTTCTATTATTATTTATACCATTCGAATCAAAATTTGGACTTTGCTTGTCGCTTGAATCTGCAAAAATATCACCTTCCATGAGTAGTACATGTTTCTTTGTGGGTTGGTTAATTTTAATGGTTTGGATTTTATTGATAATTCGTTGATCTGCCCAAGACAGTGACGGGCTTGCAGCAAAATAATGACTAAAGTAGTCTGTGTTTAGTAAGCTATCTAAGACAAATAATCCACCATATGAATGGCCCCAAATGGCTCTATTATTTGCATCTAATTTAACATTCTGTTCGACCCAAGGTGCAATTTCTTGAATAATAATCTTTTGAAACGCCGCACTTCCACCACTCATCCGTTCAGGGTTTCGCGGATCTGGAGCAGGTTTGGCTGATGCTTTTTCAGCAGGCGTGTAATCCAAAGATCTTAATGTACTTTCAAATGGTAGATTGGTTTTATAACCAATTGCAACCAAGACGGGTGCATTTTGTTCCGTTAATGATTTTAATGTATCTTCTTTTAAATGAGACATTGCTGAATTGCCATCTAACATAAAGATGGAATAAAACTCATATTGTTTATTGGTTATTGTTTTTGGAACACCAAGCCAAACTTTATATGTTCTTTGTCGATCTTTTGACTGAAATTCTTTGACTTTAAAATCATAATATTCAGAGCCTAATTCTGCAATATTTGCTTCTAAAGGTTTTATTTCAGGTTTTGCATAGATTGTGGTGCATAAACCTACTGTAATTAAAGCACTGAAAGCATAACCAAGTGTTTTTTTGAAAAGATTTGACATGGGGGAAATTGAGGATACATAAAGTCGCTTACACTATACACAATTGATAATCATTATCAAATAATATTTTATATAATTCATATACTTTGTATCACTTTTAAAAATGATAGAGGAATACAATTTTATATGCGCCTTAAGCTTTAAAATAGAGTGATCTGTTGAGGCATATGAGTGAGTTTAGGTCATGGTATTAAAAAGTATCATCATGCTTTTTTAAAATATTTAAAATAATTTCAAAATGTTCATCTGTCATCCAAAGCGTATTGCTAATACTAAAACTACGTGCTGCAAAAAGCTGCGCATTGGGTGTGCCGATATTTAAATGATTGAGGTTGGGGTAATTAGGAATTGATCTCACAAAAAGCTTTGTAATACCTAATCCACTTTGCCAAAGGTCATTTAAAATACGTTGACAACGATTTTCATGATCAACCAGTAATAAAATAAATGGAAATGTGCCTGTTGTATTGAAGTTTTCATTGAACACTTTCAAGTATGAAAGCTGTTGTAATTGTTTAATTCTACGCTGTGCTTGTTGATTGAGTTGCATCCAATGCTTTGGTAAGCGTAATGCAGCTTTTGCTGCAACTTGACTCCGCCATTTGCCCAATTGATGAATAGGGATATCGGATAAATCAAAATCATCGCCCACAGCTGAAATTTCATCACATTGTTTTAAAGCTTGACGAAGATGGTGTCCGTAGAATATGGGTAGAAATTGAGGGTGATAAAATAAACCGTAGCCAATTAACTCAAAAGATCGTTTTATTTCCCAGTTTTTTAAAAATGGCAATTCATGTGCTTTTTGATGAAGTTTTTGGTGAATATCAGCATGTTTACTAAAGACTAAACCGCCTTCTGCACTGGTTAAACCTTTGCCGAATGCAAGACTAAAAAAGCCAATATCACCACGCAAGCCGACGCTAATTTGCTGATCAAGAGCTCCCATTGCTTGTGCCGCATCTTCAATAATGTAGCAATTGTATTGTTGCGCTAAAAGCTGAATATTTTGAAAAGAATTAACCAGACCTGCATAATGCGTCACAACGATCGCTAAAGTATGTTGATTAATGGCTTGCTGTAATTTTTGCTCATCAAAAAGTAAACTATCAGGTGCTAAGTCGCAGATAATAGGGGTGAATCCAATTTTTTCAATCGCAAGTACAACCAATGGGCATGTCCATGCAGGAACAATCACTTGCTTTTTAGTTGGTTGAAGATCATTTAACACTTGTAAGCTTAAAATAAAAGCAACAGTGCCTGAACAAGTTTTAGCAGGTTTAGGAATATTTAAAATCTCTGCAATTTGAAGCTCTAATACATGGTTTTTATGTGCAAAAAAATCTTTAAAGTTTAAGGCTAAACCTGCGGTTGGAGGGAGTTCAGATCGCATTAATTCTAAACTCTTGATTATGCAGTTGATTTGATGTTTTCATCATTTTCTTCTTGTTTTGCTAAGAATAAAACACCAAGAATAATGAGTGCTGCACCCACGATTTTAGAGAGCGTTAATGGTTCGTTGAATAACCAAATTGAAAGTAACGTTACCGTAATAAGCTCTAAATGTGAAACTGCAAAAGATGGTCCAACTGGTGCATGTTTTAAGAGGGTCATCCATGTGAAAAATGCACCAATATATCCAATAAAAGCACCATAAATCCAGGGATGGCTAAAAACACGAATTAACCAAGGGATGTCAAAGGTTACTGGAAGAGCATGGATAGATGCATACTTAAAACTAATTTGTGCTAAGGTATCAAATGCCAGTAATGAACAGAAACCAATAATATAAAAATATCTCATGTGCCAATCCCTACGACCATCACGCCTAATGTAATAAGAACGACACCAATCATGCGATTTCTGGTGAGTTTTTCATTAAAAAATAATCGACCCGCGATCATAATAACCACGATATTGATACTACCTAGCATGACTCCTTCAGATAAAGGAACAAAGGACAAGAATGCCAGCCAAACAATAAATTCTAAAACATAGCTAATAATTCCCACCCAAAGCCAAGGACGCTTCAGCATGAATTTCCAATGCGCCAAGCCACTGTGATCTTTATTTTCTGTTGCAGCAGCTTTAAATGCTAATTGACCAATCGTATCTACGATAATCGTGACAACCCAAACGAGTATAACAATTGGACTCATGTTAATGCACTTTCAGTTAAAAGCGATGGAAGGGTATTTTCATGAATAAACTGTAGTGATTCGGCAATGACTTGTTTGCGGTCATTGTCTATCGTGATCATGTGGTAACTATTATATAGCCATATTAATTTCTTACTACCTGAAACATGGTTATAAACAATTTCACTATTTCTACGATGAGAAATATCATCATTGTAGGCATGTAAGCATAAGCATGGCGCAGTAATTTTGCTTAAATTTTGACGTACGTTTAAGGAGAGTTTTTGCAGTTGATGTAGGGAAAACCATGGATTACCAGGAAGTCCAGCTTCACTACTATTTCCACTATTCATTGCAGCTACGATACGTTGGCGTAAACTTTCATTTTGTATTCCATAAGGTTCAGCTTCATCAAACGTTGTATGTTTAAAGTAGCTAATCTTGGAAACGATCGGTAAGCCAATAGGTGCAAGAACCTTTGACCATAAAGGTACGCTCCAACCATCATATCTAAAAGTTGGGCTATAGCTAATTACGCCATCAACTTGATGTTCTGATGCATATTTAAGGGCCAGTAAAGCACCCATTGATAAGCCTGCAACAAAGATTTGGTCTGTAGTTTTACGTAGTTTTTCTACGGCATCACATACACTTTTATACCAATCTTGCCATGTGGTTTTAATTAAATCATCAATATCACCACAGTGACCTGCAAGTTGTACACCATAGACGCTATAACCTTTTTGGTGAAATGTTCGTGCAATTCCACGTACTTCATTGGGAGTACCAGTTAAGCCGTGAATTAACAGAATACCTATACGGTTGCCAGCTAAAAAGAATGTATTGTCTTGAATCATGCTGTAGCTAAATCTAAATTAAGGAGTTTTTGTAAATATACACTAACATCAGAAAGGGTATGAATGGCTTGAAAAGTAATGTCCTGAGCTTCACAGTGACGAATCAGTGATGCTTTTGCAAAAACAAAATCTGCATTTTTTGCAAGGCAGAAGTCTGAACGTCCATCTCCAATCAAAATGATATTACGTTCTGATTGCGATTGTTCAGCAAGTTTACATTTACATGTGCCGCTTTGTGCAACGCAAAGTGGACTTGCATTTGGAAATTGGAGTGTCCATTGACGTTCAGACACTTGAATTAGACGATTTGATACAATAGGCAAATGGCTTAAATGATATCGCTGCAATAGATATTGAATGACGAGGTCTAAGCCATCACTTACGATGGTTAGAGGAATATTATTTTCGTTACAGAATTGAAGCAGATCTAAAAAACCTAAATCTAACTCAATGTTATCTAGACATTCATGAAACTCTTCCAGTGACATGTCTAATAACTCGACTTGCTTTTTCATGCATAATTGTGAGCCAATAATTCCCTTTTCCCATTGCTCTTCAATCTCTTCCCAACCATTTTGGGCAAAATTATTCAATAAGATATCAGTAGTATCATTTAAACTAATCGTGCCATCAAAATCACAAAGAATATGTAATGATGGATCCGAAATTGTTTTTAAGGAAATTGGGAGCATGAAAATCTCACGAAAACTGGCGTATTAATTTTCTTTAAAAAAAGAAGATCGAACATTTTAATGGTTTTAATAAAATGTATTGTCATTTTACGCCAAATGTTACAAAAAAGATACATTAGATTGTTGTCAGCAAGGTTATCGAATAGGCTCGTTGTTGATAGCTAACAAATACTTTTTGAAAATTGAATCTTTTATCTATACCATGGGAGAGATTTTATAGTTTAACCTTCTAATTTAAATAAAAGTGTTTCGCATTGTTATATTTTTATAGCGTATATTTTTATAGAAGTATAAAATTCTTTTTTTCATTTACCATTTAAATAAAGCGATATTGAAATGATCTTTAATTTTCCCAAAAGAATAATGATTTTTTTGATCAAATCAAATATCTATTTATTTTTATTTTTTTTCCAGCAGCAATCGTATGCTGATTCAGATGCAAAATTATCAGTAGGCGGAACAGTAAACTTTAATTATCAAGCATATAAGAATCATCGTAATGATCCTAATATTACGTTTAAGCCCGTATTTTTTTATGATAATGATAAAGTTTATGCTGAAGGAGAAGAGGTTGGTGTATATTTATTTGAAGATGATTCTCATGAATTGAGAATAAATGCATATTATGATGGAACACAATTTAATCCAAAAGATAATGACTATCATCATTTAAAAAAACGTAACTGGTCTATTATGGCGGGTGCGAGTTACATGTATGTCACACCTTATGGCGGATTTAAAATACAGACGGGTTCTGATATTCTAGCGCGGAGTCATGGTACAGTAATTACGACATCTTACTTGGCTGAATTAAAATCAGGAAAGTGGACGTGGTATCCTGAGCTGGGAATAAATTGGAATAATAAGAAATATAACCAATATTATTATGGTGTGACAGAAGATGAATCTAGATTAAGCGGAGTGAGCCAGTACAAGCCTAAATCGTCATTTAATCCGTATCTTTCTTTAAATAGCAGTTATTTTATTAACGATCGTTGGAATATTATTTTAGGAGTGGATGTTAATTATTTAACAAATCAAATGTTTAATAGTCCACTTGTAGATAATCGATTTGATGTTGAGCCTTTCATTGGTGCTTTATATCAATTCTAAATAAGTTTATATTTGCTTAAATAGTTTAAGTGAAATTTAAATATATGATGGGCTATTTGGCAGCGTCAAATACTTCAATATATATTTGATTGAGTACGTTGGAAACTAGGATCTATTTTATGCCTATTAATGAAGCACAGCTTTTAGCTGATGAAGCAAAATATTGTTCACATGGTGATACGGTTCATTATGTGAATCCACCTAAAATTTTCACTGATTGTCAGGGAAGTTATGTCTATGATGATGCTGGTGTAGAATATTTAGATCTACAAATGTGGTATTCAGCTGTGAATTTTGGGTATAAAAATCCGAGATTAGACCAAGCGTTGATCCAACAAATTAATACGTTGCCACAAATTGCAAGTCAGTATTTACACCCAACTAAAATTGAATTAAGTAAGCTTCTTGCACAAGACATCTATAAAAAGACTGGTGTAGAAGGGCGTATTCATTATAACGTGGGTGGTTCTCAGTCAGTCGAAGACTCTTTGAAGTTAGTTCGTAACTTCACGCATGGAAAAAGCCGTATGTTCGCCTTTGAAGGTGGATATCACGGGCGTACGTTAGGTGCATCTTCAATTACGTCAAGTTATCGTTATCGCCGTCGCTACGGTCACTTTGGTGAGCGTGCACATTTTGTTCCATTTCCTTATCCGTTCCGTCGTCCAAAAGGCATGACACCTGAAGAATATGCGGATAAGTTAATTGTTGAATTTGCACGTTTATTTGAAACGGAATATCACGGTGTATGGGATCCTAAAGTTCGTGAAAGCGAGTTTGCAGCATTCTATATTGAAACGATTCAAGGTACGGGTGGTTATGTTATTCCACCGAAAAACTTCTATAAAGGTTTGAAGAAAGTCCTTGATGATCATGGTATTTTGTTAGTTGTTGATGAAATTCAAATGGGTTTCTACCGTACAGGTAAACTGTGGTCATTTGAACATTTCGACATTACGCCAGATGTTGTGGTATTTGGTAAAGCATTGACGAATGGTCTAAATCCACTTGCTGGTCTTTGGGCGAAAGAGGAAATGATTAATCCAGAAGTATTCCCAGTCGGTTCTACACATTCTACATTTGCATCTAACCCACTTGGTACTGCAGTAGGCTTAGAAGTCATGAAGATGTTGGCTGAAAAAGACTACGAAAAACAAATTATGGAAAGCGGTGCTTATTTCCTAGAAGGTATTAAAGATCTTCAATCACGTCATCCTGAAATTGGTGATGTGGATGGTTTAGGACTAGCCCTTCGTGCTGAAATTTGTCAGGTAGATGGTTTTACTCCAAATAAAGAACTTCTAGACAAGATGGTAGATATCGGTTTGTCTGGTACTTTGGAATATGAAGGTAAGAAGTGTGGTTTAGTTCTTGATGTGGGTGGTTATTACAAAAATGTCATTACATTTGCCCCAAGCCTTGAAATTACTCGTGCTGAAATTGATAAAGCAATGGTATTGCTTGAGCAATTGTTAAATCGTGCGAAACGCGAAAGTTAAGTTGTTGTAAAAGTATTGTAAGTATGCAGACCGATCTCAATCAGTTAGAACCTCAATCTCTGGTGGATGCTTTTTTGAAGCATCCACCAGAGACATTTAAAGTATTTAATGCACCCAATTTTTTGCCTTTTTTCACAACAAATTTTAATTTGTTGACAACACTGGATATTCCAGTAAAAAAGAAAATTGAATCGGTGATCGGGTATTCTTATTGGGGGCGGCTACTGCATCTCGAAACATGCTTTATTGGAACAACCGTAACAGAATATACGCCTTTAACTCAACAATTTCAGGTCAATGAGGTTGTTGAACAATTTAAAAAAAATGCTAAAAAACATACTTTAACGATTATAAAGGATTTACCCTTAAACTCTCCTTTATTGTCTGAATATGAAAATCAATATAGCCAAGCATTAATTCAAGCAGCCGAGAGAGCAGGTTTTTTATCTGTAGAAGGGCAGGCACTTGCCTATGTCCCTATTGATTTTGAACATCGAGAGGAATATTTATCACGATTGTCTAAAAGTCGACGTAAAAATTTAAAACGTAAATTAAAAAGTTTAAATGAACTTCGTGTGCAACGTTTAGCAACAGGTTCAGAAGAGTTTAAAGATGCTCAGTTTAGAGCACAGCTCTATGCACTCTTTTTGGCAGTATATAATCAAAGTGAAATTCATTTTGATTTACTTACTCCTGCATTTTTTGATGAAATTTTGCAAGATGCTCAAAGTGCAGGGCAAGTATTTTTTTATTGGAAAGAAAATACACTTGTTGGTTACAATATTTGCTATGAATATCAAAATAATTTAGTGGATAAGTATATTGGTTTAAATTACCCACTAGCGACTCAATATAATTTGTATTTTATCAGTTGGTTTGTCAATTTAGATTATGCAAAACAACGTGGGCTAGAACACTACATTGCAGGTTGGACAGACCCAGAAGTGAAATCTCAATTAGGTGCAAAATTTACATTTACACAGCACTTAGTTTGGGTGCGTCAACCAGCTTTACGCTTTATTTTAGGTAAATTTAGACATTTATTTGAATCAGATAGTCATTGGCATGAACAAATGAAGGAAACAAAGTGATGACTGCAAAGATCATACGTCAACCTGTCGTTTTAAACTTTGACAATTCTGCTGGTATTCCCCAAAGCGCACTGAGTTTAGATCTAACTGAGTGGCAAGAGCGTATTCGATTTGGTTGTAAATGGAAACAATTTCAAGCATTAGAGCACTATTTAAATCAGCAACATTTTCCAAATACTGAACAATTAGGTTGTGTTTTGATGGGGAGTGGTGACTATCATCATATTACACAATTACTTTTACAGCGATTAACGACGCAAGAACCGATTCACTTGATTGTTTGTGATAATCATCCAGATAATATGCGTTATCCATTTGGAATACATTGTGGATCTTGGGTTTATTGGGCAAGTAAGTTACCGCAAGTTGCTCGAATAGATGTAATTGGAATTTGTTCATCAGATATTAGTTTAAAGCATGCTTGGGAAAATCATTGGTCACCTTTATATAAAGGGAAGCTTCATTATTGGAGTCTTCATCAAGATGCATCATGGACGAAGTGGATTGGTGCAAAGGAAAATTGGCATCATTTTGAAAATGCTGATCAGTTAATGCAAAACTTTTTACAGACCTTGACGTTGCTTACTGAACCCCGTTATTTATCCATTGATAAAGATGTACTTTCTCAAACTGTTGTACAAACAAATTGGGATCAAGGTGAGTTTTTATATTCACATTTAGAGCAATTAATACAGGCATGTCATTCAAAATTGATTGGTGCAGATATTACGGGTGATGTCTCTGCATATCAGTACAAAAGTTTATTTAAACGTTTTTTAAGTGAATCTGATGGTCAAAATGAGCCACAAGATGAACAGATTAAATTGTGGCAAATTGAACAAATTAAAATGAATGAAAAATTAGTTGAGTTATTGCAAGCAGCATTCATTCAATAATGAAAATTTAAAAGATGTTTTAAAACTAACCCCCATCATGAGGGCTTCTTAATATTAAATTTAGCTCAAATGATATATGTGAAGTTTTAAAATTATAGTGCGGCGATTGAGTGATCTTTTTGTTTTGGTCAATTTACTTTTACAATGACTTCAGATGATAAAATAGAGAAAAATGAAGGAATAGAATCATATTTATGTTGTTAGATTGGCTTTTTCTTCCATTGCATTTGCTTGGTTATTCTAGATTAAAAAGATAATTTATGTTCAATTGACTCATGGGTCAGACAATTTGTTGAAAAATTATCAATTAAGTAACGGAATAAGATTAAAGTAAGATGCAATAAGTTGTATCTATACAATAAAAGGATTCTATATGACGACGCGTTATACTCACCTTTTAAAACCTCTGGATTTGGGTTTTACCACATTAAAAAATCGTGTTGTGATGGGATCAATGCATACAGGGCTTGAAGACCGTTTTTACAATTATCCAAAATTAGCCGCATATTTTGCTGAACGAGCAAAAGGTGGTGTGGGGTTAATTATTACAGGTGGAATTTCGCCAAATCGTCAAGGTTGGTTATTACCAGCTGGCGGAACAATGAATCATACTGCTGATATTGTGCCACATCGTCTAGTGACTCATGCTGTCCATCGACATGGCGCTAAAATTTTATTACAAATTCTACATGCGGGGCGTTATGGATATCAACCATTTGTAGTTTCAGCAAGTTCGATTAAATCTCCGATTTCTCCTTTTAAACCGAGGCAGTTAAGTGAAAAACAAATTCTCAGCACCATTCAAGATTATGTGAATACTGCATCTTTAGCTAAAAAAGCGGGCTATGATGGTGTAGAGATTATGGGATCTGAAGGATATTTATTGAACCAGTTCTTAAGTCGTCACGTTAATCAAAGAACCGATGCGTGGGGAGGTGAGATTGAGAATAGAATGCGTTTTGCAATTGAAATTGTGAAACAAATTCGATGCAAAATAGGTGAAAAGTTCATTATATGTTTTCGTCTTTCAGTGATTGATTTAGTTCAAGATGGAAATACGATGGATGAAGTGATTGCCGTTGCAAAGGCATTAGAAGCAGCGGGAGTTACTTTAATTAATTCTGGTGTTGGTTGGCATGAAGCAAGAATTCCAACGATTGTTACTTCCGTTCCGAGAGCTGCCTTTGTTGACTATACAGCAGAAATCAAAAAGCAAGTTTCTGTTCCAGTGATTGCATCCAATCGAATTAATATGCCTGATGTGGCAGAAGAGATTATATCAACTGGAAAAGCAGATATGGTGTCTATGGCACGCCCATTCTTGGCAGATCCATTTTGGGTGACGAAAGTAGCGACAAATCGAGTTGATGAAATTAATACGTGTATTGCCTGTAATCAAGCCTGTTTAGATCATACATTTAAGAATATTCGGGCAACATGTTTGGTTAACCCAAGAGCTGCTTATGAAACTGAATTGGTGTATACGAGAACTAAAAATATTAAACGTATTGCTGTTGTGGGAGCTGGTGTAGCTGGGATGTCTGCGGCAACAGTTGCTGCAAGTAGGGGACATCAAGTTACTTTATTTGAAGCAGGTCATGAAGTAGGCGGGCAGTTTAATTTAGCGAAAGTGGTGCCAGGAAAAGAAGAATTTTATGAAACAATTCGTTATTTTAAAAAACTCATAGAAAAAACAGATGTGGAGCTTCGTTTAAATACAAAAATTAATCGAGAGCAACTTGAGCGAGAAGGTTTTGATGATATTATTGTGGCGACTGGTGTGGTTCCACGACAATTGAAAATTAAAGGAAGTTCACAACCGCACGTGCTTTCATATATGGAAGTATTGCAAGGTGCGCCTGTAGGACAGCGTGTTGCTGTGATTGGTGCAGGTGGAATTGGTTTTGATGTCTCAGAGTATTTATTAAAACCTAGTACACAAGGGCAACCACAATCCATCGTCGATTGGAAACAAGAATGGGGGGTAGACCTAGATGCTCATTATGTTTCTGAAGGAGGAATGCAATTGCCTAAAATTGATCCACCTATTCGAGAAATTTATCTATTACAGCGTAAGACCACCGCATTGGGTGCTGGTTTGGGAAAAACTTCTGGGTGGGTACATCGTGCGCAATTGAAAAAGCATCAGGTAAAAATGTTGAGAGGCGTAGACTACCAAGCGATTACTGAAGAGGGAGTGTGGATTAAGCTTGATCAGCAAGATCAGTTGTTAAGGGTAGACACCGTAGTGATCTGTGCAGGTCAAGAATCTGTAAATGAAATTATGCCAAAAGCGGATGAAAAAACTGTTTCTCATTTCCATCTTATTGGTGGCGCACGCTTTGCATCTGAGCTAGATGCAAAGCGTGCAATACGTGAAGGTGCTGAAATCGCAAGTAAAATATAAGGTTTTGATGAAACATTACCCAAATGAACGTATTTAATGAGTTTTTCGCTTGTCATTCAATGAAAAGATTCGTATTATGGCGCCCATGGAAGCGTGGCAGAGCGGTTTAATGCACCGGTCTTGAAAACCGACGAGGGCGCGAGTCCTCCGTGAGTTCGAATCTCACCGCTTCCGCCAAATATCTGAATAAGCCCTTGTTTTTACAAGGGCTTATTTTTTACCTGTGATTTTACCCCTCAACCTACCCCACATAAAAATTCGGATTAGATTAAATCATTTAGGTACATTTCGGATGAGACTGGAAAGGGGGCTGAATAAGTTTAATCTCACCTGAAGAATTACAACTATTTTTGAAGTATAAAAAAGCCCAATAATTATTATTGGGCTTTTTGTCCCGAATAAAGGCATACCTCATTTGGACTGGCTTGCGAAGTACACCGCGGCCTTTTTTAATATGTCTCTTTCTTCAGTGACCCTTTGCAGCACTTTTTTAACTTTGCCAATTCTGCACTTGGATCAGTAGATTCTGTTGTCTTGGGCTGCTGAGGATCATAGCGTTTAATCCAAGCATACAAACTATGTGTAGTCGTACCTAAACGGACTGCGACATCAGCAACACTATGACCTTCCTCTGTAACCTGTTTTACTGCTTCAATTTTGAATTCTTCAGGATAACTCATAAGCACCTCGTTTATTAGCCATTTTATGGACTGCCACCACTCTCCTAGACAAATTTCGTCTATTCTTTTTGCATAGGAGAGAACATTATGAGTGGACAACGATATACCCCAGAATTTAAAGATGAAGCTGTTAAATTGATTACCGAGCGTGGATATTCTGTCACAGATGTTGCAGAACGTTTAGGCGTATCACAACACAGCCTTTATAAATGGCTAAAGGCCGTACAGCCTTTACGCAACAACCCTGATGAACATGAATTGCTTGAGGCAAAGAAAGAAATCCTTCGCCTTAAAAGTCAGCTCAAACAAACTGAAGAGGAACGGGATATTTTAAAAAAGGCCGCAAGGTACTTTGCCAGTCTGCCCGAGTGAAGTATCAGTTTATCCTAGAATACAGCCATCAATTTAAGATTAAAACGATGTGCCGGGTTCTTAAGATTGCTCGTGCTGACTACTATGCTTGGTTGCATGAACCCGAATCAGGCAGGACTATTGAAGATAAGCGCTTATTACAGCTCATCCGTTCTTCTTATGATGCTAGTTATGGCATCTATGGCTATCGCCGCATTACGCTGGATCTTAAGGAGTTAGGTGAAAGTTGTGGGCCTAATCGTGTGCTGAAGATCATGAAGCACAATGGTATTGCCGCTGTTCGAGGATATAAGAAGCATAAAAGCGATGGTCGCGGTCGTCCTCAGATTGTGCCACCTAACCGTTTAAATCGAGAGTTTATTGTAAACATACCTGATACCTCTTGGGTGACTGATATAACTTACATTCGCACATGGCAAGGCTGGTTATATCTGGCTGTGGCTCTTGATTTATATTCGAGAAAAGTCATCGGTTGGTCAATGAAACCTATGCTTGCCAAGGATATCGTTTTGGATGCACTTCTTATGGCGGTATGGCGACGTAGGCCAAGTGAACCTGTGATCATACACTCAGACCAAGGCTCACAATATAGCAGTGGAGACTGGCAAAAATTCTGTCAGAAGCATAACTTAATACCCAGCATGAGCAGACGACTTGCGCAGTATACTGCTCATGTTGGGATAATGCTGTTGCTGAATCCTTCTTTAGCAGCTTAAAGAAGGAAAGAATTAAAAAGAGGATTTATAAAACACGAGAAATGGCGCGTGCAGATGTGTTTGATTACATCGAGATGTTTTACAATCGAATCAGGCGTCATTCGCATCTCGATGGAATAAGTCCAGAAGCCTTTGAGGCAGCTTCAAAATGAGGCTGTTCCATGTCTAGGATACTGGGAGCAGTCCAACTTGAATAATAGTTGAACTGCATAAGATATCTTATATTTACATAAATTTAGCACATAAATTATTTTGATCTAAATGCGTCATATAGCGTCTGTTTTAAGTGTATTGAGAAACTATATGATATCTAATAATTAAAATAGAATAAAAATAGGAAATCATTTATTTGATTATAATGAATAGGAAGAAAAATGAATTTTACACTTCGACAAGATGCTTATGCGGTTTTATTACCTGCTTTTAGTGATTTAGATATTAAAGCTGTTGCTAAAAGTTTCCTTATAAATGGAGGACATAGCCTTTTATTGGGTGAAACTCGAAAAGAGTATCTCAATAGAGCAATGTCTAATGAAAGAATATGTAATGAAAGTGATCAAAGTTTTATCCAAATTATAGATTGGGCAAAGAAAATCCAGCCTAATTTAAATATTGTCGTTGACTTTGAACCTTATGGAATTAACCGATTAGAAGGAAAGGTTGATTTAGAAAAAAAGGATTTAAATAAAATTAGTGATAAAGAATTATATAGCTACTATTTTAATCAAGCATTAAAAGCGAAGTCACTTGGTGTTTCAATGTGTTTAGGACCTATTGCAGATATAGTTGCAGGTGAAAATCCTTGGTTGAGTCATAGACAATATAATGGAAATACAGAGAACATCTGCAAATTGATAGATAGTTTTGTACATGGCGTACAAGCAGCAGGGATTCACTGTATTACTAAACATTTTCCAGGTTATGATTATTTAACAAAAGATCCTGCAATTGAAGATGTTATTTTACATACCTCTTTGGAACAAATATTAAGTCAGTTAACTCCTTTTAAAGTAGCAATTAAAGCTAAAACCTCAGGAATGATGTTAGGTCCTGCAACGGTTGAAGCTTTTGATTCTATTCATTCTGCCTCAAGCTCTCCTGCAATTGTAGATTTTTTGAAAAAAACATTAAATTATAATGGATTAATTGTTAGTGATGATTTAGATGCTCCTGCTATTTTAAGAGGAAATGATATAAAGGATGTTGCTGTTCAATCATTAAATGCAGGTGTGGATTTATTACTACTTGCCGCCAGTAATAATCTTGATGAGATTTGTGAATATATTATTCAAGCTGTTGAATCGGGTATTTTAAGAAAAGAAAGATTGTCTGAGGCAGCAAATAAAGTTAGAAATATAGCTTTATAAAAATGTAGACGCAATATTAGACTTCTTTCATAAGTCATATCACACTCAATCAATTATTGTATATTTCTGCAATTAAACTGATTTTAAACCGAGTCTTTTACCTCGGTTTTTTAATTGTCCTTAAGTATTTTAAAGGTTTTCTGACGACCTTAAATATGCTCAATTTCTATTCTTCTATTAGCTAAAAATTTATTATTTTTAATTTCATTTTTTATCATTCACCAAATTAATCATGTTTTTAATCTATTTGCGTCTATTTGCGTCTATTTTTGTTTTCTTGAGAAATTGTAGCGAAATCCTCTTCAAGTGTAACTTTTAAATAAGAATATGGTGACTCAATTAAATTCATGGAAAAGAGTAGAGGCGCTTTTTTAGTTTCTGCTGTTATAAGATGAAATTGAGTTTACTTTTGAAAAATCGATTAATGATGAATTGATTTTTGATCCTAATTTAAGGGAAAAGTATGGCTGAGTGGATTAAAAAAGCGCAACCGATGGAACATCGCGTTGAGCAGAATGATAAGCTGAAAAAAGATGTATCGCTTATTTTATTGGATATTGAGAAGCGCGGAGATATTGCTGTACGAGAATTATCAGTTAAGTTTGATCAATGGGATCGTGCAGATTACCGACTTACTGATGCCGAAATTCAACAATGTATGGATCAATTAACGGAACGTGAGTACGAAGATATTAAATTCGCACAAACTCAAGTTCGCCGTTTTGCAGATGCACAGCATCAATCAATGCATGATGTAGAAATTGAAACAATTCCAGGCGTTCTACTTGGTCATAAGCATATTCCTGTTCAAGCGGCAGGTTGCTATGTACCTGGCGGTAAATATCCGTTATTGGCTTCTGCACATATGTCGATTTGTACTGCGAAAGCAGCAGGTGTAAATAACATTATTACGGCTGCCCCACCTTTTCAAGCTAAGCCAGCACCTTATATTGTGGCTGCTCAACATATGGCTGGTGCAGATGCAATTTACTCATTAGGCGGCATTCAAGCTGTTGCTGCAATGGCAATAGGAACGGAAACCATTCCTGCTGTAGATATTATAGTTGGGCCTGGTAATGCTTATGTAGCAGAAGCAAAAAGACAATTATTTGGGCGCGTTGGAATTGATCTCTTTGCAGGACCAACAGAGACATTGTTAATTACTGATGACAGTGTTGATGCAGAAATGTGTGCCACCGATATTTTAGGGCAAGCTGAGCATGGACCAGATTCACCGGCAGTCATGTTGACAACATCACGTGAATTAGCATTAGAAACATTAAAAGAAATTGAGCGCCTATTAAATTTACTTCCAACAGCAGTATATGCACGAACAGCATGGGAAAACTTTGGTGAAATGATTCTTTGTGAATCAAATGAGGAAATGGCTAAACTTTCCGATTTTTATGCGTCTGAACATGTACAGATTATGACGCATGATGATGATTATTTTTTAAAAAATCTAAAAAACTTTGGGGCACTTTTTGTAGGCCCACGAACAAATGTTTCTTATGGTGACAAAGTGATTGGTACAAATCATACCTTACCAACGAATAAAGCTGCTCGTTATACAGGTGGATTATGGGTGGGTAAATATCTAAAGACATGTACTTATCAACGTGTTTTGACGGATGCAGCTTCAGCTCAAATTGGTGAATATTGTTCACGCTTATGCTTGATGGAAGGATTTGTAGCACATGCTGAACAGGCCAACCTTCGTGTACGTCGTTATGGTAACAAAGATGTTCCTTTTGGACAGGCTGCAATTTAAGCATCCATTTTAAAGTTTTATACAGCGTTTTGTTCATTTTAATTTAAGGATGATTTAATTGTGAAAAAAAGACTCACGGGTAGTCAGATTGTTGCCCAAACCCTAAAGAATTACGGAGTTGAATACGTCGCAGGTATTCCAGGTCATGGTATCTGGACTCAAACAGACGCTTTTTTGGAAGAAGAATCTAAGATTAAATTCATTCAAGTCTTCCATGAACAAAGTGCTGTTCACTTAGCAGACGGATACTATCGTGTTGCAGGTAAGCCAATGGCTGCTTTTACCTCCATTGGTGCAGGTGCAAGTAATACCGTCATTGGTATGGCAACCGCATTTACTGACTCAACCAGTGTTATGTTAATTACTGGTGGTCCCCCAACACACATGCGTGGTCACGGATTATTACAAGAGTTGGAGCGTTATACAGACAATGATTTTCCTAAAATTGCTGAAGCAGTCTCTAAACGTCATTGGGTGGTAACTCGTGTTGAAGAACTACCATTTACCATGCACCGTGCATGGAGTGCAATGACCACAGGTCGTCCTGGTCCTGTACATATTGAAATTCCAATGGATGTACAAGCAGAAGCTGCCGAAGTTGCACTACACCCACTCAGTGAACGTTTACCTATTGGTAAAGTCTATCCTGATCCACAAGCAATCACAGCAGCAGCCAATGTACTGCGGGATTCGAAACGCCCTGTTCTTGTTATCGGTGGTGGGGTGATTACGGGCGAAGCATGGAATGAAGTTCTAGCATTAGCTGAACATTTACAAATTCCTGTAGTTACGACTTGGAACGGTAAAAGTGGCTTCCCAGAAGATCAYGCTTTGTTTGCTGGTAGTGTGGGACAAACAGGAACGCTTTGTGGGAATAAAATTGCCTCAACAGCGGATGTCATTATTGCAGTGGGTTGTCGTTTCACAGACTGGTCTTCGTCAAGTTATGCCAAAGGCGTTACTTTTGCAATTCCGCCTTCTAAGCTGATTCATATCGATATTGATCCACATGAAATTGGTAAAAACTATCCTGTCACAGTAGGGATTGTTGCTGATGCGAAATATGCCTTACGTCATCTTTTAGAGGATTTAAAAGATGAAAATGTTGACCGTATTGAATATATGGCAGCGTTAACCGATGCACAAAATGAATGGGAAGAAAAACTCGCTACTCGTCGTGACTCAGATCGTTTTCCATTTACCTCACAACGTCCATTAGGTGCATTACGTAAGATTTTTCCACGCAACACCATTGTTGTCGTTGGTTCAGGGAATACACAAGGCGCGGTTAAGCAAACCTTCCCAGTATATGAGCCTCGTACACATTTAACATCTGGTGGTTTCTCATCGATGGGCTGGGCAGTACCAGCAGCGATTGGTGCAAAATTAGCAGCACCTGATCAACCAGTTGTCTGTTTATTAGGTGATGGGGATTTCCTTATGACATCTCAGGAAATAGCGATTTGTAAAACAAATAACATTCCAGTGGTTTTCATTATTCAGAATAATGCAGGCTATATGTCCATTCGCGGGGGTCAACGCAAACTAATGAGTCGCCATGTGGGTACTGAGTTTAATACGCCAGATGGTGAGCCGTATTCACCCGACTATAAGTTGATGGGAGAATCATTTGGATTACGTTCATGGCGAGTGGAAAGTGCTGCTGAATTAGAGCCGATTTTACAAGCAGCCTTGGACTGTAATGAGCCAGTATTAATTGAAATTCCAACAGATCGCGATGCGGCAGGTCCTTGGGTACCTGGTTGGTGGGATTTCCCAATACCAGAATATATCAATGATGAACGTCAAGATGAATATCGGGAATTTCGTCAATCTGAACAACATCTTTAAGGGCTAAAAAGATAAAGGAATATCTTAATGAGCGATGCAAAAATAGATTTGCAATTCGCCCATAAAAATCAAGATGCGTTGGGTGCCCAACGTCATCTTGGTGTTTTAGAACCGAATGACGATGGCATTGTAATTTGTGATGTTGTTGTGATTGGTTCTGGTATGGGAGGATCAACCTTTGCGAATGCAATTAAAGACAAAGAGCTTAATGTTATTGTGGTTGAACGAGGTGATTTTTTAACACGAGAAATTCAAAATTGGGATGCAAATGCTGTATTTGGGCAAAAAAGATATCACAATGCTGAAACATGGCTAGATAGTCAGAATAATTCTTTTAGTCCTGGCGTATTTTATTATGTGGGTGGTAATACGAAATTTTATGGTGCAATGCTTCCTCGCTTTAGAAAAGAGGATTTTGAAGAAATTCAGCATGCAGAAGGAATATCACCTGCATGGCCAATTACTTATGATGATCTTGAACCATATTATGCACGTGCAGAAGAAATTTATAATGTTCATGGTAATAAAGGTGAAGATCCAACAGAATCTTGGCGTTCAACGGATTATCCATCGAAGGGATTGACTCATGACCCTGCATTAACAAATTTAGCTCAAAATATGAGAGAACAAGGATTACATCCATTTTCAATGCCAGCAGCTGTTGATTATGGTCAAAATAGACCTTGTGTACGTTGTTCGACTTGTGATGGATATCCTTGTCTGATTGATGCAAAAGGTGATGCTGAAGTTTCAGCATTAAGACCTGCTGTCGCTAAAAATAAAATAAAGTTGCTGGTTCGTACGCGAATTGATCAATTAATTACGACTGATGATGGCAAAGAAGTTATAGAAGCAATTGGTAAACGTGATGAAAAAGTCATTCGTATTTTTGCGAAGAAATTTATTCTTGCGTGTGGAGCTGTCAATACAGCAGCATTATTATTGAAATCAAAAAATAATAAACATCCGAATGGTCTTGGAAATAGTTCAGATCTCTTGGGACGTAATTATATGGTACACAATAGTACCTTTATGATCGCTTGTGCCCCATTTCGTTTGAATACCGTTTTATTTCAGAAAACCTTAGCAGTTAATGATTGGTATTTTGCTTCGGAACAGAATAAGTTTCCTTTAGGAAATATTCAAATGCTGGGAAAAATTAGAGAACCCATGATTACGGCAATGCGTCCATGGTTACCTAAATTTATTTCACGTTATATCACCGACCATAGCGTTGACCTATATTTGACTTCGGAAGACTTACCGCAATATGAAAACCGAGTAGTTTATGACGAAGTTCAGGAAAAAATTAAAGTCCATTGGACACCGAATAATTTAAAAGCTCATTTTGAATTAGTGAAAAAAGCATCTGAAATGATGAAAAAAGCACACTATCCAATTGTGCTAAAAGAAAAAATGGGAATAGCCACAAACTCTCACCAATGTGGAACTGCTGTGATGGGGCATGATCCATCAAAAAGTGTCGTAAATACTCAATGTAGACTTCATGATGTGAACAATGTTTGGCTTGTAGATAGTTCTAGCTTTGTTTCATCTGCCGCAGTTAATCCAGCGCTTACTATTGCTGCAAATGCATTGCGAGTTGCTGACAATTTTTAATATTCTAACTTTACTTTAAAAGGATTTAAGTATGATAAAAAGAGATAACTCTTTAATTACGAAGCGGATACGCTTAGCTAGACTCGCAACATTTGGCGGATTCATGTTAATTGGTGCGATGATCTATGTATGGTCAACCAGCGTCAGTGCGTATCGAAAATATCTAGGCTTGGAAGGCGCGTTAGGGGATGCAAGTTTTGGTCTTATTGCGTTAGGAATTGGTATTGGATCAGCTGCTGGCGCTTTAGTCATTGGTAAATTTATTGATTTGTTTGGTGCAAAAAGTGTTGTTGGTTGTACATTAATTTTATATCCAGTATCGATTATTGTGATGGGATATATTCCAGAGTTTTGGTTTGCATTTGCAATTGGCGTCGTCATGGGGTTATTACGTGGAGCAACAGATTCAGCATTAAATGCACATGGCGTACAAGTTGAGCGTTTTTATAAAAGACCAATTATGTCAGGATTTCATGCTTGTTATCCATTAGGTGGTTTTATCTTTGGAATGTTGGGGAGTTACTTTGCTGGGATTAGTCCCGATAGCGCCACATTACCATTTACAATCTTAGGCGGTACATTATTAATTATCAGTTTTATTTTATCTAGATTCTTATTGGATAAGCATGAAATAGTTGAAGAAGATTGGCAAGAGCAACATACAGATAAAGCAGTATCACATGCTCCAAATTATACGAATCGTTATATTATTATACTGATGATAGGGTATGGTGTTTTATTACTAGCAAGTATGTTTGGTGAAAATGCTGTTGGTGATTGGGGGCAAGAATATATGCACCGAACATTAGGCACCACGACTGCTGTTGCAGCAATGGCAATTAGTTTTTTCTCTGGAGCACAATTTCTCGGTCGTTTATTTGGCGATAGATTAACAGAGAGGTATGGCGCACCAAGAATTGTATTTTATAGCGGTATATTGGCAATAGCAGGCCTACTTTTACAAACATTTGGTGGAAGTGTAACAATCGTCTTTGTAGGATATTCATTATTTGGCTTAGGTTTGTCTTGTTTAGCACCGATCATGCTTTCAAGTGCTGGACGAAAAGATCCAAAAAATGCAGGTCGTAATATTAGTATTGTGAATGGGCTAGGTTATTCAGGAATGCTTTTAGCACCAGCAATTCTTTCGACAATTGTAAGTACATTTGGTATTGAACGATTACTATACTTTCCAATCGCATTAATGATTATCTTTGTGATTATTGCGCCTGCAATAATGAGAGATAAAAAAGATAATAATAAACCAATAAAAGTAGCTATTTAATTATAGACGAATAAATTAAAAATCAGCACGATTTATAGTGCTGATTTTTTTAAATTTTAAATAATAAATATATTTTAATAAAATGTGCGTCATAGTGCGTTATAAAATATATATTTGAGAAATTGATTATTAATGTGCTGATTTTTATATTAAATATTGTGGGGAGATATTTAAATTTCCTGATTATATATTTTGATTGTTTTTATTAAATATCAAAATATCAATATTTAAAAAAGGATTGTATTTTAAGATGGAATTTTATAAACGCTCAATCGTTTTTATGGCATTAACATTTCCATTCACGATTGTAAATGCATTTGATTTTTCAGGCTATTTAAGAGCAGGCGTTGGATATAGTGAAAAAGGAGGTACGCAAAGCTGCTTCAACCTCGATGATGCTTATAGTAAGTATCGTTTAGGAAATGAATGTGAACAATATGCAGAGTTTACAGGTATTCAAAACCTTTATAAGTTTAAAGATGAATCAGAGCTTGCAATTAAAGGAACTTTAGCTTTTTATCAAGACTTTGGAGATAAAAAGAATTTTTCAGGTGATAATTATACTCGGCTAGTTGAATCTTATATAATGTGGAATAATATAAGTTACTTAAATGGAGCAAATATTTGGGCTGGACGAAGATTTTATAATCGACATGATATTCACATTTCGGATTTTTATTATTGGGATCAAAGTGCAACAGGGTTTGGTATAGATAATTTTAAATATAAAGATTTATATTACTCATATGTTTTTTCTAGAAAAGATAATATATTTCAAGAAAAATTGATTAATCGACATGATATTACAATCAGTGGTTTTAATACAAACTATAATGGTTCATTAAGTGTCGGTGCAAGTTATATTCCAAAAGTTGATGGACCAAATCGTCATTCTGGCGCATCATTGAGTGTTCAGCATAAGCAAAAAATTGGTCAGTTCAATAATACCTTGGCTTTACAGTATGGTTATGGCGCAGGAACAGGCTTAAGTTATACTGGAGATATCGCACTTTCTCACATTGATAAAAGTTTTCGTATTGTTGAGTATATTGATGGACAGATTACAGAAAATTTAAGTGCTCAGGCTGAAGTGATTTATCAAAAAGATTATCGAGAAAATGCTGAAGATAAACAAAGTTGGTATTCTGTTGGCGTCCGACCAGTTTATGCTATTAATGATCAATTCAAACTGATAACAGAAATAGGATTAGATGCGCTCAAAAAAGATAAAACGGCAATGCTAACAAAGTTAACGATTGCGCCAGCATGGTCTCCAAATGGAAAGGGATTCTGGGATAGACCAGAAATTCGTTTATATTACACTTATGCAATTTGGAATAAACAAGCGCAGTTACAGGCAGATTTAAATAACCCCGGTTCGACATTATCATCGACAGGGAACTTTGATAGAGCACGAAAAGGAAGTAATTTTGGTGTACAAATTGAATATTGGTGGGATTAAGTATAAGGCTCTTTAAGAGCCTTTTTTATGATAATTTGTTAAGCACCGCCCCATAGCGTTTTTGAACTATCTTCCAAAAGATACTCTTTTATTTCAAAAGGAATAGACTCATCATTGATATCTAAAATGGTTGCATTTTGAATATGATGTTTTTTTAATGGACCATGGTCAATTAATTGAAAAGACATTTTGGTCGCAAAAGGTTGTCTAAACGATGTTGAGGCAATTCCTGAAAGAATTCCATAAAGAAAGCGAATTGGATATCTATGTTGCGTGGTCAGTATTGAAAAGGTCATTTCATTATATTGTTTTTCTTCCATATCCACCATAAATATTCTGCCGCCTAGCATGAAACAAAAACCATCATATCTAAATTTAAATGCATTTTTTTTACAATTATTTAGGTCTGGAAAGTGTTCAATCGTCACATATTGAACTAAGGCATCTTTGCGATATAAATAAGTTATAGAACGCAGAATTTTACCTTTATAAATAGATGAATAATGATATCTATAATAAACCCCTAAATATTCCTCCATAAGCTCAGGGGTCGCTCTTGCAATCTGTAGAAAATCATTAAATTGACGAGAATATCGGACTGTAGTGGGGATCTCGTTTTCTAAACCTTCGTATAAATATTTGAAATCATTGGGATTTATTAATAAATCTTTTGCTTCAATCATGAAGTAGCGAGCAATTTTTTGAAGAACTTTTTGGGAGGGTATATGTTGACCTGCTAAATATTTATTAAATTGTTGCCTATTTATGTCAATTTTTCGACACATATCAGCAACTGATCTGCATGATGAAATTAAGGTAATTAAATTTTGTTGAATATGATTAATTAATTCAGCTCTTCCTTGTGTCATATTTTTTGTTCTTTCCTGAACATTATTCATTAACATCACCACATATAATATGAATAAATTTAGTGAATAACTCAGATGATGCCATTCTATATTCATATTATGAAATAGCATCAGCATGAGCATGGCTTATTGATTAAAAATTGATAGCAATCGATTTAATAGATTACTATCAAGATAGAACTGAATGATTAAAGATGTTGTTCAGATTGACGGAATTCCCGATATTCATCTTGACGTTCATCATTGATATATTCTGGTATTGGGAAATCCCACCAACCAGGTACCCAAGGACCTGCCGCATCGCGATCTGTTGGAATTTCAATTAATACTGGCTCATTACAGTCCAAGGCTGCTTGTAAAATCGGCTCTAATTCAGCAGCACTTTCCACTCGCCATGAACGTAATCCAAATGATTCACCCATCAACTTATAGTCGGGTGAATACGGCTCACCATCTGGCGTATTAAACTCAGTACCTACATGGCGACTCATT
>NZ_NEGH01000004.1 GCF_002135375.1 Acinetobacter sp. ANC 4558 | reverse complement strand
ATTATCAATGAAATATTTTCGATCGATCAATCAGTAAAAATCCACACAAGTTGTTCTTCATATTCTCTTAATGATCTTCTTACTGACTCGTCATCAGTAAGCTAGGTCGGCTATATTACTCTCTTTTTCCAGAAAGTCAACTAGTTTTGTTAATCTTTTAAAACCTTCTCAAAACTCTCAGATCTTACCACTTAAGGCTAAATCCTTGTTTCTCAACAAGTTTTAATCAACATCACCGCCGATGGATGTGCATTCTACACCATACCCATTCCAATGCAATACTATTTTTAAAAAGATCAAATTGAGTGATTACTTTTCAACCTATAATAAACATAACTCTATATTTTTATTACAATTAATATTTAAAAATTAAAAAATATAAAATTAAACCCATGATATTTATATATATTTTTATCATTTCGTTGAATCTACATACAAATTGCTAACTTGTTTGACTGTTTTCCAATCTATTTTTATAAATATGCAAGACAACATCACTAAATTCATTGAGTACATAACGAACCCATAAATCTGCATACCAGTTAACTTCGGTCGATAAACGATAGTCTATTTGCAATATAAGTCGTGTTTGATGTTGATTGATTGCTTGTAACTCATAATCTGTTGTTAACAAATTGAAATATGCCCCTCCCATTTCCAAGTGGTCATCTAAAGATTCTTTAGGGAAGGATTGTGGTGTGAAAATATATGTCCACATCAATTTATAAGGTGCTTCTGAACGTATAATTTTTTCTTGAAAATGAATACCACGTTGCCATTCTATTTGGCGAATTAAACCCGCTTTTGTATTTACAGTCATACCAAAAAGAGGTTTAGGAAATCCCATTGTAAATATCGGGCTATGTTTCACTTCATTGGGTTGAATGTTTTGAATATGATTAATTGATGTGAATAATTCTTCAATTGGTGCATTAATAATTAATTCTTGACGTGTCATACCTTGCTGATACTGTCCCAGATCTGGAAATAGTAATAGTGCAATTAGAGGCAACAATCCAATAGAGTAAAGTTTTTTATAAGGTCTCCATAATTTTCTGCAACACCAACGCATAAGAAATGCGCCAAGACTTGCGCAAATTAAAAAGATTGGAGCAGCCATAATTAAACAAATAATGCCTTCCCCTAATACAATTAAACCCAATAGCAATAAGACAGCCACCAATATAATTTGACGGAAAAAAGTATATAGTGCCCGACGTGGTCGATGTAATGAACTGACATATTCAACCAGTGCACCAATGCTAAATGGTAAATATAATAAAAAGGCCTGTGTTAGCATGCTTTCTGCATTCACAGCCAATATAGATATAGCTAAAAAATAAATGAATACCAAAATTAAAGGTGGAAACCACAACTGAAATATTGAACGCTCGGAATACATTTGTTCTATCTCCATTTTGGGATGATGAAACAAACGACATATAAGTTTATGATTCGGGTGTTTTACAGCGCGATAAATTCTTATTTCTGCTATGTTTTTATTTGTTAACTCTTCTCGAAAGGTTCTCTCAAACTCATCTGTCCACGCTTGATCTGAAATTAAAACTTCTCCATCTGAATAGAATTGCTCTAAATAATATTGTAAATTTTTCATTATTTTCTTATATCATTTTTACAGTTTTTATTATAGCACATAAAGGCAGAAGCTACTGCTCAAAGGCAATAGCTTCCATTTTAGATGATTTCAGTTCATTAGAACTTCATTGACATTCTTGCCCAATAATTACGACCCGTATTATTAAACTGCTCATTACTGGCAAAACCAAAACCTGCACTGCCCGCTTTATTTAAATGTTCGGTATAGGTTCTATTCAATACGTTATCAATTCCAATCGATACATCTACACCCTTTTGAAGATGATATGTTCCATTCACGGCTAAAGTACCAAAACCTGCACTTTCTTTCATATCATAACCCACGATATTACCTTCATTTAATGCGATACGATTTTGACGGGCAACAACACGCCATAGCAAACCTACATTATATTTTTCTTCAATATAACGCAGATTAAATCGACCTTCCAAAGGGGAAATCTGTGCCAAAGGTGTATGATCTGTTGTATTTTTTCCCCATGCATACATTACACTAAAATCTGCTTGAATTTGATCTGTAAACTCATATGCAATTCCTGCTTCAGCACCTGCAATAAGTGCATCCACATTACGTGAATCTACTGTATTTTGTTTTTTAGAATGCATATTCATTGCATGACCATGACCTGTGTCATTTTGTGAATCAGGGTAAGTCATTAAAATATAATCTTTAATCATACCCGTATATGCAGAGACCCATGAGCTTATTGCACCATGCTGATGCTGAAAACCTAAATCTAACTGTAGTGTTTTTTCAGTTTGCAATTGCTTAAACGTATTGCCACTTACACCGTGATAATCAGTTCTGAATAGTTCCCAATAATCTGGCATACGCTCAACATAACCAATTCCGATATAAGTTTTTCCATCATCGTGACCTAGATGACTACTTTCTAATCGAATAAAAGCACTGGGTAGGTTTTCTTTACGCTTAATGTCCGTCTTTAAAGCATCAACTTGCACATGATCAATCCGCACACCTGTAACTAGCTTATTCTTTTCAGTCAATTGATGGCTTAATTCACCAAATGCGCCATAGGATTGATATTTCATATCAGCCGTTAATGGCATATTCATCATTCTAGAACGCATACCACCTGCATGCTTATTATGCTGTGAGTCGATACCCGTAATATATTGCGTTTTATCCCATTCATGAGTTACCGCTATACGTGTATTTAAAGTACGGCGAGTCACTTGCATTGAAGATGGATCATCCACCATTTGATGTGTCATCATGTCATGTACTTGAGGAACCTTACGTAAACTAAAGTTATCCATCACATGATCGTTATAACTATAATTTACTTGTGCTTCTATTTTTTTAATCACATTGGTGATATTTTTCTTTTCTACACGCAACCCCATACTTTCACGTGCAAATTGAGAACCATCCAAGGTCCGACCAGCATATACAGCTTCACCATCTCCTTTCCCGCCAGTCAACTCAAGCCATGTATTCTCATCGGGTGTCCAGCCTAAAGCTAAGTCAGCATTCCAACGCATCCAATCTGATGGAACGGTATGTCCCTCTCCATCTTTATAGCTATCTGACACGGATCTGTTCGCATTTAAACGAATATATTTTTGCTCATCACCGATTGCAGTTTCTAAATTGTGATCTAAACGTCCATAAGAACCCAATAAAACACTTGCTTGCCCACGATACATTCTCTCTTGCGTGAATTTTTCAGGTTCACGTTCAAAGATCACCGTTGCCGCAGAACCTGTCCCTGCATATTGCACCGTTTGCGGCCCTTTAATCACAGAAATTCGATCATAACTTTCTGGTGAGATATAAGATGTTGGAGAATCCATACGACTTGGGCAAGCACCTAAATTTTCCGTACCATCCGTCAAAATTTTAATTCGTGAACCAAACATTCCACGAAAAGTCACATCTCCGTTCGTTCCTGCGCCACTTTTGACTGAGTTAAAGCCGACTATACTTTGTAAATAATCCGCACCATCACTTGCAGGTATCGGCTGAATAGGCTGTTTTGGGTCTGCGCGAACAATTAAACCATTTGCATCATTTCCCTTAATTGCTGTAGCCACAATAGGTGCTAAAGTTTCAATCTCACTACTGTCAATGGTTGGTACAACATCAGTTTTTGCAACAACAACGCTTGAATAACAAGCAACACAAATCGCAGCCGCAAGAGGCTGTAAAAAGAATTTTGGCTGTGCCATTTTTTTCACTCAATTCATAAATAAAACGAAATCGAAGCCCATAAAGACCCCGAATAATGGGTTTGATTTATGCAAAAAGTGGTGGGGCTCGCCCTTGTGGAATGAGAAAAAGACGTTGTAAAACAAACCAAACATGACTAAATGTTCTTTGGAATGCAATTAAACGAATTTGGATACGATCTAGAACTTCTTTAATTTCAAGCTCCGGTGGTAAGACTAAATTCCCATATACCGTACAATATTGACATTGATGATTCGCATCATGTTCATGATCTGAATAGGTTGAGAGTTTTTTCTCATCATGATGAGAAAAATGAGAACTTGAAGAATGAATATGATGAAGATCTGTAGGTGCTTTAAGCAGTAATGCACGAGTAATAGTTTCACAGACCGGAGCAATTTGATATTGCTTCGGTAAAAGTGGCTGTAAGAACACAGCTATCTGTAAAAATACGGCTATAAAAGAAAAGAATAGCCCGCTACGTAGCAACAAAGGCAAACCCTAAAATTTGTCGGAAAACAGTATAACAAAGCCCAATATAAATTGGGCTCTATTTTGATTTTATTCACAAAAAAATTAACGCTTTGCTTCAACTTTTTGACGTTGACGAACCTGCTTTTCAATTTTTTCACGCGCACGCTGTCGCTTGAGTGGCGATAAATAATCTACAAATAATTTACCATTCAAATGATCAATCTCATGTTGAATGCACACGGCCAATAATCCATCAGCTTCTAGTGTAAATGATTGACCTTCAAGATTTATTGCTTCAATTTTTACACGTGACGAACGCTCAACTTTATCGTATATTTGAGGTACAGATAGACACCCTTCTTCATAAGGTTGGGTTTCTTCAGTCAAAGGTGTAATTTGGGGATTAATAAAAACCATAGGCTGATCTTTATCTTCGGATAAATCCATAACAATTAATTGAATATGTCGATCTATCTGTGTTGCTGCAAGTCCGATACCTGGTGCTTCATACATGGTTTCAAACATATCTGCAGCAAGTTGACGAATTTCGTCGGTGACTTCTTCGACAGGTCGTGCAATGGTACGAAGACGAGGGTCAGGGAAACTTAAAATAGGTAATAAGGCCATATTGCGTCCTCACTTATGCCATTGAATAAAACCAAAATGAAGACAATACTTCATCAAAAAAAATCTGTGTAAGGTCGATATTATACAGCAACTACACATAATTTTAGGAATTATGATAATGAAAAAAGTTTTTAAAGGCACATCATTTTTTCGTGCTTTGGGGTTTAAAAAACAAATTTTAACTTTTGTAATTTATTTCAGCGTCGGGCTGGGACTAATTTCAATCACAACTGCTGCACCCATTCGCAATCAAAGTCCACCCACCTTAAAAGCCAATGCCCCCAATGTTTATGTCGTAAAAAAGGGAGATACGCTTTGGGCAATTGCTAAAAAGTTTCTCAATAATCCATTACGTTGGCCAGAAATTTGGGCAAGTAATCGATATATCAAAAATCCACATTGGATTTTTCCAGGTGATCGTTTACTCATGTGTACTTATCAAGGTCGCCCAATTATTGGTAAAGATGAAGGCGATGGTTGTGATGGAGTGATTCGTCGCTATAGTGGTAATAAATCACAAGTACTTTATCCGCAAGTTCGTATTGAATCTTTAAATAATGCGATACCTATCATTCCTTTAGAGGATATTAAACAATGGCTTGATCGTTCTTTTATCCTCCCCCCAGATTCTTTAAACAACACACCATATATTGTTGGAATGGCCGATGAGAGAGTTATTGCAGGCGCAGGACAAAATGTATATGCACGTGGTCTAGGATTAGTTATTGGTCAACGTTATGGCATATATGCAGAAGGTCAACCTTATATTCTGCTTGATGAACAAGGTAACAAAGTAAATGCTGGCTTAGAACTTACACAAGTCGCATCTGGTATTGCGATCCAATCTAAACAGGATATCACCACCCTTGAAATTACACATTCATATCATCAAGAAATTCGTAAAGGTTATCGCGTTCTTCCTGAACATGAGGTGCTTTATCCAACCATGTTTTACCCTGTATATGCAGAAGATGTCAGTCTAGAGGGTAAAGTGATTCGTATCCACGACTCTATCGGTGCTGCAGCAAAACGGAGTATCGTCTCCATTGATCGAGGTCATTTAGAAGGTGTTAAAGTCGGACAGGTTTTTACTGTTAATCAACGAGGACAAATAACGACTGACCCTAAGACACATAAAAAAATTCAGCTTCCAACTGAAGTGATTGGCGAAATTATGATTATTCAAACCTTTGATCATATTAGCTATGCATATGTATTAGAAAGTCAGCTTCCCATTCGAGTTAATGCGACGCTAACACCTCCTATCATTCAAGATTGAGTAATAAAATTATGCTGAATCATTTATCACAACACCATATCGAAACCATTACGCTATGGTATGTGGTTCAGCATTCTTTATCGAGCTTCTATAAACTTGTAAATCATTTCGAAACACCTGCAGATGCGCTCAAACCAGACAATATTGTAATTTGGCAAAACCTTGCTATTCATAAAAACCACATCGAACGATTCAAACAACTACATAGCACAGAAACTCAAAAACATCTTCAAACTTTGTTTGAACATATTCATCAACATTGTGATTTTATTTTAACGCCACAAGATCATTATTATCCAACACAATTACAACCCTTTGAAGACAAGCCTCCTATCATTTTTGGGCAAGGTAATATTCAGACTTTAATACAACCACAAATTGCCATTGTTGGAGGTCGAAAAGCCAGTCAATACGGACGCCAAGTCACATATGATTTTGCTTATTACTTAAGTCATAAAGGATTTTATATTACAAGTGGTCTTGCTCAAGGCATTGATGAGGTGGCACACCAGAGCGCATTAAAAAACCATCGAACCATTGCTGTCATGGGAACTGGAATAGAACAAACTTATCCTTCTCACAATACATCACTTCGAACTGAAATTATTAAACAACAAGGTGCTGTCATTACTGAATTTTTGCCTTTAACTAAACCTCTTCAACAAAATTTTCCAAGGCGAAACCGTATAGTGAGTGGGCTAAGTTTGGGCGTACTTGTGACAGAAGCTGGCTTAGACAGTGGCTCTTTAATTACAGCCAAACTTTCAGCAGAACAAGGTCGAAGCATTTTTACCATACCTGGTCCTATTTATAGTGAATCCCATCAGGGGTGCCATTTACTTATTCGTGAAGGTGCAATTTTAGTGGATCATCCAGAACAAATTATTGAGGATTTAGCCCTTCCAACCCAGTGGCATAGTCAAAATATAGAAACTTCTTTTTCTCAAGAAACAATATCCATTCCTGAGCATTTAATTCAACTATATGCTGAATTAGATTGGATTGGAAAAAATATTGATCAACTTGCAAATCAGCTCAATTTAGATATTGCCACACTTACAAGTCATTTAATTGAATTAGAACTTTTAGGTGTATGCCTGCAGCAAGCGGGTTTATATTTACGTTGTCGTTCTGCTTAATAACGTTCAAAATAGCACTTAAGTTTACTTAATTCAGGCAACATACCAATGATGACAACCTCAGCAATAGAAGCTTCCGTGATTTTAAAACATGGGAACGTTCTTGCGTATCCAACGGAAGCTGTCTGGGGACTCGGGTGTGATCCATATAATGAACGTGCTTTTCAAAATATTTTAAAACTAAAAGAACGCCCTATTGAAAAAGGCGTCATTTTACTGGCCGGACATATTTCACAAGTAGACCATTTATTAAAAAATCTCAACAAAGATATGCAAAAAAAAGTCGTCGATTCTTGGTCTAATCGCCAACCGACTGAACGTGCAACCACTTGGCTTTTACCTGCAACTGATGATATCCCAACATGGATTAAAGGCAATCATCCGAAAGTTGCTATTCGTGTTACAACTCATCCTTTATGTATTGCTCTATGTCACGCATTTAATGGTTTTATTGTTTCAACCAGTGCGAATAAAGCTGGTTTAGAACCGGCTCGCTCGTTCCCAGAGGCCAGTTACTACTTTAAACACCAAGTAGATTACTTAAATGGTGATTTAGGACGCTGTCATGAGCCTAGCCAAATCATTGATGCTGAAACAGGAGTCATTATTCGAGCTTAAATATTTTCTAAAATATTAAACTTTAGATAAAAAAAAGCTCAACTCTATAGAAGAAGTTGAGCATAAAAAGGATGTGTTAATCACATCCAGAGGGTCTAAAATCTTTATGAATAAAAAGTACAATGTATTTCAATTGTTTAGTTATTCAATATCGAGCATTATCGGTTATTCATATTTTGATTAGAAATATATAATAACTATATTCTCATAGCTATTATGTCTTATTAATTATTTTCTTTTTATAGAATTCAATTTATCTATCTATTTTTTTAATAGTTTTCCCTTATTTTTATAATTATTTTTTACGCTTTGTTTAATTTTTTTAAATTAAACATCAAATTAAACGATTAATAAACAACCAAAATAGTCATTCCTATTTTTTATTTACAATCATGTTCGCCATATTTTCTGATGACGTTACACAGAAATAATCTGATCATTCAGTTTTTTTTCTGAGCTAGCATAACACCAATAATGGCAATAATCGTACCGAGTGTATGAAAAATTGTCCAATATTCTCCTAACCAAAAATAAGCCAAAATAGCTGTAAAAATTGGTGTCAAATTCATAAAAATACTGGTTCTATTCGGTCCTAAATTTTGTATAGCCAGCATCCAAACCAAAGGTGCAATTAAAGATGGAAAAATTCCTGCATATAAAACACTCCATCCATTCTCAGCAGTAATAGGATCTAACCCTAGCCAAAGAATAAAAGGAATATGATATAGAACTGCAAAGCTAATCTGTATATATAAACTAACGAACAATGGAATTTGCAATTGCCATTTTCTTAAAAAAACACCATAAAATGCATAGAAAAATACTGCAATGATCATTAACCCATCACCAATAAAATTGGCTGATTGCAGTAAATTTAAAAAACTCCCTTGGGTAATCACCAACAATAACCCACTGAACGAAATAATACTGCCTAGCACCGCAAACCGATTGGGCCATTCTTTTAAGATAAAAATAGAGACAAAAATCGTAAATACGGGAATAAATGCATTAATAATTCCCATATTCGTTGCAGAGGTATAATGTGCTGCGCTATAGCTAAGCCCTTGATATAACACCATACCGAATGCTGCTAATACAGCAAGTTGACCTAAATGTGGCTTGACTAAGTTTCGATGTTTCCAGACGCGTGGTAATAAAAATGGTGTTAACACAATAAAAGCAACAAACCATCTGTAAAAACTAATACTTGCAGGAGATATAAATTCTGTCACATAACGGGTAATGGCAATATTCAAAGACCAAATGAATACTGCAATCAATGGAAGAATAATCGCTATATGTATATTTTTATTTCCAGACACCATTTTTTTCAAACTAAAATTTTTACAGACTCTATCTTGGACAATTTCATAAAAGAATGAAATCAATTTTTAAATTGTTTATTCAACTGAATACTCATAATAATAATCTTCTTTGAGGCTTTTAACTAAATCTATAAATTTAATATGATATTTAAAATGAATTGATTCAAATAATGAAATCTGCGTTGCAATATAAATAAAATACTTACAAAAATCTTTTAAACCTGAAGATATACACCTTGTCGTTTCAGAAAAATCCATATAAAACTCTTTATGAAAATTTATTTAAGGATTAGGACATGACATCTATATACAATATTCCAGTTAAGAACATTCAAGGAAATGAGGTAACACTGAACCAATACGAAGGTAAAGTTTTATTAGTTGTAAATGTTGCATCTAAATGCGGATTAACACCACAATATGAAGGTTTAGAAAAACTCTATCAAGCAAAAAAAGAAGATGGTTTAGAAATTTTAGGTTTTCCAGCAAATAATTTTTTAGAGCAAGAACCTGGAACGGATGAAGAAATTCAAGCGTTCTGTTCTATTAATTATCAAGTTGATTTCCCGCTTTTTTCAAAAATTTCAGTCGCTGGAAGTGATATACACCCTCTTTACCAAACATTGACTCAAACCATTCCAGAACGTCAGGGCGAAGGTCCTTGGTGGGACAATTTAGTAGATTATGGTTTAACCCCAAATAATCCTCCAGAAGTTTTATGGAATTTTGAAAAATTTTTAATCAATAAAAAAGGTGAGATCGTTGCGCGTTTTGCACCAGATATTGCAGCTGATGATGCACGTATTGTTGATGCAATCAACAACGAATTAAGCAAATAAGCCTCCTTAAATTTTTAGCATTCAACAAAAAGCCAACTTTAATATGAAGTTGGCTTTTTGTTTACGTTTGTTAGAAAATTAGCGACGTAAATCCACAACAATACGTCCATCAATTTTCCCGTGTTCCATACGTTCAAAAATATCATTAATATTTTCAAGTGGTTCAACACTAATATGAGCTTTTACTTTACCTTTTGCTGCAATCTCAAGTGCTTCTTTTAAGTCTAAACGTGTACCAACAATCGATCCTCTGACTGTAATACCATCCAAAACCATATCAAAAATAGACAAGTCAAATTTACCTGGTGGTAAACCATTTAATACCATGGTTCCACCACGACGAATAATGGATACTGCTTGTTCAAATGCTTTTGGTGAAACAGCCGTTACTAGTACGCCATGGCATCCTTCACCCGTTGCATTTAATACAGCATCTTTAACATTTGTGGTTAATGCATTAATAGCAACATCTGCACCTAAGCTTTTTGCGAGCTCCAGTTTAGAATCATCGACATCAATCGCAACAACATTGAATCCCATTGTTTTTGCATATTGAACTGCAACATGGCCTAATCCACCAATACCAGAAATTGCAACCCAATTACCTGTTTTTGCTTCGGTCATTTTCAGACCTTTATAAACCGTTACACCAGCACAAAGAATTGGTGCAATTTCCAATAGATCAACGCCTTCTGGAATTACGCCAACATATTCTCCATCTGCTAAACAATATTCAGCAAAGCTTCCATTTACTGAGTAGCCAGAATTCTGTTGTAACTTACACAGTGTTTCCCATCCTGCATAGCAATGCTCACAGTGACCACAAGCTGAATACAACCATGGAATACCAACAATATCGCCTACTTTTAAATGATCAATACCATCACCAATTTCAACCACTTCCCCAACACCTTCATGTCCTGGAATAAATGGTAGCGTCGGTTTAATTGGCCAGTCCCCATGCATTGCGTGTAAATCGGTATGACAAACACCGGTTGCAATGACTTTTACAAGCACTTTGCCTGCAGAAACTTTTGGTATTTCAACTTCCATGATTTGTAATGGTTTATTAAACTCAGTTACAACGGCTGCTTTCATTAACTTTGCCATATTACATCTCCTTTGTTTTTGTATATCTAAATTGATTATTCACATTTTTAGATTTAAAAAGATACTAATATAGATAAGGTTGGAATTTGGTAGGTATTGAGAATAGTTCACAAATTACAAATTAGACGGAATAATTTGACCGAGATTACAGACTTTATCTTGTCCTAATGCTCTTTTTAAATCTCGATTAAATCGTGACTGTGCAAAAGGATATTTTTCTGGTAAAAATAAAGTAATTCTTGTTGTATCTGTAGAAAGCCCTTCAACCAATGTTTTCTGTAAAAACTTATTTGGATAAACCTTAATTAAAATAGTACCCATTTCTAAGTGCTCTTCTAAACGATTATCGCTATATACCAATTCTTCTTCTGTAGTAAAAGCAATGCACTTTTTAAATGGTTGTAGGCTTGTTGATAAGGAATATTTATTTCTGCGCTCAATCCATTTTTATAAGCATTTGCAACTAATGCGGCTTCCGTTGAATAATTAGGGGTCGTCACAAACTGTATACTCTGGCATGCAGACAAAACAACGCATAAAAATATGAGATAAAATTTAATAGTAAATTTCATTGTTCGTTATGATTATTTAATTTTGCGACTTATATCACAATTATAAGTTAAATAATTTTATAAACCACATCTTTTTTATTCATTTTTATTTTCTGTTGGTGGTAAAAAATCTACTACCAACAGATTCATGTATCTTATTTCTACTTTTTAGGTAATTCAATATGTTGTTTACTACAATGTCCCTGCACACCTAAATCTAGTTGAGAAATTATTTTTTGAGCTTGCACCTCATCTACTTTTTCTAATTTTGCACCACCAACTACTACACCCATTTTAATTTTTTGTTGAATATAATAGTTCTGTCCCGATTGAACTGCCAATGTCAGATGATTCGGTGAAAACTCTGACTCAGTAGAGATAATATAGTCTTGATCACCATCAACTTCCTTATAAAAGAAAATACCTTTAGAACTCTCTCCTAGACACTCACCATTAATCCAAATATCTTTTTTTAATGCTGCTCCTTGATAACTATTATTTCTATAAACATAAATACCCGATTTTCCTTGAGCTAATACTTGAGTATTTTTCAATTTTTGAGATTCTGTCTGATCTGCTTTGGGAACTGAAGCACATCCAACAAAAGCCAATGTACATAATAATGATAAAATAAGTTTGATCTTCATAAGAAAACATTTAGTCAATTTGGTCTTACTAATTTTAGTTTAAAGATTACAAATTAATATATTAACTATGTTTAACTATTAATCAATTGAACAACTATTGTTTTCTTTTTGTGAAAAAAACCGCCCTCTCAGGCGGTTTTTCAATCTCAAACTGTGTCTTATAGAGCACGGTTTTTGATTTTGCGGATTGTGTCCAATTGTGCAGCTGTTTCTGCCAAAGCAGCAAGAGCAGCAGCTGAGTCCAAATCACTCTTTTGATTTGCTAGCAATTGTTCAGCATGTTTACGTGCTTCAACAATTGCAGCTTCATCTAAGTCATGAGCACGAACTGCAGTATCTGCAAGAATCGTCACGACATGAGGTTGAACTTCTAGAACACCACCAGATACATAGATTAACTCTTCTGTACCATTTTCAAGCAAAACACGAATTGCGCCTGGCTTGAGCAAAGTTACTAACGGTGTGTGACCTGGTAGAACACCAATCTCACCGCCAGCAGCTTTAGCAATTAGCATAGTAATTGTGCCAGAGTATAAAGACTCTTGAACACTTACAACATCACATTGCATCGTCGCCATGAGAATCTCCTAAATTAGAGCAGCTAATTAAAGTTTCTCGGCTTTAGCAATCACTTCGTCAATACCACCAACCATATAGAACGCTTGTTCTGGAATGTGGTCGTATTCACCAGCTAGAAGACCTTTAAAGCCACGAATTGTTTCTTTAAGCGGTACAAGTTTACCAGGCGCGCCAGTAAATACTTCAGCTACGTGGAATGGTTGAGAGAAGAAACGTTGGATCTTACGTGCACGGTATACAGTAAGTTTATCTTCTTCTGCCAATTCATCCATACCCAGAATTGCAATGATGTCTTTCAATTCTTTATAACGTTGAAGAACGTTTTGAACTGAACGAGCAATTTCATAATGCTCTTGACCAACAACTAATGGATCTAACTGACGTGAAGTCGAGTCTAGTGGGTCGATCGCTGGATAAATACCAGAAGATGCGATATCACGACTCAATACAACAGTTGCATCTAAGTGAGCAAATGTTGTTGCAGGCGATGGATCTGTTAAGTCATCGGCAGGTACGTATACCGCTTGAATCGATGTAATCGAACCAGACTTCGTCGAAGTAATACGTTCTTGAAGAACACCCATCTCTTCTGCAAGTGTAGGCTGATAACCTACTGCAGATGGCATACGACCTAGAAGTGCTGATACTTCAGTACCTGCTAGTGTATAACGGTAGATGTTATCTACGAACAATAATACGTCACGACCTTTGCCGTTTTCGTCTTTCTCATCACGGAAATACTCAGCCATCGTTAAACCAGTTAACGCAACGCGTAAACGGTTACCTGGTGGCTCATTCATCTGACCATAGACCATTGCTACTTTGTCAAGAACGTTCGAGTCTTTCATTTCGTGATAGAAGTCATTCCCTTCACGAGTACGCTCACCAACACCAGCAAACACAGATAAACCTGAGTGAGCTTTCGCGATGTTGTTGATCAACTCCATCATATTTACGGTTTTACCAACACCGGCACCACCGAATAAACCAACCTTACCACCTTTAGCAAACGGGCAAAGTAAGTCAATGACTTTAATACCAGTTTCTAAAAGATCAGTAGAAGCTGCTTGATCAGCATAAGAAGGTGCTTGACGATGAATTGGCAAACGCGCTTCAGTTGCAACTGGACCCGCTTCATCGATAGGGCGACCAAGAACGTCCATGATACGACCAAGTGTGGCAGTACCTACTGGAACAGAAATCGGTGCATTTGTGTTTGTAACGTTTAAACCGCGCTTAAGACCTTCTGTAGATCCCATCGCAATTGTACGTACAACACCGTCACCAAGTTGTTGCTGAACTTCTAATGTAGTTTCAGTGCCATCAACATGGAGAGCGTCATAGATCTTAGGAACGCTATTACGTTCAAACTCGACGTCGATAACCGCGCCGATGATCTGAATGATACGACCGCTACTCATTGCTGTCTCCTCAATTCAAACTAATAATGTTAAACGGCAGCGGCACCACCAACGATTTCAGAAATTTCCTGAGTAATCGCGGCTTGACGCAGCTTGTTGTAAATAAGTTGTAGGCTCTTAATAAGATCACCTGCGTTATCCGTTGCAGCTTTCATTGCAACCATACGCGCAGACTGCTCACATGCGATGTTTTCAATCACACCTTGATATACCACAGACTCGATATAACGAACCAATAAGCCATTTAAAAGCTCTTCAGCTTCTGGCTCATAGATATAATCCCAACCATATTGACGATTAAGATTCTTGTCTTCTTCAGCAGCAGCTAAAGGAACAAGTTGTTCGATTTTTTGATCTTGAGTCATGGCATTGACAAAGCCGTTTGATACAAGATAAATACGATCTAACTCGCCTTTATCAAATGCATCCAACATCACCTGTACAGAACCAGATAACTGTTCAAGGCTTGGTGTATCACCTACGTTTGTAGTTGCACCAAGAACTTTTCCGCCGTAGTTTTTAAAAAACGAAACCGCTTTTTGACCAATTAAAGCAAATTGAACTTCAATTGACTGCTCTTGTTGCTGTTGTACGTGTTTTACCACTTTTTTGAACAAGTTGATGTTCAAACCACCAGCAAGGCCACGATCTGAAGAAACAATGATATAGCCAACGCGTTTTACTGGGCGTTCAACCATATAGCGGTGTTTATATTCAGGATTCGCTTGTACCAAATGAGCAATTACACGGTGCATATTTTCGGCATACGGACGGCCTTGAGCCATGCGCTCTTGCGCACGACGCATCTTAGAAGCTGCTACCATCTGCATCGCGCGAGTAATCTTCTGCGTGCTTTTGATACTAGCTACCTTGGCGCGAATTTCTTTTAAATTTGCCATACGCTTAACCTAGTATTCGAAAGCCCTTTCGAGCTTCCGAAGGTTGATCCGTGAACCAAACCAATACTAAATTCAACAAAGTTGAAACTTAGTAAGTTTGAGTCGCTTTAAAGCTTTCAATACCTGCTTTGATTGCAGCTTCGATGTCTTTGTTATAATCACCAGTTTCATCGATTTTTTGCATTAACGCAGCATTTTCTGAACGGAAGTAAGCAATTAACGCAGCATCAAAGTCTACGATTTTCTTCACTTCTACGTCAGCCATATAGCCTTCGTTAGATGCATAAACTGAAACAGCTTGGTCTGCAATTGAGTAAGGAGCATATTGTTTTTGCTTCATTAACTCAGTTACACGTTGGCCGTGTTCAAGTTGCTTACGTGTTGCTTCGTCAAGATCAGAAGCAAACTGAGCAAACGCTGCCAATTCACGGTATTGTGCTAAAGCAGTACGGATACCACCAGACAATTTCTTGATGATCTTAGTTTGCGCTGAACCACCAACACGAGATACCGAAATACCTGCGTTCACAGCAGGACGAATACCTGCGTTGAATAATGATGTTTCAAGGAAGATCTGACCATCTGTAATTGAAATTACGTTTGTCGGTACGAATGCAGATACGTCACCTGCTTGAGTTTCAATGATTGGTAATGCAGTTAATGAACCTGTTTGGCCTTTAACTTCACCATTCGTGAATTTCTCAACATAATCCGCAGATACACGAGAAGCGCGTTCAAGTAGGCGTGAATGTAAATAGAACACGTCCCCTGGATATGCTTCACGACCTGGTGGACGACGTAAAAGCAATGAAATTTGACGATATGCGACAGCTTGTTTAGACAAGTCATCATAAATAATCAGTGCATCTTCACCGCGATCACGGAAGTATTCACCCATTGTACAGCCAGAGTACGGAGCTAAATACAGCATTGCTGCTGGATCAGCTGCAGCTGCTGCTACAACAGTTGTATACGCCATTGCGCCAGTTTCTTCTAGCTTGCGCACAACGTTAGCAATTGTCGATTGTTTTTGACCAATTGCTACATATACACATTTAATGCCAGAGTTTTTCTGAGCGATGATCGCATCGATCGCCATTGCTGTTTTACCAGTTTGACGGTCACCAATGATCAACTCACGCTGACCACGACCTACAGGAATCATTGTATCTACTGATTTATAACCAGTTTGTACAGGTTGATCCACTGATTGACGCCAAATTACACCTGGAGCTACTTTTTCAACAGCATCCGTTAATTTAGCATCGATAGGGCCTTTACCATCAATTGGATTACCTAAAGCATCTACGACACGGCCTAAAAGTTCTGGACCAACCGGAACTTCTAATACACGACCCGTACAACGAGCTTTTTGGCCTTCTTGAAGGCTTAAGTAGTTACCTAAAACAACGACGCCCACTGAATCCTGTTCTAGGTTCAGTGCCATACCGTATAAGCCGCCGTCGAATTCGATCATTTCACCGTACATAGCATCAGCTAGGCCGTGAATACGCACAATACCGTCGGAAACCATAACAATGGTTCCTTCGTTCTTAGCGGTCGCGCTGGTGTCCAGATCGCCGATACGCTGTTTAATGAGCGCACTGATCTCGGATGGATTCAGTTGTTGCATTGCGCTATACCTCAATCTTTTTAAAGTTCAGTCTTCTTATCTACAATTACGCAAGAAGACGCGTCCGCATTTTTTCAAGCTTGTTAAGCGCAGAATCATCTATCACTTGGTCGCCTGCACGAATAACTACACCAGCAATTAACGCTGGATTTACTTCTACTGAAATAGAAACTGTACTATTGAAATGCTTTTCAAGTGCAGTCTTCAACAAATTTTCTTGTTCAGCAGACAATGGGAAAGCCGATTCAATAATGACGTCCACATTGTTGTTATTCTGTGATTTGAGCTGCTCGTATTCTGCTAAGATTTCAGGAAGAAGGATCAAACGATTATTTTCAGCAAGTAATGTCAAAAAATTTGACACTGCTGTCGTTTGCTCTTCACCCAATACTTTAGCAAAAAGACTTACCTGCTCAGCAGGAGTAAGCTCAGGGCGATTTAAGTAAGCTGAAAATGCGTCATCTTGTACAGCAGCACTAAGCACTTCTAATGCATTTGACCAGTTGTCAGTTGCATTTTGCTCAGTTGCATAAGCAAATGCTGCTTTTGCGTATGGGCGTGCCAACGTCAAGAGTTCAGCCATAGTCCGCCTCGCTTAAAGTTTAGCAGCCAGCTGAGTAAGCATGGCATTGTGAGCTTCTGCATCAACTTGTTGGTTCAGAATTTTTTCTGCACCAGCAACTGCAAGAGCAGCAACTTGTTGACGTAATTCTTCGCGAGCAGCATTGATTTCTGTATCAACAGCTTCTTTAGCCTGTTGACGAATACGCTCACCCTCAGCAGTCGCTTGAGTACGAGATTCTTCTACCAATTGTGCCGCACGACGGTTCGCTTGTTCGATCAATTGAGCCGCTTGTGCTTTAGCTGCATCTAATTCAGCTTTAACTTGAGCTTGCGCATCCGCAAGATCAGCTTTTGCTTTTTCAGCAGCATTTAAGCCATCAGCGATACGACGCTGACGCTCACTAATCGCATTGATTAGTGGTGGCCAGACAAACTTCATGCAGAATGCGACAAAGATCGCAAATGCAATTGCTTGGCCAATCAATGTGAGGTTGATATTCATTGCTCTCTATTCCTCAAATAGTGGTTTTTGGGAATTAAGCTGATTAACCTACAAATGGATTAGCGAAGATGAAGAACAAGCCAATACCAACACCGATCATAGGCACAGCATCAAGAAGACCTGCGATTAAGAACATACGAGTTTGAAGTTGTGGAGCTAATTCTGGTTGACGAGCAACAGCTTCTAAAAAGCGACCACCTAAAAGACCAAAACCAATCGCAGTACCTAAAGCACCAAAAGCGATCAAGATAGCAGATGCAATTGCAACTAGACCTAAAGTGAGTTCCATGAAAAATTCCTCAGAGGTTAGGTGTATACCCAATTAAAATAAAAATTGTGCCTAGTTAACATGTGTAAACTAGGCAATACCATTAATGTTTTTCGCTTGCCATGCTTAAGTATACGATAGTTAGCATCATGAAAATAAACGCTTGTAACGTAATAATTAAGATATGGAAAATCGCCCACGGCACAGACAACGCCCATTGAATCCAAAACGGTAAAAGTGCGATCAAAATAAAGATCAACTCACCGGCATACATATTACCGAATAGTCGCAGAGCCAAAGAAATTGGACGTGCAAGGAAAGTTACCAATTCCAAAATTAAGTTAAATGGAATTAAAAGCGCTTTAGCGATTGGATTCTTCGGATTAAATGGATTAAGTGCCAATTCACCTACAAAACCACTCACACCTTTTTCACGAATACTGTAGAAAAGAATGAGAGCAAATACAGATAAAGACATCCCCAAAGTGATGTTAGGATCTGTTGTAGGTACAATTTTGAAATAAACGCTATGTGGATCCATTCCAAATACATTGCTGCCAATAACAGTGGCAAGATGTGGAATAAAATCTACAGGCACTAAATCCATCAAGTTCATGAGGAAAATCCACACGAAGATAGTTAGTGCTAGCGGAGCAATCAAACGTGACTTTCCATGAAAAGTATCACGTACACTTGAGTCAACAAATTCGATAATCATTTCAATTGCTGCTTGGAACTTGGTAGGAACACCAGAGTTTGCAACTTTCGCCACACTCCAAAACAGTATACAGAAAATCAAACCAAGTCCGATTGACCAACCCATTGAATCCAAGTGAATTGCAGTGAACCCCATCTGTTGAGCCTCAGCACCACTTTCAGCTAACTTCCATGTACCATCTGGCATTTTGCCATAGGTCATATTCGTCAAGTGATGCTTGATGTACTCGGTCGAAGTAAGGGCATGTTCTTCAGCAGCCATAAATCACACCTGGTCAATGTCAAATACTAAAGGAGAGAGTGAACATCGCGTGCTGCTTGATATCTCACTCGGCTCCCAAAAAACTTTTCAATTTTTGTAGCCTTTATACTCGCTTTTGTAGACGTGACGCCCAATAAGGAGCTATCCACGTCATACTTTGCACAAGAATAAAACCACAAAACAATGCAACCGGGGATAACGGTTTTACATTGCTTAAAATTAAAATGAATCCTACGATCAAAATTGCAAACTTACCCAGCATACCTCTATACATGTTCAATAGAACTTGTTTAGATGCTCTCGCACCTGCTGTACGAAATGATTGCCATGTAAAATAACAACTTGCAAGCCAGCAAACCGAGGCACCAAGTGCGGCACTTAAAGCTGCGACTTCATCTTTTATAAGCCATGCAATCAAGGCTGAAATCGGTATCATTAACGTTTGCAAGAAGACCAAAGCTTTCGCTAATCGTCGGTCAATCATGCGACTAGTTCGGCTCATTATCTATCTACTCACAACATAAATGTTGGTCAAGTTCAACTGATGATCGTTTTTTATCGCAGGCATTATAGAGTTACACCCCTGAACATGCAATCTTTTCCCGACCTTAGTAGATATTTTTTGCAACTAATTAATAACAGTATGAAATTTACAATTTATGAAAAAATATTTTATTTTTGTGCATTTAATACACATTTCTGTGCGTCCGTCGCCAACTTCACCCAAGCCTGTATGAAATTATCTTCACCCACCATACTTTCATCAACTTTTTGAAATACAATTGGATCTAATTTCTGATACTGATTTTTACTAGCATGCCCTTCTGCCAATAAGCACATTTTCTTATAAGGACGATTATCATTTAAATATTTAATTTGTGCCAAAGTTGGCGCAACATGTGGATCTGATGTCAAAGCACCTGCAAATTTTAAATTTAATGCACGCTCCAAATACTGATAGGCGTCATGATATGACCAATATGGGCGTGTTACGGTATTTGCACCATATTTATTAGATGCTTCAATCATCTCTTTTGCAAAACTACGTGCATTATCCCAATATTGTTCTTTTAATTCTGGTTTTTGCTGTGAACGTAACGCTGCAATGAAAAAGCCAATTCTAATTGCATTATTTGGATCTAACCAAACATGCGTATCTACCGTATTTTTGATCGCCTGCCCTTTCGTGTTCCGTAAGGGTAATTCTTGAATTAAATTTGAATCTAAAATAGAAATTGCGGTTGGATTATTCGCCAACAACTTGGTTAACGGTGCTTCATGTTGAGGACCTAACCAAATTAGCAAAGATGCATCATTAATCATTTTCCGATGTTTTGGCGTTAAGGTTACATCATGACCTGTCTGATCGCCCAACAACAATTGTGGTGTTTCAATGCCTTTTGTTACTTCTTGCGCAATTAAATAAATTGGATGCGTTGAGACAACAATTCCTTGAGACCACCCCAAAGCACTGAACATAAATAAAGAAATAAAAGCAAGAATGCGAGACATAAAATGTATCAACAAATTATTTCGGAATTGTTATAATATAACAAATAAATAAAAATTTATATGCTATTTCATAAGTGCAATTGCTTCATGTTACTATGAAATGTCTAATTTTCTATGCGAATGAGGCTACGATGAGTATTTGTTCTCATGAACTTCACGATACCTTACATGGCGTGCACGACCACCACAATGTTGGTCAACGATTAATCGATGCTGAAAAAATATGTGCTGCAACAGGTTCACGCCTCACGCCTTTACGCAAAGAAGTTCTAGAACTTATTTTAAATGCCTCTGGTCCAATGGGTGCGTACGATTTATTGGCAAAAATCAAAAGTGATTCCGACCGTCCAGCTGCCCCGCCAACTGTGTATCGTTCCTTGGATTTTTTATTAGAAAAAGGATTAATCCACCGTTTAACCTCGATTAATGCATACATTCCTTGCTGCCACCCAAGAGAAGGTCATCAAGCCGCTTTTTTAATTTGTACAGAATGTAAAATTGTAAAAGAAGCATCTGCTCAAGCATTATTACAGCAATTAGAAAGTATTTCTTCTTCAGATGGATTTACAGCACACCATAGTATTATTGAAATTTCTGGGATATGTCAGCAGTGCCGCATACCATAAAACCAACTACGCCACTGATTGAATTACAGAACATTTTTGTTCGTATCGATGATCGTGAAATTTTAAAAAATGTAGATTTCAATTTAAATCCACAAGAAATTGTCACGCTCATTGGTCCAAATGGTGCAGGAAAATCAACTTTAATTAAAGTATTGCTTGGCATACTTAAACCCAATTCTGGGAAAATTAAAACAATCTCAGCACTTAAATTTGCCTATGTTCCACAAAAATTCAATCCTTCTCATAGCCTCCCGCTTCGTGTAAAAGACTTATTGGCATTAGAAAAGTGTACATCTGTATTAAAGGAAGAAATTATTCACGATACAGGTATTACCAAATTAAAAGATGCGAAAGTACAACAACTTTCAGGTGGCGAACGTCAGCGAGTGCTATTAGCACGAGCATTACTCCGCCAACCCGATGTTTTAGTTTTAGACGAACCCATGCAGGGCTTAGATATTCAGTCGGAAGCTGAACTTTATGATTATGTGCGCAGTCTTCCTGCTAAATATGGTTGTGCCGTACTTATAGTTTCCCATGATTTACAATGGGTTATGCAAGGTACTCATCGCGTTGTATGCCTAAACAAACATATTTGCTGTAGTGGGCTTCCTGAAAGTATTCAACAACATCCTGAATATCAAGCAATTTTTGGAAAAAGTCGCGTGTATTATCAACACCATCATGATCACTGTGTACATGGTGATGTTGCAACACCTTGCCAACATGACTCTCGCCCTCACATTCACCCAGAACCGGAAGCGTAAACCATGATGGAATGGTTACAATTGTTATTACCTGCATGGACCATGGGAACACTCTTAGTTTTCCTAACTGCACCTTTAGGTTGTTTGATGCTTTGGCGACGAATGTCTTTCTTTGCCGATACCATGGCACATGGCACTTTATTAGGCGTAGCCATTGCAGGAATTCTTCAGTTACCACTTTGGTTAGGGGTCGGCTTATTGGCCTTGTTACTGGTTGGAATTCTCTGGATTCTCCATGATCCACGCTTACCAAATGATGCTTTATTGGCACTTTGTTCTGCGACACTTCTATGCTCAGGTTTATTATTAATTCAAAATTTACCCAGTTTACGTCCTGAACTTTTAAGTTACTTATTTGGTGATTTATTACAAATTTCTTGGCAAGATTTGCCTTTTTTTATCCTCATTATTCTCATTGCATTGTTGATTCTATATCGTTCTTGGCAAGCACAAATTCAAATTGCAATAGATCCTGATATAGCGATGAGTGAAGGTGTTAATGCAAAATGGCAACGTTTAATCTTCATGCTACTCTTAGCTTTATTTACGGTACTGGCATTACGTGCAGTGGGTTCGCTATTAATGGGAGCTTTACTGGTTATTCCTGCTTTAACCGCACGCTTATTGGCACATTCACCAAAACAAATGGTCATTTGGGCATTTATTACAGCCCAAGTCGGGATCTCAATTGGTTTATGGTCAAGTGCTGCGCTAGATATTTCTACAGGCTTAAGTATTGTCCTAACCATGGCTATTATATTTGCTGCAATATTTTCAATACAAAAAATTAAAAAAACTATTTAGATCTTCTTTTTCTAAGATTTTAAATATTACACAGTATAAAAATATTTAAAATCTTAAGAAATTATTTTAATAAAATCTGGACAACGTAAATGATCCTCAAAAGGACAATGTTCCATGTGTTGTAAAATACTTTTCATTTCCAATAAATGATTAATTTTCAATTCGATATCATGTATTTTTTCACTAATCTCCCTTCTATTGACCTGAATACGATGATTAGAAATAAATATTTTTTCAATCTCAGCGATAGACAATCCACCTTCTCTTAAAAACTTAATCAATTTTACGGTGGGTAAAATATGTTCTGAATACTGTCTTCTTAAGCCTTTTCGGCCCATTGATTTTATTAAACCCTTAGATTCATAAAATCGAATCGTGGCTGTAGATAATCCGCTTAATTTTGATAAAACTCCAATATCGATTTCTTGCATAAAAGACCTCTTGACTTAAAGTTAACTTTAAGTTGGAAACTAGAATGCCATTCAATCAAAAATAGGAAAACAGCACAATGCTTTTCTTTATGCATACCATTGCTATTGGCATTCTTGCAACAATATTTATGGATATTTTCAGTATTCTGAATCAAAAAATATTTAAAATTATTCCATTAAATTATGCCCTAATTGGTCGTTGGGTTTTATCATGGAAAAATTTTAAGTTTAGTCACAATACTATTCTTAATACCTCCGCTATAAAGCATGAATTATGTGTAGGGTGGCTGATTCATTATGCGACTGGAATTGGATGGACTTATTTATACTTCATCAGTAGCACATATTTTAATTATGAGATTAATCTATTAAATACACTGATCTTTGCCTTGATCACAACATTATTTCCTTTCATCATTCTACAACCCGTTTTAGGATTTGGTATTTTTGCACAAAAAACACCAAATCCTCTTAAAAGCATTAGAAACAGTCTTATTGCGCATAGTCTGTTTGGCTTAGGACTGTATTATGCTTATAGGCTATGCATCTCAATTTATTAATACCGCGACAGAGCTATATACACCATAAATTGCAATTATCACTAGAAACCAACCACAGAGCGTCAATATTTTAGAGTAATACTGACTTTGTGCCAGTTTATTAAAACCCAAATAAACGAAAGACAAAGTCAGAAAGTCTAAAATAATCCAAGCTAGCACTAAAATACTTAAGCTGATATTGATATTGGTATGCACCCCAATAAATTGAGGAAAAAATGATGAAAAGAAAATAATATCTTTCGGGTTCGAAATACCCACCAAAAAACCTTTTTTTAACCCACCACTGATTGGTGAAATCGCTTGAACTTTCTGTTCTTTGGTTTGATGTACTTCTTTTAAAATTTCAAAGCCCAAATAGGCAATATAGAAACATCCAATTATTTTAATACCAATGAACAACCATTCATTAACATCAAAAATTCCTTTAATAATCAATATTGAAATAGCAATCAGAAGCAAAGATGCTAGATTCGTACCCAGAATAGTTTTTAATGCACTAACATATCCACCTTTCAAACCCGCACTTGCCACCAAAATCATGACAGGACCAGGCGTTGCTATCATAATTACAACACTGATGATATATAAATAGAAATCAAAATAATTCACATGATTAACCCATGACGCTTATGATTGACGTACTAAACTTAATAAAAATGCTGCACCTGAAAATAGACCCGCAAAAGTTCGATTTAAATATTTTTGTTGTTTCGGTGATTTTAATATACGCAAAACTTTTGAAGCTAACCCTGTATAACCTGCCATCACAATTAAATCAATCGTGATCATCGTCATTGCCATGATGGCATATTGAGTAGGTTGCGGTCGCGTTAAATCTAAAAACTGAGGTAAAACTGCCAATAAGAAAACAATGGCCTTTGGATTACTTAAATTGACCAAAAAACCGTGAATAATTAACTTTTTGCGAGACTTATTCTGTAAGCCATTCGATATTTCAATATTTTGAATCGGTGCTTTCCATTGCAAATATGCAAGATATAATAGATAACCTACACCAAACCACTTTACGATTAAAAAAGCCCACGGCGTCGTTGCAAAAAGCACCCCTGCCCCCGCTGCAATAACCCCAATTTGTATGAGAAGTGCTAACTGAAGTCCCAATGCATTCCAATATCCATGACGAAATCCGTAATTTAAGCCACTCGACATAGAAGCAATTGCACCTGCACCAGGCGAGATACTAATTATCCAACACGCCAACATAAAAGCAAACCACATTTGATATGACATATTTTACGCACTAATTTAACAACTACTATCGACTACTAAATTATAAAATATTTTCTATAATTAAAAGACAAAATTTAAATGTGTAAACTTAATAACATACTATTCATATAATTATCATTCAGGCACAATAGCTAAAGCCACTACAGAAAATAAAATACTTAGGAGCCATGAATGACTGCCCAATCTGTAATTTTGCCCTTACCATCGGATCATGCTCGATTTATTAGTTTACGTTTAAAAGATTTATCAATTAAAAAATTAAAAGAAAAATTACAATATTTATTTTCTACTCGTGATCGCCTAATTTCACAACATCCTCATGCTGAAATTAAAACTGCTGTCGCTTTTGGCCCAGAACTTTGGAGTCAGCTTTATCCTCAAGTACCTGATAATTTCAAACAACTCGAACCTATTCATGGTTCATTTGAAATGCCAGTTGTTGCCGCAGATCTCTTTATTCATATTGCGTCACAACGTGTTGATGTCTGTTTTGCATTAAGCCAAGCTTTTTTTGAAGATATACAATCGCAAGTGGAGGTTCTCGAAGAACGTGCTTGTTTCCGTAACTTCGAAGGTCGTGATTTAACTGGTTTTATTGATGGTACAGAAAACCCACAGTTTCCTGATGATCGGGCAGAAACCGCATTATTAAGTAAAGACGCTGGTATTTTTAAAGATGGTTCTTTCATTTTTGCTCAGCGCTATGCACACAATTTAGAAAAATGGAAAAAACTAAAAGTTGATGCTCAAGAAAATGTGATTGGTCGTACTAAACTTGAAAGTATTGAATTAGAGGATGATGTTAAACCAGAAAACTCACATGTTGCACGTGTTGTGATTGAAGATGATCAGGGAGAAGAACTCGCTATTCTTCGACATTCTCTTCCTTATGGTGATGGGCAAGGTGATCAAGGGCTATACTTTGTGGCATATACCAATAATTTAAAAACCATTGATGATATGCTTTTCCATATGTTTGGAACCAGTGGTGATGGTATTCATGATCGTCTATTACACTTTGTAACACCAAAAGATGGGGCTTATTACTTTGCCCCAAGCGAAGAGGTTTTAGAAGAAATTTTAGAAAATTAAATTATAATATGACTAATGAGCCCGACAATTTTAAGGTCAAATACTCATTTAAATAATAAAAGGGAGCATTCGCTCCCTTTTGATTGCACTCTTTTAGTTAACCTCGTTAGAAAGTCACACGCTTATACTCACGATATTCTGGTTTCCAGAAATTATCTTCTATAGCTTGCTTGAGTTGTTCATCACTCACTTGCTGGGCAACACCAGACTCTACTGCTGCCTTAGCAACTTTAAATGCAATTGCTTTAGAAACTTTCTGAATATCATCAATATCTGGTAATAAATCTGCTTCTATATCATTCAATTTAGGTGAACAATCTGCTAATGCATTACTTGATGCCATCAGCATGCTATCTGTCACATGTGTTGCACCCGATGCAATAACACCTAAACCAATACCAGGAAAAATATAAGAATTATTACATTGAGAAATATTATGTAATTTTCCATGATAATTTACAGGTGCAAATGGACTACCTGTAGCAATAAGCGCCTTACCTTCTGTCCAATTTAAAATATCTGCAGGTACTGCTTCAACGCGAGATGTTGGATTAGATAATGGCATAACAATTGGCCGCTCACAATTTTGTGCCAATGTCTTAATCACTTCTTCAGTAAATAATCCAGGTTGACCAGAGACCCCGATCAATACAGTTGGCTTCGCATAAGTCACGACATCTAAGAGTGAAATTACACCATTCGCATCTGCCCACGCAGCAACACCTTCGGGTTTTTGTGCTAAATTACGCTGAAAATCTAACAAATTTGGCTGATTTTCAGTAATTAAACCAAAACGATCAACCATATAAACACGCGCACGTGCTTCAGCTTCTGTTAAACCTTCAAAAACCATTTGAGCAATAATTTGCTCAGCAATACCACAGCCTGCTGATCCAGCACCTAAGAAAGTAACGACTTGATCTTTAACTTGCTTGCCAGCCGCACGAGATGCAGCAATTAAACTACCAACAGAAACTGCTGCTGTACCCTGAATATCATCATTAAAACAACGTAAATTATCGCGATATTTTTGTAATAATGGCATCGCATTATTTTGTGCAAAATCTTCAAATTGAACTAAGGCTTCAGGCCAAAGTTTTTTAATAGCAGTAATAACTTCATCTACAAAAGCATAATATTCATCACCACTAATACGCGGTTGTTTACATCCCATATAAATAGGATCATTCAATAACTGTTGATTATTTGTACCGACATCTAAAGTGATAGGTAAAGTATAAGCTGGGCTAATACCACCGCATGCGGTATATAAAGAAAGCTTTCCAATTGGAATTCCCATTCCACCAATTCCTTGGTCACCTAAACCTAGAATTCGCTCGCCATCTGTAATGACGATCACTTTGACATTTTTCTTATTTACATTATGCAAAATAGCATCAATATGCTCACGATCAGGGTAAGAAATAAAGACGCCCCGATGACGACGGTAAATATCTGAAAACCTTTGACATGCCTCACCTACAGTAGGTGTATAGATAATTGGCATCATCTCACTTAAATGGTTTTCAATTAAATGATAGAACAAGGTTTCATTCGTATCTTGAATATTTCTTAAATAGATATGTTTGTTAATTGCATCGCTAAATGCACTAAACTGTTGATAAGAGCGTTGACTTTGCTCTTCAATACTTTCAATTACATGTGGAATAAGACCATGTAAATTAAAATTCGTGCGTTCTTCCACTGAGAAAGCTGAGCCTTTATTTAATAAAGGTAATTCTAATAGAGTGTTACCTGCATAAGGTGTATATAAAGGTTTTTTTGTTACGGTCGTTTCTAGTACCATTTCCGATCTCATTTGGGACAATTCCGATGGAATATTCGAAATGAAAAATTCCTATCTAGCTTTCTCTATAGCTTACCTTTATTTCCACAAGAAATGTCATTTTATAGATTTATACTAAATTCATTATTATTTTATGTGTAAATAAAAAAGAGAGTTGACTTATATTTGTACAAATTGTGTTTATAATTTATTCTTAAATAGACATTTTTCATTTAAAGGAAGAAAAATGTCTAAAAAAAGCTATTTTTTTTGAAAAAAACAAAAAGAAAATTACAGGTTCTAAATGCCATAAAATCATTTAATAAAAAAATACCATATAAAGCACTAGGGAATCGTATAAAATATCATCATGACTTCGGTGGTGTCATTTGTTGCATATCAACAAAAATACTCACTATCTTTCTTACCCACGGCAATAAAACTAAAACAATTGGAAAAGCAAATGCCCAAGAGATCATCCAATTTGTGAACCAAAATTCTATAAAACCATCATACCAGCCCAAATTCCTGAGCATATTAATTAAAGAAATAATTCCACTCATGAGAAATGATAAAAAAAATGGGATCATGATTGTTGCCCATTTAATAGGAAGCTTAGGTATATTGCCAATAATCATTGGACGAGGCTTATTCATTGAACTTTTCAAAACATAAATTAAAACCTAACTAATATGCCATTAACGTCATAATTTTTCATGTATGTTTTCAAATTTAATGATTAAAAGAACCGAACACGATTCATTCCATCAAATTGCATTCACCTAAAGGCAATGAAATTTGCTATATTTAACGTTCCTCTGCGACATTTATTTTCAATTGATATGAATACGGCAATACAAGCAGCGCTCGAACATGCAGTGCAAAACCTTCAAGCAGAAGGTGTTCTTCCATCTGACTGGAACAATACAAGCAATCTGACTCGTACAAAAGACCGAAGTCATGGTGACTTTGCTTCAAATATTGCAATGATAGGTTCTAAAGCTGCAGGTATGAAGCCACGAGATTTAGCAGAAAAAATTCTGCAAAATTTGCCAGAAGTCATCGACATTAGTAAAGCTGAAATCGCTGGTCCTGGTTTTATTAACTTCTTTTTAAATGCTGACCAACGCTTTACTATTTTAGATCAAATATACGCTCAAAAAGAACATTTTGGTCGCACAACACTCAATGCTGAAAAACGTATTCAAGTTGAATTCGTTTCTGCAAATCCAACTTCTAGCCTTCATGTCGGTCACGGACGTGGTGCTGCATACGGTATGACCGTTGCGAATTTATTAGAAGCAACAGGTGCAAAAGTAGATCGTGAATATTATGTCAATGATGCTGGTCGTCAAATGGACATTTTAGCGACATCAACATATTTACGTTACTTAGAATTGACTGGTCAAAGTTTAGTATTTCCTAAAAATGCTTATCAAGGTGACTATGTTAAAGAAATCGCACAAAGCATTATCGATAAAGATGGTGATGCTTATGTTCAAGCTGTTGCAGATATCTACAAAGATGTACCAGAAGATATTCAGTATGCAGAAGAACTTGATGCAGAAGGTCAAAAAATTGTACTTTCTGGTGATAAAGAAAAGCACATTGATGGTTTAATTTTTAATTCACAACAGCGATTAGGCAAAGACTATCGCGTTTTCCATCAAGCAGCATTGAAAGCAATCCTTGATGATATTAAAGATGACCTCGGTGAGTTTGGAGTGACCTTCAATCAGTGGTTCAGTGAGGCAACATTAATAAGTAAAATTGATGAAGCACTACAAACTTTAGATCAACGTGGTTATTTATACGAAAAAGATGGCAATATCTGGTTTAAATCGACTGAATTTGGCGATGAAAAAGACCGTGTTGTTAAACGTCGCAATGGACAACCGACTTATTTTGCATCTGACATTGCTTATCACTTAAATAAGCTACAACGTGGCTATACAGACCTCATTAATATTTGGGGCTCAGATCACCATGGTTATATCACACGTGTAAAAGCTGCCATTGATGCAATGGGTTATGATTCTAAAAAACTCACAGTACTTTTGGTTCAGTTCGTCAGTTTATGGCGTGGTGGCGAAATGGTACAAATGTCATCTCGTTCAGGTCAGTTCGTAACGCTACGTGATTTACGTAAAGAAGTGGGTAATGACGCAGCACGTTTTTACTACGTAATGCGTAAGTCAGAACAGCATATTGATTTTGATTTAGACTTAGCCGTTTCACAAAGCAAAGATAATGCGGTGTACTATATTCAATATGCGCATGCACGTATTTGTCGTATGCTTGAAAAAGCTAAATCATTGAACATTTCATTTTCTTCTGAAAATGCTCGTCAATTTGCAGTAAAACTTGAACTTGAAGCCGAAACTGAAATTCTTGCAAAATTGGCAGCATACCCTGAGATTGTAGCGCGTGCTGCAAATAGTCATGAGCCACATCAAGTAGGTAATTATCTGAAAGAGTTAGCAGCACTATTTCACGGTTGGTATAATGAACATAAAGTTCTAAGTGAGAATGCTGAACTCACACAAGCACGTTTACTTCTTTCTGTAAACGTACAACGTGTTCTTTATAATGGTTTAGAGTTGTTAGGAGTTTCTGCACCTGAAGCAATGTAAACGCTAAATCCATACATTATTGAATACGCTTGATTTCTAAAATCATACAAATCAATGATTTTTGAACACTCTTTGTAAACAGGACAACTTGTCCTGTTTACTTATTTGAGGTACTCCAGTAATGTTGAAATGCTTCTATAAATTAAATAATGTATAACAATGAGGTTTCTTCGTGTTTGGAAAAACGCAACGTGGTGTATCTGACAGACCAAACAAGCCAAAAAAATCTTTAATTCCCGCATGGCTAGGAACGCTTATTATTATTCTCATGATATTGTGTTTTGGATTAGCACTTTTATTGTGGAAACCTTGGGAACCTGTAAAACCACAGAGTGATACAACGGTTGAACGTGCTCAAGAAGATACCAATCATGATTATCGCTTTTATGACCTCTTGCCTCAACAACAGGTAACCCCCATTCCTGAACAAGCTATTCCCGAAAATAAAGGTCCAACGGCAGTTGTTATTGTTGAAGCACCACAAACTGCACCTATTGCGGCATCTGAGGCTGGCTTATTAACTGAGCCTAAAGTTCCTGCCAAAACGAGTTTTATCTTACAAGTTCGCAGTTATAATAATCCAGATGCAGCTGATGCACGTCGCGCAGAAATTATTTTAAACGGACTGTCTGCGGATGTTATTAAAACAGTAGAGAATGGCGAAACATGGTATCGCGTTATTTCAGGTCCATATGAATCTCAGCAAGCTGCGATTATTGCTCAGCAAACCTTACAAAATAGTGGAATCGATTCTATCGTGATTAAACATTAATCAAAATATTTACAATAAAAAAGATGCTTAAGCATCTTTTTTTATTTGTATTCATCGTTCTATCAAATCTATTTTGAAGCTTTCATCCGATCAGGTAAAACAGGTGCTTTCATTCTTGAACCGACATAATGAGAAATTTCACCAAAGCGTTCATCTTCATTGATCCATTGATCTCGTGCTTTCGTTATTTCGTCTTGTGTTCGTCCAACGAAATTCCACCACAATAAAATAGGAGACTCAAAGGGCTCTCCTCCCAACAATAAAACACGACTTTCTGCATGAATTTGTAATTCAATTTCGGTCAAACCTACATCCAACGTAATCATATTTTGAATATTTAATGTATGACCATTTACAGTTGCTGCTCCTTCAAGTGCCATCAATCCATATTCAAATTTTGGATTAAGTTTGAGTATTGTTTTTGCTGAATGCTGTGCATATAAATCAACACCAAGTAAATCAGAATGTACTGCAACAGGCGAATGCACTTTTAAAAATTCACCGACTAATACCGTGAATTCAATACCATCCTGTTGAGTTATAGGCAATTCAGGGTAATGGTCGAATTGAGGTGCCATATTTCGCTTATCATCTGGCAGCGCTATCCACAGTTGAGCCGCATGCATTTTCGTTTCAGTGTCTGGTGCAACTTCTGTATGTGAAATACCATAACCTGCCGTCATTAAATTCACTTGTTTCGGTTGAATTAATTGATTTTTAGTGCCAATACTATCGCTATGGAGCATGGTACCTTCAAGCATCCAAGTAAATGTTTGCAAGCCAATATGTGGATGTGGCCCCACATCTAAACCATCGCCTTGAGAAAATGTAACAGGACCTGCATGATCTAGAAAACACCACGCACCAATCATCCGTTTTTGACGATTAGGTAAAGCACGTTTAATTGTCGTGCCCTTTCCAATTTCAGCAGAGCGAATTTCAAAGTTTTGAATGTGTTGATTGACAAAATTTTCGTCATCATTTGAATTCAAAAACTCAGTATCATTGATCGTACTCATATTTCCCTCTATGCTTATTCATTTGATGATGAATGATTAATTCTTTCTTTTTATTCTAGTGTTATAGGTCATATTTCTCTAGAACTTGGTTAATATGCTTCATATTATGAATAGAACAATCGTGATTTCAACTTAATTTTGAGACAAAAATAAAGCCACATAAAGTGGCGATGAAGGTCTTAACTGTTTAAGATTGGCTGCTCTTAATATTCTGTTTCAGATTTTTCATAAATTGCATAAATGCAGGCTGAAAATCTTGAAATATGGGATGTTCTCTATTTTCTAACATCACCTCACTAAAAAGCTTTAATCCAACAGCAAACGCTGGGATAGTTTCATCATTGAATATTTTTGCACGATTTAACCGCTCGACAATTGCAAAAATATCATCATGATTACCCACATTAAATTGCAGGTTTTCTTTGTAATGGGAAGGCTCACCTTTTAGGTCAGTAAGATGTTGTACTGTTACATGGTATTGATGTTGTTTCATTTCATCATTTCTCGTCTTAATTAATTTATTTGTGATAATTCCATAAATTCAATCTCCAATAAATTGGCATTAAATTTTTGAAAAACTATTTGTAACGATTCAACCAATTCAGCTTGATCATGATGCTTTAAATCGGCACATTTAATTTGTAAAACACCAGTTTCCACCAAATGAGGTAAAGCATATTTTGCATCACCTCGACTCAGTTTATTCTGACTAATTAAACCAACAATTTCTAAGTCTGCAATAACACGATAAATGGTTGCTAAACCTATTTTTTTATTTTGTTGATATAATTTTTGATACAACTCCTTCACTGTTAAATCTTCTGCTTGAGCAGTTAAAAGAGACATGACTGCTACACGGGCAGATGTCACTCTTAGTCCAGCTTTCCTGATATTCTGCTGAATTGCTATCGTCATATTCAATCCACTTTTAATTATAAACGCCCAATTTCTACTGCTGCATGATCAATTTTTTCAGCAATTTGACGAACTTTTTCAGTTTCAATATCTGCTGTAGCTAGCTTTAAGCGAAGTGCAGTTTTTAAATTTTCCATCGCTCTATGAATATCAATAAACTTGTCATTGTTGATGATTTCACGCTTTAACTTTAATTTCTCTAAGAGCTTCTTCACTAATTCTTGCTGTTCGTTTAAATATATATTTCCTAAATTTGTAATACGATATTGTTTTCGATCTACGTCTATGCTTTCCACAGAAACAAATCCCATATCTTCCAAATATGCCAATGTTGGATAAATTGTACCCGGACTTGGACTATAACCATCACCAACCAAATCGCTAATGTCCTTAATAATTTCATAACCATGCTTTGTTTCTTGCTGAATAAGGTATAAAACCAAAAGTTTCATACGACCAGATTCAAATAAACGTCCACGACGTCCACCATGCCTACGTTCTAGATGATGTTCGCCTTTTTCAAATTCATTTCTGGAATGATGATGTTGATGTGATCTCATTTGTTATCTTCCAATTTTGCTTATTTTATATATATTAAGATATATCTTAATATATCTTTTGTCGAGAAAAGATATAACTTATCTTTTATTAAATTGATTTTATTCAAATTAATTCTTAAAAATGGATTACATAAGGATTGGTATTCAAACTTTATTTTATTCACATATAAAGAAATACAATTTCAAAGGTTACTTACAATTACAGCTCAAAACCTCAAGTATCAGGATTTTACATATAGAAAATTCACAATAAAATATGCCAAAAATAATATCTCTTTTGCAGAAAATGAATGTTAGACAAATGAAAATATCTTGCAAAAAACCAAATCATATTATTATTCTGAAATTCCCACAGACACTCATTCAAGCATAAGTTCTGTGGCAAATAAGACCATCTGATTATTTCAATTTATTTTTCTTACTTCAGTCATTGAGGACGTAATTACAGAACCATCTTGCATAGTAGGAGCCATAAAAGATATCGGTTGACCCGTAAGTTTTTCAATAAGAACAGAATGATATTCACCTTGTTTAAATAAATGCTGCTCTCCCCATTGTCTTAATGCCACCACAACAGGAAATAAACTTTCACCTTGAGCAGTCAATATATATTCTTGATATGCCGTACCATCAGAAGCATCCTGCATTTCTAGAATACCCGCTTCGACCAATTTACGTAATCGATTAGATAAAATATTACGAGCAACGCCTAAACTTCGCTGGAAATCACCAAACCGACGCATTCCATCAAATGCATCGCGCACAATAAGAAGAGACCAACGATCACCGATTAAATCGACACAACGCGCAACTGGACAAGGTTCTTCATTGATTAATTGAGAAGTCGACATAAAAATTTCTTACTCGATAAAATAATAAACCTAGTTGCATTTTAAAACTGATAGGCATAAGATTCAACTAGTTTTGTTTTGAAACCACATTGGCGGTTTTTTGATTATGGCAACTTCTCCTATTTCCTCATTTAAACAAAGTAAGATACAGACCCAAGTACACTTGTCTCGTAGTCTTATATGGTTGTTCGCTATTGCAAGTGGTTTAAGCGTGGCAAATGTTTATTATGCTCAGCCTTTACTGAATGCATTAGCACAAGACTTTGGCATTGGACAAGCCGCTGTAGGTATTGTCATTACAGCGACCCAAATTGGTTGTGCACTGGCTTTATTCTTATTAGTTCCCTTAGGAGACCGAGTAAATCGTCGTTATCTGATGATCATACAACTCCTCTTACTGGTAGGGGCATTAATCGCAGTTGCTATAGCACACACTGCATTTGCACTTTTAATGAGTATGCTGATGGTCGGCTTATTAGGGACGGCAATGACACAAGGCTTGATTGCCTATGCAGCCAGCGCCGCAGCACCTCATGAACAAGGTCACGTTGTTGGTGTTGCACAAAGTGGCGTATTTATTGGCTTACTCTTGGCTCGTGTATTTTCTGGTGGTATCAGTGATTTAGCTGGATGGCGTAGCGTTTATCTTTGTGCCGCTGTCCTTATGCTCATGATTGCAATTCCACTATGGCGATGCCTACCGCACTTAACGACGACTTCAAACCCGCTAAGTTACGCTCGATTAATTACATCTATGCTGACGTTATTACGTGAAGAGAAAATTCTACAAGTGCGCGGAATCTTAGCATTGCTCATGTTTGCCGCATTCAATATTTTTTGGAGTGCACTCGTCTTACCATTAAGTGCACCACCTTATAACTTTTCACATACGATCATTGGTGCATTTGGTTTAATTGGTGTTATCGGTGCACTTGCTGCCACATGGGCTGGAAAATGGGCTGATCAAGGCTATGCCCAATATACGAGTGCGGCAGCACTTGTTATCTTACTGCTCGCATGGTGGCCAATATCATTAATGCAATGGTCATTGGGTATACTCATTATTGGGATATTACTACTCGATTTAGGCGGTCAAGCCCTACATGTGACAAACCAAAGTATGATTTTTCGTACTCGACCTGAAGCACATAGTCGAATGGTGGGGTTATACATGTTGTTCTATGCCATTGGTAGTGGACTCGGTGCGATCAGTACCACAGTAATTTATGCCTCTGCTGGCTGGCAAGGCGTATGCTTATTGGGTGCATCAGTCAGTTTACTCGCACTGCTATTTTGGTGGATGACGCGTCGAGTTTGCTAGCTGAATAAAGAATAAGATGAGATATAACCAATTGATATTAAAGATTGGAGCCTCATCTTATTTAATGTTTATACACTTTCAACTAGAAAGAGCTACAGGTGGGATTATTAAAAATATTAAATGAATATAAAACTATGGATTCATAACCTTATTATGCAATCTATCTTTCATTTGACAACATTCCCAGTAACCATTGCATAGAAAACCAATCGAAGGTGTTTTTCCTCATCTACAATAAAGGATGAGTGATCAAATGTTACTCGACCTACATCATCGATCATGAAACTACGACGTCCTTCGCAGCGACCATGCACATCATGCTGATTCCATAGACTTTGAAAAGAAGGTGAAATCTGTTCCAATGCTTCTACAAGTGCGATCATTCCGTCATCTTCGGGAGCCTGTGCAAAGTCTCGTCGAAAACTCGCTAAAACCTGTGGGGCCTGAGCAGACCATTCTACGATCCGACTATTCAAGCGATCGTCCGAAAATAACATCCAAAGCATATTCCGTTCAGACACATCACGTTGCTCAAATTGAAAAAGGTTCTCAGCGGCAGTGTTCCACCCTATCACATCCCATCTCAAGTTCAATACGTAGGCAGGACGGTGCGTCAAATCATCAAGCAACACACGCACCAGTGGTGGCAGTTCGCACCACGTTTCTCCTGCTACAGCTGGTGGACGTTGATGTGCCAACAGAAATAAATGTCGTCGCTCAATTTCATCCAATTTTAAGACCCGAGATACACTATCGAGAAATTCAGTGGATACCGTAATAACACGCCCCTGCTCTAACCATGTATACCACGTAAGCCCAACTCCCGCGAGTGCAGCAACTTCCTCACGACGAAGCCCTGATGTTCGTCTCCTTTTTCCAAGAGGTAAGCCAACATCAAGAGGAGAAAGACTCTCTCGTCGTCGCCGTAGAAAATCTGCTAGTTCAGTGCGTTTTCGATCTAAACGGTTGTCCAACATATCACCCGTAGTAATAGTATAAATGCTTCTATAGTAATAGTTTAAATTACGTGTAACACTCTTTCAAGCACATTGAAATCACATTTGGAATTGTCATGACTGACGATCATTTATCTTCCGCTACACGCACTACGCAAATTAATACGCCATCAAAACCCTCAGCATTTGCACTAATGATTCTGTTGCTTGGTGGATTCATTACGGTTTTCGACCTATTCGTTGTTAACGTCGCTATTCCTTCTATGCAAGCCGACCTTGGCGTTGGGTTTTCCGATATTGGTTTTGTCATCGCAGGATATGAATTGGCTTTCGGTGTATTACTAATTGCTAGTGGAAGGCTTGGCGACCGCCACGGACGGCGACGACTATTTATACTAGGGATGCTAGGGTTCTCTATTACATCATTTCTTTGTGGTATAGCACCTAATGCTTCAAGCCTAATTGCTGCCCGCCTTCTACAAGGTGCAGCGGGTGCAATTCTATTTCCACAAGTCTATGCACTATTACACGTCATGTATGATGATATTAGCCGTCGTCGAGTATTCGGACTTCTCGGAATGACACTTGGGTTAGCAGCGATTGCTGGACAAGTATTGGGAGGCTTTATCATCGAAAGTGATCTTTTGGGACTGGGTTGGAGAATCATTTTTCTCATCAATCTACCAATCGGCATCATCGCAGTACTGTTTGCTCAAATCATCCCAGAGTCTAAATCTCCTCATGCCTTAGATGTTGATTGGTCAGGAATAGGACTGGCAACAATAGGGCTTTTACTCTTACTTCTTCCACTGCTCGAAGGGCCAAATATTGGGTGGCCACTTTGGACATGGATCAGCTTAGCTGCTTCAATCTTACTGCTAACCACCTTTCTTATATGGGAACATGTAGTCGCTAAACGCAATGGTAATCCTGCCATTGATTTGGCCTTATTTCGAAATGCTGGTTTCTCAATAGGATCTCTTGTCGTGCTGCTCATTTACTCAACAGCAACATCACTCTTTCTATGTTTTTCCTTACTTGTACAATCTGGTCTTGGTTTAACACCATTTGAAGCGGGAACCTTATTTGCTCCAGCCAGTCTAGGTTTTATCTCTGCATCGCTACTAGCACCAAAACTAGTTGCTCATTTCGGAAACATGAGTATCGCGTTTGGCACAATGATCTATGCCATCGGAATCGGCTGGTTAATCATTACTGCATCTAATCTCGACCATCAATCTGAAATTTTGATCTTTTTATCCCCCCTGATTCTATTTGGCTTCGGACAAGGACTGTCTATGACACCGCTACTCAATTTGGTCATTGGCTATGCTGAGGAGCATCATGTAGGAATGGCGGCAGGGTTTATTTCCACAATGCAACAAGTCGGTGGGGCATTAGGCGTTGCCATTGTTGGGATCTTTTTCGTCACTGTTCTCAATAGTGATGCCAATCAAAGCACTTCCCAAACGAGTCAATATGCTGATGCTTTTTCTAGTGCGATGATTTACAACCTAATTGCCGTCATGATAGCAACCATCCTTATTACGTTAATTGCGTATAAGAAATCTGCTGTTAGTGAATAAACAACGAATATAGCCAATCAACATCAAACCAAAAAGCCCACGATTACGTGGACTTTTTGGTTTTACGATTAAATACTAGACTATTCCCATTCAATCGTCGCTGGTGGCTTAGACGAAACGTCATAAACCACACGAGATACATCTTTAATTTCATTCATGATGCGTGTTGAAATTTTATCAACCAAATCATAAGGAAGATGTGCGAAACGAGCCGTCATAAAGTCAACCGTTTCAACTGCACGAAGTGCAATGACCCATGCATAACGACGACCATCGCCAACTACACCAACAGATTTAACGGGTTGGAACACTGCAAATGCTTGAGCAGTCTTGTCATACCATCCACTTGCACGAAGTTCTTGCATGAAAATATCATCAGCTAAACGAAGAATATCAGCATATTCTTTTTTCACTTCACCCAAAATACGCACGCCCAAACCTGGACCTGGGAATGGATGACGGTACAACATTTCAAATGGTAAACCTAAGGTTGTCCCTAAACGGCGGACTTCATCTTTAAATAAGTCACGAATCGGTTCAACCAATTCAAAGGCTAAATCATCTGGTAAACCACCAACATTATGATGCGATTTAATGACATGTGCCTTACCTTGTTTACTTGCAGCAGATTCAATCACGTCAGGATAAATTGTACCTTGCGCCAAGAATTTCACGCCATCTAAATTGCGCGCTTCTTCAGCAAACACTTCAATAAATTCACGGCCAATAATTTTACGTTTTTTCTCTGGATCGACTTCGCCCGCAAGTGCAGTTAAGAATCGCTCTTCAGCGTCTGCACGAATGACACGGATACCCATATTTTTCGCAAACATATCCATTACTTGATCGCCTTCATTTAAGCGAAGCAAGCCATTATCTACAAATACACATGTTAATTGATCACCAATTGCACGGTGTAATAGTGCTGCCACGACAGAAGAATCTACACCACCTGAAAGGCCAAGCAATACTTTTTCATTACCAATTTGTTTGCGCAATTGCTCAATACGAAGTTCGATAATGTTTTCAGAATTCCAAAGATTTCCGCAACCACAAATTTTATGAACAAAGTTAGACAGAAGTTCTGCACCTTTTGCAGTATGTGTAACTTCAGGATGGAACTGAACGCCATAAAAACGACGGGTTTCATCAGAAACTGCAGCAAACGGGCAACTTGGTGTACTTGCTGTAACTTTAAAACCTTCTGGAATTTGTGATACTTTATCACCATGACTCATCCAGACTTTTAGCTGGTTGTTGCCATCATCTAAATCACCAAGTAGTTGGTCACGCACTTGTACGTCAACTTCAGCATAACCAAATTCGTGAACTGTACCAGCTTCTACTTTGCCGCCCAATTGCTCTGACATGGTTTGTAAACCATAGCAAATACCGAGAACAGGCACACCAAGTTCAAAAACAACTTGCGGTGTACGCGGACTACCTTCTTCATGAACACTTTCTGGACCACCTGAAAGGATAATCCCGTTTGGGTTAAATGCACGAATGTCTTCTTCAGACATATCAAATGCGTACATTTCTGAATAGACACCAGCTTCACGTACACGACGTGCAATAAGCTGACTATATTGAGAACCGAAATCCAAGATGAGGATACGATCTTCAGTAATTTGGGTATTGGTAGTCATGGTAAACAACTATGCAGGCAAATGAATATAAGCGCCATATTCTATCATTTTTATCTGCTATACGCACTTTATTCGTACACAGATCTTTTAAGAAATATTTTTATATTTACCATTTCATAATACAGAATCCATATCATGCAAATAACAATCAATGAATTATCATTTTTCAATTAAGTCATCTAAGCTAAATTTTCCCGCTCCTTGTAACATTAAGATAAATAAGCCACCGGCTATAGCAAAGTTTTTCATAAAATTAATGGTATCAGCGTCTGTAGAATGAAATATAAATGCTGTAATTAAACTAAAAAAACCTAAACCTAAAGCGGCAAAACGTGTTTGAAAACCCAATAATAAGGCTAACCCTCCACCCAATTCGACCAATATGGTTAATGGTAATAATGCACCAGACACACCCATTGACTCCATATATCCAGCCGTTGCGCTATAGGCTGTAAGTTTTCCCCACCCTGCAACAATAAAAATATAAGCCAATAACGCTCGCGCAATAAAATTTACAAACATATGTATTTGATTTTTTTCTACTATATTTTTCAAAATTTGATTTGGATTAAACATTTTAAATTCTCTTTAATATGATTATTGAACAGATATAAATAATAGTAAGCATTATGTTTAGAATAAATATGTATAATTAACACCCATCGTTCCATAAATAAAACAAACAATATAAAAATAAATATTTTTTAATACTGACTTTCTAACTATGGACTGCTAGGATTTGTTTAATTTTTCGCAATACTGCCCAGCATGGAACTAATCGATTTTATATTAAATGTAGATGAGCACTTATTCGAATTTATTACCAATTATGGTACTTGGGTTTATGCCATCTTATTTTTAATCATTTTTGTAGAAACTGGCTTTGTTGTTATGCCATTTTTACCAGGTGATAGCTTACTTTTCGCAGCTGGTGCATTAGCCGCTTCTACAGGTGCAATGAATCCAGTTACACTGATTATTATTTTGTTTATTGCTGCAGTATTAGGTGACACAGTAAATTATCATATTGGTAAATATGTGGGGCCACGCGTATTTGAACTTGAATCGAAACTCATTAATAAACAACACTTGATTTCAACGCAGAAATTTTTCGAAAAACATGGTGGAAAGACCATTATTTTTGCCCGTTTTATTCCATTTGCACGCACTTTTGCACCATTTATTGCGGGTGCAGGCAATATGAATTATAAATTTTTCCTCACATATAATGTCATTGGTGCATTTTTCTGGATTACATCTTTTGTTGTTTTAGGTTATTTATTTGGTAATGCACCGATTATTAAAGAGAATTTTACCTATCTGATTTTTGGAATCATCATTATTAGTATTTTACCTGGTATTTTTGGTCTAATTAAGCAATATATGAATAAAAAAAAAACTAGATCCTCATCAGAGGAAATCAAAAGAATTGAATAATCACAGGTAATATGCACAAGATTAAAATAAGTGCCGAATATTTATATAATATATCGGCTTTTATTTTTTTGATTTTTCCTGACAATATGGCTTGTCCAAAAAACATCCAAAACAATGCTGTAGGAATTAAAACCATACAAAAAATTAACTGAACGAGCATAAAATTCATCACACTCCCCCACGTTTCCTCAGGAAAAATACCTGCTGCAAATAATAAGGCTTTCGGATTTTTTAAGGTCGCAAAAAATAATTGACGTGGTCGAATATTATGATGCTTTTGATTATATTCTTCTAAATGAGGTAACTTCCACAATCGAAAAGCCAACCAACACACATAACCAAAACTTAAAACATGTAAACCTGTGACTAAATAAGGCCATGTCGAAGAGCAAAGATGAATAAGCAAAGCCCATAAATTGATTGCATATAAATAACCTAGCCATTCAGCAGGAATAAAAAAACTCGTCTTTGTTAATCCTTGCTGATGCGCTGAGCTTGCAAGTACAACATTTGTAGGACCTGGGATCATCAAAACTGCAATTACTGCCAAAATAAAAAGCCAGTTCTCAATCATCAAAGCATCTTTTTATACCAAATATGGTCGCCACCTTATATGAAAGTGAATAAAAATAACAATGAGATTTTTCAAAGAACTCATTCAAAAATATTTTATTTTATTAAAAAATATTATTTTAATACAATACTTTATAATTTTTTTCAATCATAGAAATCATTTTGTTATCACATGTTTCAGCGGTGACAACAAAATGCATTTTTCATTATTTTGTTGACTTATTTCTCACAATGATTGGGCAGCCTTTAAACTGAGCGGCTTGTACAATTGCTTCTTGCTCACCTAAAATTCGAGCTAACTCAGTTTTTTTCGTATTAGAAGATTGACCCATATTTACAGAAATACTTGGACCAAAACCCCATCCACCTCGACTTCCCCATCCACCGCCTAAACCCACACCCAGACCAACACCCGTCCGTTTAGCTGGTTCAACACCATTCTCAACATATTGCTGAATACGGTTATATTCATTTTGTAACTGACCACAATCTAATGATTGATATTGTGTAGGAGAAACATATGTAGGTTTCACTGTTGTAGCACAAGCACCCAATAATAAGGTTGAACCTAATATTAAAGTCATTGAAATTAATTTCATTTTATTATCTCGAACGATTATCTATTTCATTGAACAATGATTGATAGGTCTGAGTCAATTTATGTTCAAAATTCATATGAATTAATGGTAAATTTTTATGGTGTGATTCTTTCATAATCACAGAAGGAGGCAACATATTATTCAATACAGGTAAGCCTTCATCTTTAAGCTGCTGAACAACTTCTTTCGGTAATTTTGCCTGTTGTTGAAATTGATTCACAACAATTCCCTCTATCACCAAATTCTCATTATGATCTTCCTGAGTTTCTAATACATTTTCCATTAAGGTCTGCAATGCGCGTTTAGAAAAAACATCACAGTCAAATGGTATTAAAACGCGATCTGCGGCAATAAGTGCAGATAAGGTGAAAAAGTTAAATGCAGGAGGAGTATCGATAAATACACGATCATAATGACTTTCAAGATGTTGCAATGCATCTCTGAGTTTATAAATTTTATGTTTAGACTCCAAAGCATGTGCAAGCCCTCCTAGCTGTGGGCTTGCTGGAATCACATCTAAATTTTTAAAATTAGATTGATGGATAAAGGCTTCCAATCCTTTTGCTCTAGATTTTAAAATATTGCCTAAAGTTTGCCCAATTAAGCCTTTATTTGGATTTGTTCCAAGTACATCTTGAAAATAATTTTCAATATTGGGTTCAAGAGCAGGTTTATCCGCAGAATAAGTGGCGTCATCTCCTAAAATATACTGACTTGAATTTGCTTGGGGATCTAAATCAATCACAAGTGTTTTTAAACCTTGATATGCACTAATAGCAGCAAGGTTTACTGTAATACTTGACTTACCAACGCCACCTTTTTGATTAAATACTACTCTTGTTAACATTAGAACCCCAATATATTTATTTTATACGTCATCTAAATTACAAACTTTTTATATTCGAAAAAGTTTAAATTTTTATTAAAATGTCGGCTGGATCTGAACCAGCCCATAAATTGCAATAAAAGCAATGAATGCAATAGTCCAACCTGCACGGCGTTGTACAAGTAGAATCGTGTCATCTTTCTTAAATGCTTTAATTACAGATGAAACCATAACAAAAAATAATATTATTTTTGCGTAAAACCACGTTTCAACTTGAAAATTTTTCATACTTAAAAGTATAAAGCCACTAACGATTAAAATTGTTAAAGCAAAATGTTGTATGCCTATACATATTTTTCTGACGCTAAGTTCTGATGAATATTTCTGAGTATTCTTAAATAGAATATATCCACTAAAAATTAACGATATAAAGAGTAAGACGACACCTAAAAGATGCAATATATTAAACAGATTCATATTTAACATTTACAAGATCTCTTAAGGTATTTTAGGCGCATGAGCACACTCAGGACTTGATGTATCTTGTCCTGCCCACTCCGAGGGAAGAAATGCATGTATCGCTAAAGCATGTATCTTTCCTGCACTCAGTAGATCCCCAGTGGCGCTATATACTTTTTGATGTCGCTGAACTAAACGTAGACCATCAAAAGACTCACTAACAATAACCACTTTAAAATGAGATTCTTTACCTGGAAAATAACCACCATGACCTGATGATTCATTAACCACTTCTAAAGAGATGGGTGAAAGCACTTGTAAACGCTCAATAAGTTCTTGTTCTAAGCTCATATTTAAAATCCAGTTTCATTCATCTTCACATCAGTATAACGGCTATCGCCTATGCTTTTTCATTAATTCTTACGTTCTATCCAACTTTTGAACATCATTTTCAACTATTTTACGATGAATCCTTATTTTTATTGCCAAATTTGGTTCTTATTTATGCAAACAGTACAATATTTTGAATAAAGTTATTGACCCTAGTTTTGCATACTGTATTATACACCGCATGCGGGAATAGCTCAGTTGGTAGAGCATAACCTTGCCAAGGTTGGGGTCGGGAGTTCGAGTCTCCTTTCCCGCTCAAATTTTTTGTTTAGTTTTTAGAAAAAAATTATTCGACCCCGCGGGAATAGCTCAGTTGGTAGAGCATAACCTTGCCAAGGTTGGGGTCGGGAGTTCGAGTCTCCTTTCCCGCTCCAAATTCTAAAAAACCCTCATCGAAAGATGAGGGTTTTTTTCATATATTTTCCATGATTATCTATTGACGTCATGACCCACTATAATCAACAGATAAAAATGAAGAATTTAATATTCAAAATAGAAATATTACTTAAAAGAAGTCAAACTTTTATTCATTTGAATTAAAATGATCAATTTTTACCAACTCATCAAATGGTAATTTACCTACTTTAGGATACGCTTTAGCAGTCGACTTACCAATGGCAACCATCATACATACTGCATGATCATTCGGTAAATCAATAATATTAGCCATTGCCGAAAAATCAAAACCATCCATTGGACAACTGTCCAAATCTTTGCCTTGAGCTGCAAGCATTAATGTTTGCGCAAAAATTCCCGCACTTCGCATTACTTCATCACGTTGTACTGCTAAATGACCACGATAATATTGATCAATAGCACCAGACATATAATCCTGAACTTCTGAGGCAGCACCGTCCCAAACACGTCGTGCATTATATTGCCAACTTTCTTTTTGTGCACAAATCACGACTAACATCGAAGATTCTAAAACTTGGGGTTGATTCCACGCAATTTCATGAATTTTTTTTCGCTGTTCCTTACTCTCCACTAAAACCAAGCGCCAATGCTGTAAGTTAAATGCACTTGGGGCATTCTCAAGACATAATGATAACAAGGCTTTTTTTTCTTCAAAAGAAAGTACAAAATTCTCATCAAACCGTTTGGTTGCTCGACGGCTTTGAATTGCCTCTAAAATATTCATAAATTTTTCCAATTTAAAGTTCTAAATTTTTTAATTAATTAACCAGACAAGCAAAGCTTGAAAAGCTTTGCTTGAAATAACTTGTTAAAAAATGAGCTAAAATTACCCATGAAAAAGTTAATCTTTCAATTAACTCTCGTAATGAATTACCGTACGAATTGATTTACCTTCATGCATTAAATCAAAGGCTTCATTAATTTGCTCTAAGCCCATTGTATGAGTAACAAAGGGTTCTAATTTAATTTTACCATTCATGGAGTCTTCAACCATCTGAGGAAGTTGGCTACGCCCCTTTACACCGCCAAATGCTGAACCCAACCATTTTCTACCTGTGACCAATTGAAATGGTCGAGTTGAAATTTCCTGACCAGCACCAGCAACTCCAATAATAATGGATTGCCCCCAACCACGATGTGCAGACTCCAGTGCAGAGCGCATCACATTGACATTACCAATACATTCAAATGAATGATCTACACCCCATCCAGTCATTTCAACAATGATCTCTTGAATTGGTCGATCATAATCTTGAGGATTTAAAAAATCAGTTGCACCAAACTCTTTTGCTAAAGTAAATTTTTCTGGATTCATATCAATTGCAATAATACGACCTGCTTTAGCCTGATGTGCACCTTGCACAACTGCTAAACCAATCCCCCCCAATCCAAAGACAGCAACTGTGTCGCCTTCTTGTACTTTCGCTGTATTATGAACCGCTCCGATACCTGTCGTCACACCACAACCCAATAAACACACATGCTCTGGATTGGCTTCTTCATTAATTTTAGCCAATGATACTTCTGCAACAACGGTATATTCACTGAAAGTTGAGCAACCCATATAGTGATAAATTGGTTGACCATTATATGAAAAACGTGTTGTTCCATCTGGCATCAAACCTTTACCTTGCGTATTACGAACTGCAACACAAAGATTGGTTTTACCTGATTTACAAAATAAACATTCCCCACATTCAGCTGTATATAAAGGAATGACATGATCGCCAGGTTTTACGCTGGTCACCCCTTCTCCCACCTCAATCACGATCCCTGCACCTTCATGCCCTAAAATGACGGGAAATACACCCTCAGGGTCGCTACCAGATAATGTAAATGCATCGGTATGGCAAACTCCCGTATGCGAAATTTTAACAAGAACCTCACCTTTTTTTGGTGGTTCAACATCTACTTCAACAATTTTCAGTGGTTCATTTGGACCAAATGCAACAGCAGCACGTGATTTCATAAAATTTATCCTTTCAAAAAACTTATTTTAAATATGACTTCAAAATTTTCGCTATTTCGGTGAGTTCATCTCTGCGTTCTTGTTCCGTCGTTTCACCTGTAACTAATGTATCTTTTAAATGAACTTCTAACATTTCATTCATCAAACCATTTATCGCACCACGAACAGAACAAATTTGTTGCAAAATTGCACCGCACTCAACCCCATCTTCTAATGCAGTTTCCAACGCTTGAACTTGTCCTTTAATTCTTTTTACACGTAAAAGAATCTTTCTCTTGTCCTCAATTTGATTTGGCATAATATTCACCCAAAGAATTAATACCATAGTACCCTATAGTATATTGAGTGACAATTTTTTAACACCCATTTCATTCAAATCACTTTATTTCACGAATCAAAAACAGCTTTCAAGTGAAGAAATTATTGATATTCTCGTGCGACTTGCCTCGCTAAAAATAACCCAAGCAGTGCTGCTATGCCTGTAATCAGCCATGTAAAACTCCAAGTTCCTGTTTCTACGGCAAGCTGTGCGATCAATGGTGGAATCAATAACATACCTATAGAGGAAAATTGTTGAATAAAACCAATAGCCGTCACAACAGTTTCATCATTCGGTGCACTTTTAACTCCCAATACATATAAAATTGCAGGAATTAAGCCCCCTACAGCAGAGAAAAATAAAATTGCAATAAATTGGACACTTAAAAAAGAATGAATCAGGGATGAAAATGCAATGATTCCTGTCGTCAACATTGTTAGATAACCCGTGGCTAACAGTTTTTTAATCCGAACCCCTCTATGAATTAAAATGGCAGCTAAAACATTGCCAAATATATTGACTAATGATGCTAATGCAGTGAGTAAGCCCGCAACGACATTGCTAATTCCCGCCTGAACATAAAGTATCGGTAAAAAACCAATAATCGCAATCCATGGTCCAGTGTACATTGCAAATGCTAGACCAATAAACCAAGCATTTCTATGTCTTAAAATAGACTGAAGTTGTCCCGTCCATAAGTCTTTAAGACTATATATTTTTTTAGAAAAGTTAATATCTTTCAATGCAGTTGGAATCATTTTAATTAAAAACAAAATTGACACTGCAGAGAATGATGCTGGAATCAACCACCATCCTTTCCACCCCATGATATCAATGAAAAATGGCCCCATCATAAATGCGACAGATGTCCCTATTGCCATATAACATCCCCATAGTCCGATTCGAAAGAATAAATTCTCTGCTGGAACTAAAATTCGTATTAAGCTTGGGGTAGGTAAAATCACCATTAAGAAACCAAAGCTTTCAAATGCTCTTAAAACTAAAAGCTGGAATGGTTGATCAACAAAAATAGCCAACAAACTTGAAATTAAAAGCACAGATTGCCCAATAATGATGCTTTTACACGCACTGATTTTTTCACTCAAAATGCCCATGATTAAGCCACAGGTGGCACCTGCAAATTGCATTAAGGAAATTAAAAAACCTGCCTGTATCACAGTTAAATTCAAGGTGCTCTGTAGCACAGGAATTGCAGGTGATACTTTACCTAAATGAAATGCAGCAATCACACCAGAGAACATCAATAAGTTTTCAGGTGAAATAACTTTTGTCCATGCGGATTCTGATAATGCCATGAATAATCAATAACTCAGTACTCAATTTAACTTAATAGGCTATATGCTTATGAAAAAAAAATACGATCAAAAAGTTAAAAATTTATATATATTATGAAACTTTAAAATCAATAATTTATTTATGATGAAAGATATTATTCAACTTGATAGTCTGGACAAACGAATCCTGAATGCATTACAAAAGGATGCCAATTTAAATGGAATTGCCTTAGCAGAAGCTGTTTCTAGCTCCCCTGCTTCTTGTTGGAGACGAATTCGCGCTATGCAAGATGCAGGTATTTTAAATAAACCAGTTTATTTAGTAGATCGTATCGCGGTCAACAAAGATATTGATGTCATCTGCATGCTGAAATTAGTCAGTCATAGTGAACTGGATGCAATTTCATTCGAAAGCTTTATTAATCAACAGGATAATATTGTAGAGTGCTATACCGTTTCAGGCGAATGGGATTATTTATTAAGAATTGTTGAAACTGATATTCGAAGTTATGAAACATTTCTAAAAAAAGTTCTGCTCAGACACCCTACAGTAGCCCATGCCAATTCACGTTTTGCTTTATCTCGAATTAAATATACAACAGCAATTCCTGTTTAATATTTTCAACTGGCTTCAATTCGAAACTCAACTGAGGAATATTATCCATTTAGCGGCATAAATTGAATGGGTACTACCCACTCTTCACAACCTCAATCATAGAGCTTTGCAAACTATTTGCATGACGTAACAGCCAATTTTTTAGGATCTATTTAAATAGGAGTTTATTCATCTCTTTATTATTTTATTATTTTATTGAATAAGCTTCTATAAACAATTGAGTGCACTAAAATTTTCTCATCATAAAACTCAAGATATTCAAGATGATCAAAATTGATACATGATTGAACAATCTCTTTTTTCTCTATACTTCTAAATAAAAATTAAAAAGTTGTTCGGTTTTATTTATATTTTTTCTCAAAATTAGAATAGGAATTTTTTTTCAGGGCGCGCTAATCTTGATGACATGAAGAAATATTAAAGTGGCAAGCAGGAGATCGCTTATGGAAAAGTATCAACAACTTGTGTTAGGACATGTTGTTCTTGCATCAGGAGAAATTGAAAATGGTTATGTTGCCATTAACCAAGGAAAAGTAATTCATGTCGGTTCATTTGACGTAGGATTTCCATCTGCTGAAGTTGTTCATGATTTCCGCGGTCACTATATCTTCCCTGCTGCTATTGATGCTCAAGTCCATAGTCGTAGTCAAAAAGATCAAGAAGATTTTATTTGGTCAACTCATTCTGCAGCAGCAGGAGGAGTCGGCACCATTATTGATATGCCATATGATGCAGGTCGCTTAATTTGTGATGCTGAACGATTCGAGCTCAAAAAGTCTGAAGCAAAAGCTCAAGCACGTGTCGATTTTGCACTCTATGGTACAGTTCATCCCGATCAAGGTGATGAAAAAATTGATGAAATTATCTCTGCAGGGGCGATCGGCTTTAAGTTCTCTACTTTTGGAACAGACCCAGAACGTTTTCCACGTATTCCACCTAAAACAATGCATGATTGCATGGCTAAAATTGCAAAGTATGGCTTATTTGCAGGTGTACATAATGAAGATGATGAAACAGTTAAGGCAATGATTGCTGAATGCAAAGCCAAAGGTCATCACGACTACTCTGCACATTCGGCATCACGTCCAATTTATGCTGAAAATTTAGCAATTAACCAAGTATATGAGTTAGGTGCAGATACAGGTTGTCGTGCACATATTGTGCATTGTTCCAATCATCGTGGTTATGAAATATGTCAAAGTTACCAACGTCAAGGTTTTGATAGCACCATTGAAGCATGTTTACATTATTTAATTCTCTGTGAAGATGAAGACGTCGCACGTTTAGGTGGTCGTGCCAAAGTAAATCCACCAATTCGTAGCAAAGCTGAACGTGAAGCCTTATGGCAACATTTGGCTGTAGGCAATATTACAGTCGTCTCTACCGACCATGTCAGTTGGTCAATTGATCGAAAAACGCATCCAAATATTTTTGATAATGCTTCAGGTGCAACGGGTCTGGCATTGTTACTCACCCTTATGATTGATGGTGCTGCAAAACGTGGAATTCCATTGAGTCGTATTGTTCAAGTGCTCAGTTATAACCCTGCTCGCCTTTTTAGTATTCAACATCAAAAGGGAGCTTTGGAAATTGGTCGTGATGCCGACTTAGCCATTGTCAAAAAAGAATCTTATACTTATGACGCAAAAAAAGGAGGCTATAACTTCTCCGATTGGAGCCCATATGACGGTCTCAGTATCGATTATCAAGTGATTGCAACCATGGTTCGCGGTGAATGGATCTTCAAAGATCAAAATGTATTAAGCCCGCCTGGTTTTGGTCAATTTGTTCGTCCACTAATACTTAAAAAGGTGTCAACATGAGCTTGATCAATCGTAATCGTTACTGGCAACAATTGATGAGTTTGGGTGATATTACAGAACCCGATCGTCCATATACTCGTCGTTCTTTTAGTGAATGTTTTTTACAAGGTCGTGCTTGGTTAACCGAGCAGATGCTTGCTGCAGGCTTAACCGTCAATGTAGATGCGGCTGGCAATTTAATTGGCCGTAAAGCAGGTAAGCAACCTGAGCTTGGTTGCATCATGATTGGCTCACATAGTGACTCCGTTCCTTCCGGAGGACGTTTTGATGGTATTGCAGGTGTCATTGCTGCACTCGAATGTGCTCAAGCACTACAAGATCATCAAATTACTCTCAATCATGATTTAGAAATTGTTGACTTTTTGGCTGAAGAACCAAGTGAATGGGGAATTTCATGTGTCGGTAGCCGTGGTATTACTGGTTATTTGACTCAAGAATTAAGTGATACGCCACACCCACAAACACAAGAAAAACTTGCAGATGCTGTTATTCGCATGGGCGGCAATACCTCTCAGTTAGCAATACGTCAAAATGTTGCTCAATTTTTAGAATTGCATATTGAACAAGGGGCTGTACTTGAACATAAAAATATTGATATTGGAATTGTGACAGGAATTGTTGGCATTATCCGTTTAAGTCTGACTTTAACTGGACAAGCAGCACATGCGGGTACCACCCCGATGAATTTACGTAAAGACAGCATGGCAGGTGCAGCAGAAATTATTTTGGCAGCAGAAAAATTGGCTCAACAATTTTCTCATCGTGCAAATGGATATTTCGTTGCGACATGTGGCCAAGTATTTAATAAACCTAATGCGAGTAATGTCGTTCCTGGTCGAACCCAATTAGTTTTTGATATTCGTTCAGACACACGTGGTTGGATGGAAGAATTTACTGATCATTTGCAACACATCATTCAAGACATTATTTCACCACGAAAACTACAACTGATCGAATTCGAGCGCTTAACAGATACCTATCCAATGCAATGTGATACTGCTCTGATGCAGCATATTGAAGCTGCCTGTCAAACAGAAAAATGTAGCTACCAATCCATGTCAAGCGGTGCAGGTCATGATGCAGCATTCATCGCAAAAATAGCGCCAAGTGCCATGATTTTTGTACCTAGTGTCGATGGAAAAAGCCATTGCCCAGAAGAATGGACAAATGAAACCGATTTAAGTCGTGGTATCGCAGTGTTAATGCAAACTCTTTTAAACGTGGATGCTGCGGTTCAATCCACACAATAAATAAACCTATGAGCACACATATCGATGATGCGTAATCTCGATGATGTATTAGATGAATAAGGAAATGAAATGTCTCGAATTTTAACATTACAAGATGTCGACTTTGCCATTAAAGGCGGTTCTGTATTTGCTTGCGGCGGTGGTGGTTGGGTAGAACATGGTCGTGAATTAGGAACCATGGCTGTCACTATTGGTCGTCCAGAATTAGTGAGCATGGATGAAGTGGCTGATGATGCTTGGATTGCAACAGCAGCGGCCATTGGTGCACCAGGCGGTTTAACCGATTGGGAAATGCTTGGCATGGACTATGTCAAAGCAGCATCATTACTACAAGATGCTTTAGGTGACAAACTTTATGGCTTAATTATTGGTCAAAATGGTATGTCATCAACCTTAAATGCTTGGTTACCTTCAGCGGTTTTAGGCACGAAAGTAATTGATGCTGTAGGTGATATACGCGCTCATCCTACTGGCGATATGGGCTCTATTGGTATGGCGAATTCGACGGAACAGATGATTCAAACGGCTGTTGGTGGTAATCGTGCTAATCATCAATATATTGAGTTGGTAACCCGTGGTGCTACGGCCAAAGTGTCTCCAATTTTACGTAAAGCATCCGATATGTCTGGTGGGTTTATTGCCAGTTGCCGTAACCCTTTACGTGCGTCTTATGTTCGTCAACATGCTGCTTTAGGCGGTATTTCAAAAGCACTTTCTTTGGGTCAAGCCATTTGTACAGCTGAACCTGCGGGTGGTTCAGCAGTAGTCGATGCAATTTGCAAGCAAACCAATGGTCAAATTCTAGCTTCAGGTAAAGTTACAGCGAACACACTTCGCTATACAGATGAAGCATTTGATGTTGGTGTGATTGAAATTGGAAGTGGCGCAAACTTGGTTCGAATTCATGTCATGAATGAACATATGGCGGTTGAAAATGCTCAAGGTGATCGTTTAGCAACTTATCCAGATGTCATCACGACATTAAATATGGATGGTCAACCACTCAGCGCCAGTAAAGTTTTACCAGGCATGGAAATTCTTGTATTTCATATCGAGAAATCTAAATTACCACTGTCATCTAGTGTCATTGACCCAAGCGTCTACCCACATGTAGAAGCAACTTTGGGAATTCCACTCAAAGAATATGCTTTAGCCTAACAGTGATGTTTTAAATCAACATCACTTAATAAATATGGTTGAATACGCAAAATTTAGTTCAAGGAAAGAATATGAAGCAAGAATTTACAGTGACTGGTTCAAGTGAAATTCGTTGTAAAGGTTGGCGTCAAGAAGCTTTACTACGCTTACTCGAAAATGTTTTAGCAGTTGGTGAAGATCCTAAAAATTTGATCGTTTACGCTGCAATGGGGAAAGCTGCACGTAATTGGCCAAGTCATGATGCAATTGTGAATACACTGAAAAGTATGACCGAAGATTACACGCTGATTGTGCAATCAGGTAAACCTATCGGATTACTGAAGACTCATGCCAAAGCCCCTCTTGTGATTATGGCCAACTGTAATATGGTTGGTCAGTGGGCAAAAGCTGAGGTCTTTTATGATTTAGAAAAGAAAGGCTTAATTTGCTGGGGCGGACTTACAGCGGGCGCATGGCAATATATTGGCTCACAAGGTGTTATCCAAGGTACCTATGAGATTTTCAATCACATTGCCAAACGCGATTTTGATGGCGATTTAACAGGTCGTTTTATTTTAACCGCAGGCTTAGGCGGTATGGGTGGTGCTCAACCTTTAGCAGGTTATTTGGCAAATGCGGTCACGCTGGTCGTTGAAGCAAATGCTGAACGTATTGATAAGCGTATGCAAATAGGCTATTTGCAACACCGTGTTGATCACTTAGATGATGCACTAGACTTAATTCAGCAAGCACAAAAAGAAAGAAAACCAATTTCTGTAGGGCTTGTCGGTAATGCTGCTGAAATCTACCCAGAACTGGTTCGTCGTAATATCACCCCAGATATCGTGACAGATCAAACCTCTGCACACGATCTCGTGTATGGTTATATTCCACATGGTTATGATCATGCAAGCATTCTTGAAATGCGTCAGCATGACCATCCAAAGCTCATGGCAGCAAGCCTTGCAAGCATTAAACAACATGTCACTGCAATGTTAGACTTTAAAGCCAAAGGTGCTGTGGTTTTTGATAATGGTAATCTGATTCGTACTCATGCATTTAACACTGGTGTAAGCAACGCATTTGATATTCCTGTCTTTACCGAGGCTTTCTTGCGCCCACTCTTCTGCCGTGCGATTGGGCCATTCCGTTGGGTCGCATTATCAAATGATGCAGAAGATATTCGTATCATTGATGACTTTATTTTACAACGCTTCCCTGATAACCAAATTGTCACAAACTGGATTCATCTTGCGCGTAAACATGTTCCCTTTGAAGGATTACCAGCACGTATTGGTTGGTTAGGTCATTTGGAACGGACTGAACTTGCACTTGCAGTCAATGACATGGTCGCTAAAGGCATATTAAAAGCACCTATCGCGTTTACACGTGATCACCTTGATGCTGGTGCAATGACACATCCAAATATCATGACTGAAAACATGAAAGATGGTTCGGATGTCATTGCAGACTGGCCATTAATTAATGCCATGGTTAACTGTTCCTCTGGTGCAGACTTAGTCGCAATTCATTCAGGTGGTGGCGGTTATAGCGGCTATATGACCTCTGCAGGTGTCACTGTCATTGCCGATGGAACAGCTGCAGCAACTGAACGCTTACAACTCAGCTTAACCAATGATACGAGTCTAGGCATCATGCGTTATGCCGATGCAGGCTATCCAGAGGCTTTGGATGAAGCAATGCAAAAAGGACTACATTATATTTCATTGACCTAAACCATAACTGGCATGACTTTTGGGTTTAACCAGGTTTTGAATTTGGATAAACCCAAATCATTCATATGCTCAATACCCATAAATAAAAATGAACCAATAAAATTGGGGAAAGGTTAGGGAAAGAAATTACGAAATAGCATTACGGAAAATATTATTTCCAATATCAGGAAACATCATGGAACGAATAGAACAAGATATGACTTCAAGTAAGAAGTCCCCCGGCAAAGCCGTTGCAGCTGCATCCATTGGTAATGCACTAGAATGGTATGATTTTAGTGTATTTGCTTTTTTTGCCACCTATATTGGACATAGTTTTTTTATTGATGGCGATGAAAGCTCTACCCTATTTAAAACTTTTTTAATCTTTGCAGTGGGCTTTATTGCACGTCCACTTGGTGCACTATATTTAGGTTTATATGGTGATCGTGTTGGGCGAAAATCTGCACTTGTGCTCACCATTGCACTCATGGCGATTGGTACATTTATTATTGCTGTTGCTCCACCAATTTGGATGATTGGAGTTGGTGCACCAATTTTACTCTTGGTTGGACGTCTATTACAGGGCTTTTCTGCAGGTGGAGAAATTGGAGGAGCGACTGCTTTTTTAGTTGAATCAGCACCTAAAGAAAAACAAGCCGTATATGCATCATGGCTACAAGCCAGCATGGGTATTTCTAATATCCTCGCGGCATTAGTCGGTGTGACCATTACAACTTATTTTACAGACCCTGAAATTCAGGAATGGGCTTGGCGTATTCCTTTCCTCATTGGTCTACTGATTGTACCTGTTGGTTGGTATATTCGACGTAATCTAGATGAAACTGAAGACTTCCAAATTCAGCAACGTGCACAGCAACATGTAAAACCACCATCTTTAAAAAGCATTTTAAAAGAATATCCAAGACATATACTGTTTGGTTTCATGTTTTCAATTTTATGGGCAGTCTGTATTTATACGCTCATCATTTATATGCCAACCTATTATGCTTCAAGCAGTGCCCATTTAGGGTTCACACGCAACCAAGCCTTTACTGCATCCTTGATTGGTAATATTTTCATGGTGGTTGTCTGTGTCATTTCAGGTTCTTTAGCCGATCGCTTTGGTATGGCTCGAATGTTGCGTATTGGTGCAATCGTACTCTTACTCGGTAGCTATCCTTTACTTGCATGGCTACAATATAGCCCAACCTTCTCCACACTCATCATGGTACATATTGCATTTTGTATTATGGTTTCAATTTTCTGTGGTGTTGCTCCTGTTGCATTGGCCAGCATTTTCCCTGTATCTGTACGGACAACAGGAATGTCCATTTCATATAATGTAGCCACTATTTTCTTCGCAGGTTTTGCTCCCGCATTGCTCACTTGGGCATCTACCTACGATGCAATGGCACCTTCATATTATTTAATGTTTGCAAGTCTGGTAGGATTAGTTGCTTTACACTACATGTTTAACTTAGATTCAAACACACCCACTGAAAATTGGAGTATAAAAGCCAGTCAATGAAGCCAGTACCACGATCAGCAAAGCTCAATCGTATTGAATGGTCTGCACTCAGTTACTACTTAGTGGTCTGTCATACCAACAACCTCAGTCAGAGTGCACACATTCTTGGCTACTCTCGTTCAAATTTAAGTGAGCGGTTGAGCAAACTTGAAGAAGTTTTGTCTCTACCGCTATTTGAACGCTTGCGTAAAAGGCTTTATGTCAACGAACAAGGATTATCCTTAGGTAAATTCATCTTACCTGCGCTAATCCTTGAACATTTCGCCACACATTATCAACATGATTTAGCTGAGCCAATTCAGTGGTTAGAAGTAAAATTACCATTACGTTTTTATGGCGGACGTTTGAGCCGAGCACTCGAAAATGCCATTCAAACCTGCCAGCAACACTATCCGAATATTTTAATTTGGCCCTTACCATACGACGGTTTTGAGATTAGACAAAGCCAAACAGCTGAATGGTTACCTAAATGGTCTCGTATTGGTGAGGTACATATCGATTGGGCACAGCAGTTAAAAACATCTAGCGCTACAAACCAAAGTATTGCAGGTGGTTGGTGCTTGCTTAGCCATGAATCACTGGATCTTCCAGAAATACTTTCGTTAAAAGATTTAGCCAAAATAAAGCTATCCCTACCCCGCTTACCTTGGATTTTACTACAGCAAATTGCTTCTTTCATTGAATCAGCTAACTTATCTTTTGAACATATCACAACCGACTATCGGCAAATCTTAAGTCGTCCTAATGATCAAAAAAAATCTTTTTTAGTTAATCGCCTACTGATTGATAAACAAGTTCTGGCTTCCGATTGGCGCATCAGCCAAATTGAAGCTATACCCCATGCTTTTGTGCAAATTCAACATGAAGGACAACACCCAGTTGTAGAAACATTTATACACACCTATTTAGATGCTTTTCAATCTGATTTAGGTAATGTCAGTTGGATCCCCAAAACACAACTCAAGCACTGGGGCTATTTACATCAAACAATTCAAGCTGGATCAATCAGTACTGCGGCAGAATCTTTGTTCATGACCCAATCCAATCTCAGTATTCAATTGAAACAATTGGAATACACATTAGGTTATAAATTGCTCCAACGAAAAATGGGAGTTCGCAATATTTTAAAAACAGAAGTTGGGGAAATATATTTCGAATTATGTAAAGGTATGCAGCATATTTTTACCAAATTATTCGAATATTGTGATGGTCAACGCCTCAACCAACAACAACATTTATCATTAGGGCTTTTGCCAAGCATTGATAGTAAAAGTACGCTGGTTCAAGTTATTGCAAATCAAGTCAATGAATGGCAACAACAAAATCCTCAGGTGAGATTAGAAATCGTTGAAGAACGACATCGTTATCTAGTAGATGCGCTTCGCAACCATGAATTACATTTAGCGATTATTGAAGCAGATTCACCTTGGGTTTCACATGTACCTATTCAAAAGCCTGAAAGTATGGGTTTAGTCATTCATCCTACAAAAATTGATGCGACAGTGACTGAGTTAGATTGGAGAGATTTAAGTGCTTTTCAATTGGTCTTACCTAGAAAAGGCAATGGCATGCGACTATTAATCGATCAGCACTGTTTAAGCCTTGGAATTGAACTGCAGCCAGAAATCCAATCAGACAGCTTAAATATTAATCAACATTGGATCATCGAAGGTCGCTATGCCAGCATTTTGCCCAAATCAGCAGTCTCACAACTGGTAGAACAAGGAAAAGTTAGATTTATTGAATTAAAACCAAATCTAAACCGAATTCTGCGTTTAGCTTACCTTAGTCATCGTATTTTAAGCCCAATAGAAAATAGTTTATTACAATTTCTATTAAAATAACGTATTTCCCCCTATAGCCAAAATATTCACAATGATAAACATCTAAAGAATTCAAATCTTATAGTCATAATCTAAGCGATCATACTATTTTCTAGGAGTCTGATCTATATGATTAAACATTTAGCAAATTATCATTAAACTATAATAAAAATATTAAAATCTAGTAAAGAGTAAAACAAAGATTATGGCTCATTTTCAAATGATATGCACTTATATACATCTACTAAAATATACTTAATATTCAGAAAATTAAATTACAAAAAATTAAGTTAATTAATATTTAAAACAATAAAACTTACTATAATAAACTTAGAAATTATGCTTTCATCATAGAAATAAAATTAATATTTAAATATATCTCTTGAATTTGAGTTTCAAATACTTTTCTTTCCGCATCAAAATATGTATTCCAATCTTCACTAGAATTTCCTGCTAATAATAGCATTTCACCTGCATAACTATTCTTTAATTTAAATAGCTCATCCAGAGAATTTTTAATATTATACTGTGTTCTATTTATTGCTCTATTTAAGATTTCTAATTTATCCAATGAGAACTTATCAGTTATAAGTTCTTGATCATTTTTGAGTTGTTCATAGATTCGATATATTTGCCTTATATCTTGTTCTTTATAAGCCAAATTAAGTTCAATAAATAATTGATGTGCTTCTTCTTTTTTATTTTCACCTACTTTATCAGGATGGCAAAGTCGACATACTTTTCTATATAATTCTTTTAATTCTTTCTTTTCATCTTCATTTACTAAAATGTTATTGATATGATTTTCCAAATGCTCTTCTTCAACTTCTTTATCATTATCTTCAACTTTTAATAATTCAAAATATTTATTTTTAGCACTTTCTAGCTCTTGAATATAAAAATCTAATTTTTTATAATACTGTTCATTAAAAAAAATAATTTTTTTTTCAAATCCTTCCTTTTCTAAAGAAATCATTTCCAATTTTAGTTCAAGTACTTTTAATTGATAATCCATTTCAAATGAACTTTTACTATAGACTACAATAGCATTTTCAAATTTCATTAAATATAAATTAATTGCCTCTAGTGCCTCTTTATACTTTTTAACTTGCAAATCAAATAATATAAAACAAAGCCCATATGACTCTGAAACTGCGTATAACTTTATCAAACAAAATTCAATATTTTTAAAATTTTTCGATATAATATATTCAGTAATTTTTTTAAGTTTATTTTTTATATCTTCAATAGTTAAAGTATGATGATATATTTTCTTGAATGTGATATTTATAAAATTTAATATTATTTTTTTATTCCCACTAACCACGGTAATAATTTTATTTGGCTTATTAAGATCAGAGGAACTAAAAATAATGTCATCATTAATAATACAAAAATTTCCATTTATATGATAGCTAAAATAATCTTCACAATTAATCCAAAAAACATTATTTTTTAATTCCTTCATTATTTTTTGTTTTAATTTTTTTTTATTAATTTGGCCTTTTGTTAAAACTATATCTAATTTAATATTATTTTGAATTTTTTTATTTAAAATCGCGTAAATTTCAGAATGTAATGCCCATTCTAAAGAAATAATTATTCGGCTTTGTGCATGTTTTAAATATTGAAATAAAACCTCATATGTATCTGAAAAATATGTTTTAACTTCCATCAACAACTCATAAATAGGTTTTAGACCATTTATATCATACTATAAGCCACTTTAATAAATCAAAAGAACAATTACTTTTTATCAATTATTTATTTATTTTTAATAGATTATAAATATTTTATTAAATGTAAACTATCAGGCCTATTAAGTTATATCAATTTTATTTTAATCAGTAGAAATAATTAAGATTAAATCGCCTCTACAAACATAAAATAGCATACGCAAATCTATATAGTAGATTACAATTATGGCAATCTACTATGATGTATTTGAGTTTTAAAATACAACGATGATTTAAATCACAAGAAATCCATGCGTTGCATCTTTTTTCAATTGGTCTATTAAACCAAACTCCCAATCTAAGTAGCCTTGCATTGCATCTTTTGAATTATCTGTTCCCTCATAAGGCCGTTTGTAGCGATCAATTTCATCAGATAACAAATTTATATCCATTTCAACGGGTAATCCTGCATTTACCCAAGCTGCATTACCACCTTCTAAAACATATACCTCTTGATTATCTTTTAAAAACGCTTGAATTTCAGAAACCGTATATTGCGCTAATAAACTTGAGCCACATGTCACAATAATTGCATCTTTATTTTGAAATTTACCTTGTTCGAATATCTGAGGAATATCTGCTTTTAGAATCCATTGCGCATCTGGGATATGACCTTTTTTGAAGTTTGCAGCTGTTGTAAAATCCAAAATTGCAATATTTTTCAATTGTTTTAATTTTTGCAGCTGCTCTGGTTGAAGATAAGAACTAATTGAAATATCAGGTACAACGGGTTTCCAACTTCCTTGTTCAATCAATGCAATATCTTGATCGTTTAGGACATATACTTCCCAATTCATTTGAGCCAACCAAGAACCTGTCATATTTGCACGTACTTGCTGGTCATCTACCAATACAATGCGCGCACCTCGTACAGCTGCATAATGATCAGTTTCCTGTACTAACTGCCCACCAGCAATCCAACGACTACCCGCTATATGTCCAGCAATATATTCTTGTTCGGTACGCACATCAAAAATATAAGTTGTCCTCGTTTTTTCTGCTTGCAATTGAGCGAACTGTTCTGAGTTAATTTGTATGACACCTGCTTGATCAGCAAGTGCTCTCGCATTTTCTTTGGCTTGAGTATCAATCTGAATATTGACATCCTCATAAGAATATTGTTGACCATAAGCAAGTTGCTGTCCTGCTAAAGTCCAACCAATAGTTCCATTACGCAGAGCAAAAACAGCATGCGGTATTTTTGCATTAATTAATGATTGTGTCCCAATAATACTGCGTGTTCGCCCTGCACAATTCACAATAATTGTAGTATTTTTATCTTTTACTAAAGATGATGCTCGTAATACAAGTTCAGCACCTGGAACACTCATCGCTGTAGGTATGCTCATGACTTGATATTCATCAAAACGGCGTGCATCTAAAATGACAATATTTTCTTCATTTTGTATTTTTTTCTGTAATTCTTCAGCGCTTAATGATGGTGTTGCTTTTATGTGTTCAACCCATTCACCAAATGCTTTACTTGCAGAATTGACATCTATAAATAATTCACCACCATCGCGTTGCCAAGCATCTACTCCCCCCTCTAAAACTGCAATATTTGTATAACCATACTCTAGTAATTTAGGATAAGCACGCTCGACACGACCATCGCCATCATCATAAATGACGGTCAACGTATCTAACCGAGGAATTCGATTATATATTTCAAGCTCTAAACGCGATAAAGAAATATTAGTTGCAAATAATGGATGATTTTGCGCAAAAATATGCTCTTCTCTTAAATCAACGATTGCAATTTCTACATTATTCAATAATTTTTCACGAATTTCAGTATAAGAAATCGTGTTCACTTTAATATCATTTGTCATTTGAATATCCAGAAATAAAAGACTTTTTTGTTCCATCTATTTGATAAATAAAACGTTCAACTTTTCCTATATTTGCCCCATAAATATGAATGCTAATAGAAACTTGATCCTTAAATGCATTTTCTACTGCATGAATATCACCTGTCTCTGGTGTGAACCAATCCACCTCACCCACAGCTAAATAGTCTGATTGGATTGCAGGAAATAAACCTTCTTTATGATGTGTAAACCGAGTTGAAATTTCTGCACCCTCTAACACTCCGATCACTCCCCACACCTCATGATTATGAATGGGCGTTTTTTGTCCTTCTCCCCAAACAAAACTGACAATTGAAAAACGTTCTAAGGGATCAAGATACAAAAGATACTGTTGATAATGTTCTGGGTGCGCTTGCTTAAACTGTGCATTGAGCCATGCCGAATCCTTTAAGAGCTCTTGAAATTTCGGTAAAAATGAAGCAATTAAAAGAGACTCTTCAAGATTTTGAGTCAAGCCCGCTTCAATGAGCTGAATGACGGGTTGTAAAGCGTGTAATTGCTGTGTCATTTTAATTCCCAGTCTTTTTGGTTTTAAACTCACGATCAAATAAACCGCTAACATCAACTTTTTTATTTAATAATTGATGCTTTTGATAAAAGTCTGCCGTTTCTTGTGATGTGCTAATGACATCATCTGTAATTGCGGTCCATTTTGCATTTTTACGTTTAAACGCAAGTGTTGAAGGTTCTTCAGGAATACCCGTTATGCGTGCCAAGTCTTTACCAAAAGACTCATAATTCTGATTTACCCATTCTTGAGATTCTTCTAAACGGTAAATAAAATCTTGAATAGCAATTCGTTTTTGTTGATCTTGCAATGCTTTTTCTGTCGCTGCTAAGAAGGTGAAACCAGAATATAGACCTCGACCATTTTCAACGATACGAAAACCATCAATCACTTCTGCATAAGCAGTATATGGATCCCAAACTGCCCAAACATCGACCGAACCATTCACTACAGCCAACTTTCCATCTGATGGTGGTAAAAATTTAAACTGAATATCTTCTGCATTCAATCCTGCTCGTTCCAAAGCACGTAATGTGACCAACTGCCCGATTGATCCTTTGTTTGCTGTTACTGTTTTACCTTTTAAATCTTGAATAGTTTTGATTGGACTATTTTTAGGAACCAATAACGCAACTGCGTAAGGATCATAGCGATTGACTGCGATTGCACGCGTATGTCCACCATTGGCATTTGCAAATATAAAAGGAGCATCTCCTAAATAGCCAATATCAATCGCATTCACATTAAGGGCTTCAGCAACGGGCGCTGCTGCAGGGAATTCATACCATGAAATTTTATAATCAATTCCATCTAATAATTTTGAAGCTTCTAATTGGGCACGCATATTCCCCTTTTGATCACCTACTTTTAATTCGACACCCTTTAAATTTTGCGTGTGATGCGTTTCTTTCTGAGCTTTATTTTCTTCACTTGATGAACTGCACCCAACCATTCCTAACGATACTGTCGTCAGCACACCTATTAATATTTTTTTCATACTTGTCTCATTTAAATTTGTATACTATTTATGCTGTTTTATTGAATGTATCTACTTTGGCTGCTTTTTCTCGAATACTCGGCAACAGCGCTTTTCCATACTCGATCACATCATTTAATGGATCAAAACCACGAATCAATACGCTACCAATGCCTAATTTGTAATACTCAACAATTGAAGATGCGACCTGTTCTGGTGTCCCGACAAGTGCGGTTGAATTATGATTACCATGAACGAGTGTTGAAATACCTGTCCATAAATTAGTATCGTGCACATCCTGCGAAGCTAAATTTACTAACCGCTCTGCCCCTACGCTTTGAGCACTTTTCTTATCGTTTCTGATCTTATTTTTTTCAATTTGTGCATGCGTTAACTGATAAATATCTTGTGCTTTTTCCCATGCTTGAGTTTCTGTTTCGGCAATAATAGGCCGAAATGAAATATTAAAGTTTAATGCATTTGAACGTTTAAAATTTAACTCTTGTAACCGAATAGATTGAATCAGTTCTGTTGCCCCAGCAAGTGGTTCTCCCCATAGTGCAAAAACATCTGCGTGTTCTGCTGCTACATTTAAAGCTTCTGCTGAAGAACCCCCAAAATATACAGGAATCTGCGATTGAACTGGTTTTATTTCAGAAAAACCATCGTGAACTTGATAATATTTTCCTTGATATTGAAATGGTTGCTTGCTCGTCCAAGAAAGTTTAAGAACATCTAAGAACTCTTTGGTTCGTGCATAACGTTCAACTTTATTGAGAAAATCACCATCACGACGCTGTTCATGATCACTTCCCCCCGTAATGACATGAATAGCCAAACGCCCCTTCAAAAGATGGTCTAAAGTGGCATACTTACGAGCAGCTAAAGTAGGCGCGATAAAACCTGGTCGATGCGCCAATAAGAATTTTAAGCGTGTCGTATTGGCGCCCGCATGGGCAGCCACGATAAAACCATCAGGTTGATCAGACCATTGTCCAATTAACACACGGTCAAAACCAGCATCTTCATGTGCTTTTGCAAAAGCTGCAACATAATCTGCATCAAAGACAGAACCTTGTGCAGGAATAATTTCTGAGGACTTACGATGGCCAATCATGCCCAAAATTTGAATGGTCATTTCAATTTCCATAATGAATGAGAACTTGAAACAACTGTAATCAATTAATTAGTATGCGTGAAATACATATTTTTAATAAACTAATATTAAAAATTCGCATACAAAAATTATAATTTAATTCAAATTTAACTTTTGATTAAACCGTTCCATGACAATATCAAAAATTTCGATTTGTTCAGGTGTTAAATCTGTACGATGTACGTGATAAACCAATACATCTAAATTAAGCTGTTCAGACTCTATAACTGCAAACTCAGAAAAATAGGACTGTTTTAAAATAAGTTCTTGTACAAAAAAGCCTGCCCCTACACCCTGTCGAACTAAATCCATTTGAATATGTGCTCCCGTGACTTCAACTTTTAAATTTAATCGCTGTTGTTGTAACTCAAGCTGCTCTGTTAAAAATTGCCGAAACCCACAACCTTCATTATTTAAAATCCAACCTAATTCTTGCAAATCTTGCCAAGTTGAAACGCCTGCTTTATACAATGCTTTTGAAACAACGGGACGAATATGTAAAGTTCCCATAATCGTTAAAGCATAATTATGGGGAAGATGTGCTTGTTCTTTCGCAGTAGAAATGATCCCATCTAACTCACCCTGTTCGAGTTTTAATAAAAGATCTCTCCCCCATCCAGTACTAATTTCAATTTTAGTCGTTGAATAATCTTTTTGTAAAACTTGTAAAATTTCAAATATGCCAGATTCAGATAAGCTATTTGGAATTCCAATTCTGAGTAATGTTTCTTCTTTATTTTGTAATGCAATAATTTGTTTTAATTTATTAAATTCTCGTTCAATCACGCAACATTGCTCATAAATTTCACGTCCTTTTACGGTCAGTTTCAAAGGTCGAGTATGACGATCAAAAAGCTGTACAGCACAATCTTGCTCTAAGTTTTGGATACGACGTGTTACCGCAGGCTGACTAATACTCAACTGTTGAGCCGCTAAGCTGGTAGACTGTAACTTAACAAATATAGTAAAAGCATGAATATCTTCAATTTTCATTGAAAGTTTAACCTCAGCATTTTGGCATTAAGCCAATTGCCCTTTATTTAAAACAGAAATAACTTTGAATAAAGAATTTAAGTATTCTTCTATAATTCTTAAGTTCTTAATTGCAAAGATCATTTTTGGCATGAATAAAAACGTTAGTCAATTTCTCTTTTACACGTTTTCTTGTCTATTATGCTCAGTACTACGTTGATCATAACTTAAAAATATACTTCAAAAACCTAAAACTCATAATAAATTATCATTAATAATCAAAAATTTAAGCATATAAATAGAATCAAATGTTTTTTGCCCTTTTATTGATTGATGAGAAAGCCCATGACTTAAATCATCTTTCACATGATCTTTATAATATAAAAGTAAATGTATATCAAAAATATATTTATGGTCGCTCTAAAATTCTTGGACCTACGCCATCATCTCCTAATATATCTTCTGGATTACGTAACGGGCATTCCTTTAAAGATAAACATCCACATCCGATACACCAATCCATTTCATCCCTTAATCGAGTTAATTTTTGAATTCGCTGATCTAAATCCTCTCGCCATCGAATAGAAAGCTCTCTCCATTGTTCTACAGTCAGTTTTGTTCCAACTGGATAAATCCCTAATGCCTCTTTGATTTCTTCTAAGGAGATTCCAACCTTTTGTGCAACTTTAATAATACTAATATAACGTAACACCACCGAATCAAAACGACGTTGATTACCATTGGTTCGGATACTTTTAATAAGCCCTTTAGATTCATAAAAGTGAATGGTTGAAACTGCAATACCACTACGTTTTGCAACCTCTCCAACAGTCATTAGACGACTGAAATCTATCTTTTTTTCTTTTTGCATAGCACTTGACCTCAACATTACTTGAGGTTTTATAGTCGGTCGCTGATTGATTGTCAATTTCAAATATTTTCTTATCTTTCAAGAGAATACAAAATTCACATCTCGGAATAGCATATATGCCTAATTTTGTTGAAAAAAGTTTAAGTAGTCGTTGGCTTTGGTTCATTGCCCGTTGTTGTGTTGCCATTTTATTTTTATGTTCAGGTCTAGCTAAAATTCTCGATGTCGAAGGTAGCTTTCAAGAAATGCAGTCTGCTGGTCTAGAACCTGCTTGGTTTTTTAACTACGCCTCAGCATTTATTTTACTCGCTAGCACTTACTGTATTTTATTCAATCAACAGATCTGGCTTGCATCACTTGGACTTTCTATTTTTTTAATATTGACCATCGCTATTGTACATACTTTTTGGAGTATGGCAGGTTTAGAAGCTAAAATCGCACTGTACTTTGCACTCGAACATGTTGCGGTGATTGGTGGGCTCATTAGCCTTGCCATTGCAGATCATTTTCGTCAAAAGCTTCACTTGATTGGAGCAATTCAATGAATAAAAAATTAATTGTGATCATCACCAGTGTTTTTGTTATTTCTATTTTGAGTTATCTCACTTATCAGTTCATACAAAAACCCGTCGCAGCTCAATCAAGCTATCCTCCCGTAAAAGTAGCATTAACCAAAGCTATTTTAACAGAGCAAAATAAAAAAATTACCGCTGTTGGTGAACTTGAAGCAGTGAAACAAGTTCAAGTTTCGTCTGAAGTTGCTGGTCGTGTGCAATCTATTTACTTCCGATCAGGGCAATATGTCCATGCTGGGCAATTACTGGTTCAACTGAATGATGAAACAGAAAAAGGAGAATTAGCACAACTCAAAGCAAAGTTAAAGTTGAATGAAATGGTCTATAAACGTGCAAATGAGTTGGTAAAAATTAATGCAGTTTCTCAAGAAGAAGTAGACCACGCACTCGCCAATCGAGATATGACTTTAGGACAAATTCAACAACTGCAAGCTCGAGTTCAACAAAAGAAAGTTAAAGCACCTTTCTCGGGTCACATCGGAATACGACAAATTAATCTAGGACAATATTTACAAGTCGGTGAATCTATTGTCAATTTAGTTGATACACAGTCTTTATTTGTTAACTTCACCCTCGATGAAAAACTTGTACCCAATCTGAAAATAGGACAAGTACTCCAAACACATATTGATGCTTATCCAGATGAATCATTTAATGCTCGAGTAACAGCAATTGATCCGCTTATTTCAAAGTCTCGTACTGTCCAAATTCAAGCATTATTAGATAATAGCAAAGGATTATTAAAAGCGGGGATGTTTGCCAATATTACCTTACAACAGAACGTTTCAAAACAAGTTGTAGAAATTCCTGAAACTGCTGTGACCTATACGGCTTATGGTGAAAGTGTTTATATTGCTGTGAAAAAAGATAATCAACTCATCGCACAACGAGTAAAAGTTTCTGTCGGGGAAAGAAATCAAGGTTGGGTGGAAGTTTCAGGTTTACAAGCCAATGATTTAGTGGTCACCTCTGGACAAATTAAACTCAGTGATAGTACGCCAATTGATCTTGTTCAACACGATACTTTAGCAATCCCTCCAAGAGTTCAGGCTCCTGAAAAACAGGAGGCAACACAATGAAATTTACTGATGTATTTGTCAAAAGACCTGTTCTTGCCATTGTCGTCAGCACTTTAATTTTATTGGCAGGGCTTTTTGCGCTCAACAACCTCCCCATTCGACAATATCCATTATTAGAAAGCTCTAGCATCATCATCACCACCGAATACCCAGGTGCAAATGCCGAATTGATGCAAGGTTTTGTTACACAGCCTATTTCTCAATCTGTTTCTTCTCTTGAAGGAATTGATTATATTTCATCCTCTACCGTACAAGGTCGCAGTACGATTACCATTCGCATGGAGTTGAATAGTGATTCGACACAAGCTTTGACTGAAGTCATGGCAAAGGTCAATCAAATTCGCTATAAACTACCTGAAAAAGCCAATGATCCCGTCATTGAACGTTCTTCAGGTGAGTCTACTGATGTTGCTTATATTGGTTTTTCTACCCAAGATCAAAAAAATATTGCAGAGCTTTCAGATTATTTATCTCGTGTTGTTGAACCCATGCTCAGTACCATTGATGGTGTCGCAAAAGTTCAAACCTATGGTGGACAACGCTTGTCTATGCGAATCTGGCTAGATAGTAATCGCATGGCAGGGCGCGGTATTACGGCAAATGATGTTGCCAATGCTATCCGACAAAATAATTATCAAGCAGCACCTGGTCAAATGAAAGGTGAATACATTGTTTCTAATATCAATGTTTCAACCGATTTAATCAGTATTCGTGATTTTCAAAATTTAGTGATTCGCAATGATGGTGAGCATTTAATTCAACTTAAAGATGTTGCAACGGTAGAACTCGGTGCAGCATCTCTTGAAACCAGTGCTACAATGAATGGTCAACCTGCTGTTTTTCTTGGCTTACAAGCAACACCCAAAGGTAATCCACTGATTATTGTGGAAGGTATTCAGAAATTCTTACCAGAAATCAAAAAAACACTACCACCGAACAGTTCTGTCGAACTGGCATATGAAACAGCACGATTTATTGATGCTTCAATTCGTGAAGTGACTCATACATTTATCGAAGCATTAATCATTGTTGTACTCGTCATTTATTTATGCTTAGGTTCTTTACGCAGCGTCATTATTCCCATTATCACCATTCCACTTTCATTAATGGGTGCAATGGCAATCATGCTGCTCTTCGGTTTTAGTATTAATTTATTAACATTATTGGCGATGGTACTGGCGATTGGACTCGTAGTTGATGATGCGATTGTCGTTGTTGAAAATGTACATCGACATATTGAAGAAGGTAAATCACCCGTTGAGGCAGCGCTTATTGGTGCCCGTGAAGTCGCAGGGCCAGTGATTGCCATGACCATCACATTGGCAGCCGTTTACGCACCGATTGGTCTCATGGGTGGACTAACAGGATCTCTATTTAAAGAATTTGCATTTACCTTGGCTGGATCCGTCATTGTTTCTGGAATTATTGCCCTTACCCTTTCACCTGTCATGAGTTCATTTTTGCTCGATTCAAAAATGAATGAAGGCAAAATGGCTATTTTAGCTGAGAAATTCTTCCATCGCTTAACAATGATCTATGCAAAAGTTTTAAAGTTCAGTTTACATCATCGCTGGATAACTATTAGCTTTGCCGCATTTGTTTTGATCAGCTTACCCTTTCTTTATGCACTACCTCAAAAAGAACTTTCTCCAACTGAAGATCAAGCCACTGTTTTCGCTGCGATCAAATCTCCGCAATATGCGAATCTCAACTATGCAGAAAAGTTTAATCTAAAACTTGATCAAATTTTTTGGAGCATTCCTGAAACTGAAAATACATGGATTATTAATGGCACAGATGGACCTGCCAATAGTTTTGGTGGTACCAATCTTACGCGTTGGGAACAACGAAATCGATCCGCAGACGTTATTCAACAAGAATTACAAAACAAAGTATCAGAAGTAGAAGGTAATAATATTTTTGCATTCCAACTCCCTGCATTACCTGGTTCTACAGGAGGTCTGCCTGTACAAATGGTATTACGTAGTGCGCAAGACTATGTCAGTGTGTATCAACAAATGGAACGTATTAAACAAAATGCACGTGAAAGCGGACTATTTGTTGTTGTTGATAGTGATTTAGATTACAACAACCCTGCTGTTAAAATTGAAATCAATCGTGAAAAAGCCAATAGTCTAGGCATCCGCATGCAAGATATTGCTGACTCTATTTCAACGCTGGTTGGTGAAAACTATGTAAATCGTTATGCTTATCAAGGTCGTGCCTATGATGTTATTCCGCAAAGTGTAAAAGAACAGCGTCTGAGTCCTGAATCGCTTGCACAACAATTTATCCGGACTGATCAAGGTCAATTAATTCCTCTTTCTACAATCGTGTCCACATCAGTTGAAGTTGGTCCCAACAAGTTAAGTCAGTTTAATCAACAAAATGCTTCAACCTTTCAAGCAATTCCTGCTTATGGTGTTTCTATTGGTCAAGCTGTAAATTATCTAGAAGAGCAATTAAAAGACTTACCAAATGGTTTTAGCTATGACTGGCAAGCAGATGCACGCCAATTTATGCATGAAGGAAATACTTTAGTTTTCGCCTTTATTGCGGCATTAATCATGATTTATCTCGTCTTAGCTGCACAATATGAAAGTATCATTGATCCTCTCATCATTTTAATTACTGTCCCGCTATCAATCTGCGGTGCTCTCATTCCACTTGCTTTAGGTTTTTCGAGTATTAATATTTACACTCAAATTGGACTGGTCACATTAATTGGACTGATCAGTAAACATGGTATTTTAATGGTGGAATTTGCAAATGAATTACAAGTTCGCAATGATATGAATCGTATAGATGCAATCTATCAAGCTGCTCAAATTCGTTTACGTCCTATTTTAATGACAACTGCAGCCATGATTTTCGGTTTAATTCCCTTATTATTTGCCACAGGTGCGGGTGCAAAAAGTCGATTTGGTCTAGGACTTGTGATTGTTTGTGGCATGGTGATTGGGACATTATTTACACTCTTTGTGCTACCGACCATTTATAGTTTTTTAGCACGAGATCATGGACGTTTATCTCAATCTAAACGCTATAAAGAACTACAAAAGTTGAGTGAAATTTAATCCTGATATTCTTTCAATCGTCACTGCGATCTATTCTATCTTTATAGATTGCATATGATGATCCTTTCGTCGAAAGTTCATTGGTTCAAATACGATTGTATACTGAAAGAAAAACTTAAATTTCAAATGATAAAAAGCCCTCATCAATTCGGGCTTTTTATCACACTTTTACTTGTGATAAAACCAGTCAATACAAGCATTCGCTAAAATTTGTGTGGTGTCAAAACTTACCTTTAAAATGGGTGAATGAATTGCATGTAAACCAATTGGAATTTCAGTGCACGCTAAAATAATAGACCCAGCACCTGCTTCCACAAGACGCTGACTTAAATCTTGAAAAACGAAACCTGCTATTTCTACTTCATTACGTTTTACCTGATAAACAGCAGGCATAAATTCTTGTTCAATCTCATCATCCGAATTCATCACAAAAGGAATGTCATACTTGCTTAACTCACGCTGATATAATTCAGTTGAAAGTGCGCCTTGTGTTGCCAAAATTCCCACTTTATCACCAGATTTATAGGTTTTTAAAATCTGCTGTACTGTAATTTCAACCATATTTAAAATTTCAATATGGGTCTGTTTTTGCAAGGCTGTATGCCAAAAATGTGCTGTATTACACGGAATCACAATTTTAGAAACGTGACTCCGTTCTAAAATTTTCAACCCATGTAACATGGCATTTAGAGGGCTTTCCCCTAAATTTTTAAGTGCTAACTGTCGATCTGGTATTCCACCATGATTCCAAACAATGGTTGGAATATGTTCTTGATCTTTCGTTGCTGGACTACCATCAAGCAAACGCTGCTGAAAATCAACAGCGGCTCCTGGTCCCATCCCACCTAAAATACCTAATGTAGGTTGTGCTGAGAAATCGGTCATCTTATATACGATATGCATCTTTTTCAGAGAATGTTGTACGATATCCGAATAAACCGACTGCACCACCTGTATGTAAGAAAATCACTTTATCGTCTTTCGTAAAGTGTCCTTGGCGAATTAAGTCGACCAACCCTGCAAAACCTTTGCCCGAATATACAGGATCAAGAAAAATCCCTTCTGTACGTGCAAGAAGCTCTACAGCTTCAATCATACTTTCAGTTGGAATACCGTATCCCTCACCGACATAATCACTATTTGCAACCACTTTCTCACGCGCAAGAATATCTGTATTTAAACCTAAGTGCTCTAATGTTGCACGAGCAAGCTTATATACATTTTCTTCTTGTTTTGTTTTCTCTGCACGAACACTAATTCCCAAAACAGGTAAATTAGAATTTGTTGCCGCTAAACCTGCCAATAAACCAGCTTGGGTTCCTGTACTTCCTGTTGCGTGAACTAAATGCGTAGGTACAAGTTGTAATTGGTTCAATTGGTAAATTAATTCAATTGCTGTAGAAACATAACCTAATGCGCCAACCGCATTTGAGCCACCACCAGGAATAATATACGGACGTTCACCTTGAGCTTCTAATGCTTTTGCTTTCGCTTCTAAAGCAGCCACCATATCTGTCCCGCCAGGAACGATATCAATTGAATGGACACCTAAAATTTCATCTAGTAATACGTTACCATTATTATAATATTCAACCGCACCATCATTCACACGTTGTTCCAAAATAGCTGATGCTTTTAAACCAAACTTATTTGCAGCCGCTATGGTTTGACGTACATGATTCGATTGTGTTGCACCTTGTGTGATGACATGGGTTGCACCTTTTGCAATTGCATCCCCAATAAGAAACTCAAGTTTACGTGTTTTATTTCCACCTGTTGCCAAACCTGTTGCATCATCACGTTTAATATAAATTTCAGGACCACCTAAGGCTTTGGTTAAATTAAGTAGAAATTCAAGTGGTGTCGGTGCCTGTACTAGTTTAACGCGAGGTAAATGACTTAATAACATAATAATATCCTGTAATCTTAATGTGCGTAATCAATCATGCGACTAACTTCTTTACGCATAACTTCTAAAATATGTTTTTTGGTTTCAATGAATTCTGTTTGGGGCGCAATATTTTCAATAGTACGATGCCGAGGTAAATGCACAGCAATATCTTCTGCAATTCGACCTGGATGTCCCGCCATTAAGATGATTCGATCAGCCAATAATAAGGACTCATCAATATCATGAGTGACAAATAAAACTGTGGTTTTATTATCTTGCCAAAGCTTCGTGAGCGTTTCTTGCATTAGAATTCGGGTCTGTGCATCTAAAGCCCCAAATGGCTCATCCATTAACAAAATTTTCGGTTTCATAATCCAAGCGCGAGCCAAAGCGACACGTTGTTTCATTCCGCCTGAAATTTGCCAAATACGATGATTTTCAAACTTTTTTAAGCCTGTTTTTTCTAAGTAATCTTCAGTTTGTTCCGCAATATATTGCGCATTTGCTTTAGATTGCTTAAGTGGAAATTGAATATTTTCTCTTACCGTCAACCACGGAAATAATTGTGCGTGTTGGAACACAACAGCCCGATCTATTCCAGGTCCCTCAATAGTTTGTCCATCGACATAAATATCACCATGGGTCGGTTTTTCAAAACCTGCTAGCAAATTTAAAATGGTCGACTTACCACAGCCCGATGGCCCAAGTAAACAAACAAATTGACCTTCTGGTATCTCTAAATGAATATTTTCAAGTACCGTATTTTCAGTTTTATTTTGCTTAAATGTCTTTTGAACATTGTTCAGCTGAATAAATGATGATGTCATTATGCTTTTCCTGTCCAAGGCGCCCATTTCTGTTGTGCTTTCACAATGAGCCAGTCTAATAAGAAGCCAATCATTCCCAGTAAAATAATGCCAACAATAACCACATCTGTTCTTAAATAAGACCCTGCATTAATAATCATCCAACCTAAACCAGAATTTGCTGCAACCATTTCTGCTGCAATCAGAGATGTCCAACCAATTCCAATCGACAACCGAATCGTAGTAAAAAGCTCAGGCAATGATGATGGCAAAATGACACGAAATAAAATTGCAGTACGTCCGAGTCCCATGGTTTGAGCAGCTTGGATTAAGCCAGTAGGAACATTATGGCTGGCAGAGGTTGAGCCCACAATCACACTCAAGAACGTTGCAATAAAAATCAAGAAAAATTTAGACTCTTCACCAATACCAAGCCACACCACAACCAAAGGAATTAGTGCAATCTTAGGAATCGGACGTAAAAACTGTACAAATGGATCAAATATTGCATTTAATACAGGAGTACGCCCCATGAGTAACCCTAAAGGAACGCCAATAATAATTGCGATAAAAAATGCAAAAAAAGCGCGTGCTGTACTTACTAAAATATGTTGATAAAACGGTGCATCTCGGTAACCGTTTTGGGTTAAATCTACAACGGTATCTATAATCTGTAAGGGAGAAGGTAGCAAAATAGGCGAGACTAATTTAAATGAACACGCCAATTGCCAAATAATTACAAAAGTAATCAGTGACACTGCACTAATTACTTTTGCTTTTAAAGAACTGATATGAACCATTCTATAACCTTATTTTGTGGCTTCAATAAGGTATTTACTATTGATGTTTGGCGCATAACTTTTTGGTACATCAGATTGTTTTAATTCACCAATCGTGACAAGAAACTTCGAAATATCCAAAGTTGCTTTCGCAATACCTGATGTTTCATCATCTGGAGTAGCGCCCAGATATTTCTGAGAGATTTGCTCTTTAAGTGGAATATATTCAATACCTGCTAAAGTCGTTTCAACTTGATCATATGGAAGACTTAAATATTTTGAAATTTTCTCAGAAGCTTCTTTTGGATTTTTTTGATATTCATCCACTTGCTTTTGATAAGTTTTCAAAAATTTAACCACCAGCTCTGGGTATTTTTCTGCAAACTCCTTACGAACCGCAAAATTGTTATACACCAAAATGCCTTGATTATTGAGCTGCGTCGTACTAAAAATTTCCTTACCGCCTTCTTTTTCTAACTGTTGGGTGAATGGTCCCCAAACATAGGCAGCATCAATATCACCACGAGTCCATGCAGAAACAATTTCAGCAGGTTTGAGTGCAATTAATTGAATTTTAGACTTATCAATTTTTTCTAAAGCCAATGCTTGTTCTAAAGCATATTGCGCTGTTGAGTTTGCAGGAAAGGCAACCTTTTTACCCACTAAACCTTGTAAGTTTTTAATATCTGGACGAGCAATTAAACGCTCTGCACTTGAAATGAGACCTTCTAAGCCAATAATTTCTATCGGTAAACCACGTGTTATACCAGCAACAGCTGGACTTGAACCAAAACGCGCGATATCAATTTCATTTGCTGCAAAATAGTTAATGACATCCGCACCTGTTGCGAATTCTATCCATTTCACTTTTGTACCTAGTGCGTTTTCAAAATCTCCATTCGCTTTGCCTAACACCCAAACACGTGGACCACCGCCCCAGGCTAAACGAACTTCTTTTGGTAGTTCAGCAGCTGTGGTTTGAGATGTCTCAGCTTTTGATTCCTTATTTTGTTGTCCACTATTACCACAGCCAACTAAAAATACAGAGCCCAAAATCCCAATGGACAATGCTAAATTTTTAAAACCAAAGCTTGTCGTATTTAACATTTCTATTTCCAGATTTTTGCAAATTTTCTAAATCTTAATGAATATATGTGATTAAGAAAAATATTAAAAAAAGAAATCTATATCTGTAAAAGTGAATTTATGAATATTAAATGAAGACTCATTTAGATGAAATCAGCCACAAAAATGCTCAATACTTGCACATACAAGCATCTAATTGAAAAATAAAATTAATTCTGCTTAAATTATTTTATTGTTTAAGTGAACGATTAAAAGAATAAAATTGAAATATAAGCAGTATAAATCTATAAAATTAAGCAATCACTACATGGTATTTATGTTAATCATAATAAAAAAGTAAAATTTTCAAATAAAGTAATTCAAATGAAAATGCATCATAAAAACAAGCTTATATAGGATGTATATAAGCTTGATTGCTGATTAAAGATCTAACGTAATTTCTTTACCTTTGGCGCGAGAAACACAAATCATAATACTTTGTTGAGATGCTTTTTCAGCCTCACTTAAATATTGATCATAATGTTCTGCTTCGCCTTGAAGAATGGCTGTTTCACATGTTCCACAAACACCTTCACGACATAAACATTCTACATCAATATTAAGTAGTTCAATAGCTTGTAAAATGGTTTGATCCGCTCGGACTTCAATTTTTTGATTAGATTTAGCAAGTACCACAGTAAATGCTTCACCATTTTCAGGTTGAGTAGAGGCAAACTGCTCCCAATGAATGTTTTCATCACGGAAACGATGGCGATTACTCGCATCAATCACAGCATCAATCATTGGCTTTGGGCCACATACATAGACATGCGTCCCCTTAGGTTGATTTGCTAGAAGTACATCTAAATCAAGCGACTTGCCTTCACTATCAACATAGGTAAAAACATGATCTGCATGACGACTGTGTTGTAAATCATTTAATAGTGCAGCATGTTCAGGTGCACGAAAAGCATAATGCAATTCGTAGGTTTCTCCACGCTCAGCCAATTCATCCATTTGAGGAATAAATGGCGTAATACCAATACCACCAGCAATAAGAATATGCTTCTGACCTGTTGCAGCTAAAGCAAATAAGTTTTTCGGAGAAGATACTTCCAGTTCGAAGTCTTGTATGCATTGTTCATGCATAAAAACAGAACCGCCCTTACCTTCAACATCCTTACGAACGCAAACTTGATAAGTAGATAAATCTTTAAAATTACTCATGAGTGAATAAGCATTAGATAACTTATCATTCATTTTTACAATAATATGGCTACCACCAGTAAATGCGGGAAAGTCTTGGCCATCTTTACGCTTAAAAGTAAAGCGTTTAATTAAAGGGGTTAATTGCTCAACTGCTGTTACAACAGTAGGAAACATTTGATAACTTTCAGTCATCTGCATATCCTTATTTTACTTCAAATGCCATGTGTTAAGACCGTTGAATTACATCCGTCTCAACTGTCTTTAGGTATTAAACACCTAGACATAAATACTTAATAGTCATAAATTCCTCTAAACCATATTTAGATCCTTCACGACCAACACCAGACTGTTTTACACCACCAAATGGTACAACTTCATTCGAAATCGTTGTTGAATTCATACCCACCATTCCATACTCTAATTGCTCAGACACTTTAAAAATACGAGAAATATTCTCGGTATAAATATAAGCAGCTAAACCAAAAATTGTATCATTGGCTTGGGCAACCACCTCTTCGTCTGACTCAAAGCGGATCAACGGTGCAACAGGTCCAAAAATTTCTTCGTCTACTATTTCCATAGATTGATTAACGTCAGTTAAAACCGTTGGCTCGAAAAAGCTTGAACCCAATGTATGTCTTTGACCACCAAAAGCAATTTTTGCACCTTTTTTAACAGCATCATCAATCAGCTTTTGAGCTTTTAAAACAGCCTTTTCATTAATCAGTGGGCCTATATTTACCCCTGCGTCTAATCCATTACCAACTTTTAATTTTTGTACTGCCGCTACAAATTTTTCTGTAAATGCTGCATAAACACTTGTATGTACATAAATACGATTGGCACATACACAGGTTTGCCCTGCATTACGATACTTTGCAAAAATTGCACCTTCAACGGCTTTATCTAAATCTGCATCTTCAAACACAATCAGTGGCGCATTACCACCAAGCTCTAAAGCTAGTTTTTTAATTGTTGAAGCACATTGCTGCATCAATAATCGACCAACTGGCGTTGAACCTGTAAAGGTTAGTTTTTTCACTTTTTCATGTGATGTAAAAACTAAACCAATTTCAGCCGATTTTCCTGTTACGACATTAATAACACCTGCAGGAATTCCAGCTTGCTCTGCCAATTTCGCCAATGCTAATGCGCAGTATGGCGTTTCATTTGCGGGTTTAATTACAATTGTGCAGCCTGCTGCCAAAGCTGGTGCCGCTTTACGTGTAATCATTGCCAAAGGAAAGTTCCACGGTGTAATCGCTGCAACAACACCAACAGGTTCTTTCGTTACTAAAAAGCGCTGACCTGCATTGGTTGTTGGAATCACATCACCGTAAACACGTTTACCCTCTTCTGCAAACCATTGAATAAATGAAGCAGCATATTTCACTTCACCAAGTGCTTCAGCAAGAGGCTTTCCTTGTTCAATGGTCATAATACGTGCTAAATCGTCTGCACGTTCTAAAATCAGTTTATGCCATGCCAAGAGTAAGTCTGCACGTTGCTGTGCCGTCAATGCTTTCCAAGATTGCAATGCTCGATATGCACTTTCAACTGCCTCGGTTGCTTCTGCTGCTCCCATATTGGGTATATGACCAATTTCTTCATCTGTGGCAGGATTAGTCACACTTAATTGATCTTGATTTTGTGCACTTACCCATTGACCATGAATGAATCCAAGTTGCTGAAATAAATCGTTATCTGGTAATACTGACATCTTTAACATCCTACTTTTAGCGACATCAGTGAAAGATGAGAATGGGCTCATCCTTCACAGAAGGTTCAATTACACTCACTCACTTATTGGTGATGTTGTGCGACAAGGTTTTGGAAATATGCAAGACCATGTTCACTGATACCTGAACGCTGTTTGTCTGTCATGATACGACCTTGACCTCGATAACCACGTGATTTCAAACCACGTTGAACACTTTCAACCAGATCTAGATCTTCTGGGCGGAATACATTCTTATACCACTCGATTAAATCTTTTTGGTCTTGAGTTAACTCTTCATTTGTAAAGTAAATATCATAATGCTGTAGCGTTGTTTCAGCATCGACAGGAAATTCATAAATAACGGTCATGAAATTGCTACCAGGCGGTACGTTAAACATCGTACTTGGCCATGTCCAAAAACCATGAAACTCTGGATCTGTAATCGATGGATCAAGCTTGAATGACTTCTCTGAAGAACGTGCATAACCGTATTGAAGTGTCCAATTTTGGTGAGTCGTGTGCCAATATTTATCAACTTGTACAGAGTCAGCAAAACCAGGATGAGCTGGTCCACAGTGATAACATTCTAAATAATTATCAACAATAATTTTCCAGTTTGCTGGTGTATCTGTAACAAAACGTGCAGCCAGTTTTAAATCTTTAACCACGCTACAAGCTTCATTTAATTTGGCAGAAAAACCAGGTAATTGATCTTCAACACATGTTGCATTTTCATCCATATTAATGAAAACAAAGCCTGCATATTCTTCAACTTTTAACTGAACCATGCTTGACTTTTCTTTATCAAAATTTTCTACATGATCACAATTACGTGCTAAAGCTAAGCTGCCATCTAACTTGAAAGTCCAAGCATGATATGGACAAGTAATCACATTTTTAGCTTTTCCGCTACCCGATAACAATTCATGGCCACGATGCGGGCAAACATTATAGAATCCTCTTAATACGCCATCTTTCCCACGAATAATAACAATATTTTCGCCAATCACTTTACGCGTAATATAATCGTTAGAATTCGCAAGTTCGCTACCATGTGCAACGCAAATCCAGCTTTTTGCAAAAATCTCTTCTTTTTCACGCTCAAATATTTGCGATGATGTATAAAATACTTTTGGAAATGTCCATGCATTATCTGGATCAGAACAAAAATCTTTTGGTAATGTTTCAACTGAACTCATGTTATTCACTCCATTCATTTCTTAATTTCAAACAATTTAGATTACGTAGTTGATGTGCGATTAATCATCTGTTGTATGGCTTTGATCAATTCTTGATACATTTGCTGTACTTCTGGACAATCTCTCATTAAGCGCAAACCGCTATGTAATACTCCTTTTGCAACATGCAAGCGGTTTTCTATTCCTGCTTGGGTTAGTTTCTCAGAAAAAATTTTCCCGTCATCACTTAAAGGATCATATTCAGCAACTGCAATAAAACTCTCAGGCATATTTGAAAAGTCTTTTGCTAACAAAGGTGCTAAACGCGTATCCTCCCATGTTGAAATATCAGGTGCATATTCACGCAAGTAATAATCACAATCTTCACGACTCAACAATGGTGCTTTAGCATGAATTTCATATGCGGGTAAATCAAACTTTGTTGTTAAAAGCGGATAAATAACCGCTAATCCTTTCGCTTGATGACCAGTTTTTTGCAGATTGACTGCAACTGCAGCTGCTAAATTTCCACCAGCGCTATCACCTGAAATAATGATATTTTCAACATCAATTTTCCATTCTTTAGCATGATCACGTAAGCCCATATAAGCATTTAGGCAGTCATCATATGCCGCTGGAAACTTATGTTCTGGTGCTAAACGATAATCAACACTCATCACTGCAATATTCAGATCTTGACAAATATAGCTAAGCATAAATTCGTGTGAATCTAGACCGCCAACGACCCAACCACCGCCATGAAAATATAAAACACACGGCCAACCATTTTGAGGTGGTTGTTGATTTTTTGGTGTATATAATCTGACATTTACAGCAGGTTTAGCATCTTCAATTGTAAAATCATGAATTTCAATTTTGCCATCTCTAGGCAATGTGTAATGTTTACACATTGCATCATATGCCGCTCGAATAGAGTCCATATCTGCATCTGCCGGACTATAAACACCACTCCAATACACTAAGCTCTGCATTTCTTCGCTGAGCACATAGTCTGTATGCATTGTTGTACTCATGATGCTTCTCTTTCTGCATTTTTACGTTCATCTGATACAGATTTTCCGACATCAATATCAATGTGTTCATTCAATGCCGCTTGGTCTAACTCTAAGTTTCGTTGATCAATTAAATGTGCTGGAATTTTAGAATAATCTTCAATTAACCATTTAATTAAACCATAGGTTTGAATCAAGATAATCACAATAAAAGGCAGTGCTGTAATAATGGTTGCTGTTTTCATTGTGTCCAACGGCGCTTTTGAAAAAATCATTGCAATTGGAACTAACGTTAACATGACACACCAGAATAAACGTGCTTTTGGTGATGGATCTTGCCCTTCTTCTAAACCTTTGGTACATGTCGCAGATACAGCGTAACCCACAGCATCCATATGTGCAGCCAAGAACACCACCATAATTGCCAGGAAAATCCACATCATCACTTGCCCTGCTGGTAAAAGACTGAGCAATTGTCCAATTGCGACTTCTCCACCATCATTGCTTAAGATATGAGGTACATCGACCACACCATGAATAAAGTTATAGACACTAAAGTTCTCAAATACGCCAAAGATAAACCATAAACCAACGCTTCCACCGACAACCATTGCAACAATGACTTCTTTAATGGTACGTCCTTTAGATACACGGGTAACAAATAATGCTACACCAGGTGCATATGAAATCCACCACAACCAATAGAATACGGTCCATTCACGGGTAAATTTCCCATCTCCCATTGGATCTGTAAATAGGCTCATATCTACAAAATTGGTTGCCATTAAACCAAAGCTCATCAATGAGTTATTTAAAATGAATTGTGTTGGACCAAAAACCAATACATATACAGCAAACAATACAACACCCAAACACACAGCATGGCTTAAACGCTTCATACCATTTTCCATACCAACGTATGAACTTAATGCAAAGACAACCGCAACTGCCAAAATAATAATGACCTTGGTTGTGAATGTATTTGGAATGCCTGTGAGTAAAGATAAAATATTGGTAAATGTGACCGCAGTTAGCACTAATGATATTGTTAACGCACCAAACATACATAACAAGAAGAGTAAATCAACAATACGACCTACAGGACCTGTTGCTTTGAATCCTGTTACTGCTTCAATAATTGAAGCGAGGCTTAACCCTTTATTTTTACGCACATGAAAACTGTAACACAGTGAAATAGACGCTAATGCATAAATTGCCCAAGCACTAATACCTGAGTGGAAAAATGAATATGCAACACTATATTTAAGCGCTTCAGCAGATTCGGGCGCTAAACTTAAACCAGGTGTTTGATAATAATACGCCCAGTCTAAAAATCCCCAATATAAGCTAGAAGAACCAATGCCAGAAAGAATAAACATGAATATCCATGACATGGTACTGTATTCTGGCTTTCCCTCACCGAGTTTGATTTTCCCATATTTACTAAATGCTAAAATACCCGTAAAAATAATCGATAAAAAAGCAAATAATAAAACTGGCGTCGTAAAAATTGAAGTTGCCCAGTACATTAACTTGGATGCCAATTCAATCGATTGAGTCGAGTAAATTGCAAGTCCTGCTACAGAGACGAATACAAATACAAGGCTTGTTACTGCAAGCATTTTATCTGTATATACTTTTGACTTTTGATTTTCCATATCCATAAATCCGTTTGTAATGGAATTAAATTCTTATTCCTTAACGAATACATCCATCATTTTCTGCGAATTAATTCAGCAATTGCATCACCTACTTCATAAGTTTTTGCAGTACCGCCGACATCAGCAGTTTTTGGTCCATTAATTAATACATGTTCAATCGCATTCATAATTTCTTGGCTTGCTTCAATACATTTTGGTTCATCACTACCCAGAAATTCCAGCATCATTGCACCTGACCAAATTGCAGCTATTGGATTTGCAATATTTTGTCCATAAATATCTGGTGCCGAACCATGTACAGGTTCAAACAAAGAGGGGAACTTTCGTTCTGGATTTAAATTTGCAGAAGCAGCTAAACCAATTGTACCGGTACATGCAGGTCCTAAATCTGACAAAATATCACCAAATAAATTAGATGCGACAACAACATCAAAACGTTCAGGTTGTAAAACAAAACGCGCTGCTAAAATATCAACATGTTGCTTGTCTGCTTTAACTTCTGGGTATTTTGCTGACATCGCATCTACACGCTCATCCCAATACGGCATACTCACTGCAATACCGTTTGATTTTGTTGCTGCGGTTAGTTTTTTAGCATCACGTTCTTTTGCAAACTCGAATGCATATTTTAAAATTCGATCTACACCATGACGAGTAAAGACAGCTTCTTGTAAAACAAATTCGCGATCCGTGCCCTCAAAAGCTTTACCACCAATTGCAGAATATTCACCCTCACTATTTTCACGTACAACGTAAAAATCGATATCACCTGGCTGTTTATCAGCCAATGGTGATTTTACCCCTGGCATTAAACGAACAGGGCGTAAATTCACATATTGGTCAAAGCGACGACGAAATTGCAGCAAAGATCCCCATAATGAAATATGATCTGGAACTTTATCTGGCCAACCCGCTGCACCAAAGAAAATAGCATCATATTGTTGTAGCGTTTCAAACCAATGATCTGGCATCATTTGACCATGTTCTAAATAATAGTCACAGCTTGCCCAATCAAATGCATCCAGCTGTATATCAATATCGTATTTTTCAGCTACAGCCTTTACAACTTTTATCCCCTCTGGTAAAACCTCTAAACCGATTCCATCACCTGCAAGGGTGGCAATTTTAAATGTTTTTGCCATATGCTTACTTCACTCCGTCGCTCGAACATTTCTCACAAGTTATAAAAATGATCTTTTCATGTAAAATGATCAATATACAAACTATTAACCTAATGGACACGAATCGTGAATAATTTACCCAACTTATCGGATTTAAAGGTTTTTTGTGTCATTGCTAAACGGAAAAGCTTTGTAGAATCAGCAGAAGAATTAGGTGTATCCCCTGCATATATTAGTAAACGAATTAATATTTTAGAAACAAGTTTAAATAGTAAATTATTTCATCGTAGCACTCGCCATGTCAGCCTCACTGAAGATGGCAAACTTATTCTTGAGCGTGTTGCAAATATTTTAGATGAATTCCATGAAATCAGTGAGCTCATTAATAACCCACAAAATGCTCCCGTAGGACACTTAGATATTATTAGTAGCTTTGGTTTTGGTCGCAAACACGTTGCACCTATTCTTTCTAAGCTCATTACCTTATATCCAAAACTGACGATTCACTTTGATACGATAGATAATACAAAAGACTTAATTGAACATAGTATTGACTTAGATATTCGTATTGGAAATGAAATTGCACCCAATATGATTGCAAAAAAACTCGCCTCAAATTTTCGGGTTTTCTGCGCTTCACCAAGCTATTTAATGAAAAATGGTATTCCTGAGCATATTGATGAATTACAACACCATGATTGCTTAACCATTAGTGAACGTGATCAGTCTTCTGTTTTACTCAAATTAAGACATTCATGTGAAGATGTTATTACACGTGTAACACCTCGCTTTGTATCGAATAATGGAGAGATTACCAATCAGTTGGCCATTGATGGACAAGGAATTATTCTACGTTCAATTTGGGATGTTGCCGATGAACTACTTTCAGGGCAGTTACAACATATTCTTCCTGGCTATTGGCAAGATGCTGATATTTGGGCAGTTTATCCATCTCGCTTAAAAAGCTCATCCAAATTACAAACATGTATTCTTTTTATTCAACAAGAGCTGATTGGTCGTTTAGCACATATTCAGAATTTACCTCGGGGGGAACTCATTCGACCTATTGAAAATTCACCCTCAAAAGAAAAGGTCTTTTTATAATTTACAAAAAATATTATTCACATTATATCGCGATATAAATCATTCAAAAAAAACCCGCTGATGATCAGCGGGCGAAGAGGAGCTCTAAATTTCAAAACAATATAATTTTAGAAATAGTAGCCTAAAGATAAGTAGAATAATTGATCCCAACGAGTATTTTCACCAGCCGCTAAGCCATTGGCGCTTCCTCCAGTAAATGGATCATTTTTACTCCAGATATATTCTCCTTGAATACCAATACTTTTATAGAAGAAATACACCCCTGCATTAATACGTGTAGAGTCTTTATAGCCTGCCTCATCTTTATAAAACTGACTATAAGAAAGATAAGGCTTAACACTCGTTAACTTATAAACAGGATTTTTTACGGCATAACTAATTTCGTTGACTAAAAATTTCCCTTTATTAGCCACTTGGTATGAATAATCAAAGGCACCCATTGTCGAATAATTTGGATGTCTATCATCACCATTATTAATATTCTGACCACCCGTTACAAATAACCATTGCCATGAATCCAGTTCAGTTAATGCAAAAACCGTCCATGCTTTACGATGTCCATCAACATCGGTTCTTTTATTGTCTAAATCAGAATACCAAAATGAACCCCCTATTTCAGATTTCAGCCCTAATTCTTTATTCAATTCAACTTTTTTTGATGCTCGACCAATCCACATATTTTTTTCCTTAATATGTGTACCAAATGTTGCATCATCAGCAGCGACAAAATTTCCAGAATAACGACTAGAATCCTTAGAAGTCCCTTTAAAATTTCCACCATCTCTAGCATAAAAACCGAGTGCAACATGGTAATCATCATTTTTAAAGCGATATTTAAGTCCTAAATTTTGAATATCTTCCACACCCACGGTATTTAGAATGGTTTCGTAATAGCTATTCCCCCATAAACGATCAATACCAAAATCTACATATTGCAAGCCCGCAGTTAATCTCTGCTCATCATTAAACTTATAACCCGCCCATGCATCTTTCAAAAAAACAGCATCGCATAATGAACTATATTGGTAACACCGCGTATCCATTGATGCGATCCAATTTGGATTTTCATAACTCAAGACGAGTTTAATATCCGCAAGCTTCCAATCGTTATTGGCTGATCCTTGATTGGCTTTATTAGAATAATTTTTATGCAAATAGCGTGTGCGAATTGCGCCTGTAAGCTTGACTTCGCCACTGTCTAATTGTGGATCACCTAAAGATAATTGTGCCGCGAAACTAGAGGAACTCATTAAAGTCGTCACTAACCCAATTGAGTATAGCCATGTTCTCATTCTTTGCATCCTTGACAAAAGAAACTCAAAAATGAAGAAAATCTCAACTTTAATCAATCGATCATCTATGAATTTAAGATTTACGAATCGTGTTTAATTTATTTTAAATAAGATGAATAAGGGTATTAATTGGATGTTATTTATACTAATCTTATGTGAAATATATAGTTTTATCGTCTAACTATATTTTCCTAAAATGTTGAGAGCCCTTTCAAAAAGAGCTCTAAAACATGTCTGATTTGTCTTAACTGAACAATCCAATTGTAAACTGAATGACAACTGCGTTTACAATATCAACAAAAAAAGCACCAGTTAAAGGGATAATTAAAAAGGCTTTATGTGATGGGCCATATGTATTGGTTACGGCTTGAATATTTGCAATTGCAGTTGGTGTTGCACCTAAATTCACACCACATTGACCTGCACATAATACAGCAGCATCATAACTTTTCCCCATGACACGGAATGTCACAAAGTATAAATATAAGGCCAACACTAAGGTTTGTACCAATAAGATAATGATTAAAGGACCTGCCAAGTCTGCCAATAACCAAAGTTGTAATGACATAAGCGCCATCGATAAAAATAATGCTAAAGAGGCATTACCAAAGACATCAATACAACGATCGAACATTTCAATTTTAAGACCATGCTCTAAGATATTTCGAAGAATAACACCACATGCTAAAGCCCATACAAAAGTGGGTAATTCAAACCATTGGCCATGAGCTATACTCGTCATAAAATATGCAAAACAAATGCAAAATGCGAACATTCCCATAGTTTTAACCGCATCATCTGCTGTGATTAAACGTGTTTTTTCTGGATATTCAAAAGGCGCTGTTTCAGCAGCTGGTGGCGCTTCACCACGTATACTGGATGGGGTAATCTCTTCTGCTAATTGATAACGGCGTATTAAGAACTTAGCAACAGGACCACCCATCATTCCCCCGATAACTAAACCAAAAGTTGCGCTGGCCATCCCCAATACAACTGCCCCTTGAATACCATGATTCTTTTCAAAAACAGCGCCCCAAGCCCCCGCAGTTCCATGACCACCAGTCAATGTAACCGAGCCAACAATTAACCCAATAAGTGGATCTAGACCAAGTATTTTTGCAAGACTAATTCCCACAATATTCTGTAAAAATACAAAGATAATGACACTGATGAGAAATAGAATTAATGCTTTTCCACCTTCTTTTAATTTAGCTAAACTCGCACTCAACCCTACCGATGTAAAAAACATCAACATAAAAATTTGCTGAATTTTAGCATCAAAAGAAATCGTAATATTAAACCCTATAAATAGGATATAAGTAGCTGCTGCTGCAATTAATCCCCCGACCACAGGTTCTGGAATATTATACTTTTTTAAGGGACTAATCTTATTGACAAAAAAATGACCTATAAATAAAACAATCACTGAAATAACGATCGTAGAAAAGACGTCTAATTCATAATTCATGGCACATCATTCATCGCTCAAAATCTATAACCATGAATTGTATCCTAAGCATGTGTCGCATTTATATTATTATGTACTATTCAATTTAAGAATTCTAAAAATAGCAGTGACTTAATTAACAATATTTTAAATAAATAATAAATTTATTTCATTATTTTTCATCTTCAATACTTTTAGTTTCACTCATCCAAGGTGATTTCCCATAAAATGATCCATTAAGCTGTGAATAATCTATTAATTTTTGTCTAAAATAATAAAAATACGCCATATCAACCTCACCAGGTTCAAGCCAAAACTTTTGTAATGGATACTGATTTGTTAAACCTGGAAGGTTATATATTGCATAACCTATTGTTTTCACTGGAATACCATGAAAAAGTGCTTGTAACCCTGTTGTACTATTTACAGTCACCATTCCCAAACTATGTTTCAATAAAGATGGGAAATGAATATCACAAAAATAATGGATTCTCCCTTCCAAATTAAATTTCATCATATATTCATGAATAAGCTTTGAATAATCTTTATAACCACGATCCATAGGATGGTGTTTCAACACTAAATGCTGATTCTTATTTGCATACTGGCCAAAACTTTCAATCACTTTTTCAATATAAAGTTCAACAGACTTTAAATGACTATGCGTCAGAATCTGAGAATCATTATGTACTTGTAGTGAAAATATAAAATATTGTTTTGAATATTGACGTAAAAAAAGTTTAAATCTTCTTTTTTCAAAAATTCGATTTCTTAAACGTCTATATGCAGATCGCCACCAATAATATAATTCTAATCGAGGTGCGATTTGACGATGGTGTTGATAATTCGGGTACTTTGAACTACGCATAACCCAAAACCAATAATATAAAATTGCACTTAATGTCATTAATGAAAAACGATTATTTACAGCTACAGCAGGTTGAATCACGCTTTTTGATTGATCTAAATACCCCACTGTAAAAGCATCATTGAAATTTGAATAAAAATTCACACCATCTTGTTCAAAGGTAATATAATTCGGGCGGATATAGCCTTCTTCAAATGCATAAAATTTTATCTGACACTGTTTAGAAACATTTTTTGCAATGACATGATAAAAACGGCAATCTCCAAAACAAACAATTGCGTCAATATTATATTCTTTAATAAAATGAGTTAACCAATTCTCAAAATTTTCTAATGTATCCGTATAATCAAAGGTATTTTTTATATTTTTAGAAAAAAAAGCATCTCCACCATTGAAGTCTAGTTTTAAACAATCAATTTTGTGTTGAACTAACCATTGTGAGAATTTTGAAAAGAAATTTCCCATTGGCCCCTGTAAAAGTAATACTCGCTTACAGCTGAGCAATCCTTTCAAATGTTTCGACACGTAGTTCTTACCTTAATCAACTTTTAAAATTTCTGAAAAAGCCAATGGCCTTCATTAAATATGATTTAGGGTGCTGAAAGTATCCCATCTTACTTAAATGCTCAATGACATTCTCTGGGTGTATTGTTGGTAATATGTTAATTTCTTTAAAATTGTATAAAGGATACTCTACTAAAGTACAAAAAATCAACTTTTCTAAAGAAATCAGCGTGCCTCGTCGTTCACATTGATATTCATCATAAGTTAATCCCCATCCAGCATAAAATGGCAAACCATAACAATAAACATTCAAACCTCGAATTAATGCTTCAAAACCACTCAATGAGGAAATGGTGTGTACATCATCGCAAATTTTAAAACATTCTAAAATAGAAACTTTAGTCTCGATATGATGACAATATTGATATGCAATATGTTCTGAAATAGCACCAACCCGTAGTCCCTCTACAACATCTGGGTGAGGTTTGTAGATAATATATGCCGTTGGATTTCTAGCTTTAACCGTCTTTAAAAGTGACAAATTTGTTTTTATTTCAATGCTACCGAGTTGAATCGACATATCATCTTCAACTTGTCCGATCACTAAAATTACGTTGTCATATCCCTGTGGTCGAACCAATTCTTGTTGAATACCCACATTATATTTTGTAATATGCAGCTCAATCAGCATTTGCGTTAATTCTAATACGCGTTGTTTTTCTTCAAGGCTCAATTCTGCTCTATATTTTAATAAATTTTCCAATCTTGATGGTCGAGTCGCATCATAATAAATTCCAATATCATCAAAAACCAATGAGCAAGGTCTCACTAGATTTGCACCTAATCCAATCGAACGTATAAAACCATCTTCAACTGTAATGACATATTGATAACCGCTTGCTCTTAAGCGCTGCGCTTTTTTCCCCCATGCCAAAACAATATCCGTTTTAGGTGGTTTAAAAAGTGAATAATAATTTATTTGTGTATCTGGGAAGTTCAGAAAATCTGAGATGAACTGTCGTTTCCAATGACTAAAACCATAAGCAGATAATTTTATCGGAATATATTTTTGTGCACGAATATTCGGTATAAAAAGGCTTAAGAGATCTTCTAGCTCACATTGTTGCTGTGTGACTGGATGTACATAACGTGCATACTTTAAATACGCGCAAGCAAACAAATGCAATAAGGAACGTTGCTTATTTCTACGCTCATTAACCAAATAAACTGGTGCATAACGATCATCTGTTAAGCCCCATCCGGCATACCAAGGCATACCAAAACAATAGACCTGCTTACCACACATCAAAGCCTCAAAGCCTAATTGAGAACTCACCACATAAACATGGGTAAACTGCCGTAATAATTCAATCGGATTATATTGTTGAGTTAAAACCCGAATTTGAGGGTGATTCAATTCTTTATGTGTAAAATGACCTTTTGATTTTTTTGCAAGTACATCAGGATGAACCTTTACCCAAATAATAGCATCTGGAAAATCGTGTTGCGCTTGCGCTAACATTTTCTTAAAAGTTAAAACATTTGCACCTGCATATTGAATTGATTGATCTCCATAAGTTTGATCTACAACTAAAATATGCTGCTGAGTAGGTGTAAATTTTTGGGGATCTAAAGGTATAAATTTTTGATTGTATTTTGTGATTCCATTTTTCAAAATGGTTTGAATATTTTGTTCTGCTCGTTGATTTAACTCAGAATTTTCTGCCAATAGAATTAGATTTTCTAAATCAGAGGGTTGTAAAGCATCAAAATAAATACCTGTTTCATCTAAAATCAGGGATAACGGTGTATAACCGTCTTTACCTAATCCTAAAGAGCGAATAAAACCATCTTCTAAGCATAAGAGATGCAGATGATGTTTTTTTGCATATGCTTTGGCTTTAAAAAAACTCTTTTTGCGCCCCCATCCCAGTATTAGATGCTCTTTCGTTAATTTAAAATGTTCATCCGTCTCTATATGGTCTAGAAACTGATCTAAAAAGCGTATTTTTCGTATTCCACGAGAAGTAAGATATTTCACACTTCACCAACACGTTTAATCATAAATTTTTGATAACTTTAACTGTTCATTTTGCATAGCGCATGGAATCTCAAATTGTGATTGATAGTCAGCCCCCCAAGGCATATAAGGAGTAATGCCAAGTTTAGTTTGCTGAATATGCCAATTTCTCCAAGCTTGCCAATAAGATAAACGTATAGGCGATATATGAGTCGCTAAATTTCCCGTATCTACTGATGTCATCAATGAATTCGTACGATGGGCCCCCAAAACTAAAGGGAGCTTTAAATAGGCAATGCACTTTTTTCCATAAACTAAACGTAATCGTTCAATAAACTCCGTATCGGCTGCAATTCTCACGCTATCCCATAATCCAACATCTTGAATAACTTGCTTCTTTCGAAATAAAGGCGAACTAGGATTAAACCGTTTAAATGGGAAATGCTGCTTAGCATAAAAATCCCCAGTTTCACCTAAACGAATCCATTGACATGTTGTTGCAATTAATTTTTTATCATCCAATAACGGCTGAACTTGTCGTGAAATTCGTTCTGGATGAGCCCAATCATCAGCGTCATGCGTCGTTAAATATTCGCCTAAGGCTTGCTGCGCGGCATAATTTTTTGCAACAAAAGGCCCCACATTACTTGACAAGAATATTCCTCTCACTTGGGAATACTGTTTTTCTAAGTCTCTAATTACAGTTGCAGTATTGTCTGTACTGGCATCATCAATAATTAAAATTTCTAAATTTTTATAATATTGATTAACCAAACTTTCAATACTGGTTCTGAGTAATCTTTCTACATTATAAGCAGGGACTAAAATTGAAACCAATGGTTTATTTAGCGCATCCGAAATGCCTGTACAATTTGATTTTAGATTATTAACTGTTAAATTCCCGCTTGGTTGTTGTAAAGCAATGGAACTTAACTCAAAACTATTTAAATAATCGTTTAAAATGACTAATTTTTCATTTTGACCATCTACACATATATTTGCATATAATAATCTTTCATCGTTATCGTACAATAATTTAGATTTATTCGTAGCTTCATCATACTTCTTTCTTGCAAATGCCTTTCCTTCAAGCAATAGGCATAATGAAAAATATAAAGGACTTTGATAACTTTGCGTTTTATGGATTAAATCATATGCACATTCTGGATAATAAGTTGCCAGATATGGAATTAATAACGCTATTCTTTTCGGGTATTTTTTTTGAATAATACTTAAAAAATCTAAAACACTGTCCCTCTTTCCAAGATATGAAGCAGAAACAGTTTTCGCAAATAGTGTTTCAAAATTATTGTTTTGAACTTGTATTGCAAAAGCTGCTTCATACATACCTAAACGGTAATATACCCATGCTAAATTTAAATAATAATCACTATCATCAATAGCACAAACTTCTATTAATCTCGACTGTTTGAGCAATAACTTTATTTTTAAAAAAATAATAGGATTCAATTACTAACCTTAACTATATTACGAGTCTCCACCAAAAAGATCACGGGTATAGACTTTTGTTGAAATAGAAGATAACTCGGACACCATTCTATTTGCAACAATTATGTCACAATTCTCGCTAAAATCTTTAAAATTGTTACATATTTTAAACTCATTATTATACATATCATCTTTAAATACAGGTTCATGAATAATAACTTCAATATCATTTGCTTTCAGCATATGCATAATATCTAAAATTGCCGCAGCTCTAAAATTATCAGAATCAGCTTTCATAATTAAACGATAAATACCAACACATTTAGGCTTAGACTTCATAATATCTTTAGCAATCACATGCTTACGAGTTACATTCGCATCTACAATCGCTTTAATAAGATTCTGAGGTACTTGCTTATAGTTTGCAAGAAGTTGCTTCGTATCCTTTGGTAAGCAGTAACCACCATAACCAAATGATGGATTATTATAGTGCTGCCCTATACGGGGATCTAAAGACACACCTTCAACAATCTGTTTACTATTTAACCCATAAACCATAGCATAATTATCCAACTCATTAAAAAATGCAACACGCATTGCCAAATAAGTATTTGAGAATAATTTTATTGCTTCTGCTTCTGTGCTGTCTGTTAATAGTACAGGCACATCTTGCTTATAAGATGCTTGCTCTAATAAAGTTGCAAATTTTTTAGCGCGCTCAGAAACTTCACCGACAATAATTCGCGATGGATATAAATTATCAAATAATGCTTTACCTTCTCTCAAAAACTCTGGAGAAAAAATAATATTATCTGTATTAAATTTAGTCCTTACCTCTTCTGTATATCCTACTGGAATTGTTGATTTAATAACAATTAAGGCGTCATGATTAATCCTTAATACTTGTTCAATCACTGCTTCAATCGAAGAAGTATCAAATGTATGCGTTTCAGAATCATAATTGGTTGGTGTTGCAACAATAACAATATCTGCATTTTTAAATGCAGACTCTAAATTAGCCGTTGCTGTTAAATTTAAATCTTTATTTTTTAAAAAATCTGTAATTTCTGCATCTACTATAGGCGATTTTTTTTGCTGAATCGCAGTAACTCTTTTTTCATCAATATCATAAGCTGTTACTTGATTATATTGAGCAAGTAAAACAGCATTAGATAACCCCACGTATCCTATTCCAGCAATCGTAATATTCAACATAACAATACTCTTTTTTACCTTATCTTTTAGTATAATTCTAACAAATATACTTTTATACATCTTATTAAAAATAATGTTATTAATATACTTTTTAATAACAATAATATAGTAAAAATTTATTTTCTAGGTCATATCTATAGAATTATCTAATACAATATGCGATACAATATAAATTCACCGAATAAAGAGACATAATGAAAACTTTTTCCATAAAAAGTGATGCATCTAAAAACAATTGAATAAATAGATAAATTTATTGAACTTATTTTTTAAAATTTTGATAAGAATAGTCACAATTTATTAATTGAAAAATACATTAGTTGCTTACATATTCATACTTTTATGATTAAATGAAATATATAGTGAAATCCTATTGGAAAAAGTAAATGAGTAAAAAAAATGCAGTCAATAAGCACCATCTGAAAAGTAATGCTCAAGACTCATTAAAAAAACATTCACATGATGATCTACAACTTGCGTTAGTAAACTTAAGTAAGATAAAAAGCTCTCAACAAACTATTGAAAATTTAACACTTCAAAAAATGCTTAATGTACAAGAACAACTTGGCAGATTTAAGTTAGAAAATCAATATCTTCAAGAAGAACTTGACAATATAAAGAAAAATCAAATTATCAGAAATAATACTCATAAATTAGATTTAAACCTAAATGCTAAAAATGATCGAGATACACTAAATCTTAAAAAATCATTAGATAGTGCTCTTTCTGATAATCAAAATTTAAAAAAACAAATAGAAGAATTTAAACAAAAAAATTTAGAATATAAAGATAATAGCAAATTAAAATTAGAAAATATAATTACTCGTCAAAACATGATGAAACTCCAAGAAACATTAGTAGAATATAATACTTACAATAAAAATTTACAGGACAAAGTGAATAGTTTAAAAAATACTCAAATCACTCATGAAAACTATAAAAAATTAGAGTCGGAAAATAATATTATTCATGAAAAATTAATCAACTCAAAAAATGAATTTGAGCATAAAAATAAAATTGCACTTACTACAATGTTTCTTACACAAGAAATGTTAAATTCATATGAAATAGAGAACAAAAACCTAAAAAAAGAAATTGAAAGTAATAAGTTAGTAAATGTTAGAAATAATCAATTAATGCTTGAAAATAAAAAATTGAAAGATCAAATTGCCGCATTAGAAAAAAATAAATTGAATGAGCAAAAGCTTCAACTATTAGAAAAGGAAAAAAAATTTACATTTCTTCAGCTATTAAATGTACAAGAAGAACTGAGTGAATCTAGAGTTGAAAATAACATATTAAAAAATAAAGTAAAAAAATTGACTACTCAGCAAAATACAATTAACTTAACAATTAACTCACAAAGCTCAGTAACTTCAAAAAATCCTGAAATATTGTTATTTGGTGCACCGAATAGAATTAAAAGTGAACTACCATATCAAATTGGTCAAACAATGATAGAAAAATCTAAAAATCTAAATGATTCTATAAAAATGCCATATATTATTTATAAAAAAATAAAAGAAGAGAGTCAAAAAGAAACTTCTAATTTACCTCCTATTTCTGAATATGCTGATATAAATGATGCTGAAAAAGTTAAAAGGCACCTGTCATATCGTTTAGGTAATACTGTCATAAACTCAATCAATAGCCCTAAAGAAACATTAAAACTTCCACTTAAAATTGGTATAGAAATATTAAAGTTTAAGTTGAAAAGTTAATGATTTATTAGGAAAATACTGCCATTAAAACCAACATTATATTTTTGTGAGTTATGAAATGACTACTGTAGTTAAAAACTATAATTCTTTCGGGGATATTTACAATCCAGAAGCAGCACTTAGTGTTTTTAAAAAAGCAAATCACTATTTTTCTAATAATGAGTTAAATAAAGCACAGTTTTTATATCAAGAAATTAGTAATATTAATGATCATGCAAATTTTAATCTTGGTTATATGTATATTCAAGAAAATGATTTAACAAAATTACGTTTTTTATACGAAAAATCAAGTAATAAAAGCAATCTTAGAAGCTTATTTGATTTTTTTAAAAAAAAGAATGAAAACAATATTATTCCACCAAAGGCCCCCCTAATTACGATTATATTATCAGTTACAAACAATGAAAAAAGCATTATAAAATGCTTGGAGAGCATAATAAAACAATCATATAGTTATTTAGAGGTTATTATTATTGGAAACTTTAATGACAATATATCAGAATTAATCAAAAGCCAAATAACTGTTAGAAATACTTCTATAAAATTTGACAACATAACAAATGGTATTACCTCACTAAGTGATCAGAAAAATAATGCTCTAGATATAGCTCAAGGATTTTATACTCTATTCTTAAATAGCAATGATTTTATAGCATCAGATTATATTAGTAATTTTATTAACGATATTAATAATTCCCCATTAGATATTATTCAAGCTAGTGGATTTCAAGTTATAAATTCAGATAAAAAATATCTTTTCAAAAATAGTAAAGCCCAATTTAATGATTTTCAACATCCTTTATTTCACTTCCATGAAAGTACTTTAATATCTGATAAGCTTTTTAGAACTAAATTCCTAAAAGATAATAATATCAAATTTTATGATCATAAATTAACACATGATCTTATTTTTACTAATCAAGCATATTATTATGCCGATCATATTATTTTATGTGAAAATAATGATGGTTATTTTTATAGTAATTATGAAAATCATCAAGTTCTAGAGAGTGGAAGAATTTATAATGAATCAGACTTATTAGCATATTCTTTCATTAAAAATTGGATCGATGAAAACAATATTGATAAAACCTATCAAGATATTATTCACTTTAAGATAGTGAGCAGTTACTTACCTTTTGTTCATCAAAAAAATAATTTAAATATCGAGTACAAAGAATTTTTAAACGCCATCGACATTGAAAAAATTAAAAATTTTTTCAATGTTATTGGAAGTAAGTATCGTAAATCAAACTTTTTAAACTCATTTGAATCAGATATTAAACCAATACTTACTCAACCTAAAGTATCCGTTATTATTCCAATTCATAATGTTGAAGATTATCTTAAAAATTGCTTGGATAGCGTAGTTAATCAAACCCTAAAAGATATTGAAATTATCTTAATAAATGATGGTTCTACGGATAATTCTTTAAATATTATTCATGAGTACCTAGTAAATGATAATCGAATTGTTCTAATCAATAATACTGAAGCAAGTGGCAACTCTGGTACACCAAGAAATCAGGGAATCTATAAAGCACGTGGTGAATATATTGCATTTGTCGACTCAGATGACTGGATTGAATTAAATATGTTCGAACGACTTTATGCTCGTGGTGTAAAATCAAACTCTGATATTGTTTGCAGTGGTGGTTTTTTCCGTGAAAACGCGGATGGCACAACAATTACTGAAAAAATCATCAATAGTAGATTTATTCCTACAGAATCCGAACGCTCTAAATTATTTTTAAGTAGTCATTTTCCAATTGTTTGGTATCGAATTTATAAAAGAGAAATGATATTAGATAATCATATTCTTTTTGGTGAAGTAAAAACATCTGCCGACTTGCCATTTGCCTTTAAATCTTTATTAAAAGCCAATCAAGTTGATAAAATTGAAGAAATTTTCTATCATTATCGTTTCGGTCGCCCAGGCTCAACTATTGAGCGTAGACAAGGTACAGGCGCATTTGAAATGTACAAATCTTATGACAATATTGTCGACTATTTGAAAAAACATAATTTATATGATGAATATATTACATTTGTTATGTATAAGGCTGTAGGTGATTATTTCTACAACTCAAAATTTATTAGCGACGATCTTAAAAATGATTTTAAAGAAAAATTAGCAAATTTAATTCAAGCTCATAAAATTAATAATTATGGTTTGTTTAGTGAAAATGCACGTAAGTTTTTAGATATATTAAAAACATTTAAAAACCCAACTCCTTCTAATCTTACACTAGATGAATCCAAACCTACAGTTTCAATTATTATTCCTTGTCATAATGTTGAAACTTACTTGTCCCGCTGTTTAGATAGTATTTTGAAACAACATTTACAAGATATTGAAATTATTATTATTAATGATGGTTCCACAGATGGTACTTTAGATATTATTAAACGATATTATTCAGAAAATCCATCTATCAAAGTTATTAACTGCAATATACCTAGTGGAAATGCGGGTACTCCAAGAAATATGGGAATGTGTATTGCAAAAGGTGAATATATTGGTTTTGTTGATGCTGATGATTGGGTTACTCCATCAATGTTTGAAAAGTTATATGAGTCAGCCAAAAATGAAAAAGCTGAAATTGCATCTCAAAGTGGATTTTTCCGTCATGATGGAAAAGTTGCTGATCCCCAAAAAATTAACTATATAGAAATTTCTAAATCTGAAAATAGAGAAAAAGCTTTTGAGAGTAGCTATTTTTCTAATATTTGGAATCGGATCTACAAAACAGAACTAATCAAAAATAATTGTATATATTTCCCTCGTATATATTTGGCAGAAGATATGAGTTTTTCTTTTGTTGCTCATGCTTTTGCTCAAAAAACTAAAAAAGTTAATGGATCTTGGTACTATTATAATTATAATCGTAAGGATTCAACGACAGAATTGCGAATGGGAAGAAAAGGCTTTGAAATTCTTCGTTCTTTTTATGATGTTTCAAAATATTTTAAATCTTTTAAAATCTATGACCAGTATGCAGCTCACTTAGTTTATAAAAAGATTAATTCATTGTGGTATACCTACGACCGTATGGAAAAAGATTTAAAAGATGAATTTCTAACTGAAATGAAATCATTATATCACGAAGCATTAAGCCCATATATTGACAAAACTCTTTTTACCGAAAATGAATTAAAAAAATTAAGTATATTAGATGCTTAATTTAATAGGTATTAATCATGGTGTTTTTGATAGTTCTGCTATCAAAAATGCCTAAACATATTTTCAGAATATACCCATGATTTGCTTAAATATTTTAATTTCCGATAATATGAATACTACAACAAAAGCAGAATTAAAAAAACTACTGCAAAATACAAAAAATATATATGGATAGTGTCAATTTTCTATTAAGAGAATTTCATTATCATTAGAAGGTAAACTACTATTAACTCTACTATCTAAGATACAAGCTTTAGTTTTAAACTTAGAAAATACTACTTTTTTATTATTAACATCCAATATCAAAACCATAAGAGCTTAATTTTTATATAGAAAGGTCTTTTTAAAACTCTTCCTCTAGAAAATTATTTTAACTACTTCCTTCAAGATATATTCCTGAAAACTTAGTCACTCAAGGGGATTTTTTTCTGAACATATAACTCATACACCTTCATTCTCTGCTCAATTAGTTGAGCATACCTTATTTCGAAAGTTCTTTTTTTCTAAAAATAAATATAATGTCGAGAATATTATTAACAACAAAGTAAATGCCATTAAATTTGCGAATATTCATGAAATTCCAGTGCCCATAATTTATCAAAATCATATAAATAAAAATAATTTTGAAAGGAATAATATCGTTATTAAACCAATGGATGAACATACTTCTAAAAATGTATATATTATTCATAATAATTTAATTACCTCTATTGAAAACTGAAAAAAATTTCTAAAAATGAACTAAAAACATAAATTGAAACTTTTCCATATACAGAATGGATGGTTGAACAATATATACCTGGCAATACAAATCAATTGATTCCTTATGATATAAAAGCTTTTTGTTTCTATGGAGTTATTAAACTTATATTAATAATAGATAAAAATGGAGCTAAAATAAAATATGAATGGCTAGATGAAAATTTTGCAAGAATTGATACTGGTCGATTCAAAGAATCATTATTTCAAAGTAATTTCAAAAATATGACTTTAATAGCTTATGCAAAAAACTAAGCTTAAATATTCCAACTCCATTTTTAATAATTGACTTTTTAGCCTCTCAGGATAGTATTTATTTTGGTGAAATAACTCCTAGACCAGGTCATTTCCATGAATTTAACTCCAATGTTGACTCTCTCTTAGGCAATAGTTTTATTGCTGCACGTACTAGATTAATAAGCGATCTAATGGAAGGAAAAAAATTCGAAACTTTTAATGAGCTTCGATTTGGAAAATAATTTTCATCATTAAAGCAAAAGCTAGAGTTACTTCTAGCTTTTGCTTATTCTTATAAATCTAAAGCAACTTTCGCCATAATCGCCAAATGGTAAAGAACTTGTGTAATTCCACGAGTCACTTCAATCGACTTCGTCTGTACCTTAGGCAATACTAAAATTTCATCCCCTTGTTTAATTTTCGTATTTTTAGATACTAGTTCTGTCTTACCATTTTGGCTCATGACAATCACTTTAGATGTATTTGATTTTTGACTAAACCCACCCACTTGCTCTATATAATCAATCGCTTTTTGATTATTTTTAAATTCAACCCCATTAGGAAATGAAACTTCACCATGAACCATCACCACTGAAGTCTTCTCTGGAATTTTTAGAACATCACCTTGTTCCAAAATCACATCATTATACGTTTTTGGGTCAAGTACAACTTGACCACTTGGCTGCACTTTTCTCGCCTTCGCAATAAATTGCTTAACTAATTCAGCATCTTTAGATCGTAAATTGGCTTCTTCTTGGGTACTTGAACGTGCATTAAATGTGGCATCTTCTAATTTATCTAAAGAGACATTTAACATCTCTTTTTGTCGTGCAGCCACTGAAGGTCGATATAGTTGCAATGAGTCCATTTCTGCTAATTGATTTGGATTAAGCTGTGCTAAAACCTCTGAAAGTTTAGAACCATAAGGTAATACTACTGCATGTGCACCATTATGCGCACCTTCGACTCGCACTTGAATTGTTCCTGCATAACGATCTGCAGTTACCGTGACCAAATCTCCATCTTCAACAGAAATTTGATTTGCTTGTTTTAAATCATAATATTCACTACGATATTCTGAGCCTTGTCGACGCTGAATACTGACATTTGTCGCACCAGGTTTTAGTTTTGCATATGCAAGTGCTTGCCCTAAAGATATTCTCGGTTGATCAAATTCAAAGTCATTCTGATTATATACTTCACCTGAGACATTAAAGGTATGTGTGCGTTGCCCAACAACAACGACATCACCATCTTTAAAAGATAATGGATTTAAATGCCCATTTAACAAAAAATCATATAAATCGACATGCTGAATTGGCTGCCCATTTCTCATTACTTTAATATTAATATAACTACCACGGTCTGGATCTACACCGCCAGCTCGATCTAAATATGCAATAACACTATCATTTGCGACACCACCATAGTTACCAGGTTGATTTACAAAACCAGTTACTAAAACTTTAACAGGTTGTGCTTGCTCTAATGCGGCATACACCCCTACATTAGATGCATAAATACGACGTACATTTGATTCTACAACGGATTGTAAACTACCATTATTTATTCCAGCGACTCTCACTGGCCCCACATTAGGAATAAAAATATTTCCTTGTGGATCAACTTTTTGAGAACCTGCAAATTGATACGCTCCCCATAAGCGTAAATTGATGCTATCACCAGGATTAATTTTATAATTACTGTTAAACGTGGAACCTACTGTTGAAGCAAAAGCACCTTTAAACAATTGCGAACCAAACATTTGATTATTATTTGGATATTTTAAAGAGTTACTTGGAGAAAGTTCTACAGTAGATTCATTATTCAAAATTTGATTATCAGATGAAGATGTATTTATATGACCACCAATACTCGATAATTCTGGTGGCAATATACTTTGATCAGCTGCATACGTAGCCGTAGCACATGCGAATGATAAAACTGATAATAAAGCAATTTTTTTCATAACTTATTCTCTGTGCTCACGAATAATTGACTGGATAAGTAAACCTATACCAAAAATAATATTTAATAAAACTAATGAAGTAAGAATAATATAAATTTTACGTGGATATTGTGCATCTTGGGCAAGTAAAGGTTGAGCAATAATCACTAATTTTTTCAATTTTTTAGATGCTTCTAGTCTTGCTTTTTCAAGTGAACCAAGTGAAATTTTATATAAATCAGATGCAAATCCGACTTGTGCCTTCAATGCCTCGAAATCTGCAACATTTTTATTTAATTTTAGATTAGTTGGAGATGTTAATTTTGTACTTTCATTTTTAATTTGTTGTTCCACGGACTCTATTTGACTTTTCAAAGCAATAACTTGGGGAGCATCTGGCGTTAAATAACTCAGTAATGTTCGTTCCTCAGTTTTAAGCTGCGCTAAATTTGACTGCAACCCTGAAATTAGTGCTGCAACTGCTTGAGCTTGTAACTCTGGATCAAAAATTTCATTTTCATTTTGATAGGTTAAAACAGCTTGTCTCGCCTGCTCTAATTGTTTACTTGCTTCATTGAATTGTTGTTCAGCAAAGGTTTGCTGCTCTTGAGCAATATTTTTTGAAACTTGGTTAATAAATTCATCACTTTGTTTTAAAATTTCTTGATTAAGTTTGAGTGAAAACTCTGGTGAAAATGCCTGATTACTCACCTTTAACATCATGCTTTGTTCATCCAATTCAACTTTAACCATTTTATTATAATATGCAACTAAGTCTTCAACAGATGCATCTTTCGCTAATGCAAATACTGGATCTTTAACTGAAGAAAACTCTTCTCTTAAATTTAACTTTTTATTTAATTTAGCAACCATATCTCGAGATGCGATATATTCTTTTAAAATTTGAGAGTCTTCTCTACTCGTACTCGAAACGCCAAATAAAGCCCCTAAGCCCGAAGCATCTGAAACTTGTGTATCTGCAACTTGCTTAACTAAAACCAGCGATGCTGACTGATAACGGTCTTTTGCATAAGCAAGTAAATAGAGCGTAATAATAGATACTGGTATTAACACACAGCAAATATATGCAATCCAAAGTGACTTTCTAGTTTTATTTTGCATGTGCTTTATATACCTCTATCGCATTTTGAATATCATCAAAATATTCCGCTTTTCCATCTCGTACCCAAAAAGCCACATCACAGTTATTGGTTAGGTCTTTTAAATCATGTGAAACCATAATGATATTTGATCTTTCTTTTAACTCATTTAATAAGTTTTGACTTTTTTTCTTAAAAGATGCATCCCCTACAGCCCCAACTTCATCTAATAAATAGTAATCAAAATTAAATGCCATACTTAAACCAAACCCAATGCGACTACGCATACCGCTGGAGTAGCTTTTCATCGGCATATCAAAATATTTACCAATCTCAGCAAACTCTCTAACAAAATTTACGACATACTCGACTTCTTCATCTGTACTCACATATAGGCGTGCAACAAAACGACAATTCTGACGAGCGCTTAAACTTCCTTGAAAGCCTCCAGACAATGCTACTGGCCACGAAATGGATTTATCAGTAATAACCTGCCCCGAATCTGGATAATCAATACCCCCAATAATTCGAAGTAATGTACTTTTACCAGCACCATTTTTGCCCAGTAAAGCAATACTTTTATTTTCTGGCAAAATTGCATTTAAATTTTTAAACACAAAATGACGCCCTTTAGGAGTCACATACGATTTTGTAAGTGCTCTTAGCTCAATCATTTTGAACTCACCATACGTTTTTCAAAACGCTTATATAAAAGTAATCCAATAAATAAAGTTCCAATCAACCACTCCATAAAGTAGGTTAAACTAATACCAGGAACTAACGCATAGGTAGGTGAAACAGCATGACGCATATTTTCAAAAATATGAATTAAAGGATTCCAAAGTAAATATTCACGATATTGTGGTGGAATAATATGTATGGAATAAATAATTCCTGATAGTAAATATAATAGTATAAAAACGACGGATAAAAATTTCTGTATTTCTTGAGAGAAGTCTGCAATGACCATAAATACTAAACTACATGCAAACATAAATAAGAACAATAATCCCCAATAACCTATAATCTGTGGAATAGACTCAAAACTAATATGATAACCAAACCAAATTAAAGCAGCGCTAAAACTTGAATAAGCAATGAACTTCAAAATAAGCTCTAAAAAATTTCGTGCAATTACAGCATCAATCGGTTTAACTGGTTTATAGCTAAATAACCCTTTATTTGCTTGCACCGCACCCATTGATTGTTTGACACCTGTACGAAACATAAAAAATGGAATGATACCATTCACTAAAAAAACAACAAAATCTATACCAGGTGCAACCCTTTCTCGAATCGTACCAAAAATAAGTACCATTATTCCGATAGAAAGCATTGGCTCTAAAAATACCCAAAAATAGCCAAGCCGATAACGACCAAATCGTGTTTGCACTTCTCGAAACAACAAAGCACGTATTGAAGCGAGCATTACCTTCAAACCACTTCGTGGTTGAAGTCTAGGAAGCTTCTTTAAGGTCATCGAATTAGCGTGTTCTTTCATGTTGGAATTAGTCGTTGCTTATTTCTAGCATTATTCACATAATTACCTGCAATAATAACGGCTAAAAATATATTAATAAAGACATATATTTCCAGCATATAAAATATTCACTTACTTTATGTGACATTACTTAGTCTTACCCATTCTCATCATATATTTATGAAGTTTAATGATTAACATAAGATTAAAATATGCACAATAATTCAGTATTTTTAAATCATTCGTCTATCTAACTCTTACGAGACTGTGTATAACAATGAGTCATGAAATGATGCCAATAATCGTAGGCAAATATTTTTAAAACACGTTAAACTATGTCCCATCTATACAATCAACTTGTCTTAACAGACATCAAAAGGTGAAGGTTAATGCCGTTCAATACTGTTGAAGAGCTTGTAGCTGATATCCGTGCAGGAAAAATGGTCATTTTAATGGATGACGAAGATCGTGAAAATGAAGGCGATCTAGTCATGGCGGCAACACATGTACGCCCAGAAGACATTAATTTTATGATTACCCATGCACGGGGTTTAGTATGCTTAACGCTCAGTCGTGATCGCTGTCAACAACTTGCTTTACCCTTAATGGTTGGTCAAAATGGGGCTCAGCACGGCACGAACTTCACACTTTCAATTGAAGCAGCGCAGGGAGTTACCACGGGTATTTCTGCAGCTGAACGTGCACATACGATTCAAACCGCTGTCGCTGTTCATGCAAAACCACAAGATATTGTACAACCAGGGCATATTTTCCCATTAATGGCACAGCCTGGCGGTGTATTGCACCGTGCTGGACATACTGAAGCAGGTTGTGATTTAGCACGTTTAGCTGGTTTAGAGCCTGCTTCTGTCATTTGTGAAATTATTAATGATGATGGCACCATGGCTCGTCGTCCAGATTTAGAAATTTTTGCTGAAAAACATGGTTTAAAAATTGGTACAATTGCAGATCTTATTCATTATCGTATGACCAATGAGCAAACGGTAGAGCGAATTGATCAACAAACATTAGATACTGAATATGGTTCTTTTGAATTATTCCGCTACCGTGAAATTGGTAATCCTGATATTCATTTAGCCTTAGTCAAGGGTGAACCTAAAGAAGGTGTAACGACCGTTCGTGTTCATGGTTTTAATCCAACACGTGACCTACTGAAGCTCAACAAGCAAGGTGGTGAAGCTGCTTGGAATTTAGATAAAGCACTTTGTACCATTGCCGATAGCGAACGTGGTATTTTAGTTTGGATTGGTCAACGCCATTTACAAGATTTAGGTCCAGCTTTAGATACCCTAAAAACACCAAAGAATGTAAAATCAAATGCTGCACTTTCACAGCAATACCAAACCATTGGTGTAGGTGCACAAATATTACGTGATTTAGGCGTTGAAAAAATGAGACTACTAAGCTCTCCATTACGTTTTAATGCTTTATCTGGCTTTAATTTAGAGGTAGTGGAATATATCACTGCCGATCAAACATCACAGAAATAATCGAGGTTTCTATGGCAGTTCGCCGTATTGAAGGTTTATTACATCTCGCGAGCGAAGGTCGTTACGCGATTTTAGTGGGTCGTTTTAATAGCTTTGTTGTAGAACATCTATTAGAAGGCGCAATTGACACATTGAAACGCCATGGTGTATCAGAAGATAATATTACGGTTGTTCATGCACCAGGTGCTTGGGAACTTCCAGTTGTTGCAAAAAAACTCGCAGCTTCAGGTTGTTTTGATGCAATTATTGCACTAGGCGCAGTAATTCGTGGCAGCACACCTCATTTCGACTTTGTTGCGGGTGAATGTGCCAAAGGTTTAGGCGTCGTTGGTCTAGATACAGGTCTACCTGTCATTAATGGTGTATTAACTACGGACAGTATTGAACAAGCGATTGAACGCTCTGGTACAAAAGCAGGTAATAAAGGTGGTGAAGCCGCTCTTACCGCAATTGAAATGGTTAATTTGTTAAAGGCTATTTAACGTTATGTCGCAAACACTTCAAGCAGCTTATGCAGCAAAACGTAAAGCACGTCGCTTTGCTGTACAAGGAATTTATGAATGGCAAATGAGCCGCAATCCTGTACATGAAATTGAAGCACGTACACGTGTTGATAATGCAATGCACAAAGTGGATCTCGGTTATTATCATGAATTATTGACACAAGTGGTTGCTGATCATGTCACACTGGATGAACTTCTCATTCCTGTGCTTGATCGTGAAATTAATGCATTAGATGGTGTTGAACTTGCAACATTACGTCTTGGTGCATATGAATTACAAGAACATGTGGAAATCCCATATCGTGTAGTTCTCGATGAAGCCATTGAGCTTGCTAAACACTTTGGTGGTGCAGACAGTCATAAGTACATCAATGGTGTATTAGATCGTTTAGCAACTACTTTACGTGCAGCAGAAAAGCAACAATCTAACTAATCATTTGGGTCACATTGTTGTATGGCTGAGTTTTCAATTATCGACACTTACTTTAATCGTAAGAATTTAAACGCTATCGATTTAGGTGTGGGTGATGACTCAGCCTTGCTCACCCCTCCCTCACAGCAACAGTTGGTCATTTGTGCCGATACATTGGTTGCTGGTCGGCATTTCCCTTTAAATACAAATCCTCATGCGATTGGCTGGAAATCTGTTGCTGTTAATTTATCTGACATTGCTGCAATGGGAGCAACACCGCAAAGTATTTTATTGGCACTGAGCTTACCCCAAATTGATCATGCTTGGCTTAAAGGTTTTAGCCAAGGTTTATATGATTGCTGTGATCAATTCGGTGTAAGTTTAATCGGCGGCGATACCACACAAAGCCCTCACCTGACCATTTCAGTGACTGCCTTAGGTTGGATTGAACAAAATAAAGCAGTAAAACGTTCAGGTGCACAAGTTGGTGACTATATCTGTGTCAGCGGTACTGTTGGTGATGCTGCCTTTGCACTGCATCATTTAGGTCATCCTCTACAACAGCGTCTAGACTATCCAACGCCACGTTGTCATTTAGGACATCTATTAAAAGATTATGCGCATAGTATGATTGATGTTTCTGATGGTCTTGCACAAGATTTAGGACATATTCTAAAAGCTTCGCAGGTCGGTGCAATTCTCGAATTAGATTTATTACCCATTTCTCCTGCATTAAAAACATTAAGTTCAGAACAATACACCCAATATGCACTTGCAGGGGGTGATGATTATGAGCTCTGTTTTACCCTATCACCGAAGCAATATGATGAACTCTTAAAACAGAAATTAGATATAAAAATTACAAAAATTGGCAAAGTCATTTCAGAACAAACGTTAAATTTTGTTCAACATGGCAATCCAATTTTATTAAAATTCAATGGATATCAACACTTTGCATAAGCCACCTATTCAATTTAAACAGATGTCTTGGTTTAACCGCATCATTGTATTTTCTGGTGTCGGTTTCGGTTCAGGCCTTGTACCCAAAGCACCTGGAACCTTTGGTTCCGCATTTGCTTTACTCTTTATACCCATCTGGCTCCACCTTGGCTTTTGGAACTCACTCATTACCATGTTGATCATGTCATTGATTGGCATCTATATATGTGGACATACAGCAAAAATAATGGGGGTCCACGATGATGGTCGTATTGTGTGGGATGAGTTTGCAGGTCAGTCCATTACATTTTTACCGCTGATTTACTTTGGTTATATCAATGGCTGGTGGGTCTTTATTGCTTTCATCTTATTTCGTTTATTCGACATTTGGAAACCTTGGCCTATTCGCCTGATTGATCGTCAAATTGATGGTGGTTTCGGTATCATGTTTGATGATATTCTTGCTGGAATCTGGGCTGCGCTCTGCATCCTATTTTATCTAAATATTTCAATGGCTTAAACCCAGTTTTAAAAGGTGTGCTATGTCTACTTCTGTGATTATTCTTGCTGCAGGAAAAGGAACTCGAATGCGATCGAGTTTACCCAAGGTATTACAACCTCTCGCTGGGCGCCCTTTACTAAGCCATGTCATTGAAACGGCAAAAACCTTAAACGTACAAAATATAATTACCATTTTCGGTCACGGTGGTGAATTCGTACAAGATACGTTTAGAAATGAAAATATTCTATGGGTTGAGCAAAAAGAACAACTAGGTACAGGTCATGCTGTTCAAACAACGCTCAGTGTTTTGCCTACAGAGGGAATGTCACTTATTCTTTCTGGTGATGTGCCTTGCATTGGTCAAAAAACATTAAACCAACTTCTTAGCGTTTCACGTGAAACAGGCATTGGGATTGTGACTTTAACCTTGGAGGATTCAACAGGTTATGGTCGAATTATTCGTCATAATGGTCAAATTCAAGCCATTATCGAACATAAAGATGCAACAGATGACCAACATCAAATTAAAGAAATTAATACTGGAATTTACTGTGTGAGTAATGCCAAATTACATGAATGGCTTCCTCAATTAAGTAATAACAATGTGCAAGGTGAATATTACCTGACCGATATTATTGCAATGGCAATTGCAGATGGCCTACGTGTTGCATCTGTTGAACCTGAGTTCTCGTTCGAAGTTGAAGGCGTGAATGATCGTCTTCAACTTGCAGCTTTAGAACGAAAATTTCAAGCCTTTCAAGCAAAACAATTAATGCAACAAGGTGTTCATCTTATTGACCCAGCTCGTTTCGATTTACGCGGTAAATTAATTGCTGGGCAAGATGTACGTATAGACATTAATGTCATTATTGAAGGACATTGTGAAATTGGCAATAATGTTGAAATTGGCGCTGGATGTATCATAAAAAATACTAAAATTGCTGCAGGAACTATCGTTAAACCATATAGTATTTTTGAAGATACGCTTGTAGGTGAAAATACAATTATTGGACCATTTGCGCGATTACGACCTGGTACCCAATTAGCAAATGATGTGCATATTGGTAACTTTGTTGAAGTTAAAAACTCAAATATTGGTGCAGGCTCAAAAGCAAATCATTTCACGTATTTGGGTGATACTGAAATTGGAATAGATTCAAATATTGGTGCAGGCACCATCACTTGTAATTACGATGGTGTGAATAAATCTAAAACACTCATCGGCAACCATGTGTTTATTGGCTCAAATAGCTCTTTGGTTGCTCCAGTAAGCATTGGTCATGGTGCGACGGTTGGCGCAGGCTCAACAATTACACGTGATGTCATTGAAAATAGTTTGGCTGTTGAACGATCTAAGCAGTTTTCGAAAGAAAATTATCAACGTCCACAAAAGATTAAGAAATAAGAGGAATTTACTATGTGTGGTATCGTCGGTGGCGTTGCAGAACGTAATATCAGTCATATTTTGATTGAAGGTTTAAAACGTCTGGAATATCGTGGCTATGACTCCGCAGGTCTAGCCCTTATTAACCAAGGACAAGTCTTACGTGAACGTCGTGTAGGTAAAGTTGCTAATCTAGAACAAGCTGTTTTAGAATCTGATTTAAAAGGTACTTTAGGGATTGCGCATACGCGCTGGGCAACTCATGGAAAACCGACTGAACACAATGCACATCCTCATGTTTCTGGGAACGTGGCAATCGTTCATAATGGAATTATCGAAAACTACCAAGAGTTAAAAGATCACCTTAAAGATTTAGGTTATGTTTTCACATCTCAAACAGATACTGAGGTAATTGCACATCTGATTAATGATGCACTCAAAACAACACCAAGCTTATTGGCTGCTGTTCAACAGGTTATTCCTCTGCTTAAAGGTGCATATGCGCTTGGAATTATTCACACCGATCATCCAGATGAGTTAATTACCGTTCGTGAAGGTTCCCCTTTAGTCATTGGTGTAGGAATTGGTGAAAACTTTATTAGTTCTGACCAGTTGGCACTTCTTCCGATTACCAATCGTTTTATTTATTTAGAAGAAGGTGATATTGCACGCCTAACACGCAATACCATTGAAATTTTTGTCAATGGTCAACTCACTAGTCGCCCCACTAAAGAATTAGATGCAACAGTTACAAATGCCTCTAAAGGTGAATATAAGCATTATATGCTGAAAGAAATTTACGAGCAGCCTGAAGCAATTAAGCAAACCATTTCTCAAGCACTGAATGATGATCATTTACGTGAAGATTTTCTTGCTGATGCGGTTTCAGACTTTGCGAACATTCAACAAATTCAAATTATTGCATGTGGCACAAGTTATCATGCCGGTATGATTGCAAAATATTGGTTTGAGCAGCTCATAGATTTACCTTGTCATGTTGAAATTGCAAGTGAATATCGCTATCGCTCTCCTGTGATTGTGGATCGTACTTTATACTTATGCATTTCTCAGTCAGGCGAAACTGCAGATACTTTAGCTGCTTTACGCGATACACAAAAACGTGCTACAGCAAAAAATCTGAACATTATCACGATGGCAATTTGTAATGTTGCAACATCTTCAATGGTTCGCGAAACTAATCACTGTTTGCTTACATTAGCAGGCCCTGAAATTGGTGTAGCATCTACAAAGGCATTCACGACACAACTTGCTGCTTTATTACTTTTGGTATTAAAAATTGGTGAAGTTAAGCAAACCATTTCAGTAGCACAAATTGCCAAAATCATTACTGAACTTTGGCATATTCCTAAAGTTTTACTAGATACATTACAAAATGATGATGAAATTTTGGCTTTATCTGAGCTGTTTGTTGAAAAGCAACACTGTTTATTTTTAGGTCGTGGCACCCATTTTCCAATTGCACTAGAAGGCGCTTTAAAACTTAAAGAAATTTCATATATTCATGCAGAAGGTTATGCTGCGGGTGAGCTTAAACATGGACCGTTAGCACTTGTTGATAATGAAATGCCAATTGTTATTTTAGCACCACAAGATGAAATGTTAGATAAGCTCAAATCTAATATGGAAGAAGTTCAGGCACGTGGTGGGGAATTATTTGTCTTTGCAGATGAACATAGTGGTATTAAAGTCAAAGATCGTCAGCATGTAGTCAATGTTCCAAGTGTTGATCCTTTACTTGCACCTATTGTTTATAGCCTCCCAATTCAATTACTTTCTTATCATGTAGCCGTACTTCGTGGTACAGATGTTGATCAGCCTCGTAACTTAGCAAAATCTGTGACGGTGGAATAATATTTTATAATTTAAAATTGCTGTTGTATGAGATTAATAAAGTATCATCCTAAGTAATATAGTTTCATCTTAGGTAATAAAGTATCATCTCATATTGCTCAAATAACAATCGCCTGCTATTCTTAAATTAATGAGAGTAGCAGGCGATTTGCTATGGCGACTGAAAAATAACAAGACAATTGGATTAAAGAAGGTCGTGGTCAGGGCTACTTAAAGAGTTATAAACCTTGGGTGACTGTTCGTGATTTTGGTTCAAAAGGTCGCTCACATCGGGTATATGGACATACAACCAAACGTACACATCATTTATTGTCTGATTTAGAACTTGCAACCTTTTTACTTTTAGACTGGAATCCATCAGTTACTGATATTCGGGAACAGTTTCCTTTACCACTTCAAGCCACAACTCAAATTGCAGAACAAGCTCAAATTACTCATCCTAGAGTTCGTGATGCCCTACAAATTATGAGTTCAGATTTTTATGTAGATCGTAAAGATTTCAGGCAATCCAATTTTGCTCTGCAAACAAAATACGTAGCAGATTTAGAAGATATTAGAACCATTGAAAAACTTGAGCTGGAACGAAAATATTGGGAAAGTACAAAGACACCTTGGTACATTCTGACAGAAAAAGATATTCCTGCGACTGTACTTCACAATATCAAATGGCTCTATCCTGCCATGAGGGAATCGACCATCCCTGTTTATGAAAAGCTCGATGACTATATGCAGAAATTTGCTCAATATCCTCATCTCACATTAATTGAATTAAGTAAAAAAGTAGATCAGGCATATGATTTAGAACTGGGTTCATCGCTATCAGAAATTCGAGAGCTTCTTGCTCAACGTTATTTTATTTTTGATATCACCAAGGACTATAAAAAGCTCAAATTATCTGAAATTACATTAGGTGATATTGAAGTGTGGGAGGAAATTCGCCATGTTTCGAATCAATGATGTTTATAAGCTGCACGATACATCTTTTCGTATCCTTAAAATGACACTTTATCACATCGTATGGATTGATATTGATAGTCAGAGTGCTAACCCCTTTCTTATCGAAAAAAATGAGTTAACTAAATCTATAGAAGCAAACGAAGCTGAATGGATTGAAGATCCCTTTGCAGATATCGCATTGCTAAAAGTTGTTGAGGGAAGTATTCAGCATGGTCAACTCATTGACTCAGAACTAGATTTAAGATCATTACATCGGCATGATTTTTTAGTTCCATCTCATCAATCATGTCCTAAAACAGAACAAACCATCACCAATCCCGACGATATTTTTATTACGTCCAAATTGTTAGAGTTATTGACCTTGCCTCCCTCTGAGTCAGCCAGCTATGAACAATGGACGATGTTTTATTGTGAACTGGCTCGGCAGAATAACTGTATTCGGGGACAAAACCAAATCTTGCATGAGCGTATTCTAGAAAGAATAACTACTCGTTGGTCAAAGAAATGTTTAGAGCAATATTATTTAGCCGATTTAACTTCCGAGACCTCTTGGCTACACCACATTTTCAGAAAACATCGCAAAAGTTTTAGTTATCTGGAACATATCGTTACGATTGAGGCTTTAATCAATAGAGAATGGTCTTTTGCCGAAATTCTCAACCAAGTTCGCTCTTTCCGTAAAATAAATCAAAATAATCATGTAGATGCTCATAACAACCATATTACTGATCTCACCATAGCACAGCGAGAAAATTGGCTGAACTTAATCAAACAAAATGGCATAAAGCCTGCCCGACTTTTAAATGCTACTTTATATGCCTGGTTATACCGCCATGATAAACATTGGTTATTAGAGACCAATCAGGGGTTTCACCAGAAACATATTCCTCAAGGCACTAAAGTGGATTGGCATAGCCGTGATTTGTTCTTTGTAACACAGCTCATTAAGCTCAACAATGATTTACTATGGGATTTGGACAGTCCTAGACGTTCAGCAAATTGGTGGATGAAACAGACTTCCCATGTATCAACCCTTGAGAAAAATCTAGATATGCTACCTTTAACCAAATTATTTTTAGAACAATATAGCGAAGATATTGGGACATACCAGATTAGACGTTTAACCAAAACTTTCATTGAAATGAAAATAAAGGGGGAAGTTCTGCCTCGTTGGAAAATTCTACGCAAAGCAGGTCTAAGTGATGAGCGTATGGTTTCGGAAGCTGCTCGGTTTCTGCTCAATGTGTTGTAAGAATTTGAAGTGAGAGAAGAGTCCACCATTAGATAGCGTGGACTCTTTTTTGTTATAGCTTATTTAGTGGTATCCAACCATGACGTTCTGCCAAAATTTGCCATTCAGGCTTCTTTTCACCAATCATATAGTTACAATATTGAATAAGATTTTGAACAATCTGATTATTCCATCGTTCTAAAGATATAGGACCAGCCTTTCTAGCATAAGGATCTTCATATCTTTTTTTGCAGATCATACGCAACATACCTAATCATTGTTGTCACGATTTCATCATCAGAAACTATCTTAATTTTTCCAAGAGCAGTTATATGTGCCGAAATAGTTCGATACTCTGATAAAGACATTATTATACGTTCATAAATGCTTGCGGATTTAGCCATGAAAAATTCACACTTGAAATACTGAAAACAACTAATATTTATATAGTACATTAACTTTACAAAAGGTAAGGATGTTATGTCTAATTTTCAAGAAGGTGATATTGTTGAACTTAAATCAGGTAGTCCAAATATGACTATTACTGAGATAAATGGTAATGGCTATGCTGTTGTGGCATGGTATTGCTACGATAGTAATGAAATAAAAACAAAGCCTATCGAAACCACTGCTTTAAAGAAAAAACAAAATTCTTAAAACTTTTGGTCACTCTGAAGTCACATAACTTAATTTTATGTTAAATGATACATATCCAACTACACATCATAGTATGAGGACAGTGATCATTTTTTAAAGAAAAAATTTTCTAAATAGTTTCAACGAACTATAAGCCCCAAAACCCGAATCTTCTTGGTTGGTGCTATTCAGTAAAATTTCTTATTACAGAACTACTTTTGCATATAAAATTATCTATTACTAAATTGAATGTTTGATTACAGGTCTCAGTGAGGAAAGGCTTACAGAAGAAACCACTTCTTTTTTAAACTTTCTAATTCCTTAAATCGTCTCTTTTTGAATTTGTCTTGCCAGTTTCTCTATATGCTCTTTGATTTCATCAGGTGTATGTGCCGCATAACCAAACAGTACGGCTGCTTTTTGCGATGAAACCTGACAATATCGGGATAATGGTTGTACCGATAAACCTACTTGTATACATTGGGCTATAAAATCCTGCTCTGTCCAATTTGCTTTTAGCCAACATACCAGATGAATCCCTGAATCGGTAGATTGTACATCCAATACATTCGAGAGATGATGTTGAATCGCTGCAATTAAAGTCTGCTGCCGTTCATAACATGCTTTACGGATTTTACGCACATGCCGAGCATAATGACCATCTTTTATAAATTCAGTCAGTGCCACTTGTTCCAGATAAGAACTACGAGTGTCAGTATAATATTTTGCCAAACTAAATGTATCAATTAAGGCTTCTGGAACGACCATAAATCCAAGTCGAAATTCAGGAAACATCATTTTGGAAAATGTGCCTGCATAAATTACCCGTTGCTGTTGGTCTAAACCCTGCAATGCCTGAATCGGGTGTGTGCCATAACGAAACTCGCTGTTATAGTCATCTTCAAAAATCCATTTTTGTTGTTGAGCCGCCCAATCCAGTAAGGCAAAACGTCGGGCAAGGCTTAATGTACCACCCAGTGGAAACTGATGCGAGGGAGCAGTATAGACTAATTTACTGGCTGCATGGTGCTGAATAATCTCTGGAATTTTCATCCCCTCATCATCACTTTCAATCGGCTGCACAGTCACGTCAAAGCTACGAAATATATGAAGAGCCGAATCATAACCTGGTTCATCTAAGCATACTTGGTCATGTGGCTGTAACAGGGCATAAGCTGCCAGATGGATTGCCTGCTGTGTCCCATTCACTATCAGAATTTGTTCTTCGTTACAGTTTAACCCTCGTGTTGATTGGACGTATTGGCAAATTGCCTGACGCAATGGCAAATATCCTCTTGGGTCATGGAATTGTCCAAGTTGATAATAGGACTGTCGCCATGCTCGACCTAATAATTTCCCCCAAAGTTGATGGGGGAATAAGTCCACACAGCCCACACCGATATGAAACATTTTCTTTTCTTGGTTAGAAAAACTCTGCTGGTGCCAATGTGGCAATAAATTGGCGATATAAGGATTAATGTTGAGTGTTTGTGTGGACTGATATACCGCTTGTTGTCTATCATTTTGAATTTGAATCAGTTGGTCAGGGATAATATCGGCAACATACGTGCCTGAACTCGGTTTAGTGACCAAATAGCCCTCATCAAGCAAACGTTCCAACGCTGCCAAGACCGAATTACGGGAAATCAACATCATTTCTGCCAAAGCACGGCTTGAGGGCAATTTTGTACCCGCAGATAGGCGGCCCTCTAAAATCGCATCACGCAAAATACAATATAAACCGTCTTTAATCTGCTGTCCTTTGGGCAAAATTAAGTGTGGGAAATAAGCAGAAGGTGGCGTTGCCATGATTGAACTGGTACTTTAAAAAATATCCAAACTGTATCTTATGACAATACCATCATTAAAAATACACTCTGCTACTTAATTTTTAAATTTTCAGGGGTTGGGTTATGTCTGGTCAATACTCATCTTTTCAGCGTCATTCCAATGATTTGCTGCCCCCAATTATGGCAGGTTTAATCTCAGTCATTGTCAATTATGGCGGTACATTTATTTTAATCTTTCAGGCTGCACAGATGGCAGGACTTAGCCCTGAGCTTACCTCTTCATGGGTATGGTCGATTTCGATTGGGGTCGGTATCACAGGGATAATATTAAGCTGGTACACACGAGAACCGATTATTACTGCATGGTCTACCCCTGCGGCAGCTTTCCTGATTACTGCTCTTGTGACCGTACCTTATGCCGAAGCGATTGGGGCATATCTACTTTCTGCCTTTGCCTTTGTCATTTTAGGGATTACAGGCTATTTTGAAAAATTTATTCGCCTGATTCCGATTGGCATTGCCTCTGGTTTATTGGCAGGAATTTTATTACAGTTTGGGATTGCGGCCTTTACCAATATGACCATTGACCCATTTCTGGCGATTTCATTATTTTTTGTTTACCTCATCACCAAGCGTTTTTCAGCACGCTATGCCATTGTCAGCGTTTTAGTTTTTGGTTTTATTTTCCTGATGTTGCAATCACGAATTGACTTTGCTGGATTTGAGCTAAAATTGGCATCACCGATTTTTACCACACCTGAGTTTTCGATTAACTCAATACTCAGTATTGCCTTACCTTTATTCCTCATTACCTTAACAGGGCAATATATGCCAGGTTTTTTTGTGCTTAAAAATGATGGTTTTAAAACCAGTGCCAAACCGATTCTGGCTGTGACAGGTTTAGGCTCATTTATCATGGCATTTTTTGGTTCACATGCGTTTAATCTGGCTGCCATTACCGCAGCAATCTGTACAGGTAAGGAATCACATGAAGACCCATCAAAACGCTGGGTCGCAGGGATTGCCGCAGGGATATTTTATATTTTGGTCGGGATTTTTGGCGTGACATTGGCCGCAGTATTTACAGCATTTCCAACCGCATTTATTAGCACACTGGCTGGGCTTGCCTTATTAGGCACGATTTCAGGAAGCCTTGCCAATGCCATGAGTGATGTTGATAGTCGTGAAGCTGCTTTAATTACCTTTGTTGCCACTGCTGCCAATATTAGCTTATTTGGGATTGGTGGGGCATTCTGGGGATTAGTTCTAGGATTAATTTCTTATCTTGTACTGAATGGTAAATTTAAGTTCAGTTCATGAGTCAGCCATTGATATTCAGGGTATCACGCATACCCTTTTTGTAATTTAATCATCTTGAGGCAATCCATTGGAAAGAAGTGCTAAAGTTCTCTTAACTTACATCTCTATTGTTCATGCCATTAGTCATATTCATATTATGACTTTACCTGCTTTATTGCCCATTTTGCCAAAGGCGATCAATGTTTCCTTTATGGAACTGGGCATTGCAATCGGAGTGTTTAATGTGGTTTCTCTGCTGGTACAAGCCCCATTTGGCTTTTTAGTAGACCGTCTTGGGGCAAGAAAGATGCTGATTTATGCCCTGTTGCTGGGTACCATCAGTTTCACTTTAGTTTTTATCAGCACGTCTTATATTTCACTTATCGTTGCAATGGCATTGGCTGGTGTGGCAAATGGTGTATATCATCCTGCAAACTATGCTTTGCTTTCTACAGGCATTCCTGCAAAACAGATGGGTCAGGCTTTTTCCATTCATACTTTTTCAGGTTTCTTTGGTGCTGCAATTACACCATTGATGATGATTGGTATAGGCATGACCTTTGGCATAAATTGGGCATTCGCTTTGGCAGCAGTCATCAGCCTTGTTGGTCTATTACTGATGTTGAATCTCTCACAGATTCATATTCAGCCTCGTCAAGATGATAAGAAACAACAACATTCCCATATAGAAGTTCGCCCTCATGCTATCCATTTTTCAACCATTGCCATCCTGACCCTGTTTTTTACCTTGCTCAGCTTAAGCACAGGGGCAATTGAAAAGTTTTCTGTCAGTTCACTGATCAATGGACTACATATCGACCTCAACACAGCGAATTATTCTTTAACTGCATTTATGTTTTCGGGTGCATTTGGGGTACTGGCAGGTGGAATTATTGCAGATAGAGTTCAGCATCATTCAGTTTTTGCTGCGACAGCGTTTGGTAGTGCTGCCTTAGTGCTTATCATGATTATTTGTATGCCGATGTCTGCTTTGGCATTGGTGGCTTCGTTTGCCTGTGCTGGATTTTTAATGGGCGTCATTGCCCCATCCCGAGATATGTTGGTACGCAAGGCATCCCCCTGTCGGAGCAGAAGGACGTACTTTTGGTATTGTTTCCACAGGATTTAATCTGGGTGGCGTGGTTAGCCCCCTAATCTGTAGTTTTTTACTGGATAAAAAGTTAGCCATAGAGATTTTATGGTTAGCCGTTGCTTTTATTCTACTGACTGTAGTGATTATCTTTATTCAGGAGATGATGAATAGAAAAATATCCTAGATTTTTATATCAAAACTGGTACTGAGGAAAATATTAAAACTGTATCTTAAAACAGCACCATATCAGGATTATGCTTTGCTCATCTATTTTTTAACTCACAAAATCATGGGAGTATTATCATGCAAAGCCAAGAAATTCAGGTGATTCCTGTACTGCAACAAGATTATCAACAATGGATACCTTACTGGTTAGCCTATCAGGATTTTTATAAGGTCTGTTTATCTACGAAGGTAACTGAAACCACATGGCAACGCTTTTTTGATGAAGCTGAACCTGTATATTGTGCTGTTGCCAAACAGGGGGATAAAGTTCTAGGCTTTGTGCATTATGTCATTCACCGTTCGACTTGGGCAGAACAAAATTATTGTTATCTGGAAGACTTATATGTGTCACCTGAAACTCGTGGTCAGCATATTGGTAAACGCCTGATTGAATATGTACAAAAACAGGCGATTGCTCAACAATGTGACCGCTTATATTGGCATACACAGGAAACCAATCATACCGCCCAAAAACTTTATAACTGGGTTGCTGAAAAGCCAGGAATCATTGAATATCGTATGCCGTCTTCTGBTTGAAAAAAAAAAGCCAAAATCAATAAAGATTTTGGCTTTAGGTTTAAAGAATCTTCTTCTGATGATAGAGTAATATACTAATATATATAGTTAAACTCTTGTTTAATATTACAAAACTTCCTCGTTATTCACACTATCATGATAAATTGCTCGAAGTAAGCAACTTAAAATAAGTTAAGCTTCATATTTGACTTACTCTATTGAGGAATAATAAACATGACACATCCAACAGTTGATGAAAAAAGAAAAATTTTCCAGAATCTTCACGAAACGGGATGTTTTATTCTACCAAATTCGTGGGATGCAGGAAGTGCAAAAATACTTGAACAGTTAGGCTTTAAAGCACTGGCAACAACGAGTTCTGGATATGCTTGGGCTTGTGGCAAAGCAGATGGTCAATTAACCAGAGAAGAAACTTTGGCACACCTTCGCTATATGGTTCAAACAACCAATCTTCCCATTAACGCAGATTTTGAGAGTGGATTTTCTGAAACGGCTTATGGCGTCACCGAAAGTGTGCATCTGGCGATTGAAACAGGTGTATCAGGTATCTCCATAGAAGATTCAACTGGTAATCCCCAGAAACCATTACGTGAAATTTCAGAATCGATAGAAAGAATTCGTGCTGCACGTAAAGCTATTGATGAAAGTAAAACTAATACAATACTGATAGGTCGTGCTGAAAACTTCTTTGTTGGTGTTCCTGATTTAGAAAATACCATTATCAGGTTAAAAGCATATTCTGAGGCAGGTGCAGACTGTCTCTATGCTCCAGGTATAAAAACTCGTGAACAAATCACCGCTGTAGTAAACGCTGTATCTCCCAAACCAGTCAATATTTTAATCGGTTGGGATAGTGATTTAACTGTAGCGGAGCTTGCAGACTTAGGTGTGAGACGTATCAGTGTTGGCGGTGCATTGGCTCGCACAGCTTGGGACGGTTTTATTAAGGCGGCAAGTACTCTTGCTGAGACTGGTAATTTCCACGCATTCAATAATTTAGTTTCAGGTGACAACCTTAATAATAGATTCAAATAGAATTTGTGTGAATTTCTACATATTTGAAAATTTTTACCTAGGAGTTTCGTTATGAACCACGCTTTAACTCTTTCAAGTGATCGTATTCGGTTACGCCTATTAACGATTGAAGATTCAAAAGACCTAGTATTGGCCGCTTCAGATGGAGAACTATGGAACTTACCTTTCACTGTAATACCCTCGGCAGAGACAGTTGACGAATATGTTAATAACGCATTAGATGGTTACAAATCAGGTACGGTACTCCCTTTTGTAGTCGAAAATACATTAACAGGAAAGATAATTGGGTCTACTAGACTTTGGAAAATTGACCGAAAAAATTTAAAATTAGAAATTGGAAGCACTTGGTATTCAAAATCTTGGCAACGAACATATGCGAATACAGGGACAAAATACTTGCTTCTTAAATATGCATTCGAAGAGTTAAACTGCATTAGAGTTCAATTTACAACAGATGTGTTAAATGAAAAATCACAGACTGCAATTCTGAGATTAGGGGCAAAAAAAGAAGGCATTGTCAGAAATGAAAGAATTATGCCTGATGGACGAAAAAGAAATTCTGTTAGATTTAGTATCATTGATGATGAGTGGTATCAAGTAAAAGAAAATCTTATTAAAAAATTATCAAATATTTAGAGAAACTTAAAAAATCTAATAATAGAGTCACACAATATGATAAAGATTAGAAATTTTCCAGAGAATGCTCGAATTACCTTTCTCGGCTCTATTTTTAAGGATCATAAAAATAGTGAGTGGAACATTCATATTGGTTTAGAAAATCACTATAACCATTTACCAAATTATGAAAAATATATGGTAAAACATGCTCGTTTTTCCGATATGCCCCTGTTGGCAAAAAATAGAAGATTTAATCAAACCAAAAAAATCCCTCCCTACAATGAATCTATCATTACCATTAAAATAGATGACTTTAACAATTAGAAAATCACAAGAAATAAATCAGGACAGTACATATTTAGCCATATTGTAAGCGACTTAAAAGGTATATATACAGATATTCAAATCCATTTACCGCACATAGAGCTGGCACGGGTTCTATTTTTCCATAATGCCTATTTATCTAAGATAGCTTTGGATCAAAGAAAGCTAACAACAGAATATTATATTGTCCCAGAAGAACATCAAACCATTATTCAGGTTCATGAATTTTGCCGATTTCCACCCCATCAATATGATAGTGTCGGTATGCCTCGTCTACTCTTATGGATATTACTGGATACTGAGGCACGAGCGTCCTATGAAAGTATTTCCAAACATTTTTCGATTGAGCAAGTTAAAACTAAAACACAAACCTTTTGGAATTTCAATTTTGCACCGCCCTCACTAATAGGGTCTGAAATTACAATGAAAGTTTACTTCAGTGAAAAAAGCCAACAATATTATGTGAATGAAACCATTGGGATTGCTAATTTACCGACTGATATTTCTAATGAAGTGATTTTTTGTAGTCCAAAATTTACCGTAAAAAATAGTTATGAAAAAAACAGGGGGAAACTCTGGAGGACGTAATACCTCCAACGATGATCCAACCATTGATGATGAAAAAGAAGCGGATAGTGATCGGAAAATTATCAAAATCGAATCTCCAAAAGTTGCTATGTCCCTTGCCAGTCCTTATGGAACAAAAAAGGCAATACCTAAACGTTCAGGTAAAAAAGGTATACCGAATCAGAATGATGTTGAAATTCTACCCGATCATGGTGTGAGTACAGGTGAAGCCACGATCTTTGGTGAAATTGGGCGTGGGGAATTTGAGAATGTCCATGATGATAGTGATGACCTTGCATTTTTCATGAAAAGATTTGAAGCATTCAAAGTCATGGTTGAACAATTTGCATCACAACATCGTATTCAGCCCATCATTCATGTACATAAGCTGCCTGCGGTCAATCGTTCCAAGCTACATAGAACCCATGATGGTAATCCGAGGTGTATTATTGAAGTCCAACTTAGTTTTCAAGGCAAAAAAATTGTCATTCTGGAAATAGATACTAGTGATAATCTGAAGCCTCTTTCTACACTGATTATCAAAATCTCAGATACAGACTCATAGAACTCACATTTTCCAACTTTTCGGAAACAAGTCGTTAAACGCTCTTTACGTTGGCCAACAACCAAGTCTTTACAGGATATAGGGATAAGGAAAACCTTTAATCACCCACGAAATCTAGTTGAAATGGCTGAGTCTGATGAAGAGTTTAAGAATTGGGGAAGACGGTTTGGGGTGGTTTTGAAATCTTTAGGGTAAAGAGTTTGAGGATGTTAAATAGGCTTCCTACAGAGTAATTTAAGCAATTCGGATATCTAAATTTATTAAGATTTTTAGTAGCTTATTAGTCTTGATTTACACTATTTATTGTCCTATTGTTTAAGCAAGCCATTATTTAATCCGAGACAGTAAAGTGGATAGGAATCTCTCTAACTCTCTAGAGTATTTCTGTTTAAAGGCTTGTGGGCTTAGCCCCCGCTTGCAGAATACATTCGGATTTTTTCAAGTAAGTATCAAAATGTTATAAAAACTCATGGAGTAAATGAGCTGCTTAATGAGAAATACAAATTGCATTTGATCACCATCATGTCCAAGGATATGACACTTAATTTCATATTATATCCATTCCTAGAATCTGGAAATATTTCATGTATATAAAAAAATTATCGATTAACGGATATCGTTGTTTTTCCGAACTTTTTAAAATTAACTTGAGGGAAGGTTTAAATGTAATTGTTGGTGAAAATGGGGCTGGTAAAACTGCTATTATAAACTCGTTTCGCCAATTATTTATTGATACTGAATCGGGTTCTTACAACGTTTCTTCAGATGATTTTAATAAACCATTCAAAGAAAAGTCTATTGTAAGCAACTCCTTCAAAATAAAGGTTGAATTTGGTAATTTAAGCGGTGCTGAACCAATAGCATTTCTACAATGGAGTGATGCTGCAAACATCAGTGGCTAAGATGAAACTTTATTACTTCTACTTTTTGAAATTCGAGAAGAATTTATAATATAGGATGAAACTTTATTTTTCTCAAGAATCTTGCTAAAAGCCTAAAATCAATAATTTGTGTTGATTTTAGGATGATACTTTATTACTTAACCATAGCTGTTGTATGAGGGTACTTTTAAATGCCCTCATATTATTTGCATAAAAAGCGTATAAATTCTATGTTTTAGAAAAATATTCATTTAAGAATTTTTATAATTAATTCAAAAACTATTAAAAAATGATAAACAATTTTCATAAAAATTCATCCATAACAAAAATTCATTGATCTATAAAAAAATATCATGTGAATAGAACTTTTCAATTGCGAAGTAAAAAATTATGATGCGTATTATTTAGATCAAATATGCCATGAATCGTCAGATTGCAACTAGCATAGGTATTTTAGCACTTCTATTATGGTCGACTTTGGTAGGATTATTACGCCTCTCAACCGAAGCATTTGGTCCCATGTATACAGTGACTTACGTCTATACTCTTAGCGCTGTAATTCTATACTTTTCTTATGGATTACCTGATTTCAAAAAAATCTCTAAAAAATTCTTAATCATCTCTAGCCTTCTTTTTATTATTTTTGAATTGTGCTTTGCATTTTCAATTACATTAGCTCCATCTGCTGAAAAATCAATTGAAATGAATATTACTTTTAGTCTATGGCCAACATTGATTATTTTAATGCTCGCATTTTTAAAAGAAGAAAAAGTAAATTTCTTAACCATTATCGGTATACTGATTAGTTTCTCTGGTATCGTGATCATTAATTATCATCCGAACCTTAATTTTATTGATAATTTTTATCAAAATCCTATTAGTTATTTATTAATTTTTTTAGCTGCATTACTTTGGGCGGTATATTGTATTTATACAAAAAAATATAGTAATGGAACAAATGCGATATCATTATATTTTATCTTAACTGCAAGTGCATTATGGATACTTACTATTTCAATCCAAGGTATTAATTTTCCATATGTTAATTCAATGACAAGTTATCTGTTCATTTTAATTGGTGCTTTCTTTTTCGCCATGGGATATTTAGCATGGAATGTTGGGATTATTAAAGGAAATATGCCAGTTTTAGTCATGCTTTCTTATTTTTCACCATTACTCTCATCATCATTTTCCGTTCTAGTGTTACATTCGAGCCTCTCTTCAAATTTTTGGTATGGCGCTATTACTGTAACTGTAGGTTCATTCATCTGCTGGCTGTCAATTCGAAAAAAATCAGTTCAACAAACAAAATTAGCAACTTAATACCCAAGATCAAAGCCAAAATTTTTTGGCTTTTTATTAAATCATATTACTCAATGATATTCATATTATTCCCAAACCCACACGATGAAGTGAGTTTTTAAAAGATATCATGAATAATCCATACTCAACATTTTTAAAAGAATTAGAAATCATGACTAGCGAACAACCTATAAACATCAATATTAAAACAATCATGAAATTGAGATTAATGACTCATAATTTAAATATTATTCACGCTATAATAAGATGATTATCTATTATCATAAGCTTGATATTTATACTACTTTTTATCTTATTTCATATAAAATCTGTTGAGTATAAATTCTAATTACGCTTATATAAGCAACTTCTGGCTTTCTTTTAAATTTTGGGAAATTAAAATGACAAAACTTACCTGCTTCAAAGCCTACGATATTCGTGGCAAGCTTGGTACAGAATTAAATGAAGATATTGCTTATAAAATTGGTCGTGCATATGGCCAAATTTATCAACCTAAAACTGTTGTTATTGGTTGCGATATTCGCTTATCTAGTGAAGGTTTAAAACAAGCAACGATCAAAGGTTTAAATGATGCAGGGGTGAATGTTCTTGATTTAGGAATGACTGGAACAGAAGAGGTTTATTTCGCGACGTTTCATCTTGGGGTGCAAGGTGGTATTGAAATTACCGCAAGTCACAACCCGATAGACTTTAATGGCATGAAACTTGTTCGTGAGAACTCTCGCCCAATTAGTGCTGATACAGGTTTAAAAGAAATCCAATTGCTGGCAGAATCAGGGCAATTTATAGATGTTTCTCAACAAGGCACAACAACAACCTACAATATTCTACCTGAATTTATTGAGCACTTAATGACCTACATTGAGCCTCAAAAAATTCAGCCTCTTAAACTTGTTGTTAATGCAGGCAATGGGGCTGCTGGTCATGTTATTGATGCAATTGAAACTAAATTTAAACAACTTCAAGTTCCAATAGAATTCATTAAAATTCACCATGAAGCCGATGGTCATTTCCCGAATGGGATTCCGAATCCAATTTTAATTGAAAATCGTGATAGTACACGTCAAGCTGTACTTGATCACCAAGCAGATATGGGCATTGCATGGGATGGAGACTTCGATCGTTGTTTCTTATTTGATGAAAAAGGACAATTTATTGAAGGATATTATATTGTCGGCTTACTCGCACAGGCCTTTTTATTAAAACAGTCTGGTGAAAAAGTCGTTCATGATCCTCGTTTAGTTTGGAATACATTAGATATTCTTGATAAATATCAAGGTATCGCTGTTCAATCTAAATCTGGTCATGCCTTTATTAAAGATGTTATGCGTGAAAATAATGCTGTATACGGCGGTGAAATGAGTGCTCATCATTATTTCCGCGATTTTGCATATTGTGATAGCGGAATGATTCCTTGGTTATTGACCGTTTCAGTCTTGTCTGAGACGAAGCAATCTTTATCTTCTTTGGTTGAAGAAATGATTGAAAAGTTCCCTTGTTCAGGGGAGATTAACTTCAAGGTGACAGATACTCAAATTACCATTCAGAAAATTTTTGATCATTTTGCGCCACAAAATCCGACTCTTGATCAAACAGATGGTGTAAGTCTAGACTTTGGTGCTTGGCGGTTAAATGTTCGTGCTTCAAACACTGAACCATTATTACGTCTGAATATTGAAAGTCGTTTAGACAGAAATCCTCAACCAATGCAAACTTATGTTGATGAACTTACACAATTAATTCAAGAATAATTTTACTTCAGCTTAAAAAAGAGCCTTTAAAGGCTCTTTTTTAATTAACTACTTTTTATAATTTCAATCAGACCCTTTGTTGATGCATCTAATTGAGAGAAATTGGTTTGTTCACCATTTAGAATTGGTAATAGCTGATCTGCAATTTGTTTGCCCTTTTCAACGCCCCATTGATCAAATGAGTTAATATTCCAAAGGACGGATTGCACAAATACTTTATGTTCATACATTGCAATCAACATTCCTAAACTATAAGGATTCAATTCCTGCATTAACATGGTGGTACTCGGCTGATTACCTTCGTATTGTTTATACTCAGGCAAAGAAGCTAATTCTGTCTGATCCAATGCCCGATTACCAAATGCCAATAACCGTGATTGAGCTAAGCAGTTTGATAAAGCCAAATGATGCTGCTCTATCAATGCATCAGCATTATCTACATAGGTAAAATGATTTGAATTATAACGATATATCGGTGCAATAAAGTCACTACTGACTGAATGAGTTCCTTGATGCAACAATTGATAAAATGCATGCTGTGCATTTGGGCCGACTTCTCCCCAAATAATTGGACATGTCTTAAATTCAACTTTTTTTCCATTACGTCGAATCGACTTTCCGTTCGACTCCATTTCTAACTGCTGCAAATACGGTGCAAAATACTTTAAACGACCATCATAAGGTAATATTGCATGTGTCTGAATATTTAAGAAATTATTATTCCATGCACCCAATAACCCCATCAATACGGGAATATTACTCTCGAATGGTGTTTTTTTGAAATGTTCATCAACAGCGTAAGCACCTGCAAGGAAATGCTTAAAACCTTTTACACCAATCGTTAATGCAATTGGAAGACCAATACAAGACCATAACGAATAACGACCACCCACCCAATCCCATAATTGAAATTGATTTTCAGGTGCAATTCCCCATGCTGACATTTTATCAGGTTTTGTTGACACACCAACAAAATGATGTTTGAGTACTTGCGGCACTTTTCCTAAGGTTTTTTCTAACCAAATTCGTGCAGTTTGTGCATTCGAAAGTGTATCAATGGTACCAAATGATTTTGATGAAATAATAAATAATGTGGTTTCTGGTCGTAATTTATGTAAAATCTCTGAAAGTTGACTACCATCAATCGTAGAAACAAAGTGAATATTTAAAGGTTTTTCTGTGGCTTTTTTAAAATCTGATAATGCATGACTCACCATAAGTGGTCCTAAATCAGACCCACCTACACCAATATTTACAATATCTTGAATAACTTCACCTGTAGCACCTCGATATTGTCCTGCATGAACTTTATTCACCAAAGCATACATTTTTTCAAGCTGTTCATGTACTTGATTAACAACATCAGACTGTACTTTACTACCTTTAGGTAGTCTCAAAGCCCAGTGCATGACCGCACGTTGTTCAGTATAATTAATTTTTTCTGTTGAAAAAAGTTTTTGAATCCAACCATCTAAATTCTGTTGCTTTGCCCATTCGATTAAATTTTCAATGACATCTTTATCTATACGATGTTTACTATAATCAAAAACAATTGGATTTAACTGCACAGAAAAATGATGAAATCTATTAGAATCTTCAGCGAAAAGCTCTGTTAAATGTTTAGTTTCGAATTCTTTTTTAAGCTCACTTAATTTATTTTCAACATTTACTATTTTCTCATCTTCCTCAATCCAGGAAGAACTGAATAAATTAGCCATTAACGCCCTACCCCCATATATGCAAACCCCTGACTTTTAACATAACTTGGATCATAAATATTACGACCGTCAAGAATTAAAGGGTGTCGCATACATTGTAATAAATCAGTATAATTCGGACTCCAATATTGCTTCCATGCCGTCAATAAACATAAAGCATCTGCACCCTGAACAGCCTCATATTGATCACTACAATAAATTAAGTCATCTCGATAACCATATACTTTTTCAATTTCTGGTAAAGCTTGAGGATCATGTAATCTCACAATCACACCTTGAGCCCAAAGTGCTTTCAACATGGCATGAATTGGAGACTGCCGAATACTGGCCGTATTTTCTTTAAATGATGCTCCCCAAATGGCAACAACTTTACCGTTTAAATCCCCATGGAAGTAGTTCCACAATTTACGAAACAAAATTTCTTTTTGTTGTTCATTGATGTCCCAAACTTGTGCTAAAAGCTGGCTTTGTACCCCTGTACCTGACACTGTATTTGCAAGAGTTAGAATATCATGTGAGAAATTTTCGCCCCCAAATCCTGCTCCAGGATATAAATATAATGCACCTATACGACTATCAGATGCCATTCCTTGACGAACGTACTCAATATCAACCCCTAATTTTTCAGCCACAACAGCTAGATCATTGATATAACTAATGCGTGTTGCCAATAAACCAGAAACACTGAGCTTAGCAAACTCAGCATCCAATATAGGCATAAAAAGATACTGTTGTTTCCGTGGAAAAAGAGGTCTTAATAATTCAATAATTTGAATCTGACTTGCTTCACTAGAGTACCCCACGACCAGTTGCTTAGACTCTAATACGCTCGATAATGCATTTCCTTCCTGAATAGTATCTGGTAGATAGATCCAATCATCATCTGGTAGGTTTTCTGCTAAGCGTTGAGTTCCATGTAAACCAAAAGTAGAGGTATTAATCATTAATTTTGGATGAATAATTGGACGTAAGTTCAATTTCGACAATACATCTATATTTTGATCTTCTTCTGTTGGAAGAAAACTAAAAAAATAAACATCGATATCTAGCCCAATTTCATCAAAACTACAATATTTAAGAAAACCTTTTTGTTCTTGTTTATTTAATAATTGGTTAACTGCTTCATCTTGTATATAAGAACGTTCTGTACGTGCTTTATTTAATAGTTTACACCAATAAACATAGTGCCCGCACTCGGCCATTAATGCAGCAAAAACTGCTGCATTAAGTGTATGCCCTAATATTGCGACTTTCATAAATTTCCCCGTAAATTTATAATCACAAGAAATAGAAAATTAAACTTTATAGTGCAAGTTCTTGAATGAGTTTCTTAAAGTCAGATCCTAATTTTGGATGTTCAATACCATAATGTAATACCGCTTTTAGATAACCGATCTTACTGCCACAATCAAATGTTTGACCTTTCATGCGGTAGGCTTCAACAATTTCTTTCTCTTGTAATTTTGCAATTGCATCGGTTAATTGAATTTCATTACCAGCACCTTTAGGGGTTTGTTCTAAAAGCTGCATAATTTTTGCTGGAAGAATATAACGACCCACAACTGATAAATTTGATGGTGCAGTACCAATCGCTGGTTTCTCTACAATACCTTGCATCACAATACTTTGACCTTCATTTGGGCTAGAACTTACATCTACAATCCCATACTGATCGACCAAATGATCAGGAACAGCTTCAACCATAATCTGTGATGCTTGAGTCTCGTTAAAACGCTGTATCATTAAACTTAAATCATTTGTTACATCAGAGTCTTTGACCAATACATCAGGTAGCAAAACTGCAAAATCTTCATCACCAACAACATCTTTAGCGCAAAGAACAGCATGTCCCAAACCCAGTGGTTGAGGTTGACGTACGCTCACAATACTGACATGAGCAGGTAAAATTTCAGTGATTTCTTTTAATAAATCAAATTTCTTTTTGCTTTCTAAAGTCGTTTCTAGTTCAAAATTACGGTCAAAATAATTTTCAATCGATGCTTTAGATGAATGTGTGACTAAAATAATTTGTTCAATTCCCGCTGCAACTGCTTCTTTCACTACATATTCAATAGCTGGGCGATCAACAACTGTCACCATTTCTTTAGGAATTGCTTTACTCGCTGGTAAAAAACGAGTACCTAAACCTGCTACTGGAAGAATTGCTTTTTTAACCGCCATACAAATACCTAATCCTCTGCTTTATCGTAAATATATACGTTAGTTTACTTGAATTTTATTACTACGTTGATAACCATCAACATAATACTCTAATTGATCTAATACCCAATTAACATCTTTTTCCAATGCTGTTAATTCATTAATATAATGAATAGTATTCAAAATTTCGTCTAAAGGATAATGCTTTTCATAGGATCTTAATATACGACTATGTGCGGTATCTTCTGTATTATCTTGGTCAATGAGTAGTTCTTCATAGAGTTTTTCACCTGGTCGTAAACCTGTATATTTGATTTCGATATCACCTTCATGATTTGCATGTTCTTTGACTTTTAATCCACTCAAAGAAATCATTTGTCGTGCCAAATCTTGAATCCGTACAGGCTGTCCCATATCTAATAAAAAAACATCCCCACCTTTACCCATCGCTCCTGCTTGAATTACCAATTGCGATGCCTCAGGAATCGTCATGAAGTAACGTGTTACATCGGGATGTGTAACAGTAATTGGGCCACCTTTGGCAATTTGCTGCTTAAATAAAGGAACGACAGAACCAGATGAGCCTAATACATTTCCAAAACGAACAATGCTAATTTGGGTATGATTCTCTCTTTCCGCAACGGCCTGACAATATAACTCTGCTAATCGTTTTGAAGCACCCATCACATTGGTGGGGCGAACAGCTTTGTCTGTTGAAATTAATACAAAAGTTTCAACTCCTTGGTTAACTGCTGCATTTAAACTAAATGCGGTACCCACTGCATTATTTTTGAGCCCCGCAATCGGGTTACATTCAACCAACGGAACGTGCTTATATGCAGCTGCATGATAAACAGTTTGCACGTGATACTGCTCAATCACACGCTCAAGCTTTTGCTGATCCAGTACTGTACCGAGAATTGGAATAATTTGAATGGTTGAAACTTGACTCAATTCTTTATCAATCTGATATAAAGCAAACTCTGTTACCTCATAAAGAATGAGAAGTTTCGGTTGATTTTTCACAATCTGACGACACAATTCTGAACCGATCGATCCACCAGCTCCCGTCACCATCACGACTTTTTGATCAATATTTTTTGCTAATAATGCTGGAACAGGAGGAATCGGATCTCGACCAAGCAAGTCAATAATATCGACTTCTTGAATATCTGAGATTTGAACATTGCCATCGACCAATCGGGTTAAGCTTGGCAATTCAGTAATTTTGAGATGTGTAGGTTCTAAAAATTTAATGATCTCATTTTTACGTTGCCGATTCACAGAAGGCAAAGCAATAAGTACTTCATCAACCATCTCTTTTTTTAATAGCTTTATTGCTTGTTCCGCATTAAAGACTTTTAACCGCCCAATCATTTGATCGGATAGTGATAAATTATCATCAATAAAAAACAGGGGAAAATGTTCATCAGACTTACCTAGTAAGGCAGCAATTTGTTGCCCCGCAAAACCTGCTCCATAAATTGCAATACGTTTACGTGGAACATCTGATTTAAAATGTGAGCGAACAATAAATCGAATAATGCTTCGGCTTAACCAAACCCATGCAAACATCATAAATCCAAACATCAATGGAATGGACATTGGAATAAAAGCAGGAGTTAAATAGGCCAAAACATATAAGAAAAAAACCGTTAATGTTGTTGCAAATGCAAGTTTGGTAATAAATGCTTCATTAAAAGTTCGAACAATAAATTGATATACCCCGCATAAAAACAACATCAATGTTGCAATAACAGTCACCCAAAGCGGACCAAAGGGAATATTAGGCACAACATCTGCAGCTAAATTAAATAAGCGAATGGCATAACAAAGCCAAACCAATACTGGAAAAATTAAAAAATCCATTGCCAGTAAAACACCTTGCTTTACAAGTCTTGGCGCAGTCGATAATGGGAGAATAATTGAATTCACAGTGTCGGACTTCTACTTAAATGTTAACTGTTCGAATGATTCAAATAATTTTCATCATTCGATGCTCGTTTCTAAATCTGGTTAATAACGCTTTGAATCCCCTCAACCATCTGATCCAAGCTAGTTTCAGATAAAGTGGGATGCACAAGAAACATCAAACTGGTTTCACCTAAACGTTGCGCATTGACTAACCTTTTTTGAGGTCTCCAATTTGTCTGATCGAAGGCTTTCTCTAAGTATACTTCTGAACAAGAACCACTAAAACAAGGTATACCATGTGCATTCATTTCACTCATGATTTTATCACGTGACCATGTTTCTGGTAATGTCTCCGTATTGACTTGTACATAACATTTATATGCGGCATGTATATAATTTTGTGGTGGTTGAGACACTATAAAATATGGGTGGTTTGCAAAAATAGCTTGTATACGACTCATATTATGACGTCGTGCTTTATTCCAATCGTTCATCTGTTGAAGCTGTATCCGACCAATCACTGCTTGCATTTCTAACATACGCCAATTGGTACCAAAAGAATCATGTAACCAACGGAACCCTGGTGGATGTTGCTTATGATAGATACTGTCAAAATTCTTGCCATGATCTTTATATGACCACATCTTTTTCCAAAGATGCTCATCATTGGTAGTGACCATGCCTCCTTCTCCACCCGTAGTCATAATTTTATCTTGGCAAAATGACCAGGCCCCAATATGACCAATAGACCCTGCTGAGTGACCATTATATTGTGCGCCATGTGCCTGAGCGCAGTCCTCAATTACAAATAAATTTTTTTCTTCAGCCAATTGCATAATTGGATCCATATCACACATCCAACCTGCCAAATGCACACAAATAATGGCTTTAGTCTTCGGTGTAATAACCGCTTCAATTGTTCTACGCGAAATATTTTGTGAATCTAGTTCCACATCCGCAAATATTGGATTTGCGCCTGCTGTGACAATGGAACTTGCCGATGCTAAAAAAGTACGTGATGTCACAATCACGTCATCTCCTACACCAATTTCTAATGCCTTCAAGGCTAAGTCTAAGGCAACCGTACCATTAGCCACAGCAACAGCATGTTTGGTTCCTGTAAATTGTGCAAATTCTTTTTCAAATTCACGACATTCTTGACCTGTCCAATAATTTACTTTATTCGAGAGTAGAACTTTTGACACAGCATCAGCTTCAGTTTGCGTAAAACTAGGCCATGGCTCGAATGCAGTATTTAACATGGACATTTCCTCATATTTTAAGCTTATGATTTCTTGAAAATTCTTGCAGGGTTTCCCACAACGGTTACACCAGCTGGAACATTTTTTGTTACAACGGCGCCCATGCCAATCACAGCACCTTGGCCAATGACTAAAGGTTGATCTAGAGTTCCCTGTTTAATGACGGCTCCTGCACCAATATAAACATGATCTTCAATATGAACATTACCATTACATTTTACACCTGGTGCAAAAGTAACAAAATCTCCAATCACACAATCATGCTCTACATAGCTATATAAATTGGCATGAAAACATTTTCCAATTTTCACATTAGACGTAATGCTGACAAATGGACTCAATGCTGCACCTGAAGCAATATCAACATGATCCATAATAACCACATTATCTGCTTGAATTGACCATAATCCAATGTGATCTTGTATCAACTGCAGTGCCAATTTTTCTCGAATTTGACTATTTGCAATCGCAATTAAAACCATCTTCTGGGTAAAATTTTGAGCTTTGAATGTTGCATAATTCATTGCTCGATGACCATTAATATCTGATATTTTTTCTAATGAATCATCAATGAAAACAATTTCGGATGTATCTGCTTCTCGAGCTAATTGTTGACGTGCAACGGGCATTAAGCTACGCCCACAACCAGCCGCCCCATAAATTGCATAAAGCTTAGTCATTTTTATATTCCGAAGTTCCCGTAAACTTTGTCATTGTCACTTCACCTTCAGCACTAATATCATCTTTTGCGATGACTTTTTTGACTGTTTTTAGCATGATTTTGAAATCGAGCCACAAAGATCGATGTTCTACATACCATGTATCTAATTTGAACTTCTCTTCCCAACTAATAGCATTACGTCCATTAATTTGTGCATGCCCCGTCATGCCTGGTCGGACATCATGACGTTTCGCTTGCTCAGTATTATATAATGGCAAATACTCCATTAATAAAGGACGTGGTCCAACAATACTCATATCACCTTTAATCACATTCCAAAGTTCTGGCATTTCATCTAAACTGGTCGCACGCAACATTTTACCAAATGCAGTTAAACGTTCACGATCAGGTAATGGATTACCCTGAGCATCTATTGCATCTTTCATGGTTCTAAACTTTACCATTTCAAATGGTTGCCCATTTAAACCAGGTCTCGCTTGTCTAAATAATACAGGAGAACCTAAATTCTTTTTGACCTTATATGCCACAAAAACATATAAAGGCGATAACACGATCAATGCAGTAGAGGCAATCACAACATCTAAAAATCGTTTCATCATGACCGTAATCCCATCTCAGACATCATCTGTGTATTCACTCGATTAACATCATATTTATTTAGCACAAGTTTACGTGAAGCTTGACCCATAGAAATCATTAAATCAGGGCATTTGATAAACTCATTCATCACTTGAACGAGCGCATCCACCGATTTCACGGTGACCAAATATCCATTTTCACCCTGAATCACTGTTTCCCGACATCCTGGAGCATCCGTGGTAATAATTGCTCGCCCCATTGCCATTGCTTCTAAAACTGTACGGGGCGTTCCTTCTCTATACGACGGTAAAACATATACAGAGCTTGCCGCAATCGCTGGACGCACATCACTGAGTTTACCCCAATAATTTAATATTTTTTCAGCCACCCAAGTCTCTAATTCCTGTTGTGAAATTGCTGAAGGATTTTCGTCAATCCATCCAACTAAATGGAATTCAACAGTCGGATATTGTTGCTTTACAATGCGTGCTGCTTGCGCATATTCACGTATACCTTTATCCCCTAATAAACGTGCAATTAAGAGGAAAGATACTTTAACTTCACCTTGCTCATTTTTAGGTAAATCAATCACATCAAAATCTTGAACATTCACTCCTGAACCATTGACCACAACAGCAGATTGATCTTGATTGAGAAGATGCATTTGCCTAAATAATTTTAAATCATCAGGATTTTGAAAAAAAACTTGATGTGCATGTTTTAATGCTTGGGCATACAAACGATGAACCATTTTTTGAAAAAAGCTACGCTGACCTGTTTCCACATTTTGAAAAGCGTAACCTAAGCCAGTAATTAAAGCAAAACGATGAGGAACTTTGGCAAGCCATGCCGCGAGTGTTCCATAAATAACAGGCTTAATGGTATAGGATAAAACATAATCTGGACAAATTTCTCGCATCAGCTGATACATGGCAGTGAATGTTTTTAAATCTTGTACAGGATTCGTACCAGTACGTTGCATTGGAATCTCATAAACCTGATATCCCAAAGTATTTAATTGATTTAATTCTGTTTGGAACTCATTTAAATTTGGCGCAAAAATATGAATTTCAAAACCTTGTGCATGAATTGCTTCTAATAACTTTCCTCGAAAATTCAAAACAGAGGGTAAATAACTACTAATCATTAGAAATTTCATCTATTTGATCTCCACATTGCACGATATTGCTGACTAATTGGCTCAATTGCAAAGTGCTGCTCTACCCGTTGCCGTGTTGCTTGCTTGAAGTGTTGTTTTTCTACAGATGATAACTGAACATAATTTAAAACAGCTTGAGCTAAGGCGGTTGTATCACGAGATGGCACAATATATCCCAAATCTTGCACGATAAATTTTGCATCGCCTACATCAGTACTTATACATGGAATTCCCGAAGCCATTGCTTCAACTAAAACATTGGGAAAACCTTCAGTAATTGAGGTCATTAAAAATGCATCAATAGACTGATAAAAAGTAGGCATATCTGCTACTTGATCCAGTAATTGCACTTTTTCTGAGTCTAATTCATATTGCTCAAAATATTTTTTTATTTCAGGATGATCTAAATTGGCACCATGCCCTGCAATTTTAAAAATAATGGGCTGATCTTTTAATTGATGAATGGTTGCAAATAAATAAGGATAACCTTTCGCTTTATGATGCCGTCCAGCAAAACCAATCACTGTGGGTGTATGTAAAGTTTGATTCATTTGAAAGTGATGAAGCGAAACACCATTGGCAATCACTGCTGTATTAGAATTATTTAGCCCAAATTTTTCATGTTGCTGTAATGCTGAGTGTGCGCAATAAATAATCCCAGTGGCTTGTGATGCAAAAAACTTACTCAACGTTAAAGCGACTTTTGTACTTATCGATTCTTCTTTAGGTGCTGATAAAGAATGATGAATACCCCAAAAAACCTTGGGTTTATGCTGTAGACCCAAAAGACTTAAACTGGTCATGACGTTGGCATGATACATCCAACACTGTACGGTCTTTGGAGCCACTTGCTTTAAGATTGTTCTTAGTTTAGTCGCAACAGCTATGCTATTCAAACCATTCCAATTCAATGCATAGTGTGACGTACATTGTGTCAAAGTATCTCTATATACTTCGGAAACCTTCATTAAAGAAATGAGGACATGGTCATACTCATGATGAGTTTGCTGAATTAAGCGCGAAAGCATCATCTCAGCACCCCCAACCCCAGCAAAATTCGTAATGACATGCACGATTGTTTCTTTGTGCTTCATGATGGAGTCTCCATCATCGATAAATATTGCTCAAGTACATTCGCTTTTTGAAATTGACGGCAATGTGCCTCAAACTCATCATCTGTATATTCTACGTATTTTTTAAAGATTGCCTGCTCGATTGCTTGGCTCATTCCATTGACATCATTACATTCCACCAACAATCCAAATTTTGAATGATTCAAAATTTCCATTGGTCCACTTGGGCAATTAGTGCTTACCACTTTAATTTTTGAAGCCAGTGCTTGAATTAATACCCCAGGTAAACCCTCCCAATTTGAACTTAAAATAAATAAATCTGCATACTTAAAATAAGCATATGGATTTGCATCAAAACCAGGTAAATCGACAACTTCAGATAAACTCAATTCTTTAACCAAATATTCTAAAGACTGACGTAACTCACCTTCACCTAAAATAATTAAGCGTATAGAAGGATGCTGAGAATAAACTTGGTAAAATGAACGAATCAGTAATTCAAAGTTTTTTGCTTCTGTTAAGCGTCCTACAGCCATAATCACTTGATGTTCAGGCTGAAAAAAATGATGCGTTACGGTAACATTAATTTTATTAAAATATGAGTCATCAAGAACAGGGTTATAAATCGTCGTTAAGTTATTTTTTTTATATTGATAATATTCACGAAAATCTTCTAAAACACCATGAGAAACACAAACAATATGATTGGCCAGAGGATAAATAAAATTAACCAATTTTTTTAAAATAAATTGAGACAGACCGCGGCTTTTAATATTTTTAGACGGCGTTGAAACTTCTCTCAGAATAAGCGTTGTCTTTACTTTTGCTAATTTTTTTGCAATTGTACAAATAATATTACTATGCGTTTGTGTTGCGATAACACAATCATATTGTTTTTCTTGTAAGCGTCGTTTTAATAAAAAAATTGCATTGGCAACACGACCACAATCTAAATCAATCAATTCAATTTTTGTACTGACCTCTGGTAATAACTTACCTTTATCTCCATGAATGTTACAGACCACTAAGTCTATATTTAAGCCTTGCTCCACAAAACTATTCGCCAATTGAATGATGGTTCGCTCTGCTCCTCCACCACCTAAAGTAGGTAAAAAGAACATGACTTTATTCAGCATAATAGAACCTAATGTATGGAGATTAATGAGAGGTTTTTTGACGTTGTAATTCTATCGCACTATGCACACGTTCGGAATAATCTTGAATGCCTTGAAGATCAGTATCACTGACACATGTGGCTTTAATTTTTTCTTGATAGTCTGTAAAACTTGAAACGACTTTTGCAGGTACACCAATCGCAACACTGTTATTAGGAATATCTTTAGTCACAACAGAACCCGCACCAATCACAACATCAGAACCAATAGTTACACCAGGCATAATAATGGTATTTACCCCAATAAATACATTCGAGCCTACCTCAATAGGTAGAAAACGTTGATAACGCTTTCCATGTTCATCTTTGATTAAACACGTGCTGCCATCATGAGTGATAAATTTTACTCCAGATGTCACTGTAACATGATCACCTATAGAAATTAAAAATGGTTCAGAGCCCCAGTTTTTAATATAAATACGGCAATTTTCACCTACTTTTACACCTTTTTTACGTGCATATTTTACGGAACCATGTAAATAAAATGAAAATATATCCCATACTTTACTCAATAGAAATTTCACTTTTCTACCATCCAATAAAAAGCCTATAAAAACACATTATATAAGAGAATAAATTAACTAAAATTTAAAAAATTTTCTCACGGCAATACAACACGATATAAAACATAAAATTCACTGCATGATGTTTATATCACCATTAAGCCAACAACATATCTATCTTGAATAGATTCATTTACAATTTATATTTTCTTGGCAGGAATTCCCACGTAAATACCTTGATGATCAATACTTTTAGTCACTAAAGATGATGCTCCGACAACGGTATCATCACAGATATTAACACCATCTAAAATCGTTACGCGTGCACCGAACCAAACATTTTGACCTACGACAATTCCTTTTTTAGTGATCGCATCTTTAATCAATATTTCTGGGTCATCAAACTTGTGATTACTGGCAATCATAATTGTTTGTGTACCCATTCTCGTATTATTTCCTATTTTTAAGTTCCCACAGCCATTTAAAAATGATTTTGAATTAATACTTACATCATGACCAATTTCAATTTTCCCACCAAAACATTTAATATAACAACTCTCACCAATGAAACTATGATCACCAATCGATAAAGATGCCCCTTTCTCCACAATTAATGTCACATTATTGCCAATATAAACATGTTTACCTATATTGACTTGACCTGAAATTTCAAGATTTACATGATGCCCAAAATGTTTAAATTTGGTTTTAAAAGCGAAACCATAGATTATATTTCTACAGATGGTTAGAAGCTTATTTAAAACTTTTAAATATTTAAAAAAAATCATTTTTGGCTTCTCCATACCCAATATAAAATTGAAAAATTATAAAACATGAGAGAAATTGGTACGGAAAATAGCATATAAATTTTATTTGATACACTCATATATAAGAGCACAAATAATATTAATTTAATAATTAATTCAACTACTTGAATTTTAAATAAGACTTGGCTCTTTCGATTTGCAACTAAAAATGCAGAACTCGGTGGATTACAAAAAATCGCCCAGTAACCTAATGCTAATATTTGGAAATAAAGTGAAATACCGACCCACTCTTGCCCAAAAATAAGTAAATAAAGTGATTCTGGTAAAATAAAAAATAATGCAAAAAATGGCAATGATACTAGACTTAGCAGAAGGCTACTTTTTAAAGCCTCTAATGCAGAGCTCTGTTGTTTAAACTTTCGAATAAAAAATTGTCGAATAGTTTGGGACATTAAATTTATAGGAACTTTTAATGTTCGCTCAACAATCGCATAAAAACCAACTGCCTGATAACCAACAAAATGAGAAACAACATAATAAGGTAGATTATGTGAAAAACTATTGAGTAAAGCATGAGGCGTATTTGAAAAAATGAAATCTTGGTAATTTTTATAATTGTTCCAGCTTATTTTATAAAGATTATGACGCAAGATGTAAATTAAAATCATCATCATTAATAATAATGAGCTGATTGCATAACTCATTACTAACGTAACACTCATCATGAGCGGTAAGCCAATTTGAACTAAAACCACCAGTAAACTTCTAAAAATATTCAGACCTGCACAAAAAAGCTCTGCTTCTTGTGAAAATTTATAATTATAAAGACTTTGTAAAATCGTATTAAAAAATATCCCCGAGCAAATTGCCAAAATCATAGGAAAACTAAAAAAGAAACCCAAAATAATCGCTAAAATGCCACAAAAAATAATAGAAATAATAGAACCTTCAAAAATTAAACCTTTTTGATGCTCTTCATCTGCGACCAATTGTGCTTGATCTAAACGTAAATTTGCAACCGTCGACAGTACGCTAACAAGGGCCAAAGCGACCCCATATTCTCCAAAATCTTTTACAGAATACAAGCGCGTTAAAAAAGGAAGTGCGATAAATGTGATAATCGCACCAACTAAAAGACTAGATGAAATTAATCCAATTGATTTATATTTCAAAATAAGCCGTTGTATGCTCATGTCAAATTATTTACATACCACTTCATTGCAAGTTGAATGCCTGCATCAATTCGATATTGTGGTTGATAACCTAAAAATGCTTCTATTTTGCCAATACTCGCCTGTGAGTGACGAACATCTCCTGCTCGAAAATCTTGATATATCGCATTTTTAGAATAAATCACCTCATTCTCTACCAATGCTGTTTGAATGGCATTGAATAAATCATTCAATGTTGTGCGATCACCCACAGCAACATTATAAACTTGATTTTTGGCTTCTTCATTTTCTGTTGTTGCTGCTAAAATATTGGCCTGAACGGTATTGTCTATAAAACAAAAGTCTCGACTGGTTTCGCCATCACCATTCACAAAAACATCTTCTCCATGAATCATCGCTGCCGTCCACTTCGGAATCACTGCAGCATATGCACCATTCGGATCTTGACGTTGTCCGAAAACATTAAAATAACGTAAACCAATCGATTTAAATCCATAACAGCGAGCAAAAACATCTGCATATAACTCATTCACATATTTAGTAACAGCATACGGAGATAATGGATTTCCAATGTTTTCTTCTAGTTTTGGTAACGCAGGATGATCCCCATAGGTCGAACTACTGGCTGCATAAGTAAAGCTTTTTACTTCAGCATCTCGTGCAGCTGTTAATATGTTTAAAAATCCACTAATGTTTGTTTCATTCGTCGTAATTGGGTCTGTAATCGAACGTGGAACAGAACCTAAAGCTGCTTGGTGTAAGACATAATCTACATTTTGGCAAGCTTTTTGACAGTCTGTGAAACGACAAATATCTCCTTGAATAAAGGTGAAATTTCCCCATTGTTCAGTTGATACAAGATGTTGAACTTCATCTAAATTGTGCTGATGACCTGTCGCGAAATTATCCAAACCAATCACTTTTTGATTCAGTTTCAATAATGTTTCTAATAAATTTGAACCAATAAAACCTGCAACACCCGTAATTAACCATGTTTTTGGCGTTTGTTTCAGTTGTTCACAAACCGTATTAAATTGGTTCATTTTTCATTCCTAAATTCTATCTTACAATTACAAACGAATATCAGATTCAGATTGAGTTAATACATATTTTAAATCATATAAAACATGATTTAATTTTCCAAGTGCTTGTATTTCTGTTGCACCTAATTCTATAAATTGTTGATGCGCAACAGCTAAGATAACAGCATCATATGAACCTTGTTGCAATTCATCGATCGTTCTAATGCCATATTCTTGCTCCGCTTCAGAAGCATCGACCCATGGATCATAAATATCTACATCAATATGATATTCTTGAAGCTCTTTTACTATATCAATGACTTTAGTATTTCGAATATCTGGGCAGTTTTCTTTAAAACTCAGCCCTAATACCAAGACTTTGGCACCTTCAACTTGTATTTTTTTCTTAATCATACTTTTAACAAGCTGAGTAACAACATAGCTTCCCATCGCATCATTTAAACGACGCCCTGCTAATATAATTTCTGGATGATAACCAATTGCCTGCGCTTTATAGGTTAAATAGTAGGGATCAACGCCAATACAATGACCTCCAACAAGACCAGGACGAAATGGTAAGAAATTCCATTTCGTGCCGGCAGCCTTTAAGACAGCTTCAGTATCAATTCCCAGTTTATTAAAAATTAAAGCGAGTTCATTAATGAGAGCAATATTGACATCACGTTGCGTATTTTCAATCACTTTCGCAGCTTCGGCCACCTTAATACTTTCTGCTTTATATGTTCCCGCTTCAACAATTAAATTATAAACTTGATCTACAAATTCTGCGATTTCAGGCGTTGAGCCAGAGGTGATTTTTAAAATATTATTGACTCGATGTAATTTATCACCTGGATTAATTCGTTCTGGGCTATATCCTGCATAAAAATCTTGATTGAACACTAAACCAGAAATACGTTCTAATACAGGAATACAAACTTCCTCTGTAGCACCTGGGTAAACCGTAGACTCGTAAACAACAATATCGCCTGATTTTAAGACTTGTCCAATACTTTGTGAAGCTTTAATGAGCGGTGTTAAATCTGGTTGCTTAAATTCATCGATTGGTGTTGGAACCGTCACAATAAAAAAATTACAATGTTTTAAGTCAGCTAAGTTTGCACTATAATCAAGCTGAGTCGCACTAGCCAACTCCTCAGATGAGACTTCCAATGTATGATCATGTCCAGCGTTTAATTCATCAATGCGCTTTTGATGAATATCAAAACCAATGACTGGTACTTTCTTACCAAACTCTACGGCCAAGGGAAGACCAACATAACCCAATCCAATAATGGCAATTTTTAGTTCAGTAAGTTGTGACATTGCAGAGCCTTATAATTGAGGATTTAACCTTATAAAAACGAAGAGTAATATATCAGGAAACGTCTTTTTTTTCTGTGATATATTTTTTCAAATCATGATCAGTCGATACCTTCAACGTGTTACTTTGAAAACTTAATGATTTTTTCTAGCACGATGTGTTCGAATAATTTAAATATTCTTTTCTCATCAAATGATTAACATCTCTTTGATTCTATTGTCGTAGACAACTAAGCATAAGCGTTATAAAACGATTCATCTTCAGGCGCACATTTTTCAAACTACTTTTATAATAAAAATCCCTCCATTTAGGCGGGATTTTTATTGGTTTAAGACCAATAATTATGTAAAGCATTTTTATCATGTGATAAAAAATCTTTACAAAAACTATGTCTTATACTTGAATATGATTAAAACCTAAGACGTCTTTCATGTCATATTTTTTTGCTTCACGACCAACAACCCAAGCTGCTGCACGTACTGCACCAGAAGCAAAATTCATTCTATTTGTCGCTTTATGTGTAATTTCAACACGCTCACCTTCACCAATAAACATTGCTGTATGCTCTCCAACAATGTCTCCACCACGAATGGTTTGAAAACCAATGGTTTGGCGTTCACGCGGTCCAGTATGACCTTCACGACAATATACGGCATCACGTTTCAAATCACGCCCCAGTGTTTCAGCAATCGCTTCACCCATCATGAGTGCAGTTCCTGAAGGCGCATCTACTTTATGGCGATGGTGTGCTTCAATGATCTCAATATCGACGGTATCCCCAAAAACTTTAGATGCAAGCTCCAATAATTTAATCGAAACGTTTACACCTACTGAGTAATTTGCTGCATAAACAACTGGTGTTTCAGTTGCAGATTCATCTAAATATGCTTTTTGCTCGTCACTCATGCCTGTTGTACCAATGACAATCGCAACACCAGCTTCACGACATAATTTTAAATGCTGTGCCGTTGCAACTGGTGCTGTAAAATCAATCACAACATCGCAATCTTTCAAAACAAGTTCTAAACCACCTACGACCTTGACCCCAATCGCACCAATACCTGCGAGCTCTCCTGCATCTGAACCGACTAAGCTACTTTCAGGGCGTTCCACTGCTGCTGCCAATTGATATCCCGCTTGTTGTACCGCTTGAATAAGAATGCGTCCCATACGACCGCCGGCACCTAAAACACCAATGCGTGGAGCTGCTGACATAACATTTTCCTAATGATCATTCGAAATTGTTCTTACTATAGCAAAAGTCACGACTTTCACTAAGATTGTTCGTATAAAAATAAAACCAAATTAAAGAAATTAGCTCGAATAAATTTTCAATTACTCTCTTTTTTAATTGTAATTTTATTCTATATTTTACAGGTTTTTATTTTTAAATATATCTATTTATCACTTAATTTAGCTCAAAGAAAAAATACAAGATACGCAATTGACCAGATTGAAATAAAAAGTTTGCCAAAAAAAAATTGAAATCACTAAACAATATGATTTTAAATCATAATTAAAAATACCTCTCTTCTAGCATTTTCATTCACCTTTTATCTCCATTGATTTTTTAAAAAGTGCGTCAAGCTTGTGCATCATGAAATATATGTTCTAATATAAAGAGATATTAGAAATAGATAGTGACTATGTATTGATAATTTTTGGTTAAAACAAAAGTTTTTTGAATAATTTCTGTGCTTAAGTTTAGTTATTACATGCTTTTATTACATGATGATTATTTTTAATAAGGTTATAATAAGTACGCACTAAGTGACCTTGGTTACGTAAACAGTTACATCGATATATTTGCACCAAACTGTAACCAATTGACAAAGTAAGGTGTAATTCATAGGGTTGAATATAATATGTTATCTGAAATAGCGACTCTTTGGGAACAATGCGCTATTTGGCTAGGCCATCACGCAGTTTTGCCTATTCTAGATTTTCTAAATATTACGCAATACACTGAATCACCAATAGAAATTGCGACGACCTTAATGATTGGTGCCTTACAACTACTCATTATTGGTTGTTTATTTCGCCCTTTAGAAAATTGGATTCCTGCTGAAAAATGGGCAGATCGTCGTTATGCACGCGTAGATTTTCATTTAACTTGGCTCATGTTAGTTGGCTTATTTCCATTGTTTGCCTTCCTTATCATGACACCTATCGTCAATTATTTAAGTGATGTTTCACCAGCTGTTGGTGATGAACCTCTTTGGAGTGTTCGCGCGCTCTTTCCTTGGTTTAAAGATCACCCTTGGATATTTTTTATCCTTTACTATTTAACTTATGATTTCGTTTATTATTTGATCCACAGAATCCAACATGTTTTACCGTGGTGGTGGGCAATGCATAGCCTTCATCACAGTCAACGTCAAATGAGTTGTTGGACAAATGACCGAACAAACTATTTAGACGGAATTTTTCAGTCTTTTATTTTAGCAAGTGTCGGTATTTTTTGGGGCTTGTCAGGCGAAGAATTTGTTTGGTTAATGCTACTTGGCGAGCTAGTACAAAATTTCTCCCATGCCAATGTACGGGTTGGCTTTGGTCCAATCTTTGGTCGAATTTTTGTTAGCCCAGAATTTCATCGCCTGCATCATATGGATTTTGTACCTGAGCGCCCCACATTACATAACTGTAATTTTGGACAAGTTTTTGCTATTTGGGATGTTATTTTTAAGACTGCACTATATAACGAACCACTACATCCGACTGGTGTTACGGGTGATAAAATGGTGGATATTGATAATAATAAAGGAATTATTGGCGTTCAAGTTGAATCATTAAAACGATTTTGGGGAAGTGTGACCTGTTTAGATGGCTGGCGAATTGGTGGTGTCGTATTTAGCAAAAAATATAGGCCCATTCATATGAAAAAGTCAGCTAAAGACGGAAAATTAAAATTGAAACCTCATATCAGAACAGAAACACCTATTCCCATTAATGAACCAAATAAAGAAAAAAATGACAAGAAGATAAAGTAAAAAATAAAATCAGTTGAAAAAGAAAAGTCAACGAATCAAGTGCATTGGCTTTTCTTTTTTGATAAATGGAATATTCATCATAACGAATGAATTTGATATTTATCTATGATTTAAATGAAGTCATATCACAATTATCTATAAACTTTCTGATCTGCTCGGCAACTTGTTCATCAAAGCCATCTACTAAAAACCGACTGATTAAACCTTCAATTAAGGTATAAAGTAACTCTGAAACTAAATTTTGATTTTCCATAGGACAATATTGATAAATAAGTTGTTTGATCCATTGCTTATGTTGTTGAGCAATCTCTCGGATTTCGTGATCTCGATGAGTTGTTTCAGCCACTGCACGAATAAACAAACAGCCTTTGAACGTATCTTCCTTAAACCATCGTACATGCCAATCTAAAATTTTATGTAAAGCATCTTTGCCATGAGCTTCACCAACATAAGCTAAAAGGCATGTTTGAAAATACTGATCTCTCGCTATAAGCACAGCATTCATCAGATGATCTTTATTTTTATAATACGTGTACAGCGTAGTTTTTGAACAACCCGACTCATCTCTAATCAAATCTACTCCCACACTGGTAAAACTATACTGATTAAATAACTTTTCAGCAGTATTTAATATTTTTAATGCAGATTTAGACATTTAAACTCCCCGAATAGTACAACTCTGTACTATTTTTAATTTTAACGCTATCATACTCTATAAACAATATTTCAGAAGAAATTATCATGTATGCTTTATTCAGTGGAAAAGAAAAACTTCCGACAAAATCTCCAAGCTCTGAAGCCTTTAGAAGTTTAATTGGAGGGAGTCTAAGTATCTTCGTTTTATTGCTTTTAGGAAAGTGGACAAATAATTCATTTATTATGGCTCCTTTTGGCGCTACTTGTGTTTTACTTTATGCAGTCTCTCAATCTCCACTTGCACAACCTAGAAATATTATTTTTGGTCATTTTGTTTCTGCATTTATTGGCTTGTTATTTTTAAAAGTTTTTGGAATTTCTATTTTTACAATGGCGTTATCGGTTGGTTGCGCAATTGCTGCAATGCAATTACTACAATGTGTTCATCCTCCTGCAGGTGCAAACCCTCTACTCATCTTACTGACTGGAAATAGCATACATTATGAATGGAGTTTTTTAATTTTCCCTGTGTTACTTGGTTCTATTGCCTTAGTAACTATTGCTCATTTAGTCAATAATTTTAAAACCAAACAAAAATGGCCATTGTACGGTTTGGCAATAATTCATTCAAAAAAAAATAAATCTATAAAATAAAACTAAAACCTAGATGACTTGATCTTGGTTTTAAATTTTAATTAAATAATGAATATAAAATCAAAAACATTGAGTCAAGATTTTATACACATCTATTTCAACACATAAAAAAAGGATGCTTAAGCATCCTTTTTTAATCTTAGATCAATTCATCAATCAAACAAACGGTCAAAAAAAGATTTTTTCTTTGGCGATGATTTATTATCATCACCATCCATGGTTGCCTGTAATTCTTGTAATAATTCACGTTGACGGGATGTTAAATGTACTGGTGTTTCCACCACAACTCTACACAATAAATCCCCAACCATACTGGTACGAACAGGTTTTACCCCCTTACCACGTAAACGGAATAATTTACCTGTTTGTGTTCCTTCAGGAATTTTTAAACTTACACGACCGTCAAGTGTCGGAATTTGAATTTCTTTACCTAAAGCAGCATCAGCAATACTTACAGGTACATCCATATAAAGGTCAGCACCATCGCGTTGGAAAACTTCATGTTCACGAACCACAACTTCAACGTATAAATCACCAGATTGACCATCACGAATCGCTTCACCTTTGCCAGATAAACGAACGCGGTCACCATTATCTACACCTGCTGGAATAGTCACCTCAAGTGTTTGTTGACGATCTGATACACCCGATCCATGACAGGTATTACAAGGATTCTTGATGATCTTCCCTTGTCCACGGCAAGTACTACAAGTTTGTTGAACGGAGAAGAAACCTTGCTGCATACGCACCTGACCCGCGCCATGACATGTTTTACAAGTTTCTACATCATTTGGATTTTTAGAGCCTTTTCCATCACATGTTTCACAAGGTGCTGGTGCAGTGAAGGTAACCGTCTTCTTAACGCCTTTGACTGCTTCTTCAAGCGTCAACTCCATCACATAGCGCAAGTCTGAACCACGGCGTGCTCGTTGTTGACCTCGGCCTCCGCCTCCGCCAAATGCACCGCCAAAAATATCTCCAAATTGACTGAAAATATCCTCTGCACTGAAGCCGCCGCCAAAACCGCCGCCTCCGCCCATACCACCTTCAAATGCTTGATGTCCCATACGGTCATACATACTTCGTTTTTCAGAATCTGAAAGAACTTCATATGCTTCAGCTGCTTCTTTAAACTTTTCTTCAGCTTCCGTATTATCTGGATTACGGTCTGGATGATATTTCATCGCCAACTTACGGTAGGCTTTTTTAATTTCATCATCACTAGCGGTTTTAGAAACAGCTAAAACCTCATAATAATCACGTTTAGCCATGTCTGGCGATGCTCCTCACGGAAATTACTAACGACTTAATGTCGTCTTTAATTGGGGGTTAAATTATATTTTACAAGCGTGATATATAAAAAATTAATGCAATTAAAAAACTGCTTTATTTTTTATAAACTTAGAAATGCCTTTAATCCAAGCATTGAGCAAATAAAGAAAGGCAATTAGAACGAATACTACACCAATAACCGTACAAGCAGTTACCCAGATATATGTATCCCAATAATAAAAATAGAGAGGAATAAACCACAAGGATGCAAAAATCATAACAATAAAATAAATGAGCGAATTTCTCATGACCCAGAATGCTTGCGCCTGCAACCAAACTTCCGCATCATTAGCAGCTATTATTTTTTTTGCAAAAAAATAAGCAAATATGCTTGTAAATACTGTAAATAAAGCGAAAAACATGCAGATATAAGCGATCATAATTGAGCGACGATACTTTGCTAAATTATCTTTTGCCATTCTAAACTCAACCCCAAATGCCACATTTTTATTTTATACTATGTGACCCATCAATTTTAAAACCGTATTACAAAATACAGAGGATAATCGTATCGAAATATTCAATATTTTCCGCTATAGAATGACAGAATATTTAAATAATATTGTTTATTTTTCCATCTTAAATCTTGTTATTTATAAGATAGAGCCAAATAGAACATTCATCAGAATACCCTTCCGCAAGTATAGCAATAAAAAATGTTCTATGTACATCGAATAATAGCGCATAAAATCATTCATTCAAATACTAGCAAATCAATATTATTCGTATTTTTTCTTTATATTCAATATAAATTTGTAATGGCAATCAATAGACATTTATTTTCACTGATTCCACTAATTTTATATCGCTGCGCCAAACTTTATACTTACCTTAAAACCTAATAAAAAACATATTAAAAAGAATTTCACTTTTATGGAACGCGCACAAAATTTTCTCCATCATAATTCTAATATTTTGCTCGTAATTTTTATCTATTAAGACTGTCATTAATATGCAACTTTTGTTGGATATTACTTGGAATGTCATATTTTCAGAGTATAGTCAACAAAGAAAGATATAATGGAGAGCATAAAATGATTCAACAAATTGCAGCCCCTTTACGCGAAGACGTACGATTACTTGGAAATTTACTTGGGGAAACACTCAAGGAGCAAGTAGGCCAAGATTTGTTTAATCAAGTAGAGCAAATACGTGCCTTATCTAAAGGTGCAAGAGACGGTCAAGCTGAAGCTGAAAAACAATTAGAAATTTTACTTTCAAGTTTAAATGATGAAGATATTTTACCTTTAACTCGTGCATTCACACATTTTTTAAATTTTGCCAATATTGCGGAACAATACCACGTTGTTCGTAACCGTAGACAAAGTGAATTTGACAAAAACTCCCCCTCTCCAAACCCTCTTGATCATTTATTTAAAAAATTTAAAGATCAAAAAATTTCCTCCGATATTCTTTTTAAACAAATTTGTGAATTAAAAATTGAGTTGGTCCTTACAGCACATCCAACCGAAGTCAGCCGTAGAACATTAATTCAAAAGTATGATGGAATTAATGATTGTTTATTCAAGATGGATCAACAAAAGCTTACTCCAAGAGAACATCAAGCGGTTTTAAATGATCTAAAACAACTCATTTGTTCTGCATGGCAAACCGATGAAATTCGGCAACATCGTCCAACCCCAGTCGATGAAGCAAAATGGGGATTCACAACCATTGAACAAACGCTTTGGAATGCAGTTCCAAAATTTATGCGTGAATTAGATGAGTTTGTTGCGATACATTGTGAACAGCCGCTGCCATTAACGATTTCTCCAATCCGCTTTGCATCATGGATGGGAGGAGACCGAGATGGTAATCCAAATGTGACTCATCAAGTTACACAAGAAGTTTTATGGCTATCTCGCTGGAAAGCAGCAGATTTATATTTACGTGATATTGAAAACTTACGTTGGGAACTTTCAATCCAACAATGTTCTGATGAACTTTTACAAGCATTAGGTTCAGATCATCAAGAACCTTACAGAGAATATTTACGTGATATCCGTGAACGCTTAAAAACAACACGTGAATGGTTAACAGCAAAATTGTCAGGTAAAGATTTAGATGACCATCTTGTTATTAAAAGTAAAGATGAATTACTACAACCTCTCCTCCTTTGTCATCGCTCATTAATTGCCTCTAATTTACCTGAAATTGCCAATGGTAAATTGTTAGATTTCATTCATCGTGTCAATTGTTTTGGCATCGAATTACTAAAATTAGATATTCGTCAAGAGTCTGGTCGCCATCGCCAAGCAATTTCTGCAATCACGGAGTATTTAGGTTTAGGGAATTTTGAAACATGGACCGAGCAAGCGCGTCAAAACTTCTTGTTACAAGAGTTACAAAGTAAACGACCATTATTACCAAAATTTCTTCAAGAACCCAAAGGAAGCTTAATTGAAGACCCCAATGTACAAGAGGTCTTTGCAACAATGCGTACATTAGCAGCGCAACCTGCTGAAAGTTTAGGTGCGTATATTATTTCTATGGCTGAATACCCAAGTGATGTTTTGGCGGTACTACTTTTACAAAAAGAAGCGGGAATTCAACACCCTTTAAGAGTTGTGCCGTTATTTGAAACCTTAAAAGACTTAGATAATGCAGCAAATACCATGAATACCTTATTCAATATGCATTGGTATAAACAGCATATTCAAGGTAAACATGAAGTTATGATTGGTTATTCTGATTCAGCAAAAGATGCAGGCTTTATGTCAGCCAATTGGGCACAATACCGAGCTCAGGAAGAACTCACAGCGATTGCTCAAAAGCACAATGTACAATTAACGTTATTTCATGGTCGTGGTGGATCAATCAGTCGTGGTGGTGCGCCCACTCAACAAGCCTTATTTTCACAACCTCCTGGTTCAATTTCAGGGGCTATTCGTGTTACTGAACAAGGTGAAATGATTCGCTTTAAATTCGGTTTAGAAGGAATAGCCCTCCAAACACTTGAAATTTATACTGCAGCAACTTTAGAAGCCACGCTTCTTCCCCCTCCAACGCCTAAACAGGAATGGCGTGACTTAATGAATACCATGACAGAACTCTCTGTGCAGGTGTATCGTCAAACTGTTCGTGAAAATCCATATTTTGTTCAATACTTAAGAACGGTTACACCAGAGCTTGAGTTACAAATGCTACCATTAGGATCTAGACCTGCGAAACGCAAAGTCAGTGGTGGAATCGAGTCTTTACGAGCAATTCCTTGGGTTTTTGCTTGGACACAAATTCGACTCATGTTACCTGCTTGGTTAGGGACTGGAACTGCACTTCATCAAGTGATTACGCAAAACCAAAAAGCACGTTTAGAAGAAATGCTAAAAGAATGGCCTTACTTCCAAACCTTAATTGACATGTTAGAAATGGTGCTTTCAAAATCAGATAGGCATATTGCGCTTTATTATGAATCGCATTTAACACAAGATGAAAATTTAAAAGAATTAGGTGCTGAATTACGTGAACGCCTTCAAAATGCAGTTCAAACATTATTAGCACTAAAAGGTGAATCTAAACTACTCAGTAGTAACGATGTCTTGGATCAATCTATGAAAGTGCGGAAACCCTATCTACTTCCACTACACCTATTACAAGCAGAACTGATGAAGCGTCGTCGTGCCTACTTAGCAACACAACAAACTGACCGAACTCCAATTGATCACGCTTTAATGGTGAGTATTACAGGAATTGCTGCAGGTCTTCGAAATACAGGCTAATCTACTCAATATAAAGAAAGCACATGCACAATTCATGTGCTTTCTTGCGTAGACTATCCAAAGAAAAAATGATTTATCAATCTTTAAGAATCATCTTTATTGATTCATTTTAAAATTTTCGTCTAACATAATTTACTGATTTAAAATTATTTTATAAATAATAATACTTTTACCATCTGGTAAAATACCATATAAGTCATACAATTAATTTGAACAAAATTTTGTATCAGTGATTAAATCTTCGAATAAACAAGCGTATCATATGCACAATTTATCTATTGAGTGTTCATTTTATGTCCAATTGGTTTCCCAAATGGCGCCCTTATTCGGGCAGTATCGATGCTCGTCCTGTAGGTACAAATGAATACCTTCCTCCCTTCCAAAGTGCTGTTCTAGGCATACAACATGTTTTTGCAATGTTTGGAGCAACTGTTCTTGCTCCATTCTTAATGGGTTTTGATCCTAACCTTGCGATTATGATGTCTGGAATTTGTACCATCTTATTTTTTATTATGACCGGTGGACGAGTTCCAAGTTATTTAGGATCAAGTTTTGCATTTATTGGCGTTGTTATTGCGGCAACTGGTTATGCTGCATCTGGCACTGGTGCACCCAATGTAAATATCGCAGCTGCCGCAGGCGGAATTATGGCATGTGGTATTTTATATGCAATCTTTGGATTCATTGTCATGGCCACTGGGACTCGGTGGATTGAAAAGCTGATGCCTCCTGTTGTAACAGGCGCAGTTGTGATGATCATTGGACTAAATTTAGCGCCTGTCACCGTAAAAGGTGTTGTTGGAAATAATTTTAATATGTGGATGGCCTTGGTTACCATTTTATGTATGGGCTCAATTGCTGTCTTTACTAAGGGCTTATTGCAACGGCTTTTATTATTGGTCGGACTGGTTATGGCCTATCTGCTGTATTATCTTGTTTCCAATATAATGGGTTATGGAACACCAATTAATTTTGTTCCTATTCAACAAGCTATGTGGTTTGGTCTTCCAACATTCCATTCACCAACATTTAATTTTAATGCTGTTCTCATTATTGCGCCTATTGCATTAATTCTTGTCGCTGAAAACTTAGGGCATATTAAAGCCGTGAGTGCTATGACTGGTGAAAACTTAGATCCGCAAATTGGTAAAGCCTTTGTTGCAGATGGTATTGCAACGACACTATCTGGCGGTGTCGGTGCACCAGGTATGACCACCTATGGCGAGAATATTGGCGTAATGGCAGTAACACGCGTGTATTCCACCATTGTTTTTGCCATAGCAGGTGTATTCGCCATATTTTTGGGGCTTTCTCCTAAATTTGGTGCAGTGATTCATACGATTCCTACTGCAATTTTAACAGGTGCATCTATTGTTGTATTTGGTTTAATTACCATTGCAGGTGCAAAAATCTGGATTGAAAACAAAGTCGACTTTTCTAAAAATAAAAATTTGATGGTTGCGGCTGTGACTATTATTTTAGGAACTGGTGATTTTGCACTTCAATTTGGTAGCTTTAACTTAGGTGGAATTGGTACAGCAACATTTGCTGCATTATTACTCAATTGGTTCTTCAATTTAACTGATAAAACTTAATTACATTCATTCAATATATTGAATTGTTATTGCAGTCTTCGGACTGCTTTTTTTATTTGTAATTTTTTCATAAGATGGGAGGCTCATTAGAATGATGTGAACTATATGCGTTTAGACCTTTTTGATTTAGAGCTCGTCTTACATATTGTAGAAACTGGTAGTTTAACTAAAGGTGCTGAGCGATCTTCTATTTCATTACAAGCCTGTAGTGAAAGAATAAAAAAATTAGAGCAGCTCTATGCCGTTAACTTATTCACACGACATGCATCTGGCGTAAAACTCACTTTAGCAGGTCAAACCTTTATCGAACATGCACAGCGCATTTTGCAACAAGGAAAACTATTACAACAAGCGATGTCCCCATTTGCACAAGGACTCAGTTCTTCCGTTACGTTATGGTGTAATTCTTCAGCTCAAAGTGAATACTTGCCCATGCTTTTACCACAATATTTAGTTGAAAATACCAATACTCAAATTTTATTAAAAGAAGCCGAATCAAGTATTGTGGTACAAAATATTGAAAATGGCACAGCAAAATTAGGGCTTATTTCAAGCTTTTTTAAATCTCCAAATCTCCAAACATTAGATTTTTCAGAAGATCCATTGGTTCTAATATGCCCACCACAACATGAACTCACTCAATACGAAAAACTTAACTTAAATGATATTCTGAACTATCCATTTGTAGGGCTAATGCAATACCATTCATTGCAACAATCCATTGAAACACAAGCTAAACTACTCGGTTGTCAAATTCAATACCGTTTACGACTTCCCAATTTTGCAGCTATTTCACAAGTCGTTGCAAGTGGCGTCGGTATTGCGATTATGCCCAAACGTGCGGCTCAACGTAATAATTCACAATTTGCATTTAAACAAGTTCAGCTTGAAGGTGAATGGGCCAACAGAAGATTATTACTGACTGCAAAAAACTTTGATGAACTCCCAATGGCTTATCAACATTTCACGCAATTTTTAATTTCACAAAGCAGCCTATTAAAACTACTTTCTAACCATGAGCTTATAGATAAGAATCGATGAAAATAATACAAGCGGATTATAAAAATATTTTAATCTTACAAAAAATAGGGAAAGAAACTTACTTATAACACTTTTCAGATATATGGAGTAAAGAAGGAATCATCGATTATTTAAATCAAGATTTTTCTTTAGCATCATTAACGTTATCTTTAAATGATAAAAACCAATTATGGTTTATTTTATTTGATGAAAATCAAATCCCCCAAGGGTTTGCAAAAATCAACTTCAATAAATACAATCCGAACTTAAAACAAATAGGCACTGAATTACAAAAATTTTATCTTTTAGATGCAGCAATTTTAAAAAAAATGAGTCAGCAATTTTTTCAATATATTCTTCGTTTTTTACATGAAAAAAACTATAAATTTATTTATCTAGAAGTATTAAATAATAATATTAGAGCCCAAAAATTCTATAAAAAATATCATTTTGAACATGCATTAGAAACCTCATATGCAACAGACTTATATGATCTGGGAATGATAGTGATGACACTTACCCTCTAATTCCTAGTTAGAGGGTAAGTCATTTTGTTAATGTAAAATCATATATGAGCCTAAAGCAATTAGACCAAAAAAGAACACCTTACGAAATTTTTGCTCAGGTATTTTATAACGCAATTTTGTACCTAACCACATTCCAATTAATGCTGGTATTAAAGCCATCGCAGACATTGCATAATCAATTGGCATATTATCAACTGGATTTTTATAAAGAAAAATCGCAAGAAAAAGTGTAGAAGTGGTAAATGCTAAACCTAATGACTGAACTAAATCATCTCGTTGTAAATGTAAACTTTGTAAATAAGGAACAACTGGAATAACGACAACTCCTGTTGCAACTGTTAAGGCACCACCTAAATAGCCAACAATTGGAGATAACCATTTCTCATGTTTAGAAAGATTTGGCATATTTTTAGCGAATAAACCATAAAGTCCATATAATCCCAACATTGCGCCTAATAATGCCTCACTTTTAAATGCACTATGACCTAATGTTGGGAAAATACTCCATACCGAGCCAATTCCAATAAAAATCAACATTGGCCAGAAACGACGAATTAATCTAAGGACCTTTCCTTCTGCAAAAAGCTGCCAAAAATTGGTCACCATAGAAGGAATAATTAATAACGTTGCGGCTTGAAATGGACTAATGACCATAGTTAAAAGCCCCATCGACACTGCTGGCAAACCTAAACCAATGGTTCCCTTGATGACTCCTGCAACTGCAAATACCATCATTACAAACAACATCATGAGCACTTAACTCGTATATTAAAAATTTAGCTTATGCTAAATCCTTTCTTATTCTTCTCATATCATTGTTTTTTGAAGGAAGCCTCAATAAAAAATTGAGCCTATTTTATCTCTTCTATTATAAGTACACATTACAAAATAAATGCTCATGCAAAATTATCCTCTTTCTACAACCATCCATATACTTAAAAAATGAACAGCTTGAATTGAGCAATAATTCTTAAGGGCGTAATTCTTTTAATTCACGGCGTAAAAAATACTGAAGCATTTCCGTATATAAGCTTTCAATAAGGTCTGGATCTAAACCTTGATGCTGTGCATGCTGCCGAACACGTGCAATTACTTCATCCATTTTAGGTGATTCAATGTCCTGTTTTTTTCGATTAAAACGCAGCACTTGATCAAGGTAAAACTGACGTGTTGCAATTAATTCGACCAAAGCCATATCAATCTCTTCTATTTTGGCCTGTGCCTGCTCCAAAGTCTCAACTTTTTTCTTTTCCATACACACCCCTTGTTACTCTTCTATATCATTTTCACTTTTATACTTTTCTTCTAACACATTACTAAAAATACTTTCAATCATCCAAACTCGATAAAGACTATTAAATACAAAATTTTGTCCCGCGATACGTAATTCTAATACTGGGAAGTTTGGTTGTGATTTCATTTCACAATGATGATCATTTTCTGCTAACTTTTTTCTTATATCTTGATCAAACAAAGTTTTTACACCAAGTTCATGCAAAACTTCATTAAAATGAGGTGCGTAAGATAAGTCTTTTCCTTCCGTCCAAACCGCTTGTAAAATACGATAGATTGCATCGATTTGCTGATCTTCAGGAACACTATAAAATAATTGAGCCATTTGCATGCTGGCTGATTCTGTTGGGCGACAAAATGGGGTAAAAGTAACTTCCGTACGTTTAGATAACCTTGTTGCGAGACTCCAATCAAATAAATCACGCCCATGATAACTTAACGGGTAAACTTTTAAATGAATATTATAATAGTTGGCTAACTCTTCCTTAATATAAGCCAATAACAACCATGAAATAGGATCTTCTAAAGCAATATACAAATCAAGTTCTGGATCTAATTTTTGTATTTCATTTAAGGCTTCTGCATGACTAATTAAATGTTCACGCCAATCAATATGATTGATCAAAAAAATTGGATTATCCGTCAATAATTTTTGTTGTTTCAAACGTCGTGTCAATCGGAGCAAATCATCTACGGCATGATATTGTCGCCCACCAATTTCAAAATAGCTGACCAATACAGGATCATCATTAAAAATACGCTCTGGAAAGTTTTGTGCTTTATGATGATAACTTGCCATTGCATGAAGCATTCTGAGTTTTCCATATTGTTTTTGCCACAACATATGAAAAATATCTTCTAGCAAATATAAGAAATCTTGTCCTCTCAAAGGTGTATTTTTTAAAATGATTTCTGCTTGCTGTAAGGCTTCAGCGGTTGGTTGTTCAGGTGTTTCATCAAAACTAAAACGATGTTGTTTAGATAAAATTTTTGCGTCATTTAAACAATAATTTTGCCATTCCAAATATGACATTGCATTTGGGGGCTCAGCGGCTTGGCTGGAAATAATAATTTTTAATGGCTTTAATTCATCAACTAATATTTCTTCTAATTGTGGCAATTGTTGTACAGTCAAATAACTATAAACATCATCTAAACGAAGATGAATACTCAAACCTTGATCAATAGATAACACCGTTTTTCGAATCGGTTTTTGGTAAAACCAGCTCGATCGAATTGGATCAAACCAACGGCGTAACAATGACATGGGATTTAACCTCGAAGAAATAAATACATTTGTGATTTACAAATCAAACTTATTTTCTCTTATTTAATACAATCTAGAAATACAAATCTTGTGAAAACTTATATCAAGCTCACCTAAAATATTCAATCATTTACTTATAATAAGTTATTCAAAGTATAAAACATATGATCTTAAATATATTATAAATTCTCTTATGCACCCTATAAATTAAAAAAGCACCCTCATTAAAAGGATGCTTTTATCATCGAATAATTCAATGTTTTAAATTTCTCGTACTGCGCCTTTTGCAGCACTTGTTGTATGCATCGCATAGGCTCTAAGTGCCTTAGACACTTTACGTGGACGCTCTTGTGCAGGCTTCCAACCTTTGGCTTCTTGCACTTCACGACGAGCATTCATTACAGCATCTTCTACTGCTAAGTGAATGGTACGATTTGGAATGTCAATCTCAATACGATCACCATCTTCAACGAGACCAATTGCACCACCCTCAGCAGCTTCCGGTGAAACGTGACCAATCGATAAACCTGAAGAACCGCCAGAGAAACGACCATCGGTTATTAATGCACAATCTTTACCTAATCCTTTCGATTTTAAATAACTGGTTGGATAAAGCATTTCTTGCATACCAGGACCACCTTGTGGGCCTTCGTAACGAATAACAACAACATCACCAGCCACAATTTTTCCGCCTAAAATCGCATCTACTGCTGCATCTTGGCTTTCAAATACACGTGCTATTCCATTGAATTTTAGGATAGACTCATCTACACCTGCAGTTTTTACGATACAACCATCAAGCGCGATATTACCGTAAAGTACAGCCAAACCACCATCTTTAGAAAACGCATGTTCTACATTACGAATGACACCATTTTCACGATCACCATCTAAGCGTGAATAGTAACGATCTTGTGAAAATGCAGTTTGTGTTGGTACACCACCCGGTGCAGATTTAAAGAAATTGTACACTTCTTCATTTTCTGTACGGATAATATCCCACTTATCTAAAGCATCTTTTAACGTTTTTTCGTGAACTGTTCCAACCGAAGTGTCTAATAGACCTGCTCGATCTAATTCACCTAAGATCGACATGATTCCACCTGCACGGTGCACATCTTCCATATGTACATCCTGTTTCGCAGGTGCAACTTTACAAAGTACAGGCACTTGACGTGATAAACGGTCAATGTCGTCCATCGTAAAATCAACTTCTGCTTCATATGCAGCAGCCAATAAGTGCAACACCGTATTTGTTGAACCACCCATTGCAATATCTAAAGTCATGGCATTTTCATACGACGCTTTGGTTGCAATATTACGTGGTAACAAACTGTAATCATTTTGCTCATAATGACGTTTCGTAATTTCAACAATGAGCTGACCGGCTTTTTCAAATAATTTTTTGCGATTCGCATGTGTTGCAAGTGTTGAACCATTACCTGGAAGTGACAAACCTAATGCTTCTGTTAAACAGTTCATTGAATTTGCAGTGAACATTCCTGAACATGAACCACATGTTGGACATGCTGAACGTTCATATTCTGCAACTTCTTCATCAGTGAAACTATCATCTGCCGCAACAATCATTGCATCTACAAGGTCAATGGCATGTTCATTTCCGCGGATTTTAACTTTACCCGCTTCCATAGGTCCGCCTGACACAAATACAACTGGAATATTTAATCGCATTGCAGCCATTAACATTCCAGGGGTGATTTTGTCACAGTTTGAAATACATACCATTGCATCTGCACAGTGTGCATTGACCATATACTCAACAGAATCGGCAATCAAATCACGTGAAGGAAGTGAATACAACATGCCATCATGACCCATTGCAATACCATCATCTACAGCAATCGTATTAAATTCTTTTGCGACACCGCCAGAAGCCTGAATTTGTTCTGCAACCAGTTGCCCTAAATCTTTAAGATGGACATGACCTGGTACAAATTGTGTGAATGAGTTGACGACTGCAATAATTGGTTTACCAAAATCTTCATCTTTCATTCCTGTCGCACGCCATAAACCACGTGCGCCAGCCATATTTCTTCCGTGTGTAGATGTTTTTGAACGATAATCTGGCATGGTATTTTTCCAACAGTATTTGTGCTTGAATGAATAGTTTCACTCATTCTGGCGAAATATCCCTGATAATATTTGAGTTGATCAGTCTAAGACTAAATATCATACTATAATTCATGAAGAATAGATGAACTCTTATCAAGACAATCTATAAAGATATTTCTAAATGTTTAATTAAAATTTAAATTGAAGAACTACTATATCGTTATCTGAATAGAGAAAAAACAAAACTTTCATGAATATTTTTATCATTTTGCATAAAAAAAAGCTATAAAAGGTTCCTTATATAGAAACCTTTTTCTATCATTTACTTTTAGTCAAATATAAACCAGTACATGCTTTTGCATCAACATTTGTACAAATTTCAGCCATTTTAGGTGTTATCCACTTCAATGCCAATTGAATTTTTGTATTGTTATAGTCTGATTTATCTCCTGCACACCCCTCTAATAAATTATCTGTAGTCACATTCATTAAAAGAACATCTAAATTATCTGATGAAGTCGATCTTACCACTGCAAATTCACCGACCAATAACTTTTTATTGACTTGATATTTAAAATCACCTGGTTTTTTAAATTCAAATTTTTCGATACATTGTGTTTTTGGATTATGTAGTACCCACGTCCCCCAAAACTCTTTATCTAAATTAACTCTGGTTTTATCCAACGCTTGGACACTTAACGTATGACCTAATAATAAGCACAAAATAAATATTTTTTTTAGCATGCTATTTTTCCTCTTTTCTTTATTTTTTCTTTAAATAAAATTATATTTATGTGTGAAATTTTTCTAAAAGTTTTAAATTGACTAAAAATGATAAGTTTCATTCTATTGTGGAATTTTCTTTATATTTTTAGTCAATTATATTTATATCATTTTAAAATATAAATTTAGCATAACTCATCATCATTTAAAATCGTATCTTTTTTATTCATAATTTTAAAAGCGAATCACTTCATTTATGCAGATTTTAATCAATCACACCACTTACACCAATGCGTACACTCGGATCACCTTCTGAAGCGACTGCCAACCCACCTGTTACAGCCCAATTCCCACTTTCTGCTGTCCGCTTTAGGGTCATTCCCACTGCAGACTCCCCACCATGATGAGCTACTCCTGCAGCATAAGTATATTTACCTGCAACAAATGGTGCAGGCTCCATAGCCATAGCTGCCGCAATACCAGCATTTGCTTGTTTAGAAACCTGACCTATTTTCTTATGAGTAGCAGCCAAAGATTTATCTATTTTTTGATCTAAATTTGTGATTCGTTGATCTAAGACTTTATCTGTATTATTCAACGCATCTATCGCACTTCCAACATTCTGATAAGCTTTATTTGCAACATGATAGGTGGGTGCCTGAAATATTTGTTTCGATTGATCATATTTCGCACCTCCGCCTAAATATTGGCTTAAGACTTGATTCGTTGTATTTAATTGACCAACCGTTACCGCATCATTTTCAGCTTTACCAGCTGCAATCCCAGCAAGAACTCGATCTCCATCTTTTCCAGCCATATTAACTTTATTACCACCACTATTTTGCGCTAATGTAATATCTGCATTATTTGTTCCCTGTTGTACAAGTCCAGGGCTGCTACTACCATTACCTAAACGTTGCTGTAAATTTAAAATATTATTCTTATTCGCTTCTATTTGTTGTTGTACACCCCATAACTGACCACCATTGACAACATCTTTTGAATTTTGACCAATATCGCCAGGTGCAACATTTGATAGTTTAGTTCCTTTAGAACCTTCAAAAGTCAGCTTCGATGTATCTGTAGAACCATCTCTTTTTTTATCATACTGTGGCATATCTCCTCTTTGCTGATTACCTTTTTGATTTATACTGGCTAATACTTGTTGTAATTGTCCTTCAGTTGCGGCACGATCTGATTGAACATTATTACTGTCCCATTTTGTGTTCGCCAACCCTGTAATATAATTATTTCTAATATTGGTTGTACCAATCAAAATACTTCCTTGCGCACCTAATTCAATATTACGAGCTAACCCAAATAAAACCTCTCCTCCTGGTTTAGTTTTGGTGTAGATGTTCTTACCTTGATCCGATTGATTAAAATCAGTATTTTTTTCAGCACCTTTAAATGTGATCGCTTCATCCAATGCTATTCTATAAGGTACTCCACTATTGGCCTGTAAAATAATACCTTTACCAATGACATGACCAATTGCATTATGTAAGTCACCGGCATTTACAGCCTTATTTGCATTTGCTTTATTGGTATAATCTCCGGCACTCGCTAAGTTGGAAATACTTGTTCCTCCTGTCATCATCCATTTATTGTTCTCCGGATGAGTCGTCAATTTAAAGCCTTCTCCTCTCAATACAATTTTATTGTAATTAACGTCTCCTGTTTGCTGATTAACGACATAGCTCACTGCCGATTTACTTGCTACACCTTGAGCATCCGAGACCAATTTTAATTGTTCTTCTGTTGCCGCACGTCCAGTTTTAGCAAAATTTGAATCTGCTAATGTCTTATTCTTTAGTCCTTTAATTGATCCTTGCTCAAACAATGTATCACCAATTTGTATAGTGTTGTTTTTTAAAAAAATATTTCCTATTTTTAAACTTCCATCGGCTGTTAAATTCAAATTTTTAGAAAGTGCTAACTTAAGTCCTTCTTGATCTGCTACTGTTGTAATATTTCCATCTTGATCACCAACAATCGATAATTGATCTCCTAATTTTTTCTGTCCTGTATTGCCATTATTACCCTGAAATGTTATGCCCTTTTCGAGCAGTATATTCTTGTTTTCTTGGCTTAACTGTAGCGCTTTATTGGTATTTTTTGTTAAACCATCTAATTTTTTTAATGCTTCTTTTTGTCCAACTTGATGTTGATTTGAGACTAATTGTAATTGTTCTTCCGTTGCCGCACGTCCAGTTGTAGCGAAATTAGGATCGGTTAATGTTGTATTGTTTAAACCTTTAACTGATCCTTGCTCCAATAGCGTTTCACCGACTTGCAAAGCATTATTTCTTAAATGCATATTCCCAATAATAATGCGACCAGTCGTACTTAAGTTTAAGTTTTTAGCGAGTTGAATCTTTAGATTATCCCCATCTGCAATCGTTCTTATATTACTATCATCACCGATAATGGATAACTGATCACCCAATTTTCTAAGATGCGTTTGTCCTGTATCTGCACTAAACGTTAAACCTTTTTCTAATACACTTTTTTGGACAGCTTGTCCTAATAGCAGCGCATCATTGGTATTTTTAGATAATCCATCTAATTTTTGAACAACTTCATTTTGAGTAGCTTGCGTTTGATTTGCGACTAATTTTAATTGTTCTTCCGTTGCTGCACGCCCAACTTTGGCAAAATCTTGATGCGTCAATACTCTATTTTTTAAACCGATCGCTGAACCTTTTTCAATCAGAACTTCACCAATACGAATGGTGTCATTTTTTAAATGCACGTTTCCAATGGTAATATTACCATCGGCTGTTAAATTTAAATTTTTAGACAGTGCTAACTTTAAACCATCATTATCTGCAATTGTTGTAATGTTGCCGCTTTTATCTCCTATGATAGAAATCTGTTCACCTAATTTTTTCTGCTCTGTTAATCCACTATTTCCTCTAAACGTTAGACCTTTTTCGAGTATATTTTTATGTGCATCTTGTCCTGCTTTTAATCCATCTTGTGTAGATTTAGATAAACCAATTTGATAGGTTGTTGCGCCATCAGCTTCGGTTTTCTTATGAATTGATACGCTATTATTGGCACCTTGAATATTCGTTTTGACTGCACGTATCGCCCCATCAATAGTATTTTGCCCCGTACCCGCAATATTAGTTGTTGTAATATTTCCATTTACATTCTTTGCACTTGAACCAATCATACTTTCTAAATGACTTTGTGCTTTTTTTAACTGCCTCACATTAACTGCTTCTAAATCAGAAGACCCATCTGCAACCTGTTGAATACGACGTGCGGCATCGGCTCTCCCTACAGAAATCACGCCATTTTTTTCTACTGCTGCTTGACCTGTTAAATAGGCTATGTCTGATGATTTTGAGGTTATAGCTCCTGAACCAATAGATACACTATTTTCTAGATTTGATCGTGAATCTATTCCAAAGGAAAGTGCATTTTTTGCAGATGCTGTGGCATTTTTTCCTATTGCAATTGCATGATCACCTTCAGAGACGCCACCTCCAATTGCTGTTGAAAAAGTTTTTGTTGCACGAGAGGCTGTTCCTAAAGCAAGTGATTGTGCGCCTTCTGCAATGGTTTTATTTTTTGAAAGATCACTTCCTAAGCCTGCACCCAATGCAGAAGATTCTAGCCCTTTTGCAATTGCTCCAGATCCAAGTGCAGTAGAACCAGCACCGAGCGCTTGTGTACCTCTACTCCCTATAGCGGTAGCATTTTGCAAAATTGCTTCTGACCTACGTCCAATTGCAATTGCACTATTTCCAACTGCCTTCGCATAGCCACCTATAGCTAAACCAAAATTTTGGCTGTCTCCAGTTTTCGCAAAAGCACCAATTGCAATTGAACCTACAGCATCTGTAAATGCCTCTTTACCAATTGCAATTTGCCCCCCTCCTAATAAGACTCGCCCATCCAATGAAGGGCTGGTTTTTTGTCCTGTAACTGCTTTACTTCCAATCGCAATATTATCTATTCCTGCAGACTTACTTTCACTCCCCAATGCAACACTATTTTTTGCAGTGGCAGTTGCGATATAGCCTATTGCCGTACTTTGATTTCCAGTTGCATAACTTTGGCGCCCCATAGCAATAGACATAATTCCTTGTGCTTTATTTGCAACGCCAATCGCAATAGATGAATGTTTATCTGCTAAATTTCCGATCCCTAAGGTAACTGAAAAATAATCTGAACTTACATTTCCTTGCCCAAGCGCTAAACTATATGAACTCCCTGAAACTTGATTTTTTGTACCTATTGCTAAACCACCACCATTGCTCACTTTATTTAACAGACCAATGGCTAGACCTGTAGAAACAATCTGATTATCCCCAGTAGGATATTGAATATTCGGTATCTTTCCTTCACTTACTGGTTTCCGATGATCATAAATGCTTTGATAAGTATTTTTACTATCAATTTTAATCTTGTTAAAACAACCTATCGCTATACTGTACTGAGTTAAATTTCCTTTACTAATCACATTAGTACATACCTTAGGCGAGAGTGTAAGATTATTATTTGATACCAGTTGTATATTATTCGCAAATGCTCTATCTGGTGCTCCACTTAGACCTAAACAAAAAAGAATGGCTAATGAAATAAGATTCCGTTTAAAGAATGTTTGATGTGTTTTCTGAGTCTTATTTATATTCGTGATTGAACCACATACTTTCAGTTTACTTTTAGCTAATTCAGAGACAACAATCCAAGTCCCTATTTTTATATTCCAAACAATTTTATAAATTTTATTCATCTTTTAATATCCTTCGCTAACTTACTTTTATTCTTTCCCCAATAAAGTACAGTGCAAAGGTTATTTATAAATATTCTTCACTTGATTATTTACAAATACTAAACAGTGAATGTTTGATAATTCACTATTTATACTTATTCATTAAACAATATCACATTTAATTTGTAAAAATAATGCATTTAGAATTAAAGAATGGCGAAGAAAATAAATATCAGCTTATTATTGATTAGATTTTCTAATGAATTAAAAAGATGAAATTAAGGTTCCTTATTCTTTAATGAATTTTATTTTAAACTCATCAAAAATGAATTATTCCTCAAGTAACAATAAGATTAAGATCAATAAAAGAAAACTATTTTTGCTATAATTATCTTAAATCGAACTATTGAGTTGGTCTATTGAAAATCATTTTTGCAGGCACGCCTGAATTTGCAGCAGAAGCATTAAAAGCACTTATTTCCACAGAACATGATATTGTCGCTGTCTATACTCAACCTGATCGAAAAGCGGGTCGCGGACAAAAATTAACCGCTTCTGCAGTAAAACTTCTTGCTTTAGAACATAATATTCCTATTTATCAACCATTACACTTTAAGTCTTCAACAGAAGAAGGTTTAGCAGCCCAACAAGAACTTGCTCATCTCCATGCAGATGTCATGGTTGTTGCTGCTTATGGACTTATCTTACCTCAAGTCATTTTAGATACCCCTAAGTATGGTTGTCTGAATATTCATGGGTCATTATTACCTCGTTGGCGTGGTGCAGCACCAATTCAACGTGCCATAGCTACGGGTGATCAAGAAACTGGCGTCACCATTATGAAAATGGCTGCTGGGTTGGATACAGGTGATATGATGTTAAAAACCATCTGCCCAATTCTTGCAAATGATACATCCGCAAGTTTGCATGATAAATTAGCCCAACAAGGTGCTGAGGCTATTGTTACTGTTCTAGCAACAGAAGAGAGCTTAAAAACTTACTTAAACCAACGTGAAGTTCAAGATGAAGAACTTACAATGTACGCGCATAAATTATCTAAAGCAGAAGCAAAAATTGATTGGTCTCAACATGCCATAAATATTGACCGCAATATTCGTGCTTTTAATCCTTGGCCTGTCGCGTTCATACCACTCGCTGAAAATAATAATTTACGCGTTTGGAATTCAATGCTATCCACTGAAAATGCTGAAAATAAATCGGCTGGTACGGTATTAGCAATAGATAAAAAAGGTGTACATATTGCTTGTGGTGATGGAAAAGCAATTTGCTTAACTTCTTTACAATGGCCAGGTGGTAAACCACTTAATCCAATACAAATTAATCAAACTCAGAAACTACAGGTAGGACAAATTCTCGCATGAGTCAATTTGAATATGGTACATCACACCTTAACTTACGTGCTCAAGTGATTCGAACCTTATTAGCCGTACAACAAGGTCAATCTCTTGCCAATGTTTTACCTATCCATCTTGCGAAAGTTGCAGATCGTGATCGTGCACTATTTCATGAACTAGTGTTGGGAACTTTACGTCAATGGTACGCACTCAAAAGTATTACTCTACCGTTATTGGTAAAACCCCTGAACAATGAAACGGTTGAAACCTGTTTATATGTTGGTTTATACCAAATTTTATGCACCCGTATTGCAGATCATGCTGCCATTTCAGAAACAGTGACGGCAGTTAAACAATTAGGTTATCAAACATTAAGTGGTGTCGTAAATGCTATTCTGCGTCGTGTTTCACGTGAAACACCAGAATTTTACACAGCGCTCACTGAAGCTCATGGCTTGCCAAGTTGGTTATTTAAACGGTTAAAAAAAGATTGGCCAGAACAACTTAATGAATTAATCTTCAGTTTAAAACAAGTTGCACCGCTTACCCTACGTGTTAATACACGTAAAATGAGCCGTGAAGCTTATTTTAATAAATTATTAAGCTCAGGGATAAAAGCACATATCGGTACAGAATCGGATGTTGCCATTATTTTAGATCAATCTGTTCAAATTACTGAATTACCTGGATATGAAGAAGGTTGGTTTTCTGTTCAAGATGAGCATGCTCAACTTTGTGCGAACTTTGTACCCAACTTAAACGATAAAGTGGTCATTGATGCTTGTGCAGCACCAGGCGGAAAGACAGCACATTTATTAGAAAAATACACCCCAACTGAATTAATTGCTTTAGATTATGACTCAAAACGACTAGTCCGAGTTGCTGAAAATTTAGATAGATTGCAGCTTGATACCCATTCAAACATCAATATTTTAGCTGCTGATGCAACTTCATGGGAAGCTGATCAACTCGTCGATTGTATCGTCTTAGATGCACCATGCTCAGCCATTGGTGTTATGCGTCGTCATCCTGATATTCGCCTATTACGTCAGTCAACTGATATACAACAAACCGTCGATCTGCAAGCACAAATTTTAGCGCATATGTGGAATCAACTGAAAGTTGGCGGCACATTACTTTATATTACTTGTTCAATTCTTAAAGTTGAAAATGAGCAGCAAATACAAGATTTTTTTGCAAATAATAGTAATGCCCTAGAAATTAAAATGGATACTTCCTTGGGCATTGAACAGGCTTATGGCCGTCAACTGTTACCAAGTGAAGGACTTGGTGATGGTTTTTATTATTGTCGAATTGAAAAAACAGCGTAATTATTACTCATTAAAAAAAGGAACCTGATGTTCCTTTTTTTAATCTAAAAATTATGAATAGGCATAACCTTAACTTTTATTAATATCTGACTATTCAATTAACTTAAAGATTTTAAATAGTCAATAATCGATGTATTTCCAGCCATTTCCGCAAGTTCTAGGGCACTATACGGTGCTTTATGAGCATGATTAGCGCCATGTTGAATTAACAATTGTACCAGCATCAAGTGATTATTTTCAGCAGCAGCATGTAAGGCACTATACCCCTCATCATCTGTCATATTTACATCTATATCTTGTATCAATAGGTTTTTTACTTGCTCTAATTCTCCTAAAGATGCCCAATAGATTAATTCTGGAAGATGTAATTCTTCATCATCTTCTTCTGGAAGTGGGGAAAATGAATTTAATTTCATCTTTAGCGTACCTCAAATAACCTAAATATTGGTATGGATAATTTTCATTACTATAGTAATGAAAATTCATGCTATTTATTCATAGCATAATGATCATTAAAAATAATAACAACTTACTATGTAATAACATTATTTAAATGATTGCTTTCTGTATTATTACGTCTTTATATCTTCTAACATGACATTTGCTAAACGTTAAGTATGTGCAATTAAATGCTCTAACCAACATTGAAGTGCGGATAATTCTAAATTTAATTGTCAGCAAAGTAGATAAATCAACATATTGATCAAATCATCCCATCGTAATTTGGAGTTGATCAATCCGATAAAATATAAGAGTAAATCCAGCTAAACATAGTCCAAATTATGTCATTTTTCATGTATTAATAATTTTAAGATTGCTCTTAGCGCAATAAACGATAATGCAGAATGTACAATCAAAACTTAACACCAAGTAAAATGACCATCTATCCTGTAAATATTAGCAGTTATTAAAAAGTCACCTCCAAGAAAAATAAACCAATACAACTACAAAGCCATATAATCATTTGAAATACCTGATAATTTTTTAATTAGAATAATATGCTAAATAATATACATTTATATTTCAATTTTCTAACAATCTATCATCTTAGTCACAAATGATTATTTTTATTAGTATCTTTCATTTAAAATATCGTAAATTGTAGCCCTCCAATTTAAGAGGGCTATTGACTTGCTAACGTGGCACAAGTCTTAATAAATTATCTTGACGCATAGCATCTTTTAAAATCCATAACGTACCATCTTTTGATTCAGTAATGGCTCGTATTCTACTGTTCATAGAAATTCGAGCAATCTCCCTAACTGGTCTATTTTCAATGTCAACGATAACTAGACCTCGTGAACTTAGCCCTCCCATAATGGCTTTATTCTTAAATTGAGGAAACAAAGAACCTTTATAGAAAATTAAGCTAGATGGAGAAATGACACGTGTCCATGACATAACAGGTGCTATAAATTCTGGTCGCTCCGTATGCCTCAAGAAAGGTGTTCGAAAAGAATCGCTAGGGTAATGAAACCCTTCTGAAACAATTGGATAACCATAGTTTCCAGCCCGAGTAATTAAATTAAATTCATCACCACCTGCTGGTCCCATTTCAGCAACCCAAAGTTTTTGTTGTTGATCAAAAGCCATTCCTAGCGCATTTCGATGACCTAAGCTCCAAACCTGTTTTGCTATTTCACCCTGATTTTGAAATGGATTATCGGATGGTAAAGATCCATCATCATTTAATCGAAGAATTTTTCCAGCATTTGAATTCATATCCTGTGCTGGAAAAAATTCTTGCCGTTCTCCTGAACTAATCCATAATTTTCCATGCTCATCAAAAAGAATACGATAAGCATAGTGACCTACACCAAAAAATTTAGGTACTTGTGTCCAAATTCTTTGAATATTTGATAATGATGCTTTCGAATTTGTCATATCTAACTGAGCACGTATTACAACAGCACCATATAATTGTGAATTAGACGGATCTCTTTCTACATAACTTAAATAAATCAGTTTGTTTTGATCAAAATTAGGATGTAATTTTATATCACCTAATCCTCCCTGTCCCATATCTACAACATCTGGGACGCCATTTATTTGAGTTACTCCCCCATCTTGAGGATTAAAAAGTTTTAATACACCCGCTTTTTCAGTAACAAGTAAACGACCATCCGATAATTCTGTGAGTGCCCATGGATCATTAAATGAAGCAATGGTATCTATACGAAATTCACGTGGATTTTGGGGTATTGTTGGCGTTGGCGTTGGCGTTGATGATGCTTTGTCGTTACCAGATTTACAACCAGAAATTAGCAATATTATTATAAAAAAAACGACAACATTATTTTTATGTATTCTCAACATATTATTTATCCTTATATATTTTAAATAAAGAAAACATATAGAAAAATAAATTTAATTACTGTTAATAAATATATATCATTATGATTCATCTCAAAAAATTAGTATTTTTATATTTTACAAATAGTTATATGATTCATTGTCTTATTTTATAAACTAATATTATTTAAAATATAAGTGCTTATATATGGCATTCAATTTTAAATATCTCCGTTTCATTTACTATTTATTTATTATAAGTACGATGATGATTACAATCTCAATATAATTATTAACAAACTCTATAATATAAAATCTATATCCCGACCTTAATTTTTGCATAAACAAACCCCCTTAATCTGTTGATTAAGGGGGTTAGGATTAATGAGCTGGCGATGACTTACTCTCACATGGGTAACCCCACACTACCATCAGCGCAAAGAGGTTTCACTTCTGAGTTCGGGAAGGGATCAGGTGGTTCACTCTTGCTATTGTCGCCAGCACAACTGTTATGACTTTGCATTTGGTCTTATTCGTTGTATTTCTACACTACGTGCCGTTGCTTGGTCAAAAGAGTTATTAACAGAGATATCTGAGTTTAATTAGTTTGTTCATTTTACTTAGCTTTTCAACTAAATCAAGTTTGATTGATTATATGTAAATCAATTGATGCTTTAAATACAACTGCTTGGGTGTTGTATAGTCAAGCCTCACGAGCAATTAGTATTGGTCAGCTTCACATATCACTATGCTTCCACATCCAACCTATCAACGTCGTAGTCTTCAACGGCTCTTTAGAGGAATAAATTCCTAGGGAAATCTTATCTTGAGGTAGGCTTCCCGCTTAGATGCTTTCAGCGGTTATCCCTTCCGAACATAGCTACCCGGCGATGCGACTGGCGTCACAACCGGTACACCAGAGGTTCGTCCACTCTGGTCCTCTCGTACTAGGAGCAGATCCTCTCAAATTTCCAGCGCCCACGGTAGATAGGGACCGAACTGTCTCACGACGTTCTAAACCCAGCTCGCGTACCTCTTTAAATGGCGAACAGCCATACCCTTGGGACCTGCTTCAGCCCCAGGATGAGATGAGCCGACATCGAGGTGCCAAACACCGCCGTCGATATGAACTCTTGGGCGGTATCAGCCTGTTATCCCCAGAGTACCTTTTATCCGTTGAGCGATGGCCCTTCCATACAGAACCACCGGATCACTAAGACCTACTTTCGTACCTGCTCGACTTGTGGGTCTCGCAGTTAAGCGCGCTTTTGCCTTTATACTCTACGCGTGATTTCCGACCACGCTGAGCGCACCTTCGTACTCCTCCGTTACTCTTTAGGAGGAGACCGCCCCAGTCAAACTACCCACCAGACATGGTCCTCGTCCCGGATAACGGGACAGAGTTAGAACCTCAATATTACCAGGGTGGTATTTCAAGGACGGCTCCACTGGAACTAGCGTTCCAGTTTCAAAGCCTCCCACCTATCCTACACAAGTAAGATCAAAGTTCAATGTCAAGCTGCAGTAAAGGTTCACGGGGTCTTTCCGTCTAGCCGCGGGTACACCGCATCTTCACGGCGAATTCGATTTCACTGAGTCTCTGCTGGAGACAGCGCCCCCATCATTATGCCATTCGTGCAGGTCGGAACTTACCCGACAAGGAATTTCGCTACCTTAGGACCGTTATAGTTACGGCCGCCGTTTACTGGGGCTTCGATCAAGAGCTTCGCTTACGCTAACCCCATCAATTAACCTTCCAGCACCGGGCAGGCATCACACCCTATACGTCCACTTTCGTGTTTGCAGAGTGCTATGTTTTTAATAAACAGTTGCAGGGGCCTGGTTTCTGTGGCTGCCAGTAGCTCAGGGAGTAAATCCCATCACCGCCGGCAGCGTACCTTCTCCCGAAGTTACGGTACCATTTTGCCTAGTTCCTTCAGCAGAGTTCTCTCAAGCGCTTTGGTCTACTCGACCTGACCACCTGTGTCGGTTTCGGGTACGATTCCAGTGTAATTGAAGCTTAGAGACTTTTCCTGGAAGCATGGTATCAGCCACTTCACCAGTAAACTGGCTTGCTATCAGATCTCAGCATAGAGTACCCCGGATTTGCCTAAGATACATGCCTACATCCTTTCACCTGGACAACCAACGCCAGGCTGACTTAACCTTCTCCGTCCTCTCATCGCATTACACTGAAGTATTGGAATATTAACCAATTTCCCATCGACTACGCCTCTCGGCCTCGCCTTAGGGGTCGACTCACCCAGCCCCGATTAACGTTGGACTGGAACCCTTGGTCTTTCAGCGAACGGGTTTTTCACCCGTTTTGTCGTTACTCACGTCAGCATTCGCACTTCTGATACCTCCAGCAGACTTCTCAATCCACCTTCATCGGCTTACAGAACGCTCCCCTACCACGTATACATAAGTATACATCCGCAGCTTCGGCATATAGTTTTAGCCCCGTTACATCTTCCGCGCAGGCCGACTCGACTAGTGAGCTATTACGCTTTCTTTAAAGGGTGGCTGCTTCTAAGCCAACCTCCTAGCTGTCTATGCCTTCCCACATCGTTTCCCACTTAACTATAATTTTGGGGCCTTAGCTGGCGGTCTGGATTGTTTTCCTCTTGACTACGGACGTTAGCACCCGCAGTCTGTCTCCCGGATAGTACTCATTGGTATTCGGAGTTTGCATCGGTTTGGTAAGTCGGGATGACCCCCTAGCCGAAACAGTGCTCTACCCCCAATGGTATTCGTCCGAGGCGCTACCTAAATAGCTTTCGGGGAGAACCAGCTATCACCGAGTTTGATTAGCCTTTCACCCCTATCCACAAGTCATCCCCCGGCTTTTCAACGACGGTGGGTTCGGTCCTCCAGTTAGTGTTACCCAACCTTCAACCTGCTCATGGATAGATCACCCGGTTTCGGGTCTATACCCAGCAACTAAACGCCCTATTAAGACTCGATTTCTCTACGGCTCCCCTATACGGTTAACCTTGCTACTGAATATAAGTCGCTGACCCATTATACAAAAGGTACGCAGTCACCGAACAAGTCGGCTCCCACTGCTTGTATGCATGCGGTTTCAGGATCTATTTCACTCCCCTCACAGGGGTTCTTTTCGCCTTTCCCTCACGGTACTGGTTCACTATCGGTCAGTCAGGAGTATTTAGCCTTGGAGGATGGTCCCCCCATATTCAGACAAGGTTTCACGTGCCTCGCCCTACTCGTCATCATTATGTGTGCCCTTTCGTGTACAGGACTATCACCCACTATGGTTGCACTTCCCAGAGCATTCCACTAAAACACACATAACTTAATGGGCTGTTCCCCGTTCGCTCGCCGCTACTGAGGGAATCTCAATTGATTTCTTTTCCTAAGGGTACTGAGATGTTTCACTTCCCCTCGTTCGCCTCGCATGACTATGTATTCATCATGCGATACCTACCTTATGGTAAGTGGGTTTCCCCATTCAGAAATCTCCGGATCAAAGGATATTTGCCGCCTCCCCGGAGCTTATCGCAGGCTATTACGTCTTTCATCGCCTCTGACTGCCAAGGCATCCACCACATGCACTTAATTACTTGACTATACAACCCCAAACAGTCGACGTTACCTACAAGTAGCAACTTCAACATTTCAGTTTAGAGCTTTGTGAACTTAATCACTGTACAGCTTCAATTAGATTCATATACCAAAACGCTTGATTCAGTTAATTTCGCTAGTAACTCATTTCATTCAATATTAACAATTGCTTGTTAAATTGCTTAAAACGAGTATGAACAAATTATTTCAACTCAAATATATTCTGTTAATGATTAACTACAGCTTCGTCAGCATGCAGTAAACTGTGATAAATCACAGAACTTAATAAAATATAAACCTTAGTTCATTTCTTATTAAGTTCTATAATCTAACATCTTAGCTTCTATTATGATGGTGGAGACTAGGAGAGTCGAACTCCTGACCTCCTGCGTGCAAAGCAGGCGCTCTACCAACTAAGCTAAGTCCCCAGTTAAGATCTTAATATATCTGCTCTTCTGTATTCAGTAGACTTGGTGGGTCTGACAAGACTTGAACTTGTGACCCCACGCTTATCAAGCGTGTGCTCTAACCAACTGAGCTACAGACCCTCAGATACATCAATGAAGAACAACTTGTTGTGGATTCTTACCAATCGTCAATCTTTCGTTAAGGAGGTGATCCAGCCGCAGGTTCCCCTACGGCTACCTTGTTACGACTTCACCCCAGTCATCTGCCACACCGTGGTAAGCGTCCTCCTTGCGGTTAGACTACCTACTTCTGGTGCAACAAACTCCCATGGTGTGACGGGCGGTGTGTACAAGGCCCGGGAACGTATTCACCGCGGCATTCTGATCCGCGATTACTAGCGATTCCGACTTCATGGAGTCGAGTTGCAGACTCCAATCCGGACTACGATCGGCTTTTTGAGATTAGCATCCTCTCGCGAGGTAGCAACCCTTTGTACCGACCATTGTAGCACGTGTGTAGCCCTGGTCGTAAGGGCCATGATGACTTGACGTCGTCCCCGCCTTCCTCCAGTTTGTCACTGGCAGTATCCTTAAAGTTCCCACCCGAAGTGCTGGCAAATAAGGAAAAGGGTTGCGCTCGTTGCGGGACTTAACCCAACATCTCACGACACGAGCTGACGACAGCCATGCAGCACCTGTATGTAAGTTCCCGAAGGCACCAATCCATCTCTGGAAAGTTCTTACTATGTCAAGACCAGGTAAGGTTCTTCGCGTTGCATCGAATTAAACCACATGCTCCACCGCTTGTGCGGGCCCCCGTCAATTCATTTGAGTTTTAGTCTTGCGACCGTACTCCCCAGGCGGTCTACTTATCGCGTTAGCTGCGCCACTAAAGCCTCAAAGGCCCCAACGGCTAGTAGACATCGTTTACGGCATGGACTACCAGGGTATCTAATCCTGTTTGCTCCCCATGCTTTCGTACCTCAGCGTCAGTATTAGGCCAGATGGCTGCCTTCGCCATCGGTATTCCTCCAGATCTCTACGCATTTCACCGCTACACCTGGAATTCTACCATCCTCTCCCATACTCTAGCTGACCAGTATCGAATGCAATTCCTAAGTTAAGCTCAGGGATTTCACATCCGACTTAATCAGCCGCCTACGCACGCTTTACGCCCAGTAAATCCGATTAACGCTCGCACCCTCTGTATTACCGCGGCTGCTGGCACAGAGTTAGCCGGTGCTTATTCTGCGAGTAACGTCCACTATCTCTGGGTATTAACCAAAGTAGCCTCCTCCTCGCTTAAAGTGCTTTACAACCAAAAGGCCTTCTTCACACACGCGGCATGGCTGGATCAGGGTTCCCCCCATTGTCCAATATTCCCCACTGCTGCCTCCCGTAGGAGTCTGGGCCGTGTCTCAGTCCCAGTGTGGCGGATCATCCTCTCAGACCCGCTACAGATCGTCGCCTTGGTAGGCCTTTACCCCACCAACTAGCTAATCCGACTTAGGCTCATCTATTAGCGCAAGGTCCGAAGAGCCCCTGCTTTCCCCCGTAGGGCGTATGCGGTATTAGCGTCCCTTTCGAAACGTTGTCCCCCACTAATAGGTAGATTCCTAAGCATTACTCACCCGTCCGCCGCTAGGTGATGTAGCAAGCTACATCTCCCCGCTCGACTTGCATGTGTTAAGCCTGCCGCCAGCGTTCAATCTGAGCCATGATCAAACTCTTCAGTTAAAATCATTTTGTACTTTAATAAAAGTACTAAATCTGGCTCATCAATTACTGACAAAAAATTCTCAAATAAACTTCGAGTAATTCTTACCAATTATCAATGAAATATTTTCGATCGATCAATCAGTAAAAATCCACACAAGTTGTTCTTCATATTCTCTTAATGATCTTCTTACTGACTCGTCATCAGTAAGCTAGGTCGGCTATATTACTCTCTTTTTCCAGAAAGTCAACTAGTTTTGTTAATCTTTTAAAACCTTCTCAAAACTCTCAGATCTTACCACTTAAGGCTAAATCCTTGTTTCTCAACAAGTTTTAATCAACATCACCGCCGATGGATGTGCATTCTACACCATCCCCATTCCAATGCAACCCCTATCCTCAATTGTTTTTAAAATTTATTGTTAACGGTTCTTTTTTTAATCAATTTTATCTATATTTATATAAAAATCGATCTTTTGAATTAATATTCATCACTTTCATTTACTGTTATGATTAAGACTGTTTTAAATCGATGGCTTTTACTTAAAGCTTCAGGATTATTTTTATGGATCATAAAAGTTTACTTTTAATTAGCTCTTTTTTAATCGGAATATCTCCGTCCTTATATGCAAATGATATTTCTGAATCTACAGATGCATCATCTCTAAATGAAAAGAAAGAAAATACAAACTCACTTAGAGATTTAAAAAATGTCCGACTAAAAGATTTAAAAGTAGATGCTAATGCAGCTCAACCCGATAAAGTAAAAGACCCTTTAGAGGCTTTCAATAGAAAAGTCCACAATCTCAACGAGACAGTTGATCAACATGTTGTTCGACCTATTGCTGTGCAATATAAAGAAAAATTTCCTGAAGATGTTCGTGGTTCATATAGTTCATTCCGTAATAATTTAGGTGAACCTTGGAATGCGGTTAATCAACTCATACAAGGCAAACCATTACGTGCACTTAAAACGCTGGGCCGTTTTTCGATTAATACATTGACCACACTAGGTTTTGCAGATCCTGCACAACACCTAGGCATAGAAACTGAAAATGAAAACTTCGGAACAACACTCGGTTACTATGGTGTTCCTTCTGGACCATATATAGTTATCCCTGTCTTTGGGCCAAGTACATTTCGTGATGGTGCAGGTTTAATTGTAGATATTGCAGGCCATCCACAAGAATATCTAGATGGACATGATGCAGTTTATTGGTCTGATCAGGCAGGCCGGGGGATTAATGCACGAGCATCCTTACTAGATTATGAAGGCGCCCTACAAGGTGATAAATATTCAGCATTACGAGATATTTATTTACAACGTCGGCACTTTGTTATTGCAGAAAAGAAAGGTTTAGATGCAGATGCCATTCAATTCATTGATGATGTAGATGATACTTTGGATGAAGATGCTGATGAGATAAAATCTAAACTCAAAAAGTAATCTATTCAAAATTATGTGTATTTGAGGAATTTAATTCTTTCCCAAATACACTTCTGATTGTTATATTATTTTGGTAAATCAAGATTAGGATCAAATATCTCCTTTATGTATTTCATTCGCCCCACACGTGACATACCTCATTTAGATCAAGTGCTAGATGCGCTCCCTAGTGTACAAATGATTAACATCGAAGAGATTCAATCTTACGATCCAACGATTATTGCAATTGCAGATGTTGATGATTACTTAAAACATCGCTGGAATTTACCTACAATTGTTCTTGCTTTTGATGAAGAAGGTGTTGCACTTTCTCAAGCTTGGGCATTCGGTGCTTTGGCAGGTTGGCTCTGGAATCATCTTCCTGAAAACCTTGAACTTACACTTTCTAAAATCAATGCTCAATATAAACGTAATCAAGACAGTCGTGATTTACCTTCCGCTGCTGAATTACAAAAACGCTTACTTCCGAACCCCATTGAATTAACAAACTATAAAGTAGAAACATTATTTAAACCTTCTGCTTATTTATCTGGTGATTGGTTTGATTATTGGAAAATTAGCGATAAAGAAATTATGTTTTACTTAGCTGATGTTTCTGGTCATGGTGTAACAAGCAGTTTATTAACCTCTTGGATGGCAGCATTTCATGGTCGATCAAAGACACCACGTGAATTAATCAAGAAACTCAATGGAATGCTTGTTCAAGAGAATATTGAAAAACATATTACCATGGTGAGTGGTATTCTTAACCTAGAAACCCATAAGCTAAAGTGGTCAAGTGCTGGGCACTATCCTCCTGCAATTATCTTTGAGCCTAATCATCCTCCTAAAATTTTAAATACCAGCAGCTTCCCCTTAGGTCTGACAGAAGATTTGGAAGTCGAAGAGTTCGAATGTACTCTGAATCAACATGCGCGCTTTATTATTTGTTCTGATGGTGCGCTAGAACCTTATAGTGGCGGATTGAATGAACAGTTTGTTCAACTGATCTATCATTTACAAAATCAATCATTTAAAGCACCTGATCATGTTGCAGATGATATTGCCATCTTTAGTTTACGTAGAATCAATTAACTTATAATTCAATAGCTTAATGTAAATTAGACCAATATATATGATGGATATACTTGAGTCTAAACTTTTGCTATGGGATAATTTACTATCCCTCTCTGAAAATGGCATTTATATGTCAACAGGTCATGTTGAATATGCAAGTTTAAATGGAACGCATATTTTTAAGCTTATCGGCGAAGTGCGTGCCCAATCTTGTATTAGTTTAGACAAACTTTTAAATAGAATTGAACAACAATCTAACATTGTTGGTGCAATTGTAGATTTAACTCAAACCACATTTATTGATAGTACGGTTTTAGGCATACTGGCTAAGCTTGGACTTAAGCTAAAGCAAAAGCATCATCTTCAAACAGTTATGTTATCTACAAACTCAGATATCACGACCCTTGCAAATAGCATGGGATTGAGTCAAATTTTTGTAATATTAGACAACTCTAATCATTCAAATATTTGCACGAAAGCGCTTGCTGAAGAAAATGTTACCCAAAATATACTGTTATGTACGGTATTAGATGCACATAAAACGCTGATGCAACTGAATGAAAACAACCAGAACATGTTTGAACCATTGGTTAAACAACTTGAAAGAGAACAAGATAATCTAGAACCCCTTTCTAGCACACAAAGCTAAAGCTTTCTTCTCAAGGCAACCTCATGACTTTACTTTCAGTAACCCAAATGAACTCTCAAAATGATATTGAGGCAAACTTCAATGTCATCGAATCATTAATACAGCAAAGTAAAAAAAATGGGGGAAGTCTGATTGTTTTTCCAGAAAATTTTGCCTGTTTCGCTGCAGGGAAACAGCAAGAAACTGCTTTACGTTTTAAAGAAATACAGCAACGTTTAGAAAATCTAGCTCATCAATATCAAATTTGGATCATTGCAGGAACCCTACCTTGCCCTTATCGACCTGATGGATCGATAATTCGAGATGGTCGTGTTCGAACTGTAAGTTTATGCATTAGTCCTGAGCGTACTGAAGCGCGTTACGATAAAATTCATTTATTTGATGTACAAGTCGGAGATGTTGTTGGAGGCTACCAAGAATCAAAATTCTTTGAACCAGGAACCGATCTTATCGTTGCTAAAACGCCTTTTGGTCATATTGGCATGATGGTCTGCTATGATTTACGCTTTCCTGAACTCGCACTTCAGTTACGCGCGCAAGGCGCAAATATATTAACGGCGCCCGCAGCATTTACCTATACAACAGGTAAAATGCATTGGCAGTTATTATTACAGGCACGCGCTATAGACAGTCAATGTCATGTTCTTGGTGCAGCGCAACAAGGCTGGCATGGAGATAAGCGTCAAACTTGGGGGCATGCGGCAATCAGCAATTCTCTTGGAGAAATACTCGTATCCACTCAAGAAGAAGGCGCTCAAATCATGAGTACTCATTTCGATTTAGAACAGCAAAAATTCATTCGCAATGCTATGCCTCTCATGAATCATCGTGTTTTAGTTGAATATAAATCATAAATTTAGGATTTTATTCAACTGCTTCATTTGTCACTCTTAATACTTCTTCTACTGTTGTTTTTCCAGCCAATACCTTTCTTAAACCATCATCACGAATTGATCCATTTTCTTGTCTTATATAGCTTTCCAATTCAAATTCAGCAGCATTACTATGAATTAAACGACGTACTTTCTCATCAATCGGTACAATTTCATAAATTGCTGTTCGACCAATAAAACCTGTATGAGAACAGTGCTCACAACCTTGTGCTTGTGGTAATTTAAGTGAATTTTCAGTGTTTATTGTCGTAAAAAGTTGTTTTTCAAAATCATCAGCAATATACCAAGTTGAACAACGCGAGCACAATGTTCGAACCAAACGCTGTGCAACCACCCCAATCAAGGAACTTGAAAGTAAAAAGGGTTCAATTCCCATATCTTTTAAACGTGTTACAGCACCAATAGCGGTATTGGTATGTAAGGTTGATAAGACTAAATGTCCTGTCAATGAAGCCTGCACCGCAATTTCAGCCGTTTCTAAATCACGTATTTCACCCACCATGACCACATCTGGATCTTGGCGGAGCATCGCTTTTAATGCCCGTGCAAAAGTCATATCCACTTTGGTATTTACTTGAGTTTGTCCAATTCCCTCTAATTGGTATTCAATTGGATCTTCAGCCGTTAATATATTTCTAGACCCATCATTTAAATCAGACAACGCAGCATATAAGGTTGTGGTTTTACCTGAACCTGTTGGACCTGTGACCAAAATAATACCGTGTGGACGATGTACCAATTGCTTTAATCGTTCATAATCATGATCCATTAAGCCCAGATGCGTCATGTTTAAGCGTCCTGCTTGCTTATCCAATAAACGCATGACCACTCGCTCACCATGTGAAGATGGTAACGTAGATACACGCACATCAACTTCTCGCCCAGCCAATCTTAATGAGATTCGACCATCTTGCGGTATACGCTTCTCTGCAATATCCAAACGTGCCATGACCTTAATACGAGATACCAATAAAGGTGCTAATTCACGGCGTGGTTGAACAATTTCACGTAACTGACCATCTACTCGTAGTCGTACCGATAATTTTTTTTCAAAAGATTCAATATGAATATCTGAAGCACCCACTCGAATTGCTTCTGAAAGTAGCGCATTAATTAAACGTACAATTGGCGCATCATCTTCTTGATCCATTAAATCTTCTGTTTCTGGTACTTGATCAGCTAAACTTAATAAATCAGGATGATCTTCTAAACCAGCAGCAACTTGCTGAGACTCACCTGTATCTCCTGCAAAACTTGAACTCAAGAGTTGATGAAACTCTTGGTCTGTGCATAATTGATATTGTGCTGATGAAGCCAAATATCTTCTAGCTTCTTGCAATGCAACCAAAGACGTTGTTTTTTTTCGGACGATATAAACCTGATCTCCTTCGTAACGAATAAGAACACCATGTTTTTTTGCAAAACTATAAGGTATTTGTAAATGTTTCAGTACTTGCATTAGAAATTTATAATAATGATCAATATTTAAATTGAGTGTACTCTAAGCATATGACAGCGTGAAGTCTGTTTTACGATTTACTATATAAAAGGAAATATCAATTGTCTGATAAAGTTGATTATATAGAACCAAGCTTACCCAAAATTCAATGGTGGGGAGAAAAAGAGTTTGAATTAAACAGACCTCGTGCTTGGCAATTTGGCTCTTTACTCTTTCGCGTTACGCGTAGTCTACAAGAATGGCGTTTAGAGTATTATCGCCCTCAACTTCAATATGACTATGAACAACAATGGCATAGTATTGATGATCCTGAATTTGTTTTTCCACAACCCATAAAAATTGAACGCTATATGTTCAAAACGACACAAAATAAATTACACCTAATGCCACGCCTTGCGGATCGCTCAGTTGTGATAAAACCCGTTGATCCAATCTATATTCCAGCAGGTCAGCGTGGTACGCTTTATATTAGTACGCCACTGTGGTTAGCAGGAATGGTCAAAGGTCAAAAAGAACCTATTTTTGATATTCCTGTTATTTTACCTAAAGATACTTGGTTTGGTCCAAATCATCGTACTGGAGAAATTTGTTATGCCACTTCTGTCGATGGACGTACAGAATTGCAAAAATTAACGCCACGTGCATTTAGAGCGGTCACATCCATCGAGTTTCATAATACTAGCCATCATCAACTACGTTTCGATAAGATGAATGTCCCAGTGACTGCCTTGCCACTTTTTTATAGTGAAAGCACAGGTCGCTTATGGACATCTCAAATCAAGGTTATTCATGAGGGTTCTGACCGCCCTCCTCGTATTCGTATTGAAAATCGAACACCACCTTTAGCAGGAGATGTGATCTACCTTCATCCGCCAAGAGAACCTGCAAATGCCCTATTCAACATGTTTGACTCATTCTTTTAAGGAAGGTTGATAAATGGCTGAAACAAATATTTCACAAGAATTTATAAATACATTTACAAAGGTTTTTACTAATATCAATACAGACCGACTAACAGAAATTTTAGTCGCGCTTATTTTATGCTGTATTGGATTTATTGCTGCTCGATTTATTTCAAATACATTTATTCGTACAATTGGTTCTCGATTTAATGCCCATCAACGTCTGATTTGGCGTCGAGGCATCTTTTACTTTATTTTTATTCTTTTTGTCATGACCAGCTTAAAAGAAGCAGGTTTTAAATTAAGCATCTTCTTGGGTGCAGCTGGTATTTTAACGGTTGCCATTGGTTTCGCTTCTCAAACATCAGCATCTAACTTAATCAGTGGTATTTTCCTTATTGGGGAAGGATCTTTTGAGGTTGGAGATACCATTCAAATTACCTTAATTCGTGGGCATACGATTGAAGGTGAAGTGATTTCAATTGATCTACTTTCAGTCAAATTGCTTACACAAGATAATATCTATGTTCGCTTACCAAACGAACAACTCATTCGTGCGCCCGTACATAATCTTTCAAAATTTCCCATTCGACGGATTCCAATTACACTGGCTATTAATTTTCATGAAGATATGATTAAGGTTCGCCAAGTGTTACTTGATGTTGCAAGTAAATACTCGTTAGTATTATCTGATCCCAAACCTGCCGTCACCGTGACAGCATTTCGTGAATCTTCAATTGAACTCTTATTTGCCGTATGGTGCCAGCAAGAGAACTTCTTAAAAGTCCGTGATGAAATGCAAGAGCGAATTCGTAATGGATTTTTAGCCAATCAAATTGAAATTCCCGTCCCTAAAATGGGCTTTGTAGATCATCCCCTTTCAATGTTAAACAATGAAGATATTGATCAATATGCCAATCAAAAAGAAATACGTCGTGAAAAGAAATTAAAATAGTAAATATGATCAATAAAATGCTTTGCTAATCTAGATCAGCAAAGCATTTTATTTATTTTTCAGGTGTAATCTCTTGCGGTGAACTTGTAGGAATCGGTGCAATATAAGCAATAATGAGCATAATAAAGCCTGCACCTAAAAATGAAATAACCCGCGTTAATGTTCCAATATGAGATAAATCTAGAAGTACAAGCTTTAAAGTTACAATGATTAAAATACTGCCTCCTAATATCCATAATGGTTTTAAGCATTTTCGACTTGCAACACTCATCGCAATAAAAGCAAGAATAACCCATAAAAGCGTAAAACTGAGTTGGATTGTCGCATTTGACCACACCTCAATTTGATTGAGTGGCGTCCCCAAATACTGATGCAATGCTCTTAACAAAATATAACTACTCAGCCACAACAGCCCCAGTACAGCCATGACTGAAGCCAATCCCTGATCAAGACCAGATTTAACTTGTAGGCTTAACATCCACATTAATCCGACTAACATTCCGATACTCATCAGATCAAAAGGATTAAACACAGGAAGCCAATAATACTGAAAAACTTGTGTTGCAAATAATTGTGAACAAATGATCCATATCACCATTAAGGCAAGAGTTGTCCTTGCTTGCCAAAAAAACGCCCATGCTGGATTTTCATTTCGCCAAAAGCACCACAAACAGAAACTTAATGGCAGAATTACCATACTTAAATATGGAAAGCTTGGAATAAGACTTAAGCTTGCAAGAGATAATCCACTTAACGTTCCTAAACTGACCCATTCTTTTTCTGTTTTAACCCCAAGCAATGGACGCAACCACAAACTGGTTAACAATAAACCTGCACCCAATACAAGCACACGTTCATAATCTGAAATCCAATGTAAGGCACCCTCAGTAGTTCTTGAGTAAACTAAAATATAAGCAAATAAATGAATGGGCGTTAACCCGACCCACTTCGGTAATAACCATTCCCAATCGATATTTCGACGTTGTAATATTTCATTCATAGCCACCAATATCAGTAAACTTGCAAATAAAGTATAAATTTGAGTAAGTGGTTCAGTGAAAATATCAGCGAATAAAACCAGTAAAATTGATGTACTAACAATCATCAAAAATGATAAAAATACAATTAAAAGCGCATCAACCTGTTGTCTAAATCGAAGATCAACATTTACAATAAAAACACTGGCAAGATAGCTCGCCACCAATATCCAAAATACCGTATTCGGAATATCACCATGATAATCAATAAAATACTGTAAAGCTGAAAAGCCAGCGATCAGTAGCAATGCCATGGCTAAATAACGACTGACCTTTGAATTTTGATAAAGAGAATAAACAAAAATAGTCAATCCAACTACAGACCAACCTGCAATACTCCAATATTCAGGTAATAAAATTGGAGGAATGAGCACCAAAAAAATTTGCATCAAGCTTAAATAACTTTGTGCGATAAAGGGAATCGAACGATTCTTCCTCGCCAATTGATATAACACAGCGAACACAGTAGCAAATGCCAAACTAAAGCCTGCTTTAATATACATCTCATTAAAATATAGAATATAAAGTGCAAAATACCCAACGGTTGGAGCACCAAAAATAAGTGCAATATCTAAAATAGGTTTCAGTTGAATTTTTATTAAATCTTCTTTTGCTAACAACTGACTAAATCTAAACCCTAACCAAACAAAAACGGCAGTATGTGCCAAAATCAACCCTGCGAGATATGGCTTTTGTAATACATTTCCATGCATGAAAACATACCCACCGCCCAAGATAATGGTCATCATAAATGCAATTTGATTGAGAAATTTCCAAGGTCTCAAGGAACTTAAAATTGCAACAGCAAGATTGATTACAAAATAATACGTAAGAAACTCAACGGCAGTTGCTACGTTTTCAGGTAAGGTTATCGGTGCTAAATAGGCAACCACCATTGCCATAATTGCCAATTCAACGGATTGCTGCTTTAAACTTAAATATAAAGTTAATGCCATAATCACAATAAAAATGAAACTTGCAGCATACAAAGCAGGAATGATTTGATTATAGTGAGCAAAAAATAGAGTTAAGAATAATCCTGCTAAGCCCAACCCCTCTAAAGCTAAAGAAAAACTTCGATTTCGACCTTGTAACCATACTCCCAGACCAACAACAGATAAACTCATTAGAGCAATAAAACTCAGTTTAGCAATCAGACTAAACTGCCAATGTTCTGTTGCAAAACGAAGTAATAAAACTACCCCAATAAATAAAATAGCAATCGCAACTTTTAATACAGGATTACCCTGAAATATCCATGCTTGAACCTGTTCAACAAAACCAATAGAAGATGAATCTTGATGATTTCGATTCTCTTCTAAAGGTAAAGAGATCTGTAATGATGAATTTTTCACTAAGCTTGATGCTGTCTCTAATTTAGAAACAGTATTCATAGTCGAAGTTTCTGAGAAGTTATTTTTATCTGGAATCACCGCATCGATATTAGAAGAAATGTGTTGAGCTTCTACAGCCATCGATATATTTTGCTGTATTTCATTGTGCGTAGATATATTTTTAGCTGACTCTTCAGCATTCAACTTTTTTTGTATTTGTTCTTGTAAATTTGTAATGGATAATTCTAAAAATTGAAGCCATCTTAAAAGATAATACACCCAAAATATGATTGCCAATGCTACTAAGTACATCCAATCCAATATTGCACTTATGACAATTACAATTGAAATAATATACAGGGGAATTTTAAAATGAGTGGCTGAAGATGTTAGAGATCTTTGTTGACCAAACTGCTCTATTTGCTGTGAGTATCCATTTACATATTGCATAATACTGACAATAAAGATAATGCCACAGACATAAACCATAATATTCAAATCATAAAACCATGCCCCCACCCCAATAATGATCAGTGACATGAGCCAAATAATACGAATTTCATGATTGATCTTATGCATCTCTTAAAATTTCCTTTAAGTTCTAAGTTCATCATACAAGATCTATTTACCTATAGACTTTTATTGATCATTTACTTTTGTAGTTCCTGATATACTGATGTTTCTGCGGCAACTTAAAAAATCACGTACAATGTCGCTGTTATTTGGATAAGGAATTACTTTATGCCACCTTTTGTTCTAGTTGATGGCTCATATTTTTTGTTTCGTGCATTTCACGCAGTTCCCCCATTGACGACATCAACTGGCTTACATACCAATGCTGTTCGTGGTGCAATTTCCGCTATTCAAAAACTCATGCGTCGTACCCAACCCTCTTATATGGCTGTCATTTTTGATACACCAGAACCGACTTTTAGACATGAGCTTTCACCTATTTATAAAGGTGATCGTCCTAGTATGCCAGAAGAACTATCACAACAAATTCCTTATCTACACGCGCTTATTCGTGCTTTAGGCATTCCACTACATATGCTTCCTGGCGCTGAAGCCGATGATATTATTGGCACTTTAGCAAAACGCGCAGAAGCATTGGGACATCAAGTTCTTATTTCTACTGGAGATAAGGATATGGCTCAATTGGTTACAGATAAAGTGACCTTAGAAGACAGTTTTAAAGAACGACCATTAGATGTAAATGGTGTTTTTGAAAAGTTTGGGGTTTGGCCAAACCAAATTATCGATTATTTAACCTTAATGGGCGATGCTTCTGACGGTATCATGGGCGTGCCTGGTGTCGGTGCAAAAACTGCGGCTAAATTACTTACAGAATATGGCTCAATTGGTGGCATCTTAGAGAATGTCGATAAGATTAAAGGTAAAGTTGGTCTCAATATTAAAGAAAGCGTTGAAGGCATTGCGCTAGATCATCAACTTGCCAGTATTGTGACTGACTTAGATTTAAGTTTTGATTATAACGATTTAAAACTACAAGAGCCTAATGTTGAAACCTTACGCCACTTATATACTGAACTTGAGTTTCGTAACCAACTCCAATCTTTAGATCATCCGAATAATCCAAATAATGTGACATATCAACAAACTTCTAAAGTTATTGAACAAGAACTTTCTCAACCTACGGTTGAATTAGAAGATCAAGCAACGATCACGAGTATTGATGATCAACTCGGCAATGCAACTTACCATACTGTATTAAACCAAGAACATTGGGATCAATTATTTCATCGCTTAAATACAGAAAAGCAATTTGCATTTGATACAGAAACCACAAGTCTAGATTATCGTATTGCAGAAATTGTTGGTTTTTCTGTTGCCTTCGATGCAAAGGATGCCTATTACGTGCCATTGGCACATGACTATGAAGGTGCACCACAGCAACTTGATAGAGCAACCATACTGGCTCAAATTAAACCAATCTTAGAAAATGCTGACGTGAAGAAAATTGGGCATCATCTTAAATATGATGCACATGTTTTAGAGAATCATGGTATTCATTTACAAGGTTGGTATTTCGATACCATGTTAGCATCTTATGTACTTAATTCAGTTGCTACCCGTCACGGAATGGATGATGTCGCACGTTTATATTTAAGCCATTTGACCACAACCTATGAACAAGTTGCAGGAAAAGGTGTTAAACAAAAAACATTTAATCAAATTGAAATCGAAACTGCGGCACATTACGCTGCGGAAGATGCACATGTAACCTATCGTTTATATGAAGTTTTAAATGAAAAATTAAAACAACATCCTGAGCTGATTAATATTCTCCTGAATATTGAAATGCCTGTTGCTCGTGTACTTACAGGAATGGAAGAAAATGGGATCAAACTTGATCTTAATTTTTTAGATCAACTTGGTAACGAATTTTCTACGACCATACAAAATCTTGAAAATGAGATTGTAGAAATCGCGGGAGAAAGCTTTAATGTCAGCTCCCCAAAACAAGTAGGTGAAGTACTATTTGAAAAAATGGGCTTAAAAGGTGGTAAAAAAACAGCCACGGGACAATACAGCACCAGTGAAAATATTTTAGAAAAAATTGATCATCCAATTACGGAGTTAATTTTAGAATATCGCGGACTGTCAAAACTTAAAAGCACCTATACAGATGGACTTTTAAAACAAGCCAATAATGATAGTCAGCGTGTGCATACAAGTTATCATCAAGCATTAACTGCAACTGGTCGTTTATCCTCAACAGACCCTAACTTGCAAAACATTCCTGTTCGTGAAGAAATTGGGCGTCAAATTCGTAAAGCATTCGTTGCGCCAGAAGGTCGAATTTTACTCGCTGCCGATTACTCACAAATTGAGTTACGTTTGATGGCACATTTTTCACAAGATGATGCTTTGGTTCATGCTTTTAATCATGGGCAAGATGTACATCGACGTACTGCTGCTGAAGTTTTAGGTATTCCTCTAGAAGAGGTGACTTCCGATCAACGTCGTCAAGCAAAAGCGGTCAACTTTGGTTTACTCTATGGTATGTCTGAATTTGGATTAACCCGTCAACTTGGATTTAGCCGTGAAGAATCTCGTTCATATATTGCACAATATTTTAGACGTTACCCAGGTATCTATGACTATATGGAACGTACACGTCAAATTGCACGTGAACAAGGCTTTGTTGAAACTGTTTTAGGTCGTCGTTTATATACTCCAGACATCATGGCAACCAATAAAATGGTCAAGCAAGCTGCAGAACGTGCTGCAATTAATGCACCGCTACAAGGTTCAGCAGCAGATATTATTAAACTGGCAATGATAGAAGTTGAAAAAATACTTCCTGTTCAGCAAGCGAAAATGTTACTACAAGTGCATGATGAACTCGTTTTTGAAGTTGATGAAAATATTGCCGATGAACTTGCCCTACAACTCGCAAAAACAATGCAATCTGTTTTACAACTTTCGGTACCGTTGATTGTCGAAGTAGGTCAAGGTAAAAACTGGAATGAAGCACATTAATCTGTATGCATAATCACATTTACATTCAATAAAAAAGGACGCTATAGCGTCCTTTTTTCTTTGAGTTAAAACTACAACCCTATGAGCAAAACACGTGCAACTTCATTCATAATAATTTCAATTACATAAAGTGCTAATATTGCGATAATTGGAGATAAATCAATCATTCCCAAATTCGGCATAACACGACGAATTGGTGCAAGCAAAGGTTCTGCAAGCTCTTGAATAACCTCAATATAGGGTGATCTTGACTGGGTAAACATCACCACCCAACTTAAGATAATTGTCGCGAAAATTAAATAGCGACAGAAACGTAATAAGTCCTGAATCATGGTTACAAATGTTAAAATAACCAAATGAATTGGGCTATTTGGCATAAATCCAGACAAATACATTCCACCAAAAATTTTCAGCAGATAAAGTACAATCAATAATATTAATGCTGCCAAATTTACTCGGCCTTTCCCCACTGTTGGAAAAATTCGACTAAAAATATCAACAATTTTTGTTGCTTTTACAGTCGAAAGAACTACAGGGTTATAAGGACTTACTGCCGCTAATTGCATTAAAAAACGGAAGAATACGAGCAAAATGGCTACGTTAATGATAATGTTAAAAATTAGCGCAGAATTTGCACCCATACTAAAAGTTTCCTAAAATAATTTAATTATTTGATGCTTTCACTTAAATCTTGTGCAAGTTCTTGGCTACGCGTTTTTGCAGCAGCCAATGCAGCTTGAATATTTTGTGAAATTTGGCCACGGTCAAAAACTTCAATCGCTGCTTGTGTTGTTCCATTAGGTGATGTGACATTTTTACGCAATTCTGCAGGAGAATTTGCACTGGTAATAGCCATCTGTGCAGCACCTAAAGCCGTTTGTAGCGTGAGTGCTGTTGCGGTTTTTTCATCTAAACCTAAGTTTTTACCTGCGCGAATCATACTTTCCATCATATAAAAAAAGTAAGCAGGGCCTGAACCAGAAACAGCTGTTACAGCATCAATTTGAGCTTCAGTATTAACCCAAAGTGTCAAACCTGTTGCAGCCAAAACTTGACTTGCTTTTTCACGATCTTTTGCGTTAACAGCGTCTGTTGCATATAAACCATGTGCACCAGTTTGTACTAAAGCAGGTGTATTTGGCATGACACGAACTACTTTATCAGTGCCTAATAGTTTAGAAATCGTTGAAATTTCCGCCCCTGCAACAATTGAAATAGCCAACTTATCTTGAATAAACTTACCAAGTGGCTGAAGTATATCCACCAAAAGCTGTGGTTTTACCGCAAATACTACAATATCTGCATTTTGAATCGCAGCAATATTATCATCCATCACCTGTACATCTTTTTCTTGAAGAAGTTGACGTACACTTTCTACTGGATCAGAAACTGTAATACGGGTTGGAGGTAAACCTCTTGCAATCAAGCCTCCAATTAAGGCTTGAGCCATATTACCGCCACCAATAAAAGTAATATTACAATCTAATACTGCACTCATCTTTCACGCTCATCATTGAGTATTTATCTTAAGGATAGCAAATTTGGTTGCCAGCCCCCCGTTTCACAATATGGAGATTGAGCTAACCAAAATCCTTTCGGTGTGAATACGCCTAGAATAACATTATCTATGCTTAATATTTGAATTGTATGACGCTGCCATGGAAAAATATGTGCTTCTTGTATAGCTTTTTTTAATGGCCATGCACCAACTCTGCCATATAAATGCACTTTTTCGCCACCAGTTCGCAACTTTAAGCTTAATTTTTTGCTTAAAAGCTCGAAACTCAACCCAATCGGTGCCGTTTGAATCTGATATGTACCTGACAAGGTAACAAGGTGATGATTTAACTGAACTTGAAGTTCTAAATTTACAGCGACCTGATCTTGATCCGCATGAAATTCATTGCGATGAATACGAAAAAGTTGATTTCGGTACCGTACATAATAATATTGATTCCAATGGAGTTTTGCTTGTGCATCACTTTTGGAAGCAATCACTTCCTGTTGTAACCGCTCAACCATATCAAATGCAGGGCGATATAAATCATCTCCTTTCATCCACATCGATAATAGTTGGCGTTGTCTAGCCTCAGATAGCTGACAAAATATCACTAAATTTAAAACATGCGCATCCCCACAAGCTTTTAAATCAGTGTGTATAACTTCTTTTAAAATCTCATCCGCATCTTGCATTAACTGACTGATTCGACTTAATGCTTGTTGCATTTTGGGAAACCGTTTTTGTAAAAAGGGCCATAATTCTTCACGACACCATGCTCGGTCATAATGAATATCAGTATTACTTGGATCTAATATATTTTGCACATTGAGTTCAGCTGCCCATTGGCAAATTTGCTCACGACTTAAATCTAAAAATGGGCGCCAGAGATTTAAATTTTCTCTTTTTTCATAAGCCTTCATTGCAGATAAGCCATGAACGCCTGCACCAGATAACAGTCGAAGAATCACGGTTTCAGCTTGATCTTGTTGATGATGTGCCAAAACTAAGACTTCGGTATCAGTTAATTGTTTTTGATACGCCTGATAACGTACAGATCTTGCTTGTTGCTCTAAATTGCCTGCACGTACATTTACTTTTTCAATAATACAAGGAATATCAAGTAGATCACATTGTTGTTGTACAAACTGCCCCCAGATGGCACTTTGATTTTGTAATTGATGATCTACATAAATTGCACGTACTTTTTTTGGACATAAAAAAGACATAAGATGTAGCAGCAACATAGAATCTATGCCGCCACTACATCCAATTAAAAAGTGCGTATCTTCAGAAAAACACTGAAGTTGACTTAAGACGCTAGTCCTAAATTGTCGCTGCCAAACTTCATCAAACGTTGGTAACGTGCTTCGCATCTTTCTTTCGCATCCATTGGTTGCAATTCTTCCAGCGCTTCTTTTAACACAGATTTTAAGCTATACATGATTTCTTCTGGATGTAAATGAGCGCCCTCACCTTCGTCCACCACATATTCAACAATGCCTATTTTTTTCAATTTCTCAGCAGTTAATGCTAATGAATCACTTGCTTGTTCTGCTTTCTCAGCTGTTTTCCATAAAATAGAAGCACAACCTTCTGGTGAAATCACCGAATAAATACTATGCGACAGCATAATAACACGATCTGCAACACCAATACCTAAAGCACCACCAGAGCCACCTTCACCAAGAACCGTCGCAATAATCGGCACTTTGAGACTCGACATTTGTGCCAAGCTAGATGCAATCGCTTCTGCCTGACCACGCTCCTCAGCGCCAACACCTGGATAAGCACCCATCGTATCAATAAACGTAAATACTGGTAGTTTAAAACGCTCAGCCATGTCCATAAGACGTTGGGCTTTACGATAACCTTCTGGGTTACTCATACCAAAATTATGTTTTAATTTTTCACGTGTACTACGACCACGATGTTGACCAATCACCATCACAGGCTGACCATCAAAACGTGCTAAGCCACCAACCATAGCACCATCGTCACCAAATAAACGGTCACCATGTAATGCATCAAATTCTGTGAATATTTCACCAACGTAATCTAAAAATTGCGGACGTTCAGGATGACGTGCAATTTGAACTGTTGCCCATGCTTTTGATTGAGCTGCTTTATTTTTCATAGGTCGACCACTATCCCTAAACAAACCATACGTTAATGGATGAACTGTTCCGACTGAATATTCAATTCAATGTCCCAATGTTTAAACTGCAATTGTTCATCGTACAATTCTGCAATTAATAAAGGCCACTGTTTCGCATCACCAGAAACTTTAAGTTGCCATTGTTGCGCATTTTCAACATTAAGTTCAATGGCAGGAAGCATCTCATCACTACGACTGTGATTAACTAAAACTGCTAAACGAAGCAATAGACAAAGATAAACTAATTTGCTACCACCAACTTTCATAACATCAGATTTTGCATCACTACGAAGCTTTCTACGATGGTGAGCAACTAAATGTGATAAATGATTTTGATCAATCTGTGAAAAACCTGCAATATCTGAATGTTGTAGCAAATATGCACCATGACGATGGTAACCACTATGACTAATGGCTAAACCAATTTCATGTAAATATGCTGCTCTGCGTAATAAGTCACTATCATCATTGTTCAAATGCAAGACGTGAGCAACGCCATCAAATAAATGCTGAGCTGTTGTGACTACCCGCTCTGCTTGTTTTAAATCGGCATTATATCGACCAATTAATGCATGTACAGAACGATCACGAATATCTTCATGCTGAAAGCGACCTAAAAGGTCATACATGACACCTTCACGTAATGCGCCATCAGAATACACTAATGCATCTAGATTCAATACATCAAAAATAGCGTATAAAATTGCAACGCCCGCGGGTAAAACAGCTCTACGATCTTCTTTTAAACCATCAAATTCTATTTCAGAAACATGTTTACATTTTAAAAGCTTATCTTTTAGTTTTTCTAGCCCTATGCGTGTCAAATGCTCTTGTTCATTACTCCAGCCCATATTAACAGCAATTTGTCGGCAGGCTTTAATGGTTCCGCTTGAGCCAACAACGGTGTCCCAACCTTCTGCTTTATACGTGTTCACCATACCAGCCATTTCTTTACGTGCTGCAACGACAGCTTGATCAAATCGACTTTGACTGATTTCACCTTCTTGGAAATATGATTTTGTAAAAGCAACGCAACCCATTTGAATGGATTCTGTATGAATAGGCTCAAACTCTTCACCAATAATCAGTTCTGTTGAACCACCACCAATATCAATGACCAATCTTCGACCACTATTTACCATGGTATGCGAAACACCTAAATAAATTAAGCGTGCTTCTTCACGACCAGCAATAATTTCAATGGGTTTTGGTAAAATTTCAGCTGCTTTTTGTATGAATTCATGACCGTTCTTTGCCTGTCTTAAGGCATTTGTTGCAACTATTCTCAAACGATTGGGTTGAACAGAACCTAGACGGCCAACAAATCTTGCTAAACAAGCTAAACCTCGTTGTTGAGCTGCTTCTGTTAAATTTTTATTTTCATCCAGCCCAGCTGCCAATTGTACTTTTTCTGACATCGACGCGACTTTTTTTACTTCACCATGATCCACACGTGCAATTGCTAAGTGGAAACTGTTTGACCCCATGTCGATGGCTGCGAGCAACTCTTCATCAATCAAAAAATCAGACATTATTTAAACGAACCTATACAGAGTTGTGCTTAGAGTAATGCACCTCTCATTAATTTAAAAGCCATTTATTTATCCATTTTTACATTTTTATTCAGGTTTTAGCTTATTCATTGTAAGACACGATTATTTTCATCGTGAGCATCAATTAGACTTTTTAAGATGAAAGGTTGAAAATTTGGTGATTCACCCCATCATTGTTATGTAAAAGAAAGCTATGTAATACTTATATGAATAGCCTCTTTAAAAAATTCATTCTGGAGCAACTTCCATGTCAAGCAACATCGTAAATACAACTGACTCAAACTTCTCAACAGACGTTTTAGAATCTGACATTCCTGTACTGGTAGATTTCTGGGCAGGTTGGTGCGCACCTTGTAAAGCAATTGCACCAGTACTTGAAGTACTTGCATCTGAATATGAAGGTAAAGTAAAAATTGTAAAAGTTGATGTTACAACCTGTTCAGATACAGCAGTCAATTACAATATTCGTAATATTCCTGCGCTGCTTATGTTTAAAAATGGTGAAGTTGTTGCCCAACAAATTGGTTCTGCACCTAAATCAAAATTAACTGCTTTTATTGATGAAAATATTTAAGCACGATAAAGTATTGAAAATACGTTATTTTAAATAACGTATTTTTTTTCATCTCTAAATTGACAAACCGTTCAATCTCTCTTATATTGCTATCTCAAGAAATAGAGAGCTAAAAGGCTCGATTTCTTAAAAGACACAACACATAAATGCCGCTCGGCAATAGAAATTGCTTTTCACATTTCTCTTTAAACAATGTTTCAATTCGTTGAATTGTTATTGTGCAAATCAATTGCTTTCGCTTTTGTACGTCCGCGGCCATTTGTTGCTTCCTTTCTAACCTGTATCCCAGAATTTTTAATTCTATCTGACCTAATATGAATTTAACTGAACTCAAGAAAAAACCGATTGGCGAACTCATCAAGATTGCCGAGTTTATGGGCCTTGAAGGAATGGCTCGTAACCGGAAGCAAGACATTATTTTTGCCATCTTAAAACGCCATGCAATGAATGGTGAAGAGATTTTTGGTGATGGCGTTCTAGAAATTTTGTCAGATGGCTTCGGCTTCCTTCGCTCTGCTGCGGGTTCTTATTTAGCAGGGCCAGACGATATTTATATCAGCCCATCACAAATTCGTCGCTTCAACCTACGTACTGGCGACACAATTACAGGAACAATTCGTCCACCTAAAGAAGGTGAGCGTTATTTCGCATTATTAAAAGTTAATCAAATTAATTACGATACGCCTGAAAACTCACGTAATAAAATTCTTTTTGAAAACTTAACACCGCTCTTTCCTACAGAACAATTAGTCATGGAACTAGGAAATGGGACGTCTGAAGATCTAACTTCACGTGTTGTTGATTTAGTTGCACCTATTGGGAAAGGACAACGTTCAATTATTGTTGCACCACCTAAAGCTGGTAAAACAATGTTATTACAAAACATCGCTCAGTCGATTGTTCGTAATAACCCTGAAGTTTTCCTTATCGTCCTCCTGATTGACGAACGTCCTGAAGAAGTGACTGAAATGGAACGTACTGTTCGTGGTGAAGTCATTGCATCAACATTCGATGAAGCACCTGCACGACATGTTCAAGTGGCTGAAATGGTCATCGAAAAAGCAAAACGCTTAGTAGAACATAAAAAAGATGTTGTCATCTTACTTGATTCAATCACACGTTTAGCACGTGCATACAATACTGTAATTCCATCATCAGGAAAAGTTCTTACTGGTGGTGTCGATGCACATGCACTTGAGCGTCCAAAACGCTTCTTTGGTGCTGCACGTAATATTGAAGAAGGTGGTTCATTAACTATTATTTCGACCGCTTTAATCGAAACCGGTAGTAAAATGGATGATGTGATCTACGAAGAATTCAAAGGTACAGGTAACCAAGAAATTACGCTTGATCGCCGTATTGCAGAAAAACGCGTATTCCCTGCAATGAACATTAAAAAGTCTGGTACTCGTCGCGAAGAACGTTTGATGGGCGAAGATAATTTACGTAAAGTATGGATTCTTCGTAAACTTCTTCATCCGATGGATGAATTAGCAGCGATGGAGTTTTTACTTGATCGCATGAAAGAAACCAAAACCAATGATGATTTCTTTGATCAAATGAAACGTAAAGCTTCAAATTAAATTTCATCTAAATTCTCAAAAAGACCAGCGATCATGCTGGTCTTTTTATATCCTTAACTTTTAGACCAAACATACACAATTAATACACTTTTCAGTCAACTTCAAAAAAAGACTAATCTATATTTCATATAATATATAAAATATTTATATAATTTAACCGCTTATTTTCCTATCTACCAATATATATTCATCTTTTAATTGTTATTTTCTGTTAATAATTTCTCATTTTACTATCAAAATCACTTCTTTTTTCGTATCAACCAGTAGATATTTTGAGTACTCAGTGGTAGCATATTCGCAGACCAGTTAGACTGCTCCTGCGTTGTTAATACCTAACAAATTTAGGAATAATAAAAGCACTTAACAGGCTAACGAAGGTTTTTTTTAATCTCAAATTTTAGAGAGTGATGCCATGTTATTCAAAAAAATCGCTATTGCTGCTGCAGTTGCTACTACTTTAGCTTTCGTTGGTTGTGCTAAAAAAGAAGCTGCTACTGAAACTGCTGCTTCTGAAGCTGTAGTTGCTTCTGAAGCGATCACAGTTGTTGCTTCTGAAGCTGCTTCTGATGCTGTTGACGCTGCTTCTGAAGTTGTTATTACAACTGAAGTTGTTGCTTCTGAGCCAGCTAAATAATCTAAGATTATTTTAGTTATAAAAAAAGAGAACTTACGTTCTCTTTTTTTTGCTTTAAATTTATTAAAAATTTAAAGTTTAATGAACAGATCAGTCGATCTGTTCAGTACCCACGCGTTGACGAAACTTTTGTCCAGCGCGGAAAGTCACTACACGGCGAGCTGAAATAGGAATTTCCTCACCCGTTTTAGGATTACGGCCTGGGCGTTGACGTTTGTCACGCAACTCAAAGTTACCGAATCCAGAAAGTTTTACTTGCTCACCTGAAATTAATGCCTGACTAATTTCATCAAAGAATAACTCGACCATTTGTTTTGCTTCACGTCGATTTAAACTCGTGAGCTCACTTAAATGATCAGCCATTTCTGCTTTTGTTAATGCTGTCATGAAGCCCTCAATGTTGCTTGGTAAGTGGTTTCTAAAACTTGAAGGATATTATCCATTCCCGTTTTAATTTCTGAATCTTCAAGTGTACGCGTTGGATGTTGCCATAAAAGTGCAAACGCTAATGAACGCTTACTATCTTCTACGCCTTGTCCAGTATACACATCGAATAGCCAAGTAGAATCTAACAGCTCTCCACCCGTATTTTCGATAAGCTGCTGAATTTCTCTAACACTAATATTATCATTAATTAAAAGCGCAATATCACGTCTAACCGATGGAAAACGTGATAATTCTGTAAAATTAGATACATATTTTTGCAAAATCGCCTTTAAATCAACTTCTACTACCCACGTTACACCTAAATCCAAGTCATTTTCAAGTGATGGATGTAAACGCCCTAAATAACCAATAGACTGACCATTGACTAAAATTTCCGCAGATTGACCAGGATGTAACCATGATCGAGTTGAAGGAATATATTCAGCTTTAATACGTGCAGCAGCTAAAACTTCCTCAATCTCACCTTTTAAGTCGAAGAAATCCATAACTTGTGGCTTTGCATGCCAAGATTCAGCTGTTTTTGATCCTACTGCAATCATCGCCAAGGTTGGAATTTGCTTGAGATCATTAATTGATTTTGCATCTTGATAATCAAATCTCAAACCTACTTCAAAAAAGCGTACACGAGATTGTTGACGATTAACATTATACTGCACACAAGGGATCAAACTTGAAAGTAATGTTGAGCGCATCACAGCCAAATCACTTGAAATAGGATTTGCCAATGCAAGTGGTTGTACATCTGCATTTAACTGCTTCTCAAGTTTTGCATCTGCAAAACTAAAGCTAATCGCTTCTTGATACCCTAATGTCACCAAAGTTTGACGTAATGCTGCGAGTTCAAATTGATCTTGATACTGTGCAAGTTTTACATCAATCACAGGTAAGCTCATTTGGATATTATCATAGCCATCAATACGTGCGACTTCTTCAATTAAGTCTTGATAGATCGCAATATCATAACGATGTGAAGGTGGAATAACACTCCACTCACCTTCTGCTTTAACTGTTACCAAGCAACCTAAACGCGTCAATGCATCTGTAATAAAAGATGACTCAATTGAATATCCAAGCAATTGGTCTACTTGGCTTTGATTTAATTCAATCGCTTCACGTTTTGGTAAATAACCTTCATTTTCAGCAACTGTAATTGGTCCGAAATCTCCTCCTGCAAGCTCTGCAATCAACTGAGATGCACGATTCATAGCAATTAAAGGAAGCTCAAAATCAACACCACGCTCATAGCGTTGCGATGCATCTGTATGCAATCCAAAACGACGCGCTCGACCTGCAATATGTAAAGGTGCAAAGAATGCAGATTCTAGGAAAATTTCGGTTGTTTCATCTGTTATAGATGATGAAAGTCCACCCATAATTCCAGCAATTGCCAATGCCTTTTCGTCATCTGCAATCACCATAATATCGTCAGTTAATTCAACTTCTTGATCATTTAAGAGCACTACTTTTTCAGCAGATGTTGCCTGACGAACATAAACTGAACCATGAACTTTACCGCCATCAAAAGCATGCAACGGTTGACCTAATTCAATGAGCACATAGTTCGTAATATCAACCAAAATACTGTGCTGACGAATTCCTGAACGTGCTAACGCACGCTCCATCCATTCTGGTGTTGGTGCCTTGGTATTTACATTTTTGATGACACGCCCTAAATAGCGTGGACAGCCTTCTGTTTCAACAATAATGTTCTTTTCATCTGTAATTGTCGCTGCAACCGCTTGAATCTCTGGTGAAGTCACTGCAAGTTGATTAATGACTCCCAATTCACGAGCAACACCACGAATACTAAAACAATCACCACGGTTTGGTGTAATGCTGATATCAATGACATGATCATCTAAATCTAAGTATTCACGAATATCAACACCAACAGGTGCATTTTCTGCTAGCTCTAAAAGACCATCAATTTTGTCTTCTAAATCAATTTCTGAAGCACCGCACAGCATTCCTTGTGATTCAATGCCACGAAGCTTACCTTTTTTAATTTTAAAATCACCTGGTAATACTGCACCAACGGTAGCAACTGGTGCTTTCATTCCAACGCGGACATTTGGTGCACCACACACAATCTGCAAAGGTTCACCAGTACCAATATTTACCGTTGTAACACGTAAGCGATCCGCATCAGGATGTTGCTCTACGGTTAAAACTTCACCAACAACCACCCCTGTAAATGGTTTTGCTGCAGGATCCATGTCATCAACTTCTAGACCAAGCATTGTTAATTGATTAGATAAAGTATGGCTATCAATTGCAGGATTAACCCACGTACGTAACCAATTTTCGCTAATTTTCATATATTTAAAACCTATATATCTAAATTCTTAAATCTCTCTTCTTCTCAGATATTAAAAATAGCTTGCATCTATATTGAACGAAGCACTACTTTTATATTTAGAGAAGTAAGGAAAGTATTAAAAAGTTTTAAGCAAACTGGCGTAAGAAACGCACGTCGTTTTGATAGAACATACGCAAATCATTAATTCCATAACGAAGCATTGCGAAACGCTCTACACCTAAACCAAAAGCAAACCCTTTGTATTTTTCAGGATCAATACCCGCAGCACGCAATACATTAGGATGTACCATTCCACACCCCAATACCTCTAACCATTTACCGCGCTCATCCATAATATCAACTTCAGCACTTGGCTCTGTAAATGGAAAATAAGATGGACGGAAACGTACCTTTAAGTCTTTTTCAAAAAACTCATTGAGCAAATTAACCAATAAACCTTTTAATTCAGCAAAATTTGTATTTTCTGCAACATACAAACCTTCAATTTGATGAAACATTGGAGAATGTGTTTGATCCGAATCATTTCGATACACACGCCCAGGGCACACAATACGAATTGGCGGTTGATTGGTTTCCATTGTGCGAATTTGCACACCAGAAGTATGCGTACGAAGTAAATGATTTACATCAAAATAAAACGTATCATGCATTGCACGTGCTGGATGATGACCAGGAATATTCAATGCTTCAAAATTATGATAATCATCTTCAACTTCAGGACCAGTCGCTATCGTAAAACCTGCTTTGGTAAAAAATTGACAAATGCGCTCTTGAACTTGCGTAACAGGATGAATACTACCTATCGTTTGTCCACGACCTGGTAATGTAATATCCACCGTCTCATTTGCAAGCTTCTGTTCTAATTCAGCTTTTTTTAATTCTGATTGGCGTTCAGTCAATGCAGTGTTAATCGCTTCACGCACAGCATGAATGGCTGCACCCTGAACTTTACGTTCTTCAGGATCCATTTTGCCAAGAGCTTTCGATTGTTCAGCGAGCTGGCTTTTTTTCCCTGTAAATTGCACTCGGGCTTGATCGAGTGTTGCAAGGTCTTGAGCTGCCGCAATTGCAGCAAGCGCTTCAGTGGTCAGGGCTTCCAGTGACATAATAACTCTCAAAGCATCAAAGTTAGAAATATAGTTAAAACCATTTATTCTACCAGTTTTTAGCCAAAAAATTGTAGTTTCTATATTAGGAAAATTAGAATAGTCATTTTAAAGTGAAAAAGTATAAGATACTTATTAAATTAAAGAGATCATCACGATGGCACTCGATCAAATTTGGAAACAACAACTGACTCTAGTTACATATGGTAATGAATATTTAAGTCAAAAAATTGGTTTTCAACCTTGGATAAATCATTCAATTTTTAATCAATATAGTTTTCAATTTCGTGACCTTAGCTCACAACATTTATTGGCACAACATTTTCAAATTTGGCTGGAAGGCTTAAAAAAAGAAGGTTGTCAGCGCATTAGCTTACATCATTCAAACCTCATCACCGATGAACAAAACCCCAATGTAAACGTGGAGCTCCTTCCTTTTGCTCACTTTATTGTCAGCCACCATCCAAAAGCTAAATTTGCATGGATATTAGGAAAAGAACTTCCTGAATGGTATAGCGCTGAAAATGACTATGAGCCACCTGAAGCACAAAAAATAGCTATTCAGCAAGAAACTTTCTGGCGCTACGAATTGACTTCAAAAGTAGTCAAAAAAATTGATGCCGATATTTCACAGCAACCAAATTGGGATGATATTCACGAATACACTGAAAATGAACTTTTTAAGAATACAAATGCACAAGGTTTTATTGAGCCTATTAGCCAAAATATGGCTTATACAGGCATAACCTTAAATGATGCGCAAGATCACCATAATTTACTTTCACTCTTACCAACCACTTATACAGCAGATTATGCAAACCAAACACTCATTCGCTTAGATTCATTATCAACCTACATTCAAAGTAAAATACAGCAGCCTTATCATGAAGATGGTTCTAAATTCACGCCTGAAGAGCAATTAATGGCGCAACATTTTGCTCAAAAAACAGATGATCTTTCTTCAAAGTTTATTGTTAAAGTTGCTAATCATTATCAAACTGCTCGACTTACGCCAGTCACAAAGCATAATCCTTTAGATGACTTTTCTTTAGGTAAAACACCCATTAAAAAGAAATTTCATGATCCTCAAATTTCTAACAAATCTAGCGTGATCACTTTAGTTATTGTGACCATTATTATCTGTCTAGTTGGCTATTATTTCGGTTTATAGAGCTAATAATGAAAAGTAGTTGAATTATTTTTTTCAATTGCTTTTCATAAAATCAGGCACATTAATTCACTGGTTTAATCGTTAGAATAATTTTTTGCTCATCATCATGCTGATTTATATAATGATTAACCACGATGACTTCTCCTTCAACCTCAGCATCTGGACCATATAACACCTTAACAGTTTCTCCAATTCTTGGAATCACCTGTAAATTCACTTCTATAGAACCTTGACTTAAACCATTAATTTCCACAAGCATTTGATTTCTCCTTATTTTATTCTCTTATACTGTATGCAAATATGTGATTTATCTACAATCATTTCATGTAGAAATATGTAACGATTCCAATACTAAAAAAGACCGCAAATGCGGTCTTTTCTAAATCATCAAAGATGATTATGCAGCCAATGCACCTTTAGCTTTTTCAGCTAAAGCTGTAAATGTAACTGCGTCATGCATAGCGATGTCAGCAAGTACACGACGGTCGATAATTACTTGAGCTTTTTTCAAGCCAGCAATCATACGGCTGTACGATAAACCATTTAGACGAGCACCAGCATTGATACGCGCAATCCATAAAGCACGGAATTGACGTTTCTTTTGACGACGGTCACGGTAAGCGTATTGACCTGCTTTAATTACTGCTTGGAACGCAACGCGATAAACGCGTGAGCGAGCGCCATAGTAACCTTTAGCACGAGCAAGAATTTTTTTATGACGGCGATGAGCCTGTACACCACGTTTTACACGAGCCATTTATAATCTCCTTAGATGTATGGGCACATACGACGAACTGAAGCAACGTCACTTACGTGAACCATTACACAGCCGCGCAATTGACGGATACGCTTAGCAGATTTTTTGGTCAAAATGTGGCGTTTGAACGCTTGTTTACGCTTGAAACCGTTAGCAGTCGCTTTGAAACGTTTAGCTGCACCACGGCGAGTTTTTAACTTAGCCATAACAACCTCTTTAAACACCTGTTCGGCACGTCTGCACCATTGCAAAAACGACCTGCAGGTAAGGGAGCCAGTATTCTAAAGCATCCCTGTACAAAACAAAAGCAATTCTTCCACTTTATTCATTTATTCAATATGCATTTTTCAGATAACCAGTGACGATGAATTTATCACCATTTTTTAATTTAAGTTTTATAATCAGTTATCTTTACTATCTTGTCCAAACATGAACTCAACGCAGGATGCTTTTGCAGCACTCAGATATCGAGATTTCTCGATTATTACCCTCAATCAATTCTGTTTAACATTAGCCATTTTGATTCAGGAAATTATTGTCGCCTATTCCCTTTACCAAATTACGAAAGATCCGCTCACGCTTGGCTTTATTGGTTTGGCTGAAGCAATCCCATTTATTGCTTTATCCTTATGGGGTGGATATTTTGCAGATCGCTTTAACAAGCAAACGATCATGAAAATTTGCCTATTCTTTGCCTGTCCAATGCCGCTTATTTTATGGTGGCTATTTCATGCCTATAGTCAAAATCATATGTCTACAAGTGCATTATCTTGGGGCATATATGCTGTTATTTTTGGTTTAGGAACTATTCGTGGTTTTTACAATCCATCCGCAACCTCCTTAAAACCCTTTTTAATCCCCCGTGAAATTTACGCAAATGGTGCGACATGGACCACGATTGGCTGGCAAAGCGGCGTCATCATTGGCCCTATGCTGGGTGGATTCATGTTGGCATTATTAGGAAAAGAAACCAGTTTCTTTTTTGTCGCAATTTTACTGGCCATCTGTTTTATTTTAATCAATTTATTACAAAAACGTAGTTTCCCAAAAATTGAAACGACCAACTTAATGGAAAGTCTTGGCGATGGTTTTCGATTTATTTGGAAAACTAAAATTGTACTGTGGGCAATTTCATTAGATTTAGTCTCAGTTCTCTTTGGCGGTATTATTGCGCTTCTTCCAATTTTTGCAGAAGATATTTTAAATGTCGGGCCTGAAGGTTTAGGTTATTTACGTGCAGCACCATCTATTGGTGCATTGATTACCATGATTGCGCTCACAAAATTCCCACCGACACAACATGCATGGCGTAATATGTTACTTGCTGTGGCAGGCTTTGGTGTCTTTACCCTTTTATTTGCCTTCTCTAATTCGCTCTGGTTATCACTATTTGCTCTCGCAATGACAGGCGCTTGTGATAGTATTTCTGTAGTCATACGTCAAACGATTTTACAGATTTATCCACCCGAAAATATGCGTGGACGAGTTGCTGCGGTCAATGGAATGTTCGTCTCTAGTAGTAACGAGCTCGGTGCATTTGAATCTGGTGTTGCTGCAAAATATTTAGGTACAATAGTTGCTACCGTATTTGGGGGATGCATGACACTTGCTGTTGTTACCATAAGCTGGGCAAAAACGAAAGATCTTTTTGGGGTGGATATCACCAAAGATCATCGTCCTTAATTTGATTTAAAATTTGAAAAACAAGTTTGCTAAATGTGATAAAACGTGGTGCATTTAGCAAATCCAAACAATAGTCCGACTCTGCTCGATTAAGATTAATTATTATGAAACGAATCCTTTGTTTATCTATTTTGTTTAGTCTAGGGTTTACAGCCGCACATAGTGAAACAAAACATATCAATCAACTACCTCGTCAGCAAAGTACCGCTGTATCGCCACACTTAACAACACGTATTTCTTGGACGAAATTCCCACAACCCAAATATAGCGCTGAAGATTTAAAAAATCAGGATCGCTCTGCTATTATTCGCGTTCATGCCAATGAATTGGGAAAAGTAACTCAAGTAACAATTCAAGAAAGTACAGGACTGACTGAATTAGATAATATTTTACTCAATGCTGTGCGTGTTGCTCAGGTTCAACCGCATATACAAGAAGATACCCCCATTGCAATCATTGGCTACCAAACTTTTAATTTAAAATTAGCCAACCCTATTAGTGAAACATGCGATTTGAGTTTCAAATCACAAAATTGGATCAAGCAGCAAGCAGGTGAAAAAACGCCTTTTTCCTATCAACAACAGCCTTTATTAAACATAAATTCAAATGACTTAAATGGCTATGATCGCACTATAGAATTTAATTTTAAAATAGATAAATCTGGCAATGTTAAAAAAGTAAAAATTAACAAAGGATCAGGTGCTTCCAATCTAGATCAGAAAGTCGTTCTTGCTATTTTAGATACGCCAATTCAAGTTAAACGTACAGCAAGTACTTTATGGATGTATAAAAAAACCAATTTTAATGATCGTATTCAATTTAAATTCAATGAATGTGAATCATGATATGACAGCGAGAGTTTGCTCTCGCTTAGCTATATCCAATTGAGATCAATAATTAATTTGAAGTACCACAAGTAATACACCTAAAATACACAAAATCAAACCAATTACTCTATTCATCAGCACTTGCTGAGCCAACATTTTTTTTCGTAACAGTAAAATTGAAAACACCAATGCCACAATTGAGAACCAAATAAAATGTGCAAGGGACATAAATAAACCATAAACAATCAACACGAACTTTGGCGTTTCAATGCTCACAATTTGCGTATAGGTACTGAGCACGAATAAAGTTGTTTTAGGATTAAAAGCATTTGTCAGAAATCCCTGCTTAAATGCCTGTAAAATGGTTAAAACTCCATCTGGACAGGTCTCTTTAATCGGAAGTTGCATAAATGTTTTATAGCCAATATAAATCAAATATGCTGCACCACAATATTTAATAATATGAAGTAAATACGAGAGATACGACACAATAAAAATCATTGCACATAATGTATAAAACACATGCAGTAACACGCCTACAGCGATACCAAATGCAGTAAAGATTCCAATTTTTCGACCATACAAATAGCTATTTCTTGTTACAACGGCAAAGTCCGCACCTGGACTCACAACCGCTAAAATCGTAATGAGTGCGACAGCTAAAAACTCATACATTACACTTTACCAAGCGGTTTTATCATCAGAACTATACGTAGTTGTAATTTTCGATCTAAATGATAAAAAATTCTTTGATATACTTTTTGGCATACATTAATCATGATATACAATTATTAAAAATGAGTAAGAAGCTTATTTTTAAATAATTTAACTTGAATAAATATCGAAAAAAAGGAAAACATCATGATGAGTTTTTGGAATGTTTGAAAGATTATCCTTAAATTCACTAAAGTTTTTTTATTTTGTCGGTAAATACGGCAGTGTCACCATTGCTGCACAAAAATTATTTGTCACTCAAAGTGCGGTCAGTAAACAAATTTATAATTTAGAAGAGTCTTTAGGTTTATGCTTATTTGAACGTAAAAATAAAACTTTAAACCTTTCGACTCAAGGCATCCTTTTATTTAATTGTTGTCATAAAATGTTTGCTGATTTAGATGACTGTTTGAGTCAATTAAAGACACAGGATAATCAAAATGAACGCTTAATCTTATCATGTGAACCCACGCTTGCAATCAAATGGCTAATTCCACGTTTAATAAAATTTAAAAAATTAGGGCACCCATTTGAAATTGTTCTGCTTACAAGTGGGGGAAAAGTTAATTTTGAACAACATAATATTGATATTGCAATTCGTCGCAATGATTTTTATTGGGGAGAACATATTTTTAGTGAAAAAATAGCCGATGAATATATTTGTATCATTCAGAATCAACAGCATTCTCAGAATCAAGATTTGTTAATTTCCACTTCTAGACCTCATTTTAAAAAACACTTAAAACAATTTAAAGCAACTAGAACCATCTTAGATTCCCGCCCCCATATTGAATTAGAACATTTCTATTTATGTTTAGAAGGATGTTTAGCGGGTTTAGGATCAACAATAATTTCAATGTATATGATAGAAAAAGAACTTGAATCACAATTATTAAAAACACTAATTTCGCCATTCAAAGACAGTTCTGCTTATTACTTATTATCTCAACAATGCATTTTCGATGATGCTAAAAAAGTTATTTTTCTACAATGGCTTCAAGATGAAATGCAAATAAGTCAGCTACATTTTTTACCTTAGTCAAAACGACCAATCGGTGATAGTAAATTAGTAGACTAACTCATCGCAACAAATGCCATATAAATAAAAATATAACGTCCAATTTTTGCAAGAGAAACAATCAACAAAAAACGAGTTAGATTTTCTTTTAATAGTCCTGCAATTAATGTAATTGGATCTCCAATGATTGGTGCCCAACTTAACAACAAAGACCAATATCCATATTTTTGATATATCTTTTGCGCTTGCAACATTTTTTTCTGTGAAATTGGGAACCATCGTTTATTCTTATAATGTTCTATTTTTAAGCCCAACCACCAATTCACACAAGAACCTAAAATATTCCCTAGGCTTGCCACTGCAATTAATATAAAAGGTGCATAATGTCCATTAATTAGCAAACCAACCAATACCGCTTCTGATTGTAGTGGGAGTAAAGTTGCTGCACCAAATGCAGCAATAAATAAAAAAAATAAACTCATTTAGACTGAGTTAAACCCAGTTTCTTTTTAGTTTTTAAATATTCATAATTTGCGATGAACACAGCCATAATAATAATTAAAACACGTGCCCACTTATATTTTTGTGTTAAAGGCTCAATCGCATTTTTAAGAATAACTTGATCATGTGTATTTAATTGCGCAATCAAATTTTGAATTTGAATCACTTCTACAATAAATAGCACCAAACAGAGAACAATGCCCACAATAATGCTCCAATAAATTTTTGGATTATGTTCAATAATGCGGGTAAAATTTAGAAAAAAGTCTTTCATTGTTCCGATCCAGTAATACGCTGCTCAAAGCCGCACATATACTAGCATAAAGTATATTTTTACTAAAAATGCTTCGCGTATTTCTTTAAATCAAACATTCATCTGTGTAATTTATTGTATCGTTAAGATCGACTTGCTCTGTTATAAATGTGGTTTTTTTAATATAGGCACAAAAAATATACCTATACTACCATTGACTTAAAGCTTAATCGCTAATGCTTTCTGCACTGCGGGTCGATTTTCTATACGCTGTAAATATGATTTAACATTTGGATAATCATCTAAATCTATATTTTGCCATTCATGCCGTTTTACCCAAGGAAAGATCGCCATATCGGCAATTGAATATTCCCCTGCCACATAATCTTGTCCAATTAACTGCTTATTCAAAACCCCATATAAACGCTTTGTTTCAGTAATATATCTTTCAGTTGCATATGGAATACGTTCTGGTGCAAAACGACTAAAATGATGATTTTGCCCAAGCATTGGACCAAACCCACCCATTTGCCACATAAGCCATTGTTCTACTTCCACACGATCTTGTTCATTGCTTGGATAAAATAATCCTGTTTTTCGTCCTAAATATTGTAAAATAGCGCCCGATTCAAAGACTGAAATTGATTGATGATTTGGGCCATCTTGATCAACAATTGCAGGAATTTTATTATTGGGAGAAATGTTTAAAAAATCTGGCTGAAACTGATCATTTTCTGAAATATTGATAGGAAATACTTGATACTGTAAAGCCATTTCTTCTAAAGCAATTGTAATTTTTTGACCATTGGGCGTTCCCCAATAATATAAATCAATCATCTATTTTATCCTTTTCTTCTACTCAATCTATACGTATTCTATATATTATTTATATCACAATTTGAGAATTTTAAATGATTATGCAACTAAAATTTTATTCTCAAATATTTACTTTCTCGACTCTAAATCTCAAAATAGTAAATGTAAACAATATAAAAAAGCACTGTAAAATACAGTGCTTTTTTATAGACGATTGGATTACTTTTTCTTTTTAGGACCAAGTAACATACCCATTTGTCTACCTTCCATTTTTGGTGCTTGTTCAACGACACCTACATCTGCAACATCTGCTTCAATTTTTTGCAGTTGCGCAAGACCCAATTGTTGATGAGCCATTTCACGACCACGGAATCGAAGTGTGATTTTAACTTTGTTACCATCTTCAAGAAATTTAACGATGGCGCGCAATTTTACATTATAGTCGCCAACATCTGTTGCAGGGCGGAGCTTAATTTCTTTCACCTGCACTTGATGTTGCTTTTTCTTCGCTTCTTTTTGCTTTTGTTTTAAATCAAACAAATGCTTATTGAAGTCCATGATTTTACAAACGGGTGGTTCAGCATTTGCAACAATCTCAACCAAGTCAAGATCTACACTTTCTGCTGCACGTAAAGCTTCAGTTAAGCTTACAATACCTTTTTGCTCACCATTTTCGTCAACAAGACGGACTTCTTTCGCACGAATTTCATCATTCAAGGCAGGACGGTTTGATTTGTTACCGCCCTGTTGATTACGATCAGGCTGTTTAATTGCTTTTACTCCACAATGTACCGGCCGCGTTCGGCAACGGCTACTTTCACTAAGTCAACGAAAGCATCGATTGACATAGTACCCAAATTTGTTCCTGAGCGAGTTCGTACATTTACTGTACCTTCCTCAACTTCTCGGTCCCCAAGTACCAATAAATAAGGAATACGCTCTAATGTACGTTCACGAATCTTAAAGCCGATTTTCTCATTTCTCAAGTCAGAAATAGCACGAATACCGTTTTCTTTAAGTTTTGCAACGACTGACTCACATGCATGAGCTTGTGAATCTGTAATATTCATAACACATGCTTGAATCGGTGCCAACCATGGTGGCATAAATCCAGCATAATGTTCAATAAGTATACCAATAAAACGTTCAAAACTGCCAAGAATTGCACGATGTAACATTACAGGCTGATCGCGATCATTATCTTCAGTGACATATGATGCATCTAAACGCTCTGGTAAATTGAAATCACACTGAATAGTACCACATTGCCAGATACGACCTAAGCAATCTTTCAATGAAAATTCAATTTTAGGGCCATAGAATGCACCTTCACCTGGTTGCTCTTGCCATTCTAGACCAGCTTCATCTAACGCATCTGCTAACGATTTTTCAGCAACATCCCATAATTCATCTGCTCCAACACGTTTTTCGGGACGCGTTGAAAGCTTCATTTGAACATCTTCAAACCCAAAATCTTTATAAACATCTAAAGTGAGTTTAATAAAATCTGCGACTTCTTTACCAATTTGTTCAGTCGTACAGAAAATATGTGCATCATCTTGAGTAAATCCACGAACACGCATAATACCGTGTAATGAACCTGATGGCTCATTACGATGACATGAACCAAATTCTGCTAAACGAATTGGTAAATCACGATAAGACTTTAATCCTTGATTAAATACTTGTACGTGACATGGGCAGTTCATTGGCTTGACGGCGTAATTACGGCTCTCAGAATGTGTCGTAAACATATTCTCTGCATAGTTTGCAGCATGGCCTGATTTTTCCCACAATGAAAAATCAACAATCTGAGGTGTTTTTATTTCTAAATAACCATGATCTTGTTGAACTTTACGCATGTATTGTTCAAGAACTTGATAGATAGTCCAACCATTTGGATGCCAGAACACCATTCCAGGTGCTTCTTCTTGCATATGGAATAAATCAAGTGCTTTACCAATCTTACGATGATCACGTTTTTCTGCTTCTTCAATACGTTTGATATATGCAGCAAGCTGTTTTTTATCCGCCCAAGCTGTACCATAAATACGCTGAAGCTGCTCATTTTTCGCATCACCACGCCAGTATGCACCAGACATTTTAGTAAGCTTAAATGTTTTTAAGAATTTAGTATTTGGCACATGCGGACCACGGCACATATCGACATATTCTTGATGATAATACAAACCCATTTGAGTTTCGTCGGGCATATCATCAATCAAACGTAATTTATAATCTTCACCACGTTCTGTGAAAATTTTAATGACATCCGCGCGTGGAGTCATTTTCTTGATCACATCATAATCTTGATCGATGAGCTTTTTCATTCGCTCTTCAATGGCAGCCATATCTTCTGGTGTAAATGGTTTTGGACTAAAAACATCGTAATAAAAACCATCTTCAATGACAGGTCCAATCACCATTTTCACATCAGGAAATAATTGTTTAACTGCATGTCCGACTAAATGCGCGCATGAGTGACGAATAATTTCTAAACCTTCGTCATCTTTTGGTGTAATAATTTGAATAGTTGCATCTTCGGTAATCAAATCAGAAGCATCCACTAAACGCCCATTTACACGACCAGCAACTGTATTTTTTGCAAGACCTGGACCAATGCTTTGAGCAACTTCCATGACTGATACAGCTTGATCGAACTGTTTTTGATCACCATTTGGCAACGTAATAATTGGCATAATAAAATCCTTAAGGAGTGATGCCCCTTACCATGGAGCATATCACCGCGAGATTATGATCGAGGAAAACCTCAAAAGATAAAAACGGTGGATAAACATAAATTCGCCAATAATTTTACACCGCTTAGCCTGATTTATAAATCCTTTATTCAAAATTTTATTTTTCATTCATTTAAAGTTGAATAAAAGCCCAAATCTAAACAAAAATCCAACTAAATAAAGAATCATTAGTTCAAAATTAATGACGTAAAAGACACGACTAAAGAATGAGAGAAAATTGACAAAAAACCTCATATCTTCAATATTAGGAAAAGGAAAAATAATGAAAGGGATAGGAAAAGAAAAGTGAAAGCATATGATCAATTACCCAAAACACCTGCAAATTTTGTTGCACTCACCCCCTTACGTTATTTAGAACGTGCAGCCTATATATATCCCCATCAAGATGCGATTATTCATGGAAATCGGCATATTTCTTGGCAAGAAACCTATACACGTTGTCGACAGTTTGCACATCAATTACAACGATTAGGCATTCAAAAAAACGACACCGTTTCTGTTCTACTGCCGAATATTCCAGCCATGATTGAAGCTCATTTTGCTGTTCCTATGGCTGGTGCTGTGTTAAATACGCTAAATACACGTTTAGATGCTAAAACTCTAGCTTTCATGTTAGAGCATGCTGAAACTAAGGTCTTACTGGTCGATGCTGAATTTGCAGAGTTAGCCAAAGAAGCGCTTCAACTCATACCTCAAGAAATTTATGTGATTGATGTCGAAGATGAACAATATGAACATCCGACTAAAATCACAATTGGACAAATCGAATATGAAACTTGGCTTGCCCAAGGTGATATTAATTTTTCTTGGCATTTACCAGAAGATGAATGGGATGCCATCAGTCTAAATTATACATCAGGAACTACAGGAAACCCGAAAGGTGTCGTTTATCACCACCGTGGTGCTTACTTAAATGCCGCCAGTAATATTCTCGCTTGCGGTATGACACCACGTGCTAAATATTTGTGGACATTACCACTATTTCATTGCAATGGTTGGTGTTTCGCTTGGTCCGTTGCTGCTAATGGCGGAACCAATATTTGTCTTCGTAAAATTGATCCAGAATTCATATTTAAGTTGATCGAACAACATCAAATTGATTATTTTTGTGGTGCCCCTATTGTACTTTCAATTCTAATTAACACTCCCAAAGAAAAACAAATTAAGTTTAATCATCGTGTTGAAGTAATGGTTGCAGGTGCAGCACCACCTGCTGCCATTATTGAGGGAATGCATCATATTGGTATTCGAGTTAATCATGTTTATGGTTTAACTGAAACCTATGGTCCTTCAGCTCTTTGTGCAGCACAAGCAGGTTGGTCTCATCTTTCTCTTCAAGAACAAGCTCAACTTCATTCTCGTCAAGGTGTTCCATATCCCCTACAAGATAGCATGAGAGTTATTGATCCAGAAACAATGCAACCCGTTCCCAATGATGGAAAAACGATGGGGGAAATTATGTTTCGAGGCAATATTGTCATGAAAGGGTATTTAAAAAACCCAGAGGCAACAACTGAAGCATTTGCAGGAGGATGGTTTCATACTGGTGATTTAGCCGTATGTCAGCCCGACGGCTATGCCAAAATTACAGACCGTTCAAAAGATGTAATTATTTCTGGAGGGGAAAATATTTCATCTTTAGAAATTGAAGAAATTCTTTATCAACACCCTGCCATTATGACTGCTGCTGTTGTGGCAAAACCAGATCCTCGCTGGCAAGAAGTCCCTTGTGCGTTCATTGAACTCAAACAGGGGCACAATGTAACAAGTGAAGAAGTCATTCATTTTTGTTCACAACATCTTGCTCGCTTTAAAGTTCCTAAAGATATTGTCATCACTGAAATCCCAAAGACATCGACAGGAAAATTACAAAAATTCATTTTACGCGAATGGGCTAAAGATAGAGCTATTGGAGAGTTTAACTAATTTTTATTATTTTAAAATTCATATTCATAAAAAAGCGACTTCATTAAGTCGCTTTTTTATCTGCTTAATTATCAGAAATTAATGCGACTTGTTGAACATAATTGAAAAGTTTCAGCTTCGATTCTTCTAATTCAACGTCACTGACTTGTTTACTCATATCACGATGAATACGTAAAGCATGTTGGCGTAATGTATGGCGCTCTGCTGCATTATAAGTTTTGACGAACTCATTAATCACGATATCGCCATCTTTAACGATACGCTCCACCCAACGCTGTAATTGTGCTGTTTTTTTCGCACCTTGTTGCGGTGTTAAATAGGATAAAATTACACTTTCATCTTCATACCGTAATAGTTTTCCTATCCGTTGAAATTGACGACGTCGCGCTTCATGAGATGTTATATTTTGCACATCTAATAAAGCATCAATTAAGCGCTCCTCAACAGGAAGACTCTGTATTTGTTTTAAATTTAACTCGGCGAGTTGCTCACCTAAAGCTGCCATACGTTGAACAGCTTTTTTCTGTTCTGTTTTACTTGCACGCCCTTCTAAAGTTTCAAAATCATCTTCAGTAAAACGATGCGGTCGACGTGCCACGATTAATCTGCCTCGTAAAATTTTGCTTCGAACAATGCTTGAATTGCAGATAAAGCTTTTTCTTCATCTGCACCCTCAATCACCAAGCGTAAAGTTGTACCCTTGCCAGCACCAAGCATAAGCAAAGACATAATGTTTTTAGCATCTACTAATTTTTCAGTTTTTCCAATTTGAATAGAAGAACTAAATTTAGTTGTAACCTCAATAAGTTTCCCAGATGCACGAGCATGTAAACCTAATTTATTAATTACATCAACAGTTGTGTCAATCATGACCAGTGCTTCATTTCTCTATGTAAGACTTGAACAGACCAGTTTTCCTGTAAGGCTTTTTGAAGTCTATCCACCATATATACCGAACGATGCTGTCCACCTGTACATCCTATTGAAATAGTAATGTAATGTCGATGAGCTTCAGCAAAAATAGGTAACCACTTTTCTAAAAAACCATCAATATCTTGGAACATTTCGTTTGCTTGTTCACTATTGCTCAAGAATTTTTGTACAGATTCATCTAAACCAGAATATTTACGTAATTCTATATCCCAATGAGGATTTGGTAAATGACGTACATCAAAAACATAATCTGCATCTAATGGAATGCCATGCTTATATCCAAATGATTGTAAAATAACGATCATCTGATCTGCTTGTCCAAGTCGATTCAGTAACGTATGTTTTAAATCATGTACACTCAATCCAGTCGTATCAATGGTAATTGTTGCATTAAAGTGAACTGGTAACAGTAAGTTTTTTTCTTCCTGAATACACTCCGCCAAACTCTTAAACCGATTTGCTAAAGGGTGAGGACGCCTTGCAGCGCTAAAACGTGTAATTAATTCATGATCTTTGGTTTTTAAATAAATAACTTCAATTGTTCCTTGTTTTTTCAGCTGTTCAAATACATGATCAAATTCTTGTAAATCTTCACGTGTACTTCGAACATCTACACCAAGTGCTAACAATTCTAAATTATTTTCTTTATCGAGTTTTAATACAATCTCGGGAAGTAATGCGACAGGCAAATTATCAATACAGTAATAACCTAAATCCTCTAAAACCTGTAAAGCAGAAGATTTTCCAGAACCCGATTGACCTGTAACAATTAAAATGCGTTTCATAGCAATACTACCCCAAGGTATGTGAGTCAATGTATTTTACATACACATTATCAATTAAACGTGTTTCTCCTAATTTTGCCGCAACAAATAACACAACATCTTGATTAAATGTATAGATTTTTTGAAGCGCTGGTGTTCTCGCTTCTACATAGTCCACAATAAAACCTGCATTTGTCAATGCGATTTTCATACGATCAAGCACTTCAACTAGATTTATACCTTGGTGTAAGTTTTGCTCTGCATTTTTTAATGTCTGATAAATCGTTGGTGCAATCGCGCGATTGCTTTCACTTAAATATCCATTTCGAGAACTTAACGCTAAACCATCTTCTGCCCGTGCAATAGGAACACCGATCACATCAATCGGCATATTTAAATCACGTACAAACTGGCGAATAACGGCCAATTGTTGATAATCTTTTTCACCAAAAAATGCCGCATGAGGACCTACAATATTAAATAGCTTTGTAACTACTACAGCAACACCATCAAAATGCCCAGGACGCTGCAATCCACATAAGTCAGCCGTAATATCATTCACACTAATATTGGTTAATCTTGATTGGTCACCATACATTTGCGCTACCGATGGTGCAAAAATATAATCACACCCAACAGTTTCAAGTAATTGACTATCTTGTTCTAGTGTTCGTGGATAATTGTCATAATCTTCATTAGGACCAAATTGAATTGGATTTACAAAAATACTGACCACCACAATATCACAATGCTTACGTGCTTCACGTACAAGATTTAAATGACCTTGATGAAGGTTGCCCATTGTTGGAACAAATCCAATTTTTTTTTGTTGCATACGTGCAACATCCAATATAGAGCGAAGTCCTTGTATGGTTGTCTCTAACTTCATAACTTACAACTCAACTTGGAAAGTATGTTCTCTGGCAGGAAATGAACCATCTTGAACTGCAAGATGGAACGCTTTAAATGCATCTACAATTGCAGTTTCACCTGATTGTTCTTTCATAAAATTACGTACAAATTTCGCCACACGGCCAAAAGTCAAACCTAACATATCTTGAACAACTAAGACCTGTCCATCTGTCTCAAGACCTGCGCCAATCCCAATAACAGGTACATTTGGAAATAATTCAGAAATTTCACGACCCAATTGAGCCGGCACACATTCTAATAAAAGTAGTGCAGCACCAGCATTCACAACTGCCTGACAATCGGCAATTAATTGATCCGCAGCTTCACGTGTTTTCGCTTGTAGCTTATAGCCACCAAGGACATGAACTGATTGAGGTGTTAAACCCAAATGCACGCAGACAGGAATACCATTACGCGTCAGCACTTCAATCGTTTCACTCAACCAAGCTCCACCTTCAATTTTAACCATTTGTGCACCAGCCTGCATGACTGTTTTAGAACTAACCAGTGCATCGTTCAAGGTGGCGTAACTCATAAATGGCAAATCAGTCATTAAAAATGCATGTTGATTACCACGTCGTACAGCGGCCGTATGATACGCCATATCCTCGACAGTCACTGCTAAGGTTGAATCTCGTCCTTGAATTGCCATTCCCAACGAATCGCCAACTAAAATACTATCGACTTCAGCAATTTCCATGGCCTTTGCCATACTTGCATCATAACAAGTCAAACAAGAAAATTTACGTCCATCTGCTTTAAATTGTCTTAAATTATTCAAACTTATCATGAAGATAGCCTCGTGAAAATGTATACAACATGCGTAAAACCAATTAACAATTTGCCCAAGTATGATCGGCCAGCACCGTGAGCGTTTGATGCTGTAAAATTGATAAATCCTTTAACAATTGACCGTTGATTTGTATATTCTCATCTAAATCCAATAGCGGGAAGATCACAAAATCTCGTTCAAAAATACCAATATGCGGTACAGTTAAGCGTTCATTCTGAATTGACTCATTTCCATAAATCAATAAATCTAAATCAAGTGTTCTCTCGCCCCAACGTCTTAAACGAACTCGACCAGATTCATTTTCAATTCGCTGTAATTCATCCAATAAATCCAAAGCATTAAATGTCGTTTCTAAACATACAACCGCATTTAAATAATGCGGTTGATCTTGTGGTCCCATTGGAGGACTTTGATAGAGTTTAGAAACCTTAACTTTTCCTAACCGACAAAGTTGATTAATCGCTTCTACAAGAATTTGCTGAGAATCACCCAAATTACTGCCTAAACCAATGTACGTTTTTATATTCACTGCGTTGGTCCGAAAATAACCTGCGTTAAATCACGTTTGACCCGTTTACGTTTTAAAATTGGATGGTCAGCATGTATTTCACCTGATTGACTCGTTCCTTTTTCCAAAACCCGTTCATCTAAATGAGGTTTCACCTTACGAGTGCGACGACTTCTAGGTTCTGGCTCATTCACCAAAGGCTCAATCTCTGTTTGCTGATGAGGTGTTTTAACTTCAGAAACATCTACTGATTGTGTCTGACGACGTGACCGAGTTCTTTGACGATTATATTGACCAATGACACGCTCTTTTTCATCAACTGACATCAATTGATAAGCATCCCACCAAGCCCCCATTCCCATTGTTGTTTCATCACCAGACTTTTCACGTAATAATAAAAAGTCAAATCCTGCTCTAAAACGAGCATGACCTGAAAGTGCTTCAATTTGTTGAGGTTTTGGATTAAGTAAACGTGTTTGCATTTCCCAAACTTCACGAATAAAGGTTTCTGCAAATCGAGGAATAATGGTTCGCGTCGCTTGTCGTTTTAATACATCTAGACCTGCTTGTGCGCGCGCCTCAGCAGGGACGACACCTTTAGATAAATAAAAATTACAACGTTCTAAAAATATTTCCCACAACAGTACTGCATAAAAAAATGCGGGATTAATCGTTTTACCAATCGAGATTCTTTGATCTGTATTTTTAGCGACTCGCTCAATAAACAGCGTGATCTTTGGTTTCGCTTCAGCAAAAAGTTGCTTCCAAACATCAAACTGAATCAGCATCGGTAACACTCGATTCAGATGACCACTTGTAAATAATTTTTGTGATTCATCATATAATCTATGCGGAGATACATCACTTAATAAATGCGTTAATTCTGGAGTAAAAACTTTAAGAATATTTTTATCAATTGAAAAATTTAATTTAGCTGCGAACCTTAATGCTCTAAGCATACGTACAGGATCTTCCTCAAACCGAGTCTGAGGATCACCTAGTAAACGTAAAGTCTTTGACTGTACATCATCAACAGCATTGCAAAAATCTAAAATAATATCTTTACGTGGTTGATAGTACAGTGTATTAATCGAAAAATCTCGTCTGATGAAATCTTGTTCGATCGTTCCCCAATTATTATCTCGTAAAATCATACCTGCCGATGATGTTACTTCTTTTTTTGGAGGTGCACGAAATGTTGCAACTTCTATGAGTTCTCGCCCTGAATAAACATGTGCTAATTCAAAACGTCGACCAATAATTCGACAACGTCGACCAAATACCTCTTTGATTTGCAAGGGAGTCGCATTTGTTACTGCATCAAAATCTTTTGGATTTTGACCCAACATAAGATCACGTACACCACCACCAACGATATATGCTACGTAGCCTGCCTTGGTTAAGGCATCAATGACATCTAAGATAGATGCTGGTAATAGAGCCGTGGATAAACCACATTTTGACGCGCGCAAAGTTTGCAAAAGACGTTGTCTCCTACGTCTGAACGTAAAAAATATAAGATGGCGCTAATCATATCGCTTACACAATCAAAGGGCAATTTTAATCTCTTATTCTTAGATCTAAATCGTAAATAAAACTATCTAAATTATAAAGCCAATTTCATTTTATTCTTTTCAAATAAAGCAGGACCAATTCCTTTAACTTGTTGAATTTCTTCTATCGTTTTAAATTTTCCATTTTTATTTCGATACTCAATAATAGCTTCAGCTTTTCTAGCACCAACACCTGAAAGTTGTTGCAATTGATCAATAGACGCTGAGTTCAAATTAACTTTATCTCCAGAAATTTGCATTTCAGGTTTAGATAAATAATGATTACTGTCCTTGGTCTTTGAACCCACAGCTAATGTGCTGTCATGCGCATCTTGCTTAGCCTTCCATGTCGCATATTGCTGTTCATAAGGCTGAGCCAATGCGATTGAACTCATCATCAAGAATCCAATGATGCATAGTGATTTGAATTTATTCGTTTGTATGATTTCCATGTTGCTGAGCCTGTTGTCGTTCTTTTTGTTGTTTTAAATATTGCTTCGCTTGGTCCCACAATTGGTCCATTTCAACCAAAGACATCTGTTCAATATTCTTATTCTGAAGCCTTGCACAGTCTTCAATATATGCAAAACGTGTTCTAAATTTATAAATAGTTTTTAATAATGCCATTTCACTCGATACGCCTAGTTTACGCCCAACGTTAATTAAAGAAAATAGACAATCGCCAAATTCATCACATATTTCTTCATCATTGAGATTTTTAATCGCTGTTTGTAACTCTTCTAATTCCTCTTCTAGCTTTTCATAAGCACCTGTTACATCTGGAAAGTCAAAACCAATTTTTGCGGTATTTTCTTGAATTTCCTGAGCTTGGACAATAGCAGATCCATGTTTAACTTCATTCAAACGTTGATATGGCTGTCCTTGTTTTTCTTTTACTTTGATATCTTTCCATAATTTTTCAACATCTTCTTTACTCAAATGCATAAATTTTTCTTTTTCAAAAACATGAGGATGTCTTCTAATTAGTTTTTCGACAATCGCATCCACAACATCTTGAAAATTAAATGTATTTTGCTCACTATACATTTGTGACTGAAATACGACTTGTAAAAGTAAATCACCTAACTCCTCTTTCACATGCTGCGCATCACCTGATTGAATTGCGGCTTCTACTTCATATGCCTCTTCAATTGCATAACGCGTTAAAGTTTGAGGTGTTTGTGCTTGGTCCCAAGGACATTCTTTTCGCAATTTTTGAATTATGTGTAAAAGTTGATCCATGATTACTCTCTTTACCTACTTTTTAATAAAAACCCAAACTTTAAAACTGATTCAATTAAAGCAAATATATAAAAATATAGTTTCCGTATGATGTTTTATTATCAATCCAACGATCGTTGTCATTAAATCTAGATATCAACATTTTAATCTGTATTTATTTCAATATATTAATCAGCATTCTTTGCACTTCAATGTGAAAATATATTTTATTCATTACATATTAAAATAATATTATTCATTAAAATGATTAACAGACTAACATAATTTAATTAAAAAATGATATATCACACTAAAAACTAAAATTTTTCAGTCATATTCTATGATTTTTAACACAAAAATAGACCGCTCTTTGCCAGACAATTTTTATATTTTCTGCACTCATTTTACAAATATTCATTGAATTACAAATATTCAATTCAGATGATAAAAAAGCCCAAAAAATTGGGCTTTTTTATCAAATCAGTCTTATTTTCTAAACTTCTTTTCAGCCTTCTTAAAGTTTTGAACATAACGGCGACGACGCGCAGCCGTTCGTTCATCAATTTGAGATTTACGTCCCTCAAATGGGTTTTCTGATGTTCTAAACTCAATTCTGACTGGTGTTCCTTCAAGTTTATAAACCTTTCGGAAGACGTTTTCTAAATAACGACGATAATCTGCAGGAGTTTTATCTACCTTGTTACCATGAACAACGATTGTTGGTGGATTTTGTCCTCCCATATGCGCATAACGCATTTTGATCCGACGACCTTGAACCATTGGCGGTTGATGAGCTTCTGTTGCATCATTTAAAATTTGTGTAATTTTTGCTGGTGAGACTTTTAAATGTGAAGAATCATATGCACGGTGGATTGATGGATATAAATCACCAACACCAGTGCCATGTAATGCTGAAATTAAATGAATTTTCGCCCAAGGAATAAAATCAAAACGACGATCTACATCTAATTTACATTGTTTACGATCATATTCAGACATATTGTCCCATTTATTGATCGCAATCACCATCGCACGGCCTGCTTCTAATGCATAACCAATTAAGTGTAAGTCTTGCTCAACAATACCCTCACGTGCATCAACAACAATCACAACCACATGAGCATCTTTCATCGCTTGCAACGTTTTGACAATCGAGAATTTCTCGATCATTTCATCAACTTTACCTTTACGACGGACACCTGCCGTATCAATTAAAGTATATTGACGACCATCTCGCTCAAATGGAATGTAAATTGAATCTCGTGTTGTACCAGGTTCATCAAATGCAACAACACGTTCTTCTCCCAATAAGCGGTTAACAAGTGTTGACTTTCCGACGTTTGGACGACCAATAATCGCTAGACGTAATCCAGTATTTTTATCATGCTCTTCAGGGTTTTCATCTTCAGGCACATTTTCCAATACATCTTCAAGCATTTGCTGAACACCACGTCCGTGACTTGCAGCAACTTGCAGAGGCTCCCCCATACCAAGCTTATAAAATTCAACGAGCGCTGCCTCTGCATGCACACCATCTACTTTGTTTGCAACTAAATAAACTTTTTTACCTAAGGTACGTAACTCACGTGCAATTTGTTCATCAGATGCAAGCAATCCTGCACGAGCATCGACAACAAAAACAATAATATCAGCTTCATTAATAGCAGTTTGGGATTGCTCTGCCATATATGAATCAATACCCCCTTCAGATTCGCCAATACCCCCTGTATCAACAACAATGAAGGATTTATTTTGATATACAGCATCACCATATTTACGGTCACGTGTAAGACCAGCAAAATCGGCCACAAGAGCATCACGGCTCTTAGTAATCTGGTTAAACAGCGTTGATTTTCCGACGTTCGGACGACCAATGAGCGCAATTACGGGTTTCATAGATTAACCTTTATTCAAGATCAGCCAGTTGGTCTGGTCTGAACATCAGAAACAAATGGAAGAAATTGGATTTTTCAAAGACTTAAATAGAAACACGGGGTATTGAATCATCAATCCCCCGTGTTTCTGAATACGGATAGCTTAGTTTAACATAAGGCAAAGAAAAATTAACGATTCTGCCAAATGCTTACAGCACCCTTTTGTGTTGCAACATAAAGTTGGTTATCAATTACACGTAGCGAACGCACTTCACCACTGGTTTTAGAACGCCCGATCAACTGACCTGAACTTGGATCTACAATGTGTAAATAACCATCTAAATCACCTACAATTAAGTTCGTTCCCAACATGACTGGATTACTTAATTTACGGTTCAGCAGCTGATCATTTTCCCACAATTTATCACCTGTGGTAATTTCATATGCTGTTAACTTACCATCAGTAGATGCAACAAAAACACCATTACCAACGACTTCAGGACGTTTCGTGCTGCTTGAGTTCTCACTCCAAACAACTTGTTGATTCGCTAAATTCAGCGCAGTGACCTGCCCTTGATAACTTGTTGTAATCAAGAATTGCCCAACAACAACAGGATCACCATCAATATCATTTAATCGTTTAATATCTGAACGCCCATCACTCAATGCAACACGACGCTGCATCAGCGGATTACCTGTTAATGAGTCAATGATATAAATATAAGCATTCGGTGACGCAACAACGATAGCACGCTCATCAACAGCAACTGGTGATGCATTACCACGTAAACTAAACTGTACGTTAGGTAAATTATAAGCCCAAACTTGCTGTCCATCGCTGGTATTATGTGCAAAAACAGTTCCATCATTACTAACCGTAATCACACGGTTATTTATAATTAATGATGGAGAAATAATGGCACCAGAAAGTTGGGCAGTCCATTTTTGTTCGCCCGTTGCCTGATCTAGTGCAAATAATTGCCCTTTCGCATTTCCGACAATCACTAAATTATCTTTCGCTTCAACACCAGCACTTAAACCTAGCTTAGAAACATTTTTTTCCCAAAGGCGTTGTTTACCTTGATAAGCGGCAACCTTACCTTTTGGATCTACAACAAAAACCACACCATTGCTTGCATCTAATTGCAAACGAAGCGGATCTTTTGCTGAAGTAGAAGAAACACTTTGACTAAAAACAGGAGAAAGAGCCGTTGTTTCTACAATTTTAGGAAGTGGATTTGGCTTTACTTTTTCCACTTTAACTTTATTGCTCGAACAACCTACCAAAGCTAAGGTTAAAATCGTTAATGCAAATGGTATTTTAAATTTTCTATTCATTCTTTCTCATCCTTCTGAGTATTTAATACAGGACGTTCAATTTCTGGATCATCAACTAAAACACCTAAACTTTGTAGTTTAATTTGTAAAATTTGACGTTCTTGTTTATTTTCAATCAAGTTATCCCACGCACTTTGATATGATTTTTTTGCATTTTCACGATCATTTTTAGCAAAATAAACATCACCTTTAGCTTCTTCAGCAACGGCCTTGAAAGTTGGTTCATTAACCGCAGAGAGTGACTTTAAAGCTTCATCATATTTCTTTTGCGCCAATTGTGCATAACCTAAACGCAATTTTACAATTTGTACTAATCCTGCATCATCAACTTTTGAGTTTTCTACTTTTTTTAATGCTTTCTCTGCTGCGACATAATCATTTTTATCAAATGCAAGCTTTGCCAACAACAACTGTGTCTGAATAGCTTGAGCTGAATCAGGTGCATCTTTTACAATTTTATCCGCGGTTGCAATCAATTGGGTATACGCTTGATCATTACTTTGAGCAATGTTTGCTTCATCCATTAACTGCTGTACTTTAGCTGTATTGGTTTGTGCTTCAGCCAAGTTTTTATTCTGCCACCATTGCCAACCAAAAAAGGCAATTAACGCAATTAAAATCCCACTAAAAATGGCAGAGCCATATTTTTTAGTTAAAGATTTTAAACTATTAAGTTGGTCGTCTTCACTCAATGCGCTCATTTAATTACCCTTTTCCTTATACTTTGCGGCTTATTTTGAAGTAAGTTTATTAACAATAAAAGATATCACATCAGCAAAAGCAACTGAAGTTTGCGCTGCTGTTGTAAGTTCTTTAACAGAAAACTCTTCGGATTCTAATTCACGCTCGCCTAAAATTAAAGCCAAGAATGCGCCAGATTGATCCGCTTTTTTCATTTGGCTTTTCATTGAACCTTGTGAACCGACCTTTAATCGTAAACGACTATTCATTTGCTCAAGCTGATCACGCATTTGCTCAGCCAATACCAATGCCTTACTTTGCAAACTTGGTTCTGAAACGAGGAAAATATCGCAATCCCGCACAGGTGGATGCGCTTCAACTTGTTCTAAAAGTAATAGTAAACGTTCCATTCCCATTGCAAAACCAACAGCAGGCACAGTTTGGTCTGCTTTACCTTTAAGTTGTCCGACTAAACCATCGTAACGACCACCAGCACAGACTGTACCTTGTGAACCTAAATGCGTTGTTGTCCACTCAAAAACTGTTTTATTGTAATAATCTAGACCGCGCACTAACTTTTGATTGATAACAAAAGAAATTCCCGCATCATTGAGATATTGCTTTAACTGCTCAAAATGTTGCATTGTTTCTTCTTTCATAAAGTCATGCAATTTTGGAGCATTTTCAAGAATTTGCTGTGTACGCGTATCTTTTGAATCTAAAATACGAAGTGGATTCGTGGTTAAACGACGTTTCGAATCTTCATCTAGCTCATCTTTGTGCGCTGTTAAAAAGTCGACTAATGCAGCACGATATTCAGCGCGCTCATCAGACTCACCCAAAGTATTTAGCTCGAGCTGTACTTTGTCCAAAACCCCCATACGCTTCCAAAGACGCGCAGTCATCAGAATTAATTCGGCATCTTGATCTGGCGTTGCAACACCAAATGTTTCGACACCAAATTGATGAAACTGACGATAACGCCCTTTCTGTGGCTTTTCATAACGAAACATTGGTCCAACATACCAAACTTTCGGCGTTGCCCCACGAAGCAAGTTATGCTCTAGCATTGCTCGCACACAGCCCGCTGTTCCTTCTGGACGTAATGTCAAAGATTCAGGCGGATTTCCTTTATCCAAGAACGTATACATTTCTTTTTCAACAATATCTGTCGCATCACCAATTGAACGTTTGAACAAATTGGTTTGTTCAACGATTGGTAAACGGATTTGTTGATAGCCATATGCATCCATCAAATCTGATAGATGCTGCTCAAGTCGTCTCCACGCTGGTGTTTGCGTTGGAAGAATGTCATTAAAACCTTTGATTGCAACAATTGAACTCATGATGAACTACGAATGATCTCTTTAGATTTAGCTTCTTCAAGCTCTTTAACACGTTGACGAACCATAGTTTCGATTTCATCAACCAACTGATTAGTATCAACTAAATGGCTTTTCTCGCCATTACGGTACACAAGTGATCGAGGACTTGCCCCAACAACACCAATATCTGACTCTTTGGCTTCACCTGGTCCATTTACTTTACATCCAATGACTGATACATCCATTGGTGTACGAATATCTTCTAAACGCTCTTCAAGCGACTGCATCACTTTAATTACGTTAAACTCTTGGCGTGAGCAACTCGGACACGCAATAAAATTAATTCCATTAGATCGAAGTCCCAGTGACTTCAAAATATCGAAACCAATCTTAATTTCATCTTCTGGTTCAGCAGCAAGAGAGATACGCATAGTATCACCAATGCCTTCCATTAATAACCCACCTAAAGCAATTGCTGATTTGACTGTACCTGTGCGATAAATACCAGCCTCAGTAACCCCTAAATGTAATGGATTATCAATTTGTTTCGACAATAAGCGATAGGCATCCATTGTTAAGAAAACGTTAGATGCTTTAACCGAAATTTTATATTCATGAAAATTTAAACGATCTAGAATATCAATATGTCGTAATGCCGATTCAAGTAGTGCTTCACCAGTCGGTTCACCATATTTCTTTTGCAAATCTTTTTCAAGCGAACCCGCATTTACCCCAATACGCATTGAAATATCATTATGTTTTGCTGCCGCAACAACTTCACGAATTTTTGCTTCAGAACCAATATTTCCTGGATTAATTCTCAAACAATCCACACCAAGATCAGCAACACGCAATGCAATTTTATAGTCAAAATGAATATCTGCAACAAGCGGAATTTGAACGCGTTTACGAATTTCGCCAAATGCTTCTGCTGCTTCCATGCTTGGCACAGATACACGCATAATATCCGCACCAACATCTACACAGCGTTGAATTTGGGCAACTGTTGCATCCACATCACAAGTTTCAGTATTCGTCATACTTTGAATACTAATGGGTGCATCACCACCCACATAAACAGAACCCACACGAATTTTACGAGTTGGACGACGTTTAATTGGATTTTCAATCATTATTTCGCTCTACTATTCAACAATTAACGTGATAAGCGGAATTCTGCTTTTCCATTTACGGTATATGGTGACAATGAAATTTTTTCATTATTCAAACTTAATGTCACAGCAGTTGCATCATCTAAACGAATTTGGAATGGTGTTTCACCACTTAAATTCACCGTTGAAGACTGGCGACCTGTTGCCAATACTTTACCTGTCGAATCGATAATATTGATTGATGTTGGTCTGCTAAACTCAAGCTTCAGTTGATCGCCAGATACAGCACCATCTGAATCCATTGCAATCACTTGAACATCATTTGCTCCAACTGATGTTTCAGCAATATTTCCGTCCTTACCTGTCCAGTTTTGAACCACCGAAAATAAAGCTGCCAAAATAGCAATGACAACCACAATAAGACCAATACGCTTTAACCATTTCCGATTACGATCATGATTAGAGCCAGGCAGTTTACCCATAATTCGAATCGGTGAGTTATTTAATTCATGATTCGGTAATAGCTCAGCATCATTTTTGCGTACTTCATCAAAACGCTGAATAATTTCAGTTGCATCAACATTCAAATATTTAGCATATATCCGATAATAACCTTTGATAAAAGTTGCTTCAGGCAAAGAGGCATAGTCATCCTGCTCAAGCGCGATTAAAGTTTTGGTCGGAATTTTAATTTCATTTGCCACATCATCAAGTTCAATATTTTTTTCCAATCGAACCTGACGTAAGTACTCACCTGAACGTTGAACATTTCCTAATGCGTTTGTTTCGGTAGTTACACCTGTTGATTGCTTTGAATTAGGATTTATTTCCATACGACCTCAGTACTGTACTGTAATTGCAAATAACGTTGATATTCTGGACTATCAGGGTATAAAGCTCGTAATTGATTTACAAGCGTCTGCATTTCCAATGGATTGCTCTTTGCACGCGCAAGCCGAATACCAACCCACAACGCACGTGCATTTAAACTCTTTTCCCCAACTAAATTTACCGCTTGTTGATAAAATTTCATAGCAGAGGGAAGATCTTGACGAAAATAATTAATTTCCGCTAATTCTATCATTGAAACATAAGAATCACGATGCACATGTAATGCTTGATTAAATGATTTTTCAGCATTTACTATATCATTCAATTTCACATAAATTACGCCTCTATTTTCATAGGCAGTATAACGCTGATCGTAACCTAATGTTGAGCCTGCAATTTCAAATTGTGGCAACGCATCATTATATCGTCCCAACTGGTATAAATACGTACCATAGTTGTTACGAACTTGCGCATTTTTTGGCTCAATCGCAATTGCAGTTTTAAAATAACGTTCAGCTTTTTCTATATTTACGGGACTTCCTTCTCGTTGTAGAAGTACACCCATCATCATATTTGCATTCGCATCTCGTGAATTTTGCTCTAATGCAGTATCAAGTTCTCTTTTAGCCGCATTATAATCATTTTGTTTGATATATTCTGCGGCCATTTGAGTGCGTACTTGTACGGCTTTTTTAGGATCAGTTCTTAAGCTTGTTGTCGTTTGACATCCCACTATTAAAAAAATAGCAGAACATACTGTTAAAGCGAATATTTTTTTAAAATTATGCCGACTCAATGAACTTCCCCTTATTATTCATTATTCCCGTGAGCGTATTATTTCGCCTTGTGCAGCAATTTTCTTTTTCCATTGTTCTGCACGACGTGTTTTATCTGCAACTTGCCCCACCAATTGACCACATGCCGCATCAATATCATCCCCCCGTGTTTGACGAATTGTGCACACAAAACCTGCATCAGATAGCATCTTTTGAAAAGCAATAATACGATTTCGACTCGAGCGCCCATAAGGTGCATGTGGAAATGGGTTAAATGGTATTAAATTAATTTTACTTGGTAAATTTTTCAATAGCTTAATCATTTGTTTTGCATGTTCTAGGCTATCATTTACACCATCCAACATAACATATTCAATCGTCACATGTTTACGTGAACTTTCATTCCCATCTTTTTTAATATAACGCTGACATGATGCAATCAGTTGTTCTAATGGATATTTTTTATTAATTGGTACCAATTCATTACGTAATTCATCATTAGGTGCATGTAAAGAAATTGCAAGCGCAACATCAATATCTTCTGCTAATTGATCAATTTTAGGGACAACACCCGATGTAGATAAAGTCACGCGACGCTTAGACATGCCATATGCAAAATCATCTAACATAATGCGCATCGAATTTAAAACAGCATCATAATTTAATAATGGTTCGCCCATTCCCATCATCACGACATTGGTCACCGAACGCTCACGCTCTGCAACTGGCACATCTTCCATATAAGATAGATTTGCCATCCAAAGCTGTCCAATAATCTCAGCTTGACTCAAGTCACGCTGAAATCCTTGCTTTCCTGTCGAGCAAAATGAGCAATCTAAAGCACAACCAACTTGGGAGGAAATACATAATGTTTTACGCGAACCTGTTTTATCTTCCGCAGGGATAAGGACTGTTTCAACCAAAGAACCTGCACCATCACCCACACGAAATACCCACTTACGTGTTCCATCTTTAGAATAATTACGATGAACAACTTCTGGTGCAGTTATTTCTGCCACTTTTTCTAATTTTTCACGTAACTTTCCTGAGATATTTGTCATTTCAGCAAAATCAGTAACAAAAAATTGATGAATCCACTTCATCACCTGTCCTGCACGAAATTTTTTCTCTCCGATGTCTTCGAAGAACTTTTCCATTTGAGGACGAGACATACCCAGTAAATTCACCTTCTTCACAGTATTTTGCTGTGCAGGAGCGGACGGAGATTGTTGCTGTTCAACCGAAATTTCAGGTACAGCGACCACTTCAGTACTCATGTGTATTTACCTAAATCATATCTATGGGTGAGAGGGAGTAGCTCAATAAATAAGCGAAATTTTATTTCAGGAATAAAAAAACCAGATAAGTATAATATCACTTATCTGGTTTGAATACTTCGAATTAACGAGTACGTGGGCAAACTTCAGTTTGAGCAAAGAAGTAGTTAACTTCACGCTCTGCAGATGCAACTGAGTCAGAACCATGTGCAGCATTTTCGTCGATGCTTACAGCGAAATCAGCACGAATAGTACCAGGAGCAGCTTCTTTAGGATTTGTTGCACCTAAAATTTCACGGTGAGCAAGAACTGCATTTTCACCTTCAAGAACAGAAACAACAACTGGGCCTGAAGTCATGAACGCAACTAAGTCAGCAAAGAAACCACGTTCTTTGTGCTCAGCATAGAAACCTTCTGCTTCAGCTTGAGAAAGTTGCTTCATTTTAGTTGCTACGATTTTAAGCTCAGCTTTTTCAAAACGAGCAAAGATATCACCAATGTGATTTTTAGCAACTGCGTCTGGTTTTACGATAGATAATGTGCGTTCGATAGCCATGATTGGCTCCTTCAGTCAATGTTAGACAGGAAAATTTGGCGCATTATACCGAAAAATGTGCCAAATACTGCTTTTTGAATGTAAAAAAAATGATTTTTCGATGCTAAAATTAGCTTGCTTCATCAATCCAAGCCATTTGAATTGCTTCTAGAAGCCCTTCTGTAGATTTTGTCGGATCATCACTAAAGTCTGGAAGTGCACAAATCCAAGCATGTAAATCTGTAAAGCGAATCCACTGAGGATCTACATCAGGATGTGCTTCATAAAGTTCAATGGCAATATCAATTGTATCTGTCCAACGTAAACCCATCAGTATTCCTTTAACATCGATAAAATATTCTTTATTTTAACAAACTTCCCCATGGCTGTATCAATATAAAATTCATGATCGTCTTGAAGATTTTAATGATGTAAAATTTAAAGCTTAATCTGTAATAATGGCGCAAATAAAATAATTCCACATGCCATTGTTGCACCAATGAGTGCACCAACAATAACATCACTTGGATAATGTAGTCCTAGAATCATCCGAGAAAGTGCAACCAAAATCGTAAATGGCAGCATTAAAATCAATAGTATGGGTTGAATAAAACCCAACACCATCGTCACCATTACTGCATGTAACGTATGTCCTGAAGGAAAACTAAAATGATCTAGAGGATGTTCTCCCAAACGAATCACTTGATGTACTTGATATGGTCTAGGTCTCGTTGTTTTTACTTTTAAAATTTTATAAATCGCTGTACCCATTGAACAACTTAACAACAAATAAATGATCTGCAAACTAAACATCACACCATTCATCACCCATACAATAAACAGCATGACATACCAAAATACACCATTACCCAAACGGCTAATCACTTTAAAAAAATTGGCAATTTGCTGTTGATGTGACCATTGATTTAAATATAAACAGCCTTTTAAATCTAAATTAAGCATTTTAATTTTATATATCTTAGATAAATCTTTTAAATTCCCCATTCTATTTCCCCTCTTTCAACTCAGATGCCTTCACAAGCAACTAACACTATGCTGTCATCACATTCTCTTTAGTGGCATCATAAAGTGCATCTTCAAATTGCTGAACAGGACGTTGCCAACTGACAGTTTGTACTTTGGTACGCGCCTGCTGCCCCATTTCATTTAACACTGACTTTTCGGGTAATTGATATATTTGCAACATAAACTTATCAACACTCCCTAGTGGTATTAACCACCCCATTGTTCCATGTGAAACATGCAAATTCGCGCATGCATAATCATATGCGACTATCGGCAGCCCACTCGCCATTGCTTCAAGTACGACATTTCCAAATGTCTCAACTTGACTCGGGAAGATAAAAACATCCGCACTCGCATACGCACTCGCCAAATCTTTCCCCGTTAAAACCCCAGTAAAAATAATTTGATTTTTCTCATCCATTTTCACCAAATGTTCGCGTTCTGGTCCATCACCAACAATAACCAATTTTACCTGCTGACCTGAGTTCAACATGGCTTGATAACTTTTGATCAATACTGAAATTTCTTTCTCAGGAGACAATCTCCCCACATACAAAAGCACTGTGGTTACATCATTCACCCCCCATTTTCGTCTGAGTTGAATCGAACGATGTTGAGGATGAAATACATTCACATCAACCCCACCCTCAACAACTCTCAATGGACAGGTCACACCAAACTGCCGTAAGGCATTTTCTGTATCTTTACTGGGTACACAAGTAATTTGAGTACTATTATGAAACCACCTTAAATATTTTTGAATCGGTTTGACCAACATCGCAAGATCAAAAAAACGACTTAAATCTTGAAATGGCGAATGGAAGCCACTCGAAATAGGTATTTTTTTCGACTTTGCAACCTGTAAAGCGACTAAACCCAATGGGCCTTCTGTAACAATATGAACCACTTGTGGTGAAAACTCTTCAATTGCTGAAGCCACTTTAAAATATTGTGGCCATCCAAATTGCAACTGTTGATATTTTGGAATTTTATGTGGTCTGACCAAACATTCTTTATTCGGTTTAAATGCTTCATAAGTGACTTTTTGTATTGGTCTAATTAATAAAATTTTATGACCTAATTGTTGCAATCCTTTACACAAATGAGCCAATGAAAATGCAACACCATTGACTTCAGGAGGCCAAGTTTCTGTAATAATTGCTATCCTCAGTCTAGGTCTTACCAATGCTTCTAGAAGTTGAGTATGATCTTCAAGTAAATCATTTCTGAAATTTGCTTGCTTAAAATAGAACTTAAATCCCTCCCGTATTTCTTGTTGCTTTAAAAAGCTTGCAGCATAGGACTGTGTCATTGCTTATCTACTTATTTATTTTTATCTATAGCGTAAGATTTTGATATGACGCTTTCATGAAACTTTTTTTATGCTTATGTAAACCATGTAACAATTCATTAAACATATTTCAAGAATATTAACGGTATTTTAAAAGTAATAAAACACCCATTCATTCAAAATACATTCAACTCCCTCACCTTAATCAAGTTATTTTCAAAGATCGCTACTCGCATAAAATCGTACACATAAAAAATTTATACGAGATAGCTCAGTATTTTTCAATCTCAATAGCATTTAATTTTTTATTTTATAAAACTGCCCGTCTTTTATTTCAAATTTATGCCCATTACCAAAATCAACCTGTTTTTTTTCAATATCAATCACTGGTGAACCTCCTAGTACTTCTAATTGAGGTGATCTTTGGAATTTTTTAGTTTCAGGATTATACATCCAATAAATTGAATGTTCGCCATCGCCCAATGCAGATGATGTATCTTTTAAAATCAAGTCAAAATAACCATCAAAATTTAAATCTATATATTGGATTCCCGTTGCATAAGCACTAAAACCTGTCAACTGCTGATAAATTTGTTTGGTTTTTCTATCAATGACTTCAACTTTTTGAATAATTTTCTCGCCTGTTTCTTTATTTTCAGTACCATAAAATTTAAATAAAAATGTAGGTCTATTTTTTATATTAATCAAGGGTAAAAAAACCAGCTCTTGCTTAAAGCCTTCTAATCGATCATTTAATATTGAACGATAAATACCTGTTTCAACATCTAAACTCCCATCTAAATTAATATTATTTTTTACTATTCCATTATTTTCAGAACTCACAAATTGAATGTTATTCCCTTTTTGCACCCCCTCTAAATATGTCATTTTATTTTGAGAAATATCATATAAAGTTGCATTAGGTTTCCAATAGCCTGAACCCATTTGCAACAAATAAGCGCCACTTGGTGTTTTTAAAGCACGGCTGACCTGTACGTCTACATTATTAATCACCATAAGTGATTTTATAGATTCATTATTCAGGTTATCCGCATAACTTAAATTTAAGGAAAAGTAACCTATACTCATCAATGCTAATTTTTTATAAAAATTCATCTTCATTTTCTAAATGTTAAACATGGTGCAAAATTAACACAATAAAAAGCCCACGACAAAGCATGGGCCTTTTATTAGAGAAACTTAAATCTTAGTTTTTCTCTTTATCAACAATTTTGTTTGCTTGAATCCAAGGCATCATCGCACGTAATTTATTACCTGTTACTTCAATACCATGTGCAGCATTTTGACGACGGCGAGCAGTCATAGAAGGATAGTTTAATGCACCTTCTTGAATGAACATTTTTGCATATTCACCCGATTGAATACGCTTAAGTGCATTGCGCATTGCTTCACGTGACTGTTCATTAATTACTTCAACGCCAGTTACGTATTCGCCATATTCAGCATTGTTAGATACTGAATAGTTCATGTCTGCAATACCACCTTCGAACATTAAATCAACAATAAGTTTAAGTTCATGTAAGCATTCGAAGTATGCCATTTCTGGAGAATAACCAGCTTCAACCAAAGTTTCGAAGCCCATTTTAACCAATTCAACTGCACCACCACAAAGAACTGCTTGTTCACCGAATAAATCAGTTTCAGTTTCTTCACGGAAAGAAGTTTCAATAATACCTGTACGGCCACCACCTACACCTGAAGCATATGAAAGTGCAACATTACGTGCATTACCAGAAGCATCTTGGTGAATCGCAATAAGATCTGGAACACCTGAACCACGTTGGAATTCAGAACGTACTGTGTGACCTGGTGCTTTAGGTGCAACCATAATCACATCTAAATCTTTACGTGGAACAACTTGGTTATAAAGAACAGAGAAACCATGCGCAAATGCTAAAGTTGCACCTTCTTTAATATTTGGTTCAATTACGTCACGATAAAGCTGAGATTGGAACTCATCTGGAGTTAAAATCATGACAACATCAGCTTGAGCAACAGCAGCAGGAACTTCTGATACTTTAAGACCAGCATTTTCTGCTTTTTTCCAAGATGTAGAACCAGCACGTAAACCTACAGTTACGTCAACGCCAGAATCTTTAAGGTTAAGTGCATGTGCATGACCTTGTGAACCATAGCCAATAATTGCTACTTTTTTACCTTGGATGATAGATATGTCTGTGTCTTTATCATAAAAAATTTGCATTGTTGTCTCCGCTAAAATGCTTATTACCTTTTAGTCCCATGATCAATATTAATGTCATTTGACTAAACCCTCTCCTTATCATTAGGAGAGGAAATATATTAAAAATTAAACTGTTAAAACTTTTTCACCACGTGCAATGCCAGATACACCCGAACGTACAACTTCTAAAATTGTATTTTCAGCTAAAGCATCAATGAAGGCATCTAGCTTTTCTGTAGTACCTGCCAATTGAATGGTATATGTCGTTGGCGTTACATCTACAATCTGACCACGGAAAATATCCGCAGTACGTTTGATTTCATCTCGTGCAGAACCTGATGCTTTTACTTTAATCAGCATCAACTCACGTTCAATATGTGCGCCTTCAGATAAATCTACAACTTTAACAACTTCAACCAATTTATTTAGTTGTTTGGTGATTTGCTCAATTTTATGATCATCACCATAGGTTGTTAATGTCAGACGAGATAACGTTGGATCTTCTGTTGGTGCAACATTTAAACTCTCAATGTTATAACCACGTTGAGAAAATAATCCAACCAATCGAGAAAGTGCGCCAGATTCATTTTCTACAAGAACAGAAATAATATGTCTCATGACGTACGCTCCCCTTTGCCTAACCACATATCTTGCATTGAGTGACCTGCAATTTGCATTGGATATACATGCTCAGAACGGTCAACCATGACGTTAATAAATACACATTTATCATTAATCGCCATAGCTTCTGCAAGTTTAGACTCAAGCTCATCCGCATGATCAATTTGAATGCCGACATGCCCATAAGCTTCCATGAGCTTGGCAAAATCTGGTAAAGACTCTATATAAGAACTCGAATGACGGCCTTCATAATTCATGTCTTGCCATTGTTTTACCATACCTAATGCACGGTTATTTAAACAAAGAATTTTAACATTTAGACCATATTGTTTACAGGTTGATAGCTCTTGAATACACATCTGAATAGATGCTTCACCCGTAATACAAACTACTTGTTGATCTGGAAATGCTAATTTTGCAGCCATTGCATATGGTAACCCTACTCCCATTGTGCCTAAGCCACCAGAGTTAATCCATTGACGTGGACGTATGTAAGTATAGTAAAGTGCGCCAAACATTTGATGCTGACCAACATCAGAAGTAATAATTGCCTCACTATTGGTAATTCTGTCTAGCGCTTCAACCACTTGCTGTGGTTTCATACCACCATCAACAGCAGGTTCATATTTTAAGCCGTGAACTTTACGCCAGTCATCAATTTGACTCCACCATGTTGCAATTGCTTCTGGGTTTGGCTTTGAAACATTCATTTGCTTCAACTGTACTAACATCTCTGCAAGCACTGGCTCAACCGCACCAACAATTGGAATATGCGCCATAATGGTTTTTGAAATCGTCGCAGGATCGATATCAATATGAATGACTTTCGCATTTGGACAGAACTTAGCTGGATTATTCGTCACACGGTCATCGAAACGAGCACCCACACATAAAATCACATCTGCATTATGCATTGTCATGTTGGCTTCATAAGTACCATGCATACCCAACATTCCAATGAACTGAGGATCTTTTCCAGAGAATGCGCCTAAGCCCATTAAAGTACTGGTTACAGGGAACCCTAGAATATGTGCAAGCTCAGTTAATTGTGCTGAAGCATTCCCTTGAACCACACCACCACCAGAGTAAATTACTGGACGTTTTGCATGTAAAAGCTCATCAATCGCTTTACGAATTTGACCTGAGTGACCACGATGCGGTGGTTGATAAGAACGCATCTTCACTTTTTCTGGGTATTCGTATGCAAATTTATCTACAGGGTTTGTGACATCTTTTGGAATATCAATTACCACTGGACCAGGACGACCACTGGAAGCAATATAAAATGCTTTTTTGATAATTGCTGGAATTTCACTTGCATGACGCACTTGGAAACTATGTTTCACGATTGGTCGAGAAATACCCACCATGTCTGTTTCTTGGAATGCATCTTCACCAATGAGATGTGAAGCAACCTGTCCCGATAAAATAACCATCGGGATAGAATCCATATATGCCGTCGCAATAGGAGTAACAGTATTTGTAGCACCTGGACCAGATGTGACGAGAACCACACCTGTTTTACCTGTCACGCGTGAGTATGCATCTGCCATATGACCAGCAGCTTGCTCATGTCGCACGAGGTAATGATTAATTTTGTCTTGTCGAAAGAACGCGTCGTAAATATGTAGTACAGCGCCGCCTGGATATCCAAAAACATGTTCAACGCCTTCGTCCGCTAATGCGCGAACGAGCATGTCACCACCAGATAAAAGTTCCAACGTGATTCACCCTAATTTTATCACTGCACATACATAAAATGCACTTGCGCAGTATTTTCATTAATTCATTGTATGCATGTTATAGCACACATATTTCCTAGTTTTCATCGCAAGAGGAAAAATTTACAATCTGATTACTGATTAAGTAATATGAGATTTCGAACACATTGGGATAAACATATTCATAAGCTTTATACAACTTCTCGGCTAGAGAAATTGCCCATTGCATGACATGACACTTTATCGAAGGGTGATCGATGAAAGGCATATAAAACTAAAGAAAGCATTTTTGTTGTTTCGACAATTAATGTCAAGTTTAAAAAACTGCTTTTTAACTTTTATTTTTGATTCGTAACTTATTTTTTAAAATTTCATTTTTTTCTTTAATAAAAAATTACTAAAAAAATATCATAAGCAATTAATTATTAATAACATACTAAAATTAAATGATAAAAATTATATTCTCAAATCATAAAAAAATAGAATGATTTTTTTAAAATTAAAATACAGTTTTTTATGAAAAGCTGAATTTTATTTCTCTTTTAAATGAAAAGTAAACCGTAATATGTGATCTCCCCCCAAAACCAAGAATCATATTTATGCTAAAGTCATGGTAAATCTAAAATAAAAATAGGTGTAAATTACACAAAATCACCACTTAAATTATGCATTACTTTTAATAAAATTTTAGACAATATTAAACTTTAATTTTTTATTTATTTGCCCAAAATTCAACCCAATATATATTTTAAAACTTATTATTTTCTAAATTCTTTTATCAATAAATCATTTAAATAAAAAATACAAACAACATAATTATTTCAATAAAGATTACGCCCTAATGAATAGATTCGCTGCTGAACAGAAAACCAAGTTAAAGTACTAAAAAATGATGCCCTCAACTTAATTTTTTTAATTTACTATTTTTCCTTCATAAAGATATCTTCAAAATTCACATTTAAGTTCATTTTGCGCTATGCTGTACAACGAACTTTTTTTTAACCATTTAATTCTTAATTTACGTTTATGACTACTCACATTGATCCTGAATATCAAGCTAGTGCGATTGAACCAACAGTCCAACAAGACTGGGAAACTCGCAAAGCCTTTAAAGTTGCCGATACTGTAGAAGGTCCACGTCGTTACATCCTCTCGATGTTCCCTTACCCAAGCGGTAAACTGCATATGGGTCATGTGCGTAACTATACCATTGGGGATGTGATTAGTCGCTTCCATCGTCTCAAAGGTGAAACCGTTTTACAGCCTATGGGTTGGGATGCTTTTGGTTTGCCTGCAGAAAATGCAGCGATTGATCATAAAGTTGCGCCTGCTGAATGGACTTTTAAAAATATTGCTTATATGCGTGACCAATTCAAAAAGCTTGGGCTTTCTGTGGACTGGGATCGTGAGTTTGCAACGTGTACACCTGAATATTATCGTTGGGAACAATGGCTCTTTGTTCAGCTTTATAAAAAAGGATTGATCTACCGTAAACTTTCAACCGTGAACTGGGATCCTGTAGACCAAACCGTACTTGCCAATGAACAAGTTGAAAATGGTCGTGGTTGGCGCTCTGGTGCATTGGTAGAAAAACGTGATATTCCCATGTATTACTTCCGCATTACAGACTATGCGCAAGAATTACTTGATGACTTAGAAACATTAAAAGATGGTTGGCCGCAACAAGTGTTAACCATGCAACGCAATTGGATTGGTCGTTCTCAGGGAATGGATATTCATTTCCCATCAGCACACCCAGATATCTACGCAGATGATTTAACTGTATTTACAACCCGTGCCGACACTTTACTTGGTGTAACGTATGTCGCTGTTGCTGCAGAACATCCTTTAGCGCTTAAAGCTGCTGAAAATAACGCTGAATTAAAAGCGTTTATTGAAGAATGTCGCATGGGCTCTGTAGCAGAAGCAGATCTTGCAACTGCAGAAAAAAAAGGCATGGCAACCGGACTTTCTGTTAAGCACCCGCTTACTGGTGAAGAAGTTCCTGTTTGGATTGCAAACTACGTTCTAATGTCATATGGCTCAGGTGCCGTGATGGCAGTTCCTGCACATGATGAACGTGATTTTGAATTTGCGAATAAATATAACTTAGAAATTAAACAAGTTATTAATGCTCAAACCACTGAAGATGCTGCTTTTTCTACTGTAACATGGCAAGAGTGGTATGGTTCTAAAGATGGTAAATTAGTTAATTCTGATGAGTTTAATGGTTTAGATTTCCAAGCCGCATTCGATGCAATCTTAGCGAAACTAGAACCACAAAAGCTTGCTAGCCTAAAAGTTCAATTCCGTTTACGTGACTGGGGTGTTTCTCGTCAACGTTATTGGGGTTGCCCAATTCCAATGGTGAACTGTACAACCTGTGGTCAAGTTCCAGTACCTGAAGACCAACTTCCTGTGGTGCTTCCAACCAATGTTGTTCCAGATGGATCGGGTAATCCTTTAAATAAGATGCCTGAATTTTATGAAACCAAATGTCCATCTTGTGGTGGTGATGCCCGCCGTGAAACAGATACTTTAGATACTTTCGTAGAATCTTCTTGGTATTATGCACGTTATGCTTCACCAGAATACACTGGTGGTATTGTTGATCCTGCTGCAGGTCAAACATGGTTACCAGTCAATCAGTATATTGGCGGTGTAGAGCATGCGATTTTGCACTTATTATATGCTCGCTTCTTCCATAAACTAATGCGTGATGAAGGTGTCGTTCAAGGCAATGAACCATTCACCAACTTGTTAACTCAAGGTATGGTGCTTGCTGATACGTATTACCGCGAGTCTGAATCTGGTAAGAAAACGTGGTTTAACCCTGCTGATATTGATCTTGAACGCGATGAAAAAGGTCGCATTATTTCTGCAAAATATCGTGGTGATGGTCAAGAAGTGACTGTCGGTGGTCAAGAGAAAATGTCGAAATCTAAAAATAACGGTATCGACCCTCAAGCCATTGTTGACCAATACGGTGCAGATACAGCACGTGTATTTATGATGTTTGCTGCACCACCCGATCAATCTTTAGAATGGTCTGATGCTGGGGTTGAAGGTTCAAATCGCTTCTTAAAACGGGTTTGGCGTTTAACCGCAGCTTTCCTTGAAAAAGGCAATCAGGCTACCGAGATTAACAAAGCGACGCTTTCAACTGCAGCACAAGATTTACGTCGAAAAACACACGAAACCATTCAAAAAGTTGGCGATGATATTGAACGTCGACACGCATTTAATACAGCCATTGCTGCATTGATGGAATTGTTGAATGCTAACAATAAGTTTGAAGCAAAAGATGATAACGATGTTGCCGTTGCACGTGAATCTATCATTACTTTGCTTGTATTACTTTCACCTTTTGCGCCACATTTAAGTCAAAAATTATTGGCTGAATTTGGTATTGAACTTACACAGACTTTATTCCCAACGCTAGATGAGTCTGCATTAACACGCAATACACAAACTATTGTGGTTCAAGTGAATGGTAAACTTCGTGGTAAATTAGAAGTTTCTGTTGATGCTTCTAAAGATGAAATTTTAGCGCAAGCAAAAGCATTAGCTGAAGTTCAACAGTTCTTAACTGGTCCAACGAAAAAAGAAATTGTAGTCCCAAATAAACTGGTGAATTTAGTCGTTTAAGCATTTTTTTGACTGCATACCCAACATTAGGTCACAGTCTTTAAAAATTCCCAATCAAAGCCCGTTGCCAGCCAGCGGGCTTTGACTTTACAATTGACATTATTATTTAAAATAAACTCATGACATACTTTGAGACTATTCTTTAGAGGACACAGCATGCATTTAGTTCAACGTGTTGCCGCAGTTGTATTAACTTTAGGGCTAAGTGCTAGCTTAATAGGTTGTGGTTTTCATTTGAAAGGTAAAGGCGTTGACGCAATTCCTGTACAATATTCAAGAATGTCTATTACTGTTCCAGATAACGCTGAAAATCTTGAAGAAAAATTAGCACTTTATTTAAGCTCTGCGGGTGTTCAACTAAGTAACTCAAAAGATGCGTATAACCTTAGAGTTATTGAATATACGCCACACTTACTACAATTAGCAGGCACATTACGTCAAAATATTTTACGGGTTACTGTTACGTTTAGAATTGAAGATGCTGCGGGTAAACCATTGACCGATGATCGTACCATTATGGCGACGCGTAGTTATCAATATGATGCAGCGACAGTAAACACAGATAAACTTGAAGAAAAAAATTTAAGACAACTACTGATTGATGATATTGCACAACAAATTTCCAGACAAATTTCATCAAATCGGTTAGAAACGATTGCGCCATCAACAACACAATAACAGCGGTTAACCATATATGAAACTTGACTATTTACAAGCACTTAAGCGCGTCAACGAAGCTCGTGGTGCTTGGGTATTACATGGTCAAGAACCGTTGCTTGAACAAAACTTACTCGATACTTTTAGAGCAAGTTGGGTAACGAATGACATTGAACGTCAGCGTTATGAAGTTAATAGTGTAAGTGATTGGAAAACAGTTTTTAACGCATTAAATAGTTTGTCTTTATTTTCAAATCAATTGGCAATTGAAGCACATGGTAATATTAAACCCGATGCGAATGGTCTAAAAGAACTTAAAAGCTACTTACAGCATAATGAACTTAACTTGCTCTTAATTGTGATGCCCAAGCAAGATAGCAGCAGTTTAAAATCAAACTTTTTTCAAACCATAGATGCCAATGGCGTCAATGTTGCCTTGACAGCAAATTATCCTAAAGACCGTCAACAAATTTTAGCAGTAGAGGCGGAAAAGCTTGGTATAAAATTAGCGAAGGATGCATGGCAATGGTTAGAACAGCATCATGAACATAATTTACTTGCGGCTAAAAATAGCTTAATGCGTGTAAGTGACACCTTCCCCGATGTCGAAATAATTCAAATCGAGCAATTATATTCTTGCTTGCAAGACCAATCTAGATATACCACTTATGATTTAAATGATGCTGTTTTACAGGGGAATCTTGCACAAGCAATTAAAATTTATCAATATTTAGTTGCTTCTGGCGAACCTCTGACCTTACTACTGTGGAGCATTAGCAAAGAAATGCGCTTACTGATGCAGTTATTTGAACAGCCCCAAAATGCCTTACAAATTGGTATTTGGAAAACTAAAATAAATCTTTATCAACAAGCCTTGAGACGCTTAAATCCAAATAGTTTTTTAGACTGGCCCACCTTACTTGTACGTATTGATGCTTCAATTAAAGGTTTAGGTCATGAAAATCCTGAACATCTTCTTCAACAAGCGATTGCAAATTTATGTGGAACCCCCTTATTTAATTTAAGTCATGAGCATTGAACCCACTAAAATAAATGTTAATCATTCTTATTTATATCAAAAATATTCACAAAAAATCCGCAATTCGAACTTATAATTACACGCAATTTCTTCTACTTATTCTAGCCAGACACCATGCCAAAAATAAAATCGACAAAACTCATCGGAGCCATTGTATGTGCATTCGCTATTGCCGTAGTTGCATGGTATTTTTTTAAACCTAAAAATGAATTGCCACAATTCATTACCGCAGATGCAACGTTCGGAGATATTGAAAGTTCAGTACTTGCGACAGGTGTGTTAGAAGCAACTAAAATGGTTAGTGTCGGTGCGCAGGTTTCTGGTCAAGTCAAGAAAATGTATGTTCAACTGGGTGATCAAGTTAAAGCAGGACAACTTATTGCTCAAATTGATTCAGTGCGTCAAGAGAACGAATTAAAAACAGCTGAAGCCAATATTAAAAATCAACAAGCTCAATTGGCAGTAAAACAAGCGAATCTTGCTAAAGTTGAAGCAGAATATAATCGTCAAAAAGCAATGTATTCACAAGATGCAACTTCGCGCATGGATTTAGAGTCGTCACTTGCAAGTTATAAAACTGCTGTTGCAGATATTGCTGCCATTAATGCACAAATTGAGCAATCTCGCTTAACACTTTCAACAACACGAGAAAATTTAAGCTATACCCGTATTGTTGCACCAATGGATGGTACGATTGTTGCGATTGTAACTGAAGAAGGTCAAACTGTTAACGCTAACCAAAGTGCGCCAACAATTGTAAAACTTGCCCAATTAAATACAATGTCAGTTAAAGCTGAAGTTTCTGAAGCAGATGTCATGAAAGTTGAAAAGGGACAAACCGTTTACTTTACAACGTTAGGCAATAGTGAGAAAAAACATTACGCTAAATTACGTCAAGTTGAACCTGCGCCAAGTTCAATCAACACTGAGTCAAATAATAATTCATCATCTTCATCGAGTTCTGCAGTTTATTACAATGCTTTATTTGATATCCCAAATGAAGATGGAAAATTGCGTATTGATATGACAGCACAGGTTTATATTATTTTAGAAGAAGTAAAAAATGTATTAACCATTCCCGCAGCTGCTGTCCAAAACTCAAATCGTACACCACGCAAACGTAACCCAGATGGCGCGGGTAATTCTGGTGCGCGCGGCAACGGTGAACGTAATGCAGGTGGAAATCGCCCTCAAAATAATGATCGTCCTGAAACAGAGCGACCAAAACGCCTTGAACTCACAGATGCCGAAAAAATCTTGGTTGAGCAAGGTAAAGCCTCGATGGGAGTGGTTCGTGTTTTACAAGAAGATGGAACTGCCAAACCTACTTTCGTTCTTCTCGGTTTAAATAACCGTGTTACCGTACAAGTACTCCGTGGTTTAGAAGATGGGCAAAAAGTCATCATTGCAGATAGTTCTGATAAGAGCAATGATTCATCAAAACGTAGCCCTAACGGCCCATCAATGAGAATGTAATGATGACTCAGATACAAAAACCTTTATTAGAGGTTAAGAATCTGACACGTGAATTCCCTGCTGGTGAAAGTACGGTTCAGATTCTTAAAGGTATAGACCTCGCAATTTATCCAGGTGAACTGGTGGCTATTGTGGGGCAATCAGGCTCTGGAAAATCAACTTTAATGAACATTTTAGGCTGTCTAGATCAGCCAACTAATGGGAGTTATAAAGTTAGTGGACGAGAAACCAGAGAACTAGAACCCGATGATTTAGCTCAGTTACGTCGTGAATATTTTGGATTTATTTTCCAACGCTACCATCTTTTAGGTGACTTAAATGCTGCTGGGAATGTAGAGGTTCCTGCCATTTATGCAGGTGCAGATTCTACAGAACGTCATGATCGTGCTGTTAAATTGTTAACTGAATTAGGTTTAGGCGACAAAACACAAAACAGACCGAGCCAACTCTCAGGTGGTCAACAACAGCGTGTTTCCATTGCTCGTGCTTTAATGAATGGTGGCGATGTCATTCTTGCCGATGAACCCACAGGTGCATTAGACAAGAATAGCGGTATTGAAGTGATGCGTATTTTACGTGAACTCAATGCCAAAGGGCATACTATTATTTTAGTCACACATGATCATAATGTTGCTAAAAATGCGACACGAATTATTGAAATTAGTGATGGAAATATTATTTCTGATCTGCCGAATACGCCTGAAGTCGATGGTGAACCACTTGAAAAGCAAACACTGACTCGACCACAACAAAAGAAAATTTCAGCTTGGCGTTCAGCGCTTGATCGTTTAGGTGAAGCATTTAGAATGGCATTACTCGCCATGAATGCTCATCGTATGCGCACCTTTTTAACCATGCTGGGTATTATTATTGGTATTGCCTCCGTAGTATCCGTTGTGGCTCTAGGGAATGGCTCTCAAAAACAAATTTTAGACAATATTAGTAGCTTAGGAACCAATACCATTACGATTTATCAAGGTCGTGGTTTTGGTGATAATTCTCGAGCCTCTCAAGTCAAGACCCTTATTCCAGCCGATGCAGAAGCCTTAGCAGAACAACCTTATGTAGATGGTGTTACTCCGAATGTTTCCACCAATGTAACTGTGCGCTATAAAGATATTGAAGCATCTGCAACCATTAATGGTGTTGGTCAAGATTTCTTCTATGTTCGTGGAATGACGTTTAAAGCAGGACAACCTTTCGATAAAGCCAGTGTAACTGAGCAAGCACAAGATGCCGTCATTGATACCAATACTGAAAAAACCTTCTTTTCCGATGGTACAGATCCTGTTGGAAAAGTTATTTTATTAGGCAGTGTACCCACTCGTATTATTGGGGTCATTGATGAACAAAAAGGCATCATGGGGAACTCCGATAGCCTGAATATTTACTTACCCTACTCTACCGTCATGAGCCGTATGCTTGGGCAAGCTCACGTTCGAAGTATTGTGGTTCGCGTTAAAGATGAATATTCAAGTAGCGTTGCTGAAAATGCCATTTTAAGTTTACTTGAACAACGACATGGCGCCAAAGATGTCTTTACACAAAATTCAGACAGTATTCGTGAGACGATTCAACAAACCACTGCCACTATGACCTTGTTAGTGTCTGCAATTGCCGTCATTTCATTAATTGTTGGTGGGATTGGTGTGATGAATATTATGTTGGTTTCAGTCACTGAACGTACACAAGAAATTGGCGTTCGTATGGCTGTGGGCGCACGTCAAAGTGATATTTTACAACAATTTCTCATTGAAGCCGTTTTGGTTTGTATTTTAGGCGGTGTTTTAGGTGTGTTACTTTCTTTAGGCATTGGTCAATTATTTGGCAAATTTACCAGTGGTACATTCCAAATGGCCTATTCCACAACATCAATTGTTGCAGCCTTTGTATGCTCAAGCTTAATTGGTATTGTCTTTGGCTTTATTCCTGCACGAAATGCAGCTCGTTTAAACCCTGTCGATGCATTGTCTAGGGAATAGGAAAATCTCATGCAAATTAAATTCAATCGCCTTGCAAGTGCCCTAGTTCTCAGTAGCTCATTGGTTGGATGTGCAGCTATTGTGAAGACACCTTATGAAGCACCTGCCGTTCAAATACCTTCTAATTTTGAATATAGCAAAAATAAAAGTCAGCAAATTTATACAGATGTATACGCAGATCAATGGTGGACATTATTTAAAGATGAACAATTAAATCAATTGGTGAATCAAGTAATTTCAGCCAATGCAGATTTAGCTGTTGCTGGTATCAATATTCAACAGGCTTTATTGCAAGCTGGCTTAGCTAAAGATAAACAAGGCTTACGTATTAATACCAATGCATCTACTGGACACATATTCGATTTACATTCGGGCGATTCTAATGATCGTGGAATGTCTGTCAGTGCAGGTGTTAGCTATGAAGTTGATTTATTTGGAAAACTTGCAAATCAAACGGAAGCAGCAAAATGGGAAGCTTTAGCTACTGAGCAAGATTTACAAGCAACTGCCCAAAGTTTAATTGGGACGACTGCAAGTTTATACTGGCAATTGGGCTATTTAAATGAGCGTTATAGTGTCGCACAGCAAAATCTTGCCAGCACCAATCAAACCTATAATTTAGTGAATGCTCGATACAAAGCAGGTGCTGTTTCTCGCTTAGATTTAACGCAAGCAGAACAAGCCCTTCAAAGCCAAATGGCAACCTTGAGTCAAATTGAGCAACAAAAGGTTGAAACCCGTACTGCTTTGGCAGTGCTTTTAAATCAACCCGTTCAACAACTCAATATTGTAGAACCGCAGCATTTACCACAAATTACTCTGCCTGAAATTTCCGCTGGATTACCAGCAGAGCTTCTCTCTCGTCGACCAGATTTGCAGGCCAGTGAATTACGATTACGTAAAGTTTTAGCAACGAAAGATGCAACAAAAGCAAGTTACTATCCCTCTATTAGCTTAACGGGTAATTTAGGTGCTTCGAGCGTCTCATTAACTCAACTGCTAAAGAATCCAGCACTAACATTAGGGGCAAATTTAAGTCTACCCTTCTTACAATATAATGATATGAAAAAAGATATTGTAATTAGTGATTTAAATTATGAAAAAGCCATTGTTCAATATCGTAAAACGTTATATCAAGCCTTTGCCGATGTTGAAAATGCACTTTCAAACCGCACTGAACTTAACAAACAAGTGTTATTACAAGAACGTAATGTACAACTGGCACAAAAAACTGAAAGCCTAACTGGTGTTCGTTATCAGCATGGCGCTATTGCATTAAAAAGCTTATTGGATGCACAAGAAACAGTACGTAATGCACGGATGAGTTTATTACAAACAAAGCAAAATCAATACAATGCTTATGTCACCTTAATGCAAGCTTTGGGAGGCAGTCCAATTCGATAGCTTTTGCATTGAATGATAAAAAGCCCTTATGGGCTTTTTATTTTTTACTTTCTTCTTTTTTATCAAAATAATCTGCTGGATATGGGTCTTTGCCAATTAAATATTTTCTATATTCCATAACGCTTGGATAAAATCCTTCTTTGTCATAAAAAGTTATACTATAAAAATCTTGTTCTTTGATTTCTGAAAAATTTAATTTTTCAAATACACTTTCCGAAAGTTTTCCTAAATAGCGAAGATTATTTTTTCCAAAAAATAAAAGTGAAGTAAAAAAGACAAAAGAAAAAAGAATACCACCCAAATAAGAATATATTAAATCAAATTTAAGCTCTTCTATACTAACATCTTCACTAAAATAATGAATAATAAGAATAATACTAACAATAACACACATAATTATTGAAAACATTATTGCGTATTTAAAATATTTTATATAAGTTTTTTTGACAGATCTACCCATTTCATATGGCATATGTAATAGTCCAGTTTTAGGGTCCAACACTGCATAGACAAAGTGATATCCTTCGTGTTGCTCTTCACTTACGACCATAGCCAAAGGAGTATTATTTTCAAATTTCACTCCTGTGAATTGACCAACAACTCGAATTCCACTAAGCTCACCTTTAAAGGTTTTTCCATCTCGCCCTTTTGCTGCCATAGCCATAATAGGTGCATTACTCATTAATCCTGCACTACCAGTTAATGCACCCAAAAAGGCAGTACCTGCTGCTTGTTTTTCTAGACTATTAATTTGCAGTATTTTAGAATCTTCAATTTCAAGCTTAATAATAATACCTTCAACTTTAATTAAATTTTCCATGATTTAAATACTCTGTAATGCTTCATTAAATTCTTTTTCTTCAATTTCCAATGTCTGATATTTTTCTGAATCCTTCGCATCACCAAAAATTGACTTGGAACACCAAATTTGTAAATCATTTGGTATGCAATATTTTTCAAGAACGAATATGATTATTGTTACTGCAACTCCTACCCAGTTTAAAACAGCAGCTGTTTTCAGTATATTTATATTCACAAGTACTTTAGCAACTATATATTTTGAACCAAGCTCTGTTATTTTTGATTTTAGAATAGGTAACCGTGCTATCCCTCCTAAACCTACAGCAATCATAGCAAATGAAACTCCTAATTTAATTACTAAAAGAAATTTTACCCACGAATTTTTTTCTTTTGAAAATGCTATAGCGTCGTTTATAAATGAAAAAGTTGAACCTGCTATCGCAAAACTTGCACCATAAACTTTTATTTTTTCTGCTTTTTCCGCAAAACTTAAAGCGTGCATACCACCACTCGCAATATCCAAAGTAGCGGCAGTTAAGGAAAACATTCCTGCAATTGCTGCGGTACTATTTTCCCAATTAGGGTCATTTAGCGCCTTGCCCCCTTTACTACCAAAATTAATTAACTCAAAAAAAGCCACAATTGCTGAAATTCTTAATGATATTGATGTAGGAGAACTTTTTAAAACTTTTTCAATATTTTGGGCTGCTATCGTTTCTTGCGCTTTTTTCCAATTTTTTTGAATTTGTGTGGCATCTAGCGTTTTTGCAGCTTGAGACATTTTTGAATCTAAATTATACAAAAGTGAATATTTAGGTACATGGGTCGTTAATAAAGACCCATGGGCATATATCAACAAAGATAATCTTGCTAGACCTTTAGATAGCTGGGCATCTATATTATATTTAAGACTCCATTTCACTGCTGTTCTAGTCGTTTCAGAAATAAACATTACACTTTTTGTAAGTTTAGGCCATCCTTGCCTTTCTACTATCGCATCATTGGTTTTTAACCACTCTTCCCATAACGTATCTGCAGCAACAATTGAGGCTATTAAATCTTTCGCAAGTGATTGCTGTTGATCCCAATCTAAACCATTTACAGATGGTGCAGCCGCTTCAAATTTTTGAATTAATTCTGTTTGATTATATAAAACTGCTCTTAAATATAGATTATTCGGTGTGACTTTTTCTTGTAATAGCCAATCTTCCATTACTTTTTGACCCGCATCACTTCCTGCCATACCATTCATGATGCTCATTACATGCGTATAAAATAAAGTTCCATATATTTTTACAGCAGTTTTATCATAAGCATATAATGCATTAATCAATGCTTTAGATTTTATCCACTGAATATGATCTTGTGCATAGGCCTCAGCGAGTTTTTTACCACGTTCAGTCAAAGTATTAATTTTAGTATCGAAAGAGTTTTTTGCATTCCAATCTATCCGATTTTTATATTTTTGCTCCCATTTAGTAGATGCATCATTTTTTGCATTTTCTATTGCTCCCCCTTTATAAATATCATTCACATAATATTCTTTAATATATTTATCTTTTTCTGCTTGGGGTGCACGATCCCAAATTTTATCTATTTCATATTGAATTGCATCACCATCAGTCAAATTTTTCGGTAACTTATTCATTCCATAATTTAATTTAATAATATCATTAACAACCTGATGACTATAATCTTTTCGTACTTTCACAGCATTTTTAGTCATAATAAGTTCAATACTATCAACCATCTGTGAAGATTCTAATTTATGTTGATTCTTATCTTTTGCTAAAAAATTCATCAACTCTTTAAATTGAGCATTTCTTGTTTCGTTGAGTTTTTTAGTTATTCCAATTGGATCAAATAATGCCATAGCCGCATATTTTTTAGGCTGTTCTTTAAAATTTTTACTAAATGCACTAATCCGTCCTCCAAAAGAAGACACATAATTATAAATAGAACTCAGTTGACTGCCATTTAAACAATGTGTTTGTGTATTATTACCCGTTGCCCAACTCGCAACATCAAACTTTTGCCATTTTCCATCTTTAGCAAACGTTTCTGCATTTTTTTCATATTCTGCAATCTTTTTTTGACTTAATGGAACATGTGTATGGATAATATAAGCATGTAGTGCAGGATCTTTTGGGTTATTCTCTACCACAATCATTGAAGCATTAAAATTATGTCCCGCAGATTTACAAGCAAATTCCGCGACAGATGATGGAACAGCTTTTCCAACAACAAAATAAGACAAATAACCATTTTTAGTGACGTTATACCCAGCCCATTCAACCTTACCGCTTTTTTTCTTTACTAAGCGATAGATATAACCCGTATCTATTTTTTCTACACCATATTTAAAATGTGTAAGTGTAATATCTTTAACATTTTGACCCAATGTACTTACTAAATTTGGTGCACTATCTGATACAACGGTATAACGTAAGGGAAGAATCATCATCCCCTCTGACCGACAAAAAGCAGTACAGCCCTTGGTTGTCTCTTTTAAGGGAATATTTTTTGCATTATTCGGTGTTGAATTTGCAACTGTTTTTGAAATTTTAGGTTTTAAATTTTTAATGACTTTAGGATCAATTTTTTGACCAGTACCTGAACCTTTCCCAACAATTGGTCCATTCTTAGACCACTCTGCCTGTCTATTTTTTATAAAATCTTCAAAAGATGAGCTCTTCTTTTCAGCCATATTTATACTCCATTCTTATAATCTTGCTGTATTTGTGCAAATATATTTGAATCTAAAAGCTCCATAGCCTCTGTAAAATTTTTATTTCCACTGATGCAGTGTTGATATAAATTTTCAAGAACACTCTGATATTCCATAAAATTCGAATGCAATATTTGACTATATAAACCATATGAAATTAAATGTTCAGTTTCTTGTATTTGATATTCATCATAAGCTTGAAAAAGTGATTGATGAATATTTACTGGTTGTACAAAATAGGGATCAATTTCTTCCTGAAAACTGAATAAATTTTGATACACATTATTTGAAATACTAATTAAATCTAGTTGAATTGACTGCTTATTGTTCAATTTATTAATTGGTTTACTCGCAACATTAAGGGTTTCATTTAAATCTAAAAAATAAAGCCCTGTTGGGTGTAGAAAAATCCAATCTGAAAAATGGGCATAAAGATTTTTAAGTTGTCCTTGCTCAAAAATATCCTCCAAGTAAATCATTACTCTCGGGTCATACCACCGAAAGATAATTTTACGATCATCATCTTTTACTACTAATTTTCTTTTAATATCTCTTGTTAAATCTTCTATTGCTAAATCACTACTCCCAAAACCACAAACCAAGTAATGATCATTTTCAGGTTCATAATTTTTTATAAAACAATCTACTAAAAATGAAATAGTTTTATCCAATAACTTTCTATCTTCAATTTTAATTAAAATTAAATTGGAAGATTCAAAACTTTTTTGAATTCCTAACGGAATATATTGAATTTCTGTTATTTTGAATAAGGTTATAATCTCATCAAATATTGACTGGTCTAGCGTTCTATCTAAAAAGAAATATACATGCCTCTTATTCTCAAAGACTTCAATTATTTTAGATTTTACTAACTGATGCAGTTGTTGAATTTTTTCATTTTTATTAATCTTTAAAATTGGTTTGATCATCATGATAAATCAACCTTTGCAGCTCCATTTTGTGCAGCTTGCCCTTGTTTTGCAGAACAATCTGGCAAATTTAAAACAGGTGGATTTATCGATTCTGCTCCTTTAAACACATGTTGCCCGGCTTTACTTTCAAATAACCCACCAGTAATAGAAAATATGCCAGAACCATTAACTACAAGCGAAGACGTATCACCAACCAATCTAATTTCTTTAGGGCTGGTAATATAAACCGTATCTTCTGTAGAAATAATTTGTATCCCTTTACGGGCAATTAAATCTGCACCATCTCCTTGAGCTTGGATTTCAACTTTTCCCTTAGCGGCATAAGCTCTAAAACCTTCTTGAGCTGCAAACAAACTAATTTTACTACTCGCATGTGCAATCAACGATTTTTGTGTCGATAAACTTATACTCTCTCCTGCACTTTGACTGATTTGACCATCGGCAGATAAATGTAAATCTTCATGACTCGACACACCAATAGCACTTGGCGATGCCAATATCATAATTGCTGCCTTAAATTCATCTGCCTTTTTCGGATCATCTTGTGCTAAGTGTTCAATAAATCCTTGTATTTTTTCTAAGGCTTCTAAAGGATCTGTTTGTTGATTATTCGCAACTTCACTTAATGCTTTAGCACTATGCAGACTAGACTCTAACTGGTTTTTTGCTTCCGTAGCATTTAAATGATGCTCTTTTGCTGAATCTTGTAAATGTGTCGAAATAAGTAACCCATCTCCCGCACGGACAGCTCCCCATTGGTCTGTGCGAAGCTCAAATCCTTCTCCTCGCCCTTCACTGGTTTCTTGTTCTTTGGGGTGACTTAAATTTCCTAAATTAAGTTGGCTCGTACCATGACTACTATGAAGTTGGGCGCTAATTTGCTCTGTTGTGTCATCAAAACGTAACTGGTTAAATCCTTCGCCAGCAATTTCTTTAGAACGAATTCCACTGAGTTTTTTCGTATCAGGCAATTTTCCTTTGCGATCAAATTTTGTTGGACTTCGTTGTGCTTCATGAATTCGCCCTGTAACGAAAGGTCGATCTATATTTCCATCAAAAAAGTCAATGACAACAATTTCACCAATTCGTGGTAAAAATCGCACCCCATACCCTTCACCTGCCCAAGGCGTCAACACATCTATCCATGCAGAGTCAGTGTCATTATCATTTGAACCTGCACCACCATCATGAATATGATCTTCATTTCGCGTGAATAAGAAACGGACTTTAATTCGCCCCCATTCATCAACATAAACTTCTTCACTTGCAGGTCCAACCACTCTGGCACGTTGAGGATGTGTAATTGGTCGATCTTTCAATAAATCATATTCTGGAACAGTTGGAATACTACGTCGTTGCAACGTCAATGTATTCGCTTGACGCTCTTCCAATTTAGCATGTTCTAAATTTACCCAATGACTTTGCCTGATTAATTGCTGAATTTGATGATTCAGATCTTTTGGTAAATTATTTTGGTTATAAAAGTTTTTCGAGATAATTAAAAACTCTTTGTCTGTGCCCTGATGCAAATCAATTTCTGGATGTTCATTAAATGTAAACCAATACCCCACTTGAGCATCTCGCACGGTCGATTGGGCTACAAATTGCTTCGATTGCGCATTATAATAATTGCTCAAATGTTGATTTAATTTTTCAATTTGTTGATTATTTGAGGCAGATGCTTGATCTTCACCTTTTAAGTCTTGTATCCATGCGGGGCTTATATGCCATGCCTGTTCTAAGCTTAAACTTGCATTATCTTGATTTTGACTATGACGATGTTTTACTAGAACTGAACCTGCACCTTCTTCTTGGCTTAAAGCATCTGCTTGCCAACGCTGTACATGCACTGCAGTAGGTTGCAAACTTCGTTGCCCAATAAAGCCCGTAATACTATCTTCTCGTTCTGTTGCATTTGAACGGTGATAGCGAATACGTCTTCTATTTAATGCATGATATTGTGCATTATCATCAATCAAACGTAACGTTTGTGCTTGAATCTCACTATAAAAAGATGGAACTATAAGCTGTGCTTCATCAATTAAATAGTTTATTCCCTCACTTTTCCAGAGTCTTTCTAAAAATATCTTATCCGACTCATTACTCTGCATCATAAATGGGCGTACATCATAATCATTGGTTAGACCTGTTAGATCTAAGCTTAAACTAGCAGCAAATAATGGACTTTTTTCTTGCCATTCTTTAAAAATGATTTCCGTAACATCTCGAACACTTTTATTCATAAATACACGGCTATTACGACGCTTACTCCAAAGTGACGACGCATCTTCTAAAATAAGCTTATATGCGGTTAAAGCACCATCACTTTGACCTTGTACCGCTGCTGTAATAATGCCTGTAATACGAAAGAGTTGCCCTTGATCTGTTACTTGATCAACAGCGACCCGACTTCCTACAAATTGCTTTAACGCGATCAATGCATTAGTTGAAAAACAGATTAATTCTACTTTCAAGCCACCATTCAATTGATGTTGACCTTCAATACGTTGCAAAAAAACCTCAGCATTCAATGCTGTATTTGAAAATTGAATATGTAATGCTCTGCTTTGTGAGCCGAAGCCTAATTTTTCTAAGGCTGAAAATATATTTCCTAACATATTATTTTTTTAATTCAACTTAATAGTTAAAAACTATAATAGCAAAATTATGAGACCTATTTAATATTAAATTACAAATATAACAATTAAATAAAAAAAACGGTGTTTAAACACCGTTTTTTATCAAGTAAATCTATTCAATTAGATTATTCAACATCCATTAAATCTGGGCTCATACCTACGGTATTAAAACCTGAATCTACATATAAAATTTCACCTGTAATACCATTCGCCCACGGTGAACATAAGAATAATGCTGCATTACCAACATCTTCAATCGTCACATTACGTTTAAGTGGTGAGATTTTTTCATTAACATCTAGCATTTTACGGAATGATTTAATTCCTGACGCAGCTAAAGTGCGAATTGGACCTGCCGAAATTGCATTCACACGAATACCTTCAGCACCCAAACTAGATGCTAAATAGCGAACGCCAGCTTCCAACGATGCTTTTGCCATACCCATAACATTATAGTTTGGCATTACACGCTCAGAACCTTGATAAGTTAATGTTAGTAAGCAGCCTTGACGTGCAAGTAATAAAGGTTTTGCAGCACGTGCCATTGAAATAAAGCTATAAGCACTGATGTCATGCGCGACTTTAAAACCTTCACGATCTGTAACATCTGTAAAATCACCATCTAAGGTATGTGCAGGTGCAAAGCCAATAGAATGAACAACCCCATCTAAGCCATCCCAATGTTTGGCTAATTCAGCAAATGCCTGATCAATTTCAGAATCAACTGCCACATCACAAGGAAAAACGAGTGTAGAACCGAACTGTTCAGCGAAGTCATCAACACGTTTTTTTAATTTTTCATTAGGATACGTAAATGCAAGCTCAGCTCCTTCACGGTGCAATGCTTGTGCAATACCAAAGGCAATTGAAAGTTTACTCGCAATACCTGCAATTAGAAAACGCTTACCCGCCAATAATCCTTGTGCCATGAGATTCTCGCTTAAAATAATTTGTCAACATAATGCCTAAATTTCTGCAATTCTGAAATTGCATAATGCACCTTTTTTACATTTTGATCTAAATAAAAAATCGCCCATAAAATATGCGCGATTTTTTACTGATCAAATCATTCAATTAATCATCTTGCAGCATACTTAATAAACGTAAAAATGAATAATACATCCAAACTAAAGTTGCCAATAACGCAATTCCACACAACCATTCCATTGCTTTAGGTGCATTTTGTGCTGCACCATTTTCAATTAAATCAAAATCAAGAATAAGATTTAAAGAGGCGATCACAGCAACAAATGCCGCAAAACCAATGCCAAGCGCACTCGTTTCAAATAAGAATGGAATACTCGAACCAAATGCCATACGCATAATAAATTGCACAACAAAAACAATGGCGATCGCAATTGTTGCAGACATGACAACCGACTTGAATTTTTCAGTTGCTCGAATAATTTGGAATCGATATAACCCAAACATTACCAATGTCGTGATAAATGTTGCCAATAATGCTTGTAATGGAACACCTGGGAATTTCACCTGAAAAATAACAGAAATTCCACCTAGAAATGCGCCTTCAAATAGTGCATAAGGAATTGCCAGTACTCTTGCTGTATTTGGCTTAAATGTCGCAATTAATGCCAGTATAAAGCCACCAATTGCCCCCACCATTGCTGCTGCGTAAGCTAAAGAGCCATTACCACTCATAAAACTATAAAAAAATAATGAAACACCCACAACAGCCGCAATTACCGTTAAAAGTACAGACTTTTGAATTGCACCCTGAACCGTCATTGGCTCAGCGTAATCGCTTGAAACTTCTACACGGGTTAAAATAGGATTATTACTTTGCATAGTCTTCTCATTTTTATAATCTAAAATATACTCAACATTTTATACATAGTTCATAATTTAATCATGACCTACTCAGCTAGTTTTTTGTAAAATATCTTAAAATATAAATCATTTATGTAAATCATTTATGTAAATTAATTTAATCTAGAAGAGGCCTGTCACCTCTTCTTCCTTTCATATTGTTAAACTTAATCTTTATTCATGATAAAAAAGTATTCACGATAATATTTCAATTCAACAATTGAGTCACGAATATCGTCCATGGCTAAATGCGATGCATTTTTCTTTAACCCGCTCATAATTTCTGGACGCCAGCGTTTAGCCAACTCTTTGACCGATGAAACATCTAAATTGCGATAATGAAAAAATTGCTCCATTTCAGGCATTAAGCGATGTAAAAAACGACGATCTTGGCAAATTGAATTTCCACACATCGGTGATGCTTTTGGCGTAACCCATTTTTTAAGAAACTCCAAAGTTTGTAATTCAGCATCTCGTGCAGTCAATTTGCTACGACGCACACGTTCAGTTAAACCTGATTGACCATGTTGACGTGTATTCCATTCATCCATTGCATTTAGAACAACATCTGATTGATGTACCGCTAATACAGGACCTTCTGCCAAAATATTTAAGTTGTCATCCGTAATAATCGTCGCAACTTCAATAATATGATCATTATCTGTGTCTAGACCAGTCATCTCAAGGTCAATCCAAATAAGGCGAGTATCTGGTGTGCTGCTCATAAATGTGCAATCTTATATCGGCTAAATAAATAACATAATAGCAAATTTCTTTGTTCTTCGCTGTAATTCCACTCCTGCTTCGTGCTATTTTTAACATTCGATCTTCATGGTTTTTTTAGGATATGAATGGCTTTAATTCGTAAGCGTCGTTTGACTGATCAACAACAGCGCCGCATTGAGAAACAGCATAAAATACGTCAGGAAGAAATAGATACTTCAAATGATTTAGAAGGTCTGATTGTTCAACACTATGGTCGACAACTTGAAGTACAGGCACTCTCTGTTCCTGAACATCATCCTGAAAAACCTATCATCAATGAAGGTGAACCAGAACCTTTCTGGAAACCGATTGAATTAGGCAGTATTTGGCGTTGCCATACACGCACCAATTTAGAGTTATTGGTCACTGGTGATCGTGTTAAATGGCAAGCTGATCCAAACACTGGCTTAGGTATTATTACTGCAATTCATCCTCGCCAATCTTTACTCACTCGTCCAGATCGCTATCATAAAGTTAAACCCGTTGCGGCAAATATTAGCTTAATTGTGATTGTTTTTGCACCACTTCCAGAACCTGCACCCGGCTTAATTGATCGTTATTTAGTGGCATGTGCGGATGCGGATATTTCAGCACTTTTAGTACTAAATAAAACGGATTTACTTAAAGAAAATGATCCTATTTTAAACTTAGTTCAAGAGTATGAAGCTTTAGGTTATGAAGTATTAAAAACGCAATCGACAGGAGATCTAACTGAGCTCGCTCAACGCTTAGCGGGTGAAACTGTTGCATTTGTTGGTCAATCTGGTGTCGGTAAAAGTTCACTTATTAATACTATTGTTCCAAATGCTGCACAAAAAACCAATATTATTTCTGAAAACTCAGCATTAGGACAACACACCACCACCTCAACACGGTTAATTGCTTTTGGCGAAGGTGCATCATTAATTGATTCTCCTGGCATTCGTGAATTTGGTTTATGGCATTTAAATAAAGAAAATGTTCAACGAGGATTTCCTGAAATTGAAAACCGACTTGGCTATTGTCAATTTAGAAACTGTACACACAAACATGAAAAGCAATGTGCATTAAGATTAGCCGTAGAAAATGGTGAAATTCTATCTCGTCGTTTAGACAGTTTTTTACGTTTAATCGATGAAATTCATGAAGCTCAGCAAAAAAATTAAATTTTATTAACATTTAGCCCTTGAAGCAGCGATTTTGATCGCCATATTTATAGGCTATACTATTCAGCAATTTTCAAATTGTAATTAGGTGACTTGTGGAACGTTGGTTCGAATTTATGGGGAATCACCCCTTCTTATTTGGAACACTTGCTGTTTTAATTGTATTGTTCTTTATTTTAGAAGGCCAACGTAATGGTCGTAAAATTTCTCCTCAATCTTTAGGTATTTTGGTGAAAGCTAAAAATGCAATGCTCATTGATTTACGCGATGCAAAAGATTTCAAAGAGGGACATATTAGTGGTAGCCGTAACATTCCATATAGCCAAATTACAAAACATGTTGAAGAATTAAAGACAACTGAACGTCCACTTGTTTTTATTTGCAACTTAGGTCAAGTGGCAAGTTCGGCACTACAACAAGTGGGTCATTCAGATGCTTATCGTCTAGATGGTGGTATTAGCAACTGGAAAGCACAAGGCTTACCTTTGGTTAAAGCAAAATAGTCCACTAAAAAGAGGCCAAACATGGTTAATGTTACAATTTATTCAACAACTGTTTGCCCATATTGCATTCGAGCAAAACAATTACTTGAACGTAAAGGGGTCGAATATAAAGAAGTTAATTTATCTAACGAAGCACCAGAAGTTCGTATTGAATTAATGCAACGCACTAACCATCGTACAGTGCCACAAATTTTTATCAAAGATCAATTTATTGGCGGTTTTGACCAACTTTATGCTTTAGAGCGTGAAGGAAAACTCGATGAATTATTGGTATAACTTTAATTAACTTTTAAAAATCAAGGATTAAAAAATGAGTGAAGAACAACAAGCTCAACCGCAATTAGCTTTAGAACGTATTTATACTAAAGATATTTCTTTTGAAGTTCCTGGAACTCACGTATTTACTAAAGCATGGGAACCTGAGCTAAATATCAATCTTTCATCTTCGGCTGAAAAAATTGATCCTACTCATTATGAAGTTTCTTTAAAAGTTGTCGTTCAAGCAAATAATGCTGGCGAAACTGCTTTTATTGTTGATGTAACTCAAGCAGGTATCTTCCTGATTGATGGGGTTGAAGAAGATCGCCTTCCTTATATTTTAGGCGCATACTGCCCAAATATTTTATTCCCGTTCTTACGTGAAGCAGCAAATGATTTAGTGACCAAAGGAAGTTTCCCACAGTTACTTCTTACACCGATCAACTTTGATGCTGAATTTGAAGCGAACCTTCAACGTGCTCAAACACAAGCTGTTGATGGCCAAGCTTAATCAAATAAGCATTAAAAAGACCGCTCTTGCGGTCTTTTTAATTTTTAAAAATTATTTTTTAATTTGATCTAATCGCTTCAAAACTTCGGCAACGGCAATCATGGCAAAACTCGATGTCACAACAACAGCAGAGCCATATCCTCCACACCTTAGTCCTGCACTCGCACAAACATCTGAGGCTGAAAATGGATTATCAATAGAATAAATGCAGGTAATTCCAAACTTTTCTTTCGGTTTTTTACATATTCCTTTACTACGCAATTGTGATCTAAGTTTAGCAAGCATTGGATCTTGCTCAGTTTTAGATAAATCTGCTACACGAATTTTCAATGGATCTAGTTTTCCACCCGCGCCACCAGATACAATTAAAGGAATTTTATTAAAACGGCAATGTAGCATGAGTGCTAACTTTGCTTTCACATCATCGATACAATCTAAAATAATATCAGGTCGATTGACCAGCAATGCTTGCACATTTTCTGGCGTTAAATAATCATCAATTAAATTAATTTTAATTCGAGGATTGATTGATTGACAACGTTCAGCCATAACTTCAATTTTTTCATGACCAAGCGTAGATGTTAATGCAGGAAGTTGACGATTTATATTTGAAGCTGCAACAGCATCCATGTCAATTAAAGTTAACTCGCCAACACCTGTCCGAGCCAATGCTTCAACCGCCCATGAACCAACACCACCAATTCCAATCACCATCACATGACTTTGCTCATAATGATGAAATACATTGTCTCCATAAATTTTTGCAACACCTGCAAAACGGCGGTCATATTCATCATTTTGGAGTAGGTCGGTCATTATGAAATCTAATATCAGAAAATCTTGGTCTTATTTTATCAAATTAAATTGATTAATTGAGTACTAATAAATGCTCCATGTCTCAGGAAATTTAATTTCATCATGTAAAAAATTTAAAATATAGTGTTGCTTTAGTTTAACAGTTCTTTGTCCCTCATTCCCTCACCAGAATATGTTATTCCAAAATCATGTACTAATGAAATTACCTACTCTTTTTCATTTGAAGAATAATTATTGTTGCTCACATCCTCAAATATAATTACTTTTAGCAGAGTGTATTTTGAAAAGCATCAAGAATGAATAATACTTAATTGTTACTGTAATTCTTTTATCTGGTATATTTTTATCTTAGAAATATTTTCATCAGCGCTGCCTTCTTAGTTGAATATTTTTCAACTTATATATTGCTAAAAAAAATAACTAGATCGTTAAATCTAACGCCTTAAATGAGTTATTCCACAATATCTCTGCCAGCTCATTTTTATTTATATTTAAACATACCGATAAACCATCAAGTACATAAGGTAAATTCACAGGTGTATTTCTAGTTCTATATTCCGTGGATGTTTGGCAACATAAAGGGGTCATATCTGGACAATCTGTCTCCAAAACCAGATGTTCAGCACCAATTGCATGTACAACCTGATGCAATTTTTTAGAATTTGGATTGGTAATTTGTCCTGTAATTCCAATTTTAAAACCAAGCTTAATAAATGCTTTTGCTTCCTCTATCCCCCCACTAAAAGCATGCGCAATTCCGCCTAATTTAAATTGATGTTGTTTTAACATGGCAAGAACATCTGCATGCGACTTTCTAATATGCAATAAAACAGGTTTATTAAATTGTTGTGCTAAATCTAACTGTTCAGAAAAAAAAAATTTTTGTTTTTTAAATATTTCGCCTTCTTTATGCTGTTTTAGAAATGTGTCTAAACCAATTTCTCCCAAGGCAATACAATCATATTTTTTTAATAAACGCTCCACATCACATATATGTTCAATCTGGTGATCTTCAATATAAAACGGATGTAAACCTGGAGCTAAATGGCTTTGTGGAGCAAAATCCAACTGATTAATTAAATTATGTGTAGCGCATAAATCATCAAATCTTGATTGTAAAAAACCAATCAGGACTAAATGTTGTACACCAACCTTTTTCGCAGCATAAGCCAATTGTTCCCGATCTATATCAAAATCAGGAACATCAAAATGCGTATGTGTATCAAATAACTGGATCATCCGTTACTCATCATCATTTTTTGACTTGCTGCACTTCGCTCGTTGCTTGCTCAAGCTTTACTTCTTTAGGAAAATACTGCTCTTTTAAAATTCCATGTAATTGATCATATGGGATCGTTAAACGAGGAAGTCCAACTACATATGGTCCAATTTCATATTCACCATACTGTAAAATTAAACCTTGGGTTCCTAAATAATATTGATTTGCTAATTTAAATTTCCAAACTTGCTCATATTCCTTAATATCACTTGAAAGCTCAGATTCAATTACCCATGTTTTAAATGCCTCATAGGCTTTCTCTTTTAAAGCAGGTAATTCATTTTTTTCAATGATGCTTCTTAAAGGAACCTGTTTTTTCGTTTCTAAATCAAAATTAAAGTATTGCTGAGACGATGAACCATGCGCACCACCTAAGTAATTACTGCTATTTAAAACAACTGTAACTAATGGTCCTTCTGAGTTTAAAATTTTAGGTTTAATCATTAAACTAATTTTATGATTCGCACTTAATGCTTTTATTTCTTGATCTAATTCCAAGAAATTTTCTGTAAATGGGATTAACTGTCTTTCAAGCTTTTGTTTCGCTGTTTCAATACTTTCTTTATTAACTTCCGAAGCAATCTTATCTGTTTGTATTGTAGAAGCTTCTTCATCTTCCAAACTTAAAGTTTCTTTTAAAATTTGTAGAATTTGTTGATCAATGATTTCATCAACAAAATATTGATTACTATTCAACCGTTCGATTGATAACTCAGGACAGTTTTTATCCTCACATTTTGGTAAATTTAAATTCAGCTTTTCCCTATCCCCAATAAGTTTTAAGGTCTGTTCCTGCTCTTTCTGAATTTCAACCGATACATCTTCCACAGGTTTTTGCTTCGGCTGACATGCACTTATTCCGATAGATACAGCTAAAATACTCATGAATAATTTTGGTTTATTTTTAGACATCAACTTACCTTTTGCATACTTTTCGCATCAATAATCCTTAATTCTAATTTACACCATCTACTCAAAAACTGCAGAACTAAAAATCTTAAAATGCTTTTATTTCATTTTTAATTACAAAGTATTAACTAAATTCAAACATGATCATCAATCAAAGTTTAACCATCGTAAAGATGGTCATCATATTAGATAATTTCTGAACCATTCATAGGCATTAAAGTCATATAAATAGGCACCATCTTTAGATCTTAATAATATTTTCCTCGTTATAAAATATTAAATTCATTTAATTGAAAAACATAAACAAAGATATTCAAATTTTACACACTAAAAAGCCCCTAATTGGGGCTTCTTTAGGTTAACTTTGATTAATGTTCCCGAGTGTTTCGGAACATAATATCTGGATAACGCTCTTGCATTAACTGTAAATTCACACGACTTGGTGCCAAGTAAGTCAAATGCCCCCCCCCATCAACAGAGAGCTGATCATATGCTTTTTTCTTGAATTCATTAAATTTTTTCTCGTCGCTGCATGAAACCCAACGCACAGTATTAATGCTTACAGGCTCATAAATGCAATCAACTTTATATTCTTCTTTTAAACGATATGCAACTACTTCAAACTGAAGCACCCCGACAGCACCAACAATTAAGTCATTGCTATTTTGAGGCATAAAGACTTGAGTTGCGCCTTCTTCTGCCAGTTCTTTCAGACCTTTTTGTAATTGTTTAGATTTCAATGGATCTTTTAAGCGAACTCGACGGAACATTTCTGGAGCAAAATGAGGGATACCTGTAAAACTTAGCTTTTCACCTGATGTGAATGTATCACCAATTTGAATTGTTCCATGATTATGCAAACCAATAATATCGCCTGGCCAAGCTTCCTCCAAATGTTGACGATCTCCTGCTAAGAAAGTTAAAGCATCACTAATTCGAACGTCTTTATCTAGACGTACATGCTTCATTTTCAGACCTTTTTCATATTTTCCTGAGCAAATACGCATAAATGCAATACGATCTCGATGTTTTGGGTCCATATTTGCCTGAATTTTAAAAACAAATCCAGTAAAACCTTCTTCAGTCGCTTGCACACTACGATCGTGTGTTGGATGTGCTTTAGGTGGGGGAGCATATTGACTAAATGCATTTAAAACATGGTCTACACCAAAGTTCCCCAAAGCTGTACCAAATAATACAGGTGTCTGACGTCCTGCAAGAAATTCATCACGGTCTAATGGCTCATTGGCCATTTGTACCAGCTCTAAAGACTCTTCAAATGATGCCCAAGCAAGATCACCAACTTTATCTTTTAAATCAGCATAATCATAACCATCACGAACTTCTATTTCAGTGATTTTTGAACCAAAACCTGCCTTATAAACATAAAATTTTTCTTCAATTAAATTATACACACCAGCAAAGTCACGACCTGTACCTAATGGCCAAGTCAGTGGTACACATTTAATTTTTAAAACATTTTCAATTTCATCTAATAACTCTAATGGTTCTCTGATTTCTCGGTCCATTTTATTTACAAATGAAATAATAGGAGTGTCTCGCATACGACACACGTCCATCAATTTAATGGTTCGATCTTCGACACCTTTTGCACCATCAATCACCATAAGCGCAGAGTCAACTGCAGTGAGTGTTCGATATGTATCTTCAGAGAAATCTTCATGTCCTGGTGTATCTAAAAGATTAATCATGTAGTCTTTATATGGAAATTGCATTACAGAGGTCGTGATCGAAATACCACGCTCTTTTTCCATTTCCATCCAGTCAGAAGTTGCAGCACGATCAGATTTACGGCTTTTCACCATACCTGCAACCTGAATTGCCTGCCCCCATAACAACAACTTTTCAGTCATTGTCGTTTTACCCGCATCGGGGTGGGAAATAATGGCAAAGGTACGTCGCTGAGCAACCTGTGCCGCTAATTCGTCTTTAAAGCTCATGAAATACACCTACTGCAGATATGCAGTGTAAAGATCAATATGATCAATATAAAAAATTGCGCGTATTGTATCTGATTCTAGCTTTTCCTTCTACGCGCATCTAGTAATCAGCTGTTCAATAATATCGTTATCAACGTCTAATCACTCACTCAATTCTTATCGTTTTTTTATTGTTTGATAACACGATATTTAAGAGTAATAAGTATCTATCTTGTTTCTAGAAGATAGATTCCTGCATAAATTTCATGCTAACTATTTAATTTTCTATACAATCATGATCATTTTTCCATTGTTCTATTTCTTTTACTGGCATAGGCTTTCCAAATAAAAAGCCTTGTAATTGCTGACATCCTAACTGAGTTAACTTATCTGCTTGCATTAATGTTTCAACGCCTTCTACAGTCACTGTTAAGCCGAGCCTAGTTGCCAAATTGATAATACTTTCTAGAATAATTTCACTCTTTTTATTATTTTCAATATCATGAATAAAAGCACGATCAATTTTCAACTCATCTATGGCCAAATCTTTTAAATATAATAGGCTTGAATATCCCGTACCAAAATCATCTACCGCTAGGTTGAGCCCCATTTGATGCAGTCGCTCAAAACGCAATATACTCATTTCAATATTCTGCATTGCTGTAGACTCAGTAATCTCAATGGTTAAATGACTTGGATCAATTTTATACTTTTCAAATAACTGCTCTAAGGTGATAAATAATTCTTTATGCTCAAACTGAACAACAGATAGATTTACTGCAACAGGAAATAAATTGGTATGACTGAGCTCCCATTTTTGGATTTGTTTAATTGCCTCTTCAAGTACCCAATATCCCATTTGAATAATTACACCAGTCGATTCAGCCCCTTTCAGAAACATATTTGGTGTCAATAATCCATGACTTACATGTTGCCAACGGATTAAGGCTTCAACGCCACAAATACAATGACTTTTTGTTGTAAATTTAGGCTGATAAAATAAAATAAATTGATCTTCTTCTACTGCTTTATATAAATCATTGATCAATTTCGTTTGAAGTTGCGATTGCAAAAGCGCATCTGAATAATTGAATACAGTATATGTATTTCGCCCTTGCTCTTTTGCATTTAACATTGCTAAATCTGCATTCATGACAAGTTCTTGCAAATCTTTGCCATGCTCATTTAAAAATGCAATTCCAATACTGGCAGAAATAGTAATTTCTTTTCCTTCAATTAAAAAACGTTCTAGAATGATCTGTTGTAAATGTTCAGCTTTTTTCATCGCCAATTCAGGCATCGCATGTTCTATGACCAATAAAAATTGATCACCACCTAACCGAAAGAGCTGCTCATTTTTATTTAAATATTTATGTATTCTATTCACCAATTGAATCAATAAACGATCACCAATATGATGACCGAAAACATCATTTATAGCTTTAAAGCGATCTAAATCGATAAATAAAAATGCACTTTGCTGCGAAGATGTAAATAATTTTTGTGCATATTCACTTAAATACAATCTATTGGGTAATTTAGTTAAACTATCATGTATTGCCTGATGAGCTAAATCTGTATTTGCTTTCGACAATTGACGATTTCTTTCCTCTAATCGTTGTTCCAAGAATGCAATAATCCCTGAAACTAAAAAAATAAGGATTGAAATCAATATAACCGTGAATAAAATAAAATTATGATTCGTGCTTAAAACAAAATTATATTTATAATTTAAATCTCGATAGAATGAGACTGAGTGCATTCCAATATAATGCATCCCTATAATATTTAGCGCCATCATTATGGAAAATATTAATTGCGTTTTTTTTTGATTTTTTGATTTATTTTTATATTGAATTGCAAGCCCAAAACTAAACCCTGCTCCTAGAATTGCAACTAATGTTGCTAATACCATGAGTTGAGGTTGATAGACCATCGCATAATGTTCAATGAATAACCCCATCAGACCAATATAATACATCCCCGAGATCCCAAGTCCCATTAAAATAGAACCAAAAATTAAACGGATAGATGTTAGCGTGTATTGTGTTGTCGACCAGACTGCAAAAGCAGATGCAATAAATGTAATTAAAAATGCAACAAGTATTAACGCATAATCAAAATGGTAATTACCCGGTATTTGAATTGCAGATATAGATAAAAAAAAGGTAACCCAAACAGCAAGCCCCAAAAATAATCCACTTAATAAAATAAAAATTTTATTCTTTTTCTGTTGATGATTATTAAATAAAAATTGATCCGCCAATAATGCAGATAAGTAGCAAAAAAATATAGCGACAATGAATGAATATATCACCATATTTAAATCATAATGGATAAGTACCATTATTTTCCCTTAAAAATAAAAACAATTAACAGATTATCAACATACAAAATTACATGATTTTTACTTAATAAAACAGAGAGTTAATTAAGTGTACATTTCATTGGTTAAGAATGGTACACATTTAAATTAAGGTCAATGATAAAAATACATTATTTTTATTATATATGTTTCTACCACAACCCTCTTAAAAACTAAGGAGCAATGCTTCGAATAAAGCATTACTCCCTGAATTAAAGCAGATTATTTCACGCTTTTATCTTGTAATTGATGATGATCATATAAAATATTCGCAGCTTCAGTCACAAAAACCTCTTCCTCTGGTAATGCAGGACGTTGTGCTGCTTTCATTTTTGCGCGAGATTCTGCTAATGCTTCTAGTGATGCTTGATAACTTTCCCAATTTGGAAATGGTTTCAGACCAGTTGCAGCTCGACGTTCATTTTCAGACTTTAAGCTTTGTTGTTCTAAAGCTATAATTTCAGCGCGACGATGATTAATATCTAACACCATCTGTTTTTTATCATTCGCTTCTTTGGAAATATTTTTACGTTGTTCTAAATATTTAAACTGTGGATCAACCGCAGTTCTTTCAAGTGAATTCCCACTTAATTGAGGTATATATTTTTTCACCTCACCTTCTCGTTTAAACGGGGCTGTTGGAATCGTATCCCATATCAATGCATTTTTAGCCTTGCGTTCACCGAAATCTTCATTATAGATATCAACAAGTTTAATATCTGGAATCACACCTTTATTCTGTGTACTTCCCCCAGTAATACGATAAAACTTACGTTGGGTTAATGTAGCTTGACCATATGCTAAATTATCTAATTGAACTTGTGCGGTACCTTTACCAGTTGTCGTGCTACCAATCACAATTCCGCGTTCATAGTCTTGAATTGCAGCCGAATAAATTTCACTTGCAGATGCAGAGGCTAAATTTATCAATACAGCTAACGGTCCTGCATAGGTTTGTGCGCCTCCATCTGTATCCTCAAAGATACTGACATTGCCATTGCCATCACGAATTTGTACCACTGGTCCAGATTTAATCACTTGCCCCAACATACGTGATACTTCTTCAAGTGAGCCACCAGGGTTATTTCTTAAATCGACAATAATGCCATCTACATTTTTAGCAGATAATTCTTTTAATGCATTATTGGTATCTTCAGAAACAGAGCGATATTCCGTCCCTGCACGACGCGCTCGATAATTTAAATAAAATGATGGAATTTCAATGACACCATATGTGTATTGTTTACCATTACGTGTAATATCAACGGTCCGTGTACGAACGCCTGCATCTTCTTCTTGAATAATGTCACGTGTTAAAGTAACCACACGTGCTTGATTCATTGCGGCACCAGAACCTAAGAGTCTTAGAGTAACTTTGGTTCCTCGTTTACCACGGATGAGCCCAACAATCTCATTACTTGACCAACCAATGACATCCACCATTTTTTCGCCATCTTGAGCAACACCAACAATACGGTCTCCAGATTTAATCTGACCAGATTTACTTGCAGGTCCACCCTCAACAATGGTTTCAATTTTCGTATAATCTTCATTCCCTCGTTCAGGGCGAATGGAAACTCCAATACCTTCAAGTTGCAAAGTCGTTTGGCGGTTTAACTCCATCGCATCGACAGGTGGAAAGTAATTACTATGTGGATCATAGGTTAAGGTCATCGCATTTAATGTTTTATCTAAAACATCATCACTTTTAATACGCTTAATTCGTTCTAATTGGCGTGTATAACGCTTTGTTAAGGTTTGAACGGGTGTTAAATCTTCAGGGCTCACTAAATCTTGCCCATTCGCCAATTCTGGATTTTCTTTTAATGCTTTTTGTTTAGCGAGCTCTTCTTCTTTATTAATATTCAAATTAATTAATTGTGAAATTAATATTTTATTCCAATGCGCTTGCTGTTCTGCCTTGGTTGCAAAATAAGGCGCTTTCTCACGATCTGTATCTAAAATCACATTCGGTTGATTTAGATTCTGAGGTTTTTTCAATTCCGCCAGCATATACTCATAAAACTGCTTCAAGCGATTTCGATACTGTTCATGAATGGCATAAGGTCCTGTCAGATCCCCAGCTTTCAATGCTATGCCAAAATTAGAACCGTATTGTTTTTTATAAAGTGCAACTTCTGGCGCTAAAAATAAATTATGATCTGGATCTAAGCTATCTAAATAAAAATCTAAAATTCGATTAGATGTCTCCGCATCTAAGCGCTGATTTAAATAATGCTGGCGGTCGACTAATGTTGCAAGCTGTCGAGAAACGAGCGCTTGTTCTTGTGTTGGAATAATAGCTTTGTTCTGTGCTGTAACTGTATTATTGGCAGCAATAGCTTCATTAATAGTATGAGTAAAGAAAAAACCACCAGTAGCAATGGCAACGGCGCAAGCGATTGTTTGAAGTTTCATAAAAGATACTTTGTTCCTTGGTTTTGAACCAATCTAAATATTGTTTTTCACTATGAACTATAACATTTTCAAAGCTTAAACAACTTCTTGGAATGAATAATACTAGTTTTATCATATTCTATGCTGTCAAAATGTAGCAAATCATTGCAGAATTCGGTTATTGTCTTTCAGTAAAAATTCGAACACGGGCACAAATATGATTGGCGCATTGATGCTTGACATCGCTGGCACACAACTTACTCAAGAAGATATTGAACTATTACAAGCTCCGCAAGTAGGCGGCGTAATTTTATTTGGTCGAAATATTGAATCGGTGCAACAAGTTCGTACATTAACGAATCATATGCGACATATTCGTCCAGAAATTTTAATTGCTGTCGATCAAGAAGGTGGGCGCGTTCAACGCTTAAAGCAAGGATTTACACTTTTACCTGCAATGGGTCGCTTTGGTGAACTCTATCTTTCAGAACCTCAAAAGGCATTAGAATTCGCTGAACAATGTGGTTGGCTGATGGCCATTGAAGTTTTAGCAGTAGGTATTGATTTTAGCTTTGCACCTGTTCTCGATCTAAATGATGTCAGTGATGTGATTGGCGACCGAAGCTTCGCCCAAAATATAAATGATATTGTTATTCTCGCTTCTGCTTTTTTAAAAGGAATGAAACGTGCGGGTATGGCATCTACGGGTAAACATTTTCCTGGTCATGGCTCGGTAAAAGCAGATTCACATATTGCAGCAGCAATCGATTCTAGAGCCTATGCAGAGATTCATGCCAAAGATATGCAAACCTTTATTCAACTACAATCACAATTAGATGCCTTAATGCCAGCACATGTCATTTACAATCAAGTTGATCCAAACCCTGCAGGTTTTTCTAATTTTTGGATTCAAAAAGTTTTACGCCAAGATCTCCAGTTCGATGGAGTTTTATTTTCTGATGATTTAAGTATGCAGGCCGCTTGTGTCGCAGGCGGTGCTGATGCTCGGATCCGTGCTGCATTGCAAGCTGGTTGTGATATGGGACTGGTTTGTAATGATCGTGAGGCACAGCGGATTGCCTTAGCAGGGATAGCAGACTTCCCACTTCCAAACCAAGAACGCCTAGAGAAAATGCGTGGAAAAATTCCAGATATTCGTGTTGGAGAAGATTTAAATTTAGGAGCTGAATGGCAAAAAGTTCGTGATACGATCACTGCGTTTAGAAATTCAACTCTACCAAATTAATTCGGGTTAATGAATCATGATTAAAGGAATATTTAAATATTCCTTTAATTCAAAACGAAGATCTTTTTCTTAAAATAAGTTCATTGAATCCAAAACTCATTTTTCTAAATTTTAAGCTTTTTCTTCTGAGATGCTTCATTGTCTGTCAGGAGACTGTTAATATCAACAGTGAAATTACTAAGTGATCAAACCGCTATGCAAGAGTCAGTTGAACAATATATGCAAACGGTAGGACAACAAGCACGCCAAGCGTCTAGTATTTTGGCAAGCGCTTCTACCCAAACAAAAAACAACGCTTTATCAGCAATTTATGCTGCTTTACAAAGCAGTGAACCTGCGATATTAGCGGCTAACCAAATTGATATGCAAAATGCACATCAAAACCATTTAGATAGTGCTTTACTTGATCGCTTAGAACTTACTCCCAAACGCTTTGAAGCAATGCTTGAAGGCTTAAAAGATGTCATTAGTTTAATTGACCCAATTGGTGAAATTACAGATTTAGCCTATCGTCCTTCTGGTATTCAACTTGGAAAAATGCGTGTTCCTTTAGGTGTCGTCGGCATGATTTATGAGTCTCGCCCGAATGTTACACTCGAAGCAGCATCATTAGCATTAAAATCTGGAAATGCCATTATTCTACGTGGCGGCTCAGAAGCAATTGAATCAAATAAAGCCATTGCTGAGGCGATTCAATATGGCTTAAAAGTTGCAAATTTACCTGAAACCTGTGTGCAAGTGATTCAAACAACAGATCGTGCTGCAGTTGGTCAACTTATCACCTTATCTGAATATGTCGATGTTATTGTTCCACGTGGTGGAAAAGGCTTAATCGAACTGATTACGCGTGAAGCCAACATCCCCGTCATTAAGCATTTAGATGGTAATTGTCATATTTTTGTCGAAGCACAAGCTGACTTAGATAAAGCACTCCCTATCTTGTTGAATGCTAAAACGCATCGTTATGGTGTGTGTAATGCCATGGAAACCTTATTAATTGATGAGAAAATTGCAGATTCTTTTTTACCGTTAGTTATACAAACATTTGCTGATAAGCAAGTTGAACTTCGTGGGTGTACAAACACACAGCGTATTTTAGGTGCACAGGTAAAAGCTGCAACTGAAGAAGATTGGTATGAAGAATACTTAGGCCCAATCTTAGCTGTCAAAGTTGTTGCTGGTATGGATGAAGCGATTACTCATATCAACCAATATGGCTCACATCACACCGATGCGATTTTGACTGAAAACTTGAGTCTAGCAAGACAATTTTTAGCACGTGTAGATTCTAGCTCGGTCATTATTAATGCATCTACTCGTTTTGCCGATGGTTTTGAATATGGCTTAGGTGCTGAAATTGGTATTTCCACCGATAAAATTCATGCACGTGGACCAGTGGGTTTAGAAGGTTTAACATCTCAAAAATGGATTGTTTTTGGTGATGGTCAAATTCGCCAGTAAAGACTTACACCAACTCAGTTTAAAATTGGGCTGAGTTGGTTTAAATAATCATTATAAAACATGATGGAATTTATAGAATAATAAAAAACAACATTATCTTCTTTAAATGTTATGTTATCTTCAATTTAGAACTAAGTGCACAAATAAAATTTATGTGATATTTCATTAAGAAATGAGATTTTACAAACAATAAATTTTAGTGATTATCATAACAATCGCCAATTGTGCTTAAGTCTAATCTCCTAAAGTCTATCTAGGAGGAATAAAAATCCCATGATAAAACATAAATAATGATCAATATTACGACTCTTACTGAGTTGGTTTTGATCAAAATCAGGGAACAGTATTTCAATTATAATCGGGTAAAACAACGTGTCTACATCTATCTTAGTTATTAACTGCGGCTCATCATCTATTAAATATGCGCTTATTTCAGATCAACGAGACGACCGAATTTTTGGTTTAGCAGAAAACTTAGGTTCTCCCGAAGCGCGCATTAAAGGAATCACTGTAGGTGGTCAACCTTTGGAGCTAGCCTTACCCAATGCAGATCATGAAAAAGCCTTAGAAACAATTTTAGAACGTTTATCTCATTATAATCCTCAAGCGATTGGGCACCGTGTTGTTCATGGTGGAACATTAACAAAAGCAGAATTACTCACCCCAGAAATTGTGCAACGTATTCGCGAAGCAACACCACTAGCCCCATTGCATAATCCGGCACATTTAGTGGGTATTGAAGCAACAATGCGTCTATTCCCTGAATTACCACAAGTTGCCGTGTTTGATACAGCATTCCATCAAACCATGCCTGCACACGCATACCGCTATGCATTACCCAAATTTTTATATACTGAACATAATGTTCGTCGCTATGGTTTTCATGGCACTAGCCATGCTTATGTTTCAGAGCGTGGTTCAGAACTTGCTGGAAGCTTCAAACAAGGTGGATGGTTAACTGCACATTTAGGTAATGGCAGTTCAACATGTGCAATTTGGAATGGTCAAAGTATCGATACCTCTATGGGTTTAACACCACTTGAAGGTGTGGTCATGGGTACGCGAAGCGGTGATGTTGATCCTAGTATCCATAGCTTTTTAGCTAATAATCTAGGCTGGGATCTTTATAAAATTGATAAAATGCTCAATAGTCAATCTGGTTTATTGGGTCTATCAGATCTTTCAAATGATATGCGTACACTCATTGAGGCATCTGAACAAGGCAATGAAGATGCAACATTGGCCATTGAAGTATTCTGCTATCGTTTAGCGAAATCTCTGGCAGCGCTAAGTTGTGGTTTACCACAGCTTAATGGTCTATTTTTCACAGGTGGTATTGGTGAAAATTCTGCATATATCCGTGAAAAAACAATGTCCTACCTTCCACATTTTGGTTTTAACTTAAGTAAAGAAAGAAATAATGAGTTAAAGCGTGGAACTGAAGGTCGTATTGATGCTGGAACAGGACCTCAAATATGGGTTGTTCCGACAGATGAAGAAGGTCGCATTGCAAAAGAAACCATTCAGGTTGTACAAACTGAGGTTGATCAAACATCTGAAAAAAAGCTTGAAGCACAGGCGTTGATTGCATAAGCAATCTTCGTCTATTTGTCATTACACCATCATCAATGTGATTTAGATTTTATTATGAAAACAATTTTATTAGTTCCAACTGGTGAAAGTGTCGGTTTAGCTTCTGCATGTTTAGGCTTAATCTATGCATTAGAATGCCAAGGCATCAAAGCAGGCTTTCTAAAACCTTTTTCTCAAGACAATAAAAGTGCAGATCCAGATCGTACAACAACGTTATATTCACATTTATTCCAAAATGAAACTGTTGCCCCAATTGCTTATGAGTCACTGATTGCCCAATTAAATAATGATCAAAGTGATGAACTCTTAGAAGATGCTGTTCGTCTACATCGTGAAATTTCAAAATCACATGATGTGATTATTGTTGAAGGACTTGTTCCGACCAGTCGGGATTCTTTTGCAACTGAAATGAACGCCACTTTAGCAAAAGCACTTAATGCTAAAGTCGTTGTTGTCAGCAATGCAAATATTCAGCAACCCTCAGCAACTGCTGAAAAAGTAGAAAGTCAACTACGTCAATACAGCAACTCGGCTGAGCGTCTTGCTGGCGTTTTATTTATGCGCACCAAAGGACTTTCTGAAGAATCTGCTCAAATTCCTGTAACACTTGATCCAAGCTTACGCCTAATTGATGAAACTCACCAATTTATTCAAGATATTCAAAAAACGCATAGTCATATTGGCACAGCGACTTTACCCGTGATTGGTTTAGTTCCGTTTAGTAATACTCTAAGCGTACCACGAGTTTCAGACCTTGCAACACACATTCAAGCAGAATGGCTCCATCATGGTGAAGCAAATTTACGTCGTGTACTTCACAGCAGCTTAATCACATCAAATATTGAATATGAATTAGACAAATTTATTGCGGGTGAACTGATTATCAGCTCCGCTGACCGTGGTGATGTCATTTTAGCAGCGAGTGTTGCCAGTACTAATGGTATTCCGCTTGCAGGCCTCGTGCTCACCGAACATGAGATCAAAAACTCATCAACACTGACATATTGTCAGCCAGTCATCAAACAAGGATTACCCGTTCTATATACGCCTTTAAATGCATTTGATGCTGCGCAGCAACTTTCAAATTTGAGTAATGAAATTCCAATAGATGATACTGAGCGCGCCATTCAAGTAACACGCTTTGTATCTAGCCATATTAATCCAGATTGGTTAACGCAATTACTCAATGGAACCTATCAATTACGCTTGTCTCCTTCTGCATTTAGATATGAGCTTGTGCAAAAATCAATTGCTGCAAAAAAACGAATTGTACTCCCTGAAGGAGATGAGCCTCGGACCATTCAAGCAGCTGCTATTTGTCAAGCTCGTGGTATTGCAGACTGTATTTTGTTAGCAAAACCTGCTGTTGTCATTGAAGTTGCAAAAGCACGTGGCATTGATTTACCAAGCAATTTAGAAATTATGGATCCTAATTTAATTCGAGATCAATATATAGCTAAGATGGTTGAACTGCGCAAAGGAAAACTCAGCGAATTACAAGCAAAAGAACAACTTCAAGATACAGTTGTACTTGGCACCATGATGCTCGCATTAGATCAAGTGGATGGTTTGGTCTCTGGTGCAATTCATACCACTGCAAATACAGTTCGTCCTGCATTTCAGCTCATCAAAACTGCACCAGAATATTCTCTTGTGTCATCTATATTCTTTATGCTTTTACCAGATGAAGTTTATGTCTATGGTGACTGTGCAATCAACCCAGATCCAAATGCAGAGCAACTTGCAGAAATTGCAATTCAATCTGCTGACTCTGCAAAAGCATTTGGTATTGATCCTCGTATTGCGATGATTTCCTATTCAACAGGAACATCTGGCGCTGGGGCTGACGTCGAAAAAGTTGCTGAGGCAACCCGTATAGCACAAGAACGTCGCCCAGATTTACTGATTGATGGACCACTTCAATATGATGCTGCATCGGTTGAAAGCGTAGGACGTTCTAAAGCACCAAACTCTCAAGTGGCTGGGCGTGCCAATGTATTTATTTTCCCAGACTTAAATACTGGAAATACGACCTATAAAGCAGTTCAACGTGCTGCAAATGTAGTCAGCGTTGGCCCAATGTTGCAAGGCTTAAATAAACCTGTAAATGACTTGTCACGTGGTGCTTTAGTCGATGATATTGTCTTTACCATCGCACTGACTGCCATACAATCTGCGCAACAAGAAATATAATTTAGATTCACATGAAAATCTCATCACTCAATACTTTTATTGGGTGATGTTTTACTTAAAGCACTTGCCCCTCATTAAGCTCATATAATTAATTGACTTCATCTAGAAACTCCCAAAAGTGAAAGCTTATCTCTTCTCTTGTCTCAGAATTTTTCCAAACATGTCAATTCAAATTTATCTTAATTTTAAGCATATATACAATCTAAATTTGAATGATCAGCATAAACTTTCATTGATCTATAAATAATCTTTTAAGTGTTACAAACATTCCGCTTGATTTAAATAATTTATATTAAAATTATTTAAAATTCCCCTCATGTAATATGTTCCATATACACATATATTATGTTATAAAACAAAAAGTAAGCTCCTATAAAATAATATTTATTGAGAAATAAATCACAAATATAAAATATAATTTTAATAAAGGCACATTATATGAAAAACCTAAATTTTAATGATCATTCTGATGATCATATGGAATATGCACACCTACAGACCACATCATCGACCTTAAAACTCAAGTTACTGAGTTTAAGTATTTGTTTAATGACCTCATCTGTATGGGCTGAACGAACCATTCAAACATCGGGAAATGGTGGAAGCATTGCAACTTCAGATGCAACTGTAAATAACACCTCTGCTGATATATTTTATTGGGACAACCCTGCACTACCAAATAAACAACACGGAATAACGAATGCGTCTGCAATCGCTATAGGCAATAATGCTGAAGCACTTTCAAGAGGGTCTATTGTTGTTGGTACAAATTCCACTGCAACAAGCCAAAATTCAAACACGCCTAATAATACAAACCCTAATTTAGGCTCAGCGGTTGTCATTGGTACTAATTCTTATGCAAATGGCAATCACAATACGATTATAGGAAATAATTCTTATGCCAATGGAATTGCCTCAACCGCTATAGGTCGTGAAGCTGTCGCATCTGATGACAATGCACTCGCAATCGGGACAACTAGCGCTGCAACCGCGGAAAAAGCCATTGCCATCGGACAATCTGCTAATGCTTCAGGTGTCGGTGCTATTGCTTTTGGCTCCTCCGAAGGAGGGAGTAATTACTATACAGATTCTGGTGCGAATGCTTCTGGAGACCACTCACTTGCCGTAGGCACCTCTTCTGTTTCTAGCGGAACAGACAGCGTTGCCATTGGTCATTCCGCGCAAGCAACTAAAAATAGTGCCCTTGCATTCGGTGATAGTGCAATTGCCAGTGCAGCCAATGCAACTGCCATTGGACAAGCAGCAAAAGCAAGTGGTAATAATGCAGTTGCTGTAGGTGATAGTTCACTTTCTAGTGCAAGCAATAGTGTTGCCATTGGGCAATCTGCTAAAGCAACGAATACAAGTGCAATCGCTTTAGGTGACAATGCCTTATCGAATGCCAATAAAAGTATCTCTATTGGTCAATCCTCTCAAGCAACCAACGTCAGTGCATTGGCTATCGGTGACCATACGATTGCCAATGCAGCCAAGAGTGTAGCCATTGGACAAGCTGCTCATGCCTCTAAAGAAAGTGCTGCTGCATTTGGAGATAGCTCAAATGCATCGGGTGTAAATAGTATTGCCCTAGGTTCTTCAGCTCAAGCCCTGAATGATAGTGCCGTGGCTTTAGGAAGTGATGCAACGGCTAGTGCGAATAATAGTGTTGCCATTGGACAAGGCAGCATTTCAAATAAAGCCAATGCCGTAGCGATTGGTAGCAATGCAAAAACAGATACCAATGCCACCAAAATCGTTAATACAACTCTAAAAGGAATCACCTTTGGTAATTATGCAGGACAAGTCAGCGATCCTGGCATGCAAGTCTCTTTCGGGAATGCCAATGAGGAACGCCAACTTAAACATGTTGGATCTGGTGAAATTTCTAAAAATAGTACAGATGCTGTGAATGGTAGCCAACTCTATGCAACCAATAATGTCATTGGTAATGTTGCAAATAGTATGGTCAATATTATTGGCGGAGATGCAACATTACATGCGGATGGCACCATTACTGCCACAAATATTGGTAATACGGGTAAAGATACCATTGATGAAGCTGTTGCTGCTGCAAAAACAAAAGTAGTTGCTGGACTAAATATGGARGTTTCACCAACATTAAATGCCGATGGCAGCACCACCTATGAAGTTGCAACCAGTAAAAATGTTACGTTTAATTCAGTTCATGTGGGTAACACCATCATTAACCAAGATGGAATTAATGCAGGTGGCAATAAAATTACCAATGTTGCGAATGGTACGATTTCATCAAGCTCTAAAGATGCAGTCAATGGTTCTCAGCTCTATCATTTAGGCGATACCATTTACAATATTATCGGTGCAGGCTCAGACTTCGAATCAGGTAAAGGCCCAACATTCAATGTCGCAGGAAATTCATACTATACCGTAGGTGATGCAATTCTTGCCTTAGACAATGAGGATAAACGATTACAACAAGCCATCAATAAAACAGCAAAACGTGCAAATGCGGGGATTGCGGCTGCAATGGCTTTAGAACCAGCCCCTTATATTCCGGGTAAATGGACTTATGCTTTAGGAACAGCATATCATTCTTCGGAAGTCGGTTTTGGTGCGACATTGAAAAAGACAGCAGATAATGGACGCTGGTCTGCAACCGTTGGCGTTGCAGGAGCAACAGAAGGTAAGCCAAGTGTACGCTTAGGTATTGGCGGTGCCATTAATTAAAAAATATAAAACTTAAAATAAAAATAATTTAATTCTATTGGGGATATTTATCATGAAAAAAAGAATCTTGATTCCAAGTTTAATATTTAGCTATGCCATCACCTTGTCGGGAAATATATTTGCAGCTGAGGCAAAAACAAATGACCATAATTCACGTTTTCCAGACATTCAAAAAAGCTACTTAAAACAAGTTCATCGCTATGAATATAATGATGTCGCTCGACTTGATACGGGATTAACCAAAGATCAATTTCGTCAACTCTTAGGAAATCCTCATTTTAATGAAGGGCTTCTGTTTGAAAGAACATGGAATTATGTTTTAGATATTCGGATGCCCAATACACAAACATATAAGCGTTGCCAACTTCGTATTGATTTTAATAAACAATATCTTGCTGAACGACTTTCGTGGAAAGGAAATGATTGTGAAACTTTTGTTGTCGCTCAACCACCTACCGTGCATAAGGTCGTAGAAGCTGAACAACCAATACTTCAACCGACAGTAAACACAGAAAAAGTTTTATTGAACGGTGATATCTTATTTAAATTCAATGGTTCAAGTTTAAGTAGCTTATTACCAACAGGTGAACAAAATCTACAGCAGCTCATTTCTACCCTGCAACAAAATTATAGTCATATTAGTTCAATTGCAATAACTGGGTTTACCGACCGTCTGGGCAGTGAGCAATATAACTATAAACTGGGATTAGCACGCGCACAAACCGTGAAGCAATATTTAGTCAGCCAAGGCGTTCCCGATGAGATTCTTGCCGTGCAAAGCTTTGGAAAGACACAGCCTGTTACACAAGGTTGTCAGAACATTAAAAACTTATCAAAACAAAAATTATGTTTACAGCCTGACCGTCGCATTGAATTAGAAATCTCAGGGGTACGACGATAACTCAAAAATATACTAATGAATAATATAGTGATTAATAAACCTAAAAAAGGTTATCAAGATGACAAAAATAATTAAAAATACGACTTCTCAACATCCTAATAATACGACATATTATAAGCACTTAAGCACAGTACATCCGCCACTAAAACTCAAATTACTGAGTTTAAGTATTTGCTTAATGACTTCACCTGCTTGGGCTGAACGAACCATTCAAACGACTGGAAATGGGGTAAGTATTACAACTGAAAATGCAACAGTAAATAATACAAATTTGATCATTCATTATTGGAACAATCCAGCACTTCCAAATCGTCAAAAACAAGATACAACCACCTATGGTATTGCTATTGGTGATAATGCGAAATCCTTGGTGGCGGGTTCAATTGTTATTGGTTCCTCGACAGCAACGGAGAATCATGCTACGACAATTTCTGGAGCTAGTGGATTTAATAGTGGTGCTCATCTCATAATCGGTAATGCTTCCTATGCAAATGGCAATAACAATGTCATTCTCGGTAACAATTCTTATGTCGATGGAAATGGTTTAACAGCCATAGGTCGCGAAGCTGTTGCTCTTGAAAATTCTGCACTCGCAATTGGTACAACCAGTGCTGCAACTCAAACACGGGCTATAGCATTAGGTCATTCTGCGAATGCCTCTGGTATCGGAGCCCTTGCGCTTGGTTCTTCTTCAGGTAGTAATAATCAATATACAGCTTCTGGTGCAAATGCTTCTGGAAACCACTCACTTGCGGTCGGCACAGCTTCTGATTCTAGCGGTATAGATAGTATTGCCATTGGTCATTCTGCTCAAGCAACTAAAGCAAGTTCAGTTGCCTTAGGAAATGGTTCAAGCTCCACCGCCTCTAACAGTACAGCCATTGGATCATCAGCAAAAGCCAATAGCAATAGCGCAGTCGCTTTAGGTAATAATTCTCTTTCCAGTGCAACCAATAGTATTTCTATTGGTCACTCTGCCCAAGCAACTAAAAATAGTGCGTTTTCACTTGGTGATAGTTCGATTGCGAGTGCAACAGACAGTATTGCTATTGGACAAGCAGCTCGAGCAACTAAAAATAGTGCGATTGCTTTTGGAGATAGCTCCTTCTCTAATGCAACGAACAGTATCGCAATTGGGCAAACTGCCCGTGCTGCTCAAGAAAGTGCGATTGCATTTGGAGATAGCTCAAATGCATCGGGTGTAAATAGTATTGCCCTAGGTTCTTCAGCTCAAGCCCTGAATAATAGTGCCGTGGCTTTAGGAAGTGAT